>JBBPIJ010000001.1:0-255104 GCA_038040395.1 Actinomycetota bacterium
AGGAGTCTCGGCTCAAGGGCGAGAAGCGCGACGCCTTCATCCATCGCATCCTGGGTTTTCCGAAGACGCCTTAATGCGGATCTCGGTGGGCCAGCGCTCGGGGAACATTCCCGAACGCTGGCCCAAGCGACGGCACGGTCTCAAGACCGCGATCTCTGTCGCGGCCATCGTGTCCGCGTCGCTTTCGCGCGCCGGCCTGACGACGAGTCCGCTCATCCAACCAAACCTAACGTGGGTACGGCGAGGCTCCCGCGTCGGCCAGCGTTCGGGTGCTGCGGTTCAGGCGACCCAGATGCCGTTTTCCTGCATGACCTTGCCGTCGAGCTCGATGCGCCCACCGAAACGGAGGTCCTTGACGATGTCCCAGTGGATCGCCGAGACGTTCGTGCCGCCGATGTAGTCGAAGCCGAGGCCGAGCGCGAGGTGGATGGTGCCGTTCATCTTCTCGTCGAAGTAGATGTTCCGCATGTAGCGGTTGATGCCGGGGTTGCAGCCGATCCCGAGCTCGCCGATGCGGCGCGCCCCTTCGTCGGTGTCGAGCATCTCGAACAGGAAGTCTTCTTCGCTATCGGCGGACGCATCGACGATGCGACCCTCCGAGAAGCGAAGGCGGACGCCGCTGACCTCGCGGCCGCCGCTCATCGCAGGGAACTCTGTGAATGCGATCGTTCCCTCGGCCGACGTCTCCACCGGGCAGACGAAGAACTCGCCGCCCGGCATGTTGCCGGTCCCGGCGTCCACGCCTGTGCCCCTACCGAGCACAGACAGCCGCAAATCCGTTCCGTTTCCGACGATGCGGACTTCCTCGGCCTCGTCGAAGAGCTGCGCCTGACGCGAGATTTGCTCGTGCAAGCTCTTCCAGTCGATCAGGCATGAGCCATAGAGGAAATCGGCGAACGCAGGCAGTGTCATCCCCGCGTCCTGCGCGAGCGCCGGCGTCGGGTACCAGCACAGCACCCAGGGCGCCTCCTGTCTGAGGAGGCGTAACTCGGCGTCGTCGTACGCCTTCCCGACGGCGATAGTTCGCTCGGCCGGGATGTCCGCGCCGTCACGTGTGTTTTCCGGGGCCGAGACGCCGAGCCACGCATCGCACTGCTCCAACGCGTGCACCTCGATCGGTGCCGGCTCGGAGATCACGTCGAGCGGTGCATGCCGAAGCCAGGCTCGGTGGTATTTCGAGCCGCCGCCGAAGGTGAGGCGCAGGAGCGGGTAGGCGCCGCGCTCGCCCAGTTGCTTCATGACCTCTTCCAGCAGCGGCCGAGCCCACGGCGTGCCCCACACGATCACTTGCCAGCCGCGCTCTACGCCTAAGCATGTACCGAGCAGTAGCTCGGCGTAGCGTTCAACACGACCATCTCTCACGGACATTCTTTCTCTCTCCGACCCCGCATGCCACGATCATAAGTGCGCGCAACGGAAGCTAGTCAGGGGTCATTCCGGCGCGCTCGCGCATGCTCGCGTTCTGGTCCCCGAAGCGGAAGGGCCGCTATCTGAGCGCGAGGCACCCGAGAACAATCAGCCCGCCGCCAGCAATTACCTGCGTGCCAGCGGTGTAGAACTCCGCGCGCCTGTTCCAGGTACGCGGGAAGTGGGTCGTCCCAGCGCCCCCTCCATCATTGACAGGACGTCGAACACGTACTTCTGATTCAGATAGAGCGGCAGGGGATAACGGTCAGGCGGCTGGGCCGGCGGCTCGAGTGCGGGCAGCGCTGATTCTGGAGGGTCGCTCATCTGTGCTTGATGGTTTAGCAGGCTTTCGAATGGTTTAGCAGGCTTTCGTCCAGTCGGCAGTGTCGTCCGAGGCTCCTGACACACTCCGTCAGGTGACAAACCGTGTCAGGTAGATCCGTCGCTAAGAACGACTCGCTCCTCGCGCACTGCATTGCGCGAGCGGTAGCCGCCGACCGGGGGCATGATCGGACGAAAGCGGACTTGGAGGCAGGGACGCTCAAGGTTCGAACATGGACAGCCGCAAAAGTGACACCGAAGGCCTCTCGGGTTGCCGCCTTCATCATTCAGTGGGCTCTCGCGATGCGCGATCAGGGCGCGGGGTCGTACACGATCACCGAGTACCAGCAGTATTGGCATGAGGGCGAGCGGCAGGCTTACCGACGGCAGGCTGAGTTCCGCCAGCTGTGGCCCGAGTTCGACACTCCTAACGAGCTGGCCGTGCAGGTTGTGAGCTATCTGGACAGCAATGTTGATACGGGAGTCCTTCCACTCACGGTGCCGGTGGTCGCGTGATGGGAAATTTGGTGCGCATGCCCCTCCGCCCAGGTGTGGAGCCGTGGCTTTCAAAGCGCCAACTGGCGGAGCACCTTGTTTTTTCGGGACGGTGGGTCGAGTTGAAGGTCAAGGCCGGGATGCCTCACAAGCGGTTCGGTGGCCGGCTTCGATTCCGCGCCTCAGAAGTCGAGGCGTGGCTGGAAACGGAGGAACGGTGATCGTCAAACGGGGATCGAGCTACGGGGTCAGCGTCTATGACGCCGGACTCAAACGAAAGCGATGGATCGGCACGTTCGCAACCAAGCAAGAAGCAAGAGAGGCGGAGCGTGACGCGTCCCGTCGGCGCGGCGCAGGAGGACGGCTCACGTGTGGCGAATTCGCGGAGCGTTGGCTTCTCGAGTATCCGCGCGAAGCAGCTGCCACGCGGCGCAACTACTCCTATGGGCTTCAGCGGTTCGTCAGGGATTTCGGGCGTGTCAGACTCGTTGACTTGGATCGCCCCTCGGCACGTGCCTGGGCGCTTCAGCAGCCACAGTCGAATGTTCGAACGATCCGCGTGATGTTCAATGACGCGATCAACGACGGCCTTCATCCTGGGCCGAATCCCTTTGCGAATCTTCGGCTTGAGCAGCCTCGCGGTCGCAAGGACTTAACCGCGTTGAAGGAGGACGAGCTGCATCAGCTCGCGGACGTCGCGCTCAGGGTGCACGGCGACTACGGTCCTACGCTTCGGGCGATGATCCTTTTCGCAGGCTATGTCGGTCTGCGACCGGGCGAGCTGTTCGCGCTTGAACGCTCGGACGTCGGCCATGACGAGGTAACGATCCGCCAGAACCTCGATGGTACGGGAGCTCTTAAGCTGCCCAAGAACGGTAAGCCGCGGATCGTGATTCTCCCACCGCCGGCGAGAGAGGCGCTGCTAGACGTTCCGCCGAGGCTGGATGTCCCATGGCTGTTCGTCAGTCGGGCTGGCCGGCAGTTCCGGAAGAGCACGTTGCTCTACTACTGGAACCCCGTACGAGCGGCCTTCGGTCGGCCGGGCATGGACTTTTACGAGCTCCGGCACTTCTGCGCCACGCACCTTCTCGAGCGCGGCGCCTCGCACGCAGACGTCGCTGTCCAGCTCGGACATACGGACGGAGGCGCGCTCGTGATGAGCACCTACGGCCACCCGTCGGAGGACATCGCGCGCGAGCGGCTGAAGCGCGTTTACGGACAGAACGTCAGGCAGCTATCCGTTGAACAGGTCGCCGTCGAAGCAAGGCGCGGGACTGGCCTTTAGGTGGCCAAGATCACGCTAAGGCAATGGCGTGTGGATTGGAGGGAGTACACAGACGACCCTGACGACCGTGATCGAGAGCGTGAGCGGACCTTCCTAGAAGGGCACGCGAATCTCGGCGCTCGGATTCACATTGAGACGGCTGACGTTCTTGCGGCGGCACTGGTGGATGAACTCGCTCCGGGAAAGCGACACCGGCTCTTTCTGAAGCTCTTTGCAGAGTTCGTGAACGCTCTGGAGTCTCTTGGTGCCTTCGGTTGGGCTCTTCGCCGCCGACGCGAGCACCGCCTTTTCCTGGATGGGTTCTTGTCCTATCCGCACGACGCGCCAGCGACGTTCTACCGGAGTGCTCTTGAGGACGAGGCGACGCTCGTGAGCGTGCTCGGGTTACCGCCGCGACAGACGGTCATCCAGACGGTGCGAGGGCACATTCAAGGCGGGGGCAATGCACGTGAAGCAGGTGCCTGGCTCGATGAAGGGATGAACATCTTGAGGCAGCTCGCCGCGCAGTACTTCGAGCATAACTCCGTTCTCCTGACGCATTACAACAAGGCGAAGCACGGCGTCACCATGGTTCGGCTGGACGAGCACACGAATGACGAACTTGATTTTCAAGTGCTCGCGCCCCAGCGAGAGCTCGACGCAATCGGGCACGGATACTGGTACGACGTCGGCCTCTTTCGAGCGTCCAGAGAGATGGTCGATAGGACTCACGGCAATGTGTCTGTGGTCACGGGGATGCTGCAGCAGCTGTCGATTATCGCGTGGGTTCTCTACTCGGCAGAGTTGTTTTACGTCGACCCGGCCGAGGTTTGAGCATGATCGCCGGCTCACGGGTGCGGTCGCATTTGGGTAGCGGGGGTTGATCGTTCTGGCTTCCCTACGCGGAATTGCGCAGGCATCGAACCCTCCGCCTCCATTGTTGCCAATTTGACAACGTGTAGCGCACTGGCCATGGCGCTGCTGCGCAGGTCCATCGCTCAAAGAAGCCGTTCATGCCTTCCAGGGTGGAACCGGTAAACGGCTGATCAGCTTGTCTACCGGCACTTTGAGGAGCACGCGTTCCGGCCCCGTTCTGGCAGCTCGACTGGGTACTTGACCTAGCCGGTTCGATCCCGGGGATGCTCCACGTGTGTGTTGTTCGGCAACTGTTTAGGATCGTTCGTCAAGACACAACGAGATGGAGGTTCTGATGGCTGTTGCGATTGAGATGAACTTTCGTGGAGCGACGCTCGATCAGTACGACCAGGTAATCGAGAAGATGGGCCTCACACCGGGCGGCTCGGGACCCACGGGAGCGATCTCCCACTGGGTCGCCAAAACCGACGACGGTATCCGGGTCGTCGACGTCTGGGAGACGAGGGAGGTATTCGACGAGTTTGCGGAGGAGCAGATCGGCCCGTACACCCGCGAGGCCGGTTTCACCGAAGAGCCGGAGATGCGCTTCTACGACGTCCACAATCACTTGACGGCGGGCTCGAAGCTTCATGTTGGGGCGGCGGGTTCCTGACGGGAACCCGCCGCTTGGGCACGAAAGGAACCGACCGTCTTGAGCAGGTCGGCCGGGCGAAAGTTTCCAACCACTACCCCCGGCCCAAGTCGGCGCGTCCTCAAGCGCGTTGAGGACGAACCCCGTCTTCCCCTCGTTGTAGGCGAGACGTCATCCCGATAGCGCTTGGCCGCCAGGACTTGGCGTGCTCGTTTTCCGTCACGTGAGGGTGACGTCGCCCAACTTCCAGCTCCGGTCGAAGTACGGCTCGAGCGGGCCGTAGTCGACGCTTAGCCCGGTGAGTCCAAGCTCCACGACGCGTTCTGTTGGCTCTTTCGGATACTCCTCGCGTGGAGCACAACTGGCGTAACATCTCGCAGGAGCGCGACGACACTTCCCACAGAGGAGGAGTTAGATGATCCTGGCAACGACGAAGGTCGAAGATTTCGACCGCTTCCTGGAAATCTTCTCAACCAAGGGCGCCGAGAAGCGAAGGCAGCACGGGTCCAAGGGTTCGACCGTCTTTCGCGATCCCAATGAGGACGACCGGGTCTGGGTGCTCTTCGACTGGGATGCGGAGGGCTGGCAGAACTTCGTCTCCGACCCCGAGGTCCCGGCGATCCTTCAAGAAGCCGGGCACAAAGGTAAGCCCCAGGCGGCGGAGCTCGGCGGCCAGTACGACGCCTAGCCTCAGACCCCGAATCGGACCCCTCGAAGCCGCCGGGCTCCGGGAGTAGCGCCTCGCCCGCCTTCGTCGGCTCACCCTAACTTCTTCTAGGTCGAATCAGCCCCGAAAGTCCGGAAGTCGAAGCCGCACTGAGGGCAGTCGAGCAAGGATGCTTGACAGCGACGAGCCCACCTCACACGCCGTCGATCAAACCTCGGAGCGCTTCACCAGGGTTTGAAAGAACTCCCCTCAGGTCCACCTCGATTCGGTCAGACGGGCCGGGCTTCGATGAGGTGCGCCGGCCCGGCTGGCGCGATTCGTGCGATTTCGAAAGCCTCCGCCGCCAGCAGGTCGCGCCACTCGTCCTCGGTTCGCTCCTTGCCCCCCACGAGGACGAGCATGTGGAGGTCCATGTGCTTGAGGAAGCCGGGCTCGGGCCCGGGCGGCACGACGCCGTCGACCACGAGGAGACGCCCACCGCCGGCAATCGAGCGGCGACAGTTTCGGAGGATCGCCTTCGCACGGTCGTCGCTCCAGTCGTGCAGGATCTGCGCGAGCACGTACGCATCAGCCGGAGGCAAGGTGTCCACGAAGAAGTCGCCGCCGACGATTTCACAGCGGTCGCTGACGCCCGCCTGCTTGAGCGTGTCAGGTGCTTCCTGGACGACGTTCGGAAGGTCGAAGAGCACGCCCTGGAGGTGCGGGTTGGCCGCAAGTACGGAGGCGATCGCTGCCCCGCTTCCACCACCAATGTCGGCGACGCGCGTGTGATCGCTCCAGTCGAGTCCAGTCAGTGCTTCGATGCGCGCGCGCGTGCCGGCTGCCATCGCGCGATTGAAGACGGTGCTCGCATCCGGGTGCTCAGCGAGATACTCAAAGTAGGAAAGTCCGTACTCCCGATCGAAGCCCGGCTCGCCCGTGACGAACGAGTGGAGCGCTTCGCTCCATCCCCGGTACTGCTCCGCTCCCATCGCAATCGCGATGTAACGCATCGTGAGCGGCGCGGAACTCCGGAGACCGTCGGAGAGGTGGCTGGAACTGAACCGTCTCGGCTCAACCTCTTCGAAGACCCCCTCACTAGCGAGAAAGCGAAGCAGCCGATAGAGGGACGCCTCGTCTGCGCCCACCTCACGAGCGATGTCTCCGACGTCCCGAGGTTCGCCGTCGACGATGTCCGCGATCCCGAGCTTTGCAGCGGCGGAGAGCGCCTGCGTCCGCATGAATCCGAAAAGCATCTCGGAGAGGCGAGCGCGAACTGCAGCGTCGTCAGGCGTCGGTGTCAGGTCGTCAGCCGTAGGTTGCACTTAGGTCGCAAGGCGATTGGCGAACGCCGCCCGCACGGCGGATCTTCGCATCTTTCGAACCCAGGGCCTCCATATCCGAACGCTCAGGAGCCGCTGAGCGCGCGGACGTCGATCGTGAAGGCTGGTTGCGGCGCGTCATCTTCGGTTCCCGGTGCAGGGTTGCGTTCGAGGTACTCGATGCCGATCCGGTCGGAGGGAAACATCGCGTGAATGCGGACGGGGTGATCGCTCGCGTTCCGCGTCCGATGGGGCGTTCCAGCCGGGATGAAGACGACGGTGCCGCGGTCGACCTCCCGCGTTTCGTCCCCGACCGTGATTTCCGGTTCGCCTTCATCGATCACGATCACCTCGTGGATCGGATGGGTATGGAGCGGGATCCGATCGCCAGG
Organism: Actinomycetota bacterium; assembly: GCA_038040395.1. Lineage (GTDB taxonomy): Bacteria > Actinomycetota > Thermoleophilia > Gaiellales > Gaiellaceae > VAXT01. The sequence continues at coordinate 7,355 of JBBPIJ010000001.1, forward strand.
CGCGACCTCCTCGAAGATCAGCGTGATGTTGTCGACGAAGTCTTGACGACCCTGGCCAGGGTCGAAGACCAATGCCCACTTGGAGTTCGGCCGGAAGTCGTCCGGGTCACTCTCGTCAAAGGGCGCGTAGTGCAAGCTCGAGATGATCGCCATTTGCTGCCTCCTCGTCGGGTTCGCGTGCCCACGATTGTCGTGGGTGGGTCGCATCTGGGCAGCACGCCCACGCGATGGGAGCTCCGTTGAGCGATCTTCGCACCTTTCCAACCCGCCGCCTCCACCTTTGGTCGGCCGTCTACGCGACGGCCGCGATCGCGTCCACGATGATTGGAACATTGAGCGGCGAGGGTCCCTGGCCCGGAGCCGATCGGGCGTGTCGTCCCGCTTCACCCCACAGTTCCACGATCAAATCGCTGAAGCCGTTGACGACGTTCGCGTTCTGACCGAAATCCGGCGCGCAGTGGACGTATCCCACTGCGCGGATCCATTGCGTGACGCGATCGAGGTCCCCGAATTCGCGCTTGAGCGACGCGAGGATCGAGAGGCCCGTCAGACGTGCGGCTTGGTACCCCTCGTCGACAGTCAGGTCGCGGCCGACGAGGCCCTGGACAAGCGGCGTGGAGCCGTCGAACGGTCCGTGTCCAGCGATGTAGGCCAGCCCGTTATGGACTTTGACGAGCTGGAAATTGCCCGGCGGGACAAGGGGGTCCGGGAGGGTCACACCGAGCTCTTCGAGGCGACTCTCGATCCGGCCCATCGTGCGCAGCCTAATTCACTCGAAGCGACAAAGCGGCGACCTGCGGTGGGCTTTCGCAGCTAGTCGACGTTGTCGAGGAAGCTGAGCACGCGTTGCTTGAGCAGCGTCGCGGCGCTTTCGTCGTAGTCGGGCAGGCTGCTGTCAGCGAACAGGTGTCGATCGCCGGGGTACAGGAACAACTCGGCGCCCTCGGTCGTCTCGACAAGCTCGCGCGCGGCCGGCAGGTCTTCCACGGCCCACTCGTCGTCCTCCATCATGTGGATCTGGAGGGGGACTCCCGGCGGCCAGGAGCCGCCGAACTCGGAGGCTGGGAAAGCAGCGCTGAATAGCAGCGCTCCGGTGGCACCCGGCCTAGTCTGGGCCAGCTCCTGCGCCGGCATCGCCCCGAGCGAGAACCCGCCATAGACGATCTCGTTCGGCAAGCCTTCAGCGGCGAGCCGACCGCGCTCCCCGATGGTGGCGAAGCCGACCTCCCGGGCGTAGCCGACACCGTCGTCGAGGTCGGCGAAGGTCTTTCCGTCGTAGAGATCCGGGGCGTGGACGACGTGTCCGGCAGCCCGGAGCTCATCGGCGAACAAGAGACACCCCGCCGTCAGTCCCTGTGCATGATGGAAAAGCAGTAGCTCAGCCACGTTGGTTGCAGCCTAACCGGGTCGCCTATGATTCACCCGATCAACACGTCGGCGCCGATCGACCAAGGAGCGGAGATGCGCCAAGCGTTCATGCAAATCGAAATGGGCTTTTCCACCTATTCGGAGGGTATGACGCTTGTCGCAGAAAACGTTGAACTTGGGGATCCTGGCGCATGTAGACGCCGGTAAGACAACTCTCACCGAGCGGCTGCTCTACGCAGCCGGTGTCATCGACGAGATCGGCAGCGTCGATGCCGGAACGACCCAGACCGATTCCTTGGCGCTGGAACAGCAGCGCGGCATCACGATCCGGTCCGCAGTCGTGTCGTTCACGATCGACGACGTCACCGTCAACCTGATCGACACGCCCGGCCATCCGGACTTCATCGCCGAGGTGGAACGGGTGTTGAGCGTGCTCGACGGCGCCGTGCTGGTGATCTCCGCCGTCGAAGGCGTGCAACCGCAGACGCCCCTGTTGATGCGGGCGCTGCAACGGCTGCACGTTCCTACGCTGATCTTCGTGAACAAGATCGACCGTGCCGGAGCGAGTGACGAACGCGTCCTGCAGGCGATCTCGGAGCGATTGACACCCGCGATCATCCCGGTTGGGTCCGCGCATGGCCTTGGAACACGAGACGCCGACTTCACGCCGTGGGACGCAGACGCCGCCGTCCACGCTGGACTGGCCGAAGTGCTCGCCGAGCGGGACGAGGGGATTCTGGCCGCGTACGTCGACGATGACGAGGCGGGCGTTTCGTTCCTCCGACTCAACCAAGCGCTTGCCGCGCAGACGAAGCGTGCGCTCGTGCACCCCGTCTTCTTCGGGTCGGCGATCACGGGAGCAGGCGTCGAGCCGTTGATGGCCGGCATCGCCGAGCTGCTGCCCGCCGCCGCAGGCGACGCCGACGGTCCCGTCTCGGGTGCCGTCTTCAAGGTGGAACGAGCCCCTGCCGGCGAGAAGATCGCGTACGTCCGGATGTTCTCGGGGACCGTGCGAACGCGGGACAAGCTTCTCTTCGGTCGAGCGGGCGAAGCCAAGGTGACTGCGATCCATGTCTTCGACCGCGGCTCGGCGCTGCAGCGCCCATCTGTCTCCGCTGGAGAGATCGGAAAGCTCTGGGGCCTAGGAGAGGTCCAGATCGGCGACCGCATCGGCGAGACGGGAACCGGCGCTGCGGCGCATCATTTTGCCCCCCCGACGCTGGAATCGGTCGTCGTTCCTCGCAACCCGACGGAAAAGGAGGGGCTCCGCGTCGCTCTCGCGCAGCTTGCGGAGCAGGATCCACTGATCAACGTCCGACAGGACGACATCCGCCAGGAGATCTCCGTGTCGCTCTACGGGGAGGTCCAGAAGGAGGTCATCCAGGCGACGCTGGCAAACGAGTTCGGCCTCGAAGTCACATTCCGCGAAACGACGCCGATCTACATCGAGCGGCCCATCGGCACCGGCGAGGCGATCGAGATCCTCCACGCGGAATCGAATCCGTTCCTCGCCACGATCGGCCTGCGTATCGAACCTGCGCCTGAGGGCTCTGGCGTCGACTTCCGACTGGAGGTGGATACCCGCACGGTTCCGCTGTACCTCTACAAGACGCTCGAAGGCTTCTCGGAGCGCATGGATCAGTACGTCCGCCGGACGCTGCGCGAGGGACTCTTCGGCTGGCAAGTCATTGACTGCATCGTGACGATGACCAAGTGCACCTACAGCGTCCCTGACGGTCCCCCATCAAGGAGGGGACCGCTCAGCACCGCTGCAGATTTCCGCAAGCTCACGCCTCTTGTCCTCATGCAGGCGCTCGAGCTGGCCGGGGCGGCGGTCTGCGAGCCGGTTGTCCGAGTCAGCGTTGAGATCCCGACCGGCGTGATCGGGGCAGTCATGGCGGCATTGGCTCGGCTCGGCGCTGCCGTCGAGACGCCTTCGGTGCGGGGGAGGCTCGCGCTGATCGAGACGGTCATGCCGGTGACCGGGGCAGATGACCTCCAGCGGCAGTTGCCGGGCCTGACGGGCGGCGAGGGGGTGCTTGACTCCAGCTTCGCCGGTTACCAGCCGGTCAGCGGCCCAGCACCGACCCGGCGGCGGACGACCGCCAACCCGCTCAACCGCGAGGAGTACATGTTCCGCCTCGCGCGCGGCTCCGCAGGTCGCTGACTTCCTGAGAGGACGCTGGGCGTTCCCCTGTCCGGGCGGTAGATTTCGCGTAGGCCGAGTTCCACCAAGGGAGAACCGCATGCTCCGGAGCGCCGCGGATCATGGTCAGACTTTACTCGGTGGCCGCTCTTGGCTCGAGGACCCTGGGAGGCACGATCGGACCGCGAGGGAAACGCTTGCGAGGCGATTGCTTCAATGCAACGCGGTGACCTCCAATCCTGACGTTCTGTCCGAGATCGCTCGACGCGTCCGGGCGAAGCCGTCCCCGGCCGGGATGTTCACCAGGATCGTCGCCGTCGACGGCTCCGGTGGAGCTGGAAAGACGACCTTCGCCGCTCGCCTGGCTGAAACGCTCGGCGGGGCGCAGGTCGTTCACACCGACGACTTCGCGAGCTGGGAAAACCCGATCAACTGGTGGCCACGTCTACTGAAGGAGGTTCTAGAGCCGCTGTCACGGAACCAACCGGGTCGCTACCACCGCACTAACTGGGGCGAGCCAGACCATCAAGAGCCGGGCGAGGTCACTCCCGCCGAGTTCGTGATCCTCGAAGGCGTGACCGCTTCCCGTGAAGCCTTCCGTCCTTTCCTGACGTACTCCGTTTGGATCGAAACACCGCGTGAGCTGCGCCTGAGCCGTGGGCTCGAGCGCGATGGGGAGGAAGCCCGCGCGCAGTGGGAAGAGTGGATCACCGAGGAGGAGGAGTACGTACATCGGGAGAAGCCGCAGGAACGGGCCGACTTTGTGCTCCCGGGTGGCGAGAACCTCTGGAGCTAGTCGTCCGGCTAGGAAACTCGGCGCACCGACGAAATGACCAATGTCTCCGCAATCGGTCTCCAGCCAGGCCGACCATGGCAACATCCGCACGTCGTGCACGATCAGCCTCTCACAGTGGATAGATGAGCTTCGCCGTCGCGGCTGAGTCGTACGACCGCTTCATGGGCAGGTACTCGGTGCCTCTCGCCCCGAAGCTCGCCGATTTCGCCGCCGTCACCTCCGGTCAGAGAGTGCTCGACGTCGGCTGCGGCCCAGGCGCTTTGACGACGGAGCTCGTCAGGCGGCTCGGCGCCGAGGCCGTGTCGGCGGTCGATCCTTCAGAGCCCTTCGTTGCGGCGGCTCGAGAGCGCCATCCCGGGGTGAGCGTCGAACAAGCTTCAGCCGAGGAGCTGCCGTTTGGAGACGAGGAGTTCGACGCTGCGCTGGCGGAGCTCGTGGTTCACTTCATGGCCGAACCGGTCGTCGGACTTCGCGAGATGGCACGCGTAACGCGCAAGGGCGGTGTCGTGGCGGCATGCGTCTGGGATCACGCCGGCGGTCAGGGCCCGCTCAGCACGTTCTGGGAGGCGGCGCGAGAGCTTGATCCCGAGGTTGAGGACGAATCGCAGCGCGCGGGCTCGCGCGAAGGAGACCTCGGGAGGCTCTTCCACGAAGCCGGCCTCGGGGAAATCGAGGAGACCGCGCTCTCGGTGAGCGTCGAGCACTCGAGCTTCGACGAGTGGTGGGAGCCGTTCACGCTCGGCGTAGGCCCGGCCGGCGTCCATGCGAAGGGGCTCGACCCGACGCGTCAAGCTCAGCTGCGAGAGCTTTGCCGCGAGAGGCTGCCGCCAGCACCCTTCCTCCTGACGGTCCAGGCCTGGGCAGCTAGAGGCCGGGCGTGATCACGTAAGCCACTCGGGTAGTCGAGAGCTATCGCCGAGCGACGAGAAGTCGCCGGCATCGCGAATCTCGGTTGCCGCGGCTGCGAGCGCGTTTACCGCTGTCCACGTCAAGCTGCCCCCGACGCTGACTCGTTGCCCTCCGGCTTCGGTGATCTCCGCGAACGACAGCCCCCGCCTCGCGAGCACGTTCACCGGTTTCGAGACGGCGTCGCACACGGCGCGGATCTCCGCTGTCGTCTCCAGGCCTGGCGCATAGAGAACATCCGCGCCCGCCTCTTCGAACGCTTGCAGCCGTGAGATCGTGTCCCCGAGGTCGGGATTGCCGCGGATGTGATTCTCCGCACGCGCCGTGAGAGTGAAGGGCCAGCCGAGCGACCGCGCAGCCCCGACCGCGGCGGCGACTCGCTCGACGGCATGGGGAAGCTCGTAGAGGTGGCCGGAAGGGTCGTAGTCCTCGATCGAGCCGCCGACCGCGCCCACCTCGGCCACGCGGGCGACCGCGAGCGCAGCACTCTCGGGCTCGGCGCCGAAGCCGTTCTCGAGGTCGACGGAGAGCGGAAGATCGGTTGCGTCGACGAGCGCCGCAACATGCTGGACGACCTCGTCGAGGGTGACGCTCCCGTCGAGGCGGCCGAGCGTGAACGCGAAGCCCGAGCTCGTCGTAGCGAGCGCCTCGAAGCCGAGGGCGGTGAGCACGCGTGCAGACCCGGCGTCCCAGGGATTCGGGATCACGAACGGCTCGCCGGCGTGCAGCGCCTGGAAGGCTGCCGCCCGTTCCTCCTGGCTTCTCACGTCAGACCGACACTAACTACGTGTCGAGAAACGGGCTCGGCTCAGACTGCTGTGGTGATGATGCAGGCGTCGTGCGAGGAGCGGGCGACCTGCTTGCGCCGGACGAGTCTTCCGCGCTCATCCAGGATGCAGAGACTGCCGTTGCCGAGGCCCGGCGTCACGACCCAGCCGTGGGCCTGCGTGACGTTGTAGGAGCCCTCCGGAACGGCTGTCGTCTTCAGCGCGTGGCCGTTCGTGCGGTGGACGCGCAGAGTTCCGCTGTCTCCGCTGGTCACATAGGCGCGGCCGCCGCGAAAGCTGACGTGCTGCGGCGGCGCATCGCCCGCGAGCCTGCGGACAGGCTTGCCGGTGCGCGGGTTGTAGACCGCGAGCTCATTCCGGTCGCCTGAGCTCACCCACACGGCGCCACCGTCGGGCGTCCAGCCGACATCGTGCGCGAGGAAAGGCGGCCGGAGCACGCCGATCAGCCGAGGCTGGGCCGGGCGCGCGATGTCGACGATCGCGATCTCCCTCGCCTGCTTCCCGAGTGCGACCCAGAGCCTGCGGCCACTCGGGTCGATCGTGAGGTGGCGCGCAAGGCGACCGACCACTACTCGTCCGACCACGCGTCCCCGGAGCACGTCGAGAACGACGACCTCGCCGCGCTCGGCGTCGGTCACGTAGGCATGGCGCCCGTCGGGATGGGCGGCCGTGTACCGCGGCTCGCCGAAGCCGCGCAGGACGCGAAAGACCTCGAGTGTCTCGCCGCGGACGAGCGTGATCACACCGAGCTCGGAATGGGCGACGACGGCCATGCCGCCGACGGTCTCGATGCTCCGCGGCTTCGGCAGTGTCTTTACGTGACGCCGGATCCGGCCGGTGACCAGATCGACGACGACCAGCCGCGCCTCCAGATCCGCGGTCACGAGCGCGACCTCGGAGCTGAGGCTCAGCTGAGCGAGCGCTCGAGGCGCAAGTGCGAGCGCGGCGGCTCCGGCGAGGAACGCACGTCGATCCACATCTACGAGTACGGATGCTGTCGGCTGAGAGGTCCCGGATATGGTGGGCGTCCATGCACGAGCTGCGCGAATCGCAGTTCCAAGCACTCCTGGCAGACGCTCGAAACGATCCCGACGTAGTAGGGGTCTTCCTGTTCGGGTCTCGTAGCCGCGAAGGATTCGTCGACGAGCGGTCGGATTACGACGTCGGCGTGGTGGTGGCCGACCGACAAGGCGCGCTCGCCGCATTCGACGAGCGGTGGCCCTACGCGCACGGTGCCGGGGTTGAGATCGCGAGCACGACGCTCTCCGGGCTCCGGGAACACGGTGAGTACGGCAGTCCGACGGAGTGGGCGCGGTACCAGTACACCCGCGTCGCGCTCCTCATCGACAAGAGCGGCGAGGTCGAGACGATCCTTCGCGCGAAGGAGCGCGTCCCCGACGGCCTTCGCGCACGGGTCGTCGAAGACGCGCTCGGCGGTTACGTCAACTCGACGTATCGGTCGCTGCGCAACCGTATGGTCGGTGTCGAACAGGCCGCTCGTCTGGATGCTGCTGAGTCCTTGCCACACGCGCTAACGGCGATCTTTGCGATGGAGGCGAGAGTCCGCCCGTTCAACAAATACCTGGAGTGGGAGCTTCGCTCGCACCCACTCGCCGATCATGCGTGGGGCGCGGACATCCTTCTGCCACGGCTTGACGCCGTACTCACGGGCGAAGCGGACGAGCAGCATGCGCTATTTCGTGACGTTGAACGGGTGGCACGCGAGAACGAGTTCGCTTCCGGCATCGATGAATGGGAGCCCGACGTTGCGTGGCTGCGCGGCATGTCTGAATACCGCGGCAACGCCGGATCCGCCCACTAGCGGCCGGCTACTCAGCTTCGTGGACATTTTTGAGCACATCGAGGTGATGGAGCGCGGCTTCGTCTACCTCCGGAGCTCTTCCCAGCTGTGCCCAGCACCACGCTGCGACACAGAAGCTGATCGCCACCCCAAGCTGGCCGAGCATCCGCTGGTCACACTCCGGGAACACAGCGCGAGCTTCTTCCGGGAGATACGCGACATCCCACTCGATCGGCCCAATGCATGCCGCTTCGAAGTCGATGAAGAGAGGACCTTCTCGCGTCCAAAGCACATTTCTGGCATGAGGCTCACCGTGAAGGAACGACTTCCCTTGAAGGTGGCTCTCATCGAGGTGGAGCTTCCCGTAAACGCTTGCAGCAAGTTGTCGATCGGTCGCCGTGAGCTTCGGCGTCTGTGCGGGATCAGCGAAGAGAGCAGCGGCTTGCGTCAGCTTCTCGCTCAATAGCGGGAGCGGGTCAGGGAAGTCGGCAAGAGCCTCATGGACGGCTCGCAGGGCTTGTCCGAGCTCGTCTCCCGGTACTCGTGGAGCCGACTCCGGCACGCTGTAGTTCCAGAGCGTTAGGACAAGCCCGTTGACTTCGTGCGGTCCCGCTGCGCCGTTCGCGAGAGGTGAGACGATGGGAGCGTTCCGCGCACTCAAGTGGAGTCCGATCCGGAGCTCGCGCCTGAGGGCACTCTCCCCACGCCCATCGAGAGTGGAAGTCGACACCTTTGCCACAACACCCGCCGCCGGGAGGAGCACGACCGTGTTGTGAGCGTCGCGTATGACTCGGGCGCCGGTTCCGTCCAAGCCGACATGCCGCGCTACATCGCCTGCGCTCGCAAGTGCCAATTTCCGCCTCGTCTGCTCCTCGGACACGATCAAATCGTAAGTGGGCAGCCCCGCGAGCTCGGCCTTCTTATCTGGGAAGGAAGGCCCGCAGCCGCTAGATCGAGCCGGAGAACGTGTCGCACGCGGCCGGCTTGCCCTGCTCGTAGCCCCGCGAGAGCCAGCGGCGACGCTGCTCCGACGAGCCGTGCGTCCACGTCTCCGGGGTCACCTGGCCTTGCGTCTGCTCCTGGATGCGGTCGTCTCCGATCGCGCTCGCCGCGTCGAGCCCCTCGTTGATGTCGGCCTGCGTCAGCTCCTCGATGAGGCCGGTCTTGACCGCGTTGGCCGCCCAGACCCCGGCGTAGCAGTCGGCCTGGAGCTCCGAGCGAACGGCCTTGCTCTCGGGGCCTTGCCGGTCTCCGCGGATACCCTCGAGCACTCCGAGCTGGTTCTGCACGTGGTGCCCGTACTCGTGCGCGATCACGTAGGCCTGCGCGAACGGCGCGGCCCCGGCGCCGAAGCGCGACTGGAGCTCGTCGAAGAAGCCCAGGTCGATGTAGACCAGCTGGTCCTGCGGGCAGTAGAAGGGGCCGACCTGCGAGCTCGCAACGCCGCACCCGGTTTGCACCTGGTCCGTGAAGAAGACCGTGTCGACGTAGGGGTAGCGCTTGCCGCTGCGGGCGAAGACGCCGTCCCAGAATTTCTGGACGCTGTTCACGACCCCGACGATGCGGCAGTCCTGCCGCTCGTTTGCGTCCTGGCCCGTCCGGCACGACTGGGAGATCTCGCCCGGCTGGTCGCCCTGTCCGACGCGCCGATCTTCGAGGGGCGCAAGCTGACCGAGCCCGCCGTCCGAGGAGAGCAGGGCGAAGAGGAGATAGATGACGAGGACTGCCAGCCCGACGCCGCCTCCGCCCACGGCGAGCCCACCGCCCATGCGGCGACCGCGAACATCGGTGACCTGGCCCGTATCTAGCGGGGCGTTACGTCTGAAGCGCACGACGGATCTGTACCCATACTTCCCCGCGGCGAAGCAGAGCCTAGTTTCACGCGGCTATCCCTGATCGTTGGCGCAGGAGGTCGCGCCGAGCTCCTTTGCAATCGAACTCGACTCCCTGTTGAGGGTCGCGTTCTTCGAGGCGAGCTCGTTCACCGCCTCGAAGTCGCTGCGCTTCGCTGCGGCGACGAGCCCGACGAGAACGTCGCGTTGCTGGTCCGCGAGATCGGTCAAGCGGCTCGCTTGATCGGAGATCTCGTCCGGGGCTTTCAGCTCGTGGACCGGCTCGACGATCGCCTGCTCGAAGGCCTCAACGACCCTCGGGCCTTTCTCGACGAGATCCTCGACGCTCTGTGGGTCGCCGATCGCCTGCTCCCGCTTGCTGAAGTCCTCGCACATGGCGCTCAACCTGGAGGCGTACTGCTCTTTGCTGAGGGACTTGCTCCCGCCGCAGGCAGTCGTCACCGAGAGTGCGACCAGCACGCCGAGGGCCGCGCACGGCAACCTCACCAGGCGCCGCCGCCCCCGCCGCCTCCGCCGCCACCACCGCCGCCCGAGAAGCCGCCGCCCGAGCCGGACGACGCCGGCGGTGAGAGCGCAGAGCCAAAACCGGAAGAGAGATCGCCGATCCCGAGCGCGGTCGGGCCTGAGCCGAGGTCGCCGGTCGGGGTGATCCAGTAGAGCGAGCTCTGGTTGTGCAGCGCCTCGGGCATGAGCAGGTGCGCGCCCTGGAGGACGCGCTCCGCGATCCCGAACGCGATCCCGTAGACGAGGTAGCGCTCCCAGAGCTCGAGCGTGGCCGGCGGTGCCTCCTGGAGTCGCGGAAAGTCCGTCAGGTAGCGGCGGAAGGCTTCCCAGCGCTCGGCTTCGGTCTGGCCCTTCGCGGTCCGGCGGCGCCACAGCGGCGTCTTCGTCGAGCCGAAGATCAGCGAAGCGGCGTTCGTGGCCGCGCAGGCTCCGAGCGTCACCTTGACGATGTCGCTCCACCGGGGCGCGGCTACCCGGAAGCCGTGGATCCCGGTCCAGAGCAGCACGACCGCCAGGACGGCGAAGACGACGATGCCGATCCCGAGCACGCGCAGGCCGCCGCTCACGTACCAACGCCGCGCGTCGATCGCCGACGAGACCTTCGTCTTGAAGCTCGTGAAGCGCGTGCTGTTCGTCGTCCGGTCGCCCTCAATCTTGTCGCGGAACGCCGAGAGCCGCTCGCCCTCGTCCCCGACGACCGAGTCGACCACCTTGGCCACCGGGGTCTCGAAGTCGGTCAGCTCCAGGTCCGTGTCGCCCACCGTCAGCAGCAGGTCGGCGACGTCCTGGTGGCGGAGGCCACCCCAAACCGGGCGCTCGGTCGTGACCTGGGTCGACTTGTAGCGGCCGCGGCGGATCAGGTCGAAGAGCGTCGCGGTGAACTCGTTGGAGCCGGGCGTCGTCTCCTGGCTGAGGAGCGACGGCACGAGCGCAGGCTCGGTGTCGAACGGGGGCGCCTGCTCGTACTCGCGGTCGTAGCCCGTCTTGCGCTCCCGGCCGTAGACGAGCCACACGAGGGTCAGGAGTGCTGTCGCCGGCCCCAGGCCGAGGAGGAGCAGGTAGAGCATCGTCCGGCCGAGATGCCGCTTCGCGTCGTCGATCCGGGCTCGGTCGTGCTCGTACGCTCGTTGCGAGCCGACCTCTTCGGCAACGATCTTCTCGAGCCCGCTTCCGGGGCGGACCTGGGCGCCCCCGGTGGACGTGAGCAGGCTGAGCGGGAAGACCGTCCGCAGCTCGACAAACTGGTGGGACGCGATCCCCGAGGCCTGTAGTTGTGTGTGGTCCGGGAAGCGCGTGACGGCGCCGCGAACCCACACGGGGCTTCCCCAAACGCGATAGCTCGGCGAGAGCTCGGTCCGCCGCGGAAGCTGCATAGTCGACGTCAGGCCGTCGAGGCCGACAGGCCAGTGCTCGCCCCAGACGCGCAGGTTTACGTCCACGACGTCGTCGTACGCGACGGCGAGGCCCCGAAAGCGGTACGAGACGGCGAAGGTCCTCCGTTCATTGAGGGCGGAGTAGTGCCAGACGATGCGCAGGCCGTTGTCGATCCGCGTCACTCCGAAGGTGCCCGGGAGGCCGAATCCGCCTAGCTCCGTGTTGGCGCCGCCCGTGAAGGACTTGCTCCCCTCGCTCACCGAGACCCGGTCGATGGACTCTCCCTTGCGCAGCGGGATGTCTCGATACGCGCCGCTGAACGGGCCTGCGAAGTCGAAGGTGATCCGCTCGCGAACGCGGATCGAGCCGTCCGGCTGGATCCTCGCGGCGACGTCGGCGGCCGGCAGCGAATACGACTTGGCAGGGGCGATCGCCGGCCACAGGAGCGCAGCGCCGACGAGCGCGAGGAGTGCAGGGACGAGCCGGCTCAGGTCGAGAACTGCACGGACGGCGCCTCCCGCGTGGCGTCCTCCGTCTCGAAGTAGTCGCGCGGGCGGAAGTTGAAGAGGCCGGCGACGATGTTCGTGGGCACGGTCTCTAGCGCGTTGTCGTAGGTGAGGACGGTGTCGTTGTAGACCTGGCGCGAGACCACGATGTTCTGCTCGACGTCGGCGAGCTGCGCCTGGAGCTGCTGGAAGTTCTCGGTCGCCCGCAGCTCGGGATAGGCCTCGGCGACCGCGAAGAGGCGTCCGATCGCGGCCGTCAGCATGTTCTCGGCCTTCGCCTGCTCCGCGACTCCCTCCGCCTGCTGAGCGGCCATCCGCGCCTTCGTGACCTCCTCGAAGGTCGCCCGCTCGTGGGACGCGTACCCCTTCACGGACTCCACGAGATTCGGAATCAGGTCGTAGCGGCGCCGCAGCTGCACGTCGACCTGCGACCAGCTGTTCTCCGTGCGGTTCCGCAGACGAACGAGCCGGTTGTACATCACGACCACCGCGAGCAAGAGCAGGACGACGATTGCCGCGATGACGACCACCCAGAGCATGCGCCTACCCTACGCCACGGAGACCGGTATCGAGGCTCCAGCCCGGTATGCGGCAGGCATACCCGTCAGTATCTTCCTGACATACCTCGAAGCCGTCGCCGCCGGGGTTGCCCGGTTCGTCGTTCGGACCCGCGATGTACCCGTCGAGTGACATCGACATGTAGAGCACTGACGTAGACACTTCGACCTCCTGTGGTCTCGACGAACTGGTTTCGGCGGCTGTAGACGCGGCATGCCGGCATTTCTCATCGGCCAGCCGGACCCAAATTCTCAGCGGACAGTCCCTCGGTGGGGACAGTCCCTCTACGTGCCGACGACCTGGACGATCCAGCGACGGTCGCGCTCGCGGTCGAGCTCGAGGAAGAGCACGCGCTGCCAGGTGCCGAGGCAGAGCTCTCCGTCGCGAACCGGGATCGACTCGCCGGCCGATCCGAGCAGCATCGACATGCAGTGCGAGTGGCCGTTCCCGAGCTCCATGTCCTCCTCGCAGATGTTCTCGGTGCGGCGGTCCCAGTCGTCGTGCGCGTAGTACTTGTCGCTCGGGACGAGGCGCTTCAGGAGAGCCGTGAAGTCCTGGAGGAAGCCGTCCTCGAACTCGTTGACGCGGACGCAGCACGTCGTGTGCGGCGAGTACACGCAGACGATGCCGTCTCGCACGCCGCTCTCGCGCACGGACTCGCTTACGTCGTCGGTGATGTCCCGTACGGAAAGCCCCCCGGCCGTCCTCAGACGCCGCTCGTGCTGGAACACCTTCACCGCCGCCGATGTTAGCTAGGCCGGACGAAAGGTGCGCCGGTGGTCAGCCGATCTTGAGATACGTGCTGATCTTGTGACGAAGCGGCGTGCGCCGCAGGCACGAGACGGTGCAGAGTCGGCGGCACGCCATAGTTCTCTCTCGAACGCGTCGAGTCAGTTCCGAGTCCCACATCTCCTTGAGCGTCTGGGTCCCCTCGACAAAGCTCCCGATCGAGGGGTGGTGTGGACAGAGCTTCACCTCGCCGTCCAGGATCCACATGTTGTCCGTCCCGATGTTGCAGTCGGGAGAGTCGTCCTCCATGACCAGGTCTTTGTTGTGCATGGTCGTCTCATGCTGGGGGTCGTCCTCGTACTGCTTGACGAACTCGTGCAGGTGCTGCTCGGTCACGTGGACGTTGTGGCCCTCGCTCTTCAGCTCCCGAATGCGATCCATCGTCCGCCGGAGCCGGTCCACGTCCTTCACGAACAGTTTTTCCCTGGTGGGCTCGGGCATGCCCTCGATGGCTTCGAAGGGCTGCGGCGTCACGAACACGCCGTCCGTTCGACCGTAGCGCTCGACGATCTCGACGAAGGACTCGAGGTTCAGGTCGGTGAGCACCGTCTTGATGTTGATGCTCGTGTGCGTTTTCTGGCGCTTGCGCTCGGCGAGGACCAGGTCGATGGCGCGGATAGTTCTCGCCGTTCCGTTCGGGTACGGGCGAATGACCTCGTTGATCGCGGGGTCGAGCGACTCCAGCGAGATTCCGATGTTGAACAGGCCGGCTGCGACCAGCCGCTGGGCGAGCGCCTCGGTCATCAGGTAGCCGTTCGTGGTGAACCGGAAGTCCAGTCCGAGCGACCCGGCTTGCTCGACCCAGTCGATCAGGACGGTCTTGAGCATGGGCTCTCCGCCCATGTACGAGACCGTCGTGTGCCGCCCAGAGAGCTCGGCGATCTGCGCGAGAGCCGCGGGCATGTGCTCGTCCGTGAACTCGGACCGGACGTACGGATGGAGCGCCTCCCCCTTGAGGTAGCCCCAGGGGCACATGATGCATTTGGCGTTGCACGGCGCTCCTCGCCAGATGTGAACAACGCGCGGGACGGCGATGAAGAGGGGCGTGTGGTCGGAGACGATCGAGCGCAGCTCCTTGACGAGGTAGGGCGACCCCTTGGCGATCTTCCTCGGGAGGCTCGCGACCTTCACCACGGGCGCACCGTAGCTGCACAGGCGGATTGCCAGATCGTTCGCAGCGGCGCGGCTAGGTCACTCACGGTCGCCCGAGAGAATACCTCCTCGGTTGTAACGAATTGATCAAGAAACTGCGTTCGCCGGTCAGGAGCGAGGACGGTTGTCAGCGCAGCAACTTCGCCGCCTCGGCGAGCCACGCTCGCGCTCGGTCGACGTTGGGGCCGCTCGGCGCAAGCAGGACGGTGTCGAGCTGCAGCTCGGTCATGACGCGCAGCGCGCGCCGCGGGTCGGGTTCGGTCAGCGCCTCCTCGATCCGCTCTGCGAGCTGGTCAGGCTTCGTCGCGAGCGGCGCGACACGCGCGGCGAAACGCTTCGTCGTCGGCTGCCAGACGCGGTTGAGCGCGAAGACGATGGTGACAACACGTATCGCACCATCGAACATCCACTCGATGAGCGCCAGCCGCTCGCCCGGGCGGACAATCGTCAGCACGCCGGCGGGCGTGAAGCCGCCCCAGGGGAGCGCCGCCCCCTCGATCTGCGCCGCGGCCAGCTCCTGCGGGTACTCGCGAAGCCGCCCCTGCCATGCCGCAAGCCGGCCCGTCGTCCGCAGCGGGACGCCGTGTGCGAGCGCATCGGCACTCGACGACACCTCGCCCGCGAGCAGAGCGTCTATCTGTGCTTCGGCGTATTCGCGAGGCCACCAGACGAGCTCGATCGGCACGCGCTCGCGGTAGCCGGAGACGCGCCGCGCCGGCCCGCCCTGCGCGCCCCAAGTGTCGAGCCCTTCGAGGCCCGCCGCGCGAGCAAGCCCGAAGCAATCCTCGAGCTCGAGCGGCTCGCGCGTGACGACGAGCATCTCGATATCCGACACCCCGTCGGCCACGCCGCGCGAGACGCTGCCCGTGAGGACGACCTCCTCCGCGACCTCGGCCGGGAGCGCGTCCGCCACCCGCTGCGCGAGCGTCTGCAGCGTCTTGCTCCTCGTCGTTGCCATATCGGACTGAATCTACCGCGCCCGATTGCAGCCCGACTCGGCCCGGCGGTGACCGATCCTCTGCCGAGATAGCCCCCTTGCTCCCTCTCGGTTTCCTGACGTGTCGCTGAGCGCCCGTAAGCGAGTGGGACAGTGTTAGGCCACACGGCCCGCTCGCTGGAGGGCGCTCAGCGGCGCGAGGCGGGCCCGGAGCCGGGCTCCGCCCGGCGGGAGGGCCCGCCGGTCAGGGAAGCGAGAGTGGGCCCGCCTGGATTCGAACCAGGGACCAACGGATTATGAGTCCGCTGCTCTAACCAGCTGAGCTACGGGCCCGACATGCCGGCAAGCGTAGCCCACCATTGGTTTGACGCTCCTCGCAGCCCGTAGCCGAATCCGCGCCAGGCGCTGGGAGTTGGCCCGAACGGGGTATGCATGCCTCTGCGCCCTGAGGGATAATCAGTGTGTCCCCCTCGGCGTCGGGGTCGACCAGTTCTGCGGCAATGAACATGGGGCCGGGGAGGCTTTGCCGCAGGAGCCGACCCGGCCCCTCCTCTTAAGACGCCGAACAGGGGTGGGATCTTCCGTTCTGCGCAGACGACCTTGCAAACCGAACGCGTCCGATACGCGTCTTAAGAAGTACGGATGGCGAGCGACCAGGTGACCCCCGGGCTGCTCGACCGCGCATCCGCCTCTTCGGAGCTGGGCGCGGAGTGGCGACGCCTGACCCGGGCCGCGACCGTGATCGCGATCATCACGAGCCCCGCTCCCTTCTTCTGGTACCACAACGCCCAGGGCTGGGGGCTCGCCTGGTCACTCGTCGCGACCTTCTTCACCGTGATCGCGTTCCGCGGCCTGGTCGATCTCTTGACCCGCCGCTTGCTCCCCTGGCCGAGCCTTTACGGAACCGACGACGCCGACCTCAAGGAAGAGGACGTCGTCAGCCGGCGCCGGGCCTCGCGAGAGGAGTCGCTCGAGCTAGCGCTGTACACGTTCAAGTACTGGCCGAACATCAACTCCGTCGTGACGTTGCTGCCGCCGGACAAGACCCGGCGCCCCGCGTTCCTGTTCAGGCGCCGGAAGCTCCAGAGCCAGCTCTCGACGCCCTTGGAGGCGACGCTTCCGAATCACGAGCTCGTCAGCACGGACGCGATCACCGAGAGCGAGGCCGCGACCGTCCAGCAGCTGACCGAGGGCAGCATCTTCCTCTCGAGCTTCTCCCAGACGCCGAACGGGCACACGCTGCTCCTGCTCGGCACCGGTAACCAGTAGCCCCGCCCTGGCGCGGAGAAAGCGCGCGTCCGTGGTAGGAATCCGGCATGCGTTGGGTCGCATTCGTCTGCGCGTGCGCCTGCGTGCTCGGTCTCGCCGGCGCGACCACGGCGCAGACCCAGTCCGTGTTTCTCGCCGTCGGCGATTACGGCGTCGGCGGGTCGGCCGAGCTGTCGCTCGGCAAGCGGATGCAGTCCTTCGGCACACGGAAGCAGGCGAAGATGCTCGTCCTGCTGGGCGACAACGACTACACCGAGAGCCCGGCCCAATTTCGGACGAACTGGCGGCGCAGCTTCGGCTGGGCCCGCCGCAACGGGCTCCGCGTCGCCGGCGTGATCGGCAATCACGACGTCCGCGTCGACCGCGGCCGCTACGAGTTCGGCCTACTCGGCATGCCCGGGCCGTACTACACACGGCGCCTTGGCGACGCCGAGCTCTTCCTCCTCGACTCGAACACCGTGGACGACCGTCAGACGGCCTGGCTCGAAGGGGAGCTCGCAGATTCGACCGCGACCTGGAAGATCGCCGTCTTCCACCACCCGCCGTACACGTGCGGCGGGCACGCCGGCGAGGCGGCAGTCCAGCACCGCTGGGTTCCGCTCTTCAAGCGCTACGACGTCCAGCTCGTCATCTCCGGTCATGACCACAACTACCAGCGGTTCCTCACGCGGAGCGGCCTGACGTATCTCGTGCACGGAGGCGGGGGAGCGAGTCTCTATCCCCTGCACGGTTGCCCGACTCCGTATCCGAGCCGCGTGCGCGCCCGCGCGGAGCACGGCTTCCTCTACGTCTCGGTGGGCGCGGACAGGCTGAACGGGTACGCGGTCGACATGCGGGGCCGCGTCGTCGACAGATTCACGCTTGAACCGTAGGGCTAGACTTCAGCCGATGGCCGAGATCGGAACGATGCGCGTCAAGAGCGGCCTCGCCGAGATGCTCAAGGGCGGGGTGATCATGGACGTGACCGACGCCGACCAGGCGCGGATCGCGGAGGACGCGGGCGCCTGCGCAGTGATGGCGCTCGAGCGCGTCCCGGCCGACATCCGCCGCGACGGCGGGGTCGCGCGCATGGCCGATCCGGACAAGATTCGCGAGATCCAGGAGGCGGTGACGATCCCCGTCATGGCGAAGGCGCGCATCGGGCACTTCGTCGAGGCGCAGATCCTGGAGTCGCTCGAGGTCGACTACATCGACGAGAGCGAAGTCCTGACTCCCGCCGACACGGCGAACCACATCGACAAGTGGCGCTTCACGGTCCCGTTCGTCTGCGGCTGCACGAACCTGGGGGAAGCGCTGCGGCGGATCTCGGAGGGCGCGGCCATGATCCGCACCAAGGGCGAGGCCGGCACCGGCGACATCGTCAACGCCGTCACGCACATGCGCTCCGTCTTCGGCGCGATCAAGAAGCTCGGCGCGATGGATCCGGATGAGCTCTACTCGGAGGCGAAGGAGCTGCGCGCGCCCGTCGAGCTCGTGAAGTGGGTCGCCGAGAACGGGAAGCTCCCGGTCGTGACGTTCACCGCAGGCGGCATCGCGACGCCGGCCGACGCGGCGCTCTGCATGCAGCTCGGAGCCGACGGCGTCTTCGTCGGTTCGGGGATCTTCAAGTCGACGAATCCGTCCGACCGCGCGAAGGCGATCGTCGAGGCGACGACACACTTCCAGGACGCGGGGGTGCTCGCGCGCGTCTCGCAGGGCCTCGGCGACGCGATGACCGGTCTCTCGACCGCCACGCTCGCCCCCGAAGAGCTGCTCGAGACCCGCGGCTGGTAGCAACCGTCCGGCGGGCCCGTCACGCTTTCGGGCGATGACTGCGGCTCGGATTCGCGCCTGGTTTCCGGAATCGGCTTACTTTGCGATCTGGAGCAGCAGCGCGTTCCTGTTCTATCTCGGGGCTTTCGTCATCCTGTTCTCGATCATCTGGCTGCTCGAATCGCTGAACGGCGCAGGAAGCGACTCGGGGCTCGTGGGGTGGACCACCCTCGCCCTGGCATCGGTCGTTTGCGCCGCACTTCTCCTCCGACGCGCCGGGTGGACGATCCTCGCGGGACTCGCGGCCTTCATTGGCGTGATCGTCTTCGCTGCTTGGGTCGGCTCGATTTTCGATTGGGCCGGGTTCAGCCCCGACGAGAGCGACAACTTCTTCACCACCGACTTCGAGCCTTCGCTCCTCGTCCTCGAAGCGCTGGTCGTAGCGGCCGCTCTCTGGGCGATTTGGATCTTCAGATTCCCGCTGCTGGTCCTGCCGGTCGCGGTCATCGCCTGGTACAGCCTCGTCGACAATGTCGCGCTGCTGACGGGAGATCCAGGCAACGACGCGCACGCCGCGTTTGCTGTCATCGTGGGCATGCTCCTAGTGGTGGGCGGCATCTGGCTCGACCGCGCGGGCCGGGATCCCTACGCGTTCTGGCTGCACGTGGTGGGGAGCCTGACCGTGGGAGGCGGCATCCTCGAACTTCTCGGGAACAAAGATCTTGTCGGGGACACTGATTGGGCCTTCGTTTTCGGCGGACTGATCTCGCTGGCATACATCGCGGCGGCGCGCGTGCTGTCCCGCTCCAACTACGCGGTGATCGGAGCAATCGGGGTTCTTGCAGTCGGCACGTATTTCATCCAGACGTGGTACTCGTTCATCTCCATTCCCTTCCTCTTCGAAGGAAGTGGCGGCGACGATGCCAAGTGGAAGGCGGCACTCAGCTACATGGTGCTCGGACTCGTTCTCGTCGTACTCGGAGTTCTCGTCGAGCGAGGTACCCGGCTTCGCAGACGCGCCGTTTCCAGCGCCTCTCCGTAGAATTTCCCGTATGAAGATCGGCGTTCTCGCCGTACAGGGAAACTTCCGCGAGCACGTGGCGATGCTGCGCGGGCTCGGGGCGGAGGCTTTCGAGGTGCGGAAGCCAGAGCAGCTTGAAGGGCTCGACGGTCTTGTGATCCCGGGAGGGGAGTCGACGACGTTCATGCGGCTCATGCGCCTCTACGGGCTCGAGGAAGCGGTGCGCCGGTTCGAGGCGCCAATTTTCGGCACCTGCGCCGGGCTGATCGTCCTCGATCGCGAGCACCTCGGTCTCCTCGACGTCGACGTCGCTCGCAACGCGTACGGGCGGCAAGTGGCGAGCTTCGAGGCCGACCTGGACTTGACCGGTGAGGACAGGCCCCTGCGGGGGGTCTTCATCCGGGCGCCTCGAGTCACGCGTGCTGGGGACGCCGTGGAGGTTCTGGCCGAGCTAGACGGCGAGCCGGTGTTGCTTCGGCAAGGACGGTTTCTGGTCGCTACCTTCCATCCCGAGCTCACGGACGACACGCGTGTCCACGAGCTCTTCCTCGATTCAGTCAGGGAGGCGAGCCTTGTCGGGACACAGTAAATGGGCGTCGATCAAGCGCAAGAAGGGCGCGACCGACGCGAAGCGTGGGCAGCTCTTCTCGAAGCTCGTACGCGCGATCATCGTCGCCGCGCGTGACGGCGGGCCGGACCCGGCCGGGAACCTCGCGCTCCAGAATGCGATCGAGAAGGCGCGCGAGGCGGCCATGCCCAAGGACAACATCGAGCGTGCGATCGCGAAGGGCGCTGGCACGGGCTCCGACGCGGCCGCCTACGAGACGGTGACGTACGAGGGCTACGGGCCAGGCGGCGTCGCGCTCTTCGTCGAAGCGCTGACCGACAACAGGAACCGGACCGCGGCCGATGTTCGCCAGGCCTTCACGAAGAGTGACGGCAACCTCGGCGAGTCGGGCTCCGTCGCGTGGCTCTTCGAGCGCAAGGGCGTGATCCTCGTGGAGGGCTCGGCCGACGAGGACGAGCTGATGCTCGCTGCGGCCGACGCAGGCGCCGACGATGTCGAGGCCGAAGAGTCGAGCTACAGCGTGACGACCGCGCCCGAGAGCCTGCACGCCGTGCGGGCAGCGCTCGAGGAGGCGGGCATGCCGGTCGAGTCGGCGGAGTCGACGATGGTGCCGAAGACGTCCGTCTCGGTCGAGGACGAGACCGTGGCCCGCAAGATCGTGCGACTGATGGACGAGCTAGAGGAGAACGACGACGTCCAAGCCGTCCACTCGAACTTCGACATCCCAGAGCGCGTCCTGGAAGCAGTCGCCGGCTGACTCCGCGCCTAAGCGACTTAGCAACAGACTGTTGCAAAGTTCGTTGGGCGTGGGATGCGCCCGTAGTGTGACTAGCTAAGCCATTGAACGTTCAGCTAGGCCCAGGGAAGCTGGTCCCAGTACGAGGGACGCTCCTGACGTGACGGCTCGAACCGCACGTACACCTGCTTGAAGTCGGACGTCTCCTCCTCCACGCTCGCCCCGTAACGCGCCGCGAGCTCCGACACCGGGTAGTGCAGTTGTTCGCTCTCCAACCGTGCACCGGCCATCAGGATCACGCACGGCCCCTCGCCGGCACCCACGAAGATGTGCTCGGTCCCGGGGGGACTGTGGAAGAAGTCCCACGGCCGAAGGAGCCGCTCCTCACCCTCGACGAGCAGCCTGCACTCCCCTGAAAGCACGAGGAATGCCTCCTGCTGATTCTCGGAGTGGTAGAGGCCGTTCGGCTGGCCCGGCTCCAGGACGCGGAGCTTGATGCCGAACTGTGGAAACCAGAACTCCTGGCTTTCGAAACGGCAGTCCGAACCGGGCGGCTTGCGCTCGCTGTTCTCCGCCGTCAACCATTGGGCGTCCCGCACGTTCACGACGAACCAGCCGTCGCCGGCGGGTGCGAGGCCCGAGCCGGAATCCTTGAGTGGCGCCTCGGGCACGCCGCGAGCCTACCGGCTCTCTGGCCTGCCGCCGACGCCCTTGCCCTCCTTGAATCGCTAGCGGCCGGCGCGGATTTCTCGGCTCATCGCTGTGAAGCCGGCCATGCGCACGGTCACCCTGTAGGTGCCGCGTCCCTTCGCACGGACGGAGTAGCGCCCGCGCTGGTTCGTCCGCGTGCCGGCTACTTTCGCCCAGCGCCCGCCGGATCGGCGCTCGAGCGACACCTGCGCGCCGAGCACGGAGTCCAGGAAGCGGTCGACGACCTTGCCCTTCACGAGCCGGCCGCGCTCATACGGGCGGGCCTCGACGATCTTCGGCGGCAGATTCCCCTGGAGTCGCGCCCCTGTCAGGGCGAGCAGGACCTGGCCCCGATTCCACGTGGAGGGGACGATCGAGCCCTTGACCACGAACGCGTCACTCGCGGGCTCAGGCGCCTCGAAGTGAACGACGGCGTGCAGGTTCACGTCCAGCGGGAACGCGATCACGCCCTCGAAGCGCGCGTCGTTCCCACCTGGAGTCAGCAGCACGAAGTAGCCGAGGATCGTCCCGACGCTGATCTGTCCGACAACGTGCGGCACCGAGAGCCCGCCGCGCTGATCCCGTACCCAGTTGGTGTGGACGACGTTTGCGAGGGCCACTGCCTCGGTGTCGCCCTGCCGCTCGTCGAAGGTGACCGTCCAGTCGAGCAAGGAGTTGGCGCCGTTCGCTGGATTGCCCGGCTCCTCGTACCGGGGGCCCGTCCACCGACCTGAGTCGCCGCTGACGGACAGCCGGTTGTACTCGGCCGGTGACGTGAGCTCGATCACCAGTCCCGCCGGCAGGCCATGCTGCTGCCGCGCAGCGTCGGCGATCCGAACCCGCTCGACCGACTGCGCGCCTGCGACCTGGCCCCACGCGACCAAGGCCGCGAGCCCCGTGAACAGGGCGACGAGAAGCAAGCGCCGCCGCATGGTCAGAGGCTAGCGAAGAAGGCGGCCGTGCTCATGAGCCGGCGACAAGGTTTCGATCAGGAACGGGCGGGCGGCCCGCGGCTGACGACGAGGTTCACGCGAGCGCCGCGCACGCGCCTGACGCCTGCCCTCGGGCTCTGCGACAACACCCGTCCGCGCGCCTTCGCCGAGCGTGCTCGGCGTACACGGCCGACCCTGCACCGAGCCCGTGTGATCAGCCTCCGCGCGGTCGGCAGTGTCTTGCCGACGACCTTCGGGACCTTGCAGCGGACCGGCGGCGCGGGCGGCGGAGGCGGGGGTGGCGGGGGCGGCCTGCCCACGCCGAACGTGCCATGCATCGTGTTCGAGTGCGGGTCGCAGACGAAGGTGTAAACGCCTTCTGTCAGCGTGACCGTCCAGACGACCTCGCCGACGAACTCGACGTCCGTCGACCTGTCGAGTCCCGGCCCTCGGAGGTGGAAGTTGTGGAAGCGCGACCGGTCGCGCACGTGGACCTCATACGTGCCGGCGGGGAGCTCGGAGACGGCCGCGCCGTTCCTCGTCAGGGTGATGTTGGCCGCGTCGTTGACGCCGACGGTCGCCACGAGCACCCCGGGCGGCGCGGGAGGCGGCGGCGGCGGGGGAGGGGGTGGAGGGGGCGGTGGAGGCGGCGGGCCAGCGCTCACGTTGACCGTTCCCGTCATTAAGGGATGAGGGGTGCAGTGGTACGCGAAGCTCCCCTCTTGCGTGAACGTGACGGAGTAGATCCCGCCGGGGGCGATGAGGCCGGAGCCGAATGTGTCGGAGGTGACCGTGTGATCGACGGATCCGCTGTTCGTCCAGCAGACGGTCGCGCCGGGAGCGACGTTCACCGTCGCCGGGCTGAACTCGAAGTCCAGGATCTGAACGTGGGTCGCGTTGACTGGGCATGAGGGCGGGGGTGGAGGCGGAGGCGGTGGAGGTGGCGGAGGTGCAGGTGGTGAGGGAGGCGGCGGAGGTGGAGGTGGTGAGGGAGGCGGCGGAGGTGGAGGTGGCGGAGGAGGCGGAGGGGGTGGAGGCGGCGGCGGCGGCCCGGTGACCGTGAAGTTGCCCTGCATGAAGGGAATGTGGGGATCACAGACGTATTGGGCCGCGCCTGGCTGGAAGACAACAGTCCATGTCTCCTGTGCGGTCTCATCGACAGGCGTCTGGCAGTCGGGCGGCGCGTGCGGGGCGCAGGACACGACGGCGTCGCCTTGCAGATGAAAGTTGTGGCCGAGCGAGGGGTCGTCGACCTCAACGGTATAGGTGCCTGCAGGCAATGAGCGGCCGTCCAGGTTGACCCCATCCGGATCCGTTAGAAAGATCTGCGCGTCGTCGTTGACCCAGGCATGCAGGACGGGGTTGCCGGCTGGGCGAGAAGCCTGACCCGAAACAGGCACGGCTCCGACGAGCGCGCACAAGAGCGCCGCAATCGCTAGGCGAACGACATGTCTCACTGGTGGCTCCCCCTCCTCCCTTCCCGTGAGGGTATTTCATTAGTCCGGTACGCAAAAGGGGTAAATGCGGATTTGCGGGGGAGGAACGTCCGGCCGTGCGCCTAACCTCGACGCGTGAAGGTTCTCGGCATCGATCCGGGCACGGCTGCATGCGGATACGGCATCGTCCAAGAAAACGGCGGGCAGGTGCGAGCCCTCGACTACGGGTGGTGGAAGACCGGCGCGTCCGACCGCCCCGAGTTGCGCCTGAAGACGATCTTCGACGCCGTCACGGCTCTCATCGAGCAGGCGGCGCCGGATGCCGTCGCAATCGAGGAGTCCTTCGTCGGCGTCGACGCCCGCACCGCGCTCTCGGTCGGCCAGGCCCGGGGCGCCGTTCTCGTGGCGGCCGCCCTCGCAGGGGTCGAGTGCGCTGAGTACGCCCCGACACGCGTCAAGCAGGCCGTGTGCGGCTACGGGCGGGCCGAGAAGGCCCAGGTGCAGCGGATGGTGCAGGCGATCCTCCACCTCGACACTCCGCCGACTCCGAATCATGCCGCCGACGCTCTGGCTGTCGGCATCTGCCACGCGCTCGCGCCGCCGCTGCTGAAGGTTCTCTCCGCGTGATTGCGCGGCTGACAGGAACCCCCGTCGCGCGCACGCTCGACGGGGTCGTGCTGGACGTGGGCGGAGTCGGGTACCTGCTGCGAATGACCGCGCGAGCCCACCAGAAGGCCAAGGAAGGGCGAGAAGTCACGGTGGACACCTACCTGCACGTCCGCGAGGACGCTCTTCAGCTCTTCGGGTTCGCCGAGCCCGCCGAGCGGGAGCTCTTCGAGCACCTGCTGTCCGTCTCCGGCGTCGGGCCGAAGGTCGCGCTACTGATCGTCTCGGGCTCGACGCCCGCCGAGCTGCGGCGCGCGATCGTGCTCGAGGACACGGCCCGCTTCCTGGCCATCCCCGGCGTCGGCAGGAAGACAGCCGAACGGGTCGTGCTCGAGCTGAAGGAGAAGCTCGGGCTCGAGGAGCCCGGCTCGGACGGAGCCCCCGACTTCGTTGCCCGCGACGCGCTCGTCGAGCTCGGCTACTCGCTCGTCGAGGCCGACCGGGCGCTCGCGACGACAGATCCGGGCGATCCGCCGGAAGAGCGCGTGCGACAAGCATTGAGGGCCGCGTGACAGAGCCGGAGCAGTTCCTGGCACCCGGCTTGCGTCCCGAAGAGGACGAGCTCGACCGCTCGCTGCGTCCCCGCCGGCTCGACGATTTCGTCGGGCAGGAGCGCCTCAAGGAGCAGCTCGACATCACGCTTCAAGCATCACGCGCGCGCGAGGAGTCGCTCGACCACGTCCTGCTCGTAGGGCCTCCGGGGCTCGGCAAGACGAGCCTCGCGTACATCATCCGGGAGGAGCTCGGCGTCGGCATCCGCTGCGTCGCCGGTCCCGCGCTCGAGCGCAAGGGCGACATGGCGGCGATCCTGACCGCGATGGAGCCGCGCGACGTCCTCTTCATCGACGAGATCCACCGCCTGAGCAGCGCCGTCGAGGAAGTGCTCTATCCGGCGCTCGAGGACTTTCGGCTCGACATCATCGTCGGCCAGGGACATGCGGCGCGCACGCTCACGCTCGACGTCCCGCCGTTCACGCTCGTAGGCGCGACGACCCGAACGGGCCTGCTGACGACGCCGTTGCGCGACCGGTTCGGGATGACCTTCAGGCTCGAGTACTACGAGCCCGCGGAGCTCGGGATCATCGTGCGCCGCTCGGCCGGGATCATCGGCGTCGAGATCGCCGGCGAGGCGGCCGACCAGATCGCGGCGCGATCGCGGGGCACGCCGCGCGTGGCAAACCGCATCCTGCGACGGGTGCGCGACGTCGCGGAGGTGCGCCACGAGGGAGTGATCACCGAAGGGATCGCCGCGGAGGCGCTCGAGCTGCTCGAGGTCGACACCCACGGCCTGGAACGAACCGATCGCGAGCTCCTGAGGGCAATCGTCGAACGCTTCGACGGCGGCCCGGTCGGCCTGTCCACGCTGGCCGTGGCTCTCGGCGAGGAGCCGGACACGGTCGAAGACGTCTACGAGCCGTACCTCCTCCAGCTCGGCTTCATCCAGCGCACCCCGCGAGGCCGGGTAGTGACGAAGCTAGGAAGCGCCCACGTCGGCGCCGCGAAGAAGGAAGAAGCGCTCTTCTAGTAGCGTCGCGCCGTGTTCCGACCCGGCGATCCGGCGCTCTTCCGCTTCGTCTGGCCCTGGAAGGTGTTCAGTGCCGTGCCGACGACCGTCGTCGAGCACACGGCGGCTCGAGTTGCGCTCTGGCTCGCCCCGGAAACGCCTGTCAGAAGGCCACCGGGCGGGCGCCATCCGATTTCCCGGCTCGCGAGCGGCGACTGGGTGCACGCGGAAGACCGCTGGTACGGCGCGCGGCTGATGCTCGCGGAGCCCACCGCTTCTCATTCGGTCTACGTCAGGTGGAACGAGGCAGGCGAGTTTGTCGGTTGGTACGTGAATCTCGAGGACCCTTGGCGCGAGAGCCCGTTCGGCTTCGACACGACCGACCACCTCCTCGACATCTGGGTCGATCCCGACCGGAGCTGGCGCTGGAAGGACGAGGACCATCTAGCCGAGGCGCTCGCCGGCGGGCTGTTCACGGCCGAACAGGCGAACGCCATGCGAGCGGAGGGCGAACGGGTCGTCGAGCGCATCGAGGCCTGGTCGGCGCCGTTTGACGAAGGCTGGGAGACATGGCTACCGGACCCTGACTGGCCGCTCCCGTCGATCCCCAACGGCTGGGAAAAGCTCTAGCCGGAGCAAAACCTCTAGTGCCAACTCGCGCACAGAATCGCAACACCTTTCTTCGGGTCTGACCCCGGGTTGGAGGCGGCTAGCGGTGGTCTAGGTGCTCGACGGCGCGATCCATCGTTGCGATCACCTCGGCAAGGGTGCGCGCGGGGGCGTCGTTCCAGCCGTCGATGCTCGCCGAGCCCGTCACCTCTCCGAGTGCCTGCGTGGCTTCGCCGAGCGCCCGAGCGTCGAATCCGTGCGCCACGAAGTCCAGATCCATGGTCTCGCCGTTCTGGCGGTGCCAGCTTGCCAGGAGAGCTCCGAGGAGCGACCACGAGTCCGCCTCGTCGCTCCAGGCGGGCACGACGCTTCCACTCTGATCCCGCGCTTGGGCACCGCGAGACCAACCCCTGAGGAGGAGGCCGCGAGCCTCACTCAGCATTGCCGCAGCCGGATGTTCGGCTGCCTGGGACATGTGCCTTTCCTGTAGCGGTGCCCAGCAATCTTAGCGTTAACCATGCGCCCCACGAAGCGCGGATCAGCGCCGGAACTGAACTTCGTGCCAGGAAGGCACGGGCGCGAGCTCGAGGAGGGCCCGATCGCCGCGCGGGTCGCGATAGCCGAACTCCGCCTCCACCTCGTCCCAGTCCACGTCCAGCAGCCCCTCCTTGACCCTGTGGTCGAGCCAGGCGCCGCGGAAGACGAGCTTTCGGAGCCAGTAGACGAGCGATTCGCCCTTCACGAGCGAGAGCTGCTCCCAGTGGCGAACCAGGTACCGGCCGAGCGGGCTGCGCGCGCCCTCGATCCGCCCGTCCGCCGCGAGCTCGACGAGATCGGCCGTCTCGTCCTCGTCCAGATCGTTGCTGTCGACGAGCCCGAGCTTGACCGCGGCGGCGGTGACGCGCTGCTCGAAGTCCTCGGCGTTGAACGCGAACCGGTAGCCGAGGAACTCGACCATGTAGTCCTCGCCGGAGGAGTAATTCGCCTCGATCGTCACCTCACCAAGGATAGTCCTGGAGGCTCTGGCGCTGTCCGACCCCCTCCGTACCGTGACCGGGCTATGTATGAGGGCACTTGGACAATCAGTCCGTGCCCGCACGGAGAGGCGGGTGCGCTCGCGGAGGCACTCGGCGTCAGCGAAACGACCGCTCGCGTCCTCGTCCGGCGCGGGTACGAGAAGCCGGAAGAGGCGAAAGCCTTCCTCGCGGGCGTGCTGCCCGGCCACGATCCCTTCCTGCTGGGCGACATGGCCGGCGCCGTCGAGACGATCAAGGGTGCAATTGCCGCCGGCAAGCGGATCTGCGTCCACGGCGACTACGACGCGGACGGCATCTGCGCGACGGCGCTCGCAGTCCTCATCCTGCGGGAGCTGGGCGCCGACGTCGAATGGCACCTGCCGAGCCGCTTCGAGGAGGGCTACGGCCTCCAGCGCGAGACTCTCACGCGGCTCGCCGACGAGGGCTGCGGGCTCGTCCTGACCGTGGACTGCGGCGTGACCGCGGTCGACGAGGTCGCCGAGGCGCGGGCACGCGGGCTCGACGTGGTCGTGACGGATCACCACAGGCCGGGCGAGACGCTTCCGGACTGTCCCGTCGTCGCGACGCGCCCGTCCGACTACCCGTTCCCCGAGCTGTGCGGAACAGGAGTCGTCTACAAGCTCGGCGAGGCGCTGCTCGGCCCGGGAAGCGAGCTGCTCGCGCGGCACCTCGATCTCGTCGCCGTCGCGACGATCTCCGACGTCGTCCCGCTCGTCGATGAGAACCGTGCCCTCGCGCTCGCCGGCCTGCGCGCGCTCGCCCGGACTCAGAAGCCGGGTCTACGAGCGCTGATGAAGGCCGCTCGCGTCGACCCGGCCCGCGTCGACGAGGGCATGGTCGGCTTTCGCCTCGCACCCAGGATCAACGCGTCGGGCCGCCTCTGCCGACCCGGTGCGGCCCTCGACCTCCTGCTCACCGAGGATGCGAACGAGGCCGGGCGGCTGGCACACGAGCTCGAGGAGCTGAACCGCGAGCGCCAGGGAGTCGAGGGCCGCATCCTGCGGGAAGCGATCGCGAAGGTCGAGGAGTGGCCCGAGGCGAAGCAGCAGCGCCGGGGCTACGTGCTCGCGGACGAGGGCTGGCACGAAGGGGTGATCGGAATCGTCGCCTCCCGCCTCGTCGAGCGATTCCACCGGCCAGTCGTCCTGATCGCGGGGGCGGGGGAGGAGTGGAAGGGCTCCGGCCGCTCGCCGGGAGTCTTCGACCTGCACGGCGGGCTCGCGGCCTGCTCCGAGCACCTCGAGCGCTTCGGCGGTCATCGCGCGGCGGCCGGCCTCTCGATCCGGCCCGAGAACGTGGATGCCTTCGCGGATGCGTTCGCGGCCCATGCGGACGCCGAATTGACCGAGGAGGATCTGCGATCGGTGACGAAGGTCGATGCCGTCGTCTCGGGCCGCGAGCTGACCCTTGAGCTCTGCTCCGAGCTTCGGCAACTCGCCCCGTTCGGGCTCGGAAACCCGGGCGTGACGCTGCTCCTGCCTTCCTGCGAGCTCGGCGACCTGGCGCCCGTCGGTGACGGAAAGCATCTGCGCTTCCGCGTCCGCGAGCGCAAGCAGGACGCGGGGAGCGCGATCGCGTTCGGCCAGGGCTCCCAGCTCGATCGCTACAGGAGGCCCGGCCGCTACGACGTCGTCTTCCGCCTGGAGGAGAACCACTGGAACGGCACGGTCGCGCCGCAGCTCGTCGTCCGCCGGGTACTCGACGCGCCGGAGGGCTATGAAAGTCTCCGTGAGTGGCTCGCAGACCAGTGGCGTCTTGCTCGGACCGAGCGGACGAGCGATGCGCAGGCCGTCTTCGACGAGCTCAGGCTCGAGGAAGCAAGCGGCCGGAGGCCGTTGCTCGAGTCGGAGGCGTTCCGGGCGCTGCTCGCAGAGCCGGCGCTAGCGCGCGCGGCTTAGCGTGTGAGTGACTGAGAGGGCGATCAGCAGCCGGGTGAGGTCGGCGAGAGCGCGCCGTTGTCGAAGTCGTCTTTTGAACATGGACGCCACCTTTTCTCTATCGGAACGGTGAGTCCTCTCCTTGAGATACGGGTAAAGCGGTGAGGGAAGGCGTCCGATCTACAATTTGAGGATGTCCCTAGTTGACGCTCCCGAACGACACGAAGACCTCTTCGAGGAGCTGCTTGCCCAGGTCTCGACCTACAACTCGGAGGTCGATCACGAGCTCCTCGCACGAGCGTTCGACTTCGCGTCGCGCGCGCACGAGGGCCAGGAGCGCCGTTCGGGAGAGCCGTTCATCCACCACCCGTTCGGCGCAGCCAAGATCTGCGCCGAGCTGAGGCTCGACGACGAGTCGATCGCCGCCGCGCTGCTCCACGACGTCGTCGAGGACACCGAGATGAGCGCCGAGCAGGTCCGGGCGGAGTTCGGCGACGAGATCGCGAACCTCGTCGAGGGCGTCACGAAGCTGACGCGCATCCAGTTCCAGAGCCGCGAGCACGCCGAGGCGGAGAACTACCGCAAGATGATCGTCGCGATGGCCCACGACGTCCGGGTCATCCTGATCAAGCTCGCCGACCGCCTGCACAACATGCGGACGCTCGAGTACCTCGGGCGCCAGAAGCAGGTGCAGAAGGCCCGCGAGACGCTGGAGGTCTACGCGCCCCTCGCGCATCGGCTCGGCATCCACAAGCTGAAGTGGGAGCTCGAGGATCTCTCGTTCCAGGCGCTTCATCCGCGGAAGTACGCAGAGATCGAGGCGATGGTCGCCGAGCGGCGCGCCGACCGCGAGGAGCACGTGAACGAGGCGGCAATCGTGCTGACGAAGGAACTGGACAAGGTCGGCATCCCGGCGGAGATCTCCGGACGCGCGAAGCACTCGTACTCGATCTACGACAAGATGGCCAAGAAGGGCCGCGAGTTCAACGAGATCTACGACTTGACGGCGATGCGCGTCATCCTCGAGCGCTCGGCCGAGGAAGGAACGCGCGACTGCTACGGCGCGCTCGGGCTCATCCACTCGCTGTGGAAGCCCATGCCAGGCCGTTTCAAGGACTACGTCGCCATGCCGAAGTTCAACGGCTACCGCGCGCTCCATACGACCGTGATCGGCCCGGCGGGGAGCCCGCTCGAGATCCAGATCCGTACGCGCGAGATGCACCGTGAGGCGGAGCTCGGCATCGCGGCGCACTGGCTCTACAAGCGCGGCGACGCCAAGCGCCCGGCCGACGAGGACTGGCTCGCCTGGGTCAAGCAGCTGCTCGACTGGGGACAGGACGAGACCGATCCGCGCGAGTTCCTGAAGAGCTTCCGAACAGATCTCTTCGACGACGAGGTCTACGTCTTCACGCCGAAGGGCGAAGTGAAGACGCTGCCGGCCGGCTCGACGCCGATCGACTTCGCGTACGCCGTGCACACCGACGTCGGTCACAAGACGGTGGGCGCGAAGGTGAACGCCCGCATCGTCCCGCTCCACTACACCCTGCACAACGGCGACTTCGTCGAGATCCTCACCTCGAAGGGCGGCCGCGGCCCCTCGCGGGACTGGATGACGCTCGCCCGGTCGACACGCGCGCGCAACAAGATCCGCCAGTGGTTCTCGCGCGAGACGCGCGAGGACACCGAGCAGAAGGGGCGCGACGCGCTCGAGCAAGCGCTGAAGGCGCAGAAGCTGCCATACCGCAAGCTCTCGGGGTCGCCCGTGCTCGCACAGGTCATCCGCGAGACGGGCTTCAAGAAGGCCGAGGACTTCTACCTCGCGCTCGGCTCCGGCAAGCTCCCGGTGAGTCAGATCGTCAAGAAAGT
The DNA here is from genome assembly GCA_038040395.1 of Actinomycetota bacterium. Classification (GTDB taxonomy): domain Bacteria; phylum Actinomycetota; class Thermoleophilia; order Gaiellales; family Gaiellaceae; genus VAXT01. The sequence goes on from JBBPIJ010000001.1 coordinate 38,796, forward strand.
GCTGACGCGACTGAAGACGGCCGAGGTCGCCGAGGAAGAGGCCGTCCCGCTCAAGCCGAAGACGCAGACGGCGTCAAACACCGATCTCGGGATCACCGTCACCGGCGTCGAGGACGTGCTCGTGCGCCTGGCCAAGTGCTGCACGCCTGTGCCGAGCGACGAGATCGTCGGGTACATCTCGCTCGGCAAGGGGATCACGATCCACCGGCAGGACTGTCCGAACGTGAAGACCCTGATGCGGAATCCGGAGCGCTTCACCGGGGTCGACTGGGACTCCGCTTCGACTAAGAGCTTCCGAGTCCAGATCGCCGTCGACGCCTGGGACAGGCCCCGCCTGCTCGAGGACGTGGCCAGCACCTTCGCCGAGCACGGCGCGAACATCGTCTCCTACGGCGGCACCGTCGAGGACCAGCTCGCGAAGAACTGGTACACGGCCGAGCTCGGCGACGTGAAGGTGCTGCGTGCGCTGCTGACGTCGCTGCGCAACGTCGAGGCCGTGTTCGACGCTTATCGCGTCACGCCCTCGTAGCTCAGGCGGTCGACTGGCTTTTCCGGCGTGTAAAGATGCCCGTCATGCGCGCGCGCGGATCTCGATTGGCATTTACGGCCGGGCTCGTCCTGGCTCTCGGCGTCGGCGCAATCGCGGTTGGCCGACCCGCGCTGGCCATTCCCAGTCCGATGACGTGGACAGACTTAGGAGCCCGCGGCGAGTCGACCGGCACCTTCACCGCGGCTGAACCTCTGTGCCCGTCGGGGACCTTCAAGGACATCGAGGCCGCGATCGGTCTCAAGTCCGTGCATACGTGCACGGACGGGAGCGGGACGTTCGAGTTCGAGGCCATCGGTAACAGTCCCGGGTCGTTCACCGGCGGGGGAACAGGGCGGTACGCAACTCTTCGCGGAAGCGGCCCGTGTCGCGTGACCGTCAACGACGACGGCACGTTTGTACGAACCTGCAATGTTGTTGCCGATTTCGACAACACTGCGCCGTCAGCGCGCATCGAGCGCCTTCGGCTCTCCCGCGTCGGCCGTGCCGTCAGGATGCAAGTGACCTTTGCGACGGCCGACAACGTCGCCGAGAACGCGGTTTCGTACAGGCTTCAGGCCGTCGCCGCCGGCCGGCGGCTCGCGACGAGAGCCGGAACGACAGCGGGGGGAACGGTGCGGATGGCGCTAACTGTGCGGCCGCCGCGGCGAGCTCGGCGGGTGACCATCTCGCTCAGGGTCGCCGATCCGCTTGGCAATGCTCGCACCGTCGCCCGATCACCGAGCCTTCCTCGCTGACGACACCGAGCAGGCCTTCTGGCGAGAATGGTCGGCGGGTGTCGACTGTTCCTGAGCTCGTCCACCGCGCGCAGGCGCTCGCGACGGCGATGCGCTTCGAGCGCTCGTCGATCCCCGAGATCGGACGTCTTCTGGCCGTGCTGGCTGCGACGCGACCCCGGGGGCGGTTCGCGGAGATCGGGACGGGCTGCGGCGTCGGGTCGGCCTGGGTCGCCGATGCGCTCGCTATGGAGGCCTCCCTGGTCACGGTCGAACTGGACGACGATCGCGCCGCCGCCGCCGGCCGTCTCCTCGCGGACCATCCGAACGTGCGTGTGCTCCACGGCGACTGGCACGAGCTGCTGCCGCTGGAAGCGCCTTTCGACCTCCTCTTCTTCGACGGCGGGTACTGGAAGAAGGGCGACGTCCCGGCGGAGAGCGACCAGGTGCTCCGACTCATGGCCTCGAGGGGCGTCGTCGTCATCGACGACCTCACGCCGCGGAACCTCATGCCCGAGGAGTGGGCGACCGGCGACCCGGTCCGCGACTACTGGCTCGGGAATGACGGCCTTGTCTCGACCGAGCTGCTCACGACACCGGAGAGCGCAGCGATCCTCGCCGTGAAGGTGTAGCTACTCGACGAAGAAGAACTGCTTCCACGCCGTCCACCAGTCGTCGGCGCGGGAGACGATGGTTCGATCGTCAACGAGCTCGACGCCGGCCTGAAAGCGAAGCTTCTGCGGCGGGTCGGTCGACTTGTACTCGACCTTGATCTCGCAGGGCTTGCCGGGATCGTACGGAGCCACTGCCTTGAGATCGGAGAGCGCCTTCTTCGCGCCTTCTTCGATCAGCTCTCGCGCGCGAGAGGGGACGAGCATGCGGGCGCTTCGGAGGCCGAGCCCCCGCTTGACGGACACGGTGGTCAGACCGGGGCCGAGCAACTCGGTCGCCTCGCGGCCGGTGGCCTCGTCGCCGGTCACGAGCAGCACGGGGCAGCTCCACGTGCCGCAGAGCGCCGCGTTGATGCCCGTCTCGCCGACGCGCGTCCCGTTGAAGTAGAGGTTGAGCCAGTCCGTCCCGGAGACCGTGTGGTTCAGGACGCCGTCGGGCGTCCCGGCCATCGCGTGCATGCCGACGAACAGTGCCGCGTCGCAGCCTTCCTCGAGGAAGCCCGTGTAGCCGGTCCACTCCTCCTGGACGACGAACTCACAGGCAGGGTCGAGATCCTCGGGAATCAGCGAGTTGAACGAGAAGCCTTCGCCTGCGCCGTGGCAGTCCATGACGACGATCTCGGTCGCCCCGGCCGCCTTGGCGCCGCGCACGGCAGCGTTGATCTCGCCCGTGTAGAGCTTCCGCCCCTCCTCGAACATCGCGTCGGCGGCGTTCGTCTGCTGGCCCTTGACGATGCCCGCGATCCCCTCCATGTCGCTGATCACGTGGACGCGCATGTGCGGAACCTAACGCCATGGCCCTGAACAGGTCCCAGTCGACCTCGGCTTGGGCGGGCTCATCGATCAGCCGTACCTCGGCAGGCGTGCTCTTAGTCGCGGAAAGTGCGAAGCACTTTGCGCGAGTCCCGGGCCCGTGGCCCGGGACCACTTCACTCGATCGAGGGATCATCCCTCGAACGCGCGGGGTAACTCGAACGAGGGATGGACGATTTCACGCCCCCCACCTACAACGAGATAGGGGAGAGGGCAAGCCTGCGGCGCCCGGTTATCCGAGGACAGTAACCGGGCAGCCGCGGCCTCTAGGAGCAGGGACAGTCCCTCGGTCCCTAGGGCGCCCAGCGCTCGCCGCCGGTGTCCCAGCCGACCAGGCAGTACGGGGACACGGTCATCGTGACACGCTCGAGGAACTCCTTGTCTCGGTCACTCGCCGGTGCGATCTCGAGCTCCGCGACCTTCATCCCTTGAAAGGAGATCGGCCACGCCGTGGCCGACTCGTTCGGGGTACCCGCCGCGGGGCCCGGAACAAGGGCGTCCCCTTCGACGAACTTGATCGCTGCGTACTCGTAGCGCTCGGCGAGCACGCGAACGACCTCGCGCAGGACATCGTCGGCGTCGCCGCCGCGATCGAGGATCCGGTCGAGCACCTCGAGCGAGTCGCCGTACCCGCTCACACCTCGACGTCGTCGCCCTCGAAGGCCCGAACCCGCTCGCGCACCACGTCGGGGATGGGGCAGGCCTTGCGCTGCTCGAGGTCGACGAGCACGAGCGTCTGGTTCGCGGTCACCATCAACAGGTCGTCGTCGACCCGGTAAGCCGCCGTCTCGTAGGTCGCGCTCGTGCGGCCGATCCGCGAGACGCGGATGAAGACCTCGAGCAGGTCGTCGAAGCGCGCCGGGGCGTGGTACTCGATGTTCGACGCGCGCATGACGAGCTCTCCGCCGGTGTCGAGCCGGAGCATGTCGAGGTTCCGGTGGTACTCCACGCGCGCGGCGTCGAAGTAAGGCAGGTAGCGCCCGTAGTAGACGATGCCTTGCGCGTCGGTGTCGGAGAACCCGACCCGCGTGAACGAGGAGAACTTGAACGGGGGCTTACGATCGGTGACGCGGCCGAGGTTGGGGACCATCGGCGTGAATGCTAAGCGGCTAGCGGTTGTCGGAGGCGCGACGGGGGAACGGGGGCAGAGGTTCCGGTGGGCCGACGAGCCGCCGGTTGCGGATCGCTGCCAATACGCCCCAGCCGGCTAGCCCGAGCAGCAGGAGCCCGATGATCGCGAACGGGACGATCGCGTAGACGGCGCTGACCTGACGAGGGCCGGTCGTCCCCTTGGCAGAGGGCCGGTTGTAGGTCGAGCCACCCGGCGAAGCCGTGAAGTCGGCCCCGGCCTGGACAACCGCCGGTTTGCCGATCGGCGAAAACGTCGCCCCCGGCATGAAGGAGTCGACAAGCCAGCGGCCGTGTGCCGGCTGCAAGTACACGTGAAACAGGAACTGGCCCACCTTTCCCTCGCTGCTGGGGCGTGGAGAGAGCAAGAGCTCGATCGCGAGCTCCTTGCTCGTGCGGTACTGAATCGTCCACTGGTGGAAATGCTGTCCGGCGGCCGGATAGGGGTAGACCGGAATCGACCCCCGCGACCATTGCGCCCGGGTCATGCCGCCGCGCATCGCAGGCGTGACGACGTCGAAGGCTGCGCCGGCGTCCTGCCGCTTGACCGCGTGGTTGACGAACGTGTCCAGCGTCGCATTGATCGCCTGGCGGTCCGACGGGGATACGCGCGGCTTCGACGCGGTCGCCGAGCCCGCGAATGCAAGCGCGGTCAGGCACACGGCCAGCAAGGTCAGGACAGAAAACCGCATCGTTCATACGGTAGCCGGACCGATTACCTGCAAAACCTCCTCGCGCTTGCGCTCCATCAATTCCTGCGAGCGCGCCTCGAGATTCAGCCGCAGCAACGGTTCGGTGTTCGAGGGCCGCACGTTCATGTGCCAATCCTCGGCCTCGATCGAGATGCCGTCGAGGTGGGACACCTTTCCCTCCTTGCTGAACCGCTCCTTGAGCTCCTGCAGCGTCACCGCGACGTCCTGGACGGGAACGTTGATCTCGCCCGTGAGGAAGTACGTCTCTCGATAGGGCCGGAGCAGCTCGGAGAGCGGCTTGCCCCGCTTCGAGACGAGCTCCAGCATGAGCAGGAACGGGATCACGCCGGAGTCGGCCTGGTAGTAGTCGCGAAAGTAGTAGTGGCCCGAGACTTCGCCGGCGAAGGCAGCGTCTTCCTCGCGCATGCGGTGCTTGATGAAGGCGTGGCCGACGCGGTTGATCAGCGGGATGCCGCCCGCGCGCTCGATCGTCTCGGGAACCGCCCAGCTGGCGCGGACGTCGTAGATGATCTTGGCGCCGGGGTGCTTCTCGAGCACCAGCTCTGCAAGCAGCGCCGTCACGAAGTCGCCCGGGACGAATTCGCCGGCGTCGTCGATGAAGAAGCAGCGGTCCGCGTCGCCGTCGAACGCGGCTCCCAGCTGGGCCTTCTCCTCGAGCACCTTGCTCATTACGAACTCCCGGTTCTCGGGAAGCAGCGGATTGGGCTCGTGGTTCGGGAAGCTTCCATCGAGCTCGAAGAAGTAGGGGACGGCGTCGAGCGGCAGGCGCTCGAGGACGGGGGGAAGCATCGCGCCGGCCATCCCATTCGCGGCGTCGATCACCACGCGGAGGGGCTTCACCGCGGCGGGGTCGATGAAGGACAAGACCTTGTCGACGTAGCCCGGAAAGACATCTTCCTCGCGGACCTGTCCGGGGGACTGTCCCCTAGACGTGTCGGAAATTGCCAGGGCGCGGTCGCGGATCTCGAGCAGGCCCGAATCGCCGCCGACCGGCAGGGCGCCGCGGCGGACGATCTTCATGCCCGTGTACTCCTTCGGGTTGTGCGAGGCCGTGACCTGGATCCCGCCGTCCAGCCCGAGCTCGCCGACCGCGAAATAGACCATCTCGGTGCCGACGAGCCCGATGTCGATCACCTCGGCGCCTCCCTCGGCCACTCCTTGGATCACCGCCTTCGCCATCGAGGGCGACGAGAGCCGCATGTCGCGCCCGACCGCGATCTTGTCCGGTTCGAACTGTTCGACGTAGGCGCGACCAATCGCGTAGCCACCCTCCTCGTCGAGCTCCGCGGGATAGATGCCGCGCACGTCGTAGGCCTTGAAGACCTTTGGATCGAGCATGCGAGGGATGCTAAACGCCCTCCTGTTCGTTCTTACTATTAGGCCCATGGAACGCAAACTCGCAACGGTTCTCTTCGTCGACCTCGTCGATTCGACTTCGCTCGTCTCTGCGAGCGATCCCGAAGTCGTGCGCCGGCGCGTTACCCGGTTCTTCGACCATGTCTCGCACTGCATCGAGACGCACGGCGGCAAGGTCGAGAAGTTCGCGGGCGACGCCGTCATGGCCGCGTTCGGCATCCCGCAGGCGCACGAGGACGACGCGGAGCGCGCCGTGAAGGCGGCGCTCGGGATCCTCGAGTCGGTCAACGACCTCGAGCTCGAGGCGCGGATCGGGATCGAATCCGGCGAGGTCGTGACGGGCACCGGCGACTCGACCTTCGCCACCGGCGAGGCCGTGAACCTGGCCGCCCGCCTGCAGCAACTCGCCGATCCGGGCCAGATTCTCATCGGCCCTGCCGCGCACAGCCTCACCCTGGGGCGGATCGAGGTCGACGACGTCGGCCCGGTCAAGATCCGGGGCCGCGAGGACATGGTGTGGACGTGGGCCGCTTTGTCCGCCGACGGAGCGCCTCTTCAGCGCTCGGCCGACTCGCCCTTCGTCGGCCGCGACGCCGAGCTCGAGCTTCTTCAGAACACCTATGCCCGGGTCTTGCGCGACGAGCGCGCTCACCTCTTCACCGTCTACGGCGAGCCGGGCGTGGGCAAGACCCGCCTCGCGCGCGAGTTCCTCGACGCGATCGAGGGCAGCACGGTGCTCGTAGGCCGCAGCCTCCCCTACGGCGAGGGCATCACGTACTGGCCGCTCGCGGAGATGGTCAAGGGCGTGGCCGGCATCGCCGACGACGACCCCCTCGACGTCGCGCTCGAGAAGCTTCGGGAGTGCTGCCCCGCGGACGCCGTCGCCGACCTCCTCGGGCTCGCGACCGGCGTGCTCGAGGCCGTCCACGGCGAGCGCAGCCAGCAGGAGATCGCCTGGGCCGCGCGCGAATGGGCTGAGCTGATGGCGCAGACCCAGCCGCTCGTCCTCGTCTTCGAGGACATCCACTGGTCCGAGGAACCGCTGCTCGAGCTGATCGAGCACCTGACCGAGTGGGTGCGCGAGGGACCGCTTCTGATCGTCTGCCTCGCCCGCCCCGAGCTGCTCGACATCCGCTCGGACTGGGGCGGCGGCCGCGTGCGGGCGACCTCGATCGAGCTCGAGCCACTCGGACCGGAAGAGAGCGACCAGCTCGTGACCGCACTCGCCATGGACGGCCCCCTGTCGGCGGAGACGCGCCGAACGCTCCTCGACAAGACCGGCGGCAACCCGCTCTTCCTCGAGGAGACGATGCGCATGGTCGCCGAGTGCGGAGAGGAAGGTGCCGGCCAGATTCCCGACACCCTGCAGGCGCTCATCGCCGCACGCGTCGACCGGCTGTCGGCCGACTCGAAGACCGTCCTCCAGCGCGCAGCGGTGATCGGCCGGAGCTTCTGGGGCGGCGCGATCACTCACGCGGCCCCGGACGTGGAGTCGGTCGAGGACGCACTCGACGACCTGGTGCTGCGCGACTTCATCGAGACCGAGGCACGATCCTCACTCTCCGGCGAGACCGCCTATCGCTTCAAGCACGTGCTGATTCGCGACGTCGCGTACACGGGGCTCTCGAAGTCCGCCCGCGCCGGTTACCACGCTCGTTTCGCCGACTGGCTTCGCGAGAAGGCGGGCGAGGAGCTGCTCGAGATCCGCGCGTACCACCTCGACCAAGCGGCGTCGCTACTCGCAGAGCTGGACGGGGCGCCTCCGGCCGAACTCGCCCGGGAGGCAGCGGCAACTCTCGAAGAAGCCGGCCGTCGATCTCTCGCGCGTGAGGCGAACGACGCCGCACGTCACGCGTTCCTCCGCGCCGTCGAGCTCGAGCCGACGCTGGAGCGCCGGTACTTGGCCGCGAAGGCCGCCTGGCGAATCGAAGATCTCCCTGCGGTTGCGCGCGAGATGGAATCTGTCCGCGAGGAGGCGGTGCGAACCGGTGACCGCCGGCTCGAGAGCCGCGCGCTGACGGCGCTCGCCGACGTCACGCTCCTGCGCGAGGCCGATTGCGCGCGAGCAGCGGAGCTCGCAGACCAGGCGCTCGCAGTCGTGGACCCGACCGACCTCGTCGGCCGCTTCGACGCTCTTCAGGTGCGCACGAACGCCGCCTGGTGGGGGGGCGACCTGACCGACGCCGAGGGCTACCTGAGCGAGCAGCTGGACGTAGCGCGGGAGGCGGGCCGGAAGGATCTCGAGGCCACCGCTCTTCGCGGGCGCGGGGACGCCCACCGCGCGAAGCTCGAGCTGCCCGAGGCTCGGTCCGCACTGACGAAGGCGCTCGAGCTCGCTGAGGAGAGCGGCGCGATCGCCAGCCGCGGCTGGGTCTTCCTCACATGGGCACGGATCCATCTCCTGGAGGGTGACCTGGAGAAGGCCGAAGAGGCGGCCGAGGAGGCAAAGCGGCTCTCCTCCGAGGCGGGCGCCGTCTGGGCCGTGGCGCGCGCTCTGAACCTCGGCGCCTGGGCGGCGTGGTGGAGCGGCGACGTGGAGAAGGGCGAGAAGCGCTTCCGCGAATCGATCCGGCTGCTCAAGCCGATCGGCGACCGTGCGGCGCTCTGCGAGAGCCAGCGAGGGCTCGCCGAGCTCCTGCTCGAGCGTGGGCGGATCGAGGAGGCTGAGCGTTTCGCGTTGGAAGCAGTCGAGACGGTCGGCCCGCAGGACCTGACGTCTCGCGCGACGACGGCGACTGCTCTCGCCATGGTGCGAGCGGCGCAGGGACGGGACGACGAGGCCGAGCAGCTGTTCGAATCAGCCCTCGAGTCGGTCACCGGAACCGACTTCCGCGAGGTCGTCTACGAGCTGCTCAAGCCGTTCGCTCAGTTCCTCCGGGAGCGTGGCCGGGAAGAAGAAGCCGCGGCCCTCGAGGAACGGCGTGAGGCGCTCTTGACCGCAGCGAAGAGCTCGGCCCGAATCGCCTGATGTGACTCCTCGCCGGGCGACTCCGTGATCACGGTCGCCGGTCGCGCGAAGCGGGCGAGGGCCCTTCCGAGCGGCTCGGCGCGCAACGTCCCCTCGCCGTAGGGCAGGTGCTTCGTCTCGTTTCGATTGGCGTAGGCGATGTCGGAGAAGTGGATGTGGAACGGAGCGCCTCGCGGCAGGACCTTGTTCGCTGCCGACAGGACGTCGTGGAAAGCCTTCGTCGTCGTAAAGGCGCCGTCGGTGACCGCATGCAGGTGGGCGAAGTCGATCACCGGCCGCACCCAGGGCAGGCTGGACGAGATGTACAGGACGTCTTCGAGGCTCCCGATCTCGCGGACTCGGCCCATGATCTCGACGCCGAAGGCGACGACGCGGCCTTTTCCCTCGAGCCGCGTGCGCAGGTCGGCAAGCTGCTCGACGACCTGCGCGAGCGCGCGCTTGCGGGTGCGTCCGAGCAGGAACCCGGGGTGGAAGACGACAGGCTCGGCTCCGGCCGAGACCGCGATCCCGGCCGAATGGTCGAGCATCCCGACCGCCATGGCGTGCTTCTTGTCGCGCTCCACGTGGCCCATGAAGCCCGCGATCGGCGCGTGCACGGAGAGCGCGATCCGCCGCCGGCGCGCGAGCTTGCCGAACTCCTCGGCCCAGGGGTAGTCCATCCAGAACCCGCCCTCGAAGTCGATCTCGCAAGCGGTGTACCCGCGCTCGCGCAGGAGCTCGATCGCCTTGTCGGGGCTCTCCCGCGAAGGCACCCGAGCCGGCCCGAATCGGATCAGTCCCATGCGGCCAACGCTAGTGGACTTTGTGTTGCATCACATGGCCTGAGGGGGAGCGTTGGGGGAGGGTAGAGCTTGTGCAGTGCAACACAAGGAGTCGATGAGGAGTGTTGTCCGACGGGGGTCCTATCGTTGTCGACATGCCCAAGCGCCCAACCCGAATCGACCTCCTGGAGCTCGACATCGACCTCCGCCTCACCGATCTCTGGCGTGAGGCCGCCGACGTCGAGGAGTGGAACCTCGACGTCGTCGCCGCCTTCATGCGGGCTGCGTACGGGAAGGGGTACTGCGACGCTCTGACCGAGGAGTTGCCCGGGAGCCTGTGCGAGGACCACGGGTACCGGATTCCGCCTCGGCGCCAGACGGCACCGATGCGTCGAGCCGCCTAGGCGCCGCCTCGGCGGCGCCGCCCAGAAGAGGCCGGGCCGGCTTTTGCCGGCGTGGCCGCCTAAACGCCGGCTCGGCGGTGCCGGCCAGAAGAGGTCGGGCCGGCTTTGCCGGCGTGGCCGCTTAGTCTTCGTTACCCCAGGGCTACACTTTCCCGGTGGCCCGACCCTCCGGGAATCCTGTACGGCTGGTTGTCGCGCTCTCGGTCGCGGCTGCGCTGGCCGTCTTCCTGCTCTACGTCTCGGTCGCGGGCGGGACGCCTTCGATCCAGCCGAGCCAGCTGAAGGGGCGCACGGGCGAGGTCGCGCTCGTCGGCAAGGTGCTCGGCCCGAGCACGGGCGACGGTCATGCGCCGAACGGGCTTCGCTTCCGGCTCCAGGACGTCAAGGGCGGCGCGACAACCGTGCCGGTCGTCTATCGCGGCTCGGTTCCGGACCAGTTCAAGGTGGGCCGCGAGGTGCGCCTGGAGGGACGGCTCCAAAGCGGCGTGTTCGTGGCGAAGCGCGACTCGCTGCGGACGAAGTGCCCGTCGAAGTACACGGCTAAGAAGAGCGCGTAATGCCCGAGCTCGGTCGAGCGGCGCTCGTCGTCTGCCTCGGTCTGGCGCTCTACGCGCTCGTCGCCGGCGTGTACGCCGCGGCCACGCGGCGCAGGCGCCTGGCTCGCTCGGCCCAGAACGCGCTCCTAGCTGCGTTCGGCGCGTCGGCGGTCGCCTCGGCGGTCCTGCTCGCGGCTCTCCTTCGCAACGACTTCTCGTTCGTCTACGTCGCCGACCACACGAGCATCGAGCTGCCGACGCCGTACACGATCTCCGCGTTCTGGGGCGGACAGGAGGGCTCGCTGCTCCTCTGGCTGCTCGTGCTGACCGGATTCTCGGCCGCTGCGGTCGCGTTCAGCCGCCGAACGGGGCACGACATCCTCGCGTGGGTCGTCCCGGTGCTCGGGCTCGTGACGACGTTCTTCGCCTTCATGCTCGTCGCCGTCTCGAGCCCGTTCGTGACCCAGGTCGCTCCTGCCGACGGCGCCGGTCTCAATCCGAGCCTCCAGAACCCGTACATGATGATCCACCCGCCGATGCTCTATCTCGGCTACGTCGGGCTCACGATCCCGTTCGCCTTCGCGATGGGCGCGCTGCTCGCTCGGCGCAGCGACGAGCTCTGGATCGTCGCGACACGCCGCTGGACGCTCTTCGCCTGGACGGCGCTCGGGATCGGCCAGCTCCTCGGCGCTCACTGGGCTTACGTGGAGGTCGGCTGGGGCGGCTACTACGCGTGGGACCCGGTCGAGAACGCTGCGCTGATGCCGTGGCTCGCCGCGACCGCGTTCCTCCACTCGGTGATGATCCAGGAGAAGCGCGGCATGTTGAAGGTCTGGAACATGCTGCTCGTCATCCTCGCGTTCTGTCTCGCGCTCTTCGGGACGTTTCTCACGAGGTCGGGCATCGTCAGCTCGATCCACTCGTTCACGCAGAGCCCGCTCGGGCCCTGGTTCCTCGGCTTCATCTGCCTAATCACCATCGGCTCGCTCGCGCTCGTCGTGTCGCGCCTGCCCCTGCTGCGCTCGCGGACGCGAATGGAGTCGCTCGTCTCGCGGGAGGCGACGTTCCTCTACAACAACCTGCTCCTGGTTGCCCTGTGCCTGACGATCCTCTGGGGCGTTCTCTTTCCGATCCTCTCCGAGGCGGTGCGCGACGAGCAGATCACCGTGAGCGGGCCGTACTACAACTTCTTCCTGCGGGTCTTCGGGATCCCGCTGCTCGTCCTGATGGGGATCGGACCGCTCGTCGCGTGGCGGCGCGCGTCGTTGCGCTCGCTCGGGCGGAGCTTCGCCTGGCCCGCCGGGATGGCGCTCGCGGTCGGTGTCGTCCTGCTGCTCCTCGGCGCCGGCTCGTCCCGGGTCGGTCTCGTCGCATACACGTTCTCGGCGTTCGTGCTCGGCTCGATCGGCTACGAGTTCGCGCGCGGCACTCGGGCGCGCCGTGCGCTCGCCGGCGGCTCCTGGCCCTCGGCCTTCGCCGAGCTCGTCGCGCGCAACCGCAGGCGCTACGGCGGCTACGTCGTGCACGCGGCGATCGTCCTGCTCGCGATCGGCGTCGTCGGCTCGAGCGCATACGACACGGTGCGGGAGCAGAAGCTGAGCCCCGGCCAGACGATGACTGTCGGCGACTACGCCCTGACGTACAAGCGGCTCGTGAAGCGAGAAGGGCCGAATGCGACGGAGTTTCGCGCTGAACTCGATGTCCACCGCGGCGGCAAGTCGCTCGGCACGCTCTCGGCCGGGAAGAACAGCTATCGCGCGGAGGAGCAGTCCTCGAACGAGGTCGGGATCCGCAGCGACAAGCTGACCGGCGAGGATCTCTTCGTGATCGCGGATCAGATCAACCCGGACCAGAGCGTCGTCTTCAAGGTGCTCGTGAAGCCGCTCGTGAACCTGATCTGGTTCTCCGGCTTCATCTTCCTCGCCGGCTCGCTCGTGGCGCTCTGGCCGAGCGCGGCCGAGCAGCGGCGCCTCGCGGCCCGATACCGCGAGTTTCGCGCGCTTGCACGCGCATGACCGCGCTTGCCTTCGTCGCCGGGGGGCTGCTCGCGGTTGCGTGTGTCGTCTACGTGGCGTTGCCGTTCCTCCGCGAGCCCGCTCCAATGAGCGACGTGCTCGACGAGCCGGGGGCGCTCGAGCAGCGCGCGCTCGAGCTCGCAGAGCGGCGTGACCGGGCTCTGTCCGCGCTGAAGGAGCTCGAGTTCGACCACCGGACCGGGAAGGTCTCGGACGACGACTATCGCGAGCTCCTCGGGCCGCTCCGGCAGCGTGTCGCAGAAGCGCTGCGGGCCCTCGAGCCTCGTGCCGAGTCGAATCCGCCGGCGCAGCCGTCTGTCCGCGCTACGGGACCGGCAGAGGAGATAAACCAGGAAAATCCTCCGGGTGCCGCGCATGGCTAACTGCAAGAACTGTGACGCGAAGCTGCCGAAGAAGGCGCGCTTCTGCCCGGAGTGCGGCACCCGCACCGAGGTGGCGTCCGGGGAGACGGCCGTGCAAGAGCTGCCGCCGAGTGAGACCGGCCCCGTGCCGGTTCAGCCGCAGGTCGCCGAGCGGCAATTCTTCGGCGTCGCCCCGTCCACGTTCCTACTCGCGATCGGCGTCGCAGCCCTTGGAGTTGCAATCGCCCTCTTCGCGACGGGGCGCTGGCCCTGGGGCCTCATTCTCCTGGGGCTCGCGATCTTCATGCTGACCGGTTTCCTCGAGCAGTCGCGGCGGCTACCAGGCGAGACCTCCGGGATCGGCCGCGCGTCGCTTGCCGGGCTCGGCTCGGTTCGCGCCAGAGCCGGGGCCGTGGTCGAGACGGTTGCGGCTCACGGCAACGCGAGGATCGAGCTCGCGCGCTTGCGGCGGGAGGTCGGCCGGCTGGCGGCGCAGCGGAGCGGGCACCTCCATGAGCTCGGTGAGGCGGTTTACCAGGACAACAAACCGGCGACGAAGGACCTGAAGCAGCGAATCCAGGAACTGGACGAAGCGATCAACGAAAAGGAGGCGCAAATGGCGACCGTGACGATAGAGGCGCAGGAGCGCATCGGGCGGGCCCAACTCCAGGTTCAGCCGACCCGGGTGCTGCCGGGCGGGGAAGACGTGCCCGGTCCGGTGCCGGTGCCCGAGCCGTTCCCTCCGCCGGACGAGGGCCAGCCGCCCGAGCCGGCGCGCGTGCCGGAGCCCTTCCCGCCGCCGGACGAAGGCGATCGGCCCGAACAGCCGACGGTCCCCGAGCCAGGGCCGCAATGAGGAGGGGCTGGCGAAACGTGGCTGAGCCGCCGGGCCGCGCTGCTCGCCCCGAGGCCGGGTCCTCAGTCGCACCGATAGTGACGACTATCGGCACTCCCTGCGTCCGCGGCCTCGGAACGAGCATCGCGCCCCGGCGACGAGCAACGTTCCGCCAGCCCCTCCTGCCCCCATCCGGCGGAATCGCTAGAATGCAGCAACTTTTCCGGCAGGCAGGGACGTCTATCCCTGTCCCGAAACCGATTCCTAATGGCTCGACGGCTCGCCCTAGGCCTTCTCCTCACACTCATCGTCGCTCTCCCGGCCGCGCTGGGGACGCAGGCGCGCGCCGAATCGTCTAGCGACCGACTCTCGGCACTCCAGGCAAAGATCGCCGCGGCCGAGGCCAGGGAGGCGGAGCTCTCCTCGGACATCGGCTCGATCGAGGGGCGCATCCGCACCCTCGAGCAGCAGGTCGGCGGCGTCTCGGCGAGGCTCACAACGCTCGAGCGAGATCTCGCGCTCCAACAAGAGAAGCTGGACCGCATCCAGAGTCTGTTCCGCTTCCAGACCGAGCACCTCGACTTTCTCAAGCGCCAGTACTCCATCTCCCTCGGCAGGCTCAATCGGCGACTCATCGACCTCTACGAGTCGGACGACCCGACGACGCTCGACGTCCTGCTCTCGACCGAGAGCCTGAGCGACTTCCTCGACCAGATCGACTACGTGCGCGACATCGGCTCGCAGGACGCTCGCATCACGACGCAGGTGAACGGCGCGAAGGTCCGGGTGCACGCCGCGCGCGAGAAGACGAGGGGGACGCGCGACAAGGTTGCGACGGTGACGCGGACGATTGCAGTGCGCACCGCGCAGGTGCGAAGCGAGAAGGAGCGCCTCCTGATCAGCGAGCAGGGCCTCTCGTCGGCGAAGGGCCGCAAGAAGGAGCAGCTCGCGTCGATCCAGCAGAGCAAGGCCGAGTACTTGCACGAGGTGGCCGGGCTTCAGGCGTCCTACGGGGCGGTGGCGGCGCAGATTCAATCGGCCGGCTCGTCGAGCTACGACTCGAGCCCGTCGGCCAGCGGTCTCATCTGGCCCGTCAACGGCCCTGTCGTGAGCCCGTTCGGGATGCGCTGGGGCCGGCTGCATGCCGGCATCGACATCGGCGTCGGTTACGGCACTCCGATCCATGCTTCTGCGAGCGGGACGGTCATCTTTGCCGGCTGGATGGGCGGCTACGGGAACTTCGTCATCGTCGACCACGGCGGCGGGCTCTCTACGGGGTATGCGCACCAGTCGAGCATCGCCGTCGGGGGCGGAAGCGTCTCCCAGGGCCAGGTGATCGGCTACGTAGGCTGCACGGGCCACTGCTTCGGCCCGCACCTCCATTTCGAGGTGCGCATCAACGGGTCGCCGGTCGATCCGCTGGGCTATCTCTAAGAGAAGGGCGCTTCACCCCGTTTCTTCAGGGCTCCGCGTGGGAATCTCTTTCTCACCCTCGGTACGCACTACGAAGAAGGAGTTGAGAGATGGGACTGATTCTCGCTGTGCTGCTCTTGATCATCATCCTCGGCGCCCTGGGCTTCGCGTTGAAGCTGCTCTGGATTGTCGCGCTGGTCCTGCTCGCGATCTGGCTGATCGGCTTCGTGGTGCGCGGAGCGGAAGGAGCGCGCTGGTATCGCTGGTAGAGCTAGGAGGCGCCCTGCGCCAGATGCAGGTCCGGCAGGTGGCGATAGCGCTCGTCGAGGTCGAAGCCGTAGCCGACGAAGAACTCGTCTGGCACCGTGAATCCGACGTAGCGCACCGGTAGGTCGTCCACCAGCCGCCGGTAGGGGCGGTCGAGGAACGCGACCGCTGCCAAGGAGGTCGGATTGCGCAGGTTCAGCGTTCGGCAGACGTAGTTCAGGGTCAGGCCGGTGTCGACGACGTCCTCGACGAGCAGGACGTCGCGGCCCTCGATCGAGACGTCTAGGTCTTTGATGAGCCGGACACCCGATCTTGGTGTCCGGCCGGCGTAGCCGGCGAGGGCGATGAAGTCGATCGCGTGGGGGATCGGGATCGCCCGCGAGAGGTCGGCCAGGAAGAAGACGCTCGTCTTCAGCGAGGCGACCAGGATCGGCTCGCGGCCCTCGTAGTCGCGCGCGATCTCGACCCCGAGTTGCGCCACCCGCGAGCGGATCTCCTCCGCGGAGAGATAGACCTCCCCGACCCGATCGTCGGTCAATTGCCGAGGCATCGCCTGCGATGCCGCCTCTGGGCGCCGAATCTTGCCCGACCTCCGTCTGGATTGACCGGTCGATGCCAATCGACCAAGCCGCCTACGACGCCAGGTCGAGCCTGTATCGCTCGGCCAGGCGCTGGATGTCGCGCTTGTAGAAGAGCTTGATCCGGATGTCCGGGTAGAGCTGCCGAATCTTCCGCAGCTTCCTGTTCTTCCTCGTCACTAGGGACTGCTTCATCACGGTGATCTCGAGGTAGAGGTCCTGCTCGGGGAGGTAGAAGTCCGGCTTGAACGCCTCGGCCACGGATCCGTCCGCGGCGCGCTCGAGGACGAAGGTCGTCGGCTCGTAGTCCCAGGGCACGCGGTAGTAGTCGAGCAGCTTGGCGCACTCGAGCTCTACGTCGTTTGCGAAGCGCGGTACCCCCCGCCCGCAATATGCCTGGAAATCAGGCACTTCTGAGGCCATCTGCAATCAGGATAGCAACGGCTTCGGATAGGCCCGCCTCAGCGGCTCGGGCGTACACTTCGACCATGCCGGCGGCTGATCGCGTCTTCCAGATCGCGCACATCTCGGACATCCACTGCGGAGGCCCGTATTTCGTGCCGAGCTTGATCGAGCGGGCGATCGGCGAGATCAACGATCTGGAGCCGGATCTCGTCATCTGCACGGGCGACCTGACGACATTCGGGTTCAAGCAGGAGTTCGCCCAGGCCAAGTCCTACCTCGACCGGATCGAGTGCCAGTCGCTCGTCGTCGTCCCCGGCAACCACGACTCGCGAAACGTCGGCTACGTCCACTTCGAGGAGCTGTTCGGCGAGCGTAACTCCGTCCTGCATGTGGACGGCGTGACCGTCGTCGCTGTCGACTCGACGGAGCCCGACCTCGACCACGGGCAGATCGGGCGCGGACGGTACAGCTGGATCGAGGAGCAGTTCCGGCCCCCCGCCGACCTGCGGATCTTCGTGCTCCATCACCACCTGCTGCCCGTTCCCGGAACCGGGCGCGAGCGGAACGTCGTCTACGACGCCGGGGACGCGATCGAGTGCCTTCAGCGCGCGGGGGTCGACCTCGTCCTCTCCGGCCACAAGCATGTGCCGTACGCATGGCGGCTCGAGGACCTGTTCGTCGTGAACACCGGCACTGTCTCGTCGCTGCGCCTCCGGGGGAAAACGAGGCCTTGTTACAACCTCGTGGAGGTGACCGGGCCGCACGTCGACGTCTGGCGCAAGTACCCCTTCCACGGGCAGGAGAAGATCATCCAGTTCTCGACCGACACGCTCGCTTTCGAGAAGTACACGGCGCGCATCGAGGACGAGGTGACGACGCGATGACGCGCGCGATCGCGCTGATCGACGGCGAGCACTACGCCGACGTCGTGCGCGATGCCCTTGCCGAGCTGCCCTACGACTTCGTCGGCGCGTTCTTCGTCGGTGGGACGGAGAAGCTCAAAGGGGGCGACGACTACGGCGTCCGGCTCGTGGACGACCTCGAGACGGCGATCCGCGACCTGGAGCCAGGGGCGATCGTCGACCTGTCCGACGAGCCCGTGCTCGGTCCGCGCGAGCGCTTCCGCTTCGCGAGCCTCGCTCTGGCTCTCGGAGTGCCGTATGTTGGCCCCGATTTCCGCTTCGACGTTCCGGCCTTGGAGCCGTTCGACCTCCCTTCGATCGGAATCGTCGGAACGGGCAAGCGGGTGGGCAAGACGGCCGTCTCGAGCCACGCGGCTCGCCTCTACGCGCGGGACCGGGACGTGCTCGTCGTCGCCATGGGCCGGGGCGGTCCTGCCACGCCGGTGGTCGCGGAAGCGGGCACGTCGCTCGACCGGCTCCTCGAGCTCGCGGGCGAAGGCCAGCACGCGGCTTCCGACTATCTCGAGGACGCGGCGCTCGCAGGGGTGGACACGATCGGCTGCCGACGCGCCGGCGGAGGCCTGGCGGGAGCGGTCGCCATCTCCAACGTCCACGAAGGCGCCCGGATTGCGGCCGAGCGCGGAGCCGACCTCGTCCTCTTCGAGGGCAGCGGCGCGTCGATGCCACCTATTGCCACCGGCCGCCGCGTCCTCGTCGCCGATGCCTCGACTGACCTCGAGGTGCTCACCGGCTACCTCAACGCGTACCGCATCCTTGTCTCCGACCTGGTCGTGCTGACGAACGCCGAGGACGGTGCGCCGACGGCTGCCCGCGAAGCGATCACGGCCGTGAAGGACGTTCCGATCATCGCGACCGTGATGCGGCCGCGTCCGGCGACCGAGGTGACGGGCAGGACCGTCGCGCTGTTCACCACGGCTCCGCGATCCGCGCACAGTCGCCTCGCTGACCATCTCCGCCGCGAGCACGGCGTCGACGTCGCGCACATCTCGGGGAATCTCGCCGACCGCGACGCTCTGCGGGACGAGCTGAGAGGAATCTCGGCTGACGTCTACCTGATCGAGATCAAGGCTGCGGCGATCGACGTCGTGGCGGCGACGGCGGCCGAGCGCGGCGTCGAATGCGTCTTCGTCGACAACCAGGTACTGCCGCTCGCCGGCGAGCCGGATCTCGACGCTGAGCTCCAGGCCCTCGCGGAAGCCGTCGCGGGCCAGCCGGTGGCCGGATGACCGAGCGGCGCCGC
Organism: Actinomycetota bacterium; assembly: GCA_038040395.1. Taxonomy (GTDB): domain Bacteria; phylum Actinomycetota; class Thermoleophilia; order Gaiellales; family Gaiellaceae; genus VAXT01. Next base: position 57,447 of record JBBPIJ010000001.1, read on the forward strand.
ACCGACCCGCTTCCTCTCGGGGGCGACGAGCCCTACTCGAAGGGGCTGATGGCCCGCGCGCTCATGCGCGTCGGCGTCTCGGCCGTGCGGGCGTACGAGCTCGCACGCAGGGTCGAGAAGGACCTCCTGGACGGCAAGAAGGATTCGATCGAGCTCGATCGCGTGCAGGATCTCGCCGTCGAGGTGCTGGGCGACGGCGAAGGCGAGAAGGCCGCCGGGCGTCTCCGGCGCTATCGCGACCTCCAGGAGCTCGACCTCCCCATCATCGTGCTGATCGGTGGAGCGACGGGCACCGGCAAGTCGACGGTCGCCACAGAGGTCGCCTACCGCCTGGGGATCACGCGAGTCACGTCGACCGACTTCGTCCGCCAGACCCTCCGCGCCTTCTTCAGCCCCGCGTTCATGCCCTCGATCCACTACTCGAGCTTCGAGGCCGGCAAAGGCCTCAAGAGCGCCGAGGAGGAGGAGGTCGATCCGCTCCTGCACGGGTTCCTCGACCAGACACGGAACGTCCTCGTCGGTGTCGACGCGGCCATCGAGCGCTCGCTCGCCGAGGGCTGGTCGACGGTGCTCGAAGGCGTCCACCTCGTCCCCGGGATGCTCGCCCCGATCAAAGACGCCCTCGTCGTCCAGTGCGTGCTCGCGATCGAGAGCGAGGAGGCGCATGCAAGCCACTTCTGGATCCGCGACCTTGCCTCGGACGGCCTCCGGCCTCTCGACCGATACCTCGATCGCCTCTCAGACATCCGCTACCTCCAGGACTACATCGTGGAGCGAGCGGAGAAGGAAGGAGTACCCGTGATCGACAACCGGCAACGTGAAGGGGCGACCTCGGAAGTGATGGAGCTCGTACTGAGCGCGGCGGACACGTTGCAGAAGGTCGGATGACGCAGCTCGCCGGCATCGAGAACGAGACCGAGACGACGGCCGCACGGCCGTGCCTGTGCGAGAGCTACGCTCGCGTGACGGAGCGCTCGGCTCTGGCCAGCGCACGGTGGCTCGGGCGCGCCGACCAGGCCGGCGCGCAGGAGGCGGCATGCGACGGGATGCAGGAGGCCCTCGAGCAGTTGCCGATCGACGGGCACATCGTCATCGGCGCCGGGGCCGACACGAAACAGCTTGCCGCCGGTGAGCGCATCGGAACCGGCGGCGACCCCGCCGATCTCGCCCTCGACCCACTCGAAGGGGCGGGAATCGTCGCGCGGGGCGGGGTCGGCGCCATGTCGATGATCGCGTCGGGGCCGAGTGGCTCGTTCCACACGTTGCCCGAGATGTACATGCGGAAGATGGCGGTCGGTCCCGTCGCGCGCGGGAAGATCGACTTGAAGAAGCCGGTTGCCGAGAACATCGAGGCGATCGCAGCGGCGTTCGGCCGCCGGGTCGCAGACGTGACGACGATCGTCCTCGACCGGCCGCGCCACCACGACCTGATCCAGGAGATCCGCGACGCGGGCGCGCGGATCAAGCTGATCCAGGACGGCGACGTGACCGCCTCGATCTCGGCGGCGATCCGAGGCACGAACGACCACCTCGCGATCGGGATCGGCGGAACCCGGCAGGCCGTGCTCACCGCCGCCGCTCTGCGCTGTCTGGGCGGCGAGATGCAGGCTCAGCTCTGGCCAACCACGCGCGGAGAGATCGAGAGCGCCCAGGAGCTCGGCGTCACGGACATGGAGCAGATCTTTGCGATCGACGACCTCGCTCCGAACGAGGTGATCGTCGCCGCTACCGGCGTCTCGAACGGGGATCTGCTGCGCGGCGTGCGGTACGGAGCCGACAGCGCTCGCACGCACTCGCTCGTCATGTGCACTCGCTGCAACTGGGTCCGTTTCGTCGACGGGACTCACTTCTTCGCCCGCGAGCGGCGTGAGGAAGTCCGCCTCCTATAGCGTGTCCGACATGCCGACGAAGGAAGAGGTCACCGAGGCGCTGAAAGGCGTCGAGGATCCCGAGCTCGGGATGGACGTCGTCGATCTCGGCCTCGTCTACGAGGTTCAGGTCGAGGGGCCGAAGGTCAAGGTCATCCACAGCCTGACGTCGATGGGCTGTCCCGCCGGCCCGATGATCCAGGAGGGAATCCACGACGCCGCGGCCGCGGTGCCCGGTGTCGAGGAAGTCGAGGTCGAGCTCACCTGGGATCCCGTGTGGACGCCCGAGCTGATGTCCGAAGACGCCAAGTTCATCCTCGGCTTCGGCTAAGCCGCCGAAAGACCACTCGCTCCCAGATATCGATCGGCGGCTCGGCCTTGCGGATGCGTGCGGCCAGCGCTCGCGGGATCCGGCAGCCTTCCCAGCTCTTCACGTCCTTCAGCAACTCGTCACCCGAGTCGTAGCGCTCGAGCCAATCGAACTGGAGCTCGGCTTCGGGCTCGAAAAGGCCACTTGTGGAAAGCAGGTCCTCGGTCGCTGCGACGAGCTCGAAGAACGCGGCGTCCTCGAACTCGCCCAGGCTGCGCCCCTCCACCTCTGCTCGGGCGGACGGAGGAACGGGATGCATGTCGAGGAGGACCCCGCCTGGGACGAGCGCCTCGTGAATCTTCCGCAGGGCGTTCACGACGCCCTCACGCTCGATTCATCACAACGACCAGCTGAGGAACGCGATGTCGAACCGCTGCGGCGGGACGTCCAGGGACTCCGCCTCCGCCACCTGGAACGCGACTCGGTCCGCCAGCTGGTCGGGCAGTGCTGCGCGCGCGTCTCGGATCGATTCCTCGTCGACGTCGATACCGACGACGTCTGCCGCTTGCTCGGCGTAGAGCCAGGTCATGCGCCCATCTCCGCAGCCGATCTCGAGCACTCGCTGGCCTGAGAAGTCGACGAGCGCGCCGAGGGCGCGGAGTTCCGCGCCCTCAGGATCCTTCAGGGAGGCCACTTCTATGCGCCGGCGGACATTGGACACGACCGAGATTCTGCTGTGCTCATGTGCCGCCTTCCTCTCGCGGGAACCGGTTGTTTACTCCACTCGGGCATCCGCCGTCAAGCACGGATTGCCGCGCCAGCGGGGTCATACAGTGGCTCGGCCGCTACTTCGCCCGACACGGGGTGGCCGAAGATTTCGACCTCGACCTGCGCGCCGACCTCGGCCAAGTACGCAGGGAGGTAGGCGTAGGCGATCGAATCTTCGACCGTATAGCCGTAGCCGCCGCTTGTCACGCGGCCCTCGACGCGGCCGTCGACCCGCACCGGCTCCGACCCGAGTGCGACGGAGCGGGGGTCTTCGAGCACTAGGCAGACGAGCTTGCGGTCGAGTCGGCCGTCCGCCGCTAGGAGCGCGTCGCGGCCGATGAAGTCCCCTTTGTCGAGCTTGACGGCGAAGCCGAGGCCTGCTTCGTAGGGCGTGTCCTCCGGAGTGATGTCCGAGCCCCACACGCGGTAACCCTTCTCGAGCCGGCACGAGTCGATCGCCTTGTACCCACCGGCCACCAGGCCGTGCTCCCGCCCTGCCTCCCAGATCGTGTCCCAGAGCTGGAGGCAGACCTCCATCGGGCAGTAGAGCTCCCAGCCGAGCTCGCCGACGTAGGTGACCCGCAGTGCGAGGCATGGGACGGCGCCGATCTCGAGCTCGCGCGCGCGCATGTACTTGAAGTCGTCGTTGGCGAGGCTCTCGCTCGCGAGCGGCTGGAGGATGTCTCGCGCCCTCGGCCCCCAGATTCCGAGGCAGGCAAGGCTGGACGTGACGTCCTCCACGGCCACCGAGCCGTCCTCGGGGGCATGTGAGCGGATCCAGGACAGGTCGTGCTGGCCGAACGCGGTTCCCGTGACGATCCGGAAGCGATCCTCGGCGAGCCGCGTGACCGTGAAGTCGCACTCGATCCCGCCGCGCTCGTTCAACATCTGCGTGTACGTGATCGCGCCAACGTCGCGGGCGACCCGGTTGTCGCAGAGGTGCTCGAGGAAGTCGGCCGCCCCGGCGCCGGAGACCTCGATCTTGGCGAAGGACGTCTCGTCGAAGAGCGCGGCCGACTCGCGCGTGGCCCGGTGCTCCGCGCCGACCGCCGGCGACCAGAGCCGCCCCGCCCAGCCTTCCGGGCGCAGCGACTCGTCTCCCGCGGCTGCGTTCGGCTCGAACCAGTTCGGCCGCTCCCAGCCCGACTTCTCTCCGAAGGCAGCGCCGAGCTCCCGCAGCCTCGGATAAGTGGGCGAGAGGTGCAACGGCCGGCCCGCCTGCCGTTCGTGGCCCGGGTACTTGACGTCGTAGTACGTGGAGTAGACCTCGAGTGTGCGGGCGAGTGTGTAGTCCCGGTTCGCGTAGCTTCGGCCGAAGCGGCGCGAGTCCATCTCCCAGGTATCGAGGCTCGGCAGCCCTTCGACGATCCACTCCGCGACTAGCTGTCCCATGCCGCCGGCGCCCGCGAGCCCGTGCGCGCAGAAGCCGGACGCGACCCAGAAGCCGCGCACGTCGGTCTCGCCGAGGATGAACTCGCCGTCCGGCGTGAACGCCTCAGGCCCATTCACTAGACGGATCACCTCGGCCTCGGCCAGGTCGGGGACGCGAACGATCGCGTTCTGCATCAGCTCCTCGAAGCGATCCCAGTCCTCGGCGAGCAGTTGGCCGTTGAAGTCCGCCGGGATGCCGTCGAGGCCCCACGGCGCCGGGTTGCGCTCGTAGCCGCCCATGACGAGGCCCCCGGATTCGCCGCGGAAGTAGACGAGCAGCGACGGGTCCCGCATCGTCGGCAGGTCGAGAGGAAGGCCGCTCGGGCGCGTGATCAGGTACTCGTGCGCCATCGGAATGACCGGGACGACGACGCCTGCCATGGCACCGATCTCGGCCGCGAACATGCCGCCCGCGTTGACGACGACCTCGGTCTCGACCGGCCCCTTGTCGGTCTGGACGCCGGTGACTCGGCCTCGCTCGACGTCGATCGCAGTCACGCGCGTGTTCGTGTCGATCTCCGCCCCCCGGCGCCTCGCTCCCTCGACGAGGGCAAACGTGAGCTGGCTCGGGTCGATGTAGCCGTCGGTCGGGAGGTGCGCCGCGCCGAGAACGCCCTCGGTCGACATCGGCGGGAAGAGCGCCTGCGCTTCGTCGGCCGAGATCAGCTCGAGCGGGAGCCCGAACGTCTGTGCCCAGCCCGCCTGCCTTGCGAGCTCTTCCATCCGCTCCGTCGAGGACGCAAGGCGCAGCGAGCCGACCTCGTGCCAGCCGGTCTCGAGCCCGACCTCGTCCTGGAGCGTGCGGTAGAGCTCGACCGAGCTCATCATCATCTTCGTCAGGCTGAGCGAGCCGCGAAGCTGGCCCACGAGCCCCGCCGAGTGGAACGTCGAGCCGCTTGTCAGGTCGGCGCGCTCGACCAGGACGACGTCGTCCCAGCCGAGCCGCGAGAGCCAATAGAGGACGGAGGCGCCGCCGACGCCTCCGCCGATCACGACCGCCCTAGCACTGCTACGCACGGAACTACACTAAGGATGTGCGTGTCGTCGCCTCCGAGGAAGCGCGAAGGTATGTGGCCGAGCGCGGCGGTCGCCTCTACGTGTGGGTCAGGTCGTCGGCTTGCTGCCATTCGATCCCGAGGCTCGACAGCTCGACCGAGCCTCGGTCCGACCGGGAATTCCGCCGCGTGGCCGCCGAGGACTTCGAGGTCTGGGCTCCGCTGAAGCTCATGCGCCTCCCGAGCGAGCTCCATGTCGAGGTGCACCGCTTCCCCCGCCGCCGTGTAGAGGCGTACTGGGACGGCTGCGCCTGGATCGTCTAGGCGGCCGCCAGCGCCGCACGAAAGGTCGGGTCCGCCGCCGTTTTGCGCAGCCGCTCGAAGTGCTCGGTCGCGTAGGCGACGAAGTCGAAGTCGAGCTCCGAGATCCCCTGCTGGACGACACCCCACATGGCCTCGCGGAAGTCGGACATGAAGCGCATGAGGCGGAGGGATTGCAGGTCCTCGTCCCGTACAGCTTCGAAGTACGCCTCGAGGAGGGCACGGTTCGCCTCCTCGCCGAACTCGTGGTTGATCGAGAAGTTGGCGAGGTCGAAGAAGCGGTCGCCCATGCCTGCGTACTCCCAGTCGACGATGCGAATCCGCGCGCCGTCGTCGATGAAGTTCGCGTTCAGGAGGTCGTTGTGGCAGGGGGCGACCGCCTCACCCCGGCGCGTGGTCTCGATCTCGTCTGCGATCTCCTTCGCCCACGCGTAGTCGTCCGGAACCCGCACGTCGTGATCAGCGGCCGTCGCAGCGTAAACCTCCACGACGCGGAAGGAGTCGAATTGGCCGGGTATCGCAGGCCCGTCGTGGACGAGACGGAGCGTGGCCACGACCCGCCGCACCGTCTCGGGCCGGCGCATCTCCTGGAGCGGGATCGGCCGGCCCTCGATAAAGCGCGTCACTAGGTGGCCTTCGGGCTCGACGAAGCCGGCGACCTCCGGGCCGACCCCCAGCTCCGCGGCGACGAGCGAGGCACCGTGCTCGGTCTCGCGGTCGATCCCGAGGAGCTCGGTGTTCTTGCCTCCGATCCGGAGGACGTACGTCTCACCTTCGAGAAGAACCTTGAAGTTGTGATTCGTGATGCCGCCGCCGAGCGGTTCGAGCTCGAGCGTTCGTTCCGGCCAGACGCGCGCTGCGATCGCTTCCGGCTCCACCCGGCGATCCTAGACTGTCCCGGATGAGTGGTGCGCGCGCGCTCGCTTTCGACTTCAACGGCACCCTCTCCGACGACGAGCCCCTGCTCTTCGCGATCTTCAGCCAGCTCTTTGCCGAGCTCGGCCGGCCGCTGTCCAGCGAGGAGTACCTCGAGCATCTGGTCGGGCTGTCCGACCCCGAGATCGTGCGCATCTGGCTGGGGGAGGATCATCCCGAGCGCGAGACGGTGCTCGCCGAGCGCGTTTCCCGTTATAGGACGACTGCCGCGGACGGCTCGACGGTGCGTCCCGAGGTGCGCGAAGCCGTCCTGTATGCGGCCGAGCACGTTCCCGTTGCGGTCGTCTCCGGAGCCCTCCGCGCCGAGGTCGAGCCGGTGCTCGCGGCCGCCGGGCTGAGCGAGGCGGTCGTGGCCGTCGTGACGGCGGAAGACGTTCAGCGGGGGAAGCCCGATCCCGAGTGCTATTTGAGAGCTCTCGCGCTTGTCGACGGCGGCGTTCGGGCCGAGGATGTCACCGCCTTCGAGGACACCGAGGCGGGCGTGGCCGCTGCGAAGGCCGCGGGAATGCGCTGCGTGGCAGTGCTCGGCACGCTGGCGCCGGAGCGGCTCGCCCTGGCGGACGAGCTCGCTCCGGCGCTCAACCTCGCAGCCGTGCGCCGCGCGCTCGGAGAGAGTCCGCCCGGCTAGCTGCCGGGCGCCGTGGGCTCCTTCTCGTCGATGATCCGCATCGCCGCGTCGAACTCGATCGTGCGCACCGGCCCCGTGTAACGCTTGCGGGCGCTGACTATCCACCATAGGCCGACGACGATGATGACGCCAAACAGACCGATGGGCCCGTAGTTCAGCCACGTCCATTCGAAGCCGTCGTTCCACGGTACGCCCAGCGTGTAGAACGGCAAGCTGAACGCAATGAAGCAGATCGCGACCCATACGACTGCGATCGGGTTGATCCACTTGTACTTCGAGCCAAGGGTCCACGCTCCCGGCTTGAAGTTGTCGCCCGCGCGCCAGCGCAGGTACACCGGGATGACGTACGCGGCGTAGAGGCCCATCGTCGCCATCGTCGTGACAGCGAAGAACGCCCACAGATACCCGGCGCTGTTGACCCTGAGCGCCGGCAGGGTGATGAGTAGAGCAAGCGTGGCGCAGCAGAGGACGGCGTAGACGGGAACGCGTCGCTTGTTCACCCTGCTCCAGAGCTGCCAACCCGGAACACCGCGGTCGCGGGAGAAGGCGAAGAATGTGCGCGAGCAACTCGTCAGGCATGCCATCCCGCAGAAGATCTGGCCGACGAGCGCGAACAGGATCACCGTTTCGGCCCATCCGTCGCTCATCGCACTCGTGAAGATGGCCGGCGCGTAGCCCGCACCGATCGGCGGGAGCCCCGCGTTGATGGCTTCGATGTCGACGGCAGCGAACGTAATCGCGAGCAGTACGACATAGCCGAGGATGCCGGAGTAGAGAACGGAGCGCCAGATCCCTCTGGCCGCCGCCATCTCGGCGTCGCGCGTCTCTTCGGCCACGTGAGCGGACGCGTCGTAACCCGTAATCGTGTACATCGTCAGTAGCCACCCCACCGGGACGACGAGCATCAAAAACACAAGGCCTGACGTTGCGCCTCCGTCGAAGCCGGAGCCGTTGATCGTCTCGGTGAAGACAAAGCTGGCGCTCTGATGCCGGTCGGGCACGAAGATGAGGATCAAGACAATGGCCAGGAATCCAAAGACATGCCAGAAGACCGAGATGTTGTTGAGGAGTGCGACGAGGTGTGACGAATAGATGTTCACCAAGGCGTGCACGATCAGCAGCACTACGAAGAAGGCGAAAATGTCTCGGAGGCTGCCGCCGTCAGCCCAGTTGAAAACGCCGAGGTCGACACCCCAGAGGTTGAACAGGGTGGAGCCGAACACCGCGGCGGCGTAGTCGACCGAGGCGACGACGGCGATCAGACCGATGATGTTGAACCAGCCGGTGAACCACGACCAGGTCGCGCCACCGAGCTCGTGCGCCCACCAGTACGGCCCACCGGCCGTCGGATAGGCCGATGCAAGCTCGCTCATGCTGAGCGCAACGAAGAGGATGAGACCGACGATGATCGGCCACCCCCACGAGATGTTGACCGGTCCTCCGTATAGCCATGCTTGCTGGTAGGTCGTGAAGCATCCAGCGAGGATGGAGATGATCGTGAACGAGATCGCGAAGTTGGAGAAGCCGCTCCAGACCCGCGGCAAGACCTGTTTGTAGCCGAGCTCCGCAAGCCGTTGCTCGTCGCGGTCCAGAGTCTTCGGGGCATCCGCCATGCCGATCCTCCTCTTGGGGCCGTAGCTCCTAGGCCCGTAGCCGACGGGCGAATCTACTTCGTTGCCCGAACGGAAGTCAACCTCGCCCTCCGATAGCGGGATAAGATCGCCACCGTGCTGACCTTCGACGAGCTCGTCGCTCTCGCCGAGCAGGGCGAGGTCGACACGGTGATCGTCGCGTTCACCGACATGCAGGGAAGGCTGATGGGCAAGCGCCTGCAGGCGGACTTCTTCCTCGACGGGAATGTAGTCGATCACGGCATCGAGGGTTGCAACTACCTACTTGCCCTCGAGATGGAGATGGACCCCGTGCCCGGATACGAGATGGCGAGCTGGGAGGGTGGCTACGGGGACTTCACGATCCGCCCGGACCTGGCGACGCTGCGCCGGATCCCGTGGCTCGAGGGGACGGTGCTCGTCCTCGGCGACGTCGAGTGGCCCGACGGCTCGCCGGTCACTCCCTCTCCGCGCCAGGTCCTCAAGCGCCAGGTGGAGCGCGCATCCGAGGCGGGGTACACGGCCATGTTCGGCTCCGAGCTCGAGTTCTTCCTGGTCAAGGAGACGTACGAAGAAGTGCGCGAGAAGCACTTCCGCAACCTGACGCCCTCGGTACCGTACATCCTCGACTACCACATTCTCGCGTCGACTTACGACGAGCCCCTGATCCGGCAGATCAGGAACGCGATGGAAGGCGCGGGGATTCCCGTAGAGACCTCGAAGGGTGAGGCAGGCCCCGGCCAGCACGAGATCAACTTTCGCTACAAGGACGCGCTGACGATGGCCGACAACCACGTCGTCTACAAGAACGGCGCGAAGGAGATCGCACACCTCAACGGCTGCGCGATCACGTTCATGGCCAAGCCGTACCACGAGTTGGTCGGCAGCTCGTGCCATCTGCATTCGAGCTTGTGGCGTGACGGTGAGAGCGCCTTCGCCGGCGAGACGGACGTGTTCAAGCAGTATCTGGCCGGCCAGATCGCGTGTCTGAAGGAGCTCGCGATCTTCGTTGCTCCAACGATCAACTCGTACAAGCGCTACGCGGCGGCGAGCTGGGCCCCGACGACGCTCGCCTGGGGTCACGACAACCGCACGTGCGGTTTCCGGATCGTGGGCCATGGCCCCGCGTTGCGTGCCGAGACACGGATCCCTGGCGCCGACGTGAACCCCTACCTCGCGTTTGCCGCGCTGATCGCCGCCGGGCTCCACGGGATCGAGAACGAGCTCGAGCTGCCCGATCCCCTCGAGGGAAATGCGTACGAGTCGGACGCCGAGAGGTTCCCGCACTCGTTGCGCGAGGGCATCGCCGCGCTCGAGAACGGGCCGATGGCTCGCGGCGCTCTCGGCGACGACGTCGTCGACCACTATCTGAACTACGCGCGCACCGAGCAGGAGCTCTTCGACGGTGTCGTCACCTGCTACGAGCGGGAGAGAATGTTCGAACGCGGATGAGGCCCGTGATCGGCATCACGTCATACGCAGAGGAAGTGACATGGGGCGCATGGGTCGAGGCCGCAGCGCTCGTGCCGCTCTCGTACGTACACGCGATCGAGCGCGCAGGCGGGCGGCCGCTCGTCGTCCCGCCGAGCGAGGACTCGATCGAGGAGACACTCGTCGCGCTCGACGGAATCGTCTTCTCGGGCGGCTCGGATCTCGATCCCGCGCACTACGGGGCCGATCCACACCCCGAGACAGACGTGGCGCGCGAGGTCCGGGACCGGGCCGAGCTCGCGCTGCTGAAAGCCGCGCTCGAGCGGGACATGCCCGTTTTGGCCGTGTGTCGCGGCTCCCAGGTGCTGAACGTCGCCCGCGGCGGCGACCTCATCCAGCACCTGCCCGAGATCGTCGGTCACGAGGGACACAGGCGCATGCCGGGCGACTGGTCGGACCACGACGTGAGGCTCGAGCGCGAGAGCCGGGTCGGGAGCATGCTCGGAGATCGCGCGCCCGTGAAGTCCCACCATCACCAGGGATTCGGCAAGATCGGCAAGGGCCTTCACGAGTCGGGCTGGGCCGATGACGGAACCGTCGAGGCGCTCGAGGATCCGGCGAAGCGCTTTGCGGTCGGCGTCCTCTGGCACCCTGAGGAAGGTGAGGACATGGCGCTCTTCGAGGGGCTCGTCGAGGAGGCGCGGCGCTACCGCGAAGACCGGAAGTGATCACGGTCGTCAATCCGGCGACCGAGGAAACGATCGCTGAGGTTCTATCCGCTGGTGCCGAGGAGACGGACGCAGCCGTCGCCGCCGCGAAAGCCGCGTTCCCCGCCTGGCGCGCCGTCGCGCCGGGCGATCGCGCGCGCCTTCTGAGGCGGCTGGCCGCGCTCGTCGAGGACAACGCGGAGGAATTGGCGCTGTTGGAGACCCGCAACGTCGGGAAGCCGATCTCCGACTCGCGTGGCGAGGTGGCGATGGTCGCCGAGGTCTTCTACTTCTACGCGGGCGCCGTCGACAAGCACCACGGGGAGACGATCCCGGTCGCGGGCGGCGTGGACATGACCTTCCGGGAGCCGCTCGGGGTTGTCGGGCTGATCGTGCCGTGGAACTTCCCGATTGCGATCTCGAGCTGGAAGCTCGGGCCCGCGCTCGCGACGGGCAACACCGTCGTCCTGAAGCCGGCCGAGCTGACCCCGCTGACGGCGCAGCGGCTCGGCGAGCTCGCGCTCGAGGCCGGGATTCCCGAAGGCGTCCTCAATGTCGTCACAGGGAAGGGCTCCGTGGTCGGGCAGAGGCTCGTGGAGCATCCCGACGTCGACAAGATCGGCTTCACGGGCTCGACCGAGGTCGGCCGCGGAGTGATGAAGGGCGCGGCAGACACGATCAAGCGCGTGACGCTCGAGCTGGGCGGGAAGTCGGCCAACGTCGTCTTCGCGGACGCCGACCTCGAAGCGGCGGCGAGCGGTGCCCCGTACGCGGCCTTCGGCAACGCGGGCCAGGATTGCTGCGCCCGCTCCCGCATCCTCGTCGAGCAGAGCGCATACGACCGGTTCCTCGAGCTGCTGATCGAGGCGACGAAGCAGATCAGCGTGGGGGATCCCGAGGACGACGGGACCGAGATGGGCCCGCTCGTCTCGGCGGGCCAGCGCGAATCGGTGGCATCCTACGTCGACAGTAACGTTGTCTATCAAGGCAACATACCGGGAGGATCAGGATTTTGGTTTCCACCGACAATTCTCGCGCCGGTCTCCAACGACGACCGCGCTGCGCGCGAGGAGATCTTCGGGCCGGTCGCGGCCCTGATCCCGTTTGCCGACGAGGCGGACGCGATCCGCCTCGCCAACGACACGCCCTACGGTCTCTCGGGCTCGGTCTGGACGCGTGACGTAGGTCGCGCGCTCCGGGTCGCTCGGGGGATCGACGCGGGCGTGCTCTCCGTCAACTCGAATACTTCCGTGCGCGTCTCGACGCCCTTCGGCGGCTTCAAGCAGTCCGGCTTCGGGCGGGAGCTCGGGATGCACGCCCTCGACGGCTACTCCGAGGTGAAGAACGTCTACCTGGCGACGGACGCCTGATGGGCCGGCTGGACGGCAAAGTGGTCGTGATCACGGGCGCCGGCGGCGGCATGGGCCGGGACGCGGCGATCCTCTTCGCGGAGGAGGGCGCGAAGGTCTGCGCGGCCGACATCGACGGCTCGCTCGTCGAGGAGGTCGTCTCCGAGCTCGATGACGGCCTCGGGGTGCAGGTCGACGTCGCGAACGGGAACAGTGTTCAGGCGATGTACGCCGCCACAGCCGAGCGCTTCGGCGGGATCGACGTGCTCTACAACAACGCGGGCATCTCGCCGGCGGACGACGACTCGATCCTCGAGACCGACGAGGCCGCGTGGGATCGCGTCCAGAACGTGAACGCGAAGGGCGTCTACCTGTGCTGCAAGCACGGCATCCCGTACCTGCTGGAGCGGGGCGGAGGCTCGGTGATCAACGTCGCGTCGTTCGTCGCGCTCGTCGGGGCGGCCACGTCGCAGATCTCGTACACGGCGTCGAAGGGCGCGGTGCTGTCGATGTCGCGCGAGCTCGGAGTGCAGTTCGCGCGACAAGGTGTCCGCGTGAACGCGCTCTGCCCGGGCCCGGTCGAGACGCCGCTCCTGCTGCGGATCTTCGGTGACGACCCGGCCGCCTACGAGCGGCGGCGGATCCATCTGCCGATGGGGCGGCTCGCCAAGCCGCGCGAGATCGTGAACGCAGCGCTTTTCCTCGCGAGCGACGAGTCCTCGTATGTGAACGGTGCGACGTTCCTCGTCGACGGCGGCCTCACCGCCGCGTACGTCACTCCCGAGTAGCTCCGAGGACGCCTTTCGAACTATGCGCAGTCGCTGAGGCCCATGCCGCGTAGAAGGCGCTGAATGTCTTTGATCGTGGAGAGGCTTTCGCGTTCCGCTTGCAGCAAATCAGTTGAGTGAGCTTCGGTCCGCGGACCCGATCGCTTGTTGCGAAGATCCGCTTGGAGCTTCGCAACGGCCTGACCAAGGACCCTATTGCGGCGCGACAGGATCTGACGGAGCTTCCTGAAATTCTTCAACGACGGTTGGAGGCTCCGCGGGGCCTGGAGTTTGGACAGTCGCGCCATCTGCTCTCGTCCAATTGCCTGGCCCTCCCTTAGCCACTGCGCATATCTCGTCGTTCCACTCGCGGGGGTCCGCCCTAGCCCGAGGCGTTTGGCGTCTGCTTCGCGGCAAATCGCGTTGCCTTTCTTCAGGTACTCCGATCTCGTCAATGGCCCTTCATGGTCACCGCTGTCCAAGCAACCGGCGAGGAGGAACAGAGCAGTTGCGATTACCGGCCAGCGTGCCATCGGCCTCCATTTAGCCCATCGTCAGGACTATTTTCCCGAGCTGCTCGCCTGCTTCCATGCGCTCATGGGCTGCATGGGCCTCCGCGAGCGGAAAGACCTTGTCGATCACTGGGCGCGCCTTGCCGCTTGCGACCAGCTCGTAGACGCCCTCGAAGTCCTCTTTCGTCCCCATCGTCGAGCCGTAGATCGTTAGCTGCTTCCACCAGATCCGGTGCAGCGCCGCCGGCGGGTTCGGGCCGCTCGTCGCGCCGCAGACCGTGATACGCCCGCCCGTGCGGACGGCCTGGAGCGAGCGTTCCCAGGTTGCCTCGCCGACGTGCTCGATGACGACGTCCGCGCCGCGTCCTTCGGTTGCCTCCTTGACGGCCTCGACCACATCCTCCGAGCCGTGGTCGACCTTCACGTCGGCCTCGACCTTCGCCAGCTTCTCGGTACTCGACGACGTCACGATCGTCCGCGCTCCCAGCGCCCGCGCAATTGCGTTCGCCGCCGTTGCCAGCCCGCCGCCGATTCCCCAGACGAGCACCCACTCGCCCTCGCGTAACCCGGCCTTCGTCACGAGCATGCGGTAGGCGGTCTCGAAGACGAGCGGAAACGCGGCGGCCTCCTCGAAGCTCATCCCGTCGGGGATGGGGTACACGTTCGCCCGCGGCACCGCGATCAGCTCGGCGTGCGTCCCGTCCATGTGCTCGCCGATCACGGTGATCTTCTCGCCGTGCTCGATGCCCGGATTGATGAGCACGCGCTGCCCGTCGGCGATCCCGGCGCCGTCGGCCCCGAGGATCCGCGGCTTGGGCACCGAGGGGCGGCCGCTCCGGATCCAGAGGTCGAGATGGTTGAGCGAGGCGGCGCGAAGCTCGACGAGGACCTCGTCGGGCCCCGGCTCGGGGTCGGGCGCATCCTCGTAGCGGAGCACCTCGGGACCGCCGTCCTCGTGGATCCGGACCGCCTTCATTCCGCCGATCTTAGTGGCCGGGACCGCAGGCACATTGTCCGCCTGGACGGCTGCAAACACTGCGCATGCCCGCGTCCTCAGTCGGCCCCATACCAACCGGTATGAGGCCTCCCTGCGTCCTTGGCCTGCTTGGTTTTCACTCGCCCAGACGGGAATGAGCCCACGGTCGCGGCCACAGGCACAATGCGGGCGTGACAACCGCGGAACTCGAGCGGCTCGCGGGTGAGCTCGGGATCGACGTCGTCGGCGCCGCGCCCGCCGAGCCATATGACGAGACCGAGCGTCACATCCGGGAGCGCCGCGCGCGAGGCCTCTTTGCGGACATGCGGTTCACCATGGCGCGTCCAGAGGTCTCCTGTCACCCGGAGACGCTGCTGGCCGGGGCGCGGACCGTGGTCTCGGCAGCACTCTGCTACTACGCGGAGGAAGGCCCGCTCGAGCGTGGCGAAGGACGGCTCCCGCGCTACACGTGGTCCCACGCCTACGCCGACCTGCGAGAAAAGCTCGAAGCCCTCGGCCGGAGCCTCGGCGGCGAGTACCGGGTGCTCGTCGACGAGAACGACCACGTCGACCGCGAGGGAGCCGCGCGTGCCGGAGTCGGCTTCTACGGAAAGAACACGATGTTGATCACCCGCCGGCACGGCTCGTGGGTCGTGCTTGGCACGCTCGTCACCGCGGCCGAGATCGAGCACTCGCCGCGGCTCGAGCTCGACTGCGGGGCCTGCACCCTCTGCGTCGAGGCCTGCCCGACCGGCGCTCTCGATGAGCCGGGCGTGCTCGACTCCACGCGTTGCCTCTCCTACTGGACGCAGGCGCCGGGGCCGATCCCGGAGGAGTATCGGAAGCCGCTGGGCGCGCAGGTCTACGGCTGCGACATCTGCCAGGACGTCTGTCCCTGGAACCGAGGGATCGAGAAGCGGCGCGCCGGCGAGGCCCCGCCCGAGGATGCCGAGCCGCACGTCTCCCTCGTCGAGTGGCTCGAGCTCGGAGACGAAGAGCTCCGGACGCGCTACGAACGCCTCTACTTCCCGCGGAAGGATCCCCGCTTCCTGCGCAGAAACGCGATGGTCGCAGTTGGAAATTCCGGCGACCCCGAGCATCGCTCCGCCGTCGAGGCCTACACGGGGGATTGCGATCCCCTCCTGCGCGAGCATGCCGAGTGGGCTCTCGCGCGGCTCGAGGAGCGGAACCGTCAGTAGATGAGCGTCGAACTACAGCGGCGCTGGCAGCTGGAGCGCTGGATCTCCTGGGTCCGGGTCGCCGCCGTTCCCTGGGCAATCCTCGAGGTCGGGCTTCTCTCCCCCGACTACCCCTCGGCGCGCTACGAGATCGCGGCCTGGGTGACGACCGCCTTGCTCGCGTTGGGCGCGGGTGTCTTCTTCTGGGCAGATCGGCAGAGCATCGATGCCCGTGCACAGCGATTCGTTTGCTTTGGAAGCCTGGCGTTCAACACGGCGGTCATCTGGTCCTACGCGGCCGTCTACACCTACGAGTCGGGGACGCCGGCTCGCCAGCTGCTCTTCTTCCCAGTCGTCGAGGCGGCCTTGCGCTTCGGCCTGCTAGGTGGGCTCGTCATGCCTTTCGTCCAGCTCCCGGTGCTCCTCGCGACGGAGTGGTGGCGGGCCGATCGCTTCGACGGGCCTGCTTTCTCCGCCGACCACATCACGTTTCCGCTCGGGCTCCAGCTCGTGATGGGGGCGATCATCGGTTGGCTGGTCAACAGGCTGGGACGGGAGATGGTGGTCGCAGAAGGCCGTGCCGCGGAGGCGGAGATGCTTCAGAACAAGCTCGGCCGCAGAGTCGACCTGCTCGACGCCGCGAACCGCTGCGCCCGCGCGCTGGGCTCGTCGCTCGAGGTAGAGGAGGCGTTCGCGGCGTTCATCCGGGAGCTTCGCGGTCTCGTCCCGTTCGACCGTACGGCGATCGTCCTCGCGGACGAGGGTGCAGCCCGGGTGATAGCTGCGGCGGGCGCCGGCGCTGAGACGGTCTTCCCGCCCGGGTCCCGCCGGCCGCTCCAGGGCTCGCTGCTCGACGAGGTGATCAGGACCGGTCAGACGGTCAATCGCAAGGACATGACCGATCAGAGCTACGCCGAGGAGGAGGAGTTCACCGAGCTCGGGCTGCGCTCCCGCCTGGCCGCTCCGCTCGTCGTCGGCCGCAGGACCGTCGGAATGGTCTCGCTCGTCCGCGTCGAGCCCGATGCCTTCAACGAGGACGAGGTCGAGCTCGTCTCGCTGCTCGGCCGATTTCTCGGGAGCGCGGTCCAGAACATCAGGGCCTACGAGGCGGAGCGAGCCACGGTCGAGGAGCTGCGCCGGCTGTCAGCCCTGCGCGCGGACTTCGTCTCGATGGTCTCCCACGAGCTGCCGGAGCCCGATGGCCGCGGTGATCGGCTCCGCGAAGACCCTTCACCAGCGCTGGCGGGAGCTCACACCCGAACAGCGCGAGTCGTTCCTCGGGCTCATCGACCACGAGACGAACAGGCTGGCCGAGCTCGTGGGAGACGTGCTCGACACGTCACGCATCGAGTCGGGGAGCTTCAGCTATAGCTTCGACGACGTCGATCTGGCCGAGCTCATCCAGGAGTCGGCGGCGGCGGCGCAGTCGGGGCAGGACGAGGGTCAAGATCAACGCGAACGTGCTCCGGCCGCTTCCCGTGCTCCGCGGAGACCGTGAACGGCTTCGGCAGGTGATCACGAACCTGCTCGACAACGCCGTCAAGTACTCACCGGCCGGGAGCGAGGTGGAGGTGAACGCGTTCGCCGACAACGGGCGCATCAGCGTCGAGGTGCGCGACCGGGGCCCAGGCGTAGCGCGTGAGCACCAGTTGCTCATCTTCGAGAAGTTCGGCCGGGTGAGCGGCGAGCACGCGAAGTCGGGCACAGGCCTCGGGCTCTTCATCGCCCGCTCGATTGCCCAGGCCCACGGCGGCACGCGCGAGGTGCACTCGGCGCCGGCCGAGGGAGCGACCTTCGCGCTCGTTCTGCCGGTCGGGCCTAGGCCTTCGCCGCGAGACGGCTGAGACGCAGCTCGCGTGCGAGTGCCTTCGCCCGCCGGGCGACCTGCTTGCGCAGAGTCTCGGGCTCGAGCAGGACAGCCTCGCCGCGGTCGCCGAGGATCTCGCCGACGAGCCATTCCTCGCTGCCTACCGCCTTGTCGGCCTGCGCGGCGCCGTCGGAGAGAGCATGCGCGCCCTCCTCGACCTTCCAGCGCGCGATCTTCTTCGAGTACCAGATGCTGGCCGCGACCGCGGCGCTGCTCAAGCGGTCCGGCTGGAATCCCTCCCGGCGCTCGAAGCCCTCCCGCTGTAGGCGGGCGCTGCGCATCCGGTCGAGGCGGAACGAGCGCTGGGCGTCACGCGTGCGATCCCAGGTGTGCACGTACCAGTTCGGAAGTTGCCGCTCGAGGAGGTAGGGCTCGACGATGCGCGTGGAAAGCGATTCCTCGCCCTCTTTCTGGTACTCGATCTCGACGAGTCGCTGCTGCCGGATCCCCTCGGTCAGAGACCCGACGAGCTTTTCCTCTGCGCGCGCCCCACGCGGCTCGGCCGTGTGCGGGAGATCGAACTGGCCGAAGGTCTCCTCGAGCTTGTGCCGCACCCGCTCGAGGGGAGTGTGCGCGTCGGCGGCGATCATCGGGCCGACGAACTCGAGAGCCAGGCGGATCGCGCGCGCCTCGAGCGGCGTCAACCTGGGCGGCGAGCGGAACGTATCGCCGAAGAGCTCCTTCTCCACGTGCACCTGGCCGTTCTGGAGCTCGGTGTAGACGGCGTAGCAGCCGCCTCCGAAGTTGACGAGGTTCAGGAGCTGGAGGTGCTCCTCGAGCGATTCGGGCGGGATGTGGAACCGCTCGCTGATCTCCGCGGCCGGAATCACGGTCTGCGTGTCCTCGCCACAACGGGCGAGCAGGTAGGCGAGGAGTGCCTGAAGCAGGCCGAAGCGCTCCGGCGGCACCGGGCTCGCCGGCCGCTCCTCGGCTTCGACGTCTGCCTTCGTGGCCTCGGCCGCCACCTTGGGCAGCTTGCCGTCGTGCCGCTTGTGAACGAGGTCGAGGTCGTCCCGCACGAGCCGGCGTAGCTCCGGCGGCGCGAGTGGGATCGCGCGTCCGTCCTGGCGGAGGATCCACGCCGAGAGCTGCCCGAGGTCCGAGTAGTCCGTGACGAAGACGCCGTCCTCGATCCGCCCGTAGCGCCCGTAGACGCGGTCGACCCACCAGGCCGTGTCACCGCCGACCTCGATCCGCGCCTCGCCGGCGGTCTTCCCGACCTGCCAGGGCGGGCCGAGCCTGAACTCGTCCGCGTCGAATGCCTCGGGCAGCCGGAAGTCACGCTCGCGGCGGGTGGCGAGGCGGATATCGCCCCGGATGCGCGAGACGCGGAAGGTCTTGACCTTGTCGTCGTCGAGATCCAGGCCGACGACGTACCACTGACCCCGGTCGAAGAGGAGCGCGTAGGCGTTGACGGTCCGCTCCCGGAGATCGTCGCGGAGGATCGACCAGTACTCGAACTTGAGCGTTCGGTTCTTGGAGATCGCGCCCTCGAGCTTCGCGAGCCGGCCCGGAAGCTCGGGCGAGTAGCCGGGATCGTGCAGCTCGACCGAGCGAGCCGTCTCCGTGGGCGTCTCCTCGAAGCCGGGACGCCCGAGCGCGAGGTTCTGGAGGGCGAGACGCAGCGGCTCTGCGTAGGCGAACTGCCCTTCCAGCAGGTAGAGGCACGTCTGGAGAGCCGCAAGCTCTTCGTCGGTCAGCTCGAGCGGCGGAAGGAAGTATCGCTCCGAGCTCAGCCGGTAGAGCTCCTCCCCCGTGTGCTCGTCGCGCTGAGAGTCGAGCGGGACGCCGAGTGCGAGCAGCTCGGCCCGGTCGGAGTAGAAGCGCCGCGCGAACGCCTCGTCCGACATCTCCTGGTAGCCCTCGACGTTCTGCTTGACGTCCCGCGCGGTCAGCGGGCGGCGCTCGGCCATGAGGAAGGCGACGAGCGAGAGCTGGCGGATGAGCTTGTCGGTGTCGTGGGACATGCGCGCCTGCCTATTCTCTCCGATGGGAGGGGGTTGTCACCGAAGGAAACACAGACCAATAGTTTGTAACAGCGGCCGAGAGGCGTTAGAGTGCACCGGAGCGCGAGACCGAAAGAGCATTAATCCGCGGTTAACAGAGCTTTGCGGGGGATTAACAAGTTGAGAGGCACACTTGCAATGGACGAGAGAGCCCTCCACATCCAGCACTGTATGTATCAGTACTCGCGAGCCATTTATCGCACCATCAAGGACCTGGTCGATCCGTATGCTCCGGCTTCCGATCGCGCCGAGTACCGAAAAGCAGTGCTGGACGCATGCGAGCAGACGATGGAGCGGCTTGCGCGCGACCCGCAGTATTTCGCGAAGCCCGAACGGTCGCTCTTCCAGGACATCCGGCGCTATTTCCCGATCACGGCACAGGCTCAGGTCGCCTGGGCGGTGACCGAGGGCGTTACGGCCGCGGTCGCTTTCATCGAGGAGCAGATCGAGGCCGGCGCCTTCGACGGCGGGGTCCCGCGGTGCCACGCGACGACGCGGAAG
Organism: Actinomycetota bacterium; assembly: GCA_038040395.1. Lineage (GTDB taxonomy): Bacteria > Actinomycetota > Thermoleophilia > Gaiellales > Gaiellaceae > VAXT01. The sequence goes on from JBBPIJ010000001.1 coordinate 77,608, forward strand.
GGCAAGCCGTGTCAGCGGACCCCGCTGCCCGAGCGCGACTACTGCCCGTCGCATCAGCATCTCGAGCGCTCGCGCGTCGCGGCCTAACCAAGGCGCCTAAGGGCGCGCCGTCGCCCCGACAAAGAGGAGGCCGCAAGAAGACCGACCGTGGCATGGGCGGGCCAGTCGAGGCGTTCTCCCTCGGGAGGCGAGCTTTTAGTCGCGGAAAGTGCGAAGCACTTTGCGCGAGTCCCGGGCCCGTGGCCCGGGACCTTTCTATTGGACGATTTGGCGCGCGTAGGCCTGCGGGTAGGTCCCCTTGGCCGTCCCGAGGCCGGCTCTTGCTTCCTTCTCGGAGCTGAAGATCCCGCTGAAGACGACGAAGTAGCCCGCGTGCAGGCTCGAGAATTCGGATGAGTTCAGGACGCCGACGTCGCTGAGGCCGGCGTCGATCCCCTTTTGCGCCTCACGGGTGGCGGCGGCCCGGCCCGCGCTTTGCGGGACCGAGGCGAGGACGATCGTCCAGCCGTTCTGACCGGGCGGCCACTCCGTGAGCCCGCCGCCCGCTGCCGGTGGCGGCGGCGGCTCCGGCTCGGGAGTCGTGGGCTCCGTTGTCGTCGGCACCGAGTCAGTCGGCTCGGGGCCGGTCCCCGTCCCCGGCGGGAGCGGGTTCGTGCTCGTGGCGGCCGGAGGTGGCGAGTTGATCGCCGCCTTGGTGTTCGTCCCAGCGTCGTCGCTTCTCGCAGCGATGGCGACCCCGGCCGCGACCGTCGCGACGACGAGGGCTGCGAGCACGGGCCAGATCCAGTCGCCCGGATACCAGGGCACGCGCCGGCGCCAGGCTGTCGCCAGGACGGGGATCAAGCCCTGCGTCATGGGGAGGCGCAGGCCACACTCGAGGCAGTACTCCTGGAACGGGTCGAAGGGTGTCCCGCAGCGCGGGCACTCGCCGCCGACGGCGTCAACCGGGGGCGGAGGCGGCGGCTGCTCGTCGGGTGGCTCGGGCGGCAGAGCCACTCCTAGCCCTCCCAGGAATCGCGCGAGCGCTCCGCCTGGTGCATCGTCTTCTCGCCGTCGTCGGATTGCGCCTCGCCTTCAGGCGCCGCTTCCGGAACGGGCGTGCCGCAGTTCGCGCAGAACTGAGCCTCGGCGGGAAGTGCGTTACCGCAGTTCGGACAGGAGACGACGGGCTCGGCGCCGACGGGCCGGCCGCAGTTCGCACAGAAGTGCGAGCCCCAGACGATGGGAGCGCCGCAGGTACAGCGGACGCCCAGGCCCTGCCGCCGGGCAGTGACGGTCGCCTCGAGCGTCTCGTCGATCTCGCGGAGGCGTTCCTCGACGGCGATCACCTCGAGACACTGCTCGACGAGGAGATCCTGCTTGAACTGGTCGCGGCGGTACATCTCGAGCATGAGCCCGCCGAGGTCGCGGATGCGTTCCTCGCGCGTGCGCACGAGCGCCCGGCGCTCGCGTCGGAGCGCGCCGGCCGCGGGAAGCCGCTTCGCCCGCGCCGGTGTTGGCGGGCCGCTTTCGCCGACCCCAGCCGGGGGCCGCCTTCGGAACCGGTCGGGCAGGGAAAGTCGTGCCATCGGGCCGGGCGAGTCTATATGACCAACCGGCGGCCCCAGGAGGGTTTCCGCAAACCCTCCTGCCTACAAATCGATGACGACGACGCGCTGCTCGGTCAGCTCGCGGACGGCGTAGGCAGGGCCCTCGCGCGTGTTGCCCGAGTCCTTGACGCCGCCGTAGGGCATCTGGTCGGCACGGAAGGTCGGGGCATCGTTCACGATCACGCCGCCGAACTCGAGCTCGTGCGCGGCGCGCATCGCCGCCCGGATGTCGGCGGTGAAGATTCCCGCCTGGAGCCCGAAGCGCGTGCCATTCGCGAGCGCGATTGCCTCGTCGAGCGCCTCGTACGAGTTCACGACGCAGACCGGGCCGAAGACCTCCTCGCGGCACACTCTCATGTCCAGCGACGCGTTCGCGATCACGGTCGGCTGGATGAGCTCCCCCTCCGGGCCGCCGCCCGCGAGGATCTCGGCGCCGGCGTCTCGCGCTTCCTCGATCCAGCTCAGGATGCGCTCGCGCGACTCGTCGTCGATCACCGGTCCGACATCGGTGGACTCCTCGGCCGGGTCGCCGAGGACGAGACCCTCGACCTTCGCCAGGAAGCGCGCGACGAAGTCGTCGTAGACCCACTTCTGGATGTAGATCCGCTGCACGGAGATGCAGCTCTGTCCGGCGAAGGAGAACGCGTTGCTTGCGAGCTTGTTCGCAGCCTCGTCGAGATCCGCGTCGCCGTGGACGATCACCGGGGTCGCGTTCCCCAGCTCGAGCAGGACCTTCTTGCGCGCGGCGCGCTCGCGAAGCTTCCAGCCCACGCCCGAGGAGCCCGTGAACGTGATCGCGCGCACCCGCTCGTCCTCGACGAGCACGTCGCCGATCTCGCTCGCCGGCCCGACGAGCACGTTCAGCCAGCCGGCGGGAAGGCCGGCCTCATCCGCGAGCTCGGCCAGGGTCAGCGCGGACAGCGGCGTCTGGCTCGCGGGCTTGAGGACGACCGCGCAGCCGGCGGCGAACGCTGGGGCGAGCTTGTGTGCGACGAGGTTGAGCGGAAAGTTGAAGGGGCTGATCGCGCCGACGATCCCGATCGGCTCTCGCAGCGTGAAGGCGAGCTTGCCCTCGCCCGCCTGCGCCGCGTCCATGGGCACCATCTCGCCCGCGAGCTTGCGGGCCTCGACGGCGGCGAACGTGTACGTGGACATCGCGCGGCTCGCCTCGACCTTGGCCGCCTTCAGGGGCTTGCCGGCCTCGGCGGAGATCTGTGCTGCGATCTCGTCGCGTCGTCGTGCGATGCCGGCGACGACCTTGACGAGAATCTCGGCCCGCTTGTGGGCGGGAAGAGGGTCCGCCATGGCCTTCTCGGCGGCGTCAATTGCCGCTCGAGCCTCGTCCGCGCCGGCCTTGGCGACCCGCCCGACGACCTCGCCGGAATAGGGAGAGGCGACCTCGAGCCAGTCGCCGGTCTCGACCCATTCGCCGCCGATCAGGAGCTTCCGTTCGGTCGCTGTCGCAGCCACGATGGGAGGATACGCCCGTGGACGTGCCCGACGTCAGCTACGCCCGGAGCGGCGATGTCTCGATTGCCTACCAGGTCTTCGGCGACGGGCCCGCCGACCTCGTCTTCCTCCCGTTCCTCTCAAACCTCTACACGCTCTGGGAGTTCAAGCAGTGGGGCCGGTTCTGCGAAAGGCTCGCCGTTGGCCGGCGGATCATCCTGATCAATCCCAGGGGCGTCGGGCTTTCGGATCGCACCAGAGGCTTCACGGTCGAGTCGAGAGTCGATGACATCCGCGCGGTCATCGACGCAGAGGGCGTGAAGCGCGTACCGTTGCTCGCCATCGGAGACTCGGCGGCCACGAGCGCGGTTTTCGCGGCGTCGTACCCCGATCGCGTCGAGCGCCTGGTGCTCTTCAACCCGGTCAGGCGTGGGGTCGCACCTGAGGACCGCGACGGAGCACTCAAGCAACTTCAGGAGGAACGCGATTCGTGGGGTCGGCGTGACCGGCTTGAGGCGATGGCACGAGAGTCGAACCCACAGTGGGCGGACGATCACGAATACATCGAGTCGTTCGTTCGGCATCACCGCCTCACGTCGAGCCCCGGCACGTGGCTCGAGTTCAGGCGGATGACGATCGACCTCGACATCACCGACGTTCTGTCGGCGATTCGGGTTCCGACGCTGGTAATGGCGAAGGAACTGACGCGAGTTCTTGGCGCCGAGGTCGCCGAGCGCATACAGGACTCCCAGCTGGTCATCCTCCCCGGCGAGGGGCTGGCGATCTTCGAGAACGAGTTTGCTATCGAGACGATTGAGGCGTTCCTCACGGGAGCGCCGCAGCAGATGATCCCGGACTCGGTTCTCGTGACGCTCCTCTTCACCGACCTCGTCGGGTCGACCGCGCGCGCGGCCGAGCTCGGCGACCGCGCCTGGCGCGAGCTGCTCAAGCGTCACCACGAGGTCGTGCGTCGCGAGCTCGCACGCTTCCGAGGCGTCGAGGTCGACACGGCCGGCGACGGCTTCTTCGCGACCTTCGACGGGCCTGCTCGTGCGATCCGTGCGGCGGAGGCGATCGTCGACGGCGTGGGCGACCTCGGCCTCGACGTCCGAGCAGGCGTGCACACAGGCGAGTGCGAGCAGCACGACGGGAAGATCGCCGGAATCGCCGTCTCGATGGGCGCACGCGTCTCCGCTATCGCCGAGCCGGGAGAAGTGCTCGTCTCGAGCACCGTGAGGGACCTCGTCGCCGGATCGGGGATCGAGTTCGAGGATCGCGGAGCGCACGAGTTGAAAGGCGTCCCGGGCGAATGGAGGCTCTATGCCGTCAGCGCCGCCTGAGACGCGCTACGCCAAGAGCGGAGACGTGAACATTGCCTACCAGGTGGTCGGCGAGGGGGCTTTCGATCTCGTTTACGTCGCCGGTTGGTTGTCCAACATCGAGCTCATCTGGGAGCACCCGAAGGCGAAGCGGTTTCTCGACCGGCTCGCGTCGTTCTCGCGGCTCATCCTCTTCGACAAGCGCGGCACAGGCATGTCCGATCGCGTCTCCTCGGACGCGCTGCCGACTCTCGAACAGCGAATGGACGATGTCCGAGCGGTCCTCGACGCCGCAGGCTCGACGAACGCCGCGTTGCTGGGTCACTCCGAAGGGGGGAGCATGTCGCTGCTGCATGCCGCGACGTACCCTGCAAGGACGCGCGCGCTCGTCCTCGTGGGCGTCTTCGCCAAGCGGATCCGCAGCGAGGACTATCCGTGGGCCCCGACCCTGGAAGAACGTCTCGCGAGCGCCGAAGAGGTCGAGCGGCAATGGGCTTCGGGTATCGACCTGACCGATTACGCGCCGAGCGAAGACCGCGCGTTCATCGAATGGCATTCGGCTTACCTGCGCCGTAGCGCCAGCCCGGGAGCGGCCGCGACATTTCTACGGATGAACTCGCAGGTCGATACGCGCCACGTGCTGCCCGCGATCCGGGTCCCGACGCTTGTCATCCAGCGGACGGGAGACCGCGACGTGACGGTTGAAGAGAACCGCTGGATCGCCGAGCAGATACCGGGAGGTCGTTTCGTGGAGCTCCCGGGCGACGCGCACATCCTCTGGGCCGGAGACCAGGACCCGATGCTCGCGGAGATCGAAGAGTTCCTCACGGGCACTCGACCGGACCCTGAGCCGGATCGCGTCCTCTCGACCGTGCTCTTCACGGACATCGTCGATTCAACCCGTCGAGCGGCGGACCTCGGTGACCGCCGATGGCACGAGCTCGTGGACGCGCACCACTCGCGTGTCCGGCGCGAGCTCGACCGCTTTCGCGGGCGCGAGATCGACACCGCAGGCGACGGCTTCTTCGCGAGCTTCGACGGGCCCGCTCGCGGGGTTCGGGCGGCCTGTGCGATCCGCGAGAGTGTCCAGGCACTCGGGGTGGAGATTCGCGCGGGGCTCCACACCGGCGAATGTGAGCTGATGCAGGACAAGATCGGGGGGATCGCGGTCAATACCGGAGCACGGGTTGCGAGCAAGGCGGCTCCCGGAGAGGTGCTCGTGTCGAGCACGGTGAGGGATCTCGTGGCCGGCTCGGGAATCGAGTTCGAAGACCGGGGTGAGCACGAGCTCAAGGGCGTGGGAGCCTGGCGACTTTACGCCGTCGTAGGCGCCTAGCTAGAAATCCAGCGTAGTGGGACACTCTCCGCGTGGAGATCCCGGACGTCCAGTACGCCCGTAGCGGCGATGTCTCGATCGCGTACCAGGTCGTGGGGGATGGGCCCAACAATCTCGTCTTCGTGCGGGCGCTGACCGGCGATCTCCTGTCCACCTGGGAGCAGCCGCTGCTCGTGAGGCACGTCGAGGGGCTCGCCTCGGTCGCGCGTCTGCTCATGCTCGACAAGCGGGGCACTGGCCTCTCCGACCGTGCCCGGGACCTTCCGACGCTAGAGACGCGGATGGACGACGTGCGGGCCGTCATGGATGCCGCGGGGGTGGAGCGCACTCTGTTCTTCAGCGGTCATGAAGGGAGTCAACTCGCACTGCTCTTCGCGGCGACGTACCCCGAGCGCACGGCCGGGCTCATGCTCATCGAGCCCTGGGTCAAGGGCACCGGAGGCGCCGAGTATCCCTGGGCGCCGACCGAAGAGGAGTGGCGACGCCGGCTGGTCGAGGTCAGGGAAGGATGGGGGCGGCGCGAGTACTTCGAGGAGCGCCTCCGCGAACAATCTCCCCAGGCGGCAGACGACGAGAACTTCAACCGGTGGTTCGTCGATCACATGCGTCGCAGCCTCAGTCCCGGAGCGGCGCTCGCCTTCTTCCGGATGTTGATGGAGGCCGACGTGGGCGACGTGCTGCCGGCAGTTCGGGTGCCGACGTTGATCTTTCACAGGACGAAGGAACGCGATCCCGCTGGATACGTCGCGGAGCGGATGCCTCATGCCGAGCTCTTCGAGCTGGCCGACCTCCAAGGAATCTTCACGTGGGTGAACGACGACGTCCACGAGGTCACCCAGCGGGAGATCGCACGTTTCGTGGCGCAGCTCCACCGCTCGCCCGAATCGGATCGCGTCCTCGCGACCATCCTCTTCACGGACATCGTGGGGTCGACGGAGCGTGCGGCGCAACTCGGCGACCAAGCGTGGCGGGACCTGCTCGAGCGGCACCACTCGGCGGTGCGCCGCAGGCTTGTGCAGTTCCGAGGCGAGGAGCTGGATACCGCCGGAGACGGGTTCTTCGCCAGCTTCGACGGCCCGGGCCGCGCAATCGAATGCGCGCGCGCAGTCATCCAGGATGTGGGTTCGCTCGGACTCGACATCCGGGCTGGCGTCCACACGGGGGAATGTGAGCGGTTCGGAGAGAAGCTGAGCGGGATTGCGGTGCCGGCCGGGGCCCGCGTGGCGGCTCAGGCGTCCCCGGGCGAGATTCTCGTCTCGAGCACCGTCAAGGACCTCGTCGCAGGCTCGGGGATCCACTTCGAGGACCGCGGTGAGCACGAGCTCAAGGGCGTGGGCGCGTGGCGCCTCTACTCTGTAGTCGATGCCTAGCTGGGAATCCGACGCTCTGATCGTCGACGCCGTTCGCTCGCCGATTGGCAAGCGCAACGGCACGCTCGCATCCATTCGCGGAGACGAGCTCGCGGCGCAGGTCTTGAACGGCCTCCTGGCCCGGCAGGACGTCGATCCGGGCGAGGTCGAGGACGTGCAGATGGGCTGCGTGACGCAGATCGGCGAGCAGGGCTGGAACATCGGCCGGATGGTCCCGATGGTCGCCGGCTGGCCGGAGACGGTGGCCGGCACGACGGTCGACCGTCAGTGCGGCTCGTCGATGCAGACCAACTTCAACGCAGCGGCGGCGATCTGGTCGGGGCAGCTCGACCTGGTCGTCTCGGCAGGGGTCGAGATGATGTCGCGCGTGCCGATGGGGTCGAACGGCGGCGACCTCTCGGACAAGCTGCTGGAGCGCTGGCAGATCGTTCCGCAGGGAATGTCGGCTGAGGCGATCGCCGACGAGTGGAACCTCTCGCGCGACGAGCTGGACGCGTTCTCGCTCGAGTCGCACCGGCGCGCGCTCGAGGCGATCGACGAGGGCCGCTTCGAGAACGAGATCATCCCCGTCGAGGTTCAGAACCCGCATGTCGGCACGCTCTTCGCCGTCGACGAGACGCCGCGCCGCGAGACCTCGGCCGAGGCCCTCGCCGGCCTCAAGCCTGCGTTCCTGCCCGAGGGCAAGGTCACGGCGGGGAGCTCGAGCCAGATCTGCGACGGCGCGGCCGGCGTGCTGATCGCGAGCGAGCGCAAGGCATCCGAGCTGGGCCTCGAGCCGCGGGCGCGATTCGTCTCCTTCGGGCTATCGGGCGTCGATCCGTACCGCATGCTCCACGGGAACCCGCAGGCGTGCGCGAATGCGCTGGAGCGGGCGGGGATCGGCTGGGACGACGTCTCGGTGATCGAGGTCAACGAGGCCTTCGCGTCGGTCGTGCTCCAGTTCGTCCGCGACGCGGGGCTCGAGGAGCGAATGGACGACGTCAACCCGAACGGCGGCGGTATCTCGCTCGGCCACCCCCTCGGTGCGACCGGCGCACGGATCACCGCGACGCTGATCAACGAGCTCGAGCGGCGCGACGCTCGTTACGGCGTGGCGACGATGTGCATCGGCTTCGGCCAGGCGATCGCCGGCGTCATTGAGCGCGTCTGAGATCGATCCCAAGCAGATCGTCGAGGCCGGGTACAACGCGGTTGCCGACCGGTACGCGGAGTGGTCGCAGAACGAGATCAAGGGCTCGCCGGCGGTCGAGTACCTCGAGAAGCTGATCAGCATGCTTCCGGGTGGCGCGGCCGTGCTTGAGCTGGGCTGCGGCAACGGTGAACCGGCGGCTCGGATGCTCGCTCCGGGGCGTCAGTACACCGGTGTCGACCTCTCGGCAGAACAGCTTCGCCGGGCGCAGGAACTCGTGCCTTCAGGCGCGTTCGTCAAAGGCGACTACACGAAGCTCGTGTTCCCGCCCTCGTCAACCGATGCGGTTGTCGCGCTGTACACGCTCACGCATGTTCCGCGGGCTGAACTTGCAGGGCTCGTTGCTCGAGTGGCCTCTTGGCTGTACCCGGGTGGTCACTTGCTCGCGACGACGGTCTCGCGAGAGTCCGTGGATGGTGTCTACGACTGGCTTGGTGTTCCGATGTTCTTCTCGGGGATGGCGGCCGACGCAAGCCTCAACCTGATTGCTGAGGCCGGCCTGGAAGTCTTGGAGCACGAGATCGTGTGCCAGGACGAGGGTGAGGAGGGCAAGCCCTGCTTCTTGTGGGTGCTCGCCCGTCGGCCGGAATAGGGGCCCGGCCGCCGTCGCGTGCCGCAAAGCGACGGCGGCCGAACTTTCCAGGGAATCGCGGGAGAGACCGCGTCAGTACGAACAAGACGCGCGAGAGGACTGTTTCCTTCCCGGGGTAGGGTGCCGCCGTGCAGATTCGCAAGGTTGGAGTGGTTGGCCTCGGGACGATGGGCGCCGGAATCGCGCAGGTCGCGGCGCAGTCCGGCTTCGAGACGGTCGGCCGCGAGGTGAGTGACGAGCTCTGTGAGCGCGCCCGCGGAACGATCGAGCACTACCTCGGCCGCGCGGTCGAGAAGGGGAAGATGACCGCCGAGGATCGCGATGCAGCCCTTGGGCGGCTGACGTTTACGACCGAGCTGGGCGATCTTGCCGACTGCGACCTCGTAATCGAGGCGATCGTCGAGGAGCTCGAGCCGAAGAGAGAGACATTCGCCGAGCTCGACCGCATCACGAGGCCGGATGCGATCCTCGCGTCGAACACCTCCGCGATCCCGATCCACGAGATCGCCGAGGCCACGGAGCGTCCCGAGCGGGTCGTCGGGATGCATTTCTTCAACCCCGCGCCGCTCCTGCCGCTCGTCGAGGTCATTCGCGCGGAACGAAGCTCCGACGAGGCAGTCGAGGCGGCCTACGCATGGGCAGAGCAGGCCGGCAAGCAGCCCGTGCGCGCGAACGACACGCCGGGCTTCATCGTCAACCGCGTCGTCGTCCCGACCTTGAACGAGTGCATCCGCCTCCTCGACGAAGGCGTCACACCCGAAGACCTCGACAAGGCGATGACGATGGGGATGGGCTGGCCGATGGGGCCCTGCACCCTCGTCGACCTCGTCGGGATCGACATCCACATCCACGCGGCAGAGGCGATGTACGAGGCAACCGGCGACGAGCGAGCCAAGCCGCCGGAGCGACTACGCGAGATGGCCGCCGCAGGGCACCTGGGCCGAAAGACCGGCCGGGGCTTTTACACGTACGACTAGGAGGGTCCGGCCAGCCAGTCGAGAACTGCGCTGCGCGAGAAGCGCCAGTCGCGTCCGATCTTCCTCCCGGGGATGTCTCCGCGCCGCGCGAGCTCGCTGACTGCCTTCTCGTCGACCTGGAGGAGGTCCGCGAGCTGGGCCGTCGTCAGGACATCGCGTGAACCCGGAGCGGGGCGCGCAAAGCCCACGGGTGGCCGTTCGACATCCAGTGAGCGCAGCGCCTCGGCGACGAGTTCCTGTTTTGGCCGCTTGAGCTCGAACGAGACGCGGTCGAGTCGTTCCGCGTCGGCAGCGGGCAGTCGCACGAAGAGCGGCGAAGTGGGCCTTTCGGGTTCCATGTGATATCTAGATATCAGAGTGATATCGTCGGCGCAATGGCGAAGACCGCGTTCCTTCTCGGGGGCACGGGCCAGATCGGCCGGGCCGCTGCGTCACGATTCGTCGCCGCCGGCTGGGAGGTCGTGCTCGCAAGTCGTGGCGAGCGGCCGATTGCCGAAGAGCTCAAGGAGCTGCGGCACGTTCAGCTCGACCGTGAGGACACCGAGGCTCTGCGGAAAGCGCTCGGAGATGGCGTCGACGTCCTGCTCGACGTCGTCGCGTTCGAGCCAGAACACGGAAAGCAGCTCCTGGCGCTGGGTGATCTCGTTCGATCTCTGATCGTCATCTCGACCGGCTCCGTATACGTCGACAGTCGAGGCAGCCGTTCGCTCGACGAGGCGACGAACGCGAGTGAGTTTCCCGATTTCCAGGGCCCGATTCCGGAGACGCAGCCGACGGTTCCACCGGGCGATGCGACCTACTCGACGAAGAAGGTCGCCATCGAGCTAGCGCTTCTCGAGCAAGAGCGAAAGCCCGTCACGATCGTCCGCCCGTGGGCGATCTACGGCCCGGGCGGGGCGCTCTCCCGCGAGTGGTACTTCGTCAAGCGAGCTCTGGACGGCCGGCGGTTCGTTCCCCTGGGCGATCGGGGCAGAGGGCGCTTTCACACGACGTCTACCGAAAACCTCGCGGAGCTCATCCTGCTGGCCGCCCAGCGCCCGCGGACCGGAGTCTTCAACTGCGGCGATCCAGAACCCCCGAGCGTGCTCGACATCGCGCGCGCGATCGGCAACGCGATGGATCACGACTGGACGGACGTTCTTTTCGAGTGGACGGAGCCATGGGAGCGAGGAGTCGAGAGAATCGGGGACACGCCCTGGTCCGGACCGAAGCCGCTCGTCGCCGACATGTCCATCGCCGAGATCGAGCTTGGCTACCGGCCGGTAACGACGTACCAGGAGGCCGTCCGAGCGACCTGCGAATGGCTCGTCTCGGCCACGAGCGGAAAGGATTGGCGCGAGGTTCTCACCGGCTCGGCGTCATACATGGGCGACTCGTTCGATTACGAGGCCGAGGACGCGTTCGTCCGCGGGCTCACGGCCGGCTGAGGCGCGCCCAGACGTTCTCGACGAGCTGTGCGACGGCCGGGTCGCCGATCGACGCGGTGAAGTTGAGCGCGCCTGCGGCGAAGACCTTTGCGCCGCGTGGGGTCTCGTAGTAGGTCATCTCCGCAGAGCGTCCGGGACCCAGCAGGTCCGGGATCGACGCGAGGAGCTGGATTCCGGCCGGCGAGGAGGGTGCTCGCGCGTCGATCTCGATGCCGTAGCGCCCGAAGCTGTCGCCGTCGTGCAGCCCCGTGCCCGCGAAGGCCCAGGGCGCCGTCGCCGCGGCCTGCACGACGTAGCCGCCCTGACGCGCGCCGTAGTCGCTTGCGTGGTACTGGACGCCTACCAGCGCGGCCTCCGGGCGCCGGAGATTGCGCCAGAGGCCGACGCGGGTCAGTAGCTGTCCGTCGCGTTGCACCTTCCAGAAGAAGTTGTTCGCCGCGAGGAACATGAGGTTCCCGCCGAGGTCGCGGAAGCGCTGGACGACGTCGTAGGCGTGCGCGGTCACGTACTCGGCATGCCCGGGGAAGACGACAAGGTCGTAGGCAGCCGCCAGCTGGTCGCCGCTGGAGAATGCCGCGACATCGTCGTCCGACAGGAAGTCGACCTGCTTCCCCGTCCGGTTCAGCCAGGCGATGAAGTCGAGGTCCCAGTCCCGGAAGCGAAACGGGACGCCGAAGTCGAGGAACGGGCGTGACATGTCGACGCTTCGGATCGCGCCGCTCACGTACCAGCTGTCGCCCCAGCCGTCGCCGTCTTCGTCCCAGAGGTTGTACGCCTGCCAGGTGTTCGTCGAGAGCACGACCGCGACCCGCGACCGGGGCGCCTGCCTTCTCACGACGAACGGCGCGTAGCCGACGCGTCCGTCCGCGGCCGTGAGCCGCACGAAGTAGAGGCCGCTCGGCCAGTCGCCGGCGCGCACGAACCGCAGCCTTCCCGGCCCGTTCCGGTGTCCCCGCCAGTCGACCCGGATAGGCGTCGTCATCGCCGTCCCGGCGGTCCTGAAGTCGCGTTCTCGAGGCGAGACCTGGCTCGAGTAGTAGAAGACCTGGAGCCGAAGGGACGGCGTGTCGGACGAGATCCGGAGCTCGGCCTGCTCGCCCGGGGCGTAGCTTCGCCTCGGGAAGCCCGCCTCGATTCCCTGGACGCGGACGACGGGTGCGCGGCGTTTCCGTCCGGGAAAGTTCATGTACACGCGGCGACCGACGCGAAGGCGGAGGACGTAGGTGCGCGGCTCGGTTGCGCGCGCGGGTCGCCAGACGATCTGGTGGCGGCCGGGTCGGAACCGGCGCGTGGTGCTCCAGACCGCCTTCGTCGCGCGCCCGGGATGGAGGGTGTCCGTCCGCAAGACGTCGAGGCGGACGGTCGCGCCGCGGTCGAGGCGGAAGCGGACGATCGCGCGGTCGCGCAGGCCGTCTGCGTTGGGGCTCACGGTCGTCAGCAGCCGTCCGTCGCCTGCGAATGGGCGCGAGCCGTTCGACACGCTCAGGTCGTGGAGAGGCGGCGAGCTTCCGGCCAGGAGCGCCAGGGCGAGAGCCAACGTAGTCACTGGCTCGACGAGCGCATGGGCACACCTAGACGCGCCGCCACGAACGGCATGCTCGATCCCTGCACGATCACAGAGAACAGCACGACCACGAAGACGATCTCGTACAGGCGCCGCGCATCTTCGACGCCCGCCAGGATGCAGAACGCGGCGAGGAGAATCGGCACGGCTCCTTTTAGCCCGCCCCACGCGATGAAGACCTTCTCGCCGAGCCGCATCCTGAGCGGAGCGAGAAGCGGCACGAGCGCAAGCGGGCGCGCTACGAAGGCCAGCGCGAGCGCCAGCAGCAACCCGTCCAGCCAGATGCCCTGATCGAAGAGCTCGGTGACGTTCACCGTCAGGCCGAGGGCCACGAACACGACGATCTCGGCAAGGCTCGCGAGCGCAACGTGGAAGCGCCGGATCTGCCGCTTGTACGGGATGTCGAGGTCGCCGAGTGCGAGCCCGGCGATGAAGACGGCCAGGAAGCCGGAGCCATGCGCCACAGAGGCGGCTCCGTAGATGATCCCCGCCGCTGCGAGCGTTCGGAGCGGATACAAGCCCTCGCTCGGTAGGCGGACGCGACGCATGAAGACAACGAGGGCCGCGGTGCCGGCGAGCCCGACAGCGAGCCCGATCGTCATCTCAAGCGCGAACTCCTTGACGATTCCCCAGAACGAGCCCCCGTCGGAGGTTGCGAACTCGAGCATCCCGATCATCAGGGCGATGCCCACCGGGTCGTTCATGCCGGCCTCGCCCTCGAGGATCGTGCCCGTCCGGCCCCGGATCACCTTGTCGCCGAGAATCGAGAACATGACCGCGGGATCGGTTGGAGCGAGCGCGGCGCCCAGGATCCAGGCAGTGGTCCAGTTGAAGTCGAAGAGGTAATGGGCCAGGACCGCCATGACTGCGGCCGTCGCAACGGTGCCGAGGATCCCGAGCGAGGCGATCGGCATCGCGGCGCGACGAAATCGGCGCCACCCGATGATCATGCCGCCGTCGAAGAGGATCACGATCAGCGCGACGACGCCGATCCGCTCCACGGTGCGGATGTTGGGGAGCACGACCGGTATCGCCGCGGCGGCGACGAGGAAGAGCGCAGGCGCCGGGATCGGGAAGCGCTCGCTCAGCGTCCGCGCGACGAGCGCGAGCATGACGCCTCCCGCGATGGCTAGGACGATCGCGCCGAAGTCGCCGATCTCAGCCATGGAGCAAGCCTAAGGCTACTTACGGTTTCCTTACATCTCCCTCATTCGAGCCACAAGGTCGGGGCGCATAATTGGGGCAGATGCGGAGACTCCTGGTCCCATTCCTGCTCTTGCTCCTCCTGCCCGCGGCCGCGTTTGCGCGCGAGACCGCGTCCAGCGGGACGCTTTCGATCCGCGAGGGTCGCGGGATCGTCCAGCTGACCGCGCGCGGAAGCATCACGGGGCGCGTGCGCGGACGGATCACGATCACCGACCCGAAGCCGTACGACTCGAAGCGACCGGTCGTCTACGGCGCGACGCAGACGAGGTACAAGAGCGAGAAGACCGTCGTCTATATCGGCAGCAACTTGCGCTTCCGCCTGATCGGGTCCCTCTACACCGTCCGGGTCGATGGACGAGCCATCTTCATGAGCGCCATCGGCCGCGGCCAGGGCATGCTCAACGGAGAGGGCAACCCCCCGGGGGGCGTGTTCTACGACGGGGTCTATTCGTTGAACGACGAGCCGTACCACTCTCTCCCGGACGAGCCCACAGACTTCGAGCTCGCCGCGCCGCCCGCGACGGGCTAGCGGCCCTCTCTGGCATCCTGGAGGCGTGCCTTTGAACACACCCCAGAGCGTGCTGGTCGTCGAGGACGAAACTTCGATCGCGTCCTTCGTCTCCCTCTACTTGAAGAACGCCGGCTACGACGTGCACGTCGCCGAGACCGGAGAAGACGCGCTCGCGAAGGCCGAGGCCCAGGAACCGTCGTTGATCGTCCTCGACCTGATGCTGCCCGACATCGACGGGATCGAGGTCTGTCGCCGCCTGCGCCGTCGCTCCGAGGTGCCGATCTTGATGCTCACCGCGCGTGACGAGGATGTCGACAAGATCATCGGCCTCGAGGTCGGCGCCGACGACTACCTGACCAAACCGTTCAACCCGCGCGAGCTCGTCGCGCGAGTGAAGTCGATCCTCCGGCGCTCGACTCCCGACCGGAAGGAAATCGCGAGCGCGACCCTGCGGCACGGCGACCTGTGCGTCGACGCCGGACGGCGCGAGGCGAAGGTCGGCGACGAGGAGATCAAGCTCGCTCCGAAGGAGTTCGACCTGCTCTGGGAGCTGCTCGACCACCGCGGCCTCGTGCTGACGCGTGACCAGCTGCTCGAGCGCGTCTGGGGCTACACGTTCGCGGGTGACACGCGGACCGTGGACGTCCACGTCCGCCAGCTGCGCCGCAAGCTCGGCGAAGCGTCGCCGATCGTCACGGTCTGGGGAGTCGGCTACAAGGTCTCGCCCGCGAAGGAGCCGGCGGCGACGGCCTAGTCAGGTCATGTTCAGGTCGCTGCGCTTCCGCCTGCCGGCGCTCTTCCTCGCCGGGATCGTGCTGACCGGGGTGCTTGCGGCGGCCATCGCATTCGGCCTCTTCCAGGACTACACGCAGGACCAGGCGCGGCGCGAGCTGCGACAGGAGGCGGCCGGGCTGACCCAGCTCTACGCCGAGCAAGCGGTCAAGGCCCAGGAGCAGAACAAGCCCCCGCCCTTCTTCGCGGCGAGGAAGCTGGAGGCCGCAAGCGGCGACCGCCTCTTCTACGTCGGCGTGCCGTTCTTCTCGGGACAGCAGTCCGGCTTGAAGACCCTGCCGCAGAGGACGATCGACTTTCCTGCGATCCTGCAGGGGAAGGTCATCGAGTTTCGGTTCGTGCCTCCCGGTGAGAAGAAGAAGTTCCTCGCCGTCGCCCATCCGCTCTACCTCGACAAGAACGGGGATCCGTTCGGCGCGCTCATCGTCGCGACCGCGGAGACCGAGCTCCGCGATCGCCTCGTAACGCTCCTCGAGCGCCTCGCCCTCGCTCTGCTGGCGGGGGTGATCCTCACCACGGGGCTCGCGTGGTATCTCTCGGGCCGGATCACTCGGCCGGTGCGCAGGCTTGCGAAGGCAGCGGACGACGTGGCCGAGGGCAACTACAACGTCGAGTTGCCGGAAGTGCACGGCCGTGACGAGATCGCCGACCTCGCCGAGTCGTTCCGGCAAATGGCGTCGCGCCTATCCGAGGCGGAGGAGCTCGAGCGGAACTTCCTGATGACCGTCTCGCACGAGCTGAGGACGCCGCTGACCGCGATCCGGGGCCATGTCGAGGCGCTCCGTGAAGGCTTTGTGAAGGACCCCGAGGCTCGCCGCGCCTCGCTCGACGTGATTGCGACAGAAGCCGGGAGGCTCGAGCGGCTCGTGGGCGACGTCCTCGACCTGGCCAAACTCGATATGAGCCGGTTCACGGTGCTGAAGGAAGAGGTGGACATGGGGAGGCTGTTGGATGAGGCCTACGCTGCTTTCGGCGAGGAGGCAAAGCGGCGTGACATCGTCTACTCGCAAGAGGTCTCCGCCGCGGCGGTGATCGTGACGGACGGCGACCGTGTCTTTCAGATCATCTCGAACCTGCTCGCAAACGCGTTCCGGTGGACGCCTGACGGCGGCCGCATCGACCTGCGCTTGAACGCGGAGAACGGCCTCATCCACGTTGCGGTCGAGGACACCGGCCCGGGGATCGGCCCCGAGGAGCAGGAGCGCATCTTCCGTCCCTTCTGGACGCACGACGGCAAGGGCACGGGCCTCGGACTTGCGATCGCGCGCGAGCTGGCGCTCGCGCTGGGCGGGCGCATCGAGCTCGACAGCGAGATCGGCCGCGGCAGCCGCTTCGAGCTCGTGTTGCCGGCGACCCTGACCTAAAGCCGCTGGGCGAAGAACCAGTCCTGGCCCTCGAGGTCTTCGGCGTCGTACCGCCGGTCCCCGTAGGGCTGGTCGGTCGGCTCGGTGTTGATCTTCGCGCCGGCGGCCTTCGCATGCTCGAAATGCGCGTCCACGTCGTCGACATAGACATGGACGCCCGCAGTCGCTCGACCGCCTCGCTTGTTCGGGTTTTCGTAGTCGTTGCCCGGCTGCCCGAGCATGACGACGCCACCGTCGCGCTCGAGCGCGCCGTGTTCGACCCGCCCCTCGTCGTTCGTCATCCGTACCGTTTCGCTGAAGCCGAAAGCCTCGATGAGCCAATCCATGGCAGCAGCGGCATCTTCGTAATAGAGGTACGGAGTAATGGTCGGGTAATCCTCCGGCGGCATGGCCCCTCCTTGAAAGCGGTTGCCCCGTAGCATGCCGCGCCGTGGCGCTTCCTGCACGAGCCGAGGTCGTGGCGCTCCCGGCGAGACGCTCGGCGCTTCGCGCGGCGCTCGCCGCGATGCGGCCGCGGCAGTGGTCGAAGAACCTGATCCTCTTCGCGGGGATCGTCTTCGCCGCGAAACTCGGCGATCCAATCCGGTGGCTGGAGGCCACGGCTGCCTTTGTCGCCTACTGCGCGGCGTCCAGCGCGGCCTACCTGGTCAACGACGTCCGGGACGCCGAGCACGACCGTATGCATCCGCTCAAGCGGCTCCGGCCTCTGGCCCGAGGCGAGCTCTCCGAGCGTGCGGCACTTGGCCTCGCCGGGGCGCTCTCGTTGCTCGCTTTCGCCCTCGTTGCGCCGCTCAGCCTCGTCTCGCTTGGGTTCCTAGGCGCGTTTCTCACGCTCCAGGGCGCCTACAGCTTCGGCTTGAAGCGCGTCGTCCTCGTGGACGTGTTCGCGATCGCAGCGCTGTTCGTCCTGCGTGCCGCAGCGGGCGCGGCGGCCGTCGACGTGGAGATCTCGTCGTGGCTCTTGCTCGTGACGGCGCTCCTCGCGCTTTTCCTGGCGCTTGCAAAGCGGCGGAGCGAGCTCGCGCTGACGGAATCGAGCCGTCCCGTTCTGGAGGGCTACTCGCTCGCGCTCGTCGACCAGCTGATCGCGGTCACCGTCGCCTGCACGATCGCTGCCTACGCGATCTACACGTTCACCGCGCACTCACGCGCGCTGATGGCAACGATTCCGTTCGTCGTCTTCGGCCTCTTCCGCTACTTGCTGCTCGTCCACCGCGACGACCTCGGCGAGGAGCCCGAGAACGTGCTGCTCACGGATCGGCCGCTCGTCGCAGCGGTCGTCCTCTGGGCTGTCACCGCCGCCGTGATTCTGGCCCTGACGACTTAAGTCGCTGCTTCGCGGCACGTCGTAGATGAACCAGAGTCGATCGCCGGTCTGCGAGCCGGTAGGGCCGAAGACGGTGATCTGGCCCAGGTCGGGGTACTCGGCAACCTCCGGTGCGCCTTGGGTCGACGCCATCACATAGCGGACGCGCTCGTCCGTCTCGTCAGCGCGTGCGCACCGGCGGGACCGACCGGAAAGTGGACGGCGTCTCCCTCCTCGAGCCTTCGCTCCCCGTCGGGGGTGCGCAAGGTCGGGTTTCCGCGCAGGACGATCAGGAGCTCCTCCTACCGATGGTGGAAGTGGTAGACGACGAAGTTTCCCGGGTCGAGCTCGTAGACGGTTGCCCCGAGACCTTCGCCTCGGGCCAGGCGTTTGCCCCGGCCACCGCCACCCGACCAGTCGGGACCCTGCTCACCCCATTCGTCCGACCAGATGTTGTCGTCGCTCATGTCGAGAGCGGCGCTTCTCTAGCCTGCCTTGCGCTCCTCGATGCGGTAGACCTCGGCGCCGCCGCCCGCCTCGAGCTTGCGCTCCATCCGGGCAAGGCGCTGGTCGACGCCGTTCCAGCCGGAAGAGATCAGATCGACGAGCAACGCCAGGTCGTCCACGCGGGCATGCCGCTCGGCCAGGAGGTCGTTCTCGAGCCCCTCGAGGCGCCTGATCGTCTGCCCGGCCAGCCCCCGCACCTCGGCGAGCTGCCTTCCGACGGGTGCCGCCTCGGTGCGGACGCCCTCGCGAACCGCGTCTTCTACGCGGCCAGGGAGGGTCGTTTCGAGCTGTGCAGCGAGCTCGGCGAGCGCCTCGACCTGCGCCCGTGCCCGCTCGAGGGCAGCATCAACATCGCCCTGGGCGGTCCGGCCGCTCGCCGCTTCGTCCAGCCGTTCTCGTGCGCGTGCCATCGCAGCTTCGTCCATGGGCTGGAACGCTAGCGTTCGGGCCGGATGAAGCGGGTCGACCTGGAGTATTCGCTGCCGCGGGAGCTGATCTCGCAGCACCCGGCTGCGCGGCGCGACGAATCGAGACTCCTGGTGCTGCACCGCGATAGCGGGGAGGTTCGGCATCGTCGCTTTCGCGATCTGCCCCAGGAGCTGGCCGACGAGCTCGTCGTCGTCAACGACACTCGGGTCATGCCGGCGCGCCTGCGGCTCGAGCGGCCGAGCGGAGGGGATGCGGAGGTCCTGCTGCTCGAGCCTTTGACTGGGGACGGAGAATGGGAAGGCCTTGCGCGCCCGACCCGGCGCCTGAAGCCTGGCCAGCGCCTGGGCCCGGTCGAGCTGCTCGAGCACCTGGGAGAGGGCCGCTGGCGCCTGCGGCTCGACGGGGAGCCTCACGGCGAAGCGCCGCTACCGCCCTACATCACCGAGCCGCTCGCCGACCCGGAGCGCTACCAGACGGTCTACGCCGATCGGGAAGGCTCGGCCGCCGCGCCGACAGCGGGTCTCCACTTCACGCCGGAGCTGCTTGCTGGGCTCGACGTCGAGCGCGTGACGCTCCATGTCGGGCTCGACACCTTCCGTCCGGTGACCGCGGACGACCTGGCCGACCATCCGATCCACAGCGAGCGCTACGAGGTCGCGCCCGAAGCCTGGGATCGAATCCGTGCTGCTGAGCGCGTGCTCGCAGTGGGAACGACGACGGTTCGTGTACTCGAATCCCTCGGCCGCGGAGCGCCGCTCGCCGGCCGCACCGATCTCTTCATCACCCCGGGTTTCGAGTTCCGCCGCACCGATGCGCTGCTGACGAACTTCCACCTACCGGGCTCGACGCTCCTCGCCCTCGTCATGGCCTTCGCCGGCGTAGAGGAGACGCGCCGCCTCTACGAGCTCGCGATCGCCGAGCGCTACCGCTTCTACTCGTTCGGCGACGCGATGCTCCTCCTCTAGGCGACGAACTTTCATCTGGCCCGCGCGTCTATGCGATCGGGATGATTGGCCGATGAGGGGATGGTGGAAGGTTCCGTTCGCGGGGCTGGTCGTCCTGACCGTCATCGTCTCTGCCGTCGGTGCCAACAATCGCCGCGCCCGGTCGTACGAGTGGTGCGGACTCGACAGCAGCACGCCACGCATGGAACAGATCAGGGACGTGAAAGTGGACTGGACCTGGCGCCCGCCGGGGTTCGACTGCGTCTTCACCGACGACCGCGGCCACGAGGTCGCGCGCCGCCGGGCATCTCCGCCCTGACCGAGACCTCTTCTACAGGTCGCGTCTTGCGTTGAAACACTCTTCTGTCGTAATGCAAGACCTGACCCCGTTTGAAGTGACGGCCACGGAGGGCGAGGCGCGCGCCGGCGTCTTGCGGACGGCGCACGGTGAGCTCCGGACTCCGGCCTTCATGCCCGTAGGTACGAAGGCCACCGTGAAGATGCTCGACCCGCACGAGGTGCGCGACCTCGGCGCCGAGATCGTCCTCTGCAACACCTACCACCTGTCGTTCCGGCCCGGCGCGGATTTGATCGCCGAGCTCGGTGGCTTGCACCGCTTCATGGGCTGGGACGGGCCGATCCTCACCGACTCGGGCGGCTACCAGGTCTTCTCCCTCCGCGACACGATCACGAAGGTCGACGAGGAGGGCGTCACCTTCCGCTCGGTCTACGACGGCACCGAGGAGCGCTTCACGCCCGAGTCCGTGGCCGAGATCCAGGCGAAGCTAGGCTCGGACATAGCCATGTGCCTCGACGTGTGCGCACCGGCCGGCGGGGCGCGCGAAGAGCTCGTCGAGGCGGTGCGGCTCACGACCCTCTGGGCGGCCAGGCAGCGCAAGGCTCCGCGGGCGCAGGGCCAGCTGCTGTTCGGGATCGCCCAGGGCGCGACCGACCCCGAGCTCCGGCGCCGCTCGATCGGCGAGATCATCGATCTCGACTTCGACGGCCACGCGCTCGGCGGGCTCAGCGTGGGGGAGGCCCGCGACCCGATGTTCGAGACCGTCGCCGAGGCTGCGCCGCTCCTGCCCGCCGACAAGCCGCGCTATTTCATGGGAATCGGCGACCCCGAGGGGATCCTCGAGGTGATCGAGCGGGGCGTGGACATGTTCGACTGTGTGCTGCCGACGAGAATGGGGCGGACCGGCACCGCGCTCACCTCGACGGGGCGCCTCAACCTCAAGAACGCCCGCTTCGCCCGCGACGCCGGGCCTCTCGACGAGACCTGCGACTGCCCCGCGTGCTCCAGGTTCACGCGTGCGTACATCCGGCATCTCGTGAACCAGCAGGAGCTGCTCGGGCTCCGTCTGCTGACCGCGCACAACCTCCGCTTCCTCCTGCGCCTCACCGGAGGAGCGCGCGAGGCGATCGAGAAGGGCAACCTGGCAACATTCAAGGCCGAGATCATCGACCGCCTACACAGGGAGGCCGCTTGAGCCCGCTCGTCTTCTTCGCCGGAGCACTCGTTTTCTTCTGGGTGCTGGTCGTGCTGCCCCAGCGACGCCGTCGCCAGAAGCAGATGCAGATGCTGAGGGAGCTCGAGCCCGGGGACGAAGTGATCACGGCCGGCGGCCTGTACGGCTCGGTCCGCGAGGTCGCGGGCAACCACGTCGTGCTCGAGATCGCGCCGGAGACCCGCGTTCGCGTGGCCAAGAGCGCCGTGGGGGCCAGGGTGGAGCCTGAGCTAGGGCCTGCGACACCACCCGAGACCTCGCTACCCTAGGGCACAGCACGGTGGCCGAACGCCGCTCTCACCTCATCCTGATTGGCCTCATCCTCGTGGCCCTGCTCGGCGTTGCCGTGCTCGCGATTCCGGGCTCTCCGCTCCACAAGAGCCCGACACTTGGCCTCGATCTCCAGGGCGGCCTCGAGGTCGTCAAGAAAGCCGTCCCTGAGAAGGGCCAGAAGATCGACAAGGAAGGGCTCGACGACGCGGTCACGATCATCAACGACCGCATCAACGGGACGGGAGTCTCGGAGCCCGAGATCCGCAAGCAGGGAAGCGACCAGATCGTCATCGAGCTTCCGGGCGTCAAGGACCAGAAGCGCGCCGCCGACCTGATCGGGCAAACGGCGAAGCTCGAGCTCTACGACCTGCAGGGCGACCTGATTCCAGGGGCGTCGCTCGACGTCCAGGGCTTCCCGATCGCGCACACCTCGATCTTCGACCTGCTCACGTTGCAGCAGTCGGCTGCGAAGGAGGGCGAGCCGTCGGCGTTCTACCTCGTGCAGAACAAGAAGGTCGGAAAGCGGACCACGCACAAGGTCGTCGTCGGGCCGGTGAACACCCGCGCCCAGATCCTCTCGTCGGGCTTCGTCAAGGACTACCTCAAGAGCCACAAGAAGGCGAAGAAGGGCGAGCTGCCCAAGGGGACGGAAGTTCTCGCGGTCCCCGAGAAGATGGTCGTCATCACGTGCGGCCAGACGGAGCGCTACTGCCCCGGCGTCCAGCAGCAAGAGCTCGACCGCACGTACTTCTACCTCTTCCGGTACGAGCCCCAGGCCAAGGATCCGATCCCGGAGATGACGGGTGACGACCTGAAGCGCAAGGGCACTCGGCAGGACATCGATTCTCAGACGAACCAGACGGTCGTCCTCATGCAGTTCACGAGCGGCGGCGCCAAGAAGTTCCAGGACATCACGCAAAAGCTCGTCGAGCGTGGTCGGAACCTGGCCAACACGAACGGCTGGACCGGCCCGGAGAACGACAACGCCAACCAGCAGTTCGCAATCGTTCTCGACCGCGTGATCAAGTCCGCGCCATCCGTGGACTTCGACGACAACCCGGCCGGCATTCCCGGCAACAACGGCGCGCAGATCACGGGCGTCTCGCCGAACGAGGCGAAGGACCTGGCGCTTGTTCTCAGGTCGGGAACGCTTCCGTTCAAGCTCGTCACGATCGAGCAGACCAACATCTCGGCGACGCTCGGCAAGGACTCGCTCGAGCAGGCGAAGAAGGCTGCGATCGGCGGCCTGCTCGTCGTCGCGATCTTCCTGCTCCTCTTCTACCGCTTCCTCGGTCTCGTCGCAGTCATCGGCCTCGGGATCTACGTCGCGTTCCTGTACGCGGCGGTGCTCCTGCTGAACGTGACGCTCACGCTGCCCGGCTTCGCCGGTCTCATCCTCACGATCGGAGTCGCAGCTGACGCGAACGTGGTCGTCTTCGAACGCATCAAAGAAGAGGTCCGCGCGGGCAAATCCGTGCGGGCCGCGATCGCCGCCGGTTATGCGAAGGGGTTCCACACGATCATCGACGCGAACGTCGTGACGGCGATCACGGCGCTCGTCCTGTTCCTGGTCGCGACCGCGGGCGTGAAGGGCTTCGCGCTGATGCTCCTGATCGGTACTGCGATCTCGCTGATCACCGCCGTCGCCGCGACGCGCGCCATGCTCGGCCTGCTCGCCGGCTTCCGCTGGTTCAGCAATCCCCGGTTCATGGGCGCTCAGGGCGCTCAGGGCGCGAAGTGGCTCCAGATCGACTTCATGGGCAAGCGTCGGCTGTGGTTCGCGATCTCGGGCCTGGTGGTGCTGGTCGCCGTCGTCTCGCTGGGCGTGCGCGGGCTCAACTTCGGGATCGACTTCAAGGGCGGTACGCAGGTCACGTTCCATACACCGCAGGCCCACCTTGTCGACGAGATACGAAACGACGCGAAGCAGATCGATCCGGCTCTGAGCAAAGCGGTGATCCAGGGGCGAGGAAAGCAGACCGACAGCAAATACAACAGCTTCCAGATCCGGACGAAATCGCTGGATTCTGCGCGGGGGGAGGCGCTGACGAGCGGTCTCAAGAGCCGGCTCCAGGTGACGAACTACGAATCGAAGAACGTCTCCGAAAGCTTCGGCCGCCAGATCGCGCGCTCGGCGATCATCGCGATCATCTTCTCGCTGTTCCTGATCGTCCTCTACCTGGCGATCCGGTTCGACATGAAGTACGCGATCCCGGTGATCGCGGCGCTCGTCCACGACATCGTGATCACCGTCGGCGTGTACTCCCTGACCGCGCGGGAGGTCTCGACCTCGACGGTCGCCGCGGTACTGACCGTGCTCGGGTACTCGATCTACGACACGATCATCATCTTCGACCGTGTGCGCGAGAACGTGCCGCTGATGCGGCGCGCGTCATTCGCGACGATCGCGAACATCTCGCTCTGGGAGACGATCAGGCGCTCGCTGGCGACGACGTTCATCACGCTGCTGCCGGTCGCCTCGCTCCTGATCTTCGGCGGTGCGACGCTCAAGGACTTCGCTTTTGCGCTGCTGATCGGAATCGGCTCGGGCGCCTACTCGTCGATCTTCATCGCGGCTCCGATTCTCACGATGCTCAAGGAGCGCGAGCCGGAGTACGCGCGGAAGATCGGGCAGGACGACGTCGGGCACGGCGACGGGGCGGGTCCCGATGGGGACAGCCCGGGGCGACGGCGCACTCGGTCTGCGATCGGCGCGCCCGCGGTCGACACCGGGACGATGACCCTCGAGGCCGCCGAGCAGGCCGCCGCCGCACAGCCGGCGCCGAGCCTTGCGGAGACGTTCTCGCCCGATCCGGCTCCGGCCGGGTCGTCGGCCAAGTCGAAGCGCGAGCGCAGGCGGCAACGGCGCCGCACCAGGCCTCATGGCCGCCGATAAGGACAGCTCCCCTGTCCTAGAGGCGCTCGAGCGCTTCGGGCTCGCCGCCCTCGGCGCTGTCGCGATGACGGCCGATCGCGCCGACGCCCTCGCCGACGAGCTCGCGAAGGCGGGGGGGATGCGCCGGGAAGACGCGCGCGAGCTGATCGAGCAGACCACGCGCCGCTGGCGCGGCGAGGCGGTCCGCGCGAGCGAGCGAGCCGGAGCGGGTCTCGAAGGCCTCTTCAAGCAGCTCGGCCTGGTTTCCCGCGCGGACTTCGAGGAGCTCGAGCTCCGCGTCGCCCAGCTAGAGCACCGCCTCCGCCTCGTCGAAGACCCCAAACATACATAGCAACAGTCTGTTGCAAAGCTCGGCGGGGACATGGCCTCCCATTTACCCGCCGGAACCACGTTGCCTCATGACTAGGGCGCCCAGGGGCCCACAACACCCTAAGCGGGGTCAGACCCGACGAAAGGCGTCGGGGATTCGTGATGGTGTTGTGACACGGCCCAAAGGGTCGGTGCCGAGGGGAGTTGCGTCCGGCGTGGAACACTTTGGGTCATGGCTCAAGCACCGCCCAAGACTCGTAACCTCGGCCGGCTGACGGAGATCGCCCAGGTCGCCGTCCGGCACGGCTTCGGCTACTTCTTCGAGCGCCACCGGCTGACCGACCTCCTGCCCGGCCGGCGCAACGGCGCCGCGATCGCCGAGGGCGCGCCCTCGCAGCGTGGCGCGCACCTCCGCGAGCTCCTCGACGAGCTCGGCCCGACCTTCGTCAAGTTCGGCCAGCTGCTCTCGATGCGGCCCGACGTGCTGCCGCCGGACATCATTTCCGAGCTTCGCGCGCTCCAGGACGACGTGCGCCCCTTCCCGTACGAGGAGGTCGAGCGCGTCGTCCGCGAGGAGCTGGGCCAGCCGATCGAGCGCCTCTTCGTCGAGTTCGACCCCGAGCCGATCGCGGCCGCCTCGATCGGACAGGTTCACCGTGCTGTGCTCCCGAACGGTCACATCGTTGCCGTGAAGGTTCAGCGACCCGGCGCGCCGGAGCAGATCGAGGCCGACCTCGGGCTCCTCTACCAGGCCTCTCGAATCGTCAAGGAGCGCGTGCGTGCCCTCGACTTCGTCGACGTGCGGGAGCTCGTGGACGAGTTCGCTCGCGCGATCCGCCAGGAGCTCGACTACCGGCTCGAGGGCCGGAACGCCGAGACGCTCCACCGGAATTTCGCCGGTCATCCGCATGTCCGCGTTCCGCGTGTCTACTGGAGCTACACGCGCTCCCGCGTGCTGACGCTCGAGTTCATCGAGGGAACGCAGCTCGCCGACGTCGACGAGCTGGGCTACTCGCTCGAGGAGCGCAAGCGCCTCGCAGAGGTGATCGCCGAGGCGTGGATGGCGATGATCTTCAAGGACGGGTTCTTTCACGGCGACCCGCATCCGGCGAACATCCTCGTCATCCGGCCCGACCTGATCGGCCTCGTCGACTTCGGCCTCGCCGGCAAGCTCACCGACGACGACGTCACGAAGGCGACGCGTCTCTTCATCGACGTCGCGAACGAGAACGTGGAAGCGCTCCCGAAACGGCTCGCCGACCTCGGCGTGCGGTACCCGAGAGAGCGCGAGGAGGAGTTCCTCCAGGAGATCCGCGATCTCTTCTACCGCTATTACGGCGCGAGCCTCGCGGAGATCGACCCGCTCCAGGTGATCCGCGAGGTCTTCGGCACGATCTACTCGCTGAACCTGCGCCTCCCGACCCGATTCATCATCCTCGACAAGGCAATCGCGACGCTCGCCTCGGTCGGCGTCGAGCTCTACCCCGAGTTCAACGTCTTCGAGGTGGCGAGGCCATATGCACGGAGCCTGCTCCTTGGCCGCTACACGCCGCAGCGCATGCTCTTGCGCGCCCGCCGCGAGTCGCTGAAGCTCGCCTCGATCTTCGGCGAGTACCCGCATCAGGTGCACGACGTGCTCGAGCAGATGCGCGACGGGCAGATCGAGGTCGGCTTCGTGCACAAGGGGCTCGACGAGTTCATGCACAAGCTCGACGTCGCTTTCAACCGGCTGATCATCGCGTTCGTCGTCGCCGCCGGGCTGATCGGCTCCAGCATGATCGGCGTCTTCGCGACCTCCGGGCCGCGGGTGCTCGGGCTGAACGTCGTCTCGGCCTTCGGCTTCCTCGTAGCGGGCGTGCTCGGCCTCTGGCTGATGTGGGGAGTCTTCCGCTCGGGACGGTTGTGATGAAGGCGCTCGTCGCTCTCGTGCTGATCGCGACGGTCGCGGGTGGGGGATGGGGCTACCGGCACGAGCGCGACCAGCGGCGCGAAGACGTCGCGCGGCTCGAGGCTCAGCTCAAGACGGTCAAGCGCAACCTGAGCGGCGCTCGAAACCAGAACGCGATCCTCGCGGCGCGGATCCGCGGCGTTACGCGCCGTGCGTTGAAGGCGAAGCTCTCGCGTACGGCGCTCGCCGCGCGCGTCAAGAAGAGCGTGTTCACGGTCACCGCCTCGCTCGACGAAGGGACGGGGTTCATCGCCTGGGTGAAAGGGAACTCGACGTACGTCCTGACCGCGAACCACGTCGTCGTGCTCAGCGTCGACCGGGGCGACTACGGCGTTCGCGTGCACCGCGGGACGACTGTCTGGCTCGGACGGATCGTCAAGACCGATCCCGACCACGATCTCGCGCTCATCCGGATCCCCCGGCGGATCGGAGCGCCGCTGTGGCAACGGCCGGTGTACGCGCCGCCGCTCGTGGGTGACGAGCTTCTGCTCGTTGGCAGCCCGCTCGGGTACGAGGGCTCGGTCACCTCAGGCCTTGTCGGACGGGTCGCTCGGGACGAGATCCAGACCGACGCCGCGGCGTATCCGGGGATCTCCGGCGGGCCGGCAGTTGACGCCGACGGCCGGGTCGTCGGCGTGCTCGTCTCCGGCGAGGCCGAGAACTTCAACTTCGCAGTGCCGATCAACCAGGCCTGCATCAGGCTTCGACACTGCGCAAAGTCGAAACGGCGGTCTTGATCTTCGCGAGCGGCGGGGCGGGCATGGCTATTCGGTAGCGCTGTCGAATGTTCGGCACAGACTCGCGCGAAAGGACATCTGGCGGTTTGGCAAGGCCGCCGCTAGCTTCGGTCCACATGTCGGGTGCGCTCCTGCTGACCGAGCCGGAGGAAGTGACGCGGAGCTTCCTCGAGCGACACTTGCGACAGGACGGCTTCGATGTCGTCGAGGCAGAGAACGGGGAGGCGCTCAACCTCGTCGAGGAGGCGCGTCCCGACCTCGTGCTGATCGGCGACCCGCAGGGCCTCGACCTCTGCCGCCGGCTACGCGAGGGCGAGCCCGGCCGCTCCTGGGACCGCGAGGTGCCGGTGATCCTGCTCGGGTGCCCCGGGGCCGATCCGGTCGACTGCGTGCGCGCCTTCGACCGTGGCTGCGACGACTACCTCGACCGGCCTTTCCACTACGACGAGCTCGTGGCGCGCATCCGCGCGGTGCTGCGGCGGGTGGCGCCGCCGGAGGTCGAGCGTCTCGAGGCGGGGGAGATCGAGATCGACCGGCCGACGAGGCGCGTGGCCGTCGGCGGGGAGCGTGTGATCCTCCCGACGAAGGAGTACGAGCTGCTCCTCAAACTGGCGAGCGACCCGCATCGTGTCTTCACCAAGGAGGAGCTGCTCCGTGACGTGTGGGGCTTCCGCTCCCACGGACGGACCCGGACGCTCGACTCACACGCCTCACGTTTGCGCCGCCGCCTCGCCCGTCCGGGGCACCCGACGTATGTCCAGAACGTCTGGGGCGTGGGCTACTGCCTGCTCGGAGATTGACTGGCCGGCCGCGATAGACTGGTCGAGGCGGTATGCTTTACCGCTCTTGACT
This sequence comes from Actinomycetota bacterium, assembly GCA_038040395.1. GTDB lineage: Bacteria > Actinomycetota > Thermoleophilia > Gaiellales > Gaiellaceae > VAXT01. The sequence continues at coordinate 106,005 of JBBPIJ010000001.1, forward strand.
GAAGGCAACATCGCGATCGTCCGTCGGGCGTACGAGGCTGTCCGTGCAGGTGACCTCGACGAGCTGAAGACCATGACGACTCCGGACATCGTTCTCCGGACGTCGTCTGCGATCGACGGCAAGGTGCATCAGGGGCCCGATGCGGTGGAGGAGGTCCTCGACGCGATCCGTGAGCGCTGGCAAGAGTTCCGGTTCGAGCCGCTCGAGTTCTACGACTCCGGGAACCGCGTGGTCGTTCTCGGCACCATGGTCACGAAGGGCCGGAACGGCGACGGCTTCGCGTCCACGGCCGGGCAGATCTGGACGCTCGAGAACGGAAAGGTCGTCTCGGTCGAGGCATTCCTCGACAGCGAGGCGGCCATCCGCGCTGCAGGTTTGACCCGTCTGGTCACCTAGCACGAGGGCAGGCCCGTCGCGCGAGCCTGCCCGTGAGAGGCTCGACTACTTGCCGGCAGTCTCGACGTAGCTCTCGAACACCGACGGCCAGCCCTGCGAGTAGCTCTTGTGGCCTTCCTCGGCGTCCTTGCCGAGCCGCTCGAAGCCGCGGTGCTCGAGGTCGACGCGCGTCCCCTCGCCCTCGGGGGTGAAGCGCACCTCGATCTCGGTCGGCGCGACCGCGTCCGGGTTCACCTTCCACTCCAGCACGAGCCGAGTGGGAGGCTCCCACACGAGAACGTTCGCCCAGTGCGCTTCCTCACCCGAGGTCATCCGCTCGTACACCCGTCCGCCGGGCCCGGTCTCGAAGACGACCGCCTCGGGCGGGCCTGCCTCCTTGTCCATGGCCTGGATCGAGTGCGTCGCGATCGGCCACCAGGTCGCGAGTCCTTCCGTGAAGACCTCGAAAGCCTTCTCGGGGGGCGCGGACACTAGCGCCGATTTCTGGATGGCGAGACCTGTCTCTTGCGTGCTCACTGCTTCTCCTCTCCTTTGCGGTCGACGGCCGCCTCGAAGCTCTCGAGGGCGGTCGTCCAGAACGTGTCGAAGTAGGCGCGGAGCTGGCCCAGCCCGTCCGGATCGAGCCGGTAGATGCGGCGTGTGCCTTCCTTCCGCTCCGTGACGAGCCCAGCGTCCTTCAACACACGCAGGTGCTGCGAGACGGCCGGGCGGCTGACCGGAAGCTCACCGGCGAGCTCGCCGACGGCCCGGGGGCCGCTCTGGAGTAGCTCGAAGATCCGGCGCCTGGTCGGGTCGCCCAACGCGTCCATTGCACTTGCGTAAGCCATGGCTTACGGTAAGTATGGACTTACAGAAGAGTGTTGTCAAGAGCGCCCTCGAGCTTCAGGAGCAACTCCTTGCGCTCGAGCCCGCCGGCGTAGCCGACGAGTGAGCCGTTCGCGCCCACGACTCGGTGGCACGGGAGCACGATCGGGATCGGGTTCCGGTTCATGACGGTGCCGACGGCCCGGGCCGCCTGGGGCCGGCCGGCCGCGCGGGCGAGGGCGCCGTACGTCGTCGTCTCGCCGTGTGGAACGCGTGCGAGTCGTTCCAGGATGTCTCGGCTGAACGGGGCCGACTGGCGGAGGTCGACGGGAAGCTCGAACCGTGTGCGCTTGCCGTCGAAGTACTCGTCGAGCTGGCGCCGGGCCGCTTCGACCGGCTTGCCCGCGCGCAGGACGCGAACACCGAACGTCTTCGCCAGCCACTCGGTTTCGCGCTCCGGCTGCGGGTCGAACGAGATCCGGCAAAGGCCTCGGTCGGTCGTCGCCACGAGCAGCGGTCCGATCGGCGAGTCGGTGAGGTCGTACGCGACGTCGAGCAGGCCCGCAGCCGCTGCGGCTTCGCGAAAACGGTGGTCGAGGGCGGGGGAGACGGTCATTGCATCCTCCTTCGTAGCCTGCGGACTCCGGACGAGGCCGCCTGGCGCGCCGCGTCTTCGCTCGATCCGAGCGCGGCGCCGATCGCGGCGTAGGACAGGTCGTAGCCGTAGCGGAGCACGACCGCCGCTCGCTCCTTGCGCGGCAGGTCGTCGGCGAGCTCGCCGAGCTCGGCATAGGCGGGGCGGGAATCGGTGGCCGGCTCCGGATCGGGCGGCACCGCCTCGCGGCGGCGGAGCTGGTCGACGGCGACCCGGCGTGCGATCGTCATCACCCACGCCCGAAGGTTGTCCGAGTGCTGGAGATTTCCGTACGCCCGAAGCGCTTTTAGGAAGGTCTCCTGGTACGCGTCTTCGGCGCGTTCGCGGCCGACTAGCCGGCGGAGCTCGTGCAGGACGGCGTCCCGATGCTCCTCGTAGAAAGATTCGAACGTGGGCACATGCATCAGAGCCATCATCTTCTCTAACGCGGATCGGAGGTGAAATGTGAGAGTCGGAGTCGTCGGACATGTCGAATGGGTGCGCTTCGCCGAGGTCGAGCGGGTTCCCGAGTCCGGTGCGATCACGCAGGCCGAGGCATCCTGGGTCGAGCCCGCCGGGGGAGGCGCGGTCGCGGCGGCGCAGCTCCTCAAGCTGGGCGGCAGCTGCGACTTCTTCGTCGCGGTCGGAAACGACGACCTCGGGATTCAGGCCCGCGCGGGGCTGGAGGAGCTCGGCCTACGCGTCCACGCGGCAATTCGGGACGAGCCGCAGCGGCAGGCCTTCACGTTCCTCGACTCGCACGGAGAGCGGACGATCACGCTGATCGGCGGCAAGCTCCACCCGCACGGGAGCGACCCGTTGCCCTGGGAGCAGCTGGCCGAGATCGAGGCCGTCTACTTCAGCGCCGGCGACGCGGATGCGCTGCGCGCGGCGAGGCAGGCCCGCGTGCTGGTCGCGACCGCGCGGGAGCTCCCGACCCTCGTCGAAGCGGGCGTCCAACTGGACGCGCTCGTCCACAGTGCGAGCGACCCTGCGGAGGCGTACGAGGCGGGGCGGCTCTCTCCCGAGCCGCGGCTCGTTGTCTCCACCATGGGTCGCGACGGCGGAACCTTCGTTGCGGGGAAGACGACGGGCACGTATGCGAGCGCACCGCTGCCGGGGCCGATTGCCGATTCCTACGGCGCCGGAGACTCGTTTGCGGCCGGTCTTGCCTTCGCGCTCGGGCGGGGCGACGAGCCGGAAGCCGCGCTCGTCTTTGCGGCGCAATGCGGAGCCGCGGCGATGACCGGACGCGGCGCGTACGCGGGTCAGCTCGCTCTGGGCGAACCTCGACCCACACTCGAGTCTTAACAGGGTCTGACCCCGTAAACCTTTACAGGGTCTGACCCCGTGAACGTCTAGGGGTCAGACCCTGTTAAGAGGGTGGGATGGAGGAGTTGCGTTGTGGGGGTTTGTGGTTTAAAGTGGGACGCAGTGGAAACCCGGCACGGCCCCGCACATGCTTCTAGGCGAACACGAGCACTCAATCGATGACAAGAACCGCGTCACGCTACCGGCAAAGTTCCGGGTGGCGTTCGCCGGTGGCCTCGTCATCACGCGCGGCCTCGAGGGCTGCCTCCTCGCCTTCCCGCGCGCCGACTGGGAGCAGCTGGTCGAGGCATGGCTCGCCGACCTTGGCCCGTTCAGCAAGGAGGCCCGGCGAGTCCAGCGCTTCTTCTTCGCCGGCGCCACCGAGGCCGAGCTCGACAAGCAGGGACGCGTGATGCTCCCGGCCGCTCTCATCCAGCACGGAGGGCTCGGCCGGAACGTCGTCGTCGCCGGAATGAGGGACCACCTGGAGATCTGGGACAGCGCCGCCTGGCGCAAAGAGCTGAAAGAGGTCGAAGGGAGCGCAGAAGATGTTGCCGAACGTCTTGCAACCAAACGAGACTGATCACGTTCCCGTCCTCGCCGAGGAGGTGCGAGAGCTCCTCGCGATCGAGCCCGGGCACACCGTCGTCGACGCGACCTTCGGCGCGGGCGGTCACGCCGCGGTCCTGGCCGCGGACCTCAAGGGCGCCGGCCGCTTCATCGCGATCGACCGCGACCCAACCGTGAGGCCCTACTTCGAGGGCTTCCGGCGCCACGCGGGCGTCCAGTCGCGCTTCCTGCGCGGCGAGGCCTCGGTCGTCCTCGACCAGCTGGCCGAGAACGGCGTCCATGCCGATGCGATCCTGCTCGACCTCGGCGTCTCGAGCATGCAGATCGACCGCCCCGAGCGCGGCTTCTCGTACGCAGTCGACGCGCCGCTCGACATGCGCATGGACCCGACCGCAGACCTGTCCGCGGCCGAGCTCGTGAACGAGGCCGACGAACGTGAGCTCGCGACGATCTTCCGGAGGTACGGAGAAGAGCGTTACGCGAAGCAGATCGCGCGCGCCATCGGGCGACGCCGCAAGCAGGAGCCGATCGAGCGGACGGGCGAGCTCGTCGAGCTGATCCGCGCCGCGATCCCGGCTCCGGCGCGGTTCGGCGAGGGGCATCCGGCCAAGCGCGTCTTCCAGGCGCTGCGTATCGCGGTCAACGACGAGCTCGGCGAGCTGGAGGAGGCATTGCCGGCAGCGTTCGAGATGCTGCGCCCCGGCGGGCGCATGGCGGTGATCGCCTTCCACTCGCTCGAGGACCGGATCGTCAAGCGCTTCTTCCAGAAGCTCGAGCGCGGCTGCGTCTGCCCGCCGGACTTCCCTGTCTGCGTTTGCGGGCGCGAGCCCGAGCTGCGGCGCCTGAACCGGAAGGCGATCCGGCCGAGCCCGCACGAGCTGGCCCACAACCCGCGCGCCGCCTCCGCCAGGCTGCGCGCCGTGCAGAAGGCGTAGCCGGTGCCTAGAGCTGCGGCAGCCGCCCAGGCTCATCCCGCGCCCGCCCGCACGCGCGCGCGCCCGAAGCCGAGGGCCGTTCGCAAGACCGCGCCCCGTCGCCGCGTAGCCGGCGGAGTCGTCTGGATCGGCGCGATCGCCCTGCTCCTGACCGGCGTGGTCGCGCTCAACGTCGCCGTCCTCCGGTTGAACGTCCGGCTGGACGAGCTCGGGCACGAGCGGGCGCAGCTTCGCGCGGACAACGCGCAACTGAGCTCGCAGATCGCCTCGCGGGCCGCCTCCGGGCGAATCGTGACTCTGGGCGGCCGCCTCGGGCTCGCGCCCGCGAGCCCCGAGCGCTGGACCTATCTGGACCTGCGCAAATGAAAGTGGCAAACCGGCGAATCCGGCTCGTCCTCGCCGTTTTCGCCTGTGCCTTCGCCGCCATGTTCCTGCGGGCCGCGTGGCTTCAGGGCGTGAGGGCGGGAAGCTATGAGCGCCTCGCTGCGGGCCAGCATCGAGTCACGAGCATCGATCCCGGAGGGCGCGGTGCGATCTTCGACCGGACCGGCGTCCAACTCGCAATCGGCCGCCAGGCGACCACGGTGTACGCGAACCCGCGCCAGATTCGCGACCCGAAGGCGACTGCCGCACTCGTCGCGCGCGCCCTGAAGCTCGATCCGCAGGAGGTGGAGCTGGAGCTCGCCGACCGCTCGCGCGGCTTCGTGTACATCGCCCGCAAGGCCGACGCGGAGCGCGCCAAGATGCTCCAGAAGGCAGGCATCGTCGGCCTCGGCTTCATCTCCGAGCAGCAACGCTTCTATCCGCTGTACCACGTCGGCGCGCAGGTCGTCGGCTACGCCGGGACGGACAACCACGGGCTCGCCGGCCTCGAGCTCGGCCTCGAAGGGCTGCTCTCGGGCAAGCCGGGAAGCGAGACGGTGATCAGGGATCCCGGCGGGCGCGCGATCAGCGTCATCGACTCGACCGGTGCGCACGAGGGCCAGAACGTCACGCTCACGATCGACCACACGATCCAGGCTCACGCGGAGGCTGTTCTCCGCAGGACGATCGACCAGACCCACGCGAAGGCCGCTTCGGCGGTCGTCCTCGACCCGCGCACCGGCGCCGTGCTCGCGATGGCCGTCGAGCGCGGCTACGACGCGAACCGCTTCCCCATCGTCCCCAAGGACAGACAGCGCAACCGGACCGTGACGGACACGTACGAGCCGGGCTCGACGTTCAAGATCGTCACTGTCAGCGCGGTCCTTTCGGAGGGCCTCGTCACGCCGCGAACGGCCTTCACGCTCCCGTACGAGATCCACGTCGCAGACCGCGTCATCAAGGATGCGCATCCGCGCGGGACGGAGACAATGACGGTCGACCAGATCCTCTCGTTCTCGTCCAACGTCGGGACGATCACGCTGGCCGAGAAGCTCGGCGCCGAGCGGCTCTCGGAGTGGATCAGCCGCTTCGGCTTCGGGCACAAGACCGGCATCGACTTTCCGGGCGAGACGAGGGGGATCGTGCCCCCGCTCGAGCGCTGGTCCGGCTCGACGATCGGGACGCTGCCGATCGGCCACGGGATCGCGATCACCCCCGTGCAGATGGCTGCGGCCTACGGGACGGTTGCCAACGACGGCGTCTGGCTCCAGCCGCACCTCGTCGACCGGATCGGCTCGAAGCATCGCCCGGCGGTCGTCGCGCGGCGGATCCTGTCGCAGCGGGTCGCGCGCCAGGTGCGACAGATGATGGAGGACGTCGTCATCGAGGGAACCGGCCAGGAGGCCCAGCTTCCTGGGTACACCGTCGCGGGGAAGACCGGAACCGCTGCCAAGCCCGATGCGTCCGGCGGGTACTCGACGTCCAGGTACGTCGCCTCGTTCGTCGGCTTCGTGCCCGCCAGGAATCCGCGGCTCGTCATCCTCGTCACGGTCGACGAGCCCGGAACGGCGATTTGGGGCGGTGTCGTGGCGGCCCCGGCGTTCCAGCAGATCGCGGGATATGACCTGCAATACCTGGAAATTCCACCGGATGCTCCGGAGACGCTGACCCAGCGGTAGCAGCAGGACACATTGGTACCCTCGCGTGCGCCCCAGTGGAGCTCGCACGGATCGCAAAAGTGATTTCCCCGGCGCAGGTTGTCGGGGACGCCCAGGTCGAGATCGGCGATCTCGCCTACGACACCCGTGCGGTCGTGCCCGGTGCGCTCTTCTTCTGCGTTCCGGGATCGAGCTTCGACGGGCACGAGCTGGCCGAGCGCGCGATCGAGGCGGGAGCGGCCGCGCTCGTCGTCGAGCGACCGGTCGCCTCGCGTGTGCCGCAACTCGTGGTCGCCGATGCGCGCGGCGCGATGCCCGCAGCGGCCGCTGAGTTCTTCGGGCACCCGACGGAGGAGCTCGAGATCGCGGGCGTCACGGGGACGAACGGGAAGACGACGACCGCGTTCCTGCTCTATTCGATTCTCGAGGCGGCCGGACGCAAGCCGGGGCTGATCGGCACGATCGAGTCGCGCGTCGGCGGCGATCGGCGCCCGGCAGTTCGCACGACGCCGGAGGCGATCGACCTCCAGCGCTCGTTTCGCGAGATGCTCGACGCAGGCGACCGGAGCTGCGCGATGGAGGCGACTTCGCACGGCTCCGCGCTCAGGCGCCTCGACGGCATCCGCTTCGCCTCGCTCGCCTTCACGAACCTGACGCAGGATCACCTCGACCTGCACGGGACGATGGACGCGTACTTCGAGGCCAAGCGCCGGCTCTTCGTCGAGGGGCGGCCGCCGGCTGCGATCAACGTCGGCGACGCGTGGGGCCGCCGGCTGGCCGAGGAGCGCCCCGACGCGCTCACGTACGGCTTCGCCGACGACGCGGAGCTCGGTCCCGATGCCCTCGACGGGATCGACCTCAAACTCAAGGGCCGCTTCAACGTCGAGAACACCCTCGCGGCGATGGCGAGCGCTAGGCTGCTCGGAGTCGAGGACGACGCGATCGCGAAGGGGCTGGAGGCGCTCGAGGGCGTGCCCGGCCGCTTCGAGACCGTCGACGAGGGCCAGCCGTTCACGGTCGTCGTCGACTACGCGCACACGCCCGACTCGCTGGAGAACGTGCTTGCGACCGCGCGCGAGCTCGACGCCGGGCGCGTCATCTGCGTCTTCGGGTGCGGCGGCGACCGCGACCGCGAGAAGCGCCCGATGATGGGACGCATCGTGAGCGAGCTCGCCGACGTCGCGATCGTCACGTCGGACAACCCGCGCAGCGAGGACCCGCGCGCGATCATCGACGAGATCGTCGCAGGGACCGACGGAGAGCTCGAGATCGTCCAGGACCGCCGGCAGGCGATCGCGCGCGCGATCGAAGAGGCCGCCCCGGGCGACGTCGTGCTGATCGCGGGCAAGGGCCACGAGCAGGGTCAGCAGTTCCGCGACCGAACAGTTCCCTTCGATGACCGCGAAGTCGCACGCGAAGCCCTGAGGAGACTCGGGGCGGCCACGTCGTGATCCCGTTCTCACTCGAAGACATCGCCGCTCTCTGTCCGGGCATGCTCGACACCGCGCCGTGGGCGGACGAGGTGACGGGCGTCCAGATCGACTCGCGGCGCGTCGAGGAAGGCGACCTCTTCGTCGCCGTCGGCGGGGGCGAGGACTTCATCCGTCACGCCTTTGCGCGCGGGGCGGCTGCGACGCTCGTCCCCGACGACGCCTTCGTGGCGCTCGCCGCGCTCGGGAGCGCCGTGCGCGCGCGGAGCTCGGCCAAGGTCGTGGGCATCACGGGCTCGACCGGCAAGACCTCGACGAAGGACATCCTCGCCGCGTTCTGCCGCCCGCACGCGCGTACGGTCGCCGCCGAGGGTGGGCACAACAACGAGATCGGCCTTCCGCTGACGCTGACGCGGATCGAGGAGGACACGGAGGTCGTTGTCTGTGAGATGGGCATGCGGGGGGTCGGCCAGATTGCGGAGCTGTGCGCGATCGCGCGACCCGACGTCGGCGTGATCACGAGCATCGGGCCAGTGCACCTCGAGCTGCTCGGGACCGTCGAGCGGGTCGCCGAGGCGAAGGCCGAGGTCGTCGCCTCGCTCCCGGCGGGTGGCACCGCGGTCGTGCCCGACGAGCCTCTGCTCGAGCCGTTCCTCGGGCGTGACGACATCGAGATTCGCCGCTTCGGGCCCGGAAACGTCGAGGCCTTCGAGCGCACCGACACGGGTTGCCGGGTCGTGTTCGCCCTCGACGGAGAGCAGCTCGAGCTGGAGTTCCCCTTCACCGCGCGGCACCAGGCCCAGAACGCCGTCGCCGCCCTGCTCGCCCTCCAGGCGCTCGGGCTGCCCTTGCCCGAGGGCAGGGTGGACGTCGAGCTATCCCGCTGGCGCGGCGAGGAAACGCCCCTGCCCGGCGGTGGTCTGCTCATCAACGACTCCTACAACGCGAACCCCGCTTCGATGCGGGCGGCGCTCGAGCACCTGGCGGGCCACGAGGGCCGCAAGGTGGCAGTGCTCGGCGAGATGGCCGAGCTTGGCCCGACCGCGCCCGAGTTCCACCGTGACGTCGGTGAGCTCGTCCAGAGCCTCGGCATCGACGCGGTGCTTGGAGTCGGCGAGCTGGCGCGCGACTACGGAGGCGATCTCGCGCTCGATGCGAGCGAGGCGGTCGAGAAGGTCAAGGGGATCGTCCAGCCCGGCGACGTCGTGCTCGTGAAGGGCTCGCGCGCCGTGGGTCTCGAGATCGTCGCGGAAGCTCTCACCGGAGTCCACGCCTAATGGAGCGAGTCCTCGCGGCAGGCATCTTCGCGATGGCGATCTCGATCCTCGCCGGGCCGAAGTTCATCCAGTTCCTGCGCGAGAAGGAGTTCGGCCAGCACATCCGCGAGGAGGGTCCCGCAGGCCACCACGTCAAGCAGGGCACACCGACAATGGGCGGCCTGCTGATCGTCGTCTCGATGATCATCCCGTTCCTTGCGCTCAGCCACTACACGGAGGCCGGGCTCACCGTCTTCTTCGTCACGCTCGGCTGCGCGGCGATCGGGTTCGTGGACGACTGGTTCAAGGTCCGGCACCGCCGCTCGCTCGGCCTGTCCGGCCGCTGGAAGCTCCTGCTGCTCGCCGGGATCACGGCGGGCGTCGGCTGGTCGGTGAACGACATCGGGCTCTCGACGGACATCTACGCGCCGGTGCTCGACTGGCGGATCGGCCTCTCCTTCGGCTTCTACGCGCTCCTCTTCCTGATCATCGCGGGCGCGGCGAACGGCGCGAACCTCACCGACGGCATCGACGGGCTCGCGGTCGGGGTCGGGATGATCGCGCTGATCACCTTCACGGCGATGAACGTGGTCACCTGGATCCGCTCGGCGACCTCGACCGAGCTCCGCGACGCCTCCGCGCTCGACCTGGCGCTCGTGGGAGCCGCTCTCACCGGGGGAGCGATCGGCTTCCTCTGGTACAACGCGTTCCCCGCCGAGGTGATCATGGGCGACACCGGCTCGATGGCGATCGGGGGCGCGATCGGCGCGTTCGCCGTGATGACGAAGACCGAGCTGCTCCTGCTCCTGATCGGCGGGATCTTCGTCGTCGAGGCGCTCTCCGTGATCCTCCAGGTCTTCTCGTTCCGTTACTGGGGGCGCCGCCTTTTCCTGATGGCGCCGATCCACCACCACTTCGAGATGAAAGCCTGGTCCGAGACCAAGATCATGGTCCGCTTCTGGATCCTCGCGGCGATCATGTGCGCCGCCGCGTTCGCCTTCTACTACCGCTACTACCTCGATTTCCGAGCGTTGCGATGAGCCGGCCCTAGAGGACTTTGCAACAGACTGTTGCAAAGTTCTGAAGTGGCTCTTCCACAAAGCGCACTCGTTCTAGGGCTCGCCCGCTCGGGGCAGGCCGCCGCGCTCGCGCTGCGCCGTCACGGCGCCGAGGTGGTCGGCGTCGACGCCTCGGAAGACATGGAGGTGGGCAGGCTTGCGGAGGCGGGCGTCGAACTCCATCTCGGGACCGAGGAGGAGCAATTGCTCGACGCCGTCGAGACTGTGATCAAGAGCCCAGGGGTACCAGGCGAGGCGCGTCTCGTCGTGGCCGCGCGAGAGCGGGGGATACCCGTGTGGAGCGAGGTCGAGCTCGGCTCCCGCCTGCTTCCGAACCCGATCGTCGCGGTGACGGGAACGAACGGCAAGACGACGACGAGCGAGCTGCTCGGCGTGATGCTCGGCGCTCCCGTCGCCGGGAACGTCGGCCGTGCGCTGACCGAGCTCGATGGGCAGGTCGAGCCCGATCAGGTCGTCGTCTGCGAGGTCTCCAGCTTCCAGCTCGAGGACGTGCACGAGTTTCGACCGCGCGTCGCCGTGCTGCTCAATCTCGAGCCCGACCACCTCGACCGGCACGGCTCGTTCGAGTCCTACCGCGACGCGAAGCTCCGCATCTTCGAAAACCAGCGCGAGGGCGACACCGCGGTCGTCCCGCGCGGGTTTGACGAGGTTCCGGGAACCGGGCGAAGGATCGAGTTCGAGGCGGGCGATCGACTGCCGGCGGAGCCGCGGATCCCCGGCGCGCACAACCGCGAGAACGCAGCCGCGGCTGCTGCAGCGGCTCGCGCGCTCGGCGTCGACGACTCGCGCATCGCGGACGCGCTCCGCAGCTTCCCGGGCGTGCCTCATCGCCTGGAGCCCGTCGCCGAGGCGAACGGCGTGCTGTACGTGAACGACTCGAAGGCGACGAACACAGCCGCTGCGAGGCGTGCGGTAGCCGCCTACGACGCGCCGCTCCACGTCATCCTCGGCGGGCGCGGCAAGGGCGAGAGCTACACGGAGCTCGCGCTCGACCTCGCCGGCCGGGCGAGGCGCGCGTACCTGATCGGCGAGGCCGCCGGCGACATCGCACTCGCGCTCGAGCTCGCGGGCGTCGACCATGTGCTGAGCGGCGACCTCGAGACCGCAGTTCGGGCCGCCACGAGGAAGGCAAGGCCGGGCGACGTCGTGCTCCTCGCGCCCGCGTGCGCGAGCTACGACCAGTTCCGCGATTTCGAAGAGCGCGGCGACGCGTTCCGGAAGCTCGTCGCCGAGGTGACCGCGTGAAGAAGGGGCAGGTCGACACGCACGTCCTCGTCCTCGTCACGCTCGGGCTGACCGCGTTCGGGCTCGTGATGGTCTACAGCGCGACCTCTGCTCCGGCTGCGCTCGGCGGCGGCGATCCGGTCTTCTATCTCAAGCGGGAGGGGATCTACGCGCTGATCGGCGTCGCGCTCCTCATGGTCGGCTCGCGCGCCGACTACCGCGCGCTGCGCTTTCTCGCGCCGGTGCTCATGTTGACGAGCCTCGGCCTCTGCTTCGCGGTGCTCGCGATCGGCGAGCAGGTGAACGGGGCGCGGCGCTGGCTCGGCGTCGGCTCCCTCACGTTCCAGCCCTCGGAGCTCGCGAAGCTGAGCCTCGCGATCTGGGCGGCTGCCTACCTCGCCCGCCGGCCCGCTCCTCGCACGCTGAAGGAGCTGGCAAGGCCTATCGGCTTGACGACAGGGCTCTTCGCCGCGCTCATACTGCTCGAGCCGGACCTCGGGACGGTGATCGCGATCGGCATCGTCCTCGGCGCCATCCTGGTCGTGTCGGGCACGCCGCTACGCGTGCTCGCGGCAGGCGGCTCGATCGCCTTCGGGCTTGCCATGGCCGCGATCTGGTTCGAGCCGTACCGGCGCGCCCGGTTCTTCAGCTTCCTCGACCCGGGGCACGATCCCCAGGGCGCGGGCTATCAGACCTTCCAGGGGATCATGGGGCTCGGTTCCGGAGGGTTCTTCGGCGTCGGTATCGGGCACGGCGTCCAGAAGGTCAATTACCTGCCCGAGGCGCACACGGACATGATCTTCGCGACGATCGGCGAGGAGCTCGGACTGCTCGGCGCGAGCCTCGTGATCGCCGCGTACGTCGCGTTCGCCTACGCGGGCTTGCGTGTGGCTCTTCGCTGCAAGGATCCGTTCGGAAAGCGGCTCGCGGCGGGCATGACGACGCTCGTCTGCGGGCAGGCGCTGATCAACCTCGCCGCCGTCCTCGGGCTCGCTCCGTTGACCGGGATCACGCTCCCGTTCGTCTCGTACGGGGGGTCGAGCCTCATCGTCTCGCTCGCTTCGGTGGGGGTCCTCCTTAACATCGCAGGACATGGGAGCGCAGCAAGAGCTCAAGTGCCTGATCGCAGCCGGGGGGACGGCCGGCCACGTGCTGCCGTCGCTCGCGGTCGCGGAGGCGCTCGCGGCGCGCGGCGCCAAGGTGACCTTCGCCGGGTCGCCGGATCGCATCGAGGCGCGGCTCGTTCCTGAGGCGGGCTTCGAGCTCGACACGTTTCGGATCTCGGGGCTGCCGCGCCGGCCGGGGCCTGCGCAGGCTTCGGCCCTCGCGCGGGCGATGCGCGCGCCGCGGGCCTGCCGGCGGATCCTCCGGGAACGGGAGCCGGACGTCGTGCTCGGAGGCGGGGGGTTCGTAGGCGGCCCGATGGTCTACGCCGCATCGCGCCTCGGGATCCCGACCGCGCTCATGGAGGCAGACGCGCATCTCGGGCTCGCGAACCGGCTCGCGGCGCCGTTTGCGCGGCGCGTGTTCCTCTCGTTTCCGATCGAGGGACGCGACGGAGACAAGTACCGGGTCACAGGTCGTCCGATCCCCGCGCGGAATCGTGCGACCTCTCGCACGGAGGGCCGCACCACCTTCGATCTGCCGCCGCGCGCGCGGGTGCTGCTCGTTTTTGGCGGAAGCCAGGGGGCGGCGAGCCTCAACGAGCTCGTCGTCGAGACCTTCGGCGAGACCGGCCCCGCGGTCCTCCACCTGAGCGGCGAGCGCGACTACGAGCGCCTGCGCGGCAGGGTGAAGCGTGACGACTACAAGCTGCTGCCGTTCACCGACGAGTTCGGCGCTGCGCTCGCTGCGGCCGATCTCGTCGTCGCACGAGCCGGCGGCTCGGTGTGGGAGATCGCGGCCGCGGGAAAGCCCGCCATCCTCGTCCCGTATCCCTTCGCGACGGCGGACCACCAGGCGAAAAATGCGCTCTTCTTCGAGCGGGCAGGAGGTGCGATCACAGTCCCCGAGACCGAGCTCGGGCGCGTTCCCGATCTCGCTCGCTCCCTGCTCGGCGACGCCGACCGCCTGAAGGAGATGGGCGCGGCGATGAAACGGGTTGCGCGCCCCGACGCCGCCAACGAGATCGCAGAGGAGCTCATTGAGCTCGCCTCTTGAGGGGCGCCGGATCTGGTTCGTCGGCATCGGCGGCGCCGGCCTTTCGGGTTACGCGTTGCTTGCCAAGGCGTGGGGCGCCGAGGTGACGGGTTGGGACCGGTTCGAGACTCCTTATCTCGACAACGTTCGCGCGGCGGGCATTCCGGTGACGGTCTCCGAGCAGATCATGGCCGCTCCGGACGGCTTCGAGGCCGTGGTCTCGACCGCTTTCGCCGGGCAGGTGCCGGGTCTCACGCGTGCCGAGTTCCTGGCTGAGCTCGTCTCGCAGCAGGACTCGATCGTCGTCGCGGGCGCGCATGGCAAGACGACGACCGCGGGGATGATCGCGTTCGTCCTCGACCGACTCGGGCGGGAACCCGCGTTCCTGATCGGCGGTGAGATTCCGCAGCTCGGCGGCAACGCGCGCGCGGGATCGGGCTGGCTCGTCGTCGAGGGCGACGAGTCGGACCGCACGATCGAGCAGCTCCGGCCGAAGATCGCGGTCGTCACGAACGTCGACCTCGACCACCACTCGGAGTTCGCGTCCCGCGCCGAGGTCGAGCAGTTATTCGAGCGCTGGCTCGACGAGGTTCCGCAAGTCGTGCACGCGGGCGAGCTCGCTCCCGTCGACTTCGAGCTCGCGGTGCCCGGGGAGCACAACCGGCGCAACGCTGCGGCCGCGCTCGCCGCGCTCGAGCTCGCTGGTATCACCCCCGAGGAGGCAGGCCCTCACCTGGCAAGGTTCACGGGCGCGGGACGCCGGCTTGAGCGCAGAGGAGAGGCGGGCGGCGTCGCCGTCGTCGACGACTACGCGCACCACCCCGCTGAGATCGCCGCGACGATCGCCGCGGTGCGCGACGGCGGCCGCGTGCTCATCCTCTTCCAGCCGCACCTCTATTCGAGGACACGCCACCTCGCGCAGGAGCTCGGAGCCGCGCTCGCGGCGGCCGATGTCGTAGCGGTGACCGAGATCTACCAGGCTCGCGAAGAGCCGATCGAGGGCGTGAGCGGCAAGCTCGTCGTCGACGCGGTGGCCGAGGCTCGGCCCGGAATGACCGTCGGCTGGACGCCGACGGTCGAACAGGGCGCGGGCTTCCTCGCGCGGCGTGCCCGGGCCGGCGATGTCGTTCTCACCGTCGGGGCCGGCGACGTCGACCGTGCTGTCCCGCTCGTGCTCGACGGCCTTTCGCTCGTTCGACAATGACCTCAGGACGTGTTAGAACCCGCCGGTCAGGCGTTCTCGAGAAAGGGGAAGACATGGGTCGTACGCGACGGAGCGTTCTGTCGGCGTCCTTGGTGCTGGCTGTGTCGGTTGCGGTTCCGGTATTCGCAGCGTCTGCGCAGGCGACAGGGAACCCCCGCGCCACGGGTGGTGGGACGACTTTTGAGCTGGGCGAGAGGTCGACCTTCACGTTCAGCGCTGTCCAGACGCCAAACGGCGTCGCAGGGCACATGCTGTACAACATTCGCGTTGTCGATCTCGTCATCCACATGGACATCGACTGCCTCAACATCACCGGTAACAGCGCGAAGCTCAGTGGCGTAGTCACGAGCGTCCAAGGAGACCCGCCAGACTACGTCTTCGTGGGTCAGCACGCTGTCTTCACGGTCACGGACAACGGGCAGGGGGGCCAAGCTCCCCCCGACCTGATAAGTGACGTGTTTCTCTTCCCTGAAGCATCGTGCAACGCGGCATTCACACCACCTCCCTACCTGCCCGTCGCCGGCGACATTCAGGTGAGCTAGTAGAGCGTCGAGCTGCACCGGCCCATTGCAAGGAAGAGCCGTCCATCGAGGGCGGCTCTTCTTGTCTCCGCACTGCGGCAGAGCCCCGACGCCGACTCGACTACATCGCCTTCCGCAACACAATGAGCCCTTCGGCCTCAACGCTTGTTACTGACTGAGATGATCGCGCTGACGCTTGAGGAGCATGTACCGCTCTCGCGGTTTACGACGGTCGGGATCGGCGGTCCGGCTCGTCGGCTCGCCCGACCCGCGACGGAGGCCCAGCTCGAAGAGGCACTCCGGTGGGCGGGTGAGCACGACCTGCCCGTCGTCACGATCGGGCTCGGCTCGAACCTGCTGATCGCCGACGACGGTGTGGACGCCCTCGTGCTGCGGCTCGAAGGCGAGCTGGCCGGAGCCCGCGCCGAAGATAGGCTGCTCGTCGCCGGCGGCGGGGCCTCGAACGCCGTCTGCCTCCACCGCGCCCGGGATGCGGGGCTCGGCGGCTTCGAGTTCGCCTGCGCCATCCCCGGCACGATCGGCGGGGGTGTGCAGATGAACGCGGGCGCGTACGGCGGCGACTGGAAGGGAATCCTGGAACGGGCGCTCGTCGTTTCCGCCGGGGGGTCGGAGTGGCGCACGCCGGCCGAGCTCGGCCTCGAGTACCGGCGGTCGGGGCTGGGCCCCGGGGAAGTCGTCGCACGGGCGGAGTTTCGCCTCGAGCCGCGCCCCCCGGAGGAGATCAAGGCGACCGTGGCGGACCTCCAGGCGCGACGGAAGGCGGCGCAGCCGACGAACAAGCGCACCTTCGGGAGCGTCTTCAAGAATCCGGACCACGAGCTCTCGGCAGGACTGATGCTGGAAGCCTGCGGGCTCAAGGGCCACCGGGTCGGCGGAGCGCAGATTTCCCCGCGGCATGCGAACTTCATCGAGAACGCGGGCGGGGGCCGGGCCGAAGAAGCGCTTGCACTAATGGCTGAGGCGCGACGCCGGGCACTCGACGAGTTCGGCGTCGAGCTCCAGCACGAAGTGCGCTTCGTCGGCGCGGTCGAGCTTCCGGCTGCCGGTCAGACGATGTAGGGCTTCGCGACGCGGCGCCGAACTCAGGTGCGTGCCTGCGGCCCGCAAGCCACGTTCGCGACCCTCCGTCCTCGCGCTGCCGAGCCGGCGCGTGACGGCCGTGATCCCCATCGCGCGCTTTCTGCCGTCGGGCCGCTCGCTCCTCATCGGCTTCGGCCTGTTGGGGCTTGCCGTCGGTGGATACCTCCTCGCACGCGAGACGTCGATGTTCGCCGTGCAGGAGGTCGAGGTGAGAGGCGCGCGTCCCTCGGCCGTTCGCCGGGTCGACAAGGCGCTTGCGCCGCTTGCGGGACAGAGCCTGCTCTCCGTGGACTCGGCGGCGATCGACCGGAACCTCCAAGCCCTCCCCGACGTGAGCCTCATCTCCTACGACCGGGCATTCCCGCATACGGCTCGGATCGTCGTCTCTGCCGAGCGACCCGTCGCGGTCCTGAGGCGCGGGTCGGAGGCCTGGCTTGTGACGGAGCGGGGGAGGGTCCTGAAGACGCTGGGTGACCCCACGGGCTGGTCGCTGCCGAGGATCTGGATCGCAGGCTCGGCCGTCCCCGGCGACGGCGCGCTGCTGAAGGACGACGCAGCACTCGCGCCGGCGCTGATCCTGGGTCAGGTGCTCACGGCCGACGGGAGGCTCTTCACGCAGGTGGGTGAGGCGCGCGACGTGGACGGCGAGCGCGTGCTCGTCCTGCGAGGAGGGACGGAGCTGCGACTCGGCCCCGCCGACGATCTGCCGCTCCAGTTGGCCGTTGCGCGGAAAGTGCTGGAGGCCGTCGACGGAGAGGCCGGCTACGTCGACGTCAGCGTGCCGGAGCGGGCCGTCGTCGGCTGAGGCAAGTCTCAAGTCGCAAGTTAAGCCTTAGAGTTGCAGCCACGAGTCCCCGTTGACATGGGGGTTGGCGGCGCGTACTCTGGGGCGGTCTTTCGTCCGGCCCGTACCGTACGCTCCACTACAGGTTGAGGTCTAACAACGATGAGCATGCGCGATCCGTCCCAGAAGTTCCTCGCAGTCTTGAAGGTCGCCGGTGTCGGCGGCGGAGGCTCGAACGCCGTCAACCGAATGGTCGACGCGGGCCTGACCGGCTGCGAATTCATCGCCGTCAACACCGATGCGCAGGCGCTCCTGATGACGGACGCCGACGTCAAGCTCCAGATCGGAACCGACGGGACCCGCGGCCTCGGCGCAGGCGCGAACCCCGAGGTGGGGAAGGCCGCGGCGCACGAGAGCCGGGATGAGCTGAAGGAGGCGCTGAAGGGCGCCGACATGGTCTTCGTGACCGCCGGGGAGGGCGGTGGCACCGGGACCGGCGCCGCACCGACCGTCGCAGAGATCGCGCGCGAGCTCGACGCGATCACCGTCGGTGTCGTCACGCGTCCCTTCTCGTTCGAGGGCCGCAAGCGAGCAGAGCAGGCCGAGCTCGGCATCCGGGACCTTCGCGAGCACGTCGACACACTGATCGTGATCGAGAACGACCGGCTGCTCCAGGTGGTCGACAAGGACACGTCGATCGTCGACGCGTTCCGGCTGGCCGACGACGTGCTGCGCCAGGGCGTCCAGGGGATCACCGACCTGATCACGATCCCGGGGCTCGTCAACTTGGACTTCGCAGACGTGCGCACGATCATGCGCGACGCCGGCTCGGCACTGATGGGCATCGGAATCGCGACGGGCGAGAACCGCGCAGGCGAGGCCGCGCGCTCGGCTGTCTCCTCGCCGCTGCTCGAGGCTTCGATCGAAGGAGCGACCGGCATCCTCCTCAACGTCACCGGCGGCCCGGACATGGGCCTCTTCGAGGTGAACGAGGCGGCCGAGGTCGTGACCGGCGCTGCCGACCAGAACGCGAACGTCATCTTCGGCGCCGTCATCGACCACGCGCTGAAGGACGAGGTGCGGGTGACCGTGATCGCCACCGGCTTTGGGCCGGAGCGCTATCGGAGGCGTCGCCGCGAGGAGCGGCCCGCCGAGGAGGGCGCCGATGCGCGCTCTGCTCCGACCGCCGAAGAGGGAGCCTTCGACCTTCCGGAAGACGTGCTCGAAGTGCCGTCCTTCCTGCGCGACTAGTTAATACCGCGCAGCCGGCGCTGATCCCCGTTTAAGGAATCCGCCAGCGCGGTACCTCGACCATGCCCTCCCCGGCGGGTCTGAGACCCGCCACAGGGCCGATCAGCCGCTTCCGCATGGAGCGGCTGATCGGTCTCTGGGGTTCATTAGCATCCGGACCGCATGCAGACGCTCCTTCGCACGCCGCTCTACGAGCGCCACGTCTCGCTCGGCGCCCGGATGGTGCCCTTCGCCGGCTGGGAGATGCCGGTGCAGTACGCGGGCGTCATCCCCGAGCACCGCGCGGTCCGTGAGGACACGGGGGTCTTCGACGTCTCGCACATGGGCGAGATCGAAGTCGAGGGGCCGCAGGCGCGCGAGCTGCTCCAGTCGCTCCTCTCGAACGACCTCGACCGCCTCGAGGTCGGCGGAGCCCAGTACACGCTGCTCACGAACGAGCAGGGCGGCATCGTCGACGACCTGATCGTCTACCGCCTCGAAGGTGGCCGCTACCTCCTCGTCGTCAACGCCTCGAACCAAGAAGGCGACTACGAATGGGTGAAGGAGCGCGAACGGCCTGGCTCCGACGTCCGGAACGTCTCGGACCGCTACGCGCTGTTCGCCGTACAGGGCCCGAGGTCGCTCGAGCGGCTCGGCCTCGACGAGGGTCCGGCATTCACGTTTGCCATGGGCAAGATCGACGGGACCGAGGTCATGATCAACCGCACCGGCTACACCGGCGAGACGGGGGTCGAGCTGATGGTCATGACGGAGGATGCGGTCGCTCTCTGGGACGCCGTGCTGGAACGGGGCGCGACGCCGGCGGGCCTCGGCGCCCGCGACACGCTCAGGCTCGAGGTCTGCTACCCGCTGCACGGGAACGACATCGGCCCCGAGACGGACGCGATCTCGGCGGGCCTCGGCTGGGTCTGCGCCCTCGACAAGGACTTCACCGGGGTCGAGGAGCTCCGCCGGATCAAGGCCGAGGGGCCGGCGCGCAAGCTCGCAGCGTTCGTCATGCAGGACCCGGGGATTCCCCGCCAGGGGATGGCGATCGCCGAGGGCGGCGAGGTCACGTCCGGATCGCACTCGCCGATGCTCGAGAAGGGAATCGGCATGGGCTACGTCGCTGCGGAGCACTCTGGCCCGGGCACGACCCTTACGATCGACCTTCGCGGCCGCGAACGGCGCGCCGAAGTCGTCAAGAAGCCCATCTACAAGAAGGAGGCGTGAGCTTGGCCGCTGCCGAGAGCTACCCGGACGAGCTGCAGTACCACTCCGAGCACGACTGGGCCCGCATCGAGGGTGACGAGGCGACGCTCGGCATCACGTGGTTCGCCCAGGACGCGCTCGGCGAGCTCGTCCACTACGAGGCTCCCGAGGAGGGCGCCGAGATCTCGAAGGGGTCCTCGTACGGGGAGGTCGAATCCGTCAAGGCCGTCTCCGACGTGATCGCGCCGCTTTCGGGTGTGATCGTCGAGGTGAACGCGAAGGTCGTCGGCGAGCCGGAGACCGTGAACGAGGATCCGTATGGCGAGGGCTGGCTCGTTCGCATCCGCCTGAGCGACGCTTCGGAGGCGGACGACCTGATGGACGCCGCGGCTTACAAGAGCTTCGTCGACGAGCAGTGAGCTTCCTCTCGCTCACCGAGCGAGACCGCGAGGAGATGCTCGCGACGATCGGGGTCGACTCGATCGAGGAGCTCTTCCGCGACATCCCGGAAGGGGTGCGCTTCGATCGCGAGCTCGACCTCGAGCCTGCCCTCTCGGAGCAGGAGATCGTCGCCCACCTCGAGGAGCTCGCGGCCAAGAACGTCGACACCGGCCGCGAGCTTTCGTTCCTCGGGGCAGGGATCTACGACCACTACGTGCCGGCCGTGGTCGACACCGTCCTCTCGCGTGGCGAGCTCCTGACCGCGTACACGCCCTACCAGCCAGAGATGAGCCAGGGGGTCCTCCAGGCGATCTTCGAGTACCAGACCGCGGTCTGCGAGCTGACCGGCATGGACGTCTCGAACGCTTCCGGCTACGACGGGACGACGGTCGCGGCCGACGCCTGCTACGTCGCGAAGCACGTCACCGGCCGCTCGCGGGTCGTCGTCGCCGAGACGCTCAACCCGCAGGTGCGCCAGGTCGTGAAGACGTACGCGCCCGGCTTCGGCCTCGAGGTGGTCGAGGTGCCGCACCGTGGAGGCGTGACCGACCCTGACGAGCTGGCCGCCGCCGCGCGTGACGCCGCGTGCGTGATCTTCCAGCAGCCAAACTTCTTCGGCTGCCTGGAGCCGGCGCCGGACCTTGCCGCCGCGGCGAACGACGCCGGCGCGCTTCCGGTCGCGCATGTCGACCCCGTCTCGCTCGGCGTCCTCGAAGCCCCAGGGGCGTACGGCTGCGCGCTCGCCATCGGCGAAGGCCAGGCAGCGGGCAACTACCAGTCGTACGGAGGGCCCCATTACGGCTTCATGGCGGCGCGCTCCGACTATGTACGGCGCATGCCCGGCCGGATCGTCGGTGAGACAACCGACGTCGAGGGCCGGCGCGCCTATGTCCTGACCCTGCAGACCCGCGAGCAGCACATCCGCCGCGAGAAAGCGACCTCGAACATCACCACGAACCAGACGCTCCTCGCGCTCGCCGGGCTCGTCCACCTCTCGTGGCTAGGGCCTCAGGGCCTCAAGGAGCAGGGGGAGACCTGCATGGCCCTCGCGGCCTACGCGAAGGAGCGGCTCGATCTCCCACTGGCGTTTCCAGATCAGACAACATTCAAGGAGTTTGCCATCCGGGTCGGACGGCCCGCCGAGGACGCAATCCGCGCCGCCCGCGAGCAGGGAGTCCATCCCGGCTACGCGCTCAAGCGGGACTACGCAGGGATGGAGGACGCGCTGCTCGTCTGCGTCACGGAGAAGCGCACGCGCTCCGACATCGACCGCCTGGCGGAGATGTTGGCAGCGTGAAGCTGATCTACGAGCGCTCGCAGGAGGGCCGGCGCGCGTCGAGCCTGCCGCCGAACGACCTTCCGGTCCCGGAGATCCCCGAGGAGCTCCGTCGCGACCGGCCGCCGCGCCTGCCCGAGCTCGCCGAGCCGGAGCTCGTCCGCCACTTCACGAAGATCTCGACGCGCACGTTCGGGATCGACACAGGCTTCTACCCGCTCGGCTCCTGCACGATGAAGCACAACCCGCGGGTCAACGAGCGGGTCGTCAACCTGCCCGGCTTTCGCGACCTGCACCCGCTCCAGGAGGAAGAGGGGTCACAGGGCGCGCTCGAGCTGATGTGGCGGCTCCAGGAGATCCTCGCCGAGGTCGCCGGGCTCCCTGCGGTCTCGCTCCAGCCGGCAGCGGGCTCGCAGGGCGAGCTGACGGGGCTCATGCTCATGCGCGCTTACTTCGCCGACCGCGGCGAGGCGGAGACCCGGCGGAAGATCGTCATCCCCGACACGGCGCACGGCACGAACCCCGCGAGCGTGACGATGGGCGGGTACGAGGTCACTCCCGTGAAGACCGACCCGCGCGGGAACATCGACGTCGAGGATCTGCGGACGAAGGTCGACGAGGGCACGGCCGGGCTGATGCTGACGAACCCCTCGACGCTCGGGCTCTTCGACGAGTCGATCGAGCAGATCACGCGGATCTTCCACGAGGCCGGGGCGCTCATGTACTACGACGGGGCGAACCTGAACGCCGTCTGCGGGATCTCGAGACCGGGCGACATGGGCTTCGACATCGTCCACTTCAACCTGCACAAGACGTTCTCCCAGCCGCACGGCGGCGGCGGTCCGGGCGGCGGTCCGATCGCCGTCCGCGAGCGGCTCGAGCCGTTTCTCCCGGTGCCCGCGATCGTGCGTGACGGCGAGGAGGCATTCCGACTCGACTACGACCGGCCGAAGACGATCGGCAAGGTACGTGGCTTCTGCGGGCCCTTCGGCGTCTTCGTCCGCTCGTACGCCTACATCCGCGCATACGGGCCCGGCCTGCGCGAGATGTCAGAGGTCGCCGTCCTCAACGCCAACTACATGCTGGCGCGCCTGAAGGACGCATACGAACTGCCGTTCGACCGGCTCTGCATGCACGAGTTCGTCCTCTCGGCCCGCGGCCTCAAGCGCGAGCACGGGATCACGGCGCTCGACGTCGCCAAGCGGCTGATGGACTACGACTTCCATCCACCCACGATCTACTTCCCGCTCGTCGTCCCCGAGGCGCTGATGATCGAGCCGACCGAGACCGAGGCGAAGGAGACGCTCGACGAGTTCGTCGACGCGATGCTCGAGATCGCGCGCGACGCGGCGGAGCGGCCCGAGCTGCTCAAGGAGGCGCCGCACAACCGCCCGGTCGGCCGCGTGGACGAGGTCAAGGCGGCCAAGCGCGCGGTCGTCCGCTACCTCTTCGAGGACCACCCCGACCTGTCCAAGGAACCGGCGTCAGGGCGCGAGTTGGAAGTGCAGAAGGGGGCTTAGAGCAGGTCGATGTCGACTTCGGGCTCGGCGAACCAGCCGCGGCGCGTTCGCTGACGCCGAAGCCACCAGAGCGCGGCTGCGGTGAGGGGAATGCCGATCAGGATTCGGACGTCTGCCCATGCAAGCGCAAACCAGATGACGACGACGGAGGCACACGCCGCCCAGCGGAAGAGTCGGTCTTCCTGGATTAGATGCCAAACGGTGACGGCGAGCTTCATGCGGCCTTCATTTCGTTGCGGGACGTCTCACTGATCGGCGCGAGAAGGAAATTCATCCATCCCTTATGAGAGTGCCGCGTTAGGATCCCGCAGTCATGAGCGAGCAACTTCCGCCCTCTGAGCCGGCCCTGCCACCGGGAGCGGTGCCCCTGAGCCTTCCGGAGTCGAAGCAACACCCGGTGAGACTGATCGTCAACGACGATCGCAAGCGGTCGCGACTGACCGTCTTGCTCCGCATCCTGCTCGTGATCCCGCATCTCTTCTGGCAGTACGTGTGGAGCTTTGCAGCGTTCGGTTGCGTGATCATCAACTGGTTCGTCGTCCTCATCATGGGCCGCTCTCCCGAGGACATGCACCTCTTCCTCGCGCGAGTGCTTCGCTACAGGACTCATTTGACCTCGTACGTGTTGCTCGTCTCGAACCCGTATCCGAGGTTCTTCGGCCGTCAGGGCGCCCATCCGGTCGACCTCGAGATCGACGGCCCCGACCGACAGCCTCGCCTGGTGACGCTCTTTCGCCTCATCCTCGCGATCCCGGCATTCGTGATCGCCTACGTCCTCGTCTTCGTGATGGTCGTGGTTGCTGTGATCGGCTGGTTCATCGCTCTCGTGATCGGACGCATGCCGAAGGGCATGGGAGACCTGTCCGCCTATTGCCTGCGCTACGAGGCGCAGACGGCCGCGTACCTGATGGTTCTCACGAGCCGCTATCCGAGCTTCTCCGGCACCCCGACGAACTGAGTCGCCACAATGAGGTCGTGATCGACCTCCGCTCCGATACGGCGAGCAAGCCGACCCCCGCCATGCGCGAGGCGATCGCCAACGCCGAGGTGGGCGACGAGCAGCTGCGCGAGGACCCGACCGTCAACGAGCTCGAGCGGCGCGCCGCCGAGACGCTGGGCCAGCAGGACTCGGTCTTCGTCCCGACTGCGACCATGGCGAACGAGATCGCGCTTCGGGTCCTCGGCGAGCCGGGCGACGAGCTGATCGCCGAGGAGAACTCGCACATCTTGATCGCGGAGCTGGGCGGGCCCGCCGTGCACGCCGGCCTGATGACGCGGCCCCTACCTGCGCAGGCGGGCCGCTTCACGCCCGAGCAGGTGCGTGCCGCGGCCCGGCGCGGTGATCTCGGGCACGTGCCCACGACGAGGATCGTGGCCATCGAGAACACGCACAACTCTTCCGGCGGGCGGGTGTGGCCGCTCGCGGAGGTCGAGGCGATGGCGGAAACGTGCCGGGAGCTCGAGCTCTCGCTCCACCTCGACGGCGCACGGCTCTTCAACGCCGCGGCCGCGAGCGGAGAGAAGCCGGCTGCGATCGCGGGGCACGCCGACACGGTCACGATCTGCTTCTCGAAGGGGCTCGGCTGTCCGCTCGGCGCGATCGTCGCCGGATCCTCGGAACGGATGCTCCGCGCGCGCCGCTTCAAGCACCAGTTCGGCGGCGCGATGCGCCAGGCAGGGATTGTCGCGGCGGCCTGCGTCTACGCGC
The DNA here is from genome assembly GCA_038040395.1 of Actinomycetota bacterium. Taxonomy (GTDB): domain Bacteria; phylum Actinomycetota; class Thermoleophilia; order Gaiellales; family Gaiellaceae; genus VAXT01. The sequence continues at coordinate 130,801 of JBBPIJ010000001.1, forward strand.
TCGACCACCACGTCGACCGACTGGTGGAGGATCACGCGCGTGCCCGCCGCCTGGGCGAGCGGCTGCACGAGGCCGGCGTCCCGGTCGACCTGGAGCAGGTGGAGACGAACTTCGTCCAGATCGACGTCGGCGCACTCGGGCTGGAGATCGGCGGGGCGCTCGAGCGCCTGCTCGGCGAAGGCATCCGGCTCACGCCGACGATGCTGCCGGGGGTGCTCCGGGCCGTCACGCATCTCGCGATCACGGACGAGGACATCGACTTCGCGAGCGAGGCGATCCCGCGCGCGCTCGGCGTTCCGGCCCGCGTCTAGCGATCGCCCGCGAAGAAGAACGCCGCGGCGACGGCCGCGTAGAGCCCGATCAGTGCCGCGCCGTGCCAGTTGCTCGAACGCCGGTCCACGAAGAGCCCGCCGATGAGAAGTGCGGAGCCGCCGACGGCAGCCAACTCGACCGGGCGGAAGGACAGCGCGAGCGGGTCGATCAGCCACGAGAGGAGCGCCACGGCCGGGATCAGGAAGACCGCCACTTGCGCGGCCGACGACAGTGCGATTTCGGCGGCGAGCTTGATGTGACCCCGGTACGCGACGACGACCGCGCCCCCGTGCTCGGCTGCGTTGCCGACGATCGCGACGATCACCGCGGCGACGAAGAAGTCCGACAGGTGGGCCTTCTCGGCGAACGTCTCGATCGAGCCGACGAGGATCTCCGCGATCACCGCGGTGACGACCGTCGCCAAGGCGAGCACTCCGGTCGCTCGCGACATCGACCACACGCCCTCGGACCCCTCCGGAGGCTCGTGTAGACGCCGGTGTCTCCGCAGCTGCCACCACGTGGCGCCGACGTAGAGGACGAGCAGCGCGATCGAGATCGGCAGCGAGAGCACGGCGAGCGAGCGCCGCTCCGGGTCTCCGTCCCAGCTCGGGATCCCGGGCACGAGGAAAACGATCGTCGCGACGATGATCAGCGCCAGCCAGATGAAGCTCGACTCCCGGTCGACGGACTGATTGCCACGGCCGAAGAGAAGCGAGAAGCCAAGGACGAGCAGGAGGTTGCCGACGACGCTTCCCGACAAGGATCCGCGAACGACCTCGGTCAGCCCCTTGTTGATCGCGAGCAGGGAGATGATCAGCTCCGGCGCGTTCCCGAAGGTGGCGTTCAGGAAGCCGCCGATGCCGGGACCCGTGTGATGGGCGGCGTGTTCGGTCGCTTCGCCGATGAGCCACGCGAGCGGGATGAGCGCGATCGAGGCGAGGACGAACAGCGTGACGTCCCCGAAGTGCAGGACGAAGTCGGCGACAAAGACGACCGGCGCGAGCGCGAGCGAGGCCCAGAGGATCTTTCGCGCCACGCGGCTAGCGTACCCGGCGTGCTACGAGCAGTTCTCTTCGACTGGGGCGACAGAGTCACGGGTGAACCCATGGTTCCCCCGTGTGCCCCCTCCTTCCCACCTTCCGTTGTAGACGCGGGTTCGTGCCTGCGGCGGGCCAAGCCCGCCTCCGGCTCCCGGCGGGTTCTCGCAGCCGTCTGGAGCGGGGTCAGCTAGTGCTCCGCGCCGTCCTTTTCGACTGGGGCGACACCCTGATGGACTTCCGGTACGACGAGGAGCTCATGGACGCCGCTTTCCGCGCCGGCCTCGCAGCTCTGGAGCGAACCGACCTCGGGCCTGCGGACGAGATCCGAGCGCACTTCCGGGAGAACTTCGAGCCCCTCTTCTGGGCGCCGGGCACGCTCGAGGAGATCGAGTATCCGGGCCTCATCCGCCAGACGCTCGGCCACTTCGGAGTCGAGCTCTCGGACGAGGAGCTGGGACGCTTCCTCGAGGCAGAGCATGCGGCCTGGGAGCCGGCGCGCGTGCTCGGGGCGACGACCCATGCGCTGCTCGAGTCGCTGCGCTCACGGAGCTTGCGGCTGGGGCTCGTCTCGAACGCGTTCGACCCCGCCTGGCTGCTCCACCGCGACCTGGAGCAGATGGGGATCGCCGAGCGGATCGACCACGCGCTTTTCTCCTCCGAGGTCGGGAAGCGCAAGCCGCATCCGGAGATCTTCCGGCGCTCGCTCGCGGCGCTCGACGTCGCGCCCGAAGAGTCGCTCTTTGTCGGCGACCGACTGTACGAGGACGTCCGCGGCGCGGCCGAGGTCGGGATGACGACCGCCCAGGCGATGTGGTTCCGCGCCGACGAGCACCCCGACGGGGGCGAGCCCGACTATCAAGCGTTCACGCAGATGGACGTCCTGAACATCGCGGATCGCTTACTCGCGGCAGCTTAGGTCTCCCTCCGACCAAGCATTTTCTGGCGGCCTTGTCAAGACTTGCGGAGGCGCCCGAGCGTGCCGACAATGTGCAGACGATGCGGCGCCTTCAGGTCGTTCCGCAAGAGCTCCCTCTCCATCCACAGGACGAGGTCGAGTGTCGCCGCTGCGAGGTTCATTGCGGCAAGGTGGTTCACCCGTCGGCCTGCGTCGAACGCGCCTGTCCGTTCCTCTACTCGTTCGTCGAGCAAGGTCGCACGTACGTCGGCTGCATGCAGAAGGTCTTCGGCGTCGAGATCGACCTTGCCCTGATGCTCGAGGCCGAGGAGCGTGGGGAGTTCGGCGCGGTTCGCGCGAGCCGGCGGCCGCTGCCGATGTGTCGAGTCGAGGTCGAGAGCTGCTACGAAGGGCGAGAGGACGACCTCGGGTGCGTCAATCCGGAGTTCAACGAGCTCCCGCTTGGGGAGCCGAGCTTCCGGGTCTTCGCGCAGGTTCGACCGAGCGCCTGAGTAAATCGCCGAAAGTGCTGTGCACTTTCGGCGAGGTAATGAGGTCGCGTCGCTCCGCTGGCGACGAAGTTCTCTTTCTTGCCTCCCGAGCGAAGCGATGGGACTAACTCTCCTCCGCGGAAAGTGCGCCAGCACTTTTCGCGGTAACCCAGCGGGCACGGAGGTTCTTCGTCTTCTCGATTTCGCCTGCGTCCGGGCCGTGGCCTTCAGGTCCCGCCACTTCCAGCACTGCGGGCAGGCCCTGGAGTCGCGGGTTCCCCAGAAAGACGCCGAGCTGCTCGCCCATCAGGCCCTCGCCGATGTTCTCGTGCCGGTCGAGGTTCGAGCCGAGCGGCGCCTTCGAGTCGTTCACGTGCAGCGCGCGCAGCCGGTCGGGCCCGATCTCGCGGTCGAGCTCATCCAGCACCGCGTTGAGCGCGGTCTCGTCGGTCACGTCGTAGCCGGATCCGTACAGATGGCAGGAGTCGAGGCAAACTCCGAGCCGCGGGTGACCGTCGAGGCGCTCGTAGATCAGCGCCAGCTCCTCGACCGAGCGCCCGATCGTGGCGCCTGTCCCGGCTGAGTTCTCCATCAGTAGCCACGTCTTGTCCGAGCAGCGATCGAGCACCTTCTTCATCGCCTCGACCACGCGCTCGAGCCCCACATCCATGCCCGCACCGAGATGTGACCCGATGTGGAAGACGACCCCATCCGCCTCGATCGCGCACGCGACGTCGACCGTGTTGCACATCGCCGCCACCGACTTCTCGTAGAGGTCGTCCTTCGGGCTCGCGAGGTTGACGAGATAGAGCGCGTGGCAGAGCACGCCGCCGATCCCGGCCTCGGCGCGGCGCTCCTTGAAGCGCTCGAGATTCTCCTGCGGATGGTTTGTCGGCCGCCAGGCCCGCGGGCTCTGCGTGAAGACCTGCACGGACTCGGCGCCGATCGCCTCAGCCCGGTCGATCGCCGTGTGGATGCCGCCGGAGGACGAGACGTGAGCGCCGATCAGCACGACTCGTACGATACGGTCGACCATGGACCCAATCGTTCGCTTCGCCCCGAGCCCGACCGGCTTCCTCCACATCGGGGGCGTCCACACCGCGCTCTTCAACTGGCTGTATGCCCGCCACGAGGGCGGCGAGTTTCGGCTGCGGATCGAGAACACCGACACGGGCCGCGAAGTCGCCGAGGCAACCGAGCAGATCCAGGAGTCGCTGCGCTGGCTCGGCCTCGACTGGGACGGCGAGGTCACCTTCCAGCTCGACCGGATGGAGCACTGTCGCGCCGAGGCGCAGCGCCTGGTCGAGGAAGGCACGGCCTATGAGGACGAGGGCGCGATCCGGATGCGGATGCCGAACGAGGGGTCGACGGCGTGGGACGACCTGATCCGCGGCCGCATCGAGTACCCGAACGACAAGCTCGAGGACGTCGTGCTCGTCCGCGCCGACGGGCGTCCGACCTACAACTTCGCCTCGCCGGTCGAGGATTGGCTCGACGGCATCACGCACGTCCTACGCGGTGACGACCACATCTCGAACACGCCGAAGCAGATCCAGATCCTCGAGGCGCTCGGAGCGCCACTTCCGCAGTACGGCCACTTGAACCAGATCCTGGGTGAGGACGGCAAGAAGCTCTCGAAACGCCACGGGGCAACTTCGGCCGAGGAGTTTCGAGCGCAGGGCTACATCCCGGAGGCGCTCGTCAACTTCCTCGCGCTCCTCGGCTGGAGCTACGACGGCGAGACCACAGTCATGTCGCGCGAGGAGCTCGTCGAGCGCTTCACCCTCGACCGTGTCGGCTCGAGCCCGGCGGTCTTCGACTTCAAGAAGCTCGAATGGCTGAACGGCCTGTACCTGCGGGAGCTCCCACCTGACGACTATGCGGACCGTCTATTGACCTATCTGCGCGAGCAGGGCTTCGAGTGGGACGAGGAAATCGTGCGCCGTTCGGTCCCACTCGTCCAGGAGAAGATCGCGACGCTCGGCGAGTACCCGGGCTTCGCCGGCTTCCTGTTCGGGGACGTGGAGCCCGACCCGGAGCTGCTCGACGCACGCGTGCTCGAAGAGGCCGAGCGCACGCTGACGGAGACAGAGCCCTTCACGACCGAGGGCATCGAGGAGGCTCTGCGGAGCCTCTCCGAGCAACTGGAGCTGAAGCCGCGCGAGGCGTTCCAGCCGATCCGGGTCGCCGTGACGGGCTCGAAGGTCTCACCCGGCCTCTTCGAGAGCATCGAGCTCCTCGGCCGGGAGCCGACGCTCGAGCGGATCAGGCGCGGCCGGGCGGCAGCGGCTTAGGCACTGCCAAGGGGTCGAGAGCACGCTGAAAGATCCGCCACGCCTGCCGTCGAAAACGAGGGGTGGGGCCTGCCGCTCGGAGGCTCGCCTTGAGGAGTGCCTCGAGCCGCTCGGATGGCTCCGCCGCATTTACCACTTCCAACCGGTAAACGGTCGATCCCTCGGACGAGGTACGCACAGAAAGCACAAATCCCCGCAAAGAGCGATTTTTGTCCGCAGCTCAAGGCAAGATCTGTCCCGACTTGGCGTCTAGCCGTCGAAACCAACATGCGCATATGAACGTAGACTCGAGACCCTTGATGACCACGGGGGGCTCCACCGTGCTGGTCGTGGAGGACGATCCCTCTCTCCGCTTGCTTTGTCGCGTCAATCTCGAGCTCGAGCACTACCGCGTGCTCGAATCCGAAACGCTAGCGCGCGCGAGAGAGATCATCGACAGCGAGCCGATCGACCTCGTGCTGCTCGACCTGCACATCGGGGAAGAGCGAGGATTCGACCTGCTGCCGTATCTTCGAGTCGTGCGTCCTGACGCCGCCGTCTGCCTGCTGAGCGGCACCTCCGAGTCCGATCCCGAGCTTCAGGAAGGCGTGCAAGCGTTCATTCGCAAGCCGTTTGAGCTCGACCATCTCATCGGCACGGTGCAACGCCTGCTCGCGCGCGAGCCGGCGCGGCCCTGAGGTCGATATCCGCCGCAATATTCGCCGCGCCCGTGTAGATTCTCGTTCCCGATGAGCGTCGCAGCAGTTCGCAGCCCCGCTGAGTACGAGGAGCGCCTCCGCACCTATCTGTTCGAGCGCGCAGAAGAGGTCCGCGCGGTCCGTGTGGGCGAGAAGGAGGTCTCGGAACGGGCTGCGATAGTCTCCGCGTTCGCCGACCTCTTCAGCCGGGAGCAGCTCGATGCGCTCCGTTCCGCCGAGGGTCAGGCCGAGGGCGACGAGCGCGAGCGCCTCTACCGCCTCCGCAAGGAATGCGAGGCCGGAGTCGCGGATCAGGAGCTCTCTGAGCGTCAGGACGAGCTGGAAAACGCGATCCTCGCCGAGCGGATCACGTACGCCGGCGAGGAGATCCCGCTCCGCACGGCCCAGGCCCGCCTCGCCATCCTGCCGGGATACCGCGATCGCGAGGAGCTCGGCGACCTCCACGGCGACGCGTCCGCCCGGTACAACGAGGGCCGGCGCGAGCTGATGCGCGACGAGAACGAGCTCGCGGCCGACCTCTCGGGAACCGTCGATCCGATCAAGCGAAACGAGGAGGAGAAGGGCATCTCGATTCGCGCGCTTGCGGAGCGGCTGCGAATCGCGAGCGACGAGAGCGCCGAGGCTTTCGGAAAGCTGCGAGACCACTGGTTCGAGCGACTCCTCGGGCCAGACCGCGATCCGGTCCCCGCCTCGTACCACATGTCGTATCTGCGCCGGCTCTCCCCGCTCGAGGAGACGTACACGAAGGAGCGCTCGGTCGAGGTCTGCATGGACACGCTCACGGACCTCGGCTTCGACCTCGCAAACGAGAAGAGCATCCGCCTCGACCTCGACGACCGCCCGCAGAAGTCTCCGCGCGCCTGTGTGATCGCCTCCGACGCGCCGAACGTCGTCCACCTGATCACCCGAGCCCAAGGCGGGATCCACGACTACCAGGCGTTCCTGCACGAGGCGGGGCACGCGCTGCATTACGCGGGCTGCGATCCCGACCTTCCGTACACGTTCCGCAACCTGTCGCGCGATCACGCCTTGACCGAGATCTACTCGTTCATCCTCGAGGCGATCTCGCGGGAGCCCGGCTGGCATGCCAAGTACTTCGGCCTCTCCGACGACGAGGCGGCGACGAACGCGAAAGCGACGACCTTCCTCGAGGCGCTCCTCTACCGGCGCTACGCGGCGAAGCTCCGCTTCGAGCTCGAGTTCTGGGGCCGCTTCGACGAGGACGGCGGCACCCCGGTCGGCTACTCAGAGCGCCTCGGAGACGCAACCGGAGTCCGCTACCGACCCGACGCGTTTCTAGCGGACATGGACGCGGGCTTCTACTCGGCCGACTACCTGCGTGCGTGGATCCGCTCCGCGCAGCTTCGCGAGCATCTGTCCGGCGAAGTCGGAGAGGACTGGTGGCGTTCGCCCGAGACCGGCGACCGGCTGCGCGCTCTCTTCAGTGAGGGGACCCGCCCGTCGAGCGAGGAGATCGCCGCTCGGATCGGCTTCGATCCACTCGACACCGGGCCGCTCGTCTCCGAGCTTTCCGAGTAGTGCCCTTCCCGGTGATGCTGGGGAAATTCTGGGTCGCGAGCACCAAGCCAGAGGCCGCACTCGACCGCGGCCAAGGCTCGCAGCCTTGGCAAGGGCGAGGGTGGATTCTGGCGCCGCGTGATCGCGGGCCAGAAATCCGCGTGCATTGCCGGGAAGGGCACTGATGGCCGAGGTCGCCTTCGACCGGTTCCACCGGTACGACGAGCTGACGAAGATCCTCCAGGACTGGGCCGAGGAGCGTCCGGACCTGTTCCGCGTCGAGTCGATCGGCCGCTCCTACGAGGATCGCGACATCTGGCTCGCGACGATCACGAACTTCGAGACCGGAGCCGACCTCGACAAGCCCGCGTTCCTGATCGAGGCGAACATCCATGCGCTCGAGGTCACCGGCTGCACCGCGGCGCTCCATCTGATCGACAAGCTCCTGAGCGGCTACGGGAGCGACGCGAAGGTGACCCGCTGCCTCGACTCGCGCGCCTTCTACGTGGTTCCGCGGTTGAACCCGGACGGGGCCGAGCTCGCGCTCGCCGACCGGCCGCGCTTCGTCCGCTCGAGTGTCCGCCCGTACCCGCGCATCGACGAGCAGGACGGGCTCTACGAGGAGGATCTGGACGGCGACGGCCGGATCCTCATGATGCGGCTGAAGGACCCGAACGGCGCGTGGACGCCGCACCCGGACGAGCCGCGGCTGATGACCCCGCGCGACCCCGACGCGGGGCCGGAGGATGGCGAGTTCTACCGCATGCTCTGGGAAGGGCTGATCCGGAACTACGACGGCGTCACGATCAAGATCGCCCCTCCGCTTGAAGGCCTCGACCTCAACCGCAACTTCCCCGTCGAGTGGGCCCCCGAGGGCGAGCAGCCCGGCGCGGGGCCGTTTCCGCTTTCGGAGCCCGAGACCCGCGCCTTCGGAGAAGCGATCGTCGCGCGTCCAAACATCACCGGCCACATCGCCTACCACACGTTCTCGGGCGTCCATCTCCGGCCATACGCGGGTTACGACGACGATCGTTTCCCGACCGGCGACCTGCGCGCCTACAAGCTGCTCGGAAAGGAGGCGACGAGCCGCACGGGGTACCCCGCGGTCTCGGTCTTCCACGACTTCCGGTATGACCCGAAGCACACGATCAAGGGCGGCGCCCACGACTGGTTCTACGACTACCTCGGTGTCTTCTCGTGGACGACGGAGTTCTGGAGCCCACAGCGAGAAGCCGGGATCGAGGACTACGGCTACATCGAGTGGATGAAAGACCACCCAGCCGAGGACGACTTGAAACTGCTCCGCTGGAACGACGAGCAGCTGGACGGCAAGGGCTACGTCGACTGGTATCCGTTCGAGCACCCTCAGCTCGGGGAGGTCGAGCTCGGCGGATGGGACGTCATGTATTGCTGGGGCAACGTTCCGCCACAGTTCCTCGAACGCGAGATCGCGCCGCACTCGGATCTTGCTCTCTGGCACCTCCTGATCTCGCCGCGGCTCGAGGTCAAGTCGCTCGACGTGGAGCCGGTGGGCCAAGACGCCTACAAGGTGCGGCTCGTCCTCCAGAACACCGGGTGGCTTCCGACGCAGGTGACGGAGAAGGCGCTCGAGCGGAAGGCGGTGCTGCCGCTCGAGGTGGAGTTGACGCTTCCCGAGGGAGCGACGCTCGTTGCCGGCGAGCGCAAGGAGGAGGTGGGCCAGCTCACCGGGCGGGTGCACAAGCGGAGCACGCTCTGGTGGGGCGGGGACGACTCGACCGGAGACCTTGCGAAGCTCGAGTGGGTGATCGAGGCGCCCGAGGGCGGCGAGCTCGGGATCGAGGCCCGTCACCAACGCGCGGGGACGGTTCGCCGCGTGGTCGTCCTCGCGAAGCCTTAGGGTCTCTCGCAATGAACCCGACGAGCGGAGTCATCGGCGAGGCCTGGAAGCTGTACAAGGCGCACTGGCGCCACCTGATCACGTTCTCGTTCGTCGTCTATGCAGGCGTCGCGGTCATCGGTGCGCTTCTGACTCTCGCGCTCACGTGGGTGGGAGCGCTGCTCGCTGCAGTCATCTCGCTGATCGCGTTCTTCTGGCTACAGGCCGCGCTCGTCAAGGCCGTCGATGACGTGCGCGACGGACGCGCCGACCTCTCGCTCGGAGAGACGTTCGCTCAGGCCCGGGCGCAGCTCAGCTCGGTCGCCGTCGCGGCGATCCTCGCCGGCCTCGGAATCGTCATCGGGCTGATCCTCCTGATCGTGCCGGGACTCGTGCTGATGACGTGGTGGGCGGTGATCATCCCGGTCGTCGTCCTCGAGAAGCGGAGCGCAGGGGAGGCCTTTTCTCGTAGCCGGGAGCTCGTCAAGGGGCACGGCTGGGGCGTCTTCGGCGTGATCGTGCTCGTGATTTTGCTTCTGATCGGGTTCAGCCTGGTGCTGAACCTCCTGCTCTCGCCGTTCGCGGACTGGCTCCAGAGCTTCGTCTCGCAGATCGTCTCGGGCACGCTGACCGCGCCGTTCGTCGCCATCGTCCTGACGCTGCTCTATTTCCGCCTGCGACAGGCGAAGGAGCCGGTCGCCGAGACGGCGCCTACCGGCGCGCCTTCCTAGCCGGGGGGCTCTCTCGGAACGACGGCGACGATCTTGCCGCGAACGTCGACGTCGTACTCGTCGGCGAGTGAGCGTTCTGCCAGCACCACGCGGATCTCTCGCTTGAGCTCGGGAACGTCGGAGATCGGGACTCGCACGGCCCGGGAGCATGTTCTCCTCGGCCGCCTGGGTGACAACGGTCTCAGCCAGCTCCCGGTAGGACATCCAGGCGACTCTATTCGCGCGTAACTACGCTGAAGAGCCATGAGGGCGGTCCCGTATCTCGCAGTCCTTCTCCTCGCGCTGCCGCTGGCGGGCTGCGCTGTCGGCCGGTCCGCACCCGATGACGGCACCGCGGACAAGGCCGCGGTTCAATCGGTGATCGCGAGCGCCTGGAGAGCCGAGTACGCAGACGACGAGGACACGGCCTGCCTCTACTTCACGCCGAAGTTCATCGAGGAGCAGAACCGCATATGGGAGGCCGGCACCCCGGGGGCATCGCCGCGCGGAGCTGAGTGCGCAAGCGGATCGCATCCGTACCTGAGGTTCAGGAACATTCCGAGCGGCGGCATCGACAACGACGGGGTGCGCTTCGCCTGGACGCGGATCTCCCCGAAATCCGGAACGGCGACGGCGCGTCCGATCCTCCCGGGTGAGCTGCGGTGCCTGAGCCCCGACTGCCACGTCGTGATCTTGCTGGTCATCCACCTCGTGGACAAGAAGGGCGGAGGCTGGCTGATCGACGACCTCGAGGCCTCAGCGTGCGAAGTCGAGGGCGAGTGCGTCCCGCTCACCGACCGGTCGGACATCTGAGGCCCGCCTAGCCAGGCAGAGGAAGAGGCGCATACGGGATTCGAACCCGTGCCGCCGCCGTGAGAGGGCGGTGTCCTAGGCCACTAGACGAATGCGCCCGGCTTCGACAAGTTTAGCGACCGGCCCCGAGACCAGCAGAACCCGCTCGAGGACTAGGTGACTTCGAGATCGGCGAACGCCGCCGACGACTTCGCGAACTCCCACCAGCCTTTGACTCCCGGCCTGACGAACGCCATGCTGCGGCCGTAGACGAGCGGGATGACTGCGGCCTGGTCGACGACGGCGAGCCGGTCGGCTTGCCGGAAGAGCTCCAAGCGCTTCGCCCCGGTCGGCGCATGCCGGGCCTGGTCGATCAGCTCGTCGAACGGCGCATAGGCGTAGCCGCCTTCGTTGGCCTTCGCGTGCGAGTGGAGGATGAGCCGCAGGCAGTACTCAGGGTCCGGATACCCGGGTAGCCAGCCGAGCACCGCGATCGGGGCGAGCTCCAGCGGACGGCCGAGCGGCGCGACTTCGTCCACGGTCTCTGCCGTCCAGAGCCGCAGGCTCACCTCCAGCCCGAGGACCTCGCGCCACGAGCCGATGATGGCTTCGAGGAGAGGCGCCCAGACGTCTTGCGCGATGATCTCCAGGCCGCCTGCGTCGATTCCGGCCTGTCCAAAGTGATCCCGGCTCGTGTCCGCGTCGAAGGGCAGCACGATGTCCGGCGTGTGCCCCTGGAGGGCCGGTGGGACGAGGCCGCCCGTCGCGACCTCGAGGTTGGCGGGAACGAGCGGGTCGAGCCGCGAGCGGTCGAGTGCTGATGCGAGCGCCCTTCGCAGGTCGACGTTGCCGACTGCGGGGTGGGAATGCTTGAAGCCGAGATAGGCGGTCCACGTGAGCGGTCCGGAGCCGCCCTGGCGTGAGCGAACGTGGTCGGAAGTACGCGGCGTGTACATAACGCGGACGAGGTCGGCCTCGCCGCGGTCCAGCGGCTCGAGCCCTTCGTCGGCCGTCGCGGCGGTGAGCTCGACACGCTCGACATTCCCGCTGTGGATGCCCGTGTAGGCGTCGTTTCTGACGAGCACGAGCCGTTCGTTGCTCCGCTCGAGCTGCCGGAAAGGCCCGCTCACGACCTGTTTGCTGGAATCGGTCCAAGCGTCGCCGTCACGCTCGATCGCGTGCCGCGGCTGCGGGCCGCCGTCCGGCCGGTTGACGACGTTCATGAAGTACGGGGTGGGAGCGACGAGCCGGAACTCGACGGTGCGGTCGTCGAGCGCGCGGACTCCGATGCGGTCGGCGTCGTCGTTGAGGCCCAGGTAGTAGTCCTCCCCGTTCTCGAGCGCGAAGTAGATCGGTGCCGAGGGGCCCGGCCTTTGCGGGTCGAGCACTCGCTTGATGCCGAACTCGACATCGTGGGCCGTCAGCGGCTCCCCGTCAGACCAGCGCAGGTCAACCCGCAAGTGGAAGACGTAGCGCAAGCCGTCGTCGGAGATCTCCCAGCGCTCGGCGAGCGAAGGAACAATCGTCCGCTCGGGCCACGCCTCGACGAGTCGGTCGAAGAGCTGCATGCAGAGGTTGATGTCGGGCCAGAAGCCCGCATCGCGCGGGTCCGAGACCCGTGGTACGTAGCTCCCCGTCATCCGGAGAGTCGCAGTCGGGGTGCCTTGTGGGGGCGGCTGCCAGTGGGCGAAGGCGCGCTGATACGCCTCGTTCGCCTCAGCGAAGCGCAGCGAGGCGTGCAGCGCGATAGCCAGCTTGAAGAGGACGAGAGCGATCTCCCGATCCGCGCCGCGCCGCTCGAGCAGCGGCAGCAGCGCGCGGTAGTGGCCGACGGCCTCGTCGAGCGCCCATTCCAGCCGAGCCCGGTCGCCGGCCCGCGTGAGATAGCGCACCGCCTTCTCCTCGTCCTCGGCGGCGAGCGCGTGGTGGGCGAGCAGGCCGAGCACCTCTTCCTCCCTTTCCGCGTAGTGCGCTTCCAGCCACTCCGCGGCCTTGCGGTGGAGCTCCTTCCGCTTCGCCACCAGCAGCGTCCGGTAGGCGGCCTCCTGGATCAGCGCGTGCTTGAAACGGTACTCGGGCTCGGGCCACCGTCGCGCCTCCCGGATCAGGTCAACTCGCTGCAAGGCGTTCAGCGACTCCTGGAGCGACCCGTTGCCGCCCGTGACGCCCTCGAGCAGCGGCAGCCCGAAACGCCGACCAAGGACCGAGGCCGCAGTCAACACCTGGCGCTGCGAGTCGGACAGCCGGTCGATCCGGGCCAGGATCACCTTCTCGACCGTGGGCGGAATGACAATCTCCGCTTCGTGCTCGAAGCGCCAGCCGTCGCGGGTGCGCACGAGCACGCCTGTGTCGACAAGTGCCCCGACGAGCTCCTCGAGATAGAACGGATTGCCCTCGGCGCCCTGGAGAATCCGTTCCTCGACCTCGGGCGGGATCGTTGCCTCTCCGACGAGCGAGTGGAGCAGCTCCCCGTTCGCTTCTCCGGAGAGCGCCTCGAGTGCGAGCTCGCGCGAGCGGTGCGGGTACTGCTCGGCGGCGACGGTCTTTACGTGCCACGAGGGGTGGTCCCGCTCGGGGCGCTGCTCGAGGACGAGCAGCACAGCAGCGGAGTCGGTCACACCAAGAAGCTGCTCGGTGAGCTGGAGGGATGTCGCGTCCGCCCAGTGGAGGTCGTCGACGGCGATGATGAGCGGCCGCTCGTCGGCGAGGCGCTCGAAAAGGGCGCGCACGACCTCGAACGTCCGGTACTGGAGCGCCTCCGGCGAGAGCTCGGCGAGCCGCGCCGCCGCCTCGGGCTCGAGGGTCAGGCCGAGCATCGCGCCCAGGTACGGGTAGATCTCGAGCGCCCGCTCGCCGAAGAGGCGATCGACTTCGCGGCGGAGCGAGATGCGAAGGCGCAGCTCCGGCTCCTGCAGCGAGACGCTGAGCCATTCGCGGAGGATGTCCCGGTACGGCCAGTATGGGAGGGACTCGCCGTACGAGACGCAGCGGCCTTCGAGCCAGCGTGGCCGGCCGTGCGGCGAGTCGGACGCCTCGACGAGGGTGCGCAGTTCAGCGGCGAGCCTGCTCTTCCCGATTCCCGCCTCGCCGGTGATGAAGAGGATCCCGCCGCTGCCGGCAAGCACCGCCTCGGCGGTCTCGCGTGCGACGGCGAGCTCGACCTCACGCCCGACGAGCGGTGTCTGGATACCGAAGACGCCGCGGGCCCTGCCGGGGACCGCTCGCACCCCGGTCACGCCGTACGCGACGACCTCTTCTTTCTTGCCCTTCAGCGTCAGGCGGAGCGGATCGTCCCAGTCGAAGAGCGGCTCGACGAGTCGGTGGGTCGACTCGCCCACGAGCACAGAGCCCGGCACAGCGGCGGACTGAAGTCGGGCCGCGGTGTTGATCGCGTCGCCGACCGCCCCGTACTCGATGCGCGAGCCCGCTCCGACGGGACCCAGCACTACCGAGCCCGTGTTCACGCCGACGCGCACGGCGAAGTCCTCGACACCCCAGCCGGCCGCAACCTCCGATCCGTATGCGGCGAGCTCCTCGGCGATCCGGAGACCGGCTCGCACGGCCCGCTCGGCGTCGTCCTCGTGAGCCACGGGAGCGCCGAAGAGGGCGAGCACGCCGTCGCCGGCGAGATCCTTGACGGTGCCGCCGAGCTCCTCGACCGTGGCGACCATCCTGGTAATCGCCTCGCCGACGATCAACTTGACCTCCTCGGCATCGAGGCGCTCCGCAAGGGCAGTCGAGCCGACGATGTCGGCGTCGAGTGCCGTCACCGCTTTGCGCTCTTCTCGCATCACTCGCGATTCTTCGGGAAGATCGGCCATGCGCTCCCCATTGTGGCGCGGCGGGGCGGCCGGACACTAGCGAGGTCGGTTGCTATGTCAGGTGCCGCTAGACGTCGCGGGCAGCGCGGCCCGGGCCCGGCTATTCGACGCCGGTTGCGGGTGGGCCCACGGACGGCGGTCCCAGAGGACGCAGATACAGCTCGTCGTAAAGCAGAGCCGCGATAGCGCCTCCGGCGAGCGGCCCGACGTACCAGATCCAGAAGTCCGTCCAGGTGTTCGAGACGAGCTCCGGACCGAACGCGCGCGCAGGATTGATGGCCGCGCTCGTGAGCGGGTAGCCCATCAGGTTGTCGACGACGACCACGAGGCCGATGGCGAGCCCTGCGATCGCGCTGTAGGTGCAGCGTGGATCGGCCGTCGTCGCGAAGACGACCCAGACGAGGAAGAACGTGAGCAGCGCCTCGACGACGAGGGCGGGCCCGAGGTCGATCGTGTGCCGCGCCGGCGCGCCCAGGTTCGTCGCGTCGCGGTTGGCGGCGGGGAAGATCCAGCGCAGGAGCAGCGTCGCCAGGACGCCTCCGGCGAGCTGCGCAACCCAGTAGGCGAGGCCGAGCAGGACGGAGATCCGCCGCGTCAGCATGAAGCCGAAGGTGACGGCAGGGTTGAAGTGGCCGCCCGAGATGTGGGCGCCCGCCGAGACCATCACGGCGATGACGAGACCGTAGGCGAGCGCGACCTCGAGCGTGCCCGCATCGCCCTGCGGGCCGACTCCCATGATCGTCCCCACGAGCACGAATACGAGCGCAAACGTGCCCAGGAACTCGACGAAAGAGCGGCGCCAGGTCTCTGCCATGGGCGGGAGCGGGCCGACTGTCGGGATTCCGGGAAGCCTCATCGCGAGCGGCAGCCTATACAGATTTTCGATTCGCGCTCAAGATCCTCCGTTGCGCGTTTCCCGGAAAGAGTGTAAAAGTGACTGTGAGTTTGTCCCCCGCTTGCCGCCCGAACAGGGAGGGTCTCGGCAATGAGTGATCGGAAGAATGAACGGCTGAAGAAACTGGCGCCACACGCAGCGCTTGCCGCCGCGATCCTCGTCGGCGCAGCGCTCCTGGGAATGGCGACGACGGCGCGGGGCGCGTCGCACAGAGCGCAGGTAGCAACGCTCGACGTGACCCAGACGTGCGCGACCCGTGTCCAACCGGGGACCCCGGTGACCTTTGCAGCAGTCGTGCAGAACTCGGGCGACGAGGACCTCAACATCACCTTGATCGACGCCGATGCCGGCACTCCTGAGACCCCGGGCGACGACATCATCCTCACGAACTCGCCGCACAGCGGGGACCTCAACAACGACGGCCTTCTCAACCCGCCCGAGGAGTGGACCTACAACGGCACGTATACCGCGCTGGACGAAGACGAGACGAACATCGTCGGCGTCGACGCGGTCAGCGTTCCGGGGGGAACGGACGTGAGCGACATTGCGCCGTGCGAGACCGACATCGTCCAGCCGCCCGTTCCGGGCGTCATCGTCGCTGTCAAAGAGGTGAGCGGGAACGTCATGATCAAGAAGGCCGGAACCAACAACTTCGTCCCCCTGAACGGGCAGACCGAGATCCCCGTCGGCTCACAGGTGGACACGCTCCACGGGACGATTCGACTGACGGCGAGCCTCGGCGCGGGCAAGACGAACACGGCCGACTTCTACCAGGGCGTCTTCACGATCCTCCAGAAAAAGGCCCGCGGGGCGTTCACGACGCTGCGGCTCGACGGCGGGAGCTTCAAAAACTGCGGGCGAGCGTCGTCCGGAGCGCTGAGCGTCGAGGCGAAGAGCAGGCGGCCCGTGCGGAGGGTGTGGGGCAGCGGCAAGGGCAGGTTCACGACCCGCGGCCGGTACAGCTCGGCGACCGTGCGCGGGACGAAGTGGCTGACACTCGACCGCTGCGACGGGACGCTCACCAAGGTTCTGCGCGGCATCGTTCGAGTGCGCGACTTCCGCGGGAAGAAGAACGTCGACGTCCGCGCCGGCCACCAGTACCTGGCGCGCGCGCCAGGCGCCTAGCTCGCGGCGACGCGGCCGATAACCTCAGCTTCGCGGGCGCTGAAGGCCTCGGAGTTCGCTGCCTCGATCGACCAGATCTTCACCTTCTCTTGGCGGCCGCGGACCTCGAACTCGTCGACGAAGACGAGGTCGTCGACCTCCTGCCTGAGCGCCTCGCACGTCGAGTCGGCCATGTAGCAGAGGTAGTCCTGACCCTTTGTCATCCCCTGGAGGCGCGAGGCCGTGTTCGTTGAGTCGCCGATCACCGTGTACTCGAGGCGGCGTTCCGAACCGACGTTCCCCGACATGAAGGGGCCAGTGTTCAGGCCGATGCCCATCTTGAAGCCCTCGCTGAGCTCCTGCTCGCGAAGCCAGGCGTTGAAGCGGGGAAGCCGCTCGAGCAGCATCTCCCGCGAGGTCGCGACCGCGCGGTCGGCGTGGTCCTCCTGCTCGATGGGAGCGCCGAAGACCGCCATGATGCCGTCGCCCTCGTAGGAAACAAGCGTCCCTTCGTGAGCGTGGATGGCGTCGGTCATCTCGCTCAGGTAATAGTTGACGGCCTCGATCACCCGGGCCGCGGGGAGTGATTCGGAAAAGGTCGTGAATCCGCGGAGATCGGTGAACATGATCGTGCCGACCAGAGAGACCCCGCCCAGTCGGAGGTCCTCGTCGGTTCGCGCCAGCACCTGTTCGACGACGCTCTCGGGCACGAAGCGCGAGAAGACGTCGCGCACGCGCTCGCGCTCGAATGCAGCGAGAAGGTAATGGGCCGCAAGCGATCCGACGGACGAGAGGAGTAGCGCGCCGAACGGATAGGCGAACGACAGCACCCACCCCTGGTTGAAGGCGACGAGTGTCGCCCCGATGTAGAGCACCGCTGCGGAGATGGCCAGGACGAGCGTCCACCGCAGGTTGAGTCGAAGGCTCGCGAGTGGCGCAAGCACCCCGAGCAGGACGATCAGAACGACGTTCAGCCAGTTCGGCACCGTCTCCAGCGGGAGCCCGCGAAGGATCGTCGAGATCGCGCTGGCCTGGATCTCCGGGCCGGGCATCTCGTCGTTCCCGAACGAGACGGGATGAACGTCCTGGAGTGACGGCGCCCAGGCGCCGACGACGACGATCTTGCCCCGGAAGTAGCCCTTCGGGAACTCGCGGAAGTAGACCTTCGAGTACGAGATCGACGGAATCGTCCCGGCCGGCCCGACGAAGTCGATGAGCTTCCTGTCGCTCGAGAAGGGGGGCACCGTGCGTCCGGTCGCACGCTCGACCGTTACGACCGAGAAACTCTTCAGCCCGTCGACCTTGTACGGCACACGCCGGATCACACCACCGGGGTCGTCGTCGAAGTTTCCGTTGCCCACTCGGGTCCGGGCGTAGCGGATTCCCGGCTGCTCGCCCAGGAAGTTCGGCTCGCCTCTCCGATTCACCTCGGTCGTCGAGAAGACCGTATTGCCCGCCGCGTGGGCGGAATCCATGAATGCGATGTCCTGGATCGCGCCCGGGTCGCCCGGGCTCGGCTCGCTGACCTGGATGTCGAAGGCGATCACCTTCGCGCCGTCCTCCTTGAGCGTCCGGATCAGACGCCCGTGGAGGGAGCGCCGGAACGGCCAACGCTCGTCCAACCCAGAGAAGGTGCTGTCGTCGATCTTGACGACGACGATGTTTGCCGGCGGCTTCTGGTCTCCCCTGAGCGTAAAGCGACTATCGACCGAGCCGAGGTCGACGCCGCCGAAAAGATCCCAACCCGAGCCGCCGGCATAGACATGCACGCCGTAGTTGACGAGGACGAGTCCCGTGGCGGCAAAGCCGACGCTCAGGAAAAGCGCAATGCGCAGGCGACCCTTGCTCCCAATGTGAATCATCGGGACAACTCTGTACGAGAACGACTACCTCGTACAAGCCGAAGGCGGCGAAAGCGTCAGATGGGCTAGCGCTTGGGGAGGTTCGGGAAGCCCCAGACGAGCACGAGCACGCTGAGCACGATCAGGATCAAGCCGAGTGAGAGTGAGGTCATTGCAGTCATAGATGCCGTTCCCGGATGTTTCTTTCGGAAACGTGCCCTCAATATCGGCTCGGCCACTGCGCTCGGCGCCCCCCGAACGGGGGTTAAAGCATGCTCATGCCGCGGGCAACCGCACGCGCCGCGTCACGCATCGCCGTCGTCCGGCTGTTCTCGTGCGTGAAGTGGTACTCGGCGAAGCCGGCCACCCCGAGCCGGGCGCGCTCGGCGACGTACCCGTTGCGCCAGCGGTTCACTTCGGCTCGCGACAATCCGGCCACGTTGCCGCCGTACCCGTGGCCGATGCGGTACCCGGGTGTCATTCCGGCCGCGTATCGGCCGGCGAGGGCGCGGCGCACCGGGCCTCCCGAGGCCAGGGCGCGCTGTCCGTCCGCCTGGGTTCTCGCCGCTCGCGCGGGATCGCCGACGAAGTCCGGGAACTCCTCGCCGAGGAGGCGGAAGGAGGCGCGGTTCAGCTGGTGCCAGAAGGCCGTCAGCTCGTGGTCTGGCGCCAGCGAAGCGAGTCGCAGCACCCTGCGCGTGGACCAGACCCAGCCCTTGCGCTCCCTGTCTCCGAGCTCGGCCCGGCCGAAGGTGATGCCCTGCAGCGTCCCGCGAACAAACTGGCGATACGCCCGACCCTGACTACCCACCAGCTGATTGCCCAGCTCCTCGAGTTGCCACGAGTCCACGGCGATGCCCGCCTGGCGCGAGTGCCGGATGAGGTCGCGGTAGCGCCGGCCGATCTCGATGCCCCAGCCCGTGCGCTGGGCCGACGAGAGGCGAAGCAGATCGGGCTCGTCGGGCACCCGGCCCGAGAAGCGGCGCGAGACGAGCCGCTGTTCGCGCGTGGTGAGGTGGCGGCGCTCCCAGCCGGCCGTGCGCTCCAGCGTCTTGAACATGGGCGCATACCGGCCGCCGCGCGACGAGCGGATCAGCGAGCTCGTGTCGGCACTCACCCCGTACGTGCCGACGTGGACGCGCGTCTGAGCAGGCATGCTGGATGAGGCGATCGCGTCGAGCAGCCGCGGCAGGTTGGCGACCTCGAAGTAGGAGAAGAGGGTGGCTTGGACTGGCATCAGGAGGGTCTGGCGAAATATGGCTGAGCCGCCGGGCCGCGCTGCTCACCCCGAGGGCGGGTCCTCAGTCGCGACCAGGCTACTAGCCTGGGCGCTCCCTGCGTCCGCGCCCTCGGAACGACCATCGCGCCCCGGCGACGAGCAACATTCCGCCAAACCCTCCCAAACGAAAAACCCGC
This sequence comes from Actinomycetota bacterium, assembly GCA_038040395.1. GTDB lineage: Bacteria > Actinomycetota > Thermoleophilia > Gaiellales > Gaiellaceae > VAXT01. The sequence continues at coordinate 150,486 of JBBPIJ010000001.1, forward strand.
GATTTGCCGCGGGTTCTAACGAGCTGCGGGGCTAGGATTCGAACCTAGACTACCCGGTCCAGAGCCGGGCGTCCTACCATTAGACGACCCCGCAACGACCGCCGATTCTAGCCTGCCGTCGGCTCCGCAGACGGAGCGGGAGCCTTTCCGCCGCGGATCGTGGCGACGTCGTCCTGGATGCGGAAGATCACAATCAGGATCTCGGCGTAGATTCGCGCGCCGATTGGACCGAGGATCAGCACGAGAACTCCGCTGACTGCATTGCCGTCGGCGATCTGCACGATCGCCGCGACGGCGATCCAGAAGATGATCTGGATGAAGACGGGCGTGATCATCCGTCGAAACGACAGGTACTCACCCATGCGCGCCTCTCCCTTCGAAGATTGCGGGAGGGACACCGTAACCCTTCAGGCGACCTCTGCCCAGTCCCCGTAGAGCGACGTGTAGAGGCCCTGGCGTGCCATGAGCTCATCGTGGGTTCCCTGCTCGACGACCTGTCCGTGCTCGAGGACGACGATGAGGTCGGCGTCGCGGATCGTCGAGAGCCGGTGAGCGATCACAAAGGCCGTCCGGTCGGCGAGGAGCGTTCGGAGCGCGCTCTCGATCCGCCGTTCCGTGCCGATGTCGACCGAGGAGGTCGCCTCGTCGAGGATGAGGATCCTGGGGTTGGCGAGCAGCGCTCGGGCGAACGCGACGAGCTGGCGCTGGCCGAGCGACAGCCGCGTCCCGCGCTCCTGGAGGTCTGTCTCGTAGCCATCTTCGAGCGCGAGGATGAACTCGTTCGCGCCGACGGCCTTCGCTGCGGCCGCTACGTCTGCCGGATCGGCATCCGGGCGCCCGAACGCGATGTTGTCGCGGACGGTGCCGGCGAACAGGAAGCCCTCCTGCGGCACGACGCCGAGCTGGCGCCGCAGCGACGCTTGCGACACGTCGCGGAGATCGACGCCGTCGATCGTGATCCGTCCCTCGACGGGGTCGTAGAAGCGGGCGAGGAGCTTGGCGATCGTCGACTTGCCGGCGCCGGTGTGGCCGACGAGAGCGACCGTCGTCCCGGCGGGCACGTCGAGATCGATCCCGTGCAGCACCTCCGGTCCCGTTCCGTAGCCGAAGCGAACGCCTTCGAAGCGGACGTCACCCTTGATCTCGTCGAGCTCGCGCGAGTCCGACTTGTCGCGGACCTCGGGCTCCTCGTCCATCACGTCCATGATCTTGTCGAGCGCCGCCACGGCCGCCAGGAACGTGTTGTAGAGCTGCGAGAGCTGCTGGACCGGGTCGAAGAAGTTCGACAGGTAGAGGACGAAGGCGAAGAGCGTGCCGACGGTCAGGCTGCCGCCGAAGACGAGGTAGCCGCCGTAGCCGAGCACGATCGCGGTAGCGAGCGCCGAGAGGAAGTCGACGAACGGGAAGTAGAGGCCGTTCAGGACGACGGTCTGCTGGTTCGCCTGCCGGTAGTGGGCGTTCACCGCTTCGAAGTTGCGCTGGTTCGCAGGCTCGCGCCGGAAGGCCTGGACGACCCGCATGCCGCTGATGTCCTCGGCGAGGGTCGCGGTCACCAGGCCGAGCCGTTCTCGGACCGCTCGGTAGGCACGGGCCGACCGCACGCGGAAGATGGCCGTGGCGACGAACATGAGCGGCATCACCGTCAACGTCGCGAGCGCGAGCCTCCAGTCCAGGAAGAACAGGATGATCGACGTGCCGAAGAGGAAGAGCGTGCTCTGGACAAGCGTCGTGACGCCGTCGGTGACGAGCTGGTCGAGAGCCTCGACGTCGTTCGTGAGGCGGCTGATGATCACGCCGGCTCGGTTGCGCTCGTAGTAGCCAAGCGAGAGCTTCTGGAGGTGCCGGAAGAGCGTGTTGCGGAGGTCGGCGAGGATTCGCTCGCCCGTCCAGCCGGTGAAGTACGTCTGCGCCGAGCTCGTGATCAGGTTGGCCACGCCGGCGACGACGAACAGCGCGACGACGATCGTCAGCGTGCGCACGTCTTTCTGGCGAATGCCGTCGTCGATGACGAGCTTTGCGAGGTAGGGCGGGGCGAGCGCGGTCAGCGTCGCGGCGACGAGTGAGATGAAGGCGAGCAGCGTCTGGCGCTTGTAGGGCGCTGCCAGCCGGGCGAGCGTCGTGACGCGCCGGACCGTGCGCTGCCACGACCAGTCCTCGACCTTCGCGTCGCGGCGGTCCGTCAGATGGCTTCCCGGCTGCCAGACCCTCATCCGGCCCTCGCCTCCACTCGCTCCGCGAACTCGCGCTCGAGCAGGCCGTGCTCGTGGATGTCTCGGTAGACGGGATTCGTCTGGAGCAGCTCCTCGTCGGTGCCCCGCCCGACGATGCGGCCGCCGTCGAGCACGACGAGCTCGTCCGCCAGCGAGATCGTCGAGAGGCGGTGGGCGATGATGATCGTCGTCCGGCCCTTCATCGCCTCGCGCAGGCCAAGGCGGATCCGCGCCTCGGTCGTCGCGTCGACCGAGGCGGTCGCGTCGTCCAGGATCAGGATTCTCGGCTCCATGATCAGGGCGCGCGCGATCGCGAGCCGCTGGCGCTGACCGCCGGACAACGTGATCCCACGCTCGCCGATGACGCTGTCGTACCCCTCGGGGAGCTCGTCGATGAACTCGTGCGCCTGCGCGAGCGTGGCTGCGCGGATGATTTCCTCGTCGGTTGCGTCCGGCCTGCCGAACGCGATGTTCTCGCGCACCGTCGCCGAGAACAGGAACGGGTCCTGAGAGACGATCCCGATCTCACGTCTGAGCGACTGGAGCTTGACGTCGCGAACGTCCACTCCGTCGATCGTGAGTCGGCCTTGCGTGACGTCGTAGAAGCGGGGGACGAGGGAGGCGAGCGTCGTCTTCCCGGAGCCGGTGTGCCCGATCAGGGCGACGGTTCGGCCGGGCTCGAGCTCGAGGTCGATGTCCTGGAGCACCAAGCGGTCGGGGGCGTATTCGAATGAGACGTGCTCGTACCGCACGCGACCCTCGCCGGGCGGCATGTCGACCGCATCGGGCCTGTCGGAGATCTCCTCCGGCTCGTCCATGATCTCGAAGATCCGCTCGCCCGACGCCGTTGCGCGCTGCGACTGCCCGATCCACATGCCGAGCATGCGAAGGGGCATGACGAGCATTACGACGAGGACGTTGAAGAAGAAGAACGTCTTGATGTCGAGCGTGCCGTGGGCGACCATCCGGCCGCCGACGAAGAGCACTCCCGCCTGCATGATGAGCGGCAGGAACGACAGCAGCGGCACGTAGATCGCACGCTGCTTGTTCGCGTCGATGCTGCGCTCGAAGACGCGCTCCGAGCGCTCGGCGAACTTCTGGAGCTCGTTTGGCTCCTGGGCGAACGACTTGACGACGTGGACGCCGACGATGTTCTCCTCGGCGACTGTTGCGACGTCCGCCATTTTCTGCTGCACGTCACGGAGCACCGGGTGGGAGACGCTCGAGTACCGGTAGGCGAAGACGACGATCAGCGGAGTGACCGCGGTCGCGACAAGGGCGAGGCGCCAGTTCACCGCGAACATGAGCACGGTCGCGCCGACGATCGTCAGGACGTTCTGAAAGAAGAAGATCAAGCCGTAGCCGAGGAAGAAGCGGACGGTCTGGAGATCGACCGTGGCGCGAGAGAGAAGCTGCCCCGTCTGGTGCCGGTCGTAGAACCCGAACGAGAGCCTCAGGAGCTTCGCGTAGAGGGCGTTGCGCATGTCGAACTCCACGCCCAACGCCTGGCGGCCCGAGATCAGGCGTCGCCCGGCCATGAAGATCGCGCGCGCCGCCCCCGCTATGAGCACGAGGATCGCGACCGTGTAGAGATCGTTGCGGCTCTTGGTCGTAAGCGCTTTCTCGAGGCCGGTTCCGGTGAGATAGGCGATCACCATCGCGCCGGCCTGGGAGCCCACCGCGAGCACGATCGAGACGATCAGCGACCACTTGTACGGCTTGAGGAAGCCGAGCAGCCGGACGAATGTCTGGCGATAGGGCGGTCGCGTTGCCACCATCGAAATCTAGCCGCCGCTACTTGCCTCGGGGAGCTCCGGGCCGGAAGACTGCACACGTGGAGCCGAGATTCGACCGTGAGGCCGCATTCGACGAGGACTACCTCTACTTCTACGCAGACCTCCTGACGCCCGAGCGCACCGGGGCGGAGGTGGAGCTGGTGTGGAAGCTTCTTGAGCTCGAGCCGGGTCTCGAGCTGCTCGACCTGGCGTGCGGTCACGGGCGGATCGCGAACCCCCTAGCCGAGCGCGGCGTGCGAGTCGCGGGCCTCGACGCGACTCCGTTGTTCCTCGAGCTCGCGCGGGCGGACGCCGCGGAGCGAGGCGTCGAGGTCGAGTACGTCGAAGGCGACATGCGCTCGATTCCCTGGCATGGACGGTTCGATCGCGTGCTGAGCTGGTTCACGTCGTTCGGGTACTTCGACGACGACGGCAACCGGCGCGTTCTCCGGGAGGTGTTCGAGGCGCTCAAGCCCGGCGGTCTAGTCGCGGTCGAGGTCAATCACCGTGACTCGCTCCTGCCCCGTTACCAGGAGGAGACCGTGCTCGAGCTTGGCGACGACCGGATGATCGACCGTCACCGGTTAGACCTCCAGACGGGCCGCAGTTACGACGAGCGCACGATCGTCCGCGGAGGCAAGCAGCGCACCTTCGAGTTTTCCGTGCGCATGTTCACGGCTGCAGAGCTCCGCGACTGGATGCTCGCCGCCGGTTTCCGCGAAGCGCACGCGTTCGGCGAGGACGGCGAGCCGCTGACGCTGGAGCACCGCCGGATGACCGTCGTCGGCAGAAAGTGAATGTCACGCTTCCGGCACGATCGCCTCACCCATACGTGACGATTTCCTCACTAGGCTGAAACGCGGGGAGGAGGTTGGCTGTACCTCTTTAAGGGCCGTCGAGCGCCGCGAGCTCGCGATGGACGAGCTCGACCGCGTGCTCGAGGCGTGCCTGGTTCGCGGGCGCGTTCAGCCAGCGGCTGACACCGGACGGATGGGGGAGAGGCACGGCGACTGCGTCTCCGTAAGGAATGCGCTTCCCGATCGATGCATCGAGGCTCGCGAGACCGAGGAGGCGCCGAATCGCGAGCCCGCCGACCGGGACGATCAGCCTGGGCCGGAGCAACCGCAGCTCCCAATCGCGCCAGAACGCGCAGAGGTCCTGCTCGGGCGCGGTCGGCGTTCGGTCGCCGCCGCCGGCCGCCGCGCGCCCCGGATAGCAGCGAGTGACGGATGCGCAGTAGAACGTCGCGTAGAAGACCTCTTCCTCGAGCCGCAGCCAGCGCCGAAGCGTCTGTCCCGCGCGACCACGCCAAGGGCGGCGCTCATCGCCCTCGACGACTCCGGGCGCCTGTCCGAGGATGTACGCGCGCTGTCCTTCATGCCCCTCGAAGACCGGCAGCGACTCGATCGGGTAGCCGGCCTCGGCACACGCGCGGCAGACCCGGTCGTCGCACTGGAGCGAGGAAAGCGATCGGTACGACGAGCGTCGCCGCGTCAAGCGGGAGAGCGCACGACGACGAACCAGTGGCCTGCGAAGAGCGTCTCACCGCCGCCGAGCTCCTCCGCGAGGCCGGAGCCGGAGAAGTAGCGCTTGTAGACCTCCCAGCGGGACCCGTCGTTCAAGACGCGCGGCTGGAATTCTTCGTCGACGGGGGAGTGCTGAACGGACGAATCGACGATCACGAGCTCGCGGGCAACACGCCTTGCCTCGCCGAGAAACCGCTCCCGCTCTCGGTCTTCCAGATGTCCGTAGAAATGCCCCGTGAAGAGCCGGTCGAACGACGCATCGTCAAAGGGGAGCTCCAGCGCATCGGCAACGAGGAACTCGCCGTTGGGAACCCGCTCCTGCGCAATCTCGAGCATCCTCTCGCTCGCGTCGATCCCGACTATCTCGCCCTGGAGATGGCGAGTGAGGAAGCCGGTGCCGCAGGCGACGTCGAGCGTACGCGCAGGCGCCAGTGCGTGGATCGCGTCGATGAGACCGGCAAGCTCCGCGTCCCACCCGGGTCGCTCCCGGTCGGAGTAGAGGCCGGTTCCGAGGTACCAATCGTCGTATTCCGGCGCGCGCGCGTCGTAGTACGCCTTCACCCTCCTAGAGTACGCACGTGAGGCTGCCGCTCGAATCGGTGCCCAACTTCTCGGAGGGACGCGACCGGGCCACGATCGACGCCATCGCGAACGCACTCGGAGAGCACGCCCAGCTGCTCGACGTCCACGCCGACGCCGACCACAACCGTTCGGTCTTCACGCTCGTCGGAGAGGAGGAAGAGCTCGTCGAAGCGCTGCTCGCCGGCATCGGGTGCGCGCACGAGCGCATCGATCTTCGTGGCCATGAGGGAGCTCATCCGCGGATCGGCGCGGCTGACGTCGTCCCTTTGGTGCCGATCGGGCCCGATGACATGCCCCGTGCTCACGAGTCGGCTCGTGAGCTCGCTCGCCGTGTCGGCGACGAGCTGGGATTGCCGGTCTTCCTCTACGGGGAGCTCTCGCCGGGGCTCGGTCCAGCGTTCTTTCGTAAGGGCGGCCCCGTCGAGCTCCAGAGTCGCATCGACGCAGGTGAGCTCGAGCCGGACTTCGGCCCGAAGCGGCTCGACGAGGGCGCCGGCGGAGTGCTCATCGGTGCACGGCGGCCGCTCATCGCCTTCAACGTCAACCTGCGTGGAGAGCTCGAAGCGGCGCAGGCCGTCGCCGCTGTCGTGCGCGAGGCCGGTGGCGGCTTTCCGGGCGTCCGCGCGCTCGGTCTCGACCTTCCGAGTGCGGGCCTCGTCCAGGTGAGCATGAACGTCGAGGACTGGGAGGCATCTGCGCTGCACGAGGTCGTCGCCCGGGTCGAGGAGGAAGCGCGTACGCACGGCGCCGAGGTCGTGGGCTCGGAGCTCGTGGGACTGATGCCGGCAGGCGCCGCCGCGGCGGCCGCGGGCGCGATGCTCAAGATCGATGGGTTCGACTCGTCCCGGGTCCTCGAGCTCCGCCTGCTCGAGCGCTGAGCGCGAGTCCGGCAAGACCTGCGAGCGGAATCGCGACCGCGGCCGCTGCGAAGACCCTTCCGGGCGCGGTCAGCGCAAAAAGCGGCGAGACGAAGAGCAGTCCTGTCGCGTGCGCGCCGCGGTGGACGAGCGCTACGAGCCCTGTCACGCGGCCGAGCAACCCGTCAGGCACCTCTTCCTGCGCCGCCGAGTTGATGAGCACCCACGACGAGCCCTGACCGACTCCGGCCACGAATCCCGCCGCGAGTGCCACCCCGAGCGAGCCAGCGACTGCGAAGAGCGCGTACGCCGGCAGGTAGAGCGCCCAGGCGAGCATGCTCGCCCGCGCCTTCCGCCGGACCGGCCAGCGGGCAAGTGCCGCACCGGCGCAGATCGAGCCGAGCGCGTACGAGGCTGCGACCAGGGAAAAGCTGCCCGCCCCGCGTCCGAGGGTCGAGCGCACGAGCTCCGGGACGCCGACGATCCAAGTGCCCGACGAGAGCGTCACGGCCACTCCGAGGACGACAACGGCGGTCGCGAGGGCGGGACGAGGGCGCAGCACGGAGAATCCGTCCCGAATCCTGGGTCGCTCGGCGCCGTGATCGGCCTTACGCCGCGTATGAACGCCGAGGAGCAGCGCTGCAGACAGGAAGAACGAGACCGCGTTCAGCCCGAAGAAGACGCTGATCGGGAGAAACGTCAGCAGCAGGCCTGCAAGCGCCCAGCCGCCGACAGAGAGCGCGTCCGCCGTCGATCGGACAAGGCCGTTCGCCTGCTGCACGTTGCGCCGGCCGACCAGAGTAGGGAGCAGCCCGCCGTAGGCCGGATCGAAGTAGCTCGTCGCGGTCGTCAACACGAAGGCCGCGGCCACCAATGCGGCGAGTGGCAGGTGTCCGGAGAGCCCGGCGATCGCGATCGGCACCAGGACGACGCCGCGGACGAGATCGGAGGAGATCATGATCCGGCGCCGATCCCACCGGTCGGCCGCGACTCCGCCGTGCAGCCCGAAGAGGAGCGCGGGCACGCTGTCGGCCAGACGCACGGCGATCACCCCGAGCGGCCCGCCCGCGAGCAGGGCGAACCACATGAGCGCGATGTACTGGAAGGCGTCGCCCAGCTCGCTGATCGCCACTGCGGCGTAGGCACGGCGAAAGCCGCGGCGCCTCAACAGGCCGAGCGCGCGCTCCGGGTGGGCCGGACTCTCGGGGAGCTGTTCCGGCGGCGCGGTCCCCGGGTCGGTCACGCGGGAGTTCTACCCGCGGGGGAGAAGGCTAGACTGGCCACGCGATGGCCCAGACGACTGTGGTCCGCCTGACAGGTGAGGACCTCACCACCGCCGACGTCTGGGAGGTCGCGGTGGAGGGCGCCGTCGCCGAGCTGGACGACTCCGCGCACGAGAAGATGGCCGCGGCGCGCCAAGTCGTCGACAAGGCCGTTGCCGCGGACGAGCCAACGTACGGCGTCACGACGGGATTCGGGCGTTTCGTATCGACGCGCGTGCCCGAAGAGCTCGCCGAGGAGCTCCAACTGCGCCTGCTGCGCAGCCACGCGTGCGGGGTCGGCGAGCCCTACCCCGACGAGATCGTCCGCGCTGCGCTGCTGATGCGCGCGAACACGCTTGCGAAGGGGTACTCGGGAACCCGCCCGGAGGTCGCCCAGCTCCTGATCGACTGCCTCCGGCACGGAGTCCTGCCGGAAGTGCCGAGCCGAGGCTCGGTCGGAGCCAGCGGCGACCTCGCTCCGTTGGCGCATCTCGCTCTGCCGCTCGTGGGCGAGGGACGGGCGCGGGTCGACGGAGAGCTTCTTTCGGGTGCCGAGGCGCTCTCGCGTGCGGGCCTCGAGCCCCTTCGTCTCCAGGCGAAGGAAGGGCTCTCGCTCGTGAACGGGACCCAGTTCATGGGGGCCTTCGCGGCGCTCGGAGTCGTGCGCGCCCGCCGGCTCGCGGCGGCGGCCGACATCGCATGCGCCCTCTCGATCGAGGCTCTCCAGGGCTCACGCGACAGCTTTCTCCCTGCGATCCACGAGCTACGGCCCCTGCGCGGCCAGGCGGCTTCCGCGGCGAACGTCCTGGCGCTGCTCGAGGACTCGGCGATCATCGAGTCGCATCGCTGGTGCGATCGCGTCCAGGACGCGTACTCGCTGAGGTGCGCCGCTCAGGTGCACGGGGCCTCGCGCGATCTCCTGGACTACATCGAGTACACCGCCGGCATCGAGCTCAACGCCGCAACCGACAACCCGCTCGTCTTCAGCGACGGCGGGACGCTCCTCTCGAACGGAAACTTCCACGGCCAGCCTCTCGGGTTTGCCCTCGACGCGTTGGCGATGGCAGTCAGCGAGCTCGGAAGCATCTCCGAGCGTCGCACCGAGCGTCTCGTGAACCCTGGGCTCTCCGAGGGGTTGCCGGCATTTCTCGCGTCCGACGGTGGCCTCAACTCCGGATTCATGATCCCGCAGTACGTCGCTGCGTCGCTCGTCAGCGAGAACAAGGTGCTCTGCCATCCGGCGAGCGTCGACTCGATCCCGACGAGCGCCGGACAGGAAGACCACGTTTCCATGGGCAACGCGTCCGGGCTGAAGGCGTGGCAAGTGCTCGCGAACACGGAACGCGTTGTCGCGATCGAGCTTCTGGCCGGCGCCCAGGCGGTTGAGCTCCATGCGCCGCTTGCTCCGGGCGTCGGAGGTCGAGCAGCACGCGCCTTCGTGCGATCGCTCTCGCCTCGCCTGCGCGACGACCGGTCGCTTTCGGACGACATCGAGGCAGTCGCCGTCGCGATCAGAGACGGTTCCGCGGTGGCTGCGATCGAGGCAGAAACCGGTTCCCTCCGATGAAGAAGTCATCGGCACCCCTGCCGACGACGCGTCCGTTCCGCGACGCCGCGCTCATCTACGCGTCGCTCACGGTCGTCTTCATCATCATCGAGCTCGCCACCGGCGCGAACATGATCGTCGCCGTCCCTCTCGCACTGGGCTGCTTCGTGCTCGCGACCGCGTACAGCTGGTGGCGCATTCGGCAACGGCTTGCCGCGGAAGAGCAGGACTCGTGACGGCGGTCGACAGCCTCGCGCAAACCGTGGAGGCACTCTGCGGCGATCTCTCCTCGATCCGCGCGCCGCGCGGTACTGAGCTGAACGCACGCTCGTGGTCAACGGAGGCGCCGCTGCGAATGCTCCTGAACAACCTCGACCCGGAGGTGGCCGAGCGTCCGGAGGAGCTCGTCGTCTACGGAGGATCCGGCAAGGCCGCCCGAAATCACGATGCGTTGCGGGCGATCGTCCGCACGCTGCTCACGCTCGGCGACGACGAGACGCTCCTAGTGCAGAGCGGCAAGCCGGTGGGCGTCCTGCACACGCATCCGGGGGCGCCGCGAGTCCTGATCGCCAATGCGCTCCTCGTCCCCCGCTGGGCGACCTGGGACGAGTTCCGGCGACTGGAGGCGCTGGGGCTGACCATGTTCGGCCAGATGACGGCCGGCAGCTGGATCTACATCGGGACGCAGGGGATCCTTCAGGGCACCTACCAGACGTTCGCGGCCGCGGGCGAGCAGCATTTCGGCTCGGCCGACCTCGCGGGGCGGACGATCCTCACGGCCGGGCTGGGCGGGATGGGCGGAGCGCAGCCGCTCGCGGCGACGATGTCCGGTGCAGCGATCCTCTGCATCGAGGTCGACTCCACGCGGATCCAGCGGCGTCTCGAAACGGGGTATCTCGATCGCGCGAGCGAGTCGCTCGACGAGGCGCTGGGCCTGGTGCGCGAGGCAGCCGCCGAGCGCAGGCCTCTCTCCGTCGGGCTCCTCGGGAACGCCGCCGAGGTCGTGCCCGAGCTTGCTGCCCGCAATGAGGGGTTCGATCTCGTCACCGACCAGACGGCCGCGCACGATCCTCTGACGGGCTACGTCCCCGTCGGGCTGTCGGTGGAGGACGCGGCCGAGCTCCGCGCGAGCGACCCGGACGAGTACCTGCGACGGGCCCGCGAGTCGATTGCGCGCCACGTCGAAGGGCTGCTCGAGCTCGTCCGATCCGGTAGCTATGTTTTCGATTATGGCAACAATCTTCGTGGGGAGGCCTATGAGGCCGGCGTAAAGGAAGCCTTCTCATACCCGGGCTTCGTCCCGGCCTATATCCGACCCCTCTTCTGCCGTGGGATCGGCCCGTTCCGGTGGGCGGCCCTCTCCGGGGACGAACGCGACATCGCCGTGATCGACTCGGCGTTGAAGGAGCTGTTTCCGGATGACACGCTCCTCCAGCGCTGGCTCGAGCTCGCTCCCGAGCGCGTCCAGTTCCAGGGCCTGCCGGCACGCATCTGCTGGCTCGGCCTGGGCGACCGGGCGCGGGCCGGGCTCGCGATCAACGAGCTCGTTCGCTCGGGCGAGGTGCGCGCTCCGGTCGTGATCGGGCGCGATCACCTCGACTCGGGCTCGGTCGCCTCGCCGTATCGCGAGACCGAGGCGATGCGCGACGGCTCCGATGCGATCGCCGACTGGCCGATCCTGAACGCGCTCGTGAACGTCGCCGCGGGCGCGACGTGGGTGAGCGTGCATCACGGCGGCGGCGTCGGGATCGGCAACTCGATCCACGCGGGCATGGTCGTCGTCGCCGACGGCACCGACGAGATGGCCGAGCGCCTCGAGCGGGTGTTGACGACCGACCCTGCAACGGGTGTCCTCCGTCACATCGATGCCGGCTACGAGGAGGCGGCCGAGGCCGCAGCGCAGCACGGGCTCGAGCCGCCGATGCCGCCGGCCGCCGCCGAGTGAACGCTTCAGGCGAGCCGTCGGGGCTGCTCGTCCGTGACCTGGCGCAGGTCGTCAGCCCTGCCGGGAGCGGCGCGCCGCTACGCGGGGACGCGCTGGGCGAGGTCGAGGTCGTCGAGGATGCGTATCTGCTCTGCGAGGAGGGGCGGATCGCGGCCGTTGGGAGGATGCGCGACCTCCAGGGGCTCGACGGAGAGGTCGAGGAGCTCGACGGCAGAGAGCTGTGCGCGCTGCCGGGGCTCGTCGACTGCCACACCCACGCGTGCTTCGCGGGTGACCGCGTCCAGGAGTTCGAGCTGCGCGCGAGCGGTGCGAGCTACGAGGAGCTCCACGCGGCGGGCGGGGGAATCCTCGCGACCGTCGAGGCGACCCGCGCGGCGGGTGAGGACGGGCTCCGAGCCGCGGTGCGCCGGCATCGCGACTGGATGGCGAGGGCGGGGACGACGACGTTCGAGTCCAAGTCGGGCTACGGCCTCGATCGAGACACCGAGCTCGCGTCCCTGCGGGCGATCGCGGCCGAGGGCGGCATCCCGACATGGCTCGGCGCCCACGCGGTCCCGCCGGAGTTCGACGACGCGGACGCCTATCTCGACTTCGCGCTCGCCGAGGTCCTGCCCGACGCCGCGCGCATCGCCGAGGCGGCCGACGTCTTCCTGGAGCGCGGGGCTTTCACCGCCGAGCAGGCGCGCCGCTACCTCGTCGCCTGTCGCGATGCGGGCCTCGAGCTCCGCCTCCACGGCGATCAGTTCACCGAGGCGGGTGCAGTCCCGCTCGCGGTGGAGCTCGGCGCCCTGTCGGTGGATCACCTGGAGGCGACCCGTCCCGAAGGTATCCGCACGCTCGCCGACAGCGAGGTCGTCGGCGTGCTCCTCCCGATGAGCGCGCTGTTTCTCGGGAGGCCAATGCCACCCGGCAGGGCGCTCGTCGACGGGGGCGCGGCGGTCGCCCTTGCGACCGATTTCAACCCCGGGAGCGCCTTCTGCGAAAGCCTGCCGCTCGTGTGCTCTCTGGCGTGTACCCAACTCGGGCTCTCGCCGGCGGAGGCGCTGGGCGCCTGCACCGTCAACGCGGCCTATGTCCTCCGGCGAGCGGATCGCATCGGCAGGCTCGCGCCCGGGTACCAGGCGGACGTGCTCCTCCTCGACGCGCCCGACTGGCGCTACCTCGCCTACCACGTCGGCGGCCCGGTCGTGAAGAGCGTTCTCCGCGAGGGACGGGTCGCTTAGGCTAGTCGCATGCCCTCCCGTAAGCAGCGGCGCCGTCGCGCAAAGGATCGTCGCCACGAGTACGAGTACGTCTACGTGGACGAGGAAGGGCGCGAGGTCGAGGTGGCCGAGGCCGCCGAGGAGCGAAATAAGAAGGAGAGGGTCAACGGGCGGCCGCCGCCGAGGACCCGCGCGGGCCGTGTGGTCGAGCCGGCGTCCTGGGCCCGCGTCGGCAGGCGCGCCCTCATCTTTGCTCCGCTCATGTTCATCACGATCCGCCTGCTCGAGCGGGGTGAGGCGATCGGCACCAGCCTCGTGCGCACGGTCGTGCTCCTGGGTCTCTTCCTGCCGTTCAGCTACGTGATGGACTCGATGCTCTACCGGTCCCACCTCCGGCGGACCGGCGCGAAGAGCCCCGACGGAAAGAAGCGCTAGGCCGCCGGAGGCTCCCTGCTCCCGCGGTAATGGCCCTCTCCGGGCCACGGGGCGAGGAGGAGCAGGATCTTGGCACCGCCCTCGCTCGCGACGACGTGACGCTCGTCGGGCTCGAACTTCACGAGCGTCCCCGGGCCGGCCTCGAGGGTCTCGCCGCCCGCTTCGATCCGCACCGCGCCGTCGACAACGACCAGGAAAGCGTGCTCCTTCACCTGATGGTCTCCGAGCTCCTGGCCCGCGGTGAGGCCGATCAGGACGGCGCGTGCCTCCTCTGACGAGTGGAGGACGACAGGCGAGCGGCTCCCGTCGGGAGTCTCGATCTCGGGCAGTCGCCAGCTCCGCACGCGGCGATCCTATCCGGCCCGGAGAGCCGCGGAGGACGCGGTTAGACTCGGCTCATGAGCCTCGCCGTCGATCGCTACGAGCTCGGCCCGGGCGGCACGAACTGTTACGTCGTGCGGCGGGAGCCGGGCGCTCCAGAGGCCGTGGTGGTCGATCCGGGCGCCGACGTGGCGGAGCTTCCGTCGGACTGCGCCGGGATCCTGATCACGCACTCGCATTGGGACCACCTCGGCGGCGTCGCCGACCTCGCGGAGCGCACCGGAGCGAAGGTCTACATGCCGCGGGAGGAGGCTCCGGTCCTCGCGCGCCCGTCCGACTGGTTCCCAGGGGTGCCGATACGGCCGTACGAGGCGGACGTCCTCCTCGACGGCGGCGAGACGCTCGACTTCGCAGGGCTCTCCTTCCAGACGGTGAGCGTCCCTGGGCACTCGCCCGGTCACGTCGCCTTCTACGCGGACGGCGCGCTCTTCTCGGGCGACGTGCTCTTCGCGGGCGGCGTCGGCCGGACCGACATCCCGTTCAGCGACTGGGACACGCTCTTCGAGTCGATCCGAGCGCTGATGGAGCGCTATCCGCCCGAGACCGTGGTCTACCCAGGCCATGGCCCGGAGACGACCCTCGGCGACGAGCTCGCCCGCAATCCGTTCCTCGCCGAGCTGCGCGTCTCGTGAAGTTCGAGTCGCCCAGAGGCACTCACGACGTCCTTCCCGCCGAGCAGCCGCTCTGGGAGAAGGTCATCCGCCAGGCCGAGGAGCTCTGCCGCCTCTACGGCTACCAGCGGATCACGACGCCGGTCTTCGAGGACACGGGCCTCTTCACGCGGACCTCCGGCGAGGGCTCCGACATCGTCCAGAAGGAGATGTACACGTTCACCGACCGTGGGGATCGCTCCCTCACGTTGCGTCCCGAAGGCACTGCGCCGGTCGCACGCGCGTACATCCAGCACGGCCTGCACCGTGAGCCACAACCGGTGAAGACGTTCTTCATCGGGCCGCTATACCGCTATTCGGCTCCGCAGCGCGGCAAGTTCCGCGAGTTCTGGCAGCTCAACGTCGAGGCGATGGGCTCGGACGACCCGGCCGTGGACGCCGAGGTGATCCAGCTCTATGCCGAGCTCCTGCGTCGCCTCGAGATCCAGGGCTGGTGGCTCGAGCTGAACTCGATCGGCGATCGGAACTGCCGCCCCGCGTATCTCGACAAGCTGAACGCGTGGCTCGACGAGCACGCGGACGAGCTCGACGAGGAGACGCTCGCAAAGCGCAAGACGAGCTCTTTGCGGGTGTTCGACAACCTCGCCCAGAAGCCCGAGGCGGCTCAGCAGGCCCTCGCGCAGGCGCCGACGATCGGCGAGTCGCTCTGCGAGGAGTGCGAGACCCACTTTTCCGCGGTCCGAAAGTACCTCGACGCCTACGGAGTGGAGTATCGGCTGACGCCGACGCTCGTCCGCGGGCTCGACTACTACACGCGCACGACCTTCGAGTTCATGGGCGAGGCGCTCGGCGCGCAGTCCTCGCTGTGCGGAGGCGGACGCTACGACTACCTGATCGAGGAGATCGGAGGCCCGCCGACGCCGGCCGTCGGGTTCGCGAGCGGGATCGAGCGAGTCGTGCTCTCGCTCGTCGAGCAAGGGGTCGAGGCAACCACGCCTGAGGTCGACGTTTTCTTCGCCGTCGAGGACGACGACGTGCGGCCGGAGGTTCTCGCCGCAATGGCCGAGCTGCGGCGCGCCGGGCGCCCGGCCGAGACGGACTACGCCGGGCGCTCCCTGAAAGGGCAGCTGACCCAGGCCGGACGCGTCGGCGCGCATACGACCGTGATCGCCCGGAGCGACGGGGCGACCGTGAGGCGAGCCGGTGAGAAGGACGTCGACTTCGGCTCGCTCGACGAGGCGGTGAACTCGTTGTGAGCTGGCGAGACCTCGGAGCGGGGGAGCTCCGGGTCGAGCACGTCGGGCAGCGCCACACGCTCGCAGGCTGGGTTGCCAAGCGCCGCGATCACGGCGGGCTCGTGTTCATCGACCTGCGCGACTCCACCGGCGTCAGCCAGCTCGTCGTCAACCCGGAGCGCGCGCCGGAAGCGGCGGCAGCGGCGCATGACATCCGCAACGAGTTCGTGCTCCAGGCCGAGGGCGAGGTGACGGCCCGCTCGCCTGAGAACACGAACCCGAACCTGCCGACCGGCAAGGTCGAGCTCCAGGTCGACAGGCTCGAGATCATCTCCACGAGCCCGCCCCTGCCCTTCCAGCTCGACGAGGAGAACGTCGACGAGACGCTGCGCATCCGCTACCGGTGGCTCGACCTCCGGCGCGAGCGGCTCCAGCGGAACCTCCGCCTGCGCGCGCAGGCCGTCTCGATCATCCGGCGCGAGATGGAAGCGGCAGGGTTCGTCGACCTCGAGACGCCGATCATGGCGAAGCCGACGCCGGAAGGGGCACGGGATTTCCTGGTTCCGACCCGCCTGCAGAAGGGCCGTTTCTTCGCGCTTCCTCAGTCGCCGCAGATCTACAAGCAGTTGCTGGTCATAGGCGGCTTCGAGCGCTACTACCAGATCGCGCGCTGCTTCCGGGACGAGGATGTCAGGGCCGATCGCGTCCAGGAGCTGACGCAGCTCGACGTCGAGATGGCTTTCCCGGACAGGGAGTACATCTTCGAGTTGATCGAGAAGACGTTCTCGGCTGTATGGCGCGAGTGCATCGGCGCCGAGCTGCCAGTGCCGTTCCCGCGCATGCCGTATGCAGAGTCGATGCTCCGCTACGGCTCGGACAGGCCGGACTTGCGCTTCGGTCTCGAGATCGAGGATGCGACCGAGGTGACGCGCGGCTCGCAGTTCAAGGTCTTTGGCGAAGCGCCGGCGGTGCGGCTCTTGCGCGTGCCGCAGGAGTACTCCCGTGCCGACCTCGAGAAGCTCGAGGAGTTTGCCAAGGAGTGGGGAGCGAAGGGGCTGGCCTACATCGTCTACGGCGAGGACGGAGAGGCTCGCTCGCCGATCGCGAAGTTCCTGTCCGAGGAGGAGTTGAAGGCGTTCCGAGGCGATCCGGGCACGACGGTCCTCTTCGGCGCCGACCGGCCCGACGTGGTGGCCCGGGTCCTCGGGGCGGTGCGGGTGCGTTTGGGTCACGAGCTCGGCCTCGTCGAGACCGGTGTCTGGCGGCCGGTGTGGATCACGGACTTCCCGATGTTCGACTGGGAGGAAGACGATCAGCGCTGGAAGGCAAACCACCATCCGTTCACGGCGCCCACGCCTGAGTCGGAAGCGCTGCTCTCGTCGGATCCCGGGGCGGCGGTCGCGCAGGCCTACGACTTCGTGGTCAACGGGACCGAGCTCGGCTCCGGGTCGATCCGAATCCATCGGCCCGAGCTACAGCAGAAGATCTTCGAGATCCTCGGGATCACGCCCGAAGAACAGCAAGAGCGCTTCGGGTTCCTCTTGGAGGCACTCGGGATGGGAGCGCCGCCGCACGGAGGCATCGCTCCCGGCATCGACCGCACGGTGATGCTCCTGGCCGGCGAGCCGAATCTCCGCGACACAATCGCGTTCCCGAAGAACCAGGCCGGGTTCGATCCGATGAGCGGCGCGCCCAGCGAAGTGCCGCAGGAACAGTTGGACGAACTAGGAATCCGGCTCGCGCCGCAGAAGGAGAAGCCGAGCTAAGGCGACGGCCGTCGGCCGCCGATGAACAGGGCATACTTGAGGTAGTACACGCGAGGAGGAGCGGGAATGGCCACAGAGGGACCAGGAGCAGCGCGCGACACGCCGCCGGCGATGACTTCCCTGCCGCGGCTCGAGGACCTTGTCGTGGTCGTCGGGGGTTACGACGA
The DNA here is from genome assembly GCA_038040395.1 of Actinomycetota bacterium. GTDB lineage: Bacteria > Actinomycetota > Thermoleophilia > Gaiellales > Gaiellaceae > VAXT01. Next base: position 167,986 of record JBBPIJ010000001.1, read on the forward strand.
GCAGGCCGTCCGCACTGCGTTCGACTCCTTCCGGCGCCATGCGGTCCAGCTCCAGGCGCAGCTCCGCGTACTCCAGTCGGCGGGGCGCTCGAGCCACGTCGAGCCGAGCGGCCATGCCGTCCGCATGGACGCCCTCCACTTGATCCGTGAGGCGGCGGAGTTTGCCGACGTCCTCGAGCGCGACGCGCAGAACGCGTCCGCGGCTCAGTTCTCGCGGACCGAGCAGGAAGTGCGACAGAAGCAGGTCGATCTTCAGCAGCGCGAGGCCGAGGTCCTGCGGTACAAGGACGAGAGCGAGCGCCAGCGCAACGAGATCGTGACCGCGGCTCGCAACGAAGCTCGCCAACTCGTCGCCGACGCAAACCGCGAGGCGAGCAAGGAGCTCCGCGAGTCGGAGGCTCGCGGCGCGCGTCTCCTCGAGCAGGCTCGCCACCAGGCGACCGAGCTCACGAACGCGACCCGCGCCGAGGTCGAGCAGACCCTCGAGTGGGCGCGATCGCAGGCGTCGGCGATCATCGCCCGCGCGCAGCACGGTGCCGAGCAGATGCTCGCCGCAGCCGGGCTGGGCGAAGCCGCGGCGACCGAGGTCGCCGTGGCGATCACCAAGTCCGCCGAGGCCGGTGCGGCGGCAAGCCGCGCAGCAGCAACCACTCCGGAAACTCCCACTCCTCCCGAGGCGTCCCCGGCCGAGCAGCCGCTACGGGAAGCACCCGCGCCCAAGAGTCCGCCGGCCGCCAAGCCGGAGCCCTCCGGGGCTCCCCAGCCCATGGCTAGCGAGCCGAAGGCGAAGGAGCCGGAGACTCCGCCCTCAGGCTCAGACGACACGAACGCGTAGCGCGCTCTAACCTTCCACTCGCATGCCAGCTGCAATTGGGCCGAGATTCGTGCTCGAAGCGGGCTTTCTCATCCTGCTTGCGGTCGTCGTCGGCCTGGCAGACCTTCGCCCCGCGCTGATCGTCCTTGTCATGGGGGTCGGTTGGCTCCTCGTTGCCCTCATCGAGTACTTCGCGTGGCGCCAGACTGCGGGTGTAGCGGCCGTGCGTCGCTACGCGATGGTCGAAGCCGCTCCTGCGCCGGTCGTTCACGAGGAGGTCGGAGAGTTCGCTCCGCCGCCACCTCCTCCGCCGCCCACACCGCTGGCCGAGGAGGAAACGATCGTCGTGCCACCTCAGGCCGAACCGCCGCCGGCCGAGGACGCGCCTCCCGAGGCCGAGCCGCCCCCGGCCGAGAAAGCCAAGGATTTCCTTCCCGAGCGCCACATCCCCCACCGCCTGGAGCCGCTGAAACCCCGGCCGCCTCGACGCTGGAAGATCGTCGGCCCGCGCGTGCGGCGCGAGGGTGACAGTGAAGAGGAGCGGTAGGGAAGACCGCTGGGCGGAGCTTCCGCCGGCAGGAACTCGTTTCGCCCTCGAGGCCGCCTTCCTGATCCTGGTCGCGGCCGGAGCGGCGGTCGCTCGGCTGAGCCCGCTGTCGATCATTGCGCTCATGCTCGTCGCATGGCTTCTCGTAGCGGTCATCGAACGGGCCAGCTCGCGAAGGCAGACGAGGGCGCTCGCCGGTGTCGAGCAGACGCAGGTTCTGCCGCTGCCTCCGGCCGAGCCGCCGGCAGCTGAGATCGACGAGCCTGCTGGGGAGTCGAGGCTGCGGGCCGCCTCGCGGCGGCTCTTCTCACGCCGGAGGCGCGCCGCGGTCGAGCCGCTCGCCGATCCGGAGGGCGGGCTCGAAGAGCGTCCTTCACGCGCCCACGTCCGGCGAATAGAGGCCGAGCCTCCTCCTCCTGTCGTCGAGGCAGAGATCGTGGTCACAGAGATCGTCGTCGAGGAGATTCCGCCGCCGGGTCCCGCCGTGACGAAGCTCCCGTTCGATCTGCCGGGTCTCGATGCCGCGCCTCCTCCCGCCGAGCGCCCGATCGAGCCGCCTCCTGTCGAACTGCCAGAAGAACCGCAGCCCGTCGAGCGCGCGGCTCCGCCGATCTCCGAGCCCGTCCGCGCACGGCCTCCGGCCCGTGAGTGGAACATCTGGGACCTCGAGCGCCGGGCACGAGAGCAGGCCGGCGATCCCTTGCGGGACGAGGAGTGGGCGGCGCTCTTCATGCACCTGCGCCAGTTCGCGAATGCAGACGGGGTGCTTCCGATGCAGTTCGACGATCTCGTCCGGGAATCGTTCTCCGAACTGATCCGGGCTGCGTAGGCGCATGTCCCCGGCCGTCGCGCAGCGAATGATCATCCTGGCGGCGGTGGGCCTCCTGGCCGCAGTCGTCGGCCTCGCGATCGCATCCGGCAGAGGCGGATCCGGCAACGGCTCCGATCTGCCTGCGAGGGTCGGGTCGTGGTACCAGGCGCGGGCGGCACCCATGTCCCGTGACCTCGAAGGGACGACGACGGCATGCGGCGTGCGGCTGACTGCGAAGAGCCTTGGAATCGCCGATCCGGTGTTGCCGTGCGGTGCGAAGCTCTACATCGGGTACCGCGATCAGGACGTCCTCACACAGGTGATCGCGGTCGGGCCTACGCCGGGACGTGCCCGGTTCGGAGTCACGCCGGCCCTCGCGCAGACTCTCGGCATCGAGGCGACGGTGACCGTTCGCTGGGGCTATCCCGCGCTAGAGTGAGACCTGCTCGACCCTGTGCGTGACCCCGTTGCAAATGTTGAACCAACATCACTGCAAAGGGAGCTCGAGTCCGGCGAGCCTTCGGGCATAGCCGGCAGGGCACCCACCTGGCTCGTCCAGGTTCGCAAAGTGACGGGAACTCATCGGCAGGGTGGGGCACTTCTTTCTCTCCGCGGCATTCGAGCCGTGCCCGGCCTCGGCTAGCCTGGATTCCATGGTCGAGGTAACCGGAGACGCGACGCGTGGCGACGAATGGGCCTTCGTCCGCCTCGTTCTCGACGGAGGCCGGATCGCTGAGGCAGACGCGGACGGCATCGACCGCTCGCTCGTCGGCTTGACGCTACTCGAGGCGGCAGCCGTCCCGGGAGATCGGTTGGCTGTGGATGCGCTCGCGAACGCGATCGGTCCCGTCTTCCGCGCCGCCACCGACCCGGCCCGCACGGCCGTTGCGATGAGCGGGGGAGTGGACAGCGCCGTGGCGCTTCTGCGTGCAGGCCCGGACGCGATCGGAGTGACGCTTCGGCTCTGGATCGATCCAAAGGGTCCCAGCTCCGAGCGCGCCTGCTGCTCGCCGGAGGCGGTGATCGCGGCTCGCGAGACCTGTCACGCGCTCGGGATCCCGCACGTGACGCTGGATGCCAGGGAGGCTTTCCGGCGCGCGATCGTGACGCCGTTCGTGGAGGGGTACGCACGCGGCGAGACGCCGAACCCGTGCACGCGCTGCAACGGCAGCTTCCGCTTCGGCCAGCTCCTGGCGTTCGCCCGGCGCGCCGGGGCCGCTCGCCTCGCGACGGGCCACTATGCGCGCATCGTCGAGCACCGCGGCCAGGTCTTGCTCGCGCGAGCGGCCGACGAGCAGAAGGACCAGTCGTACATGCTCGCCCGGCTCGACCCCCGCCGGCTCGAGCAAATCTGGTTCCCGCTCGGGGACCAGACCAAGGAGGAAACCCGCGCTGAGGCGGAGCGCGCAGGGATGAAGGTCGCGCGGAGACCCGAGAGCCAGGAGGCGTGCTTCCTCGGCGGCGGCGACTACCGCGAGTTTCTCGAACGGCACGGGCTTCCCGCGCGTGAGGGCGCGGTCGTCGACGAGAAGGGGGCGACCGTCGGCGTTCACCAGGGCTTCTGGCGGTTCACTCCCGGCCAGCGGCGAGGCCTCGGCGTGTCGGTGGGGCGCCCGGCGTTCGCAGTCCGCAGCGATCCGGAGACGAACACGGTCGTCGTCGGGCCCCGCGAGGCGCTCGCTCGGCGGTCCGTGTCGGCCGAGGGCCGGCTCTATGCCTCGGTCACGCGAGGCGACGCGAAGCTCCGCTACCGCTCCCCCGCGCTGTCCGCCCACGTTGAGGCGACGGCGGACGGGTTCAACCTGCGTTTCGACGAGCCGGTGTACGGCGTGGCCAACGGCCAGACGGCGGTCCTCTACGAGGAAGATGTCGTCGTCGGGTCCGGCACGATCGTCTCAAGCGGCGATTGACCCGCAACCAGATCCATCCGTACTCCGTTGTCCCCAGCGAGAGGGCCTCATTGCGATGAACGACGAGATCAGGCTCACGATCCCCCATGACCGCGAGCTCTACAGCGTCGCGCACCTCGTCGTGGGCGGCATCGGCATCCGCCTGAAGCTGACGATCGAGCATCTCGAGGACCTCCAGCTCGCACTGGACGCCGTGCTCGAGCAAGCTCGCGAGTCCGAAGACGTGACGATCACGCTTCGGCTGAAAGACGGAGAGATCGAGACGGCGATCGGCCCTTTGCGCGACGGCGTTCGGGCCGAGCTCGAGGCTACGGGCGGCGAAGTCGGGCTGCGCCGGATTCTCGACACGGTCGTCGACAGCGTCGAGCTCGCGCCCGGCGACGGCGGCGACTGGGTGACGATGACGAAGGCGCTCGAGGGGGGCGAGGAATGACCTCGGCAGAAGATCGCAGGCTGCTGCGCCGCTACCACGAGGAAGGAGACCTGTCGGCGAGGGAGCAGCTGATCGAGCAATACATGTCGCTCGTCCGCTCGCTCGCCCGGCGGTACTCGTACCGAGGGGAGCAGCTCGACGATCTCGTCCAGATCGGTGCAATCGGCCTGATCAAGGCGATCGACCGGTTCGACGTCGACCGCGGGGTCGAGCTCACGACGTATGCAACGCCGAACATCATCGGCGAGATAAAGCGCCACTTCCGCGACAAGGGCTGGTCGGTGCGGGTGCCGCGTGGCCTCCAGGAGCTGAACGTCCAGCTCTCGAAGCTGGTCGAGGAGCAGACCGTCGAGCTCGGCCGCTCGCCGACGATTCCCGAGCTGGCGAAAGCGGCAGGCCAGGAGGAGGAGCGCGTTGTCGAGGCGCTCGAGAGCGGGCGGGCGTACAGCTCGGTCTCGCTCTCGACGGGAGGAGGCTCGGACGAGGATGGCGAGCTCGATCCGCTCGAATCGCTCGGGGCGGAGGAGCCGCAATACGAGGTGTCCGAGGACCGGGCCGTCCTCGCCCCCGGGTTCCGCGTGCTGGACGAGCGGGAGCGAATGATTCTCCATCTGCGGTTCTTCAAGGGGCTGACGCAGTCGCAGATCGCCCAGCAGGTCGGGATCTCGCAGATGCACGTGTCGCGTCTCATTCGCCGAGCGCTCGAGAAGATTCGCGAGGAGATCGCGAGTGAGGAGACGGAGCCCGCTCCGAAGCGCGCCGCCGGCGCCTGAGGCCCAAGCGAGACGCTCGAACGGGCTCGTGCCCGTCGACGCCCTCATGAGACCGCACTATCGTGGTGCGCGCGTGAGCGGTGAGCTGTCGGATGTTCAGGCCGAGATCGACGCAGTGGCGTGGTACCACGAGTTCGACTTCGGCGATGGACTGGTGGCCCGGTCCACGTCACCCGACGTGGCTGCGCACCGGCGCATCTGGCAGTTCATCGAGGACGGCCTCGCGACCGTCGATTTTCGTGGCAAGAGCGTCCTCGACATCGGCTGCTGGGACGGCTACTGGAGCTTTCACGCCGAGCGGCAGGGTGCGGCATCGATCCTGGCTGTCGACGACGTCACCCAGAACTGGGCCACCGGCGAGGGCCTCCGGCTCGCCAAGCGAGTCTTGAGCTCGCGCGCCGAGATCAAGCAGGACCAGTCTGTCTACGAGCTGGCTCAACTCGGGCGTACGTTTGACGTGATCCTCTGCCTGGGCGTGTATTACCACCTGCTCGATCCGTTCTACGCTCTTGCCCAGATACGACACTGCTGTCGGCCCGGCACTCTCGTCGTTTTCGAGGGCGACATCGGCGTTGGCGCCAACGAGGTTCTCTATGGCTTCGGCGAGGCTCGCCCCAGCCTGTTCATCCCTTCGGCGGATGTGCTGAACAATCTGCTTCGGGCGGCCTATCTCGAAGTCGGCTCGCAACGGTTCCTCCAGACCGGACCGCGCGCATGGGCGAAGACTGTGCTGAATCGGATGCCTGGCCGCCTCGGGCTGTCCAAGCGTCTCGTCGATCGCGCCTTAACCGTCTGCGTCCCCTTCACCGGCGTGAACGAGGTGCACGACTACGAGCCACCATTCGGTCTGGCGGCCTACGACGACCGCTATCGCCAACACGCCGCCGGCGGCTGACGCTCAACTAAAAGAAGGTTCGCCCGGCCTCCTCCCCGACGCGATCGTACTGACGAAAAGCGCACGCGTGGGGGCCGAGATCGTGCCGGAAGTGCGACTCGTACAATCACCCTCATGCGCACGACTGCCGAGCTGCGAGAGGGCTACCTCGCCTTCTTCGAGTCGAAGGGCCACAAGCGGCATCCGTCCGGGTCGCTCGTCCCGCCCGACTGGGACCACTCGACGCTCCTGAACAGTGCCGGGATGCAGCCGCTGATGCCCTACTTCCTGGGCCGCGAAGCCCCGCCGGCCCCGCTCCTGGCCACGTCACAGAAGGTCTTTCGAACCCCGGACATCGACGAGGTCGGGCTCGACGGCTTCCATCTCACGTTCTTCGAGATGCTCGGCAACTTCTCGTTCGGCCAGTACTTCAAGGAAGGCGCGATCGAGTTCGCCTGGGAGTTCGTCTTCGACCACATGAAGATCGATCCCGACCTCTTCTGGGTGACCGTGTTCGCGGGCGACTCCGAGCTCGGGCTCGGGGAGGACGAGGAGGCGGTGCGGCTCTGGGAGCAGATCGGGATGCCGCCCGAGCGGATCCTCCGCCTCGACCGGTCACACAACTTCTGGTCGGTCGGCGGGCCCGGGCCGTGCGGGCCCGACACCGAGCTCTTCTACGACCGCGGCGAGGCGCTTGGTTGCGGACGGCCGGAGTGCGCGCCCGGCTGCACCTGCGAGCGGTACCTCGAGTTCTGGAACCTCGTGTTCATGGAGTTCGAGCTTCACGCCGACGGCAAGGTCACGCCGCTCCCGGAGCAGAACGTCGACACCGGCATGGGCCTCGAGCGCGCTGCGAGCATCCTCCAGGGCGTCGTCTCGGTCTACGAGACGGACGGCTACCAGTCGATCATGGACTGGATCGCGGCGGAGAGCGGCATCGCGTTCGGCGAGTCGGAGAAGGCGACGAAGGCGCACCGAATCCTGGCCGACCACGGGCGCGGGATGACGTTCCTGGTCGGCGACGGCGTCCTCCCCTCGAACGAGGGCCGCGGTTACGTCCTGCGCCGGATCATTCGCCGCGCCGTTCAGCAGGCGCGGACGATCGGTCTCGACGAGCTCTGGCGCGTGACCGAGGTGGTCGCGGAGCAAATGGGCCAGTGGTACCCCGAGCTGGCCGAGAACCGGGAGCGGATCCAGGAGATCGTCCGTGCCGAGGAAGAGCGTTTCTCGCAGACACTCGAGCGCGGCATGAAGCTCTTCGTGGAGATCGCCGACAAGGGAGCGATCTCGGGTGAGGACGCGTTTCTCCTCCACGACACGTACGGCTTTCCGCTCGAGCTGACGCGGGAGCTGGCGTTGGAGCGCGGGATCGCCATCGACGAGGAGACCTTCACGCGCCTGATGAGCGAGCAGCGCGCTCGCTCGCGGGCCGGCGCGGGCAGGGAGGAAGCGCGGGCGGCGGAGTTCGCCGAGAAGGCCGGCTTCCAGACCGAGTTCGTCGGGTACGAGAAGACAGAGGTGCTGACGCAGATCGGCGCGCTCGAACCGCTCGAAGGCGGCGATTTTCTCGCCAAGCTCCGCGAGTCGCCCTTCTACCCGGCGGGCGGCGGCCAGGTCAGCGACGCCGGCTTCATCGAGCACGAGGAGACGGGCGCGCGCGCCGACCTGGAGGAGGCCTATCGAGTCGGCGACGACCAGGTGCTCCTCTTCCACGGCGAAGGCTTCGCCGAGGGTGACCGTGTCCGGGCCGTCGTCCCCTGGAAGGTTCGCTTTCCGACGATGGCCAACCACACTGCGACGCATCTGCTCCACCAGGCTCTTCGGGACGTTCTCGGCGAGCACGTCCGCCAGGCGGGCTCCGCGGTCCGGCCGGACAAGCTCCGGTTCGACTTCACGCATGGACAGGCGCTCACGCCTGACGAGCGCGGCCGGGTCGAGCGGATCGTGAACGAGAAGGTGTTCGAGAACCTGCCGGTGCGGACGTTCGAGACGCCGATCGAAGAGGCACGCAACCTCGGAGCGATGATGCTCTTCGGCGAGAAGTACGGCGACGAGGTCCGCGTGGTCGAGATTCCGGGCTTCTCCCGCGAGCTGTGTGGCGGGACTCACGTGCGGTCGACGGCCGAGATCGGGCCGTTCGTCCTGCTCTCCGAAGCCTCCGTCGGCTCCGGCGCCCGCAGGATCGAGGCCGTCACCTCCTCGGATGCGTTTGCCTATCTCCACGGCAAGGCTGAGGAGGCTGAGGAGCTTCGGAGCGAGCTAGCGCGAGTCCGGAAGGAGGCGAAGAAGGGGCCGAAGGCTGCGGCCGAAGCCGACGTCGTCTACCGGGACGAGTCGGACGGGATCGTGACCGCCGAAGTGAAGTCGCTCAAGGGACCCGATCTGCGGAACCTCTCCGACCAGATCCGCCGGTCGAAGCAGGCAAACGCGGTGCTGCTCGGCTCGGTTGACGACGGCCGCGTGTATCTCGTCGTCAATCTCGATCAGGCGATGGTCGACAAGGGCGCCGACGCGGTCGCGATCGTCAAGGAGGCCGCGAAGAAGATCGACGGCGGCGGCGGTGGAAAGCCGACGCTTGCCGAAGCAGGGGGAAAGAACCCCGCGGGGCTCGCCGAGGCGTACGAGGTCGGAAGGAGCGAGATAGCCTCCGCGTTGCAAACCGGCCGGTCCGGCAAAGCCGAACCGGCCTCTACTGACGGCGTCGCAAGCGAGCGCCGAGGATCGTGAAGGTCCTCGCCCTCGACTACGGCTCTGCGCGCACCGGTGTGGCGGTCTCGGATCCGACAGGGACGGTTGCCCGCCCGGTCGGCGTCGTCGAGCGCGCCCGCAGCGAGGCCGGGCTCGCGCGCCTCATCGAGCTCATCAGCGAACACGGGGCCGAGCGCGTCGTCGTCGGCCTGCCGCTGACCCTGGGCGGCGAGCACGGCAAGCAGGCCGCCGAAACGGAGGCGTTCGTGACGCTTCTCCGGGAGGCAATCGACGTGCCGATCGAGAGCTTCGACGAGCGCTTCACGACCGACCTCGCCGAGCAGGGAGGCGGAGGGAGCCATCCCACTGACGCCCGCGCAGCTGCGCATCTGTTGTCGAGCTACCTGACGTGGTCGAGCAGCGAGTCCCGTTGAGCCCGCCGCAGCCGCCGCCCCGGCGGCCGCGGTCCTCGCGGAGCCAGATCGCAGCGAGGCGGGCGATCGCGCTCGTCCTGCTCGCCGGCGGGCTCGGTCTCGCCGTGTGGCTCGTCACGGTCGCCGTCGGCAGCGCACGAGACGGCGGCAACAAGAACACCGCGCCCACGGTCCCGGTCGCGCCGCCCGCGCTGAAGATCATCTTCCCGGAGGGCTTCACCCGCGCCGAGATGGCGGAGCGAATCCGCGCGGTGAACCAGATCGCCCAGGAGAAGCGCAAGATCACTCCTCGGCTCTCGCCGCAGGCCTATCTCAAGGCGACGGGAAGCTCGCTCACCCCGGGGAAGTTCGCGCGCGACGGGAAGCGCCGGCCGCTGGAGGGCTTCCTCTTCCCCGCGACGTACGAGTTCGGGCCGAACACGACTTCCCGGCAGCTCGTCACCCGGCAGCTCGACTCCTTCCGAATCAACTGGGCAAAGGTCGACCTCGGCTACTCGGCAGCGAAGAACCTGACGCCGTACGACGTCCTGATCATCGCGTCGATGATCGAGAAGGAGGTGATCGCGCCCGAGGAGCGCGGTCTCGTCTCGGCGGTGATCTACAACCGCCTGCACAACGGGATGGTCCTCGGGATCGACGCAACGGTTCGCTACGGCTTCAACGTGCCGCCGACGGAGTCGCTCACGAACGCACAGCTGAACAGCTTGAACCCCTACAACACGCGTCGGGTCGCAGGCCTGCCGCCGACGCCGATCGCCAATCCGGGGCTCGCCTCGATGCAGGCGGCGGCCCACCCGGCCAGGGTGGACTACCTCTTCTTCGTGCGCAAGCCGGACAAGGTCCACCACTTCTTCACCGACAGCGAGAGCGAGTTCGAGAACTACAAGAACGCGCACGGCTATTGACGATCTCCGGCCAGACCCGGCTCGTGGGGCTTCTCGGTCATCCGGTCTCGGGCTCGCTCTCGCCGCGCATGCAGAACGCTGCGTTCGCCGCTCGGGGACTTGACTGGGCCTACGTTGCCTGTGAGGTAAATCCGGAGTGGTTCGAGACTGCGGTGCGGGGTCTGGCAGCGGCGGGATTCGCCGGTGCGAACGTGACCACGCCCCACAAGGCCGCCGCTGCGGCTCTGGCGGAAACGGATCTCCCATCGGTGAACACGCTCGTCTTCGAGGACGGCCGCATCCGCGGCTTCTCGACGGACGCTGCGGTGCTCGCGGGCCTACCCGCCGAGCGGCCCGTCGTGCTCGGCGACGGTGGTGCTGCGGCAGCGTTCCGCGAAGCGCTGCCGCGGGCGCGCAGCTTCTCCCGGCGAGGCCAGTGGCCACCGGAAGTGGATGACGCCGACCTCGTCGTGAACGCAACCTCGGAGCGGGACGACGTGCTTGTCGAGCTTCGCTCCGGGCAGACGCTCGTCGACCTGCCGTATCCGGAGACCGCGACAGCGAAAGCGGCGCGAGAGGGTGGGGCACGGGTCGTCGAGGGGCTCGAGGTACTCGTCGCTCAGGGCGCGGCCGCGTTCGAGCTCTGGACCAGTGTGCCGGCGCCCGTCGAGGTCATGCGGCGAGTCGTAGGCTTGTCGTCGTGACCCTCCAGCTCACGACCGCCGGGGAGTCGCACGGCCCGGCGCTCGTCGCGATCCTCACCGGTTTGCCCGCGGGTCTGGTCCTCGAGCGGGACCGGATCGACGCCGACCTTGCACGCCGCCAGCAGGGCTACGGGCGCAGCCCTCGCCAGCAGCTCGAGCAGGACCGTGTCGGGGTGCTCGCCGGGCTGCGGCACGGGCGCACTCTCGGGACGCCGCTCGCGCTGGTTGTCGCGAACCGCGATCACGCGAACTGGGAGTGGGGGATGAGCCCCTGGCCTGCCGAGGGCGAGCCCCAAGGCAAGGGCACCACGCCTGTGACGCTGCCGCGACCAGGGCATGCCGATCTCGCGGGCACGCTCAAGTACGGGCTCTCCGACGCGCGGGACGCTCTCGAGCGCGCAAGCGCCCGCCAGACCGCGCTGACCGTGGCAGCAGGCTCTGTCGCGAAGGCGCTTCTCGCGCAGATCGGCGCGGAAGTTGCCGGCACGGTGCTGGAGATGGGCGACGTCGACGAGGCGAAAGCAGACCGCGACACGGTCGGCGGCGTCGTCGAGGTTCGCGCGCGTGGCGTTCCTCCCGGCCTCGGCTCCTATGCGACCAAGGAAGGGCGCCTCGACGCGAGGCTCGCCGCGGCGTTGATGGGAATCCAGGCGGTGAAGGGCGTCGAGATCGGTGACGGCTTCGCACTCGCCAGGGAGCGAGGCTCCGCGGCGCACGACGAGATCTTCCGAGACGAGCGCGGCCTCTACCGTGAGACGAACCATGCCGGGGGGATCGAAGGCGGCGTCTCGAACGGCGAGGAAATCGTCGTGCGGGTCGCGATGAAGCCTTTGCCCACCTTGATGCGGCCGCTGCGCTCGGTCGACCTGGCGACCGGCGAGCCCGCCGAGGCGCTCGTCGAGCGAAGCGACGTCGCGGCTGTCGAAGCCCTCTCGGTGGTCGCCGAGGCCTCGGTTGCGTTCGAGCTCGCCCGCGCCGCGCGCGAGAAGTTCGGCGGCGACTCGCTCGGCGACTTCGTCGGAGCCCATCGCGCGTACCTGGAGCGGATCGATTGGGAACCGCGATAGACCGTCACATAGCCCTGATCGGGTTCATGGGGTCCGGGAAGTCATCGGTGGCTCGGGCGGTTGCGGAGCGGCTTGGCCGCACCGGGAGCGACCTCGACGCCATCATCGAGCACGAAGTCGGTGAGGACGTCCCATCCTTCTTCGAGAAGCGCGGCGAAGCGGAGTTCCGGCGAGTCGAGGAGAACGAGACGCTCTTCCAACTCTGGGCGGGAGAGCCCGATGTGTTCGCGCTGGGGGGCGGCGCAGTCCTGTCAGAAGAGGTACGCGCGCAACTGAAAGAGCGCGCGCTGACCATTTGGCTTGATGTCGACGTCGAGACCTGCTGGGAGCGCGTTCGTGGCAGCGATCGACCCCTTGCGCGCGATGAAGCCGAGTTCCGGCGGCTGTACGAGGAGCGCCGTCCGCTCTATGCGCAGGTGGCAGACGCCGTCGCCGGTGACGCGGATGGCGTCGTGCTTGCCGCGGGACGGATCGATGTTGCGCTCGGCGGAATCGAACGCCTCGGCGCTTCGCTCCCGGATGGGCCTGTCGCTCTCGTCGCGGATGCGCACGTCGCGGGCATCCACGGCGCGGTCGTCCAGCTTGCGCTCGGGTCACGATTGGCCGAGACGCATGAGCTCCCGGCCGGCGAGGAAGCGAAGACGCTCGAGGCCGTCGAACGGCTCTGGCGCGCGCTGCGCCTTCCGCGTTCTGGCACGCTCGTCGCGCTCGGCGGAGGCTCGGTCACCGATGCCGCTGGATTCGTCGCAGCGACCTACCTGCGCGGCATTCCGTGGGTCGCGGTCCCGACGACGCTCGTCGGGCAGGTCGACGCGGGCATCGGCGGCAAGACCGCGATCGACCTGCCGGAAGGCAAGAACCTTGTCGGCGCCTTCCACTGGCCCGCGCAAACGGTGATCGACCCCGGCGTGCTCAGCACGCTTCCGGCGGAGGAGCGCGCCGAAGGCATGGCCGAGGTCGTGAAAACGGGGCTCCTGGCGGGCGAGTCACTGTGGGAGCTCCCGGAGCCGGAGCTCGTGCGCCGCTCCGCCGCGTACAAGACCGCGATCTGCATCCGCGATCCGCACGAGCATCGCGAGCGGAAGGCGCTCAACCTCGGGCATACGTTTGCCCATGCGCTGGAGGCGGCCTCGGACTACCGGCTGCGCCACGGAGAGGCTGTGGCTCTCGGCCTGCTTGCGGCGCTTCGCCTCTCCGGTCTGCCGACGGACGTCGTCGACGACGTCCTCTCGCCGAAGCCGGCCCAGGTGGACCGCGAGAGAGCCTGGGAAGCGCTCGGTCGCGACAAGAAGACCGCGAACGGCCGTCCTCAGCTCGTGCTGCTCGAGCGTCCGGGCGTCCCGCGCACGGACGTGGAGCTGCCGGAGGCCGACATCCGGGCGGCTCTCGACTCGCTGATCCGGGGCTAGAGTGGCCGGCATGCGCGTCGATGTCCTGAACGGCGTGAACCTGAACGTCCTCGAGCGCCGCGATCCGGAGCTGTACGGGGGTCTCTCTCTCCACGAGCTCGAGCAGCGGATCGAGGGCTGGGCGGATGAGCTCGGCTGCACGGTCCGCTGCCGGCAGACCAACAGCGAGGGCGAGTACGTCGGCTGGTGCCACGAGGCGCTGGACTGGGCCGAGGGCGTGATCGCGAACCCGGGAGCCTGGACTCACTACAGCTACGCGATCCGGGATGCGCTCGAGCTGTTCGAAGGGCCCCTCGTCGAGGTCCATCTTTCCAATCCGGAGGAGCGCGAGGAGTGGAGGCACTCCTCGGTCATCGCCGACCTCGCAGCCGAGCGGGTGCTCGGTCGCGGGCCGGAGGGTTACCGGGACGCGCTCGCGTTCCTGGCGGAGAGCTCATGAACGATCGAGTCGAGCGCCTTCGCGGGAAGCTCGAGGAGCCGCTGCTCGTCTCGGACGCGGCGAACATTCGCTACCTCTCCGGATTGGTGAGCTCGAACGCAGCACTGCTCGTCGACCCCGATCGCGTCCAGCTCTTCACCGATTACCGGTACGCCGAGAGCGCCCGAGCAATCGAGGGGGTCGAGTTCGTCGAGGCGAAGCGCGACCTCTATCAGACCCTCTCCGAGCTGCTCTCCGGCCGCATCGGCTTCGAGGGCACGTCGCTGACCTACGAACGCTATGCGCGGCTGCATGCCGGCGGGGTCGACGCGGTTGCCCGCTACGGCCTTGTCGAGGAGCTGCGTGTGGTCAAGGACGAGGACGAGCTGGATTCGATTCGCAGGGCCGCACAGATCGCGGACATCGCGTTCGAGCGCTTCGTCGACGAAGAGGACTTCGTCGGCCGAACCGAGGGCGACCTCGCCTGGCGGCTGGAGCAGTTCCTGCACGACGCAGGCGCCGACGGTGTTTCGTTTTCCGTCCTCGTCGCATCGGGGCCTAATGCGGCCAAGCCCCACACCGTCCCCGGAGATCGGCGCCTCGAGCGAGGCGAGACCGTGATCGTCGACTGGGGGTGCATGGTCGACGGCTACGCCTCCGACTGCACGCGCACGCTTGCCACCGGCCCTCTACCCGACGAGCTGCAGACGGCCTACGAGGTCTGTCTCGACGCGCAGCTCGCGGGGCTGGAGGCTGTTCGCCCTGGAGCGTCGGGGCCTGGCGTCGACGCGGCCGCGCGCGACCGGATCGACGCAGCTGGCTTCGGAGAGGCTTTCGGTCACGGGCTGGGCCACGGAGTCGGACTGCTCGTCCACGAGGACCCGCGCCTCGCTCAGGAGTCCCGGTCCACGCTCGCGGTCGGCAACGTCGTGACAGTCGAGCCCGGGATCTACCTGCCCGGACTCGGCGGAATCAGGATCGAGGACCTCGTCGTCGTCCAGGACGGGGAGCCCGAGATCCTGACCACCTTCACCAAGGACTTGCTCGCCGTCGACTAGATTTCGGGCGTGGCCGAGACCGTTGGCACGAACCAGTTCAAGAACGGCATGCACATCCAGATCGAGGGTGGGGTCTGGCGCATCGTCGATTTCCAGCACGTCAAGCCCGGAAAGGGCGGTGCGTTCGTGCGAACCAAGGTGAAGAACATCGACACCGGCGCGGTCGTCGACAAGACCTTCCGAGCGGGCGAGAAGTTCCAGCGCATGCACACCGAGGTGAAGAGCGCGCAGTACCTCTACGACTCCGGCGACGACGTGGTCTTCATGGAGGACGACACGTACGAGCAGTTCTCCATGCCGCGTAAGACCGTCGGCGAGGATCTGCAGTTCATTCCGCCTTCGTCTGCGGTCCAGGTCTTGACCGTTGACGGGCGTCCGTCGGGGCTTCAGCTTCCTTCGTCGGTCGAGCTCGCAGTCGCGGAGACCGAGCCCGGTGTGAAGGGCGACACGGTCTCGAACGTGACGAAGCCGGCGAAGCTCGAGACTGGCGCCGTCATCCAGGTGCCGCTCTTCGTGGGCACGGGCGACCGCATCAAGGTCGACCCCCGCGAAGGCCGCTACATCTCGCGGGCATAGCCGTGGTCCGCGGCCTTCTCGTCGTGATGCTCTCGATCGGCGCCGTCGGCTGCGGAGCCGCTCCACGCTGGGGAAATGGGCAGGCCGCGAGCACGACAGCGACGCCGATCGCCCAGCCTTGCGGAAAGCTCCCGCCAGAGGCGAATTGTCCGGGCTACGCGCCGGCTAGGCCGGTGCCGATGTCGCCGAACGGGCCGGTGCGCTCCTTCAAGAGTGAGTACCTGAGCACGGAAGTCATGATCAGCGAGAACGGCGTCTACGGAGTTGCCGCGACCGCTCCCGCAACATTCGCGGTGACCGGCACCGTCGTCGACAGCAGACCGACCCGACCGCCATACGATCTTCCCATAGAGAACGGGACGGTCACCTTCTCGAGCGTCAGCGGGCCTGACCTTCCCGCACCGCCGGGCGGAGCCGTTCGCATCACGACGAAGACCGGCTACGACGGCGCCTTCGCGGTGGTCAACCTTCCGGCCGGCAGCCGCGGGACTTGCTATCGGATGACGATCGTTGCGCCGGGGATAGGCCGGTACGAGTCCGTCGACGTGATCGATCCCGGTGTCTACGACCAGAGCATCGAGCTGGACGGCGGTCTCCAGATCGAGGAGCCTCTCTTGCCGCTGTCCACTGCGGGCCGTGCAGCTGAACTGGACCGCGCATGCGCCAGCACGTCGCCCGCGTCGGACTGACACGCATTCGCTTCACACCCGTTCACCACGCGGCACAGCTTTCGGATTAGGCTCGTTCGCGGGAGGGGGTTTGGCGTACCTCCCTTCACGGTGATTCGAGCCGACGATGGGGCCGCTGGACGACCCGCGTGACCTGGGTCTGAGCGTTACCCTCTCTCCATGCCCGCGCTCGTCGACACGACGATTCGCCTGCTCAGCCAGGAGCCGCTGGCCGGGCGCATGCCGACGGCGGACCTCCTCCAGCTCGCCGAGCTCCTCGACGGCATTGGGTTCGCGTCCCTCGAAGTCTCCGGCGGAGGCGTCTTCGACAGCGCGGTACGCCGAGGAGTCGAGAGCCCGTGGGAGCGGATCCGGGCCCTCAAGGCGCGCACGAAGACTCCGCTCGGCATGGCGCTCCGCGGCCGGTTCCTCGTCGGCTCGCGCCCCGTCGGCGGCGACTTTGCACGCCGTTTCGTCGCGAGCGCCGCTGAGAGCGGCATCGACGTCTTCCGGCTGCACGACCCGCTGAACGACGTCGAGAACCTGCGCGAGGCCGGCGAGGCGATTACCGCAGCGGACCGCGAGTTCGACGCGGGCCTCGTCTACAGCCTCGGCGACGGCGGCGAGACGAAGCAGATGCTCGAGCAGGCCCGGAAGCTGCCCGAGCTCGGCGCTGCCCGGATCCTGCTCCACGATCCGTCGGGCGCACTGGAGGCTCCGCGGGCCCATGAGCTCGTGGCGGCACTCGCCGAGGAGAGCGGCCTGCCCGTCGGGATCTACTGTCAGGGCGCGGCCGGAAGCGGGCTCGCCGCCGCCCTCGAAGCCGCGCGAGCGGGCGCCGACCGCATTGCGTGCGCCGTCTATCCGATCGCGCTGACGCTCCACCGCGTTTCCGGCGAGGGGCTCGCGAGCGCGCTGAAGGGGCTGAACCTCGACAGCGGCGTCGACATCGCCACTCTCTGGCAGGCCGCCGAGACCGTGGACGAGTTCATGGGCGAGGATCCAGTGACTCCTCTCGCGCCGCGCATCGCTGTGCGCGCCGCCCAGCACGAGCTGCCGGCGGGGCTCGTCGCGGCGATCGACACCAGGCTTCGCACCCATTCCGCGTCGGACCGGCTCGACCACGTCCTCGATGAGCTCGCGGTGATCCGCAAGGAGGCAGGCTCGCCGCCCGTTGCGGCCCCGATCGGCCAGATCCTGGCCTCACAGGCGATCGTCCACGTTCTCTCCGCGGAGCGCTACCAGACGGTGGTCGACGAGCTGCGAGACCTCCTGGAGGGCCGGTTCGGAACGCCGCCCGGGAAGATCGACTCGACCGTCCAGCGGGCTGTCTCGCTCGTCTCCGAAGACACACCTGCTGAGGAGCCTGCGATCGACCTCGACTCTGTCCGGGAAGAGGCCGACGGGCTTGCGTCGAGCGAGGAGGAACTGCTCTTGCTGGCCCTCTTCGGGGAGGAGGCGGAGCCGCTCCTGGAGGCGATCCGGGACCGGTCGAGCGGCGAGGACACCTTGATCGGCGGAGAAGTCGACCAGTCTCGAGCGGAGCGGATCCGGGAGATCGTGCGCATCGTCCAGGACACCGGCGTGGCCGAGATCTCGGTCGAAGAGGAGGGAACGCGCGTTTCGGTCCGGCGGACCGAGGAGCCTCTCGCGGGTCAGGGAGCCGCGTCTGCGCCGGTTGCCAGCGTCCCGGGCGAGGTCGCGGAGGCGCCAGTCACCGACGGCGCGATCCGCATCGAGGCGCCGATGGTCGGCACGTTCTACCGGGCGCCGCAGCCGGGGGCGCCGCCGTTCGTCGAGGAAGGCGACGCCGTCACGGTCGGCCAGACGCTCTGCATCCTCGAGGCGATGAAGCTGATGAACGAGGTGAAGGCGGAGATGGAGGGCGTCGTTCGGGCCATTCATGTTCAGAACGGCCAACCTGTCGAGTTCGGTCAGGCGCTCTTCGATCTCGAGCCCGCGCTCGCCCAACCCCTCGACGCGCTGTAATAGTGCCCCTTCCAGCAATACATGCCGGCCCCTGGCCCGCGATCACGCGGCGCCAGAGCCCACCCTCGCCCTTGCCAAGGCTGCAAGCCTTGGCCGCGGTCGAGTGCGGCCCCTGGCTTGGTGCTCGCGACCCAGGAGCTCGGCGGCATCACTGGAAGGGGCACTAGTGTTCTCGCGAGTCCTGATCGCAAACCGCGGCGAGGTCGCCGTCCGCGTCATCCGGGCGCTGCACGAGCTCGGCGTGGAGGCGGTCGCCGTGTACTCGACCGCCGACGAGGGGGCGCTCCACACGCGGCTCGCCGACCGCGCGGTGTGCGTCGGGCCACCGCCCGCCAACGAGAGCTACCTGAGGATTCCCTCGATCATCGCGGCCGCGACGACGACGCGCTGTGACGCCGTCCACCCGGGCTGGGGCTTCCTGGCCGAGAACCCGGCTTTCGTCGAGGCCTGCCTCGACAACGACATCGCCTTCGTCGGCCCGACGGCCGCGACGATGGCGCGAATGGGCGACAAGGCCGCGGCGAAGCACGAGCTCGCCGCAGCCGGAATCCCCGTTGTGCCGGGGACCGAAGGCGAGACGACACTCGACGAAGCTCGTGCCGCCGCGGAAGACGCCGGCTATCCGGTCCTTCTGAAGGCGATCGCAGGCGGCGGAGGGAAGGGAATGCGCCTCGTCGAGGATCCCGACGACCTCGAAGGGGCGTTCCAGACCGCCGCTGCGGAGGCGGAGGCGGCATTCGGCGACGGCGGCCTCTACCTGGAGAAGGCGATCGTCCCGGCGCGGCACGTCGAGATTCAGGTGCTTGCCGACGGAGCCGGCGGAGTGCTGACGCTCGGTGAGCGGGAATGCTCGATCCAGAGGCGGCACCAGAAGCTGATCGAGGAGTCCCCTTCGCCTGCGCTCACGCCCGAGACCCGCGAGCAGATGGAGGACGCCGCCGAGCGGGCGGCCCGCGCGATCGACTACAAAAACGCAGGCACGTTCGAGTTCCTGCTCGGGCCGGACGGGTCGTTCTTCTTCATCGAGCTGAACGCGAGGCTCCAAGTCGAGCATCCGGTGAGCGAGCTCGTGACGGGAATCGACGTCGTTCGCGAGCAGCTGCGGATCGCGGCCGGCGAGAGCCTGGCGGCAACGGGGCGCGCGGAGCGTCGCGGGCATGCGATCGAGGTGCGGATCAACGCGGAGGATCCGACGCGGGACTTCCTGCCGGTGCCGGGCCGCATCGAGCGCTTCCGGCCACCGCTCGGGCCGGGAGTGCGCGTCGACACGCACATCGAGGACGGCGCCGTCATCCCGCCGAACTACGACTCGCTCCTGGCCAAGGTGATCGTGTGGGACACGGACCGACCTGCCGCCATCGATCGTTGCCTGCGCGCCCTGGCGGAGCTCGAGGTCGTCGGCGTGCCGACGACGAAAGCCGCCGCGATGGACATCCTGCGGACCGAGGAGTTCGCGGGCGGGCGCTACTCGACCAGCTTCCTGGAGGAGGCGGGCAGACGCTTGCCGGCGCTCAGCGCTTCATGAGTGGTCGTCGGGCCGCCCGTAGAACCGCGTTGTTCCTCCTCTACCAGTGGGACGTGACGGGCCAGCCGCTCGCCTCGCTCTACGAGGGCGAGATCGACCCCTTCGCGCGCGAGCTTGCCGAGGCGGTCGCCCCGCGCGCTGCCGAGCTCGACGCGAAGATCAC
Source organism: Actinomycetota bacterium (assembly GCA_038040395.1). Lineage (GTDB taxonomy): Bacteria > Actinomycetota > Thermoleophilia > Gaiellales > Gaiellaceae > VAXT01. The sequence goes on from JBBPIJ010000001.1 coordinate 187,731, forward strand.
CGAGGCCTCCGAGGAGTGGACCGCGGACCGGCTCGGCGCGCTCGAGCGCAACGTCCTGCGGATCGGGATCCACGAGCTCGACAAGGAGGAGGTACCGGTCGAGGTGGCGATCGACGAGGCGGTGACGTTGGCGAAGCGCTACGCCTCCGACGACGCGGGCAGGCTCGTGAACGGGATCCTCGGCCGAATCGCCAGGGAGAAAGCCGCGTGAGTGCCGAGGACGCATTGACGCGCGCCGAGGAGCTGCTCGGCCGGCTCGACCGTACGCGCGAGCGTCTCGAGGGAACCGAGGACCCCGAGGCGGCGATCGACATTCTGGGCGAGCTCGCGGAGATCGCAAAGCAGGTAGAAGCCGAGCTCGAGCGTGCCCGGCGCGAAGCAGGGGCATAGGCGAGTGCCGAGCCTCGATGAGCACCGCGAACTGTTCGAGGCATATCTGGGGACGCTCCCCTTCGAGCCCGAGCTCGAAGCGCTGACCGAGGCGATGCGCTACAGCCTCGACGGCGGCGGCAAGCGCATCCGGCCGGTGCTCTGCCTGGCCTGTGGTGAGGCGACGGGCTCGCGTCCGGAGGATCTTCTGCCCGCCGCGGCCGCGGTCGAGCTCGTCCACACCTTCGGCATGGTTCACGACGATCTGCCCGCCCTGGACGACGACGCGATTCGCCGCGGCCGAGCGACCTCGCACGTCCAGTTCGACGAGGCGACGGCGATCCTGAACGGCGATGCCCTGCTCGCGCAGGCGATCGAGCTCGCCCTCTCGTATCCCACGCCGGCAGTGGCCCGCGAGCTGACCCATGCGACCATCGGGATGATCGGCGGCCAGTACGACGACATCCGCGGCGATGACGACGACCTCGCGAAGCGGCATTCGCTGAAGACCGGGCGGCTCTTCGAGGCGGCTGTCGCATGCGCCCTTGCGGTCAGCGAAGTGGCCGAGGACGAGCAGGCTCCCTGGCGTGGCTTCGCCGCAGAGTTCGGCCTCCTCTACCAGGTCGTCGACGACGTGCTCGACGAGGACGGGCTCGCGGCGCAGCTCGGCAGCGACCGCACGCACGAGCTCGCCGGCGAGATCGAGCAGAGAGCGCTGGCCCGACTGGCTGAGATCCCGGCCGACACGTCCCTACTGGACGAGCTCGTTTCGGGCCTAAAAAGGAGAGCCGCGGCAAGCTAGCCTTGCTTCAGTGCGCAAGCGCCTGGATGTGCTGCTCGTCGAGCGCGGCCTCGCCGAGAGCCGGGCTCAGGCCCAGGCGCTCGTGATGGCCGGCCTCGTGCACGGCTACGCGAAGGCCGGGGAACAGGTGGACGAGGCGGCAGAGCTCGTCGTCGAAAGACCACCGAGGTTCGTCTCACGCGGGGGCGAGAAGCTCTCCCACGCGCTCGACGAGCTCGGCGTCGACGTGGCAGGGCGCGATGCGCTGGACGTGGGAGCTTCGACCGGCGGGTTCACCGACGTGCTTCTCCAGCGAGGCGCGGCGCGGGTGATCGCCCTCGACGTCGGACGCGGCCAGCTGCACGCTCGGCTGCGCGGAGACCCACGTGTGACGGTGCTCGAGCGAACGAATGCCCGTGAGCTCGAGTCCCTGCCCTACCCGCCCGACCTCATCACCTGCGACGTGTCCTTTATCAGCGTCCGCACCGCTCTTCCGCCGGCGCTCGCGCTCTCCCGCCCGGGCTGGGAGGCGCTCGTCCTCGTGAAGCCGCAGTTCGAGGCCGGTCGAGAGGAAGTCGGGAAGGGTGGAGTCATCCGAGACCCCGAGGTGCACCGCAGGGTGATTCGAGAGGTCGCCGACTCGGCTCTCGTCTGGCCGGCCGAGACGGTCGGCGTCGTAGACTCGGGCCTGCCCGGCCCCAAGGGAAACCGGGAGTTCTTCCTGCACCTCGTCCACAGCGAAGACCCGACGCTCCCCGATCAGCTCGATGACTGGATCGAACACGCCACCCGCTGAGGCCGTGCGCACGGCCGCCGTCGTCACGCTCGAAAAGCCCGAGGCGATCGGCGAGGGTCTCGCGCGGCTCGAGCGCGTCGCCCGCGAGGCCGGCGTCGAGGTCTTCTATCCGAAGGACGAGGCCGAGAAGCACGATCGGGATGATGCGGACTTCCAGAAGGTCGACCTGGTCGTCGTGCTCGGCGGCGACGGAACGATGCTTCGCGCCCTCCGGCGAACTCTTGGAACCGGCATGCCCGTCGTCGGCGTGAACTTCGGCGAGGTGGGGTTCCTGACGTCGATCAAGGCAGAGACTCTCGAAGAAGGCCTGAAACGGGTCTTCGCCGGCGACTACGTCGTCGCCGAGTTGCCCACCCTCGACATCGAATCCGGGGACGAGCGCCACGTGGGGATCAACGACATCGTCGTCGCGAGCTCCGTGATCGGGCGGATGATCGACCTCGGCTGGGCCGTGGGGGGCGAGGATCTCGGAGCGGTCCCCTGCGACGGCGTCCTCTGCTCGACGCCGTCGGGATCGACCGGCTACAACCTTTCGAACGGCGGCCCGGTGCTCGTCTGGGGGCTCGACGCGCAGGTGGTCACGTTCATCGCTCCGCACTCGCTGCATGCAAGGCCGCTTGTCGTGCCGCGGGGTCGGGACGTCGAGATCGAGAACCGGACGGAAGACGTGCCCGCGGCTGTGCTGGTCGACGGCCGTCCGGCGGGAGAGCTTGCCGCAGGCGAGCGCGTGGTCGTCAGGCTCGGGGACCAGTCGAGCCTCCTCGCGCACCTGCCCGAGGCCACGTTCTTCCGCCGCTACCGGGAGACATTTGCTTCGTAGGCTTCGGATCGAGAACCTCGTGCTGATCCGCGAGGCCGCGATCGCCTTCGGGCCGGGGCTGAACGCGATCACCGGCGAGACGGGGGCGGGGAAGACGATCCTCGCCCAGGCGATCGGGCTGCTGCTCGGCGCCAAGGGCGACGCTGGGCTCGTCGGGGCCGACGCCGAAGAGGCCTACGTCGAGGCAGAGTTCGAAGTTCCCTTGGGCCTGCTCGACGAGGAGGGCCTTGAGGCGCTCGCCGAGCTACGGCCCGAAGGGGAGGAAGGGCTCGTCCTCGCGCGGCGCGTGTTCGCCGATGGGCGCACTCGCGCTTATGCGTGGGGCCGCAGCGCGGCGCGCGAGGACCTCGCAGCGGCAGGCGAGCGGCTGATCGCGATGTCGGGGCAGTTCGAGCAGCGTCGCCTCGCGCGGCCCTCCTATCAGCTCGACGTCCTCGACTCGTTCTCCGGTGAGGATCAGCTTCAGCTGCGGATGGAGCTTCGGGCCACGTGGCGGGAGCTCGCAGCCACCCGGCGCCGCCGCGAGGAGCTCGGCCAGGGAGCTGCGTCCGAAGAGGCTCGCCTTTCCGAGTTGCGCGCCCTCGTCGAGGACACCGAAGGCCTTGCGCCCGACGCCGAGGACGCCCTGCGCGGAGAACGGGAACGACTCCGGCACGTCACCGAGCTTGCGCAGGCGGCGAACGAGGCCGTCCAGGCGATCGCCCCTGATGAAGGCGAGGGCGCCGCCGGCCTCGCCGGGCGGGCCGAGCGTGCCCTGGCGGCGGTCGGAGAGATCGCGCCGGAGCTCGCGCAGGCCTCCGGCGAGCTGCGAGACGCCGAGCTTCGTCTGGGCGAGACGGCGCTCGAGCTGCGGCGATTCCTGGACACGCTGGACGCCGAGCCCGACCGGCTCGAGCAGGTCGAGGCCGAACTCGATCGGATCTCCGAGGCCAAGCGGCGCTTCGCGTGCACGACGTACGCGGAGCTCCTGGCCCGGGCCGACGAGGCACGCGCGGAACTGTCAGCCCTCGAGGACGGGGCCGATCCGCTGGCTGCCGCCTCGGCCGCGCTCGCGAAGGCCGAGCAGAAGGTGCAGATGCTGACGAAGAAGCTGGCGGCCAACAGAAGCAGGGCCGCTAAGCCGTTCGCCGAGGCCGTCGAGTCCGAGCTCCACGGGGTCGGGCTCGGCGAGGGCGAGTTTCGAGTCGAGCTGAGCGAGCGCGAGCCGGGTCCGACGGGCGCCGACGAGGCAGCCTTTCTCATCCGTCCGAATGCGGGCCTGCCGTTCGCGCCGGTTGCCCAGACGGCGTCGGGGGGCGAGCTGTCGCGGATTGCGCTCGCGATCGCGGCCGTCGGCGGCGGGGAGACGATGGTCTTCGACGAGATCGATGCCGGGATCGGGGGCCAGACCGCGCATGCGGTGGGGGAGACGCTTCGGCGCCTGGGGGAGCGCGCGCAGGTGATCACGATCACGCACCTGCCCCAGATCGCGAGCGTCGCGGAGCGTCATTTCAGCGTCGAGAAGATCGAAGGGGACCCGACCCACACGCGCATCGACCTGCTGGCGGAGGAACAGCGCCAGGAGGAGCTCCGGCGAATGCTCGGCGGCCAGGAGTTCCTCCAGACCGTGGGATGAGCACGCTCCGGACGTTCGTCGAGCACACGGGACCTGCTCGGCTCGACAGGCGGACGAAGAACCTCGTCCGCCGCCTGGAGCCCGACGACGTTGCGATCATCGACCACGCCGACCTCGATCGTGTCTCCGCGGAGGAGCTGCTCGAGTCGGGTGTGCGCGTCGTCGTGAACGTGGCGCCCTCCCAGACGGGGCGGTTCCCCAATCCAGGCCCGCTACTGCTCGTCCGGGGCGGTGTGCGCCTGATCGACGCCCTCGACGCGGAGCTCTTCGACCAGGTCTCAGACGGCGAGCTCGTGACCGTCCGCGGCGCGAGCATCTTTCGCAACGGCACGTGCCTCGCGTCGGGTCGCGCACTCGCGGCAGAGGAGCTAGCGGGTGCGCTCGCTGAGCAGCAGAAATGGGTGACCGAGGCCCTCCATGCGTTCGCCGACAACACCCTGCGCTACCTGCGCGAGGAGGGGAGGTTCCTCTCGGAGGGGATCGACTTCCCGACCCTCCGGACTCGGTTCCGCGACCGCCATGCGCTTGTCGTGGCGCGGGGGCCCGGACACAAGCGCGACCTCCAGATCGTCCGGCCGTACATCCGGGACTTCAAGCCCGTGCTGGTCGGTGTGGACGGGGGAGCGGACGCGCTCCTCGAGGGCGGGTACAAGCCGCACGTGATCGTGGGTGATATGGACTCGGTCTCCGACCGGGCCCTTCGCTCCGGCGCCGAGCTTTTGATCCATGCCTACCACGGCGGCGAAGCCCCTGGGGCCGCGCGCGCGGAACGTCTCGGGCTCGCCTACGAGATCGTCCCGGCGACCGGGATCAGCGAGGACGTCGCGCTTCTGCTCGCCTACGAGAAGGGCGCCCAGCTGATCGTCGCGGTCGGGACGCACTTCAACATGATCGAGTTCCTCGAGCGGAACCGCGCCGGCATGTCGTCGACGTTCCTCACCCGGCTGAAGGTGGGCGAGCTGCTGATCGACGCGCGGGGCGTATCGCGCCTCGTAAGCCGGCAGGTCGGCGTGTGGCCCCTGGTCGCCTTCACCGCGGCGGGGCTGGGCGCGATCGCCGCCGCCGTCCTCGTGTCGCCCGACCTCCGCGAGCTGATCGACCTGCTCGGTCAGCGACTCCTGGAGCTCGTCGGCCTGCGCTGAGCTTTTTGCCCCTGCCGGTTCCCGTGGCCTCCTCCCCGATTTGACGATAACGGGGAAAAGCGCACGCGTGGGTGACCGGGTCGTGCCGAAAGCGTGACAATCACGGCGGTGCGGATCCAGGAGCAACGGGAGCTGATCGCGGTCCGAGACGATGTCTGGGGGCTCCTTTCGGAGCCGCGGCACCTCTCCGACTGGTGGCCGGAGTACACGACCGTCCGGCCCGACCGGCGAGGCTTCGCCGAGGGCGCCCGCTGGCAGGTCACCCGCGGCGGCTCGCCGGGATTCCTCCGACGGCCTGGCGGCGAGGGGCTGATCGTCGTGACCGCGGTCGAGCCGCCGCTCCGGTTCGGCTGGCACGACCTCGAGCAGGGTTTCGCCGCAGAGATCCGGCTCGAGCCCGCGCACGACGGCCATACGCGCGCGACGCTGACGATCGAGGCCACGCCGTGGCGGCTGGTCATGGAGGGCCTGCGACCCACGCCAAGACAAGCGCTCGCCCGCCTGCATGCCCTTTGCCAGACTGCAGCGAGCCTATGAGCGTTGGTGTAACGAGAGGCGTGTCGACCGGTCATTTCAGACGGACACTCGGGCAAAGCCCGAATGTCCTGCTGGTCGGCACCGCAAGCGGCGCCTGAGGATGTTCGACCTTCGCTATCACGTGGCCTCCCTCGCAGCAGTCTTCGTCGCGCTCCTGATCGGGATCCTGGTCGGAGTCGCCATGAGCGGAAAGGTCGATGACGCCGAGAAGCAGAGCCTCCAGAGCGACGTCAACCGCCTCAATGCGCAGCTCGAAGCGGCGAGCGAGGGACGCGCGAACTTCACGCGAGAGCAGAAGGCGATCAAGGCATTCGTCAAAAACGCGTACCCATCGCTCATCACGGGCCGACTGCGCGGCGAGCGGATCGCGATCCTGTTCGTCGGCCCCGTCGATGCCGGCCTCCGCCGGGACGTCGAGCGCGCAGTCGAGGACGCGGGCGGGAGCGTGCCGGTCCGGATGCGCGCCCTCAAGCTTCCGATCGACGCGGAGACGGTTGAGAACAAGCTCACCGGCGAGCTCAGGCAATACCGTGCCGCCTCGCTCGACGAGCTCGGGCGAGCGCTCGCGAGGGAGCTCGTCGACGGCGGCGAGGCCCCGGCCTGGAACGCGCTGACCTCCGTGCTGGTCGAGGAGAAGTCCGGGAGCTTCCAGAATCCCGCCGACGGGGTCGTCGTCGCGCGCACCGTCGAGGCGCAGAAAGGCGAGACCGCCATCCTCCTCTCCGGGCTCTATCGGGGTCTCGCCGACATCGACGTTCCGACGATCGGTGTCGAGACCACGGACGTCAGCCGGTCCGCGGTCGAGGCCTGGAGCGAGGCGGGGCTCTCGACCGTCGACGACATCGACGCCCCTGCCGGCCGCCTGGCATTGGCGCTACTCCTCTCGGGGAGCACGACCGGGAGCTACGGAGTGAAGCCGTCGGCCGGGAACGGGATCATCCCGCCCATCGAGCCGCTACCGGCCGCAACGGGTGGCTGATCCAATAGCGATCCTCGTCGCAGCCCGCGACGAGGGACGGACGATCGCGGCGACGGTGGCGGCGCTGAGGAACGGGTTCCCGGCGGCCGAGGTGATTGTTGCGGACGACGGGTCGCGCGACGCGACCGCAGTGAAGGCCGAGCAAGCCGGCGCTCGCGTCGTCCGCCTTCCTCGGCGCGGGAAGGGACAGGCGCTCACCCTTGCCGAGCGAGAGGCGCCTCCGGGCGCCCTTCTGCTCGCCGACGCCGACCTCGTGGGCGATCTCCGGCCGCTGACCGAGGTGCAGGCGGACCTTGCCATCGCGACCTTCGCCGAGCGCCAGGGCGGAGGCTTCGGGATCGCGAAGTCCGTCGCCAGGAGTCTCGTCCGCGCGAGGTCCGGCTTCGCGGCGCGCGAGCCTCTCTCGGGGCAGCGAGCGCTGTCGGCCGAGGCGCGCGAGCGCTGCTTTCCGCTCGCCGCCGGGTTCGGCTGCGAGGTTCGCATGACGATCGACGCGGCCCGGGCGGGACTGGAGATCTCCGAGATCGAGCTTCCGCTCTCGCACGAGGCAACCGGCCGCGACCTCCGCGGTTTCGCCCACCGGTCGCGTCAGCTGCTTGACGCCGCGCTCGCCTGCGGTCCGCTCGGCCTCAACCACCGAGGGCTGCGCCTGCCGCTCGTCGGCTGGGTGGTCGGCGTCCGCGGGGGCCGCGCCGCTGCCGCCGTCGCCGCGCTCGGCCTCGCGGACGACCTCTGGTCAGGCCCCGAGCGGGGTTTCCGGGGGCATCTGAGAGCCGGCCGGACGACCGGCGTCCTGAAACTCGTCGGCATCCCGGTTGTCGGCCTCCTGGCGACGCGCAAGGTCTCCGGAGCCCTTCTCGTCGGCCTCGCTGCGAACTTCCTCAACCAGCTGGACACGCGTCCGGGACGCGCGCTGAAGGCCTACCTACCGGCGGCGCTCGCGGTTCGCGCTCCGGTAGCGCCCGCCGTCCTCCTACTTCCCTACGATCTTCGCGAGAGGACGATGCTTGGAGACGCAGGGTCAAACGCGCTGGGCGCGATGCTAGGCTTGAGTTCCGTGAGCCTTCTCACGGGAAAGAGTCGCTGGCTGGCGATCGGTGCGCTGGCCGGATTGACCCTCCTCGGTGAACGACGCTCTCTCGGCGAGCTGATCGAGCGGACCCCGGGCCTCCGCGCGCTCGACCGTCTCGGACGGGAGCAGTCCTGAGCGTCACCAAGTACGTCTTCGTCACCGGCGGGGTCGTCTCGTCCCTCGGCAAGGGAATCACGGCCGCTTCGCTCGGACGACTGCTCAAGGCACGCGGGCTGAAGGTGCAGGTTCAGAAGTTCGACCCGTACATCAACGTCGACCCGGGGACGATGAGCCCGTTCCAGCACGGCGAGGTGTTCGTCACCGAGGACGGGGCCGAGACGGATCTCGACATCGGGCATTACGAGCGCTTCATCGACGAGAACCTCTCGCGGAACGCGAATCACACGTCGGGTTCCGTCTGGTACTCCGTCCTGCGCAAGGAGCGGAAGGGCGAGTACCTCGGCTCGACGGTGCAGGTGATCCCGCACATCACGAACGAGATCAAGGAGCGGATCCGCCGCGTCGCAGAGGCCACGGACACCGACGTCGTGATCAGCGAGATCGGCGGGACGGTCGGCGACATCGAGTCGCTCCCGTTCCTCGAGGCGATTCGCCAGTTCCGCCGCGAAGCGGGGCCTGAGAACGTGCTCTACCTGCACGTCACGTATGTCCCGTTCGTCGATTCCGCCGGCGAGCTGAAGACGAAGCCGACCCAGCACTCCGTCAACGAGCTGCGCCGCATCGGTATTCACCCGGACATCGTCGTGTGCAGGACGAAGGACGAGCTCGCGCACGACCTCCGCGACAAGATCGCGCTCTTCGCCGACATCGAGCCCGGCGCGGTCGTACTGAACCGCGACGTGCCCGACGTGTATCTCGTCCCCGAAGAGCTCCAGGCCGAAGGGCTCGACGATCTCGTCTGCTCGAAGCTCGGCCTGACCGCGGCGCCGGCCGATCTCGGCGAGTGGCTCGAGCTGACCCGGCGCATCGGCGAGCTCCGGGGCGAAGTTCAGATCGCCCTCGTCGGCAAGTACGTGAAGCTCCACGACGCGTACCTGTCTGTCCACGAGGCGCTCAAGCATGCGGGCATCCACCACGGAACCCACGTCCGGGTCCGCTGGCTGGACGCAGAGGGCATGTCGCTCGAGGAGACGCGAGCGGAGCTGGAGGAGGTCGACGGCGTGCTCATTCCCGGCGGCTTCGGCTCACGCGGGTGGGAAGGCAAGATCCTCGCCTGTCGCGTCGCCCGCGAGCAGGGCATTCCGTACCTGGGGATCTGCCTCGGCATGCACGTGGCCGTCTCGGAGTTCGCGCGACACGTCGTCGGGTTCGCGGGCGCCAACTCGACGGAGATGGATCCCGAGACGCCGTACCCGGTGATCGACCTGCTTCCGGAGCAGAAGGAGATCGAGGATCTCGGCGGGACGATGCGCCTCGGCGCCCAGGCCGTCGAGCTCGCTGAAGGAACGCGCGTCCGCGAGAGCTACGGCGAGCCGATGGTGCACGAGCGGCACCGGCACCGCTACGAGGTGAACAACCACTTCCGCGAGCGCTTGGTGGAGGCGGGCCTCGTCGTCTCGGGGACGTTCCAGGAGGGGCGGCTGGTCGAGATCATCGAGCTACCGGATCACCCGTGGTTTGTCGCCAGCCAGTTCCATCCGGAGTTCAAGTCGCGCCCGACGAGGCCTGCGCCGCTCTTCCGCGAGTTCGTCGGCGCGGCGCTCGGGCGGGCTTCCGAGCGAACCGGCCAGGCTGCGCCGGTCGCCACCACCGCATAGCGCCGACCTAAGATCGCGCTGTGCCCAACGACGAGGTCGTCTCGCTCTTCACAGAGCTCGCCGTTCTGCCCAGCCCACCCGGCGAAGAGCGCGTGGTCGCCGACCGGGTGACGGGCTACCTGCGCGACCTTGGGCTCGACGTGGCTGAAGACGATGCGGGATCGCGGATCGGGTCGAACGCGGGCAACCTGTACACCCGGATCGACGCCACGGACGGATCCGGGACGCCGCTCTTCTTCTGTGCGCACCTGGACACGGTGCCTCCGGAGGGCGCGATCGAGCCCGTGCTCGAGGACGGCGTCATCCGCAACGCGGCGGGGACGATCCTCGGTGCCGACAACAAGGCTGCGATCGCGGTCATGCTCGAGGCGGTCCGGCGCGTGCTCTCGGAGAACCGGCCGCACGGGGGAATCGAGCTTCTGTTCACTCCGAAGGAGGAGGTCGGCCTGCACGGCGCGGCAGCCTTCGACCAGGAGCAGCTGCACGCCAAGGTCGGCTACGTGTACGACCAGGCAGGCCCGATCGGCGAGGTCATCCTCGGCGCGCCGTACGCCCACTCGATGGAGGTCCGCTTCCATGGGCGCGCGTCGCATTCGGGCATGTACCCCGAGGAGGGGCGCTCCGCCATCGCCGCCGCCGCGAAGGCGGTCGCCGACTTCAAGCTCGGGCGGATCGACGAGGAGTCGACCGCAAACGTCGGGATCATTCACGGCGGCACCGCCGGGAACATCGTCCCGGAATGGTGCACGTTCCTGGCGGAGGCGCGTTCGCACGATCCGCAGAAGCTCGCCGACCTCGTCCGCGAGATGCTCGAGGCGGCGACGTTCGCCGCGGGGCTCGAGGACTGCCAGGTCGAGACCGAGATCCACAAGAGCTACAGCGGCTATCGCTTCAAGCGTGACGACTTCGTCGTCCGCCTGGCGCAATCGGCCCTCGAACGCGCCGGTTACGAGCCGTCGTTCACGCTGAGCGGCGGCGCGGCCGACGCGAACGTCTTCAACGACCGCGGCCTCGCCTGCGTGAATCTCGCGAACGGCATGGCCGACATCCATACGCCCGACGAGCACATCTCCGTCTCCGATCTCGGGCGCATGGTCGACGTCACCCTCGCTCTGGTCGAGACTGCCCGCGAGACGGATGCCCCCTAGCCTCCGGCGCGGCACCGTGACAGCCGTTGTCGAGAGCGTCGAAGAGCTCGCGAGGATCGAGGTCGACGGGCAGCCCTGCGTCGCGTACCCACGGGTCACCGGGCCCGTCGAGGAAGGCGACGAGGTGATCGTCAACGTCCAGGCGCGCGAGCTCGGCCTCGGCTCCGGCGGGTTCGACGTCCTCTACGTGAACCTCACGCGAGGCCTCGACCTTCCCGCGGAGCACGGCGCTCACGTGATGACGCTTCCCTACACGCCGCTCCAGGCCGCGGTCCGGCACGTGGAGGAGGACGGAGAGCTGGCGGAGAGCCTCGACGGCATGCCGGTCGTCTGCTGCTCCCTGCACTCCCAGCTCGCGCCGGCCTGCGCGGGGGTCGGCGAGGGCGTCCGCGTCGCCTACGTGCAGCTCGGCGGCGGCGCGCTTCCGGTCTCGCTCTCCGACTCGCTTCGCGCGCTGAAGAAGCGCGGCCTGGTCGAGATCGGGATCGCCAGCGGCGCCTGCTTCGACGGTGATGCGCAGGCGGTCGGCGTCGCGTCGGCGCTTGCCTGGGCTGCCGCGGAGGGCTTCGGAGTCGTGGTCTGCGCCGTCGGGCCCGGGATCGTCGGCACCGGCTCGTCGCTGGGCCACGGAGGAGTGGCTGCCGCCGAGGCGGCAAACGCCGTGAGTGCGCTCGGGGGGTCACCCGTTCTGGCCGTGCGCGTGTCCGAGGGCGATTCGCGGGAGCGGCACCAGGGCGTCTCCCACCACACGCGCGCGGTGCTTGGCCTGGCGATCGGCGAGGTGGCGGCGGCTTGGCCCGCAGGACTGGAGGCTCCGGAGTGGCTCACGCACCGTGAAGAGGTGGACGTGGCCGGCTGGCGCGAGGAGTGTGCAGGGCTTCCGCTCGACCACATGGGGCGCGGGCCGGACGAGGATCCCTGGTTCTTCGCTTCGGCGTTCGCAGCGGGGAAGCTCGCACGGCGGCTTGTGGCCTGATGGAAGAGCGGCGCCTGGGACCGGTCGTGGGGCTCGGGACGTGGAACACCTTCGGAGGCGACCATGACCTCGCGCGAGTTGTCGTCGACGCTGCGCTCGACGCGGGGTGCCGGCTCTTCGACTCGTCGCCGATGTACGGCGGCGCCGAGGAGTCGCTCGGCCTCGCGCTTCGAGAGCGGCGTGCGGAGGCGACGGTGGCGACCAAGATCTGGGCAGGCTCGGTCGAAGAGGGCCGTGTGCAGTACGCCGATCAGCTCCGTTGGTTCGGGCGGGTCGAGATCGAGCAGGTGCACAACCTCGTCGCGTGGGAGGAGCATCTGCCGTGGCTCGAGGATGAGCGCGACGCGGGTCGGATCGACCGCCTCGGGGTCACGCACTACCAGGCTGCCGCGTTCGACGAGCTCGCGCGAGCACTCCGGACCGGCCGGTTTTCCGCCCTCCAGGTTCCGTACAACCCGCTCGAACGGGAGTGCGAGCAGGTGCTGCTCCCACTCGCGGCCGAGCTCGATGTCGCGGTGATCGCGATGAGGCCGCTTGGAGACAAGTCGCGGCTGCCGAATCCGCCGCCGCCGGACGCGCTCGCTCCACTTCTCGAGTTCGGCGTCTCGACCTGGCCCCAGGCGCTGCTCAAGTGGGCGCTCTCGGACGAGCGAATCGACGCCGTGATCCCGGCGACGAAAGACGCGCAGCACGCACGGGAAAACGCCGCCGCAGGCGAGCCGCCGTGGCTCGGGCCTGAGGAGCGCAAGCTCGTCGAGCATCTCGCGCGGACCTGACCCATCGAGACATCCCGCCTTGGGGCCGGCCGCATGCCACCCTCCGGTTCGAGCCTAACTGCGAAAATCGCGCGCGTGTGCAGCGAGAATGTGCCGAGAGTGCGATAGGTAAGGTTGCCCGGCTCGAGATGAGGATCGGCGTCGCCAAGGAGATCAAGTCCGACGAGTACCGCGTCGCGCTGACGCCTGCCGGTGCTCGTGAGTTGATCCGGCGCGGGCACGACGTGCTGGTCGAGCGGGGCGCGGGGGAGGGCAGCGCCTTCCCGGACGCGGCCTACGAGGCCGAGGGCGTCCAGATGGTGTCTGTGGAGGACGTCTGGGGCGACGTCGAGCTCCTGCTCAAGGTGAAAGAGCCGGTGCCGACCGAGTACGAGCGGCTCCGCGAGGGGCTCGTCCTCTTCACCTACCTCCACATCGCCGCCGACGAGGATCTCACCCGCGCCCTCATCGAGAGCGGGATCACAGCGGTCGCGTACGAGACCGTCGAGACTGCCAACCACGCCCTGCCGCTGCTCGCACCGATGAGCGAGATCGCAGGCCGTCTCGCGTCGCAGGCGGGCGCCTATTTCCTCGAGAAGCCGCTCGGCGGACGCGGGCTTCTGCTCGGCGGGGTGCCGGGCGTGGCACCGGGCAAGGTCGTCGTCATCGGAGGCGGGATGGTCGGCTACAACTCGGCGGTGATCGCTCTCGGCCTCGGGGCGAGCGTGACGATCATCGAGCGCTCGATCGACCGGATGCGCCACCTCGAGGAGGTGCTCGGATCCCGCGTGACGCTTCTCATGTCCTCCAGCCTTCAGCTCGAGGAATCGGTCGCAGACGCGGACGTCGTCATCGGCGCCGTGCTCATTCCGGGCGCGCTTGCGCCGAAGCTCGTCACGCGCGAGATGATCGCGGGCATGAAGGAAGGCTCGGTCGTGGCCGACGTCGCGATCGACCAGGGGGGCTGCTTCGAGACTTCACGGCCGACCACTCACTCCGACCCCGTGTACGTCGTCGACGGAGTGACGCACTACTGCGTCGCGAACATGCCGGGAGCAGTTCCAATCACGGCGACGAAGGCGCTGACGAACGCGACGCTGCCGTACGTCGAGGCGATTGCCGACCATGGGCTGGCCGAGGCGGTCGCACGGGATCCGGCGCTCGCCCGCGGCGTGAACGTGCTCCACGGCAAGATCACGTACGAAGCAGTGGCCGATGCGCACGGCCTCGACTACTCGCCGCTCGCGGACGTTCTCCCGCTGTCGCCGGTATAGCTACTAGACCTACGAAGCCTGAGGCTCTGGCTTCTTCTTCTTGCTGCCAGACGGGAAGATCTTGACGACGAGCAGTGTCACCCCGGCCGCGAAGGAGATGACGACTGTGCAGAAGACGATGAGGCCGAGCAGTCCGAGGACGGTTTCCATGACTGGCCTAGGATAGCCCCATGTCCCGCGCATGCGTCATCGTGCTGGACGCGGTCGGCGCGGGCGAGCTGCCCGACGCGGCCGAGTTCGGTGACGAAGGATCGGACACCCTGGGCAACGTTGCCCGAGCAGTGGGCGGCCTCGACCTCCCCAACCTCGAGGCCTTCGGGCTCGGCAACGTCGAGCCGCTCGAGGGCTGCCCGCCCCAGCCGGGCGCTCCTGCCGTCGCAGGGCGGCTCGTCGAGCGTTCGAAGGGCAAGGACACGACGACGGGTCACTGGGAGCTGATGGGGATCGTCACGCCCCAGGCGATGCCGACCTACCCGCATGGCTTCCCGTTCGAGGTGATCGATCCGTTCATGCACGCAACCGGCCGAGGCGTGCTCGGCAACAAGGCGGCATCGGGGACGGAGATCATCGAGGAGCTCGGGGAGGAGCATCAGCGAACCGGCAAGTGGATCGTCTACACGTCGGCCGACTCTGTCTTCCAGATCGCTGCGCACCTCGACACGATCCCGCTGGACGAGCTCTACCGGGGATGCGAGATCGCACGCGAGATCCTCACGGGAAACCACGCCGTCGGACGGGTGATCGCGCGGCCGTTCACAGGCGAGCCGGGGAACTACGAGCGCACTCCGGATCGCCACGACTGGTCGCTGAAGCCGAAGCAGCCGAACTACCTCACGCTCGTTCGCGAGGCGGGTAACCCCGTGCACGGCGTCGGCAAGATCCGAGACATCTTCGCCGGGTATGACATCGACGAGTCCCATCCCACCCGGTCGAACGTCGAGGGGATCAACCAGACCGAGCAGCTGCTCCAGGAACTGGACGAGGGCCTCGTGTTCACGAACCTCGTCGAGACGGACATGCTCTGGGGCCACCGGAACGATCCGGTCAACTTCCACCGCTGCCTGCAGGATTTCGACCGCCGGCTGCCGGACATCCTCGGCGCGCTTCGGCCCGGTGATCTGCTGATCATCACCTCCGACCACGGCTGCGACCCGACGACTCCCTCGACCGACCACTCGCGAGAGCACGCTCTGCTCCTCGCGTACGTGGAGGGGAAGAACGCCGCAGGGCGCATCCACGAGGGGGAGTTCGCCGACGTCGGGGCGACCGTCAACTCCTGGCTCGGGGGCAAAGCACCGCGCCGGGGCGTTCCGGGCCAGTCGATCGTCGAGCAGTGACCGGGCGAGAGACGGTTCCCCCGCGGTGATCCGACCCGCGGAGCTCATCGAGCGCAAGCGAGACGGCGGCCACCTGACGCCGGAGGAGATCGACGAGCTCGTGCTCGGGCACGCCCGTGGCGAGATCCCCGATTACCAGCTCGCCGCGTTCTGCATGGCGGTCTACTTCCGCGGTCTCTCGGCGGAGGAAACCCTCGCGCTGACAAACGCCTTCGTGCGCAGCGGCTCGACTCTCGACCTGCGCTCCGAGCTCGGTCGCACCGTCGTCGACAAGCACTCCACCGGCGGCGTGGGAGACAAGACGTCGCTCGTCGTCGGCCCGCTGGTCGCCGCGTGCGGGGTGCCGTTCGGGAAGATGAGCGGGCGCGGCCTGGGGCACACGGGGGGAACTCTCGACAAGCTCGAGTCGATCTCCGGATTTCGCGTCGAGCTCTCCAAGGAGGAGTTCGTCCAGCAGGTGCGCGAGATCGGACTTGCGATCATCGGCCAGTCGCCCGATCTCGTTCCTGCCGACAAGCGCCTCTACGCCCTGCGCGACGTCACCGGGACCGTCGACAGCATCCCGCTGATCGCGGCGAGCATCATGTCCAAGAAGATCGCCGCGGGCGCCGAGGGGATCGTGCTCGACGTGAAGGTCGGAAACGGCGCCTTCATGAAGTCGCTTGCCGACGCGCGGGTGCTCGCCGAGTCGATGCAGCAGCTCGGGCGTGGCGCCGGACGGCAGGTCGTCGCGCTCCTCACGGACATGGACCAGCCGCTCGGCTGGGCGATCGGCAATGCGATCGAGATCGAAGAGGTCCGCGACCTGCTCACCGGCGAGGAGACTCCACCGGACCTCTTCTCGCTCGCGATCCAGGTCACGGGCCGGCTCCTCGCTCTCTCCGAGCTCGGGATCGACGCCGATGAGGGAACCAGGCGGGCGGAGCAGGCAGTCGAGGACGGCTCCGCAGCCGAGATGTTCGAGCGCTGGATCGCCGCTCAGGGCGGCGACCTCTCGGCGGGGTTGCCGAAGGCGCCGGTCACGAGCGACCTGACCGCAGACCGCGACGGCTTCGTCGGCGAAGTCTCAGCACTCGGCCTCGGAAGAGCCGCACTCGAGCTCGGCGCCGGTCGTCGCACGAAGGACGACGCGATCGACCACGCGGTCGGCATCCGCTGCTTCGCCAAGCGCAGCGATCCAATCGAGGCAGGTCAGACTCTCGCGTCGGTCTACGCACGGGACGACTCGAGCGCCGAGCGCGCACTGGGCCAGATCCGGGACCTGATCGAGATCGTGGACGAGCCGCAGCCACCACGTCCGATCGTGCTCGAGACGCTGGCCTAACCTCGCCCGTGACTAGGCTCCGGGGGTGCCGGAGCTACCCGAAGTCGAGACGATCCGGCTCGGCCTCGAGCCGCATCTCGTCGGCCGGACCTTTGAGCACGTCGAGATCGCCGATCCGCGCCTCACCAGGCCCCACGACCCGGTGGAGACGGCCGCCGAGCTGACCGGTGAGACAGTCGCGCACCTCGAGCGCCGCGGCAAGTATTTGGTTGTTCGGTTCGAGAGTGGTCGAGTTCTCCTGATTCACCTCCGGATGACGGGGAGCCTGCTGCTCCTTCGAGACGGAGTCGCGGGCGAGGATCCGTACCAAAGTGCTGTCGTCAGATTAGACAACGGATCGGACGTCGCCTATCGCGACGTGCGGCGCTTCGGTACCTGGCTACTCCTCGAGCCCGGCGAGCTCGAGCCCTATCTCGCCTCGCGGGTCGGCGCCGAGCCACTCGGACGCACGCTGACGGCGAAATCGCTCGTCGACCGGCTCTCGAGGCGAAAGGCGCCGCTGAAGGCGATCGTCCTCGACCAGCGCGTGTTCGCGGGCGTCGGGAACATCTACGCGGACGAAGCGCTCTGGTGGGCGAGGCTCCATCCACTCCGTCCCGGCCATGAGCTAAACGACGACGAGCTCGGCGCGCTTGTTCGCAGCATCCGGCGCGCGCTGCGCCTCGGCATCGCGCGCCAGGGCGCGACGCTGCGCGACTACCGATCTGCCGAGGGCGCCGAGGGCTCGATGCAGACGGAGTTCCGCGTGTACGGACGCGCCGGCGAGCCGTGCCAACGGTGCGGGCATGCAATCGAGAAGACGCGGGTCGCGGGCCGTGGCACCTGGTACTGCCCCAATTGCCAGCTCTGAAGCCGTTCATCGAGGAGACGTGTTGGGCGCCGCGTCGTCGTTCGCCGTCCCGAAGCGCAACTACCCTCTGACGAGGTGCATTCTGGCTGAGATGACAGCGGACGCTCCGCGGGCGCGTTTGGACTGGGGCCGAACGGGGGTCGGCGTCGCCGTCGGGCTCGGCCTGGCTGGAATCGCCTTCGACAGCGGCGGCTATTTTCCGACGGCCTGGAGCTGGGGCGCGCTCGTTGCGCTCACCGTGATCGCGGCGGTGCTCGTGCTCAGCGACGCCGTTCGCCCCTCGGGCCTCGCCCTTGTCACGCTCGGCGCACTCGCCGGGTTTGCCGCCTGGACCTGGCTCGCGCTTCTCTGGAGCGACGACCGGGCGGCGACCGTCCTCGAGGGGCAGCGCGTCCTGCTCTACGTCTCTGCACTCGCGGCCCTCGTGCTGCTCGTGCGGCGCTCGACGGTGCCGCTGCTCCTGGCGTCGACGCTCGTCGCCGCGTTTCTCGTGTCGGGCTACGGTCTGCTCACGCGGCTTTTTCCCGAGCGGCTCGGCGTCTTCGACTCGGTCGCCGCGTACCGGCTCGAGGAGCCGCTCACGTACTGGAACGCGCTCGGCGTCTTCGCGGCGATCGGAGCCGTGCTCGCCCTCGGGTTCGCGGCGCGCGCGCAGGGCCTCGTCGCCAGAGCCCTCGCCGGAGCGACGCTTCCCGTCTTCTTCGCGACGATCTACTTCACGTTCAGCCGCGGCTCGTGGGTGGCAGCGGCGATCGGGTTCGGCGTCGCGGTCGCCGTCGATCCGCGCCGGCTCCAGCTCCTGCTTGCCGCTCTCGCGCTGGCGCCCGCATCGGCGCTCGCCGTGCTGCTCTCCTCGCACGAAAAGGCGCTGACGCAGACCGACTCGCCTCTCTCTGCAGCTTCGCGCGACGGGCACCGCCTTGCCGTCTACTTGCTCGTCCTGCTCGCCGTGTCGACCCTGGTCACGCTCGGCCTGGCCCTCGCCGAACGCCGTGTCGTACCTCCGCGTCAGGTGCGGCTCGCGTTCGCAGGTGCGCTCGCGCTCGTCGCGCTTGCCGCTCTCTTTGCGACTTTCGTCCGCTACGGGGATCCGGCCACGCTCGCGCGCAAGGGTTACGACTCGTTCACGGCGACCCCCGGGGCGACCCCGGTCAACCTCAACGATCGGCTCTTCACCTTTTCCGGCAGCTACCGGTCGGAGCTCTGGCACGAGGCCTGGGACGATTACCGCGACCACCCGGTGCTCGGATCGGGCCCGGGAACCTACGAGCAGTACTGGAACGAGCACCGGCCGATTCAGCACAAGGTTCGGGATGCGCACAACCTCTACCTCGAGGTCCTGGCGGAAACCGGCCCGGTCGGCCTTCTTCTGCTGCTGCTCGCCCTCGGCGCGCCGCTTGTCGCGGGGATGCTCGCGCGCGGCCATCCGCTGGTCCCGCTCGCCCTCGCCGGTTACTCGGCCTTCCTCGTGCACGCGGCCGTGGACTGGGACTGGGAGATGCCGGCGGTCATGATCGCTGCATTCGCCTGCGCGACAGCGCTGCTTGCCGCCGCGGATCGTCGCGATCTCCCGCCTCTGCTCTCGCCGAGAGTCCGGATCGGTGGGGCGGCCGTCGCTCTCGTCCTCGCGGTGGTCGCGTTCGTCGGCGTCATCGGCTCGAGCGCCCTTGTGGCAAGCGACCGCGCGCTCGTGAAGGGCCGCTACGACGAGGCTGCCTCCCAGGCGCGCAAGGCCGCCCGTTGGTGGCGCTGGTCTCCCGATCCGTGGCGCCAGCTGGGGGACGTCCAGGCGACGAGGGGAGACGAGGCGGCCGCCCGCCAGAGCTACCGAAAGGCGATCTCCAAAGACCGAACCGATTGGACGATCTGGTACGGCCTCTACACGTTCAGCAGCGGCGCCGAGGCGCAGCATGCGCTGGCGGAGGCTCGGCGGCTGAACCGCTATGCCAGCTCCGATTACGAGGGGACAGACGATGTTTCGGGTTGACCCGCTCGCCAATCCGGAGCCGCTCATCCGGCGTGTGTACTCCTACGTCGCCTACCGCGTCGGAGACGGGCCGGACGCAGAGGACATCACGAGCGAGACCTTCGAGCGCGCGCTTCGCTACAAGAAGAGCTACGACTCCGCCAAGGGAGAACCGGTCGCGTGGCTCATCGGCATCGCGCGGCGCTGCATCGAAGGACGGCCGATGTCGCCCGAGCTCTCCTCGGAGTACCTGGAGATGGTCGACCACCTCGATCTCGAGGACGGCGCTCTTCGCCGGATCGATCTCTCCGCCGCCGTTTCGCTGCTGGAAGAGCGCGACCGCGACCTGATCGCCCTTCGGTACGGGGCGGATCTCACGGCGCGCCAGATCGCCGAGCTGCAAGGAGCCAAGACGAATGCGATCGAGGTTGCGCTTCACCGGGCTCTCGCAAGGCTTCGCACCCACCTCGAAGGAAGCGAGCCGGCGCCTGTAAGGAAATCGCAGGCGGGCCGGTAATAGAGGTGAAAGGGAAATCTAAGGGGGAAAAGAATGCGATCTTGGCGAAGAAATCGGGAGTCGGGCCTCGAGGCCGAGCTCAGGGCTAGCCGCCCGGAGCCAAGCTCGGAGCTCGTCAATCGGCTGGAGGCGCGCGTCCGTCACGACGGGCGTGCTCGGAGCGGCTCGTTCCGCGTGGCGTTCGCCGGCGCGATTGCCGTCTTCATGCTCTCCGCGCTGTTCTCGGTCGGCGGGCTCGGCTACGCCGCGACCGGAGCGGGCTCGGCTGTGGCGACGGCGAAGCGCATCGTGCACTCGCACAGCGTTCCGCAGGTCCACAAGTCGGCTTCGCGTAGTCAGTACTCGAATCCGAAGAAGAAGTGCCCCAAGGGCAAGAAGCGCGTCCGGGGCGTGTGCAAGAGGGTCAAGAAGGCGGGCGGCGTCAACTTCCGCAGGCCGCCTTTCACCGGCTAGGACTGAACTAACACTCGAATCGGCGGGGCGGCTCATGGCCGCCTCGTCGATTTGCAGGCACAATTTGGGGGGTCGATGAGCAGACGGTTCCACGTCACAACGGCAGCGCTCGTAGCGCTTGCAGCGCTCTTCCTCGCGGTTGGAGCAGGTGCCGGCACGACCCGCGGACCGAAGCTTTCGCTCACGTGGCGCGCGCCGACCCCCGCCGACGGAACCGCCTTCACCGTCAACGCCGGAGAGCCGTACACGCTCGAGTTGAGCGCCTCGAGCACGCAGCCCCAGCTGGTGTTGATCGGCAAGCGCAAGCTCCCGGCAGGCGCCGTGTTCACGGGGGCCTACGGCAACCCCGGTGTCGCGAGCCTCACCTGGACCCCGACGGCCGAGCAGGTCGGAGAGCACGTTCTGACGTTCACCGCCGAGACCCACGATCTGCCTCACGCCTACGCGCGGCCGCGCAGCTTCATCATCTATGTCCAGCCCTCGACGCCGAACGGCACCAACGAGCGCTTCTCGTTGAGCGGGCCGAACGGGTTGTCCCGCTGGGCCTACATCGATCGCATGGTCGCGGCTCGCTCGCGGCCGAGCGCCGGTGCCAAGGTGATCACACGGATCCGTCCGCTCACCCCCGAGCTGACCGACAACCTCGCGCTGGCCCTGGCGGGACAGATCAACGAGAAGGGCGAATACTGGGTTCAGGTCCGGCTTCCGATCCTTCCGAACGGGTCGATCGGCTGGGTGCCGAGAAACGCCCTCGGGTCGTTCCACAGGATCTGGACGCGCCTTGTCATCGACCGGGCGCTCTTCACCGCGACGCTCTACCGGCGCGGCGCCGCGATCTTCAAGACGCGGGTCGGCGTCGGCAAGCCGTACTGGCCGACCCCCACCGGCGAGTTCTACGTCCGCAACCGGCTCACGGGCTTCACGGACCCCATCTATGGGCCGATTGCCTTCGGGACGAACGCCCGCTCCGCGGTACTGACCGACTGGCCCGGCGGCGGCTTCATCGGCATCCACGGGACGAACCAGCCGCAGATCCTGCCCGGCCGTGTCTCGCACGGCTGCGTTCGCATGCCGAACCGGGCAATCAGACGTCTTTCCCGCCTGATGCCGCTCGGGACGCCGGTCACAATCACCTGAAAAAGGCGCTGACGGCAGGTTTCCGAAGGCCCGGCTAGAATGGGTTTTGGGCTTCGGCTCCGGGGCATACCTATGACGATCTCCTGGTTGGGCACACTGCGGCGCGTCTTTGTCGTGGCTTTTGCCGCGGCGGGCTTGGCCGTGCTCGCGCCGGCTTCGGCGGTTCCGGCCCGCGGGGACGTGGTCGTCACGTGGGCGGGTCAGACGCCGCCGGACGGAGCTCTCCTCGGTGTAGCTGCGAACACGCAGCTCGCGGTCCCCCTGACAGCCAGCACGGGCACTCCGGGCAACACGATCCGGATCAGGGCCAGCGGCCTGCCGCAAGGGGCTTCGCTCAGGCACACCGACGGCAACCCGGCGAAGGCGACGCTCCTCTGGACTCCCGCAAAGACGCAGGTCGGCAGGTACAGCGTGACGTTCACCGGTTCGAGCGACGTGCCGGTCGGAGCGGCGCACCGAATGATCGCGATCTGGGTCGGCCGAGCAGGGAAGCCGCCACCCGGCCCGCCGCCGCCGCCGGGTGTCTATCCGCAGCGCTCCGTGCTCAGCGACAGGGCGACCGAGACCTACCGGTGGGCGTTCGTTCGCCACCGCACCGTTGCCCGCAACGGTCCCTCACGGCACGCGCGCGCGGTCTCTCCCATCTCGTACCGGACACCGGAGTACTACCGAAACGCGATCCAGGTCCTGAACAGCGTCAGGTACCGCAACGGCCAGACGTGGGTTCGCATCAGGCTGGCGATTCTCCCGAACGGGTCGACCGGCTGGGTGACCCGCGGCTCTCTTGTCGGTTACTCGAAGGTTCATACACGGCTGACGATCAGCCACGCCCGGATGCGGGCGACGCTCTACAAGCGGGGCAGGCCGATCTTCAGCACGAGGGTCGGCATGGGGCAGTCGCATTACCCGACGCCACGCGGCGAGTTCTATATCCGCGAGAAGCTCAAGGGCTACTACGCGCCTGCGTACGGCCCGCGCGCCTTCGGGCTGAACGCGCGCTCGGCGGTTCTGACCGACTGGCCGGGCGGAGGGTTCGTCGGCATCCATGGCACGAACCAGCCTCGTCTCATCCCGGGCCGCATCTCCCACGGCTGTGTCCGCGTGAACAACGAAGCGATCATGCGGCTCTTCCGGCTGATGCCGATCGGCACGCCGGTCCATATCTCCTAGGCGATCAGCAGCGGGCCGTTCGTCCGCACCCAGGCGCGCTCTCGTTTGTTCTGTGGGATGGGCGGGCGCGTCGGGGGGTCGTTCCTCGATAGGCGTGCCCTTGGTCGCGGAAAGTGCGAAGCACTTTGCGCGAGTCCCGGGCCCGTGGCCCGGGACCTCCCTCTCTACACTTGAACGGATGGATGGACGCGGCTACAAGACCGAGGCCGTCGTCCTCCGGTCGATTCGCTTCGGCGAGGCCGACCGCGTGCTCCACGTGTACACGCTCGAGCGCGGGCGGGTGGGCGCGGTGGCAAAGGGCGTCCGGCGGACGAAGTCGCGCTTCGGCGCCCGGCTCGAGCCGCTGAGCCATGTCGAGCTCATGCTGCACCAGGGAGGCGGCGAGTTGGCCACGGTCACCGGCGCGTCGCTCGTTCGGCCGCACAGCGGGGTACGCGAGGATCCGTACCGCCTGTCGGTCGGCCTCGTCGGGCTCGAGGCGATGCTGCGCCTCTTTACGGAGCAGGAGCGGAGCCCGAAGGCATTCCAGGCTCTGACGCGTTTCCTCGACGCGCTCGACGATTTGCCGCCTCGCGCGGACGAGGCCGCCCTCGACCCGCTCGTCCTCTCGTTCCAGCTGAAGCTGCTCTGGCTCTCCGGTTATCTCCCGCACCTGACGAGCTGCGCCGAGTGTGGGGCGGAGGGGCCCCTCGTCGGTTACTCGCCCCGGGCCGGCGGAGCCGTCTGCGAGCGCTGTGGGGCCGACTCGCTCCCGCTCTCGGCCGAAGGAATCGCTGGAATCGAAGGGCTGCTCGGCTCGCCACTCGCCGAGGCGACGATCACGAAGCGCGCAGCACGCGAGGCGCTAGGCGTGATCAAGTCGTCATACGAGTTCCACGGCGGCTTCCGCCTGCGCACGCTTGCCACTCGCTGAGTCCCGGCTGCCTGGATAGCGATTGCTACATCACTCTCTTGCGGAAAATGCCCATGTGCAGGGGTTTTCTTCCTGTCGGTTCGGGCAGGTGAAAGAGGTCAAAGGAAAAAGGGAGTGGATACATGACCAGATTCATCCTGCTCGTCTCGGCGCTTGCAACCGCCGCGGTCGTCGCGTCCGGCGCGGCGCAGTCGGGAGGCAACTCGAATAACGGCAAGTTCGGGCCGTATCCGAGCCAGACGCCCGATTCGGGCACCTGCGGCCCAACCTGGGCAACCGACAACGTCAACCGCCATTTCAAGATCAGGCGGACCGGCGCGAATACCTTCAACGTGACCGAGAAGTTCAAGCGCGGCACGTTCACGACCGTCGCTGGGCCGAGCCCCGGAGCGTGTGACTCGAGCGACGGGAAGGGCCCCGGCATCGTCGCGGCCGGCGTCACCGGCAAGTTCCATGGCTACCTCCGGATGGCGATAACGAGCGCGACCTACACGCCGGCAGCAGCGGCGTGTGCATACCCGTGCGCCACGACGGGCCAGTTCCTCCTGTCCGTCTTCGGCCCGGGCTACACGCGTGTCGACTATGCCTGGTCGTTCAAGTACAACGCGCGCCACCAGGGCCTCGTCTACCACCACTGGCGAAACGCGTCCTGCAATCGTGGCGGGAATCGCGGAGACATCCAGTCGGCGGCGGGCGCCGCGGTCGAGACCGCAACCTGCCCATAACCGCAGTCGGACACCAGATCGAACGGAACGGGGCTTCGGCCCCGTTTCCGTCTCGTAGTGTTCGCCGCGTGAACTTCCAGGAGATGATCGGGGCGCTCCAGGACTACTGGGCGAATCGCGGCGCCGTGATCATGCAGCCGTACCACACCGAGCTGGGCGCGGGCACGTCGAATCCGGCGACCTTCCTGCGCGTCCTCGATCCGACCCTGAAGGAGTGGCGTGCCGCCTACGTGGAGCCCGTCATTCGCCCGACCGACGGGCGCTACGGGGAGAACCCGTTCCGCTTCCAGCACTACTTCCAGTACCAGGTGATCCTCAAGCCGGCGCCCGACGACGTCCTCGATCAGTACTTCGGGTCGCTGGAGGCGCTCGGGATCGATCTGCGCAAGCACGACGTCCGCCTCGTCGAGGACGACTGGGAGCAGGCGACCCTCGGTGCCTGGGGCCTCGGCTGGGAGGTCTGGTGCGATGGGATGGAAGTCACTCAGTTCACGTACTTCCAGCAGCTCGGGGGCATCGACCTCGAGGTGATCCCCGCCGAGATGACCTACGGGCTCGAACGGCTCGCGCTCTTCCTCCAGGGCAAGCAGTCCGTGTTCGATCTCGAGTGGGCTCCGGGCGTCTCCTGGGGCGACGTGTACCGGGAGAACGAGCGGCAGTGGTCGCGCTACAACTACGAGGAGGCGCCCGTCGACGTGTTGCAACGGCGCTTCGACGAGCACGAGGCCGAAGCGGGAGAGCTGCTCGACAAGGGGCTGCCGCTTCCCGCCTACGACCAGGTGCTGAAGTCCTCGCACGCTCTAAACCTGCTCGATGCACGTGGCGCGGTCTCGGTCACTGAGCGCGCCGCTTACATCGGCCGTGTCCGCAAGCTCGCGCGCCGCTTTGCTCAGCTCTACGTGGGGGCCGATGGCAACGCTCCTGATTGAGATCGGCTGCGAGGAGCTGCCGGCAGCCGCCTGCCGCGAGGCCGGGACCCAGCTACCGGAGCTCTGCAGGCGCGCGCTCGGTGTCGATCCGACGCAGATCCTGATCACGTCGCGCCGCCTGGCCGTGCTCGTCGACGACATTCCGGAGCAGACGCCGGATCAGTGGATGAAGGGGCCGCCGGTCGAAATGAGGGACAAGGCCGCTGCGGGCTTTGCCAAACGGCACGGCGTCGAAGTCGAAGAGCTCGAGGAACGGGACGGCGCTCTCGGCGTCGAGATCTCCGGCCGGGCGCTAGCCGAGGTGCTCCCCGAGCAGGTCGACGCCCTACTGCGCAGCCTCTCGTTCTCGAAGACGATGCGCTGGGACGACAGCGGCATCCGCTTCCCGCGGCCCGTGCGCTGGACGCTCGCCATGGTCGACTCGAAGAGGGTCGTCGGCGAGCGGTCGTACGGCCACCGGTTCACGTCGGGGCCGGTCGAGATCCCGGAGGCTTCGGCGTACCTCGACGCGCTGCGGGCAGCGGACGTCGAACCGGATCCGGCAGAGCGCAGGCGGCAGATCGTCGAGGCGCTCGACGCGGTCGGGGAGTGGACCGACCCGAACCGCGTCCTCGAAGAGGTCGTCTACCTCGTCGAGAAGCCGATCGTCATCGACGGGCGCTTCGACGAGCGCTACCTCCAGCTTCCGAGCCGGGTCATCGAGACGACGATCCAGCACCACATCCGGGCGTTTCCACTGGGCGCGAACCGGTTCGCGTTCGTCGCCAACGGCGGCGACCCGGAGACGGTGCGTGCCGGGGTCGAGAACGTCGTCGAAGGCCGGCTCGAGGACGCCTCGTTCACCTTCGAACGAGACGTCAAGGTGGGGATCGACGGCCTCGCCGAGCGCCTCGGCTCCATCACGTTCTTCGCCGGGGGCGGCACGTACGCGGACAAGACCGCCCGCCTGGGCAAGCTCGTCGAGGCTCTTGGCGGCGGCGAGGCTGCGCTCGAGGCGGCGCGGCTCGCAAAGGCCGATCAGGCCTCCGAGCTCGTCCGGGAGTTTCCCGAGCTCGAGGGGCACGTCGGAGGGGAGTACGCGAAGCTCGCCGGGTATCCCGAGGCGGTCTCGGCCGCGATCGACGAGCAGTACTTGCCTGACGCGGCCGACGCACCGCTTCCGCAGACGCAAACAGGGCGGGTGCTGTCGGCAGCCGACAAGATCGACACGCTCAACGTCTCCTTCGAGCTCGGCCACCGGCCCACCGGCTCCCGTGACCCGTATGGGCTCCGGCGAGCGGCGATCGGCCTCGACCGGCTCGCGACCGAGGGCAACCTCTCGATCCCGCGTGCGCTCCTGGAAGGGGAGGTCACGGAGTTCGTCGAGGAGCGCTTCGAGGGCCTGCTCGATGCGCCGGTCGAGTATGTGCGGGCCGCGCGCCGGGCTTCTGTTCGAGACCTCGGCGGCGTGGCGCGGCTTGCCCAGGCGCTCGCGACGTTGCCGGACGAGCGTTTTGCGCCGATCCACACGGCCTACACGCGGGCCAGCAGGCTCGCAGAGAAAGAGGAGGGCGCGGCTTCCGAGCTCGATCCGGCGCTCCTCGTCGACCAGCCGGAGGTCGCAGTCGCGCAGGCGCTGGAGCGCGTCGACCCGCAGATCGCCGCCGCGCTGGATGCCGGCGACTTCGGCGCCGCCGTCGAAAGCGCTGCCGAGCTCGGGCCCCTGCTGGACACGTTCTTCGAGGACGTCCTGGTGCTGGCCGAAGACAGTGCCGTTCGCGCCAACCGCCTCAGGCTCCTTCTCAACGTTCGGGACACCCTCGGCCGCCTGGGCGAGCTCTCGCAGATTCCAAGATAAGTCCCTCGAACGAGGGATGACCTTTCAGCACAAAACGCCGGTAGTAGAGCCATGTGGCGTTGCGGCACTCTGCCCTCAGGCAAAAGGCTGCTTTCGCTTCGCACACGGGAACGGCCGGCCGCAGCTGTTTCCTCTGCCGATCCACATCGGCAATCGCCGTTGTAGCGCTGGACGTCTTCAAAGACAGGCCGCTGAAGGCGTCCGGCGCTCCGCGGCGATACCCTGGGCTCATGGCCCCCCAGGCGGTTGAGCTCCACGTCGTCTCCGATTCGACGGGCGAGACGGCGACCCGCCTCGTGCACGCGCTGGAGGGCCAGTTTCCGGATCAGGCGTTCGAGGAGATCCGCCACCCGATGGTCGAGAGCGTCGAAGACCTCGCGCTCGCGGTCCAGCGGGCGAAGGGCCGGCCCGCGGTCGTCGTCTACACGCTCGTCCAGCCACAGCTCCGCGAGGAGATGCGGACCCTTTGCCGCCGCGCGCGCCTGCATTACTGCGACCTGCTCGGCCAGCCGATCGAGGCGGTCGCGAAAGTTTCGGGCATGGCCGCGAAGATGCAGCCGGGAGGACGGCATCCGCTGGACGAGACGTACTTTCGGCGCATGGAGGCGATCGAGTTCGCGGTCAAGTACGACGACGGGATGGTCGGCGGTCTGAGTGAAGCGGACATCGTGCTCGTGGGGGTTTCTCGAACCTCGAAGACCCCGCTTTCGATCTACCTCGGCTACCTCGGCTACCGAGCGGCGAACGTGCCGATCGTGAAGGGAATCGACGCGCCCGCCGAGCTGTTCGAGGTCGAGCCCGCCAAGGTCGTCGGGCTGAAGATCGACGCGAAGCGCCTCGCAGAGATCCGGAAGAACCGCGCCCGGCGGATGGGCGGCTCGAATCACAAGTACTCGAAGCTGCTGGAGGTCTACGACGAGCTGGAGCACGCCGAAGCGATTCAACGCCGGCTCGGCTGCCCGGTGATCGACACGACCGAGCTCTCGATCGAGGAGACCGCCGCCCGCGTCATCCGCCTCGTCGAGCAGCGCCAGGCCGAAGCGACCGCCTCGTGAAGCCGAAACCGCCGGTCCCCCTCTGGCGCTGGGCGACGTGGTTTTCGATCATGGGTGCCGCGCTCGTCGTCTTCTACGTGCTGCTGACGCCGATCTGGCTCGGGCTACGCGGGCTCGCCTGGCTCGCCGACCTTCGGTCCCGACAGGGATAAACCGCCGCACTATGGGAAAATTGCCCGGATGACCCCGGTCCGATACGTCTACTCGTTCGACGAGCCCACTGACGGCGGCCGCGAGCTGCTCGGCGGCAAGGGCATCGGCCTGGCCGAGATGACGCAGCTCGGCGTGCCTGTTCCGGCCGGCTTCACGATCACGACCGACGCCTGCCGCGCCTACATGGCGAACGGCGGCGCGCTGCCGGACGGGCTCCAGGAA
The DNA here is from genome assembly GCA_038040395.1 of Actinomycetota bacterium. Classification (GTDB taxonomy): domain Bacteria; phylum Actinomycetota; class Thermoleophilia; order Gaiellales; family Gaiellaceae; genus VAXT01. Next base: position 216,361 of record JBBPIJ010000001.1, read on the forward strand.
GAGGTCGAGGAGCACATAGCGACTCTCGAGGAGAAGACGGGCAAGCGCTTCGGCGATTCGCAGGATCCTCTGCTCGTCTCCGTCCGCTCGGGCGCAGCGGTCTCGATGCCGGGGATGATGGACACGATCCTCAACCTCGGCTTGAACGACGATGCCGTCCTCGGGCTCGCCGAGCGCACCGGCAACGCGCGTTTCGCGAATGACTCGTACCGTCGCCTGATCCTGATGTACGGCGGCGTCGTCGAGAACGTGGACGGTCATCTCTTCGAGGAGGCGCTCTCGAGGCTGAAGGCAGCCCGCGGCGCCGCACAGGACGTCGACCTCTCCGCCGAGGACATGGCCGAGCTGGTCGAGACCTTCAAGGGGATCTACATAGCCGAGACCGGCGGCCCGTTCCCGCAGGACGCCCGCGACCAGCTGTCGCGCGCCGTGCGGGCCGTCTTCGATTCGTGGGACAACCCACGCGCCCAGGTCTATCGCAAGGCGCACCACATCCCCGACGACCTCGGCACCGCGGTCAACGTCGTCCAGATGGTGTTCGGGAACAAGGGCGACCGCTCAGGCACCGGAGTCGCCTTCACGCGGGATCCCTCCACGGGAGAGCCCGGCCTCTACGGCGAGTTCCTCGCCGATGCCCAGGGCGAGGACGTCGTCTCGGGGATCCGCACGCCCCAGCCGCTGGCGGAGATGCAGAAGGCGCTCCCCGACGCGTTCGAGCAGCTGATCAAGACGATGCGCCGGCTCGAAGAGCACTACCAGGACATGCAGGACATCGAGTTCACGGTCGAGGACGACCGGCTGTACCTGCTTCAGACGAGAAGCGCGAAGCGCACCGCTGTGGCCGCGCTGAAATCGGCGGTGGACATGGTCGAGGAGAGTCTGATCACGCGCGAGGACGCCGTCGCGCGCATCGACCCGAACCAGCTCGACCAGCTCCTCCACCCGATGATCGACCCGAGCGCGAGCCTCGACGTGATCGCGCAGGGGCTCAACGCGTCGCCGGGAGCGGCCTCCGGCTATGTCGTCTTCGACGCCGATGCCGCGGTCGAGCGAAGCGCGAACGAGGACGTGATCCTCGTCCGCTGGGAGACGACCCCCGACGACATCCACGGGATGATCGCGGCGCAGGGCATTCTCACGGCGCACGGCGGGATGACGTCCCATGCCGCAGTCGTCGCACGCGGGATGGGGAAGCCGTGCGTGGCCGGCTGCGAGGCGCTTTCGGTGGACGAGAAGGCGAAGAAGGCGTCGCTCAACGGCCACGACCTCGGCGAGGGCGACATCATCACAATCGACGGCGGCACCGGCGAGGTCATCCTCGGCTCCGTCGACCTCGTTCCGCCGCAGATCAACGAGGACTTCGAGACGATCCTCGAGTGGGCGGACGCACTCCGCCGCCTGAAGGTGCGCGCGAACGCGGACACGCCGGAGGACGCGGCGAAGGCGCGCGAGTTCGGGGCCCAGGGGATCGGCCTCTGCCGGACCGAGCACATGTTCATGGCCGAGGATCGCCTTCCGGTCGTGCGCGAGATGATTATGGCCTCGGGCGAGGAGGAGCGGCGCGCGGCTCTCGACAAGCTTCTTCCTCACCAGCAATCCGACTTCGAGGGCATCTTCGAGGCGATGGCCGGGCTCCCGGTCACCATCCGGCTCCTCGACCCGCCTCTGCACGAGTTCCTGCCGCCGATCGAGGAGGCCACCGACGAGCGGATGAAGGAGCGGATCCGGGCTCTCCAGGAGTCGAATCCGATGCTCGGCACGCGCGGTTGCCGTCTCGGCCTGATCTGGCCGGAGATCTACGAGATGCAGGTGCGCGCGATCGTGCGCGCCGCGGTTGCCGTCGAGAAGCGCACGGGCGAGGCACCGCTCGTCGAGATCATGCATCCCCTCGTTGGCTTCGGAGAGGAGCTGCATCGTCTACGCGCGATCACGGTCGCGACCGCCGCCGAGGAGGAGGAGATCGACTACCTGGTCGGCACGATGATCGAGCTGCCGCGTGCCTGTATCTGCGCGGACGAGATCGCGGAGCACGCCGACTTCTTCTCGTTCGGGACGAACGACCTCACGCAGACCGCGCTCGGCTTCTCGCGCGACGACGCCGAGGGCAAGTTCCTGACGCGGTACCTCGAGGACGGCGTCCTGGAGCGAAACCCGTTCGAGATTCTCGACCAGAGCGGCGTGGGCGCCTTGATGCAGATCGCCGTTGAGCGCGGCCGCAGCGTCAAGGAAGATCTGAAGATGGGCATTTGCGGCGAGCACGGGGGCGAGCCCTCGTCGGTGGCGTTCTGTCACCGGCTCGGCCTCGACTACGTCTCATGCTCGCCCTACCGCGTGCCGCTCGCGCGCCTTGCAGCAGCTCAGGCGGCGCTCAAGGAGGCAGGCGTGGAAGCGGTCACCGCAGGAGGTTAGTCCCCTCCAGCGAATCCCTTGACCGACCCCGGGCGCAGGCAGAGAATCGCGGCGACCCTTATCAAGGAGGTTCGCATGACGAACGTGAACTGGGAGCGCTATGGCCGCGCGACCGGAATCGTCTTCGTCGTTCTCTTCATCGTCTCGTATCTGATCTACGGGACTCCGCCGAAGATCGGCGCGTCGACGGCCGATATCACCTCGTTCTACGTCGATGACCGCGGGAAGATCCTGACGGCCATGGTCCTCTTCGGCCTGGCGGTCGTGTTCTTGCTCTGGTTCGCTGCAGCGATTGCCAGCGCGCTGCGCGATGCAGGGAAAGCCGGGTGGGGCTCGGCGACAATCGCTGCGGGAACAGCGCTCGCCACCATGTTCTTCGTGCTCATCGCGTTGAATGCGGGACTGGCGTACTCGATTGCCGGCTACGGCGACGAGGGCGTGATCACAGCGCTCAGCGACATGTGCTGGATCATCGGTGTGACCGTTTCGTATCCGGCCGCGCTGCTGATTGGTGCAGCCTCGATTGGGCTTTCGGGAACGCGACTCGTTCCGGCGTGGTTCAGCCCGATCGGGATCCTGGCCGCGATTCTCGTCCTGCTCGGCGGGACGACGTGGGCAACCAGCGGCGTCTGGGCGGTTGATGGGGCCTATTCGCAGTGGATCACGCCGATCATTGCCATGGCCTGGATCGGTGTCACGAGCGGGCTTCTCTACGTGAGCTCGCCGGCGAGGGCGATGGCTCCCGAGCGGGCCGCGATTCCGACCACCTAGCTCGAGCTGGAGCGCGGCGCTGCGTGGCGTCGCGCTCCCATCTCTCCTGCTACGTATAGCCCTGGACGCGGAAATAGGCGACCGCAAGGCTCAGGACTCCGACGGCCACGAGCCCGAGGACTCCGATGAGACCTGGCTTGCCGTAGATCGCATGCGTCCGGCCGAAGCGCGACAGGGCGAGCATGCTCAGCGCGCCACCGGCTAGGCCCCCGAGGTGCCCGCCCACCGAGATGTTCGGGATCGCGAAGGTGAGCACGAGGTTGATGACGATGAACCCGAGGGCCTGCCCACCGAGGACGTAGCTGCGCTGCGACTCGAGGACGAGCGCGGCGCCGAGAATCCCGAAGATCGCGCCGGAAGCGCCCACCGTGATTGCGTTCGGATCGAAGACCAGCGCCCCGGCCGAGCCGGCGAGCCCCGAGACGAAGTAGAGGGCGAGGAAGCGACCGCGCCCGATCGCCTGCTCGACGGGAGCGCCGACGATCCAGAGCACGAACATGTTCATCCCGAGGTGGATCAGGTTCCCGTGGAGGAAGGCTGCCGTGATCAGGCGCCACCATTCGCCCTGGTCAAGCCCGCCATGGATGTAGAGCGCCCCTCGGAAGAAGAGCGAGCCCGTGGTCTGGTTCAGGCCCGAGCCCTGGGCGAGGTTCACGAGGAAGACGAGGACGTTGATCGCGATCATCGCCCTCGTGACGAGCGCGCCGGTGCCCTCGAAGGTCGCGCGGCGAACGCCGGTCGTCACGCGAGCCGCTCCGCGCGGCCCGCCGGCATGGTCCGGACAGCGGATTCCGACCGGCGCGAAGTGCATGCACTCCGGGCAGATTCCGCGCCCGCATTCCGAGCACGAGACGCCGGTTTCCCGCTTCGGGTGCCGGTAGCAGGTCATCACCTCGGCCACGGCGGTAGCGTAGTGGCGAGATGCGCGTCCACGTCGCGTTGACACCTGCGGAGGCAAAGAGCGCGCCTGTAGCCATCGTCGTGGACGTGCTCAGGGCGACCTCGACGATCGCCCAGGCGCTGGCTTCGGGCTACGAGCGCGTCTACTGCTGCGGGGAGATCGATGCTGCGCTCGCGCTGCGCGAGGAGCTGGGGGAGGGCCTGCTCGGCGGCGAGCGGGATGCGGTCCAGATCGAGGGGTTCGACGTCGGGGCCTCGCCTCGGGAGTTCGTCGGCGAGCCGCGCGCTTCGACGGTCATCTTCTCGACGACGAACGGGACGCGAGCGATCCTCCAGGCGGCCGCGCTCTGCGAGGAGGTGCTGCTCGGGAGCCTGCTCAACCTCGATGCCGTTGCAGCTGCCGTCCGCGAGCGCAACGAGGACGTCGAGCTCCTGTGCGCCGGCTTCCAGGGCGAGTTCGCGCTCGACGACGCGTACTGCTCCGGCAGGATCGTCCAGCTGCTCGGCGGCGAGGCGACCGACTCGTCGAAGGCCGCAGATGCCATTGCCCGAGCATGGCCGGATGCCCACGACGGTCTCCTCGCGAGGACGTACGGCCCGCCCGGCCTCGAAGATGACATCGCGTTCTGCGCCCAGGTGAGCGTCCTCGACGTCGTCCCGCGGCTCAACCGCATGGTCGGCGGAGCGGCCGAGATCACGGCCTGAGTTTTAGGCGATCGGCGTCAGCTCGGCAGCCGGAGGCGCGGGCGTCGTCAGAGTACTCCGGAAGTTCCGGACGCTCGGCACGGAGAGGACGGCAATCGTGGTGACGACGATCCAGGCTGCGCCGATCCAGAGCGAGGTCGAGATCCCGATCATGTCGGCCACGGGCCCGGCAATCGCGTAGCCGGCCGGGAGGAAGATCATGGCGCCCATCCAGTTGTAGGCGCTGACCCGCGAAAGCTTGTCGCGCGCGATCGTCGACTGGATCGAGGTGTCCCAGACGACGGTTCCGTAGGAGAAGGCAAAGCCGGCGAGCACCGCGGCGGCCGCAATGCCGAGCACAGGCGCTCGCAGGGCAAGCAGGACGCATTGGATGGCGGTGACGCTGAAGAGCGCGCCAATCGTGAACATCGGTCTTCGGGGCCGCAGCCGCAGCCCGGCGAGCCCTCCCGCCAGTGAGCCGATCGCCTCTCCCGTGACGATCACGGCCCAGGCTGAAGCGCCGCCGAGCTCGTGCTGGGCGAGGTATGGCCCGAGCACGAAGAACGGCGCATAAGTGACAAGGAAGTAGAAGGAGACCCACAGAGTCAGCAGCCAGACCCAGGTGTGCTCCGTGAACGCCCGCCATCCCTCGCGCAGCTCCTGCACGAGGTTCGCGGCGGCTGCAGTCGCGGCGCGAGGCAGCTGCATCATCCCAAGGAGCAGCGCGCTCACTCCGTACGTCGCGCCGTCGAGCAGGAGCGCGTACCCCGCGCCGACAGTGGCCACGAGCGTCCCTCCGACGGCGGCGCCGATCGGGAATGCGGCGTAGCGGGCGATCGACATGAAGCTGTTCGCCTGCTGGAGCAGCCGATCAGGAACGGTCTCCGGAACGAGCCCCGTCGACGCGGGCGAGTAGAAGGCGACTGCGGCTCCGCCGACCGCCTGGAGTGCGATCAGCTCCCAGATCCGGGCGTGCCCGCTGACGAGCAAGGCGCCCATCGCGACCCGGACGCAGAGGTTCGCCGCGTCGGAGCCGATCATCACGAGTCGGCGCGGCAGGCGGTCGGCGACGACGCCGCCGACGAGGAGGGTCGAGATCTGCGCGAGCGTCCAGGCGGCGAAGGCGAGCCCGACCTCGGTCGCGGACCCGCCGAGCCCGAGCACCGCGAACGCGACGGCGATCGGCGCCAGGTTCGTCCCGAAGAACGAGATCGTCCGCGCCGCGAACAGGTAGCGGAAGTTCCGCTCTCTGAGGACGCTCACGCAGAGATCATCGCAAGACGTAGATTTCGATTCGACCCAGGACTGGAGGCGAGATGGACATCACCACAATCGGCAGGGGGAACATCGGCGGCGGGCTTGCGAGCCGCTGGGAGAAGGCGGGGCACAAGGTAACGAGGCTCGGCCGGGACGGAGGAGACGCCTCCGGGTCGGACGCGGTTCTCGTAGCGGTCTTCTCGGATGTGATCGGCGAGGCTATTAGCGAGGTCAGCGGAATCGGCGACGCGGTGGTCATCGACGCGATGAACGCGTTCAAGGGCCGGAACGAGGAGTTCGAGTCGCTCGCTCATGAGGTGAAATCGCACGTGAGCGGTCCTGTAGCAAAATCATTCAATTGCAATTTCGCGGCCGTGTACGACCAGGTCGACGCGCAGCGTGTTCCGCCGTGCAATCTCTACGCGGCCGAGGACGGCGCCGTCGAGGTCACGGAGCAGCTGATCCGCGACGCCGGCTACCACCCCGTGTCGGTGGGCGGCCTCGAGAACGCGAGAAAGCTCGAAGACCACCTCGGCCTGATGTCCGCGATCAGCAACGGCATCGGGGGCCACTTCTTCTATCGGTACGCGAAGCCCGGCGAGCTCTAGGCCTTCAGGACGAAGAGCGCTTCTTCGATCTCTTCATCCAGCGCCTCGTCGAACTCGGTCTCGCGGCCCACGAGCGTGAACCCACACTTCTCGAGCACTCGCATCGAGCCGACGTTACTGGTCGCGACGTACGCATGGAGAGGTCGGGTCGTCTCCTCGACGAGCAGCTCGGCAAGAGCCATGGTGGCGAGCCCCTTGCCCCAGAACTCTCGTCCGATCCAGTAGCCGACGAGGCGCTTGCCGCCCCGGTCGAAGATCAGGAGGTTGCCCGCGACCTCGTCCCCGAAGACGATCGTCTTCGTCGTGGCGGCGTCGTCGGCGAGGATCTTCTGCCAGTGAGCCCTGAAGGCTTCTTCGTCCCTGGCCGGCATCTTCGCCATGTCCATCGCCTCCGGGTCTCGCTGGTGCTCGAAGAAGACCGGGATGTCGCTCTCGGCTACGTCGCGGATCACGCTCACGGTCGAAGTCTCGCCAAATGGGTAGGTTCCTGTGTCCCCCGAACGAGAGGAGCGAGCCGTTGTCCGCGTTCATCATCACCCGGATCCAGGTCGGCGACTACGACACGTGGCGGCCGATGTTCGACCTGGACCAGCCGAACGTGCGCGAGAAGGCGAAGACCCAGCGCGTGTTCCGCCGTGTCGACGACCCGAACCATGTCTTCGTCTTCCTCGAGTTCGACTCCGCAGAGGACGCGCAGGAAGCGGGGCAGCGGCTCGAAGAGTCGGGGGTGCTCGACCGCTTCGAGGACAAGCACGGGCCGAATGTTCTCGAAGAAGTGTCGTAGACTCGAGGCTTGACAGCGAACGTGTGTTCGTGTAGAACATACGTTCGATGGTCGCATGCATTCTGATTCCAGGCTTCGAGCTGCGGGCGGCGCTTCGCGCTCGGCCGAGCCTTGCTTTGCGCCCCGCGGCGCTCGCGCCGGCTGAGGGTGAGGAGCCGCTGCTCGGCCCGGTGACTGCCGCAGCGGAGGCCAAGGGGGTCAGGCCGGGCGTGCGCATGGGGGAGGCGCTCGCGACCTGCCCCGAGCTCGTTCTCGTCGAGCAGGACCCCTCCGCGGCCATTGAGGCCTGGGAGGAGATTCTGCGGAGCCTCGAGGACTCGGGGTTCGAGGTCGAATCGGGCGACCTCGGCTGCGTCTACTTCGAGACACGTGGTGTGGAACGCCTTTACGGCGGCGTTGCGGCTGCGCTGGAGCGCGCCCTCGCCGCCGTCGGTTCTGCCTGGGATCCACGCGCTGGCGCGGCCGGGCGCCGGTTTGCCGCTCTCGCAGCGGCGAACGTCGCGCGTCCCGGGCAGGTCTTGATCGTTACCGACGAGCGCACGCGCGACTTCCTCGCGCCTCTGCCGGTCTCGCTGCTTCCCCTCGCTATAGAGCGGCGACGCGAGCTCGAGGAGCTCGGCGTGCGCAATGTCGGTGAGCTTGCTGGGCTGCCGGGCGGCGCCGTAGCCGAACGACTGGGGCCGGACGGGCGGCGCGCCTGGAGCCTGGCGAGAGGACGAGACCGCGGGCGCGTGAGGGGGCGACGGGCCCCTGCTGAGCTCGTCGAGACGCTCGAGTTTCCCGAAGCGATTGGCAACGAGCTCACGTTGCGGCGCGCGCTCGCGGTTCTCGTCGAGCGTCTCCTCGGGCGCTCGGAACGGGGCGAGCGTTTCTTCCGGAAGATTGCGATCTCCGCGACGCTCGTCGGGGGAGGTAGCTGGCGACGCACGCTGACGCTGCGCGAACCTTTCGCCGAAGCCGGGCGTCTGCGCACGGCACTTGGGCCGAAGCTGGCAGAAGTGCCGGCGCCGGTTCTGAAGCTCAAACTCGAGGCGCTCGAGCTGACGGAGTCGACGGGGCAGCAACTGGCTCTCGTCCGCCCCGAGGGCGATGAGTTGCGCGGCCGGCTCAGCGAAGGCCTCCGTCAGGTGAAGGCAAGCACTGGGGAGGGAGGTGTGTGCACGGTCATAGAAGTAGCGCCGTGGTCTCGCATTCCAGAACAACGTGCACTGCTCGTCGCAAGAGATGAATGACCGCCGGTGATCCAGCCGGCTCGTGGATCACGGTTGGTGGGCGGAGCCGCGGGCAAAGCCCGTGGCTCCTCGATGCGGCAGCGCAAGCGCAGCCGCGGCCCGAGCGCAGCCCACGTCTTGCTGTGTCACCGCGAGGAGTAAAGGAGGGGGCCCACGGGGGAACCCTGGGTTCCCCCGTGCGAAGCGCGGGACGACTAAACGCTCCGCGGCCTGCGCTCGTCGAGTCGAACTTCGACGGGACGCCGTGGGAGGTCAACCGCCGGCCGGTCGCGCTCATCCGCGAGGAGTGGCGCGTCGTCGATCGCTGGTGGACCGATGAGCCGGTGCAGCGGCGCTATTTCGAGGTGGTCCTCGAAGGCGGCGAGAACGCGGTCGTCTTCCGGGACGAGGACGCCGGCTGCTGGTTCAGCCAGCGCGGAGTCTGATGGCGGTGTCCGCGAGCCCGGCCCATTCGCTCGCGTGAGCGAATGGCACCTGGACCCATTCCTTGAAGGGCTTCCCGCGGCCGGAGGGGTCGAAGAGCTTCGCGCCGTCCATTGCCATGGCCTTGTCGTGCTCGGCTTCGTCCGGGAGCTTGAAGACCATCTCGCCGACCGAGGAGTAACCGATCACCATCTTGCCGCCGGACTTGATGCAGGGCATGCCCATCATCTGGCTGAGCTCGATGCTCGGGTCGCGGGCAGCGAGGTCGTCGGCGATCTCGTCGTAGCGGGCTCTCGGATTCATCTATTTCTTGCGCATGGAATCTACGAAACCCGCGGCTGGCGTGTGGAGGTTGAGGAAGCGGGCGCGGCCGGGCCCCGGGCTCCTGAATCCGTGGATGGCACCGGGCGGAGCAGAGACGAAGGTGTCGGGCCCTGCTCGGACGACCTGGTCGCCGAGAGTGAAATCGAGCTCTCCCTCGAGCATGTAGAACGAGTCGACCTCGAGCTCGTGGCTGTGGGGCCCTGGACCGTATCCGGCCCCGCACTCGATCTCGACCGCGTCGATCTCCTCCCGCGAGATCTTCACCAGCAGGGCGCGAATGCGCTCGCCCTCGCCGGGGAGAGAGATTGTTGCGTCGGACACGGGTCGACCGCCGTCCGGTGGCGGCGGGATCTGGTCGAAGCGCTCGGCGTCTTCGTCGCGACCGTCACGGCGTGCGCGCATCATGTCGGTGAACCCCGTGTTGGGTGCATGGATGTTGAGGAACGTGACCTCCTCGGCGGTCTCGTTGGCGAACGTGTGCGCGAGACCGGCAGGCGCCGCGACGCACGCTCCAGCGCGGCCGCGCACCTCATGGGCGCCGTCCGATCCAAGCGCGAGCGAGAGCTCGCCGGTGAGCACGAAGAAGGCGTCGGTATGCCGCTCGTGGATGTGGAGGTCAGGGCCGCGTTCGCCGGCGGCGTAGCGAAACCACGTCAACGCGAGCTCGTCGCGATCGGAGAGGGCCAGCAAGGTTTTCGCAGGCTCGTCGGCCATGATCTCGCCCTCGCCGGGTCCTAGGAGCACCGGGTGCCGTACGTCGAGCTGCACTGCCATTCAGCCTATTCGTTCCTCGACGGCGCTTCACACCCTGAGGACCTAGCTGCGCGGGCCGCCGAGCTCGGGTACGAAGCGCTCGCGCTCACCGACCACGACGGGGTCTACGGCTCGCTCGAGTTCGCGCACGCGGCCAAGGCATTCGGCGTGCGGCCGATCACCGGTGCCGAGGTGACCCTTCGCGGCGGGGCTCACGTGACGCTGCTCGTCGAGACGCCGCGCGGCTACGCGAACCTTTGCAGGCTCTTGACCTCTGCGCACGCGGAGACGCGCCCGAAGCCGACCGAGTTGCAGCCGCCCGCGCTCGATCCGGCGCTACTGGCCGAGATGAACGAGGGGCTCGTCTGCCTCTCCGGCTGTGCGCGCGACGGGCTCGCCGTGCGTGATCCGAACGCGGTGGCCGAGCTGGCTAGCGCGTTCGGGAGCGAGCGGTTCTTCGTCGAGCTCCAACGGCCGTACGAGCGAGGCGACACGCGGCGGAACGCGAAGCTGCGCGACCTCGCCGAGGCGCTGGGCGTCGAGACGATCGTCACCGGCGACGCGCATGCGCACAACGCCCGCCGCGCGGTGCTCCAGGACGCGATGGTCGCGATCCGTCACCGCACCTCGCTCGAGGGCGCCGAGCGCGAGCGGCGCGGCAACCACGAGGCGGTGCTGCTCGCACCCGAGCAGGCTGGAGAACGCTTCCCGATGGACGCCGAAGCCGTCGCCCGCACAGGCGAGCTAGCCGCACGCCTCGAGTTCGACCTCACCGAAGAGCTGGGCTACCGCTACCCGGACTTCTCCGATCGGGACGAGCCCGCGATCGCCGCCCTCGCCCGCGTCTGCAATCGAGCCTTCGAGGCCCGTTACCGACTTAGCAACAGTCTGTTGCTAAGTAAGACAAGGGCCCGTCTGGACGAGGAGCTGGCGCTCATCGACGAACTGGGGCTCGCCGGGTTCTTCCTCCTCCACTGGGAGGTGCTCGAGCTCGCCGCCGATGTCGCGCGGGAGGTGCGCGGCCGTGAATCGCCACGCCACTCATTGCCGCCGGGACGCGGGCGGGGCAGCTCGGTCGGCTCCCTCGTCTGCTACCTGACGGGGCTCTCGCACGTCGACCCGGTCGCCGCCGGCCTCTCGCTGGGCCGCTTCCTCAACCGCGAGCTCGACTCGGTTCCCGACATCGACCTCGACTTCCCGCGCGACATCCGCGAGAAGCTGATCGTCGCGCTCACCGAGCGCTACGGGCGCGAGCACGCCGCTCTCGTCGCGAGCTTCTCGACCTATCGCTCCCGTGGGGCGATCCGCGACCTCGGCAAGGCCCTGGGCCTTCCCTTCGCGGAGCTCGAACGCCTCGCGCGCATCACCGACGGAAGCCCGAAGCGCGTCGCGGAAGAGATCGGCAAGCTCCCCGACGTCGAGGCGAAGCGGCGGTCGCCCCGCTGGCGCGCCCTCGCCGTGCTCTCGCGCGAGATCGCCGGCCTGCCGCGCCACATCTCGCAACACCCGGGCGGGATGGTCATCTCGAGCCGTCCGCTGGTCGAGCTCGTCCCGGTGCAGCCGGCCGCGATGGAGGGGCGCCAGATCTGCCAGTGGGACAAGGACTCGTGCGCCGACGCTGGTTTCCTGAAGATCGACCTGCTTGGGCTGGGCATGCTCTCGGCAGTCGAGGACTGCGTCGTCCAGATCGCCAACCTGCGAGGCAAGACGATCGACCTCTCGCGGATTCCGCTCGACGACCCGGCGGTGTACGGGGAGATCCAGCGCGCGGACACCGTCGGCGACTTCCAGATCGAGAGCCGTGCGCAGATGCAGAGCCTGCTGCGAACGCGTCCCGAGAACCTCGAAGATCTCACCGTCCAGGTTGCGCTCGTCCGGCCCGGGCCGATCCAGGGCAAGGCCGTCCACCCGTACATCGACCACCGCCAGCGGCTACGCGAGGATCCGACGTTCATCCCGCCGGTCGATCACCCGCTCCTCGCCGATCCGCTGCGCGAGACGCTCGGTGTCGTCGTCTTCCAGGACCAGGTGCTCGAGGTGGCGATCGCGCTCGCCGGCTTCAGCGTGGGGGAGGCCGAAGGGCTACGCCGGGCGATGAGCCGCAAGCGGAGCGAGGCCGCGATCGAGGCTTTTCGCGACCGCTTCGTCGGCGGCGCTCTCGAGAAGGGTGTCGACGAGCAGACGGCGAACGCGGTCTACGACAAGCTCGTCGGCTTCTCGGGGTTCGGCTTCCCGAAATCGCATGCCGCCGCGTTCGGCCTGCTCGCCTACCAGTCGGCCTGGTTGCGGCACCACTATCCGGCAGAGTTCCTGTGCGCCCTCCTGAACGCGCAGCCGATGGGCTTCTACCCGCCGGCGAGCCTGGTTCGCGACGCGCAGCGGCGCGGGGTGGAGGTGCGACCGCCAGATGTGAACGTGAGCCAGGCGAAGTGCTCCATCGAGGACGGCGCGGTGCGAATCGGCTTCGAATTCATTGCTTCGGTGGGCGAAGACGATGCGAAAGCGCTCGCCGAGGAGCGGGACCGCGGCGGGCCGTTCGAGGACGTCGTTTCGCTGGCGCAGCGCACGTCGCTCGGCCAGAGCAGCCTCGAGAGCCTGATCGCCTCGGGGGCTTGCGATCCGCTGGGAAAGTCGCGCCGCGCGCTGCTCTGGGAGCTGGGCCTCGTTCCGCGCTCGCAGAGCGTGCCCGGCTCCGGCGGCGAGGAACGCCAACTGGCGCTTCCGCTCGATCCGACCGTGGAGACGCCCGAGCTTCGGGAGCACTCGGAGTGGGAGCGGATGCTCGCGGACTACCGGCAGACGAGTCTCTCGATCGGCGTGCACCCGATGGAGCTCCTGCGCCCACACCTTCCCGAGGGCGTCCTTTCGAGCCATGACCTGTGCCTGGCACCGGACAGGGCTCGTGTGGCCGTGGCAGGGATGGCCGTGGCTCGACAGCGGCCGGCAACGGCGAACGGCGTGGTCTTCATGCTGCTCGAGGACGAGTTCGGGCAGATGAACCTGATCGTCCCGCCGCCGGTGTACGAGCGCCATCGGGCGATCGTCCGCGGCGAGCCTCTGATCCTCGCTCGCGGCACCTACGAGCGCATCGAGCGCAACCAGAACGTCGTCGTCCGTGAGCTCGAGTCGCTGGCCCCGATCGCCCGCAGGCTCTCCGGCGCCTCGGATCTCGTCTCGGCGCTCCCGGACGCGCACCACTTCGGTCACCGATAGGATCGCCCGGATGCGCGTCGCCCAGACCATCGCCGTTTTTCTCTGCGCGTCGACGCTCGCTCTCGCCGCCGCGGGCTGCGGCGGCAGCAGCAAGAGTTACTCCGGCACGAAGCCGGACGTCTGGGCATCGACCGTCTGCGGCGCACTCGGTGACTGGGCCGAGGCGCTCAAGGCCGACAGCAATCGGCTCGGCTCCGCTCTCAGCGGCACGACGGATCTCAAGGTCGTGAAGGCGAAGTTCGTCGCCTTCCTCGAGAACGCCGAGCGCAGGTCGCGCACGATGATCACGAAGATCACGGGAGCAGGTGCTCCGGCCGTGAAGGACGGCGGAGCGATCCAGACGCAGCTCGTGAGCGGGCTCGGTGGGGCTCAGGCGAGCTTCGCGCGGGCAATCGCAAAGGCGAAGAGGCTCCCGGCCAACAATCCTCAGGCGTTCTCGGCCGGGGTGCAGGCACTGGGGAGCGACGTCGAGAAGGAGCTCACGGCCACGGGCGAGAACTTCCAAAAGCTCGGGGACAAGTACGACGACGACACGCTGAACGAGGCGACGTCGGACGAGCCCGCCTGCAAGAAGATCAGCTCGTAGGAGGGTTTGGCGGAATGTTGCTCGTCGCCGGGGTGCGATGCTCGTTCCGAGGCCGCGGACGCAGGGAGCCTCGATAGTCCCTATCGGGGCGACTGAGGACCCGGCATCGGAACGAGCAGCGCGGCCCGGGGGCTCAGCCATATTTCGCCAAACCCTCCTGGGCTCAGACGTCCTCGATCTCGAGCGCAAAACGCGGAAGGCGCTTGGCGACGGCGAGATTGAACTCCTGCTCGTATTCGTCTGCAGACTCCTCGTCCATCGTCGAGGCGAAGTTGTCGCGGAGGCCGCCCAGGAGCTCCGTGCCGGTCTCGATCAGGTCCAGGTACTCGGCGTACCGCTCCTCGGCTTCCGTGCGCTCGGCGGCGTCGTAGGCTCGCTCGGCCTCCTCGCAGTCGGCGATCAGGGCCGCTTCCTCGCGTTCGAAGAGGTCGAGCTGACGGCGGATGAGGTCTGCGAAGCGGTCGCCCTTCACACGAGCTCCTCGTAGACGGCGAGGTGCGCCCGGGCCGCGGCGTCCCACGTCAGCTCGTCCCGCGCGCGCTCGGCGCCCCGGCGCGCCTGCTCCAGTGCCTCCCGGTCCGCGAGGAGCTCACGCACGGCCTCCGTGAGCGCCTCGACGTCACCCGGAGGGACGACCCGCCCGGCTCCGAAGGAGCGAACCGGCTCGCCGAGCCCGCCGACGTCGTAGACCACAGCCGGTACGCCTGCCCCCAGCGCACGCATGAGCGCGCCGCTCTGGTCGATCTCGGGCCTGTAAGGGAAGAGCGCAACGGTCGTCTCGCCGAGCGCACGGTCGATCTCGTCGTCGGAGAGATAGCCGAGACGCCACTCGGCCGTGTTCCCGGCAGCAGCCCGGTAGCCGTCCACCGGCTCCAGCGGATCGCCCGCGACCAGGAGGCGCGCTCCGTCGACTCGCTTCGCCGCCTCGATCGCGTCCCCGATGCCCTTGTACGCGCGAATGATCCCGAGGCAGAGCAACGTGTGCCCGTCGTCGCGCCGCTCCGGGCTGCTGGCGTAAACGGGATGGGGGATGACCCGGAGCCGCGCGGGCTCGGTCAGCTCAGCGAGCTGATCGCGTCCACGCTCGCTGTGGACGACGATCCGCTCGAAGCGGCCGAAGAGCCGCCGCCACAGGTCGCGCTTCGCGGCGGTGCGACGGGGCAGAAGGTCGTGGGCGGTGAAGACGAGGGGCGCTCCCTGGCGAAGGAGGCGGTCGTCGATCTCGGGCGCGGCCAGCCATTGCACGTGGGCCACGTCCGCGCTGCGCCTGCGGAGGCGAAGGAGGCCGAGCGGATGCTCGACGAGCTTGACCGGAATGCGCAGCCGCGAGCGCTGAAAGACGCGGGAGCTGAGCGGATAGAAGAGCTCGCTGCGGATGTAGCCGTCCGGCGCAGGCGGGTCGCCGAAGCGAAACGGCGAGGTGACGAGCTCCACGTCCGCGCCCGCCCGTGCGAGCGCCGAGGCGAGCTCGTGGTCGTACTGGGGCGTGAACGCAGGCGGGTCGGCAAGGAGGACGCGCATGGCGGGCCTAGACTAGCCCTGCCTTTGCCGCCGACCTTCGACGAGGCACGCGCTGCCTTCCCGGTGCTCGACCACCTCGCGTACCTGAACGCGGGTACGAACGGACCGCTCGCGCGGTCGACTGCCGAGGCGATTCTGGCCGAGGAGCTCGTCGACCTCACGCAGGCCCGCGGTGGCGAGCCGTACTTCTCCCGCGCACTCGGTCGACGCGACGAGGTGCGGACGAAGCTTGCCGAGCACCTGTCCGTCGAGCCGGAGCACGTCGCTCTCACGCGATCGACGACCGACGGCTGCAACATCGTCCTGGCCGGCCTGGGGCTCGGCCCGGAGGACGAGATCGTGACGAGCGACGTCGAGCACTTCGGGCTGATCGGGCCGCTGCACGCGTCGGGAGCTCGCATCGTCGCCGCCCCGGAGGACAAGATCGTCGATGCGGTCACCGACCGGACGCGGCTGATCGCGATCTCGCACGTCTCGTGGGCCACCGGGAACTCGCTCGAGCCTGAGCGCGTCAAGGCCGAGACGGGCATCCCGATCCTCGTCGACGGGGCACAGTCAGCCGGCGTGATCCCTGTCGGGGCCGGGACGTTCGACTTCTACGCGGTCTCGTGCCAGAAGTGGCTCTGCGGGCCGGACGTGACCGGCGCTCTCGTCGTCGCCGACCCCGAGGCGCTGCGCGTCGCCTTGCCGAGCTACTTCGCCCAGTCCGAGCACCAGCCGGACGGCTCGTTCGTGCCCAGAGCCGGCGCCGAGCGCTTCGACTCCGGCTGGATCGGAGGCCCGTCGCTCGCGGGACTCTCCGCTGCGCTGGACGTCGCGCCCGAGTGGCGCTTCGAGCGCGGAGCCGAGATCGCCGCCCGCTGTCGTGCAGCGCTTGCCGAGCGATTCGAGGTCGTGACGAAGCCGGGCCAGGCGGGCCTCGTCACCTTCCGGCCCGAAGGCGACGCCGCCGAGATCGTCGAGCGCCTCCGCGGGCAGGGCGTCATCGTCCGCGAGCTCCCCGGCCGCGGCCTGATCCGGGTCTCGTGCGGCTACTGGACGAGCGACGACGACATCGACCGGCTGCTGGCGGGGCTCAGCTAGGCACGTCCGCGGCCGTGCGCAGGCCGAGCTCGGGCGCGATCGGGCGAAGTGCTTCGATCACGAAGCGGATGTGGTCGTCCAGCTCGACGCCGAGCTCCTCGGCGCCCTTGTAGACGTCCTCCCGGTGCACGCCTGCTGCGAACGAGGGCTGCTTCAGCTTCTTCTTGACGGACTTCGGCTCCAGCGTCTCGATCCCGTCCGGGCGCACCAAGCCGCAGGCGTGGATGAACCCGGAGAGCTCGTCGCAGGCGAAGAGCGTCTTCTTCATCAGCGTGTCACGAGGGAGCCCGAGGTGCTCGGCGTGGGAGAGGACACCCTCGACGACCTCCTCGGGATAGCCCTCGGTCCGCAGGATCGGCGCGCCGTCCTGCGGATGCTGCTCGAGGGTCGGGTGCATCTCCCAGTCGAAGTCGTGGAGGAGCGCGGTCACGCCCCAGAGCTCCTCGTCCTCCCCGAACTTGCGCGCGTAGGCGCGAACGGAAGCCTCCACCGCGAGCGCGTGCCGCAGCAACGCCTCGCTCTTCGTGTGGCGGTTCAGGGTCTCCCAGGCGCGCTCGCGGGTGATCTCCAAGCGAGGGATACGATAGCCCGTCGCCAATGACTGAAACGATGGTCGAGCACGAGCTGATGGAGTCTTTCGTCATCGAAGGCGGGCAGCCGCTGCACGGGCACGTGACCGCCGCAGGGAACAAGAACGGGGTGCTCCCGATCCTCGCCGCGTGCCTGCTGACGAGCGAGCCGGTGGCGCTGCGGAACGTTCCGCGGATCCGCGACGTGGACACGATGCTCGCCCTTCTCGTCGACCTCGGGGCCGACGTCGAGTGGACCGGCCCGAACGAGGTTCGCGTACATGCCGCCGAGATCCGGAAGACGGAGCTCGACCGGGAGCTCTGCTCGCGTATGCGAGCGTCGTTCCTGCTAGCGGGCCCGGTCCTCGTGCGCTGCGGGAACGTTGTCGCGGCACCGCCCGGAGGCGACGTCATCGGGCGCCGGCGGCTCGACCCCCACATCCACGGCTTCACGAACCTGGGCGCGCACGTCGAGGCGGGCGACCTTTACGACATGCGGACCGACGGCCTGCGCGGTGCAAACGTCTTCCTGGACGAGGCGAGCGTGATGGCTACCGAGAACATCGTCATGGCCGCGGCGCTCACACCGGGGCAAACGGTGATCGGCAACGCGGCGTGCGAGCCGCACGTCCAGGACCTGTGTCGCTTCCTCATTTCACTTGGGGCCTCGATCGAGGGCATCGAGTCGAACGTGCTCCGTGTCGAGGGCGTCGAGAGCCTGAGCGGCGGCGAGTGGACGATCGGCCCGGACCACGTGGAGGTCGCGAGCTTCATCGGCCTCGGCGCGGTGACGGGCGGCGACCTGACGGTCGACGGCGTCAAGACAGAGGATCTCGTCTCGATTCTTCCGACCTTCGCCCGGCTGGGCGTGCACGTCGAGCTGGGCGAGAGCAGCGTGCGAGTGCCGCCGGGGCAGGAGCTCCAGGTGGAGGACGACATCGGCGGGCACATTCCGAAGATCGAGGACGGCCCGTGGCCCGCGTTCCCGTCCGACTGCACCTCGATCGCCCTCACGGTAGCGACTCAGGCGCGGGGAACCGTGCTCCTGTTCGAGAAGATGTTCGAGAACCGCCTCTTCTTCACCGACAAGCTCGTCTCGATGGGGGCGCGAATCATCCTCTGCGACCCTCATCGCGCGGTCGTGACCGGCCCGGCGAAGCTGCGCGGCCAGCGGATGGAGAGCCCCGACATCCGCGCGGGCATGTCCATGCTGCTCGCCGGGCTCTGCGCAGAGGGCGAGTCGACGATCGGAGCCGTCTACCAGATCGACAAGGGCTACGAGCGCATCGACGAGCGGCTGCGCTCAGTCGGCGCCCGAATAGAGCGCGTCCCCGGTTAGCTGCTCGCTTCCCTGACCGGCGTCGGCTCCCGCCCGGCAGAGCCGGGCTCCGCCGCCGCCTCGCGCCGCTGAGCACCCTCCAGCCGGCGGGCCGTGTGTCAAACACTGTCCCACCGGCCTACGGGCACTCAGCGGCGCGTCAGGAAACCGAGCGGCGTAGGGACGACTCTCGCAGGCCTGCGGCTCTCTAGCCGACGCGGACCGGCTTCAGGCGGATGGCCGACTCGAGGTCCGACCGGCCGCGGTAGACGACGCGCAGGATGTGGCGGCCCGGCCGAAGCCCGACTGACCAGCGGATGCCCCCGCCGAGACGAGTCGTCGTGCGCGCGATGCGGTGCCAGCTTCCGCCGCTGCGAATCTGGAGCGTGATCGCCCGGTAGTCGGGGGTGACCGTCGGCGCGCTGGTCCGCAGGTGTACGGCGAGGCGCACGCGCCGGAGGCCGCGTGGGGACCCGACGCGTCGGGTGGAGCGGGAGTGAAGAAGGCGCACGCTGAGCCACGAGCCCGCTTGGGCGCTCGGAGCAATGGGTTGTCCACTGGCGGACGCGACGGCAGCCGCCACGTCGATCACGCCGTAGCCGAGCCTCGGGTTCCACTTGCCGCGTCCGGATGCGGTCGCCTTGAGGATCCCGGCGACCTGTTGTGCCGTCAGGGACGGATTCGCCGCCCACACGAGTGCGGCCGCGCCGGCCACTTCTGGGCTCGAGAACGAGGTTCCGCTCGACCAGCCGTAGAGCCCTGCGGTCGACCCGGGAAGCGCGGAGCGAGGCCACCAGTCGCGAGGCGAGCTGGCGGCGACCGCGCCGAAGACGCGTTCACCGGGAGCGGCGAGCGAGATCTGGGAGCCCGTGTTCGAGAAGGACGCGCGCTTGCCGCCGATCGTGCTCGCGCCGACGGACAGGCCGATGCCGCCCTGGCCTCTCGAGCCTGGCGGCTGCAATGCGGCGGCGGGGTACTCGATCGGGTTGCCCTCCCGGTACTCGTTGCCGGCGGCTGCGACGAGAAGAACGTTGTGGCTCGCCGCGTACTGGACAGCGCGCTGCTCGAGCGGCGAGGTTCCTTCACCGCCGATGCTGAGATTGACGATGTTGGCTCCGTGGTCGACCGCGTAGACGATCGCCGCGGCCTCGTCCACGTCGCTGAAGCTGTCTCCGGCGCCGACGGCCTTCACCATCAGGAGCTTGGCGTCCCCGCCGAACCCCGCGATTCCCTCGTTGTTGTCGACGGAGCCCGCTGCGAGCGAGGAGACGAAGGTTCCGTGCCCGTCCTTGTCCACGACGTTCGTGCGACGGCGGACGATGTCCCAGGTCTCGGGGGCTTTTGCAGCGATGTCCGGATGTGTCACGTCGAGCCCGGTGTCGACGACGGCGATCGTGAACGCTGAAGCCGCACGGAGGATCTCCTGGGGGACCTCGTTCTCGCGAGTGACGACGTACTGCCATTCATACGGCAGGCCCGGGCGGAATATCGCCGCGAGGGCGGGCTCGACCTGCGTCGTGCGCCGAAGAGGCGCGTGGGCAGAGGAGATTCCGGGGAGGCCGGCGAGCTGGGATGCTTCGCCCGGCAGTTCCACCTCGACCGTCTTCATGTGCGGGACCCGGCGGATGATCCGGGCGCCCGGGAAGCGCTTCAAGGCGTCCGCGAGCTGCTCGTTCGAGCGAAAACCGACCACGGCGCGCGACGTTGCGGGCGTGCTCGTGGACGCGCCCTGGGCAGCCAACGCCGCAAGGGCGACGGCTGCTGCGATCAGCGCGGGAAATCGAGGGATGTGACGGAAGGAAAGAGGCATAGAGGCCGCGTGCGGAGCGGAAAGGGCTCTTCTCCGTCGTCGGCCTGGCTACGGGGGTGCGGTACCCTTGATCGAGGGATGGCATCCCCCGAACGAGTGAGCGAGAAAGAGCACGTTCGCGTCCGCGTTTTGCTCGACGGCGCGGGCGAGAGCGACGTGAGCAGCGGGCTGCCCGTGCTCGACCACCTGCTGGGCGTGCTGGCACGGTACGGCTCGCTCGATCTCGAGCTGCAGGTCGCGCCCGAGCGAGCCGAGGCGGAGATCGCTTCCGCTGGGAAGGCGCTCGGCGAGGCGCTGCGCATTCCGCTCAGCTGGGAGGGTGCACGCGGCCACGGCTCGGCCGCGGCCGCGGCGGACGAGGCCCTCGCGCACGTCGTGCTCGAGGCCTCCGGGAGACCGCTCGTCGTGTCCAACGTCGATCTCTCCAAGGCGAGGATCGGCGGCCTCGGTACCGACCTCGTGGCGAGCTTCCTGCACGAGTTCGCCGAAGGCGGCGGGCTCACGCTCCACGTCAGGTTGATCGGCGGCGACGACTCGCAGCACGTGCTCGAAGCGATCTTCAAGGCACTCGGCGTGGCGATTGCTCAGGCCGGCCGACCCCGGAAACGAAAGGAGTGACGATGGAGGGGAAGACCGCCGTACGGACCGAGAAGGCCCCCGCTCCGTTCCAGGGAGCGCCCTACTCGCAGGCGATCAAGGCGAACGGCTTTGTGTTCGTGTCAGGGCAGCTCGGCCTCAAGCCGGACCATGCGGAGCTCGTCGGATCGACGATCGAAGAGCAGACCCGTCAGATCCTCGACAACATGGAGGCGATCCTGACCGAGGCCGGGACGAGGCTCGACCAGATCGTGAAGACGACGGTATTCCTCATCTCGCTCGACGACTTCCAGGGGATGAACTCGGTGTATGCAGAACGGGTAGGCGATGTGCCGCCGGCACGGTCGACGATCGAGGTCGCCGGCCTTCCGTCGGGCGCTCGCGTCGAGATCGAGGCCATCGCCCTCCTCTGAACGGCCACGGCCCTTTCGTCGGGGCCCCAGGTGCCCAAGGCCTCCTCCCCGATTCGATCGTATCGGGGAAAGGCGCGCGTGTCTGCGCCATCATTGAGCCGAAATCGCGTCGTTGCCCGGCGGGGGCCCAGGCAGAATGACCGCGCAATGGTCACACTCGAGCTTCCTCAGCGACTCGCGCCCGTTCTCGGGGCAATCGCGGCCGTCAGCGAGCCATCTGAAGGGGTCTACCTCGTGGGGGGCACGGTCCGAGACATCCTCCTCGGCGAGCCCGGCTTCGACGTCGACATCGTCGTCGAAGGTGACGCGATAGCACTGGCTGGGGCTTTGGCCGGTGAGCTCGGTGGCCGCGTCCGGGCGCACGACAAGTTCGGCACCGCCGTCGTCCTCTACGGCAAGGGCGAACGAGTCGACGTCGTAACCGCCCGGAGCGAGTCTTACGCGGCACCGGCTGCTCTGCCGACAGTCGAGCCCGGGTCGATCGCCGAAGACCTGCACCGCCGGGACTTCACGATCAACGCGATGGCCGTGTCTCTCAAGGCCGACCCCGGCCTGCTGGTCGATCCCTTCGAAGGTCGCAGCGACCTCGAGGCCGGTCGCATCCGCGTCCTGCACGACCGCTCGTTCATCGACGATCCGACGAGGATCCTGCGCGCCATTCGCTACGAAGATCGCTACGGCTTTCGCATGGACGAGAAGACCGAGACGCTCGCACGCGACTGCATCGCAACCGGCCACGTCGGCGACCTCTCGGGCGCACGGCTGCGGGAGGAGCTGATCGCACTTCTCGAGGAAGGGGACGTGAGCCACGCCATCCCGCGCCTGGCGGAGCTCGGAGCGGAGAAGGAGATTCACCCACACGTCGTTGCGGACGCGGAGACCGTTCGCCTGTTCGACCGGCTTCGGGAGCTGAACGATCGCTACGACCTGGAGGTGCCTGCGTGGCGCCTCGGGCTGGCGGCGCTGGCCCGCCGCCTCAATGCCGGGGAGATTGCTCCGTGGCTGGACGGCCTCAAAGTGCGCCGACAGGACTCGGATCAGATCGCGGCAGCGATCATCGGCGGGCCGAAGATTGCCGAGGAGCTCGCCGGCGACCCGCCAAGTCCCGCCGAGATCGTCGCGATCGCGGAGCCCCACGCGCCCGACGCCCCGCTCTTCGCGCTCGCCCTCGCCGACCTGCCGGCGCTCCACGAGTACTTCGGGCGCCTTGCCGCAATCCGCCTCGAGATCAGCGGCGCCGACGTGGCGGAGCTCGGCCTCCGCGAGTCGCCGCGCGTGGGGGAGATCCTCGCCGAGCTTCGCCGCCGGAAGCTGAACGGCGAGCTCGACGACCGGGAGGCGGAGCTGGCGGCCGCCCGCGAGCTGATCGAGACAACATGAGCGTCCCTGTGCTTCGTTGGGAAGCACCAGGGCCCTATGAGGTCGTCTTCTCGACTCGCCTCGGAGGGGTGAGCGAAGGACCGTTCGAGTCGCTCAACCTCGGACGCAAGACGGGAGATGACGTCGAGCGCGTCGACGAGAACCGCCGGCGGCTCTGTTCGAGTGTCGGTGCAGACGAGCGCCTGCTCACGCTGGGCTTTCAGACCCACTCCACGATCGTCAATCGCGCCGAAGCAGGCTCGCGAGGCACGCCAGGGGACGGCCTCTGGACGGACGAGCCCGACGTGCCGATGGTCGCGCTCGGCGCGGACTGCGTGCTGATGGCCCTTGCCCGGACAAACGGCGACACTCCCGGCCTTGCCGTCCTCCACGCAGGCTGGCGCGGCCTAGCGGACGGGATCGTCGAAGTGGCCGCGGGGGCGCTTGGCGGCCGCCGCCTGGCGGCGATCGTCGGCCCGTCGGTTGGCCCTTGCTGCTACGAGGTGCGAGAGGACGTGGCCGGGCGCTTTCGCGACCGTTTCGGTCCCGCGATCCTCAACCGGGGGAAGCTCGACTTGTGGGCGGCCGCGGAACAAGCCGCGCGCGAAGCCGGAGCCACGAAGGTCGAGCGCGTCGACCTCTGCACCGCCTGCCGGCCGGACCTCTTCTTCTCGGAGCGCCGAACGGGCAGGCCCCGCGGCACACAGGGCGTCATTGGCTTTGTCCGCTGAGCAGGTGCGCGAACGCCTCGCGCGCGTTCGGCAGGAGGTGGGGCCGGATGTGACGATCGTGGTCGCGACGAAGTACGTCTCCGTGGAGGACATGGCCGTCTTGGCCGAGGCCGGGATCGAGGTCGTCGGTGAGAACAAGGCGCAGGACCTCGAGGCCAAGCATGCCGCCCATGCAGACGCGTTCCGCTGGCACTTCATCGGCCACCTGCAGAGCCGAAAGGCCAAGGTCGTGAGCAGCCTTTGCGAGCTCGTGCACTCGCTCGATTCCGAATCCGCGGCCCGTCGCCTCGAGATCCCGGCGCTCGTCCAGGTCAATCTCGCGGACGAGCAGAGCAAGTCAGGCGTCTCGCCCGAGGAGATCTCGGCCTTCCTCGAGCGCTATCCACGCATAGTCGGGCTCTCGACGATGCCTCCGGCGACGGAAGACCCCGAAACCTCCCGTCCGTACTTCCAAAAACTGCATGAATTAGCCACGAAACACGGACTCAGAGAGCTTTCAATGGGTACGAGCCAGGATTACAAAGTGGCTGCGGAGGAAGGTGCGACCATGATTCGAATTGGGTCTGTGCTGTATCAGGGTTAACATTCCGCCGCTATGGGCTTTGCAGACGTCTGGAACCGCACTCTCGTCTACTTCGGGATCGCCGAGGAGGACGAAGACTGGGACGAGGACGGCTATGTCACGAATGAGGAGCTCGAGCGCTCCTACAGCGAGCGCCCGAACGTGCGGAGGCTCTCCCCGCGCCGACGGAAGGCCGAATTCGAGGACTGGACCGAGCCCGAAGCGTCGCCGAGCGCGCGCACCGCAGTCCTGAGGCCGACGCGCCCGCGCGCCGTCGAGGCAGCACCGGGGCACCCGTCCGTGAGCGTCCACCTCGTCGTGCCGCGCAGTTTCAACGACGCGCAGCAGATCGCGGACAAGTTCAAGGAAGGGACGCCCGTGATCCTCAACCTCCAGGGCTCCGATCCCGATCTTTCGAAGCGGCTGATCGACTTCACGAGCGGCTTGACGTACGCGCTCGGCGGGGGCATGCAGCGGGTCGCCGACAAGGTGTTCCTGCTCACGCCGCGAAATGTCGAAGTCTCGGCCGAAGAGCGCGCCCGTCTCCTGGAGCGCGGCGGCTTCTTCAACCAGGCCTAATAGCCGGGAAAAGTCCGGCGTTCCAGAACGGCAGCATCGCAAGCGATGGCTTAGCGCGCGCCATGACGACTTTTCCCGGATTTCTCTGTCCCGTCCGGCATTAGTGAGCGGAGACGGGCAAAGCCCGCCTCCGCGGCGATCGAACTACCGATGCCTGTCGGAAAAGGAAGAGATCGTAGGAGGCCGAATGAAATCCCCGTGGGCGCGACCGCCAGTTTTACGCTACCGCTTGCCGACGCGATCTCGGCGCTCGAGAACTTCGTGCACGTGTTCGTCTCCGTGTACATCCTCTTGATCTTCGGCTACATCATCACGTCCTGGATCAAGCTTCCCTACCAGCCCTGGCTGAACCGGGTCCAGCGCTTTCTCTACGACGTCTGCGAGCCGTACCTGCGCATCTTCAGGCGGATCCTGCCGCCGCTCGGTCCTCTCGACATCTCGCCAATCGTCGCCGTTTTCAGCCTCGTCTTCCTCGACCGGCTCTTCCAGACAATCCTCGATCAACTGCACTGAGAAAGGAGGTGGAGAGATGGCGCTAACACCTGTCGAAATTCGGCACGTCAAGCTCGGCCGGAGCTTCTTCGGCTACCGCCGCGCGGCAACGGACCAGCTCCACGAAGAGATCGTGGAGAGCTTCGAAGAGGTCTGGCGCGAGCGTGCCGACCTCCAGGACAAGCTCGAACGCATGGAGGAGGACATCGCCCGCTACCGCGATCTCGAGACGCTTCTCCGCAAGACGCTGGTCTCGGCCGAGCGGAGCGCGCAGGAGCTGAAGGAGCAGGCCCGCCGCGAGGCGGACGTGTTCCTGACCGAGGCGCACGCCGAGGCGCGGCTGATCAAGCAGCGTGCCCTTGCCGAGCGTGAGCACCTGCGCGGAGAGGCAAGCCGTATTCGGTCGCTGCTGCGCTCTGCGCTCGCGATGGTCGACGAAGGAGACGGCGAGGACGAGGCAGCCGAGGCCGCGTGACTCCAGTTTAGACTTGGGGTCATGACGGTCGACGTCGAGCGGTTCCGCACGCTCCTCCAGGAGGAGCGCCGCCGCGTGCTCGATGCGATCGACTACCTGCACAGGGAGAACCCGGGCGCGGCTGAAACGTCGGAGGACGAGCCCAGCGACAACCACCTCGCCGACACTGCTACCGAGACGCTCGACCGCGAGATCGACGACACGCTCGAGGAGAACTCGGAGAATGTTCTGGCCGAGATCGACGCAGCGCTCCAGCGCATCGAGGACGGCACGTACGGCAAGTGCGTGAATTGCGGCAAGGACGTCGGCGAGGAGCGCCTCGCAGCGCTTCCCTGGGCGACCCTCTGCATCGACTGCCGGCGCCTCGAGGAGCGGAGATGACCGAGCCCGTCGCGCGGCGAGTCGACGTTCGGGTCGGTTCCTCGACGGACGCCCTGACGCCGCTGGCAGGCGCTCATCGCTCGTTGGCGGCGCGGGCCCAGCAGTGGGTGGGTCTTTCCGCGATCGCGCTGGCCGCGCTGGCCGGAGATCAGCTCACGAAGCACCTCGTTTCGAGCAATCTCGGGCTCGACGGGGAGCGTCACGTTGCCGGGCCGCTGTCGATCCATCACGTGCAGAACTCCGGGATCGCCTTCGGCCTCTTTGCGAGCGCGACGCCGATCGTGACCGCGCTGACTGCCGTGGCCGTCGGGTGGATGCTGTTCTTCTTCGCGCGGTCGGGTGCTCGACACCCCGTCCTCCCTGTCGCGCTCGGTCTCCTCATCGGCGGCAGCGCCTCGAACCTCACCGACCGCATCCGGCTCGGGCACGTGACCGACTTCATCGACCTTCGCTTCTGGCCGGCGTTCAACCTGGCCGACAGCTTCATCGTCCTCGGCGTCCTCGTCCTCCTGTCCGCGCTGCTCCTTCCGCAACGCACTCAAACGCGGCCACGGCCGGTTCCAAACGCTCCACATTCGGGTCCCTGAGGAGGCAGCGGGCGACCGGCTCGACCGGTTCCTCGCCGAGCTGCCCGAGATCGCCTCGCGCTCCGTGGCAGAGCGCCTGCTGGCAGTCGGCGCCGTTCGCGTAGACGGTCTCGCGAGGCCGAAGAGCCATCGACTCGACGGCGGCGAGGAGCTCGAGGTGGAGCTGCCCGCCCAGACGCCGAAGACGCTCGAGCCCGAGGAGGTCGATTTCCGGGTCGCCTACGAGGACGAGCACCTGCTTGTCGTCGACAAGCCGGCCGGCGTCGTCGTGCATCCGGGCGCGGGCCACCCGAGCGGCACGCTCGTCCACGGTCTCGTCGGCCGCTCGGGGGGCGGGGAGGAGGACCGGCCCGGAATCGTCCACCGCCTGGACCGCGACACGTCCGGCCTGCTCGTCGTCGCGCGCTCGGATGAGGCGCACAAGCTCCTCCAGGACCTGGTGCAGAGCCGGGCGCTCGAGCGGCATTACGTCGCCCTCGTCCGCGGCCGGCCGCGCTCCTGGCGAGGGCGGATCGACGCGCCGATCGGGCGGGACCGCGATGACCCGACCCGCCAGTCGCTCGATACCGATACGCCGCGCGAGGCCGTCACCCACTTCGAGGTCGCCGAGCTCCTTGGCGGGAATGCACTCCTCGATGTACGGCTCGAGACCGGGAGGACGCATCAGATCCGCGTTCATCTCGCCGCAGTCGACCTGCCCGTGGTCGGAGATCCGGTCTACGGCGTCCCCGACCAGGGACTCGGCCGTCAGTTCCTGCACGCAGGGAGGCTCGCTTTCGACCATCCGTTCACGGGCGAGCGGATCGACCTCGAGTCCCCGCTACCACCCGCGCTGGATGCGTATCTCGGCCGGTTGCGGGGCACCGGCTAGAATCCAGCGACCGTGTAATCGTCCCGGCGGGACGAAGGGTGGTGGTGCCGCAACGAGCGGTTTCGCCCCGAGGCCGCCGGCTGTTCTGCACTCAAACCACAGGAGGTTCCACCTTGCCCGTCGTCACCATGCGAGAGCTGCTGGAGGCCGGCGTCCATTTCGGCCACCAGACGCGCCGCTGGGACCCCAAGATGCGCCGCTTCATCTTCGGCGAGCGCGGGGGTATCTACATCATCAACCTCGAGCAGACGCTCCAGCTCCTCGAGGAGGCTGCCGCCTTCTCGCGCAACCTCGCCGAGCGCGGAGGCACCGTCCTCTTCGTCGGCACCAAGAAGCAGGCGCAGGACGCGGTCGAGGGCCACGCGAAGCGCGTCGGCATGCCGTACGTCAACCATCGCTGGCTCGGCGGGCTGCTCACGAACTGGCGCACGATCTCGAGCCGGATCGAGCGCCTGCACGAGCTGCGCCGCCTCAACGAGGAAGGGCAGCTCGACCTGCTTCCGCCGAAGGAGCGGCTGTCGATGATCGCCGAGCTCGAGCGGCTCGAAAGCCACCTCGGCGGCGTCGCGGACATGAAGCGCCAGCCTGATGCGCTGCTCGTGGTCGACCTGCGCAAGGAGGCGATTGCGGTGCGCGAGGCAAAGCGCCTCGGCCTGCCGGTCATCGCCCTCGTCGACACGAACTGCGACCCGGACGAAGCCGACTACGTCGTGCCCGGCAACGACGACGCGATCAAGGCATGCGAGCTCGTGATCCGCACGATCGCCGATTCGATCGAGGCGGGGAAGCAGAAGGTCAAGGTCGAGGAGTTCGAGTCGGCCCCGGCCGAAGAGACCCAGCCGGACGCTGCGGAGCCCGAGGCAGTCGCGGGAGAGACGGCCGAGGCGCCTCCTGCCGCTGCTCCAGCCGAGGAACCAGCCCGCGAAGACACTTTGCAACAGTCTGTTGCAAAGTCTGAGGAGGAGCCGGCCGCTGCGGAGGAGCCGGTCAAGGAGGAGGTGCCGGCCGAATGACCGAGATCTCAGCCGACCTCGTCAAGACGCTGCGCGAGATGACAAGCGCCCCGATGATGGACTGCAAGCGGGCCCTCCAGGACGCAGACGGCGATCTGGAGGCCGCAAAGCAGCTCCTGCGGGAACGCGGGATGGCACAGGCGAGCAAGCGGGCCGGCCAGGAGACGACCGAGGGCGTCGTGCTCGCGCGCGTCGACGGATCGACGGGGACGATCGTCGCCGTGGGCTCGGAGACCGAGCCCGTCTCGAAGAACGAGGAGTTCCGCGCGTTTGCCGAGCGCCTGCTCGACGCGGTCGAAAAGGACGGGCCCGAAGCCGTTTCCTCGTTCGAAGACGACCGCGCAGAGCTTGTCGGCAAGATCGGCGAGAACATCGCAGTCCGCGGCGCGGCCCGATACGAGTCAGCCAACGGCGAAGCGATCGCCGCGTACGTCCATCCGCCGGCAAACAAGATCGGCGTCCTCGTGAAGGCCGAAGGCCCGCCCGAGGCGGCACGGCGGCTCGCAATGCACATCGCATTCGCGGCGCCCCGGTATCCCACGCGGGACGATGTCCCAGAAGAGGAGATCGCGAACGAGCGCTCCGTCTACGAGAAGCTTCCCGAGGTGGAGTCGAAGCCGGAGCAGGCCCGGGGGAAGATCGTCGAGGGCATGCTCGGGAAGCGCTTCTTCGGAGAGGCGGTGCTCGCCGAGCAGGCGTGGATCCACGCGCCGAAGAAGACCGTCGCGCAGGCGCTGGAGGAGGAAGGGCTCAAAGTCCTCGAATTCGAGCGTTACGCTCTGGCCGAGTGACCCTTCAGGAAGAGAGGCCGGCGAAAGCCGGTGACGGCTCGCGCGTCTTCGACCGGATCCTGCTGAAGCTTTCCGGCGAGGCCCTGATGGGCGAGAAGGAGTTCGGCCTCTTCCTTCCGCGGATCGAGGAGATCGCGCAGGAGATCGTCGAGGTTCGCGAGAGCGGAGTGGAGGTCGCGATCGTCGTCGGCGGTGGAAACTTCTATCGCGGAATGGCGGCGGCGGCGGAGGGAATGGACCGCGCGACAGCCGACTACGCCGGGATGCTCGCGACGGTGCTGAACGGGCTCGCGCTCCAGGACGCGCTCGAACGGATCGGGGCGGACACACGGATCCTGTCCGCGATCGGCGTGGCGCAGGTGGCCGAGCCGTACATCCGCCGCCGCGGAATACGGCATCTCGAGAAGGGGCGCGTGGTCATCTTCGCGGCCGGCACCGGCAACCCGTTCTTCACGACCGATACCGCAGCGGCGCTCCGGGCGCTGGAGATCGGCGCCGACGCGATCCTGATGGCCAAGCATGCGGTGGACGGCGTCTACGACGGCGATCCGAACACGGACCCGAACGCGGCGCTGCTCCCCGAGCTCACACATCTCGAGGCGATCGAGCGCGGGCTCAAGGTGATGGACACGACGGCGCTCTCGCTCTGCATGGACAACGGGTTGCCGATCTACGTCTTCGGGCTGGAGGATCGGAACATCAAGCGGGTCATTTCCGGCGAGCGAGTCGGCACAATCATCTCCACTCCTAAGAAGGGGCACTCGTGATCGACGATCTGATCCAGGACGCGACCCGGCGGATGGACAAGTCCGTCGAGTCGACGCAAGTCGAGTTCAACACGGTTCGCACCGGCCGCGCCTCTGCGGCGCTTCTCGACCGGATCACGGTCGACTACTACGGGCAGTCGACGCCGCTCAAGCAGCTGGCGACGATCAACGTCCCCGAACCGCGCATGCTGACGGTTCAGCCGTTTGATCCCAGCTCGGTCAAGGAGATCGAGCGGGCGATCCTGGAGTCGGAGCTCGGGCTCACGCCCTCGAACGACGGCAAGGTGATCCGCCTCCCGATTCCCCAGCTCACCGAGGAGCGGCGCAATGACCTCGTCAAGATCGTGCGCCAGATCGCGGAAGAAGGGCGCATCGCGATTCGCAACGTGCGGCGTGATGCAGACAAGCATCTGAAGGATCTCAAGACCCAGGGAAATGTCGGGGAAGACGACGAGCGGCGCGCGGAAGAGCGCGTCCAGAAGATCACGGACGAGCACACGAGCAAGATCGACGACCTCCTGAAGCGCAAGGAAGCGGAGATAACAGAGGTCTGACGCCCACATTTCCCGGTTTGCGCCCACAATGAGAGGGTGGCGACGAGCGGTGCGACAGCAGTCCGGATGACCTCCGCTCCGGCCGCGTTCCTCGACAAAGCGCTCGCGATTGCGCAGCGGCTCGATCTACGGCGCGTCGCGGCCGTGAACGGTGCCGCCATCGTGCTGCTGGGCATCCTGGGTGTTCTCCATATCGTCTTCGAGCCGCGACTCGGGGTCTTCGACCTGGACGGTGAACGGAATGTGCCTTCCGCGTACTCAGCGGGCCTCTGGGCCTCCATCGCGCTGATTGCAGTCCTCCTGGGGCGGGTCGAGCAGGCGCCGACGGCGCGGATCTGGCAGACGCTCTCCGTGCCTCTGTTGCTCGTGTCCGCCGACGAGTTCGCGGAGATCCACGAGCGTCTCGAGCGGATCACCGGTGTCGACTGGCAGATCCTCTACTCGCCCCTCGGGATCGTCGCGATCGTCCTCTGGGTGCTCGTGGGGAGGCGGCTCCGACGACTGGGCGCCGGGCTCGGGCTCTTCGTGGCGGGAACGGTCTGCGGTGTCACGTCGCAGGTGCTCGAGGCGGTCGAGTACGGCGAGCACGATCAGCGTGTCGCGGCGTTCAACGAGCTCGTCGTGGGCGAGGAGCTGCTGGAGCTGTCGGGCGCGCTCCTGGTCGGGCTCGCGTTCCTGGTGGCGCTGCGCGCCGTCCGCCGCCAGACGCGTGCGTAGGATGCTCTCCCTCCTTGCGGTTTCTGAGGCAGATCCGTCGACGTGCGCGTCCTGAGCTCGAGCCCGGGGAGGTTCCCGGCTCGGTAGCGATCATCCTCGACGGCAACGGCCGCTGGGCGGAGCAGCGCGGCCTCCCGGTGGAGGCAGGACACCGAGAGGGCACGAGAGCGCTCCGGCGCACCGTGGAAGCGGCGATCGACCTCGGGATCGAGTCGCTGACGGTGTACGCGTTCTCGACGGAGAACTGGCTGCGGCCCCCGGCCGAGGTGGACTCGCTGATGGAGATCTTCGAGGAGACGATCGACCGGGAGCTGCCCGACCTCGCGAAGCAGGGCGTCCGGACGCGCTTCATCGGCCGTCGCGACCGCGCCCCCGACGCGTTGCGCGCGCGGATGGCCGAGCTCGAGCACGAGACGGCGGACCGGGATCGCCTTCAGCTCTGGATCGCCTTCGACTACGGTGGGCGAGCAGAGCTGGCGGACGCGGCGAGACGGATGATCGCCGCCGGCCTCAAGCCCGAGGAGGTAGACGAGGACGTCCTCGCCGTATACCTCTACGCTCCCGACATGCCCGACCCGGACCTCGTGATCCGGACGTCCGGCGAGCTGCGGATCTCGAACTTCCTGCTCTGGCAGCTCGCGTACGCCGAGCTCGCCTTCGTCGACACGCTCTGGCCCGACTTCGGCGAGGACGACCTGCGAAGGGGCGTCGCCGAGTACGCCGGCCGCCGCCGTCGGTTCGGCGGCCGATGAACATCAGCGCCTTCTGGTCGCGAATCGCCATCTCCGCGGCGGGCATCCCCGCGGTGCTCTGGCTCGTGTACCTCGGAGGCTGGTCGATGTTCGCGCTCGCCGCGGTGGCCGCGATCGTCGGCCTGCACGAGCTGTATTGGATGACGCGGACCCTGCGGCCGGTCGTGCTCGCGGGTTACCTGGGAGCACTCGGGGCTCTGCTCGGCGCCACGATGGGCGGGCCGAGCTGGGCGCTCGCCGGCTTCATGAGCACGTTGGCTCTCGCTTTCATCTTCAAGGGGGTCGCCGGTACACGACAGTCGACGACCGTGTCGGTCGCGGTGACGCTGCTCGGTGCGGGCTGGATCGGCCTCGGACTGGCGCACGCCGTGCTCTTGCGCGACCTGGATCAGCACGCGCTCCTCGCGGCCTACGCGGTGCTGCTCGCGGTCTGGGCTGGGGACGCTGCGGCCTACGCAATCGGGATTCTCTTCGGGAGGCACAAGCTCGCGCCTCTGGTCTCTCCGGGCAAGACCTGGGAAGGCCTCATCGCGGGGACTGCAGCGACGATCGCCGTCACCTTCATCGCGCTGTACAAGCAACATTTCCTGTCGATCCCGGAGTCGCTCGTGCTCGGCGTCGCGATCGCAGTTGCTGCACCGCTCGGCGACCTGTTCGAGTCCGCGATCAAGCGCGACATGGACGTGAAGGACTCGAGTCGGCTCCTGGCGGGGCATGGGGGCCTCCTCGACCGCCTGGATGCCCTGCTCTTCTCCTGGGTCGCCGCCTACTACGTCATCGCCGCCTTCGGCCAAGCCTAATCGCGGCAGTTCCTCACAGATCCTTAACGGGGTCTGACCCCGAAACCTTTACAGGGTCTGACCCGGTTAACGTTTACAGGGTCTGACCCTGTTAAGGGGCCCGTACACTTTTCGGCGTGAAGCGGATAGCCGTCCTCGGCGCGACCGGTTCGATCGGGCGCCAGGCACTCCAGATCATCGACGCCCACCCCGAGCTCGAGGCGTGTGCGCTTGCCTCGGGATCGAACGAGCTCGACGCGCTGGCCGCAGATCGCGGGGTGCAGCACACGCAAGTCAGCGGCGATCTGGCCGCGCTCCTGGACGAGTCCGAGCCCGATGTCGTGCTGAACGCCGTCGTCGGCTTCGCCGGCCTGCCGGCGACGATCTGGGCGCTCGAGCGCGGAGTGACCCTCGCCCTCGCGAACAAGGAGAGCCTCGTTGCAGCGGGTGAGCTCGCTCTCGCGGCCCGGGAGCGGGGTGGAGGCCTCTTGCTGCCGGTCGACAGCGAGCACTCGGCCCTCTTCCAGTTGCTCGAGGGACGCGCTCCGGAGACAGTCGGCTCGATCGTGCTGACGGCGTCGGGCGGCCCGTTCCGGGGCCGGACGCGCGCAGATCTCCAGAGCGTCACGCGCGCCGACGCGCTCGCGCACCCGACCTGGCAGATGGGCCCGAAGATCACCGTCGACTCCGCAAGCCTCGCCAACAAGGGCCTCGAGCTGATCGAAGCGCACTTCCTCTTCGCTCAGCCGTACGATCGGATCGACGTCGTCGTTCACCCGAACTCGGTCGTGCACGCGATCGCCCGGTTGAGAGACGGCTCCGCCCTCGCGCATCTCGGCTACCCCGACATGCGCGTACCCATCTCGTTCGCTCTCACGTACCCGGAGCGCACAGCGACGCCCGTCGAGCCGCTCGACTTCTCGGAGGGATTGTCCCTCGAGTTCGAGCCGCCCGACCTCGAGACGTTTCCGCTGCTCGCGCTGGCGCGGCGGGCCGGAGAGTCCGGAGGCACCTACCCCTGCGCGTACAACGCGGCGAACGAGATCGCCGTGGGGGCATTCCTCGCGGGCCGGATCCCGTTCCTCGGTCTGGCCGACGTTGTCGAGGAAACCCTTGGCGCGGTGGATGGGGCAGCGGCCGCCGATCTGGACGAGCTCGCGGAGGCGGACGCCGCAGCCCGCCGCCTGGCCGAGCGCGCCGCCGGAGCCGTGGTCACGTGAGCATCTTCATCGGAATCCTCGGCCTTGGGCTCCTCGTCTTCGTCCACGAGGCAGGCCATTTCGTCACGGCGCGCGCGGTCGGCATGAGCCCGCGAAAGTTCTACATCGGCTTCCCGCCGGCCCTCGTCCGCGTTCGCCGAAAGGGGATCGAGTACGGGATCGGCACGATTCCGCTCGGTGGGTACGTGAAGATCCCCGGGATGCATCGGCCCGCCCCGTCCGATCTCGACGGGTACTTCGGGCGCGCGCTCGAGGAGGAACCCCAGCTCCTGTCGCCTCTCGAGCACATCAAGCGAGGGCTCGCAGAGGGCGACATGGACGGCGCGCGGACGCTGTTGGACGAGCTCGAGCAGGCCATGGCGTCCTCCGATCTGAGCGCTCCGGCCAAGAAGGCCGCCCGGAAGGGCCTGGCAGAGCTCAGGGACGGTCTCGGCGGCGATGCGTACTGGCGCCAGCGCACCTGGAAGAAGGTCGCCGTCATCTTCGCGGGGCCGGGGACGAACCTCCTCTTCGCGATCGTTCTGTTCTTCCTGCTCTTCCTCTTCGTCGGCGGGAAGGCGACCCGCACGATCGAAGAGGTCGAACGAGGAATGCCGGCGGAGGCGGTCGGCCTCCGGCCCGGAGACAAAATCCTGGCCATCAACGGACGGCACGTGAAGCCCGACAGGATCTCCCGGGCGATCACGAGCTCCAACGGGCGGCCGCTGACGATCACCGTGCGTCGCGACGGGCCCCAGCCCGTCACCATCGGACCGGTCACCCCGAAGGTCGTCGACGGTGCCTATCGCCTTGGGTTCCGGCTGGAAGCCAAGCCTCTGGGGCCGGCCGGGTCGTTTTCGCAGTCCCTACGACTGACCGGGACGGTCACGAAGGAGATCGGCGCCTCGCTGGGGCGGCTCGTGCGAGGGAACAAGAAGGAGGTATCGAGCCCCGTCGGCATCGTCGAAGGCTCGTCGCAGGCGATCGAGCGGGGGTTCGAGACGTACCTGTGGGTGCTCGGGCTCCTCAGCCTCTCCCTGGCGCTCCTCAACCTCTTGCCGCTACTCCCGCTAGACGGGGGCCACATCGCCTTCTCGATCATCGAGGGGGTCCGGGGCCGCGCGGTCGGCCGCGAGGTATACGAGCGGGTTTCCGCCGTTGGCATCGCACTCGTCCTCCTACTCTTCTTCATCGGGCTCTCGAACGACGTCGGGCGAATCGGGGGGAACTAAGTGCCCCTCCCAGCAATACAAAACGGTCATACCGGCAAAGCCGGCACGACCTCCTATGGTCGGCATCGCAAGCGATGCCTTGGTGCCGGCCCCTGGCCCGCGATCACGCGGCGCCAGCAAGCCTTGGCCGCGGTCGAGTGCGGCCTCTGGCTTGGTGCTCGCGACCCAGAGACTCGGCGGCATTACTGGAAGGGGCACTAGTGGCCAGCGCGAGGTCGATCAAGGTCGGAAACGTCGAGATCGGAGGCGGCGCTCCGGTCGTCATCCAGTCGATGACCCTCACTCCGACGCGCGACGTTCCGGCGACCACCGCGCAGATCGCAGCGCTCGCCTCGGCCGGCTGCGAGGTCGTGCGCTGCGCCGTGCCGAAGATCGAGGACGCTGAGGCGCTGCACAAGATCGTGCGGCTCTCGCCGATCCCGGTGATCGCGGACATCCATTTCAACGCGAGCCTGGCGCTCCGGGCAATCGACGCGGGCGTCGCGGCCGTGCGGATCAACCCCGGCAACATCGGCGGCCCGGACAAGGTCGAGCAGGTCGTTGAGGCTGCGCGCGGCGCGGGCATACCGATGCGGATCGGCGCGAACTCCGGCTCGCTGCCCAAGCATCTCCACGAGCTGGCGCAACAGGACCAGGCCGAGGCGCTCGTCGCCGCGGCGATGGAGGAGGTCGAGCTCCTCGAGGGTCTCGACTTCCACGACTTCAAGATCTCGGTCAAGTCGACGCACGTGCCGACGATGATCCGCGCCTATCGCCTGCTGTCGGAGCGCGTCCCGTACCCGCTCCATCTCGGCGTCACCGAGGCGGGAACCGCCTTTTCCGGCTCGATCAAGAGCGCGATCGGCATCGGCGCGCTGCTCGCGGACGGGATCGGCGACACCCTGCGCGTCTCGTTGACGGCGGACCCGGTGAAGGAGATCGAAGTCGCCTGGGAGATTCTCAAGGCGCTGGGCCTGCGCGAACGGGGGCCGATCATGATCGCCTGCCCGTCGTGTGGGCGCGACAACGTCGGCGTCGAGAACCTCGCGGTCGAGGTCGAGGGTCGGCTGAAGGCGTATCCGCAGGCCTTCGAGATCGCGGTCATGGGCTGCGCGGTCAACGGCCCGGGGGAAGCCGGTGACGCGGACTTCGGCATCGCCGGCGGTCGCGAGGTCGGCTTCATCTACGCGCACGGCCGTGTTCTGAAGAAGGTGCCTTCGGAGGGCCTCGTCGACGAGCTCTTCCGCGAGATCGACGGCTGGATCGCGGATGGCATGCGCCGGCCGAAGCGGTTGAAGATGGCGAAGCCCGCCGCGCTCGCGATGGCCGAGGCTTCCGAGATTCCGCTCGACTAGTCTTGGAGGATGGTGCGGCGGGCATCCCAGCTCTTCTTTCCGACCCTGCGCGAGGACCCTGCGGACGCCGAGGCCGTCAGCCACAAGCTGCTCGTCCGGGGCGCGTTCATCCGCCAGGTGAGTGCCGGCCTCTGGACGTTCCTCCCCCTCGGCTGGCGCGTTCACGAGAAGATCGCCCAGATCATCCGAGAGGAGATGGACGCGATCGGCGCGCAGGAGATGCTGATGCCGGTACTGACCCCCGCCGAGCTGTGGCGGGCGACGGGGCGCTACGACTTTCCGGAGGTCTTCAAGCTCCGTGACCGAAACGACCGCGAGTTCGTGCTGCCGATGACGCACGAGGAGACGGTCGCGTTCCACGCCCGCGAGATCCAGTCGTACCGCGACCTTCCGCAGATGCTCTACCACTTCCAGACGAAGGACCGCGACGAGCCGCGTCCGCGCGCCGGGCTCATCCGCGTTCGCGAGTTCATCATGAAGGACTCGTACTCGTTCGACCGCGACGAGGAGGGCCTCGACAAGAGCTTCCAGCTACACGCCGGCGCGTACGACCGCATCTTCGAGCGCTGCGAGCTCGAAGTGTTCCGCGTACAGGCTGAGTCCGGGATGATGGGGGGAAGTGAGAGCTCGGACTACCTCGCCCCCTCCGAGTCGGGCGAGAACACACTCGTCCTCTGCGAGCGCGGCGACTACGCGGCCGATCTCGAGATCGCTCGCGGGGTGCCTCGCGCCCCCGAGTTCCCGCCTTCGCTCGACGCGCCCGACGAGATCGAAACACCAGGCGCGAAGACGATCGAGGACGTCGCGCAGCTGCTCGGTATCGACGCGGCGGCGACGTCGAAGGCGATGCCGGTGGTGATGAACGGCAAGGTCGTCCTCGGTCTCGTGCGGGGCGACGATCGGCTGGACGAAGGCAAGCTGCTCGAGGCTCTCGGCCAGGCATTCCGGCCTGCGACCGAGGACGAGATCCGCGAGGCCTTCGGGGCGGACCCAGGCTCGATCGGGCCGGTGGGGGCGAAGGTCGAGGTCGTGGCCGACGAGGCTCTTCGCAAGGGCCAGTTCGTCACCGGCGCGAATCGCACCGGGCATCACCTGCGCGGCGTCGAGCACGGGCGAGACTTCAAGGCGCGGTTTGCAAACATCCGTAAGGTGCGAGAGGGAGACACGTGCCCGAACTGTGGCGGCGCCCTGCGTCTACAAACCGCGATCGAGGTAGGACATATCTTCAAGCTCGAGACCCGTTACACCGAGCCGCTCGAGGCCACGTTCCTCGACGAGGACAGCACGGAGAAGCCTCTGATCATGGGCAGTTATGGAATCGGGCCCGCCCGGACGATGGCTGCGATCGTGGAGCAGCACCACGACGACGACGGCATCAAGTGGCCCAGCTCGGTTGCGCCGTACGACGTGCACCTGGTCGCCCTGCCCGGGCTCGAAGCCCAGGCGGACGAGGTAGCAGCGAAGCTCGAGGCGGCAGGAGACGACGTCCTGCTGGACGACCGTGACCGGCGCGCCGGCGAGAAGTTCGCCGACGCCGACCTGGTCGGGCTTCCGGTCCGCGTGACGGTCGGCAAGAAGACGCTCGACGACGGCGCAGTGGACGTCCGCTCCCGCGAGACCGGTGAGGAGAGCCGGGTGGCGATCGCCGAGCTGGAGAGCCTGCGCTGATGGCCCGTCGGCGCCGCTTCAGCGAGGACCCGTTCGGAGAGACGCTCGAGCGCTTGATGACCGAGAGCGGCAGCACGTACCGCGCGCTCGCGGCCAAGACGAAGCTCTCGGCCGGGTACCTGAATCATCTTGTGCACGGAAACAGGCCCGTGCCGTCGAACGAGATCGTCCAGTCGCTCGCCGCAGCCCTGGATGTCGAGCCCGAGCACTTCCGCGAATACCGCCTGCGCGTGATCACGGAGCGCTTGGAGGAGATGCCCGATCTGATCGACCGCTTGTACAAGCGACTCGGCTAGCGCTAGGCAAGGGGCGCCGGCCGGAATAGCACATCACGGTGTGAGCGATCCCTCGCTCGCACCGAGCAGGCCTTAGGCGCAGGGCAAAGCTCCAGCTGCGCGTGACCGCGACTGACGCACCCGGACGGACAGTCGTGAGGATGACCCGCCGCCTGACGATCAGCTGATCGCAGGCTCTGAGCGCGACCGTTACTCTTGTCCCCCAACGGGGCGTGGCGCAGCCTGGTTAGCGCGCTTGTCTGGGGGACCTGAGGCAGCGCTTGCGATGCCGCCTAGGAGGTCGCGCGGCCGCGACGCGCGACCGTTACTCTTGTCCCCCAACGGGGCGTGGCGCAGCCTGGTTAGCGCGC
>JBBPIJ010000001.1:255204-351892 GCA_038040395.1 Actinomycetota bacterium
TTGTCTGGGGGACAAGAGGTCCCCGGTTCAAATCCGGGCGCCCCGACTGCAAAGGCCCTGCTCACAGGGCCTTTCTAATGTCGCTTGAGGACTCTTGTCCGATGGGCGTCGTACCGTCCGGCGCATGAGCGAACGAACAGTTGCGCCGCCGGGCCTACTCAGGCGCTGGCTGATCGCGCATTTCAGCGGCATCGACCATCGCGAGGCTTGGGGCTACGGCGTGTGGCTCTTCTTCGGCGTGCTCGTTCTCGTCCCGGAGCTATGGGCCGCCTTCTGGGGAGACAGCGCAAGGTGGCCGACGATCTCCGGCACGGTCGGGGCGCTCGAGTACGACTATCCCGTCCTGGCGCTCGTCGTCGTCGGGGTGATCGTCCTCTGCGTCTACAGCGCGTTCCGCTACCCGCCGGACCGAACCGGCGTCCTGCCTGTGAGCGACGCTCCTTCCGAGGAGGCCGGCGGGATGGAGGGCGATCCGGCGCTCCCCTACAGGACGCCCTCGGGTGGCCGCTTGACCCGCTCCACGGCTCCGGTCCGAGAGGTCGGAGCTGTTCTCTATTTCGGCATCGCCCTGCTCGTCATCGTTTTCTGCACTTCAGTGGCCGCAGCGACAACGGATATCGATGACGAGTTTCCGGTCGGGAGAACGCTGTACGGGTTGACCGCGTTGTTCTGGGTGGTCATCCCGAGCCTGCTCGCCTGGCCGAAGCACCGAGCAATCGACGTGCCGTTTCCCACCTTGTTCGAGACCGTTCGCAATCTCGAGCGGCGCCTTCGCATCGTCGCCCTCACGGTTGCTGCCGGGCTCGTGATCTTGCTGATCCACCTCGTGCTCTATCCGTGGCCCTCCAACATCCCGGACCTGAGCCGCCTTCACCGCTACTACGAGTGCCACCCGCTCGAGCCGGCCAAGCATCCGCTGTCGGCAAAGGCGCAGGCAGCCTGCAAGAAGCTGGAAGAGGAAGAAGTCCAGCCCTCGCCTGTTGCTCCCTAGAAGCTGAGCTCTCGTTTCATCCGCGCCTGAACGTAGGCGCCGCCCCTATTGTTTTGCCGTGGCACCGGCTCGCGTTGCAATCATCGGGGCGCCGCTCGACCTCGGAGCGGGGCGCCGCGGCGTGGACATGGGCCCCTCGGCGATCCGCTATGCGGGGCTTCGCGACCGCCTCGTGGACGCGGGCATCGACGTCGAGGACCACGGCAACGTCCAGGCACCCCTTGCCGAGACACATTCGGGCGGCTCGGAGAAGGCACGCTTTCTCGACGAGATCCTCGAGACCTGCGCGCGCGTTGGTCAGGAAGTCGAAGCGGCACGGGCAGACGGCCTCTTCCCGCTCGTGCTCGGGGGCGACCACTCGATCGCGATCGGCACGCTGAGCGGGCTCGCGGTCGAGGGCACGGGCGGCGTCCTCTGGATCGATGCGCACGGCGACCTGAACACGCCCGACACCACGCCCAGCGGAAACGTGCACGGAATGCCGCTCGCGGCAGCTCTCGGCCGTTGCGGCACGCTGTTCTCGGCCAACGGGCTGCGGTTGCCTGCGATCGACGCTGCCCGGGTCGCCCTCGTCGGCGTGCGCTCGCTTGACCCCGGAGAGCAGGCACTCGTACGCGAGCTCGGCATTTCGGTGTACACGATCAGCGACCTCGATCGCCGAGGCGTCGAACCTGTGATCGACGAGGCGCTTGGACGCGTGTCCGGTGGGGCGTTCGTCCACGTCTCGGTCGATCTCGACGCCGTCGATCCTGAGTTCGCGCCCGGTGTCGGAGACCCCCTGCTTGGCGGTCTGTCATACCGGGAAGCGCACCTCGCGCTCGAGCTCGTCGCGGAGGCCGGCGTGCTGGATGCGCTGGAGCTCGTGGAGGTGAACCCGATCCGCGATCACGAGAACACGACTGCGAAGTTGGCGGTCGGGCTCGCCGCGAGCGCGCTCGGCGTTCGGATTCTTTAGCAGGAGGTTTTGGCGAAACATGGCTGAGCCGCCGGACCGCGCTGCTCGCCCCGAGGCCGCGTCCTCAGTCGCACCGATAGTGGCGACTATCGGCGCTCCCTGCGTCCTTGCCTCGGAACGAGCATCGCACCCCGGCGACGAGCAATGTTCGGCCAAAACCTCCTAGACGAACACGTCCGCCGAGCAGCCGAAGACGAGCGCGCCGAAGACGTCCGCCTCGGCGATGCCGGCAAGCGAAGGGTGTTCGAGATCGACCTCGACGTCGGCCCATGAGTCGAGCCCGAGCGACGCCGCGCCCTCGTCGGAGCCGAAGCACAGAAGCGACTCGGGCGAGACGACGTTCCTCCTCAGCGTGCTGCGGCGGGCGATGCCCTCGAGCTCGCGCAGCTCCTCAAGTGGGTCGATGCGGACGTTCGAGTCGGAGCCGATGCAGATGCCGAGGCTGCGCGCGCAGATCCGCTCGACGGGCAGGAAGCCGTCTCCGAGATTCGCCTCAGTCGTGAGGCAGGCGCAGATCCGCGCACCCGCGTCGGCCAGTAGGTCGAGCTCTTCGTCAGAAGCATGCGTCGCGTGGACGACAGTGGTGCGCGGGCCGAGGCAGCCTCTCTTGGCGAGGAGCTCGATTGGCCGCACGCCGTGCTGCTCGATGCACTCGTCGATCTCGCGCGGTTGCTCGTCTGCGTGCACGTGCAGTGGGAGCGCGTGCTCCTCGGCATAACGGCCGATCTCCTCGAGCCAGTCCGGCGGGCACGCGCGGACGGAGTGGGGGGCGAGCCCGACCCGGATGCCCTGGTCACGGAGCTGCTCGACCTGGGTGAGATAGGCGGCAGGCGAGGGCTGGCGGAAGCGCTCCAGGCCGCCACGCCCATAAGCGGCGTAGAGGAGGACGAACGCGATGCCGGCTGCGTCCGCGGCCTCCGCTGCTGCGAGGGCCTCCTCGACGCCGAGGTAGTGGAACTCGCCGACCGCGGTGTAGCCGGCGGCGAGCATCTCGCGGTAGACCCGCTCGTACTCGGTGCGCACCCGTTCCGGCGTCTGCTCGTCGGCCAGGGCAAGCATGGCGTCGCGCCAGGCCCAGAAGTCTCCACCCTCGACACGACCTCTGAGAGCCCGCTGAAAGGCGTGGCTGTGCGCGTTGACGAAGCCGGGAATCGTGAGGCGGTTCGCCACGGGCGCGACGGTATCAACGCCCCTCGGTGCCGGTACCCACGACCTCCTCCCCGATTCGATCGTATCGGGGAAGACCGCGCGTGTCTGTCACGAAAGTCGAGCAAATGCGGAACAACGAGACGGGCGCGCTCTATCCTTGACGGCATGTCCGCCCGTGCCGTGTCGCCTCCGCTCGCGCATCTGCCCAATGCGCTGACGATCTTGCGGCTCGCGTTGATCCCGCTCTTCGTCGCCGTCCTGGTCACGGCCGAGGGAGGTCGCAGCTGGCCCGCGGCGATCCTCTTCGGCGTCGCGGGGGTGAGCGACCAGGTCGACGGGTGGCTCGCCCGCCGGTGGCGCGTGGAGTCTGCGTTCGGCAGGGTCGCCGACCCGCTTGCCGACCGGCTGATGATCGACGCGGCGGTCATTCTCCTCGTCGCCGTCCATCACCGGCTCCCGTGGGCGGCCCTTGCCCTCGTTCTGGCGCGAGACGGTCTGCTGCTCGGCGGGTACAAGCTCCTCATGCCGCGCGGCTACGAGCTCTCGGTCAACTTCCTCGGCAAGGCGGCCACCTGGCTGCTCTATGCGGCGCTGGCCTTCGTCATGGTCACGCGCGACGGCACCGAGTGGCCGCTCTGGATCTTCTGGGCAGGGCTCGCCCTCGCCCTCGCCGCGGGCGCCATGTACGTCATGTCCGCCCTGCGGGCGGTGCGTCGATGAAGGCTGTCGTCATGGCGGGCGGCGAGGGAACTCGTCTGCGGCCGCTGACCTCGAACCAGCCGAAGCCGATGGTGCCCATCGTGGGGAAGCCATGCATGGAGCACATCGTCGAGCTGCTCCTCGCCCATGGCTTCGAAGACGTGATCGTGACGGTCGCGTTCCTGCCCCAGGCGATCCGCAGCTACTTCGGCGACGGCGAGAGCCTCGGAGCGCACATCGAGTACTCGGTGGAGGAGTCGCCGCTCGGGACTGCCGGCTCGGTGCGCCTGGCCGGGGACAAGCTCGACGACACGTTTCTCGTCATCTCCGGCGACGCGCTGTGCGACTTCGATCTGGAGAAGCTCGTGAAGTTCCACCGCAAGCGCGGTGCGGCAGTCAC
Source organism: Actinomycetota bacterium (assembly GCA_038040395.1). Lineage (GTDB taxonomy): Bacteria > Actinomycetota > Thermoleophilia > Gaiellales > Gaiellaceae > VAXT01. The sequence goes on from JBBPIJ010000001.1 coordinate 259,399, forward strand.
GATCGGGCTGAAGTCCGTTCCGAACCCGCTCGAGTTCGGCATCGTCGTCGTGGACGACGAAGGGCGTGTCGAGCGTTTCCTCGAGAAGCCTTCTTGGGGCCAGGTGTTCTCCGACACGATCAACACGGGCGTGTACGTCCTGGAGCCGGAGGTCCTCGAGCACATACCCACCGACCGGCCGTTCGACTTCTCCAAGGAGCTGTTTCCGCTGCTGCTCGAGATGGGCCGGCCGATCTACGGGCTCCCGATGGAGGGCTACTGGCAGGACATCGGCAACCTCGACCAGTACCGGCAGGCGAACTTCGACGCGCTCGACGAGCAGGTGGAGCTGACGGTGCCCGGCATCCGCCTGCGCGGCAACGTCTGGCTGGGGGAGGGGGTGGAGCTCGACGATCTCGACCAGGTCGAGGGGCCTGCGCTGATCTCGAACTACTGCCGGATCGGGCGTGACGCGCATGTCGGCCCGTACTCCGTGCTCTCGGCGAGCGTGACCCTGCGCGAGCGCGCCCGCATCACTCGCTCGATCGTCGACGCGTCGACCCACATCGGCCGCGGGGCGATCGTCGAAGGCGCGATCGTCGGCCGCTCGTGCGACATCCGCACGCACGTCCGGATCCAGGAAGGCGTCGCGATCGGCGACGAGGTGAAGATCGGCGAGGAGAGCGTGCTCATGCCCGGCGTGCGCGTCTATCCATACAAGGAGGTCGAGAGCGGCGCTCAGATCTACGAAAGCGTCATCTGGGAGTCGAAGGCGTCTTCCCGGCTGTTCGGGAAGGACGGCGTCTCCGGCCTCGTCAACGTCGACCTCACTCCCGAGATCGTCACGCGGCTGGCGGTCGCGTTCGGAACCGCGCTTCCGCGCGGCGCACGCGTGGTGGCGAGCCGGGAGGCACCGGCGACCTGTCGCATGCTCGAGCGCGCGATGATCGCCGGGATCAACTCCACGGGCGTCGACCTCGCCGACCTGCGGACGCTTCCGAGCGCCGTCGGCCGTCATCTCTTGAAGACACACGACTACGCGGCGGGATTTCACGTCGGCTTCACCTCGGCCGATCCCGAAGTCGCCCAGATCCGCTTCTTCGAGGATCCGGGGACTCAGATCACGCCGGCGCTCCAGAAGGAGATCGAGAAGCACTTCTCGCGCGGTGAGCTGCGGCGATCGGCAGCCTCAGGGGTCGGCACCGTCGAATATCCGGTTCGCGCGCGGGAGAGCTACGCGGAGGACCTCCTGGCCACCCTCGACATCGACGCGATTCGCTCGCGGAAGTTCCGCATCGTCGTCGACTACGGGTATTCGTCGGCCTCGCTCGTGCTTCCGCTCGTGCTTGGGCAAATCGGCGTCGAGGCGGTCTCGGCCCACGCCTTTGCCTCCGAGGAGCCCGACGGGCCAGGCAGGGAGCTCCGAGGGCTGATCGGGCAGACGAAGAAGCTCGTGAGCGCCGTCGGCGCGGACTTCGGCGCCGTCTTCGACCGTTCGGCCGAGCGCCTCTACCTGGTCGACGAGATCGGCCACGAGATCCCCGTCGAGCAGGCGCTGCTGCTGTTCCTGCGGCTGATCGGGTCGAACGGCCGCCGAGGAAAGCTCGCGTTCCCCGTGACCGTCACGAGCCAGGTCGACCGCCTCGTCAAGGGCAGCGGCCTCCAGGTCGTGCGCACGCCCGCCTCGCTGAGCGAGTTGACGAGGGTCGCGGCCGAGGACGGGGTCATCTTCGCCGGCGCCGTCGGGGGCGGCTACGTCTTTCCGGACTTCCTGCCGGCCTACGACGCGATGGCGAGCCTCTGCAAGCTCCTCGAGCTGCTGGCGCCGGTCGAGCAGCCGCTCTCCTCGATCGTGGCCGACCTGCCCGTGTCGACCCTCGTCCATCGCCAGCTTCCGTGCCCGTGGGCGCAGAAGGGGCTCGTCATGCGTGTCCTGAGCGAACGGCTGAAGGGGCGCGACCTCGATCTCCTCGACGGGATCCAGGTGAGCGACCGTCGTGGCTGGGCGAGGATCTTGCCCGATCCGGACGAGCCGCTCGTCCACATCTACGCCGAGGGTCGCGACGAGCAGACGTCGAACGCGCTCGAGAGCGAGTACCGAGCCCTCGTCGAGGAGGTGCTGCAGGAAGAGGCCGGAATCTCAAGCTGAGGTTGAACCTTGACGGCGCTACTGCTTTACTGCCAGCGCCGTCTTCCTCCGAACGAAAGGATTGCGTGGAACCGCTTCCCGACCTGTCCTCAACGTCCGACGCCGATCTCAAGAAGCTCATCGACGAACTGACGGAGGAGGAACAGGAGATCTCCTACCGCCGCCGGCTGCTGCACGGCAAGATCGACATCCTCCGCGCCGAGCTCGTCGCCCGGCTTCAGCGCTCGGAGGGAAAGAGTGTGCTGGAGCAGGTCGACGTCGAGGGCCTTGCGCGGATTCTCGCCGGGAAGGCCTCGCCGGCCTCCGAGGAAAACGTTTGAGCCACGTGTACTGCCCGGAGTGCGGCTTCCAGAATCCCGAGGCCGCGAACTACTGCGCGAAGTGTGGCGCGCTGCTCGTGCGCGACGAGTCAGGATCGGACACGACCATGAGCTACACGCCCGAGGAGGGTGACGAGGAAGCGGCGGCGATCATCGACGAGATCAAGACCGAGGGACCCGCGCTCATCGTCCGCTCGGGAGGAGGGCGCGCCGGCGAGCATTTCCTGCTCGAGCACGAGCGGACGACAGTGGGCCGCTCGCCCGACTGCGACGTCTTCCTCGACGACGTGACCGTCTCGCGCCGGCATGCGCAGGTGCAACGTCGCGACGGTCACTTCTTCATCGAGGACAAGGGAAGCCTCAACGGCACGTTCCTCAACCGCCGCCGGATCGAGTCGGGCCAGCTGGAGGACGGCGACGAGGTCCAGATCGGCAAGTACAAGCTCACCTTCCTCTCCCAGTGAGCGCAGCTGCACAGGCACCGTCCCGCAGCGGCCTGCTCCACATCGGAGCGGTCTGCCGGCACCTCCGGAACGAGTTCCCGGACGTTTCGATCTCGAAAATCCGCTATCTCGAGGAGCAGGGCCTGCTCACGACGAAGCGCACGCGGGGCGGCTACCGGCTCTTCGACGAGGACGCCGTCGAGCGCCTGCGGACGATCTTGCGCCTGCAGCGCGATGAATTCCTGCCTCTGCGGGTGATCCGGCAGGAGCTCGCCTCGCCGGCCGCCAGCAAGTCGCGCCGGCAGCGGCGCGCCGCAGGCCTCGCCGGGCCAGAGGAGGAGCTGGGAGTGGGGGAGCTGGTCGAGCGCTCCGGGGCCACACCGCAGCTCATTCGCGAGCTCGAGGAGTACGGCTTGCTCGAGGCGCGTGGAGACGGAGGCGAGAAGCGGTACTCCGCGGGCGACGCGGAGATCGCGGCGGTCTGCGCGCAGCTCTCATCTTTTGGAGTCGGTGCGCGCAACCTGCGCCCGTTCCGCACCGCCGCCGACCGAGAGGGCTCGCTCCTCGAGCAGCTCGTCGGGCCAACACTGCGTACGCGCAATCCCGAACGCCGCGAGGCCGCGCTCGACGACCTCCGAACGCTTGCAGAGCTCGCTCAGGAGCTCTCGCAGCTGCTCTTCTGGCGCGCTCTCCGACATCTCGCTTCCGCGTGATGAGCGTCGCCGGCGTAGAAGAGCTGAAGGCCAAGATCCGGGACGTCCCGGACTGGCCGGAGAAAGGGATCGTCTTCAAGGACATCATGCCGCTGCTCGCGGATCCTGATGCTTTGAGAAGGACGATCGACCTGCTCGGCGAGTGGGCAGAGGAACGGAGACCCCAGGTCGTGATCGGCGGGGAGGCGCGCGGCTTCTTCATCGGCTCCGCGATCGCGTACAAGCTCGGCTGCGGCTTCGTTCCGGCCCGGCGGCCCGGGAAGCTGCCGCTCGAGACGATCAGCGCCGAGTACGCCCTCGAGTATGGGACGAATTCGCTCGAGCTCCAGGCGGATGCGTTCGAGGGCGGGACGCGCGTGCTGATCCACGACGACGTCCTGGCGACAGGGGGGACGTCCATGGCTATGGCCGGCCTCGTCGAGCGACTGGGGGGTGAGGTCGTCGGAATGGCCTTTCTCATCGAGCTCGACTTCCTGAACGGCCGCGAGAAGCTCTCCGAGTACGACGTTTTCTCGCTAATTCACTACTAAGGGGCAGGCTTCCGTCCGGGAAGCCGACTACAACGTCTAGTAGAGAGGCATGTACGACGCGCTCACAACGCGGTACTCCTTCGCCTGCCCCAGCCACGGGGAGACTCATGTGCGGCTGTCGGCCTTTCGCATCCTCGACCGGCTGCCGGGCGCCGAGCACCCCGCCGTCTTCCACGTGCTCTTCGACTGTCCCTGCGGGGAGGAGCACCCGGGCCTCGTCTCGGACGCAGAGCTCGACTGGGCTCCGCTCGGCCTGACCGGGGAGCGCTTCCTCAACCTCATGACCGCGCGCTTCGAGGAGACCGCCGTCGAGCTCTCCGACGTGGCGGTGCGCCGCATCCAAGCCGGCGATTGGCCGTGGAGCTTCTACTGCTACCCCGAGGACCGGCCACGCCCGGTCTTCCCGTCCTCGTTCTTCCTGCTCGCGCCAGGCGACGGCTCGGTGGGCCTCGCTGTGCGCTGCCCGGCATGCGACCGGATCTCGGTCAACCTCGTCTCCACCGAGCACGTCGACTTCCCGTTCCACAACGACCGGGAGATCGGCGTCGTCCCGCATGTTTTCGCCGGTGACGCAGAGCGGATGCTCGAGGAGTTCAGGGACGATCTCGACTCGGGCCGCTTCGACTCGCGCCTGCTCGACTAAAACCGAGGCATATCGGGCAGGAATGGGGTGGAGGTGGTGCCCGATGTATGGCTTGACGAGAGGAGCGCTGACCCTGATCGGCGCGGCGGCTGCCGGGGTTCTGCTCTGGCTTGCCGCGAGCATTGTTTCGAATGACGAACTCTCGATGGGAGAGTTCTGGGCGGCCGTCGGCCTCGTGGCTGCGGCCGGGCTCACGATGGCGTTTTCGCAACTGCTGGGCGGCTGGACGAAGTGGGGAGTGCCGCGCGTCTCCGGAAACGTGTTCCTGATGGCGTTCCTGCCCGCTCTGATCGCAGGCGGCTGGATTGTTAGCGCCGCCGAGCCCGGCGACCACTGGCTTGGCAGCCACGCGCGCGAATGGTCTGGCGACCTCGGGATCGGTGGGCTTGTCGGGGACCTGACGGCCATGGTTCCTGCGATCGCTTTCGGAATCGGGCTCGTCTTCGGCCTCACGTTCGACACGACGGGGCCCCGGCTTCGCAAGGCACAACCGGTGACCGCAGGCGCTCAGCAGGAGCCACAGGTGGCTGAAGACGTCCCTCCGGCCGCTCCCGCCGAACACGGCGGCGCTGCGGGCGGCGACGGCGACGGCGACGGCGTTGCGGACGATCGCCGCGTCCACATCCGGCAGGGTGGAGCGTCGAGCGCGCCAGAGCCGGAGCCTGCGCCGAAAAGGACGGAGCCCGACGAAACTTGACGAAACTTGACGGAGCGCTCACTCCGAGGAGGGATCGCAGCCGCGCAGGCAACCGCCGATAGCTGGGGTCATGGACGCCCAGCCGCCGCCAGGCCGTCGACTTGCTCTCCTCCTCGAGCACTGCGCTCGCCAGAACGGCATCGAGCACGCGGGGCCCACCGGCGTCGTCCGCTTGCGCCAGACGATCGGCGACGAGCTCACGCGGCTGCTCCTGAGCGCTCTCGTCGACGACCATCGCGTCCGGCCGAGCGCGGTCTAACAGTTAGCTCGTGCGCCGGCGATCTTCGCCGTAGAGCCGGATGTACAGGAAGATCGCGCCGCCGGCGACGGCCGCGAGGATAAAGGCCGTCCCTTTACCGACACCGACGGCGAGCATTCCGAGCCAGAGGTAGAGGAAGAAGCCGAAGGCCCAGAGGAAGGCGCTGACGCCCTTGTCGATGCTCGGTGGACGGAGATGGAACGTCATCGCGGGCTGGCGAGTCTACCGGGGGAACCGGGGTCCGCTTCGCGGACGGACGCTCCGCGTTGGACCAAAAAAAATTCGCCAAGCCGGTTTCGCTTTCGTCCGCTCAACCGACCAACTTTCGGCTTCCGCCTACGGCCGCCCGGCTGAGCCTCAACCTACTCGCGTTCCGTGCTTGGCGCAATCAGGAGACTAGGGATGTCAAGCCGTCCGATCAAGACCTGTCCAAACGCTGACTCCGCAATTTGCAAAGTATTCAGTTTTCAACATTTTCCACACCCTGTGGCCCGCTCTGTGGAGAACCCTGGGGAAGAGGGGCCGTTCGCTCGCTCCATTTGCTCCAACTTGACATAACACTGATTACCGTGCATTCAATCGGCGGGCTGGTGTTCCGCCAGCACGGCAGCTAGGGTGTTTGATCTGAGCACCGCCCTGGTATGTAGAGAAGCAAGCGCATGACCGTCGAGATAGAGAACGTCCTCGGAGCCGAGGACGTCCGTCAGGTCATCGAGTCCGCCGAGCAGGCTGGCTCTGTGCGCGCGTCCGAGCTCGCGGAGCTCGTCGAGACGCACGAGCTCAGCGACCTGGAGGTCGAGGCTCTCCACCGCGAGCTCGATCAGCGAGGCATCGAGGTCCTCGAGGACGAGAAGGAGAAGGAGCCGGCACCGCCCCAGCCCGTCGTCTACGAGACGACCACGGACGCTCTGCAGCTCTTCCTGCGTGAAGCCGGGCGCCATGCGCTGCTGACCGCCGCACAGGAGGTCGAGCTCTCCAAGCGGATCGAGCGAGGTGACGCGGAGGCCAAGCAGCACATGATCCAGTCGAACCTGCGCCTCGTCGTCTCGATCGCGAAGAACTACCGCAACCAGGGCCTGCCGTTCCTCGACCTGATCCAGGAGGGCACGCTCGGCCTCATCCGAGCCGTCGAGAAGTTCGACTGGCGGCGCGGCTACAAGTTCTCGACCTACGCGACCTGGTGGATCCGCCAGGCGGTCGCGCGGGCGCTCGCGGACAAGGCCCGGACGATCCGGATGCCCGTCCACATCGTCGAGCGCCTCCAGAAGATGAACAAGGCCGAGCGCCTCCTCTGGACGCAGCTCGGCCGCGAGCCGACGCTCGCCGAGATCGCCGAAGAGGCGAGCCTCCCGGTCGAGCAGGCACGCGAGGTGAAAGCCGCCGCGCGCGCATCGACGAGCCTCGACCAGCCCGTCGGCGAGACCGAGGACGCTGTCTTCGGGGACTTCGTGGCCGGTGACGGCCCCTCCCCCGAGGACGAGGTCGAGATCACGCTGCGCAGCCAGGCGCTCACCCGCGGGCTAGCCGCACTCTCCGATCGTGAGCGCAAGGTGATCGCGCTCCGCTACGGCCTCGCCGAATCCGAGCCGAAGACGCTCGAGGAGATCGGCCGCACCCTAGGACTCACGCGCGAGCGCGTCCGCCAGATCGAAGTCCACGCTCTGCGGAGGCTCTCGAAGCTCCGCGAGATGGAATCCGTCGCTGGCTAGGTTGAAGAAAGTCCGGCGCGCTTGCGCGCGCCATGACGACTTTCTTCAATTTGGTCTCGTAGTCCGGCGATATGAGCGAAGCCGGGCAAAGCCCGCCTCCGCCACGACGCCACGTCTTCGTCTTCAAGCCTGGCGCCCCGTCTCGGACAGCGCCCCGAAAACGACTTGCAACAGTCTGTTGCTAAGTCAGATAGGTCCTGGAGGCCGCGGCTATTCGCTGAGGTAGAGCTGGAGGCCCGGTGCGACCTGTCGTAGCTCGCGAAGGGCGCGTGCTTCGAGTTGGCGTACTCGTTCTCGCGTGATGCCGAGGCCGATGCCGACTTGCTCGAGTGTCTGCGGGCTCTCGCCGTCGAGGCCGAACCGCAGCGCCAGCACGCGGCGCATGCGCGGGTTCAGGCGCCGAAGCGCACCGGCGAGCTCGCGCGAGCGAAGCATCTTCGCCGTCGCAGCGTCCGGCTGGTCGGACTTGGTGTCCTCGATCAGGTCTCCGAAAATGCTCTCCCCATCCCCCACCGGCGTCTCGAGGCTGACGGGATCCTCGACCAGCTCGAGCAGCTCCTGCACTCGCTCTGGTGGGAGACCGCTCTCCTTCGCAATCTCCGGGATCACCGGATCGCGATTCAGCTTCTGGGCGAGGACACGGCGGGCGCGGAGGACCTTTCTCGTCTGCTCCGCGACGTGGACCGGAAGCCGGATCGTGCGGCCCTGGTCTGCAAGGGCGCGCGTCACGGCCTGGCGGATCCACCAGGTGGCATAAGTCGAAAGCTTGTAGCCGAGCTTGTAGTCGAACTTCTCGACGGCTCGGATCAGGCCGAGATTGCCCTCCTGGATCAGGTCGAGGAGCGGCACGCCGGCCTTCGTGTAGTTGCGCGTGATCGACATCACGAGCCGGAGGTTGCACTCGATCAGCCGTCGCTTCGCAGCCTCGTCCCCGTCGTCCTTGCGGCGGGCGAGCTCGCGCTCTTCGAGCGGGGTGAGCAGCGGGCCGTCGCCAATCTGGCGGACGTAGAGCTTCAGCGGATCCTGCGTGGCCGTGGCCAGGGCGTCGTACGGATCTTTCTCCTCGACCTCGACGGGCTCGTCGAGCCCCGCGGGGTCCGGGACGACCTCGAGCTTGGTCTCGGGAGCAGAATCGGGTTCTGGCGGTTGCTGGGGAAGCGGCCGGGCCATCTGGAGCCGTGTATCGGTAGCCAAGCGGGGTGGCTTAGACGAGTACCCTCGATTGAGGGACTGGCGCAAGTTCGGCGAATACCGAACCACCTTGTAAGAGCTAACTCCAGGCGCTTCCGCTCGTCCTACTCAGCAGGGGTCTCCCCGGGCCTGCCGCTACGAGCGAGCCGGGATCGTCTGGCGAGGCTCCTACGATCAAGTCATGTGTGGAATCGCCGGATACAGCCTGCATCGAGCGAGCCGGATCGACCGGACGCTCGCGGCTCAGGCGCTGCTCGCAGGGATCGCCGAGCGCGGCGCAGATGCAGTCGGGTACGCCTATCGCAGCGATGGAGGTTCGCTCTCCGTCCACAAGCAACGCTCCGGCGCGAGCGCCCTCCTCGAGCGGGTTTCGATTCACAGCAAGGCCACCGAGGCGCTGATCCACGTGCGCGACTACACGAAGGGCCACCCGACGATCACCGCCAACAACCATCCTGTGTGCCACGGCGCCGTCAGAGGCGTGCACAACGGCATCATCCTGAACGACGACGAGGTCTTCGCGGGCCACGGCTTCACGCGGCAGGAGCCCGAGATGACCGTCGACTCCGAAGCGATCTTCGCACTGATCGACGCGGAGGGCCCGCGAGCGCAGGTGCTCGAGGAGCTGCGTGGGTCGATGGCCACGGCCTGGCTCGACGAGCGCATGCGCGACACCGTTTTCGTCGCACGCGGAGTCGGCCGGCCGCTCTGGCTCGGCGAAGGCAAGAGGGAAGCCTTCTTCGCGTCCACGAAGGACGCGCTGCAGGTCGTCGAGCGCTACCTGGGCCTGCGGCTGAAGAAGAGCGAGCTCCCCGAGGGCATCCTGCTGTCACTCGCCGAGGGCCGGCGGATCGGAGCGGAGCGCTTCACGCCCGACCGCGCTTTCGAGGAGACCCCGCTGCCGGCCGTGCGCGCGGCTGACGAGGGCGTGTCATGCCTGAGCCGCCTCGCCGCGATCGCGGCCGCCCTGTAAGCCGCCCTTCCGGCGAGACCTTCCCCCCATCGTCGAGTAGCCGCTCGCGCACGAGGTATTGGAAGGTAGCCCAGGCGCCGACTTGTCGGCGCCTGGAAGAGGCCGCGCCGGCTTTTCCAGGCTCGAGCATGCGGTAGACCTGCCACTCGCTCATCAGCTCGGGATCGGCCCGGCGGGCCTCGGCCCAGTCGGCGAACTTTGGGAGGTGCCCGAGCATCCTCGCAAGAGCGACGCCTTGCTCGATCGCGCGTTCGAGCCTCTCCTCCCCCACCGGGACGTCGAACCCGGCCTGCCGAAGCGCGTTCTTGAGCGAGCCGAACATGTGCCAGTAAAGCGACTTCGACGGCATCGAGGAGCGATGCTCGTCCAGGTCTTTCGCAGTCGGCGGCCGCCCGAGCTCGTCGCCGAGCTCGCGCAGGAGCTTGATCAGGTCAGCGGGCTTCGCGAAACGCCGCGGAACGAGGCCGGCCTTTCGCTTCGCCGCGTTCCAGCTTCCGAAGTGCTGGATGACGGTCTGCGGATGCACGGTGGTCCCGGCGTCCTCCTCGAACTCACGCATCGTCGGTGAACGCCTCAGCCGCTCTGCGCAGGAACGCAGCTGCTCCAGGATCTGCTCGTTCGAGTAGCGCTTGCGGATCCCGGCCTGGAACTCAGCCAGTGCAGCAGGATCGATGTTTCGCACCCGGGGAACCGGGCGTTTCTGGGGCATGGCAAGAAGAATAGATCAGAATGGAGTATTTGCAAAGAAACGCTAGAACGCTGATCTACGAGACGGCGAGGAGCTCGTGCCGGGCGGCCTCGTTCGCGAGGATCTCCGGCGGCAGCACTCTCTCGAGCGCTCCCACGCACCGCGGGCAGAACTGGCTCCCTGCTGCGCGCTGCAACTCCGCCATGGCTTCCTGCGCCGGCCTGGCCGCTCGATAGATCCGCGTCGTCAGCATCGAGTCGAGTGCGTCGGCCACATGGATGATGCGCGCGCCGAGGGGGATCTCGTCCCCCTTCAGGCCGTCCGGATAGCCGGTGCCGTCAAAGCGCTCGTGGTGATGGCGGATGGCCGGCACCGCGTCGTTCAGGAAGCCGAGCCGGTCGATGATGCGCGCACCCTCGTCCGAGTGCCGCTGCATGAGCGACCATTCGTCCTCGGTCAGGACGGCAGGCTTGAGGAGGATGGCGTCCGGGACGGCGAGCTTCCCGATGTCGTGGAAGAGCGCCGCGTGGCCGAGCAGATCGAGCTCAGCCTGCGAGAGGCCCATCTCGCGGCCAATCGCGAGCGCGAGCTGCTGCACGCGACGTGAGTGCCCCGCCGTGTAGGCGTCGCGGGCGTCCACCGTCGCCGACAGGCTCTCCATGGCTGCGGTCGAGCGCTCCTTGAGCAGCCTGTTCGCCTGTTCGAGCGACACGTTCTGGGTCTGGATCGTCTCAGCAGCGGCGCGCAGTTTCTGGGCGCTTCGCTGTGTGTGCCGGAGATACGCCTCCTGCGTCTTGCGCATGAGGAGGAGCGGAACCGCGAACACCGCGAGCGCATAGAGCCCGGCTGCGTGGTAGGCGATTGCCATGACGCCGCCGACGAAGCCGTACACGATCCAGTGCGGTGCGAGCCAGGCAAAGCGCTCTTGCCAGACGCGCCATACGCGCTCGTGCCCCTCCATTGCGATCGCGACGCTCAGGAGGCCGGTGTTGACCGCGAAGTAGGCCAAGCCTGCCGCGAGGCCCGCAGCCGCGGTGAAGAACTCGCCCATCGTCCCCTGAAAGCCGGCCATGAAGATACCGGCGGCCGCGAGCGAGGAGAGCGAGAGCGCACCGACATTGAAGAGGACACGGTGCAGCTCGGAGCGCCTGGCGCTCCATTCGACGATCGCGGTCGTGGCGGCCAGGATGAGCGCGGCCCGCGGGCCGAAGAGCGCGGCGCCGGCGAGCGAGCCGACGGCGCTAACGGAAATCGACCCCCCGTCGTCCACTTCGATCGCAAGCGCCTGGCCAAAGCCCACGAGAACGACGAGCGCGATGAGCGCAAAGACGTCGTGGCTCGAGCCGAACAGGATCCCGAGGACGCCGGCCGCCGTCCCGGCGAATGCAACCAGTCCGACCATCAGCGCGAGTCGCCTCGAAAGCGACAGGAAGCGGGGCCCGTGCATCGCGTGCGTCCGGGGATGGCGCCGCTCTTCCGGCGGGATTACCTCCACGGCGGGCGGCAACGGCTCGAGATGGTTACCGGTCTCCGGGACCGCGACCAGCCTCGGCTTGCGATCTGCGGGGACGGCCAGAGGCTCGGAGGTCGCGTCGAGGACGCGGTTCCGGCCCTGGAGCTTCGCGCGATAGACGGCGAGGTCGGCCTGGTGGATGAGCTCGTTGCCGTCTTGCCCGTCACGCGGGTACGCCGCGACGCCGATCGAGATCGTCGCTCGGATGGGCTGGCTCGACGTCTCGACGTCGAAGGCACGCGCAGCCACTTCTTTCCTGATCCGCTCGGCGATCTCCATCGCTTCCTCGACGCTGGTCTCGGGAAGCAGAATGCTGAACTCCTCGCCCCCGAAGCGCGCCGGCACGTCGTAGTGGCGCAGCTCCGTGCGGAAGACCTCCGCGATGCCCTTGAGCACTGCGTCGCCGGCGAGGTGGCCGTACGAGTTGTTGATGTCTCGCAGGAGGTCGAGGTCGGCCATGATCAGCGCCAGCGGCCGGTCGAAGCGTTGCGCACGAACGATCTCCTCGTTCAGCGCGAGGCCGAAATGACGTGCGTTGAAGAGGCCGGTCTTCGGGTCGACGCGGGCCTCCGCCTCGAGCTTGGGCACGGACAGCGAGCGGTGGATCAGGAGGACGGGAGAGAGCGCAAACGGGATCAGCCACGGGTTGACGTGCCAGAACGTCGCGAGCACGACGCCCAGCGCCGCGAGCACGAGCTCGGTGGAGAGGCCGTGGAACGAGAACAGTCCGGACTTCCGGATCGAGTGGCCGTGGCCGAGCATCAGCATCGGGGCGAGCATCGCGTGGTTTGCGCCCACGAGGACGACCGAGCACGCCAATCCGGCGGCGGCGAACCTGAGGTTTCCGTCAGGGATCAGGCCGTCGGCCTGGAGGATCAACTTCACCGTCCCCCACGCCGCGAGCGTGGCGATCACGTAGTTGCAGATGTTGAAGCACTCGCGGTACCAGGCGGTCCGGTTCTTCAGCCAGCTCGGGATGTGCATGACGATCGCGACCACGACGACGAGCTCAGGTGGCAGAAGGAGGACCGCCGGGATCAAGAACACGTTCGTCGCGTGGTACGACTGGTTCGGCGGATGCTTGACCAGAAGCACCTGGGCGATTGCAGCGCCGCTCGCGAGGATGATGAAAGCTGCCCAGAGACCACTGCTGTGCGCATCGCTCTGAAGCCGGCCGGCGAGGGGCACCGCGGCGACGAGCGCGGCGGCCCCAACCGCTACGAGATAGATCACTGCCGAGAGCGAGAGCTTGCGGCGGCCGTCCCCAGGGTTCGGGTCGAACTGCCCGCCGAAGGAGAGCTCTGTCGGCACCGCGCTCATGCCTGCCTCATGATCGGTCGCTCGTACCGCATGGTTTGCCTCGTCCCTTTCAGGAGCCGCAAGAAGGTCGTTCCGGTTCTCAACTTAGGGTCGGCGCGAAGCCCCGGCGTCCCCCGTCCGAGGGAGGCCGGGGACCGGGCTCTTTGCAGCCCAGCCCCCGGCTCAGCGCTCGAATTAGGGAATTTCGACCGGTGGCGGAGGCGGAAGCGGCGCGAGGTCAGGGTCGAGCGCGGCCGCGGCCTCCTCTTCCGGCGTCAGGATGTAGTCGCTGCCCGGAACGGTGTTGTCGCCGCCGGCCGCATCTTCCCGTGTGACATCCGAGGCAGCGAGCACGTCGCTCCACGAGACGTCCGACCAGCTTGCGTCGGTCCAGGAGACATCCGACCAGGAGGCGTCGGTCCAGGAAACGTCCGACCAGGAGGCGTCGCTCCAGGAGGCCGAGTCCCAGGAGGCGCTGTTCTTCGCGAAGTCCGACCAGCTGACCGCGTCGAAGACCGGGGTTGTGCCGTCGGTGGTGTCGTCAGGAACGACGAACCGGTTCAGCGCGAGGTTCGGGTTCGGAGCCCGGGGCACGTTCGCCGACCGATCCGCGTTGATCTCGCCGACTCCGGCGGAGCCAGGCGGCGCCTCCGGGATGAAGCGCGCCTTCTGCATGAGTGCGCCCTTCACCTGGTCCGGCGTGAACGTCGGGTTCCGGGCGAGGATCTGCGCAGCCGCACCGGCCACGATTGGCGCCGCGAACGACGTGCCGGAGAGCCGCATGTAGCCAGGCCCGACCACGTGGTCGGGTCGCTCAAGCGGCAGGGTTGCATTGCCGGGCACGGGCCCGATCACGAACCGGCCCGCCGCCGCGATCTCGGGCTTTCTGAAGCCGTCCTTCGTGTACCCGTAGGCCGACCAGTCGGCGATGTCGTGCTTCCTGACACCGGCCGAGTTCTCGAGGTCGACTGCGCCGACGGTGATCACGAACGGATCGTTGCCCGGAGCGAACGGGACGCCGCTCGGGCCGTTTGCGTTGCCGTAGTTGCCGGACGCGACGACGACCGTCACGCCTGAGAACCAGAGCTTCTCCACGGCGCGGTCCAGCGGATCCCGCGTGAAGTTGCTCGGCGTCGTCGAATGGAGTGACAGGTTCACGACCCGGATGTTGTAGGCCTGGCGGTTCTGGTAGACCCACTCGGCAGCCGCGATCACGTCGCTCGTCCTCGCCATGCCATGGTCGTCCATGACGTCGAGCGAGACGAGCTTGGCGGCTGGAGCAGCCCCCGCGTTGTCGGGCGCACTGCCGGCCGCGATGCCCGCGACGAACGTGCCGTGCCCGCGGCCGTCACCCGGCGAATTGGGCTGGAGCTGGGTGAACACCTTCTCCGCGATGACGCGGGCGCCCATGTCGAAGTCGGCCCGGTTCTTGTCGATGCCCGAGTCGATGATGGCGATCGTCGGCGTGGCCGCCCGGTACTTCTCGGTGTCGTTGTAGAACGGGCGAACGTTCTCGGCGGTCGGCCAGAGGTGCTTCGACGTCGGGACGACAGTCCCGGACAGCGCGACCGAGGCGTCACTCGTGATCGTGAGCCCTGGATACTTCTTCGCCAGGTTGAGCACCTTGCCGGCCCTCAGCGTGACCGCGACCGAGGATACGAACCCGAACCGATCCTTCACGCGCTCGCGATCCGGCGACTCGTCCTTCTTCGCCGCATATTCGAACGCCTTTTGCGCATCGCCCACGTCCTCGGAGCTCTGGATGATCATCTTCGTCAGCGCGTGAGGGGTGGTGTGCGCCTTCGCGAGGAGGACAGGATCGACGTAGGTCGGAGCCTTCTCCTTCGAAGGGTTGCTGTTGACTGCGCCGCCCGCAAGCGGGATCGCCGCAACGAAGAGCATGCCCAGGATCGCGATGAAGCCTCGTCCGCCCTTGCCCCAGAGAGCATTGGCGCGCGAGTCGCCTCCACGGTTCCCAGTCCCCCAAAGTGCACTCGAACGAGTCTCTCCGTGAGTGCCGCCGTTATCTCGTGACATGTCCCTCTCCCTTTCCGCGCAATCGGCGCGAAGCCGCAGTTGTGTGCAATCAAAGACCTGCGATCACCGTAGATTTCGCCCGGGACCGGCTCATCACCCTTTGGGGTACCAGTTGCAAGATCACTCGCACGAGGGATCCGGGCTAGGCAACGCGTTAGGGGCGAGTGCAGGGCGAAGCAACGTGGGTACGCTGGCGCCGTGAGACTCCACCTCCCCTTGCCGCTCGGCCTCGCGGTTGCCCGGGCCTCTGCGCGGGTCTCGCGGGTCGTCGGCGCGGGTGGAGGCACGACTGTGCCGGGCAAGGTTTTGTCGGCGCTCGATCCCGATGCGCTGGACCGGCTTGCAGAGCGCCTTCCGCTCGGCTCGGCGCTCATCTCGGCGACCAACGGGAAGACGACAAGCGCAGCGATGACTGCGAAGATCCTCTCGCCCGGACTGCGCCTCGCGCACAACGCGTCGGGCGCGAATCTCGTCTCCGGGGTCGCCTCCGCCCTCCTCTCGGCCCGCGACGCGGAGCTCGGGCTCTTTGAGGTCGACGAGGCCGCTCTGCCCGAGGTCGCGCGGCGGCTGAGGCCCCGGTCGGTCTGCCTCGGAAACCTCTTTCGAGACCAGCTCGACCGCTACGGAGAGCTCGAGCACGTCGCGGAGCGCTGGCGGGCGACGGTTCGCGGGCTGCCTCCGGAGGCCGCGCTCGTGGTGAACGGCGACGATCCCCAGGTCGGCGACCTGTCTCGGGAGCGTCCCGGCTCGCTCGTGTTCGGGCTCGACGACCCCCGTCACGCCCGGCCGGAGCTCCAGCACGCCGCCGACTCGAAGTGGTGCCTCTCTTGCGGCCGTCCATACGACTATGCGGCCGCTTACGTGGGCCACCTCGGCGACTACCGCTGCCCAGTCTGCGGACACGCGCGGCCGCCGCTCGACGTTTCGGCGAGGGACGTGGAGCTGCGCGGGCTCGAGGGCGTCGATTTCACGCTCGCCGCACCAGCCGGCGAACGTCGTATTCGGCTCGCCGTGCCTGGGCTCTACAACGTGTACAACGCCCTGGCCGCCGCGTCCCTCGCGCTCACGCTCGGCGCCGAGCTGGACGAGGTTCAGGCGGGCCTGGAGCGGTTCGGCGCGGCGTTCGGTCGCTTCGAGCGCATCGCGGTGGGCGAGCGGAGCCTCCTCGTTCTGCTGGTAAAGAATCCGGCGGGTGCGAACGAGGCCGTGCGCACTCTCGTCAACGGCGGGGCTCCGAAGCTCGCAGTGCTGGCGCTGAACGACGCGATCGCGGACGGACGTGACGTTTCGTGGATCTGGGACGTCGACTGGGAGCCGCTTCTCGCCGGCTTGGAGCGGGTCGTCGTCACAGGAGAGCGTGCGGCCGAGATGGCTTTGCGGTGCAAATACGGAGGTTTTCCACCAGACGCGATCGAGGTCGTGCCTGAGCTCGATCGCGCGCTCGACCGAGGGCTCGAGCTCACCTCGGAGGACGGCGAGCTCGTCGTCCTCCCCACGTACACCGCGATGCTCGGCCTGCGCAAGATCGTCTCCGAGCGAGGGTTTGTCCGTCCGTACTGGGAGCGCGCCGCATGACCGAGATCCGGGTCGCGCACCTGTATCCGGAGTACCTGAACATCTATGCGGATCGCGGCAACATCGCCGTTTTCGCGAACCGAGCAGCCTGGCGCGGGATCGGGCTCGTGGTGGAACCAGTCAGCGTCGGCGACGAGCTCCGACCGGGCGCACACGATCTGCTCTACGTGGGCGGCGGGCAGGATCGCGAGCAGGCGCTGATCGCACCCGACCTCGCCGCGAAGGGCGACGCGATCCGTGAGGCGGTGGGCGGCGGCGCGGCCGTCCTCGCCGTCTGCGGGGGATATCAGCTGCTGGGGCGCTTCTATCGCGACCGTGCGGGGGCTGAGTTGCCGGGCGCCGGGCTGTTCCCCCTCCACACGATCGCCGGCGAGCAGCGGCTGATCGGCGATTGCCTGCTCGAATGCGAGCTCGAGCCCGGCGCGAAGAGGACGCTGGCCGGCTTCGAGAACCACGCAGGGCTCACGCGGCTCGAGGCCGGCGCCGAGCCCCTGGGTCGCGTGGTCGCAGGCTTCGGCAACGATGGGGCGAGCGGATTCGAAGGTTGCCGTGTGGGGAGCGCGGTCGGCACGTATCTGCATGGGCCGCTGCTTCCGCGGAATCCCTGGCTCGCGGACTGGCTCCTCGCCCGAGCTCTCGAGCACCGTGGAGAAGCTCCCGACCTGGTGGAGCTTCCCGACGGCCTCGAGCAAGAAGCACATCTCGTTTCAGCGGCGCGGGCCAGATCGCGCGGCGGCCGCTTCTAGCAGCCCCTTCGCGTCGCCTAGCAGCCCCTCGCGCTTCGCCCAACTGGCCCCCGGCACCTCGTCTCTTCTCCGGCTCCGGCTTTGCGTCTAGTACACGCGCGAGAGGGGCCATCCGCGACCCACCGCCCGATTTTCATCGTATCGGGGAGATTTGCGCGTGTCTGCCAGAAGCGCGCCGAAAATGCCGCACGAGCCTCTGGGAGGCTCTACGGGGCCCAGAGAGCGCCGAGGTAGACCACGGGGTCACCCGGGCGCCAGCGGGCCAGGAAACGCTGAATGGGCGGATGGAGCACGATCTCGTCGAGCTCGCTCACGTCGAACAGCCGGTGGCCCCGAACCGCCGCGTCCTTCGACGTCACGGCCTCGAGCGAGCGGCCCTCGAGGTCACCGGAGAAGATGATGTGGACGACGTGCTTCGCGGCGAAGCTCCGCACAGGTGCGATCGAGTCGACGATCGCCACCGGGCCCTCGACCGGGATCTCGTCGGAGACCCCGACCTCCTCGGCAAGCTCGCGATGGAGGGCTCGGACGAGGCTCTCCCCCGAGTTGACCCCGCCGCCTGGGAGTAACCAGTACTCGCGCTCGGCCTTCTCGTGCCGGCACAGGAGGATGCGCCCGCCCCAGCGCAGGATCGCTGAGACGCGAATACGGGGCTCGGTGGCCATCAGACCTTCGAGGAGCCGAAGCCGCGCACTCCCCGCTCGCTCGCGGGAAGCTCGTCGACCTCCGTCGGCTCGACCTCGGCGATCGGGACCACGACGAGCTGGGCGATGCGCATCCCGGGCTCGACGAGAAAGGGAGTTTCGAGATCGGTGTTGTGAAGCACGATGCGCAGCTCCCCGCGGTAGCCCGAATCGACGAGCCCTGGCGTATTGACGATCGTGATCCCGTGCTTCGCGGCCAGGCCTGACCTGGGTTGAACGAATCCGGCATAGCCCTCCGGGATGGCGACGGCGAGGCCGGTGCCGACCACGGCGCGCTCACCGGGGCCGAGCTCGACCCCCTCGCAGGCGGCCAGGTCGAGCCCCGCGTCTCCCGGGTACGCCTGGCTCGGGACGACTGCCCCGTCGCGCAGCCGCTGGATGGGCAGGTCGGTCATCGTCGCGTGCCTTCGGAGGCTTCCTCTTCCTCTGCAACGAGGAAGGGTGCGAATCGACGCAGGTCGGCGTACCCGAGCCGTGCGCGCACGAAGACTCCTTCAGGCTTGTCGACCCGCTCGTCGATCGGCGCTCCGAGCTCGTAGAGCTCTGCCAGCTTGCCCCCGTCCTCGTAGGGCAGCAGCAGCCGCACCGACTCGAAGCGCTCGGCGAAATGGGCGGCGATCGCGGCCTGGAGCTTCTCGAAGCCTTCGCCCGTCCGCGAGGAGACCCGCGGTGCTCCCGGAAAGCGGTTCGCGAGCCGACGGCGCCCCAGCGGGTCGACCAGGTCGATCTTGGTCAGGACGATCATCACCGGCAGCTCGTCGGCGCCGATCTCCGTGAGCACCGACTCCACGGCTTTCGTCATCGCCTCCAACTGATCCTCCGAGACCGAGGCGTCGACGACGTGGAGGACGAGGTCGGCCCTGAGCGTCTCCTCGAGCGTGGCGGCAAATCCCTCGACGAGGTTGTGCGGCAGGCGACGGATGAACCCGACGGTGTCGGTGACGAGGTACCGGCGACCGTCGTGCTCGAAGCCCCGCGTCGTCGGATCGAGCGTCTCGAAGAGGCGGTCGTTGACGGACACGCCTGCGTCCGTGAGGCGGTTGAGGAGCGTCGATTTGCCGACGTTCGTGTACCCGGCGAGCGCGACGGTGGGGACTTCCGAGCGCTCGCGCTGCTTCCGCCGCGTGGCGCGATGCCGGCTCACCTCTTTCAGCCGCCGCCGGAGGAGGGTGATGCGCCGTCCGGCGAGGCGCCGGTCGGTCTCGAGCTGCGATTCGCCGGGCCCGCGCGTTCCGACCCCACCGCCGACCGCGCCCAAGCCGCCTCCGAGGCGCTCGAGGTGCTGCCAGAGGCCCCGCATGCGGGGGAGGTTGTACTCGAGCTGCGCGAGCTCGACCTGGAGCTTCCCCTCGGCGCTCCGGGCATGCTGGGCGAAGATGTCGAGGATCAGTTGCGTGCGGTCGACGACCCGTGCCGACAGGGCATCCTCGAGCTGGCGCTGCTGGCCGGGGTTCAACTCGTCGTCGACGAGGAGCGACTCAGCGCGTGTGTCCGCGAACTGTGCCTTGAGCTCCCTCAGCTTTCCCTTCCCGACGTAGGTGCGCTCGTCGGGGCGCGCCCGCCGCTGGACGAGCTCGCCCACCGGCTCGACGCCCGCGGCACGCGAGAGCTCACGGAGCTCGTCGAGCTCGTCCTCTTCATCTGCACCAGGAGCCAGCACGGCGACGATGAATCCTCGCTCGGGCTCCACGCCCGGGGCGGGATCCGTCTGGCGTCGTGTCACGTCTGAATTATGACCAGCGACTCCGTGATCCGGCCGATCGCCTCCTCGAGACGCGAGTCCGGGACGGTCAGGGAGAGGCGAACATAGCCCTCGCCGCTCGGGCCGTACGCATCTCCCGGCGAGACGAGCACCGATGCCTGCTCGAGCACGAGCTCGGTGAACGAGGCCGATGTGTGGCCCTCGGGCACGCAGACCCAGAAGTACGGAGTTGCCCGCGGGGGTGTGAACTCGAGACCGATCGCCTCGAGCCCCTGCGCCAGGAGATCGCGGCGGCGGGCGTACACCTCCGAAATCTCCTGGGGGAACTCGCGGGCATGAGTGAGCGCGACCGCTGCGGCGTGCTGAACGGCCCCGGACATCCCCGAATCGAGATTCGTCTTCAGCCGGCGATAGGCATCGACGAGCTCCCGGTTGCCCGCGACGAGCCCTGCACGCCAGCCGGTCATGTTCCAGCCCTTCGAGAGGGAAAAGATCTCGACGCCGACGTCCTTGGCGCCCGGCGTCTCGAGGAAGCTCGGGGGGCGATAGCCGTCGAAGGCGACCTCGGAGTACGCGTTGTCGTGGACGACGATGAGGTTGCGCTCCCGCGCGAGCTCGACGACGTGCCCGAAGAAGTCGAGGTCGGCCGTCGCGCCGGTGGGGTTGTTCGGATAGTTGAGATAGAGGAGCTTCGCCTCGGGCGCGTCCTCGAGCTCGGGCAGGAAGCCGTTCTCCTCCCGTAGAGGAAGGTAGTGGACCGTTGCCCCCGCGAAGACGGGGCCGGAGGTATACGGCGGATACCCGGGGTCCGGAGCAAGGCAGACGTCGCCAGGGTCGAGGCAGGCTAGGGCGATGTGGCCCACGCCCTCCTTCCCGCCGAGCACGGGGATCACCTCACCCTCCGGATCGAGGTCGACGCCGAAGCGATCGCGGTAGAAGCTCGTGGCAGCGGCGCGGAACTCTTCGGTGCCGTGGTTCGTCGGGTACTGGTGCGTTCGTGGGTCGCGGGCAGACTCGGCGAGCGCCTCGATGACGACTGGCGGCGTCGGAAGGTCGGGGTCGCCGATACCGAGGCTGATCACGTCGATGCCTGCTCGCTCGGCCTCGGCGACCTTGCGCTCGAGCTCCGCGAAGAGGTACGGCGGAACGGCGTCGAGCCGCTTGGCGAATCTCATAGTTCCCTTGCCTCACGTTCCTGGGCGGCCGGTGGCGGTGCGGTGACGGAGGGAACAGTGCTTTGCACGGGCCCGGAAGGCACCGTGCCGCCACCGGCCGCAGGCGGCGGCGAAGCCGGGCTTTGCCCGGCGGGAGCCCCGCCGGCCAGGGACGTGAGGAGCTCCTCGGAGAGCTCGAGCCGGCATATCTCCTCCGCCGGGCCTACCAGGCGCGCGTTCATCGCCTCGTCGATCGTGACGACGAGGTCACCGCCCGCGAGGTGGACCGTGACGGGGCTCTCACACCACCCGTGACGCACCGCAGCGCCGGCGACCGCGACGGCGCTCGTTCCCGAGGAGAGGGTCTCCCCCGCTCCCCGCTCCCAGACGCCGACCGTGACGTCGTTCGCCCCGTTCACTCGCACGAGCTGCACGTTCGTCCGCTCCGGGAAACGCTCGTGGCGCTCGACGAGCGGGCCCAGGCGCAGCAATTCCTCTCGATCCGGCTCGCGCCGGATCACTGCGTGTGGGTTCCCGACCGACACGGGAATGAGCTCGACAGGCTCACCTTCGACGTCGATCGTCTCGGGCTCCCCCACCTCGACTGCGCCCATGTCCGTTTCGACCTGCTTGCCCTCGCGCATCTCGGCGACGACCTCGCGCGGGCCGACCGAGATTCGCACCGTGCCCGCGCCGCTTCGCCGTGCCAGCCAGCGCGCAGCGATCCTCGTGCCGTTCCCGGAGAGCTCGGCGGTCGATCCGTCGGGATTCCAGATCACGACCTCGGCAGCGTCACCGTTCGCCGACGTGACCTCGACGATCCCGTCCGAGCCGACGCCGAAGTGGTAGTCGCAGATCTTCTTGACCCGCTCGGGCGTCAGCGGGAAGGCAAGCTCAGCCCGCTCGACCAGCAGGTAATCGTTGCCGAGCCCGTGCCACTTCGAGAATTGCATCTGCGATGTCGCCCGGAGGGCGATCCGCAGGCAGGCTAACAAGGCCCGGAATGCGCCGCATCCATTTGCGCTGGTACGCGGCGTAGCGCTTGCCGCGGGCGACGATCGCCTCGATCGCGGCCTCGTCGTCTGGGTGCTCCATCACGCCCGCGATGCCGTGTGCGTACTTCGCGGTTGGAGAGATGCCGGCCGCGACCGCGCGCTCCACCTCCTGGCGCACGCCGGCGTCGAACATAACCCTGGCCCGCTCCGCGATCCGTCGCTCGAGCTCCTCCTTCGAGAGGTCGAGGCCAAAAACGAGGGTCGGATACCGGGTCTCGTCCGTCCAGAGCCGGTCGCGCTCTCGATCCTGCCCCGCGAGCTCGAGACTCCGCACGACGCGACGCCGGTCGTTCGGGTGGACCGCGGCGGCCGCTTCGGGATCGACTTCGGCAAGCAGCGCGTGCGCTGTGTCCGCACCCTGTTCGTCGTACAGCTTCTCCCAGTGCTCGCGCGCGCCGGGCGCCGGAGCTGGAGGCAGTCGAAGATCGGCGAGGGCGGCGCGCAGGTAGAGGCCGGTGCCGCCGACGACGATCGGGGTGGAGCCTGCCGCGAGGATCTCGTCGATCGCAGCATGGGCCAGCTCCTGATACTCGCCGACGGATGCCTCGTGCTCGAGCGGCCAGATCCCGACCAGGCGGCCGGGCGACTGGTTCGTGAGGATCGGCAACCCCCGGTAGACCTGCATCGAGTCCGCCGAGACGACCTCGGCCGGAATCCGCTCGGTCAGGGCCTGGGCAACGCCGCTCTTGCCGGAGCCCGTCGGGCCGAAGATGGCGAGGACGAGCTCAGTCACGCAACCGCGCACGAACGAGGCGCAGGTCCTCGTTGCTCACGCCTGCGTCACGCAAGTAGCCTTCGACGCTGCCGTAGCGGCGCTCGAGCTCCGCCAGCACTCCTTCGATCGAGGACGCGGGGGTCTGGGCAATGCGGCGCAGTCGTTCCAGCTCGGCCTCGGTCGCCGCTTCGGCGAACCACCGCTCGTGCCGCGGACGAAGCCGCTCCTCGCTCAGGGCGTAGTCGGCCGCGATCTGCTCGTCGTCCACGCCGGCAAGCGCGAGCAGCAGTGCGGTGACGAGCCCCGTGCGGTCCTTCCCGCCCATGCAGTGAACGACGACTCCACCCTCGGGCGCGTTTGCGACCGCGCGAATCGCAGACGCCACGTTCGCCTTGAAATGCTCGAGGAACAAGAGGTACACGTCCCGCGTTGCCGTTGCGACGTCAGGCGCAGCCTTCGCCGCGGCCTCGACCTCCTCGAAGATGGTCTTGTCGTCGTCGAAGAGCGACATGTGCAGCAGGTCGACCGGAGTACCGGCGGGTGGGCCTTCCTCTCGCTCCTCGTCCATCCGCAGGTCGATGACGGTGCGGATGCCGTAGTCGACAACCGACTGCCAGCCGTCCTCCGTCAATTCGTCGAGGCTGTCTGCGCGGACGACGGCGCCGTAGCGAGTCTCTCCGCCGTCCTCGGTTCTGTGGCCGCCGAGGTCGCGGACGTTGAGCAAGCCGTCCCAGGTGAGGTCGCGACTACGCAGCAACGGCAGCTAGCTCTGTGCCCCGGAGTGTGGTCGAGGTCGCGCCATCGATCCTCACGTCCACGAGCTCTCCCGCGGCGCTCGACCCGGTGAAGTTCACCGTCACGTTGCGGCGCGTGCGGCCACGGAGTACCGAGGGATCGGTCCGGCTCGGCCCCTCGACGAGCACTTCTTCGACCCGCCCGATCCGCTCGTGGTTGCGTTCCTGCGCGATGCGCTGGACAACCTCGACCAGGCGCTCGATCCGCTCCCGCTTGATCTCGTCCGGGACCTGATCCGGCATCGTCGCCGCCTCCGTCCCCTGGCGCGGCGAGTAGACGAACGTGAAGGCGCCGTCGTAGCGCACCTCCTCGACCACCTCGAGCGTCTCCCGGAAGTCGTGCTCGGTCTCGCCCGGAAAGCCGACGATCACGTCGGTCGTGAGCGCGAGGTCCGGAATCCCGGAACGCAGCTCCTCGACGAGCCGCAGGTACCGGTCGCGGCCGTAGGTTCGTCGCATTGCCTTCAGGATCCGGGTCGACCCCGACTGCAGCGGCAGGTGCGCGTGCTCGCAGACCGCCGGGCACTCGGCCATGGCAGCAATAACCTCGCGGCGGAAGTCCTTCGGATGTGGGCTCGTGAAGCGGATCCGCTCGACGCCGTCGACGGCGTCGCAGGCGCGGAGGAGCTCTCCGAATCCAGTCTTCACGTCGGGCGCCAGGTCACGGCCCCATGAGTTGACGTTCTGACCGAGGAGTGTGATCTCGCGGACACCCTCGCCGGCAAGGCGCGTGACCTCGGCGACGATCTCCCCCTTCCGCCGGCTCACTTCGCGCCCGCGCACGGCGGGCACGATGCAGTACGAGCAGACCGAGTTGCAGCCCATCGAGACCTGCACCCAGGCCTGGAAGCGCCGCTCGCGGTGCATTGGCAGCGTGCCGGCGAACTCGCGTTCCTCGCCGGTGCCGAATCGTCCGCGCGGTGCTTCGCCGCCGGCGCCGAGCCACTCAGCGAGATGCGGGATCGTCCCGGGCCCGAACGCGACGTCGACGTACGGGTAGAGATCGAAGAGTCGCTCTCGCTGAGCCTCTGCGTAGCAGCCCCCGACCGCGATCACCTTGTCGGGGTCGGCGACCTTGAGCATCCTCGCCTGGCTGAGGTGCATGGCGAAGCGCTGGTCTGGCTTCTCGCGGATCGTGCAGGTGTTGAACACGATCACGTCGGCCTCGTCCTGAGAGGTGGCCTCCCCCAGTCCGATCTCCTCGAGCATGCCCTTGATCCGCTCCGAGTCGTGAGCGTTCATCTGGCAGCCGAACGTCGTGACGTGGTACCGCCTCACTAGGCCAGATGGTATCGACGCCGGAAACGACCTTGAGATCCCACTGGAGCGCCGCCTGGCAGCGTGCAAAGTACGACTTGAGGGAATGGACGTCCACGTGGGATTTCTTGGAGCGATCTTGTACGACATCGTCGGCGCGTTCCTGCTTCTGGGCGGCGCCGGCGTAATCCTCGGAGTCATCGCGGCATCGCTTCTGTGCCGGACTCCCACCCAGCGCGCGTTCATGGTCCTAGTCGGGATCCTTGGTTTCGTCGCGGTGGAAGGATTCGCGATTTGGCTAGGCACTCAGTCTTGCGGCGAGAGTTGTGTGCAGGATCCGACGCCTCTGATTGCCTCCGGGGTCATCAACTTGTTCGGGTATCCGTTTGGCGCCGCGATCGGCCTGACGGTGGCCTCGAAGATGGGCAGAGTTGATCACGCCGCCACTGTCCGACGGCAGACTCGGTTTGCGGTCGTCATCACAGCGGGGATCCTCACGTGCCTGGCTGTCGGCCTCACGACGGGTTGGTTCTTAGGCGCAGTCTTCCTGCTTGTACTGCTCGTTCTCACAGCACGCCGTCTCAGGGATCGCCCGGACGCGCACGCTCACGAGCCGCCGTAGATAGGACACATTGGGCCGTCGTGATGATGAGCGGAGCGCCGTCTACTTCGCGAACTCGACGTTTCGCGACTCGCGGATGACCGTCACCTTGATCTGGCCCGGGTACTCGAGGTCGTTCTCGATGTCGCGGGCGATCTCGTGGGAGAGCAGCGCCGCCTCGTCGTCATTGATCTCCCCAGGCTTGACGATCACGCGGATCTCGCGGCCGGCCTGGAGCGCATAGACCTTCTCGACTCCCGGCTTGCTCGCGGCGAGCTCCTCGAGTGCGGCCAGGCGCTTGATGTAGTTCTCGAGGCTGTCGCCCCTCGCGCCGGGCCGTGCGCCCGAGATCGCGTCGGCGGCGATGAGGAGCACTGCCTCGACCGTCTGCGGCTGTACCTCGTAGTGATGTGCCTCGACTGCGTGGACGACCCCGGGCTGCTCGCCGTAACGCTTCGCGTACTGCGTCGAGATCGCCGCATGGGAGCCTTCGACCTCGTGCGTCAGCGCCTTCCCGACGTCGTGGAGCATCGCCGCGCGCTTGGCGGTCTTCACGTTCGCCTCGAGCTCGGTTGCCATCAGGCCGGCGAGGTGGGCGACCTCGAGCGTGTGCTTGAGCACGTTCTGCCCGTAGCTCGTCCGGAAGTTGAGGCGGCCGAGGAGCTTGACGATCTCCTCGTGGAAGTCGCCGCAGTTCGCCTCGAACACGGCCTGTTCGCCGGCCTGCTGGATGCGCTCGTCGATCTCCGTCTTCGACTGGTAGTACATCTCCTCGATGCGCGCCGGCTGGATGCGGCCGTCCTCGACGAGCTTCAGCAGAGTCATCTTCGCGATCTCCCGGCGGATCGGGTCGAACGACGACAGGACGACGGCCTGCGGAGTGTCGTCGACGATCACGTCGACCCCCGTCAGGTGCTCGAGCGTCCGGATGTTGCGGCCTTCACGCCCGATGATCCGGCCCTTCATGTCGTCTGAGGGCAGCTCGATCAGCGACGAGGTCGTCTCCGCGGCGTGGCTCGCCGCGACCCGCTGGAGAGCATCGGCGACGAGGTTCCGCGCGCGCCGTTTCGCTTCGCTCTGCGCCTCCTCGTCGAGCTGGCGCACCCGTCGCGCGAGGTCATGCCGCACCAGTTCCTCCGACTGGGCGAGCAGCCGTGCCTTCGCCTCGCCGACGGTCATGCCGCCGATCCGCTCGAGCTCCTCGAGCTCGCGCTGTTTCGCCTCCTTCAGGTCCTCCTGGAGCTCCTTGACGTGCACTTCGCGGTCGGCGAGGCCCTGGTCGCGCCGCTCGATCTCCTTTTGCCTGCGTTCGACCTCGTCCTCGCGGGCCAGAACGCGCTCCTCGATCTTCGCGATCCGGCTGCGCTGCTCTCCGATCTCGCGTTCGACCTCGGCCCGGAGGCGAACAACCTCTTCGCGCGCCTCGATCTTCGCCTCGCGGCGGATCGTCTCCGCTTCCCGCCGCGCCTCGGCGACGCTCGATCCCCCGAGCAGGCGTAGACCGAAGAGCACGAGGGCGCCGGTGACCAGGACACTGACCAGAACTGCCGCAATGACGAGCATCCGCGCTCCTCGGGTACGTGCCCGCGCGGCTCAGGTTCCGAATGGAGGCGGCCGAGACGGACCGCCACGAACAGGGCTAGACCGTGCCGGTCAAGCCCCTCTCAACAGCGTCTCGTGTGGTGGTCAAAGTGCTTGTGCTCGTTGATTCGGTTTGTGGAGCGATTCGGAAACTGCGCTTGTGCAGGCAAAAGTGTCGGGTAAAGCACACTCATGGTACAGCCGGAGGGGCCTCCTCCGCAATGGCCTCTCCGCAGGAACCCTCGATCGAGTCTTCGGAGAACCCCTTGCCGGCGAGGTAACGCACGGTCCTGGGGGTTGCGCCTCGTCGCTCGACGACCCGCTCCGCTCGGGCGGCCTCAGGCTCGAGCCCCGCCACGGCGGTCTCCACGATCTCTTCCACAATGCCTCGTTCGGCGAGGTCGTGCCGAATCAAGGCGTCTCCGGCTCCTCTCTCAGCAAGAAGCTCCGCGCGGCTCTTCGCGAATCGCCCGTCGTCGACCGCGCCGCTCTGAACCAAGCGCCCCAGAGCCTCGTCGCGGGCGGCCGGAGGGACCTCGGCCCGGGAGAGCCGCTCGGCTAGCTCTCGCTGGGTCAGATCCCGTCTCGCGAGCGAGCGAGACGCTTTCCCCAGCGCCTCGTGCCGGACGAGCTCTCGGCGTAGCCGCCGCGCCCGAGCGCGGTCGAGCTCGACACCCACGTCGAGCCCCGCCGCCAGCACGGTCTCCGCCGGCAGCGTTCGCCAGTACTCCCCGTCGAGGGCGACCTCGATCCGCCCGCGAGGCCGTGCGAGCAGGGCGCTAACCCGTGGCGGCGACCTCTTCGCGGACAGCTTCCGCCTCCTTGAACTTCTCGGCGCGAGCGGCGTCGTCGGCAGAGGCGATCGGCAGCAGCCGCGCCGAGGCGATGCCGTCCTCACCGAGCTCGGCCTGGATTCCCATCACGATCTTCTCGGTGACGTCGGGATGCTCACGCAGGAAGGCGGCGGCGTTGTGCCGGCCCTGCCCGAGCCGTTCCTCGTCGAAGCTGAAGTAGGAGCCCGACTTCTGCACGACCTTGCGCTCGATCCCGGCTTCGAGCACCGTGCCCTCCCAGGAGATTCCCGAGCCGTAGATGATGTCGAACTCCGCTTGCTTGAACGGCGGCGCAACCTTGTTCTTCACCACCTTCACGCGGACGCGGTTGCCGATCGCCTCGACGCCTTCCTTCAGCGTCTCGATCCGCCTGATGTCGAGCCGGACCGAAGAGTAGAACTTCAGCGCTCGACCGCCCGGAGTGGTCTCGGGCGAGCCGAACATGACGCCGATCTTCTCGCGCAGCTGATTCGTGAAGAGCGCGATCGTGTCGGTGCGGTTGAGCGTCCCCGCGAGCTTGCGCAGCGCCTGGCTCATCAGGCGGGCCTGGAGGCCGACGTGGCTGTCCCCCATCTCGCCTTCGATCTCGGCTTTCGGGGTCAGCGCTGCCACGGAGTCGACCGCGACGACGTCGAGTGCTCCGGAGCGGATGAGCAGCTCGGAGATCTCGAGCGCCTGCTCGCCGTTGTCGGGCTGCGAGACGAGCAGATCGTCGATGTTGACGCCGATCCGGCGCGCGTACTGCGGGTCCATCGCGTGCTCGGCGTCGATGAAGGCGCAGATACCCCCGCGCCGCTGGGCCTCGGCGATCACGTGGTAGACGAGGGTCGTCTTGCCGGACGACTCGGGACCGAAGACCTCGACGACGCGGCCGCGCGGCAGCCCCCCCACTCCGAGCGCGATGTCGAGCGACAGCGATCCAGTCGAGATCGAGCCCGTCGTGACGTGCGCGTGGTCGTTCATGCGCATAACCGAGCCCTTGCCGAACTGTCGCTCGATCTGGCCGAGAGCAGTGTCGAGTGCTTGCTCGCGATCCAACTCATCCACCTCCTAGCGGAACTGACTCCAAGACTTCGTACTGCGCGCCTGTCGGCCGCAGCCGGGATATGTAAGCAGCAGCATCGGACACCATCACCGGCCCGAGCTCGGGGATCGCAGGCTGGAGACGGGGTCGTTCGCGAAAGCGGACGACCGTGAGGTGCGGGAGCCACGAACGCCGCTCGGGCTCATAGACGCCGAGCCGGGCCAGTCGCCCATGAACGTCCTCCGCGATCCGCTTCGCACGCCCCTCCAGATCCTCGAAGACGAGCATTCCGACCGATCGCGTCTCTCGGTACCGCACGGGCGTGAGCGCAGGCCGTGCAGCGCCTTCTGCGGCCTCGCGCAGTGCTTCGATGATCGAGTCGAGCTCCCCGGCCGGGCGCGAGCCGAGGAATGCGATCGTGACGTGCAGGTTCTCCTCCGGGACGATTCGAGCCGTTTCAGGCGCGCCGAGCTTCTCCCGCTGCCAGCGGGTGATCCCGCGGGCGGCCGCTCGAGGCAGACGAAAGCCGAGAAAGAGCCGTGGGCGCTCATCGCGCAGGACGCTACCCGACGAGGTCACGCCGAAATGTGACGGCTTCGCTCCAGAAGATTCCGCACGAGATGGAGCGCAGCCGCGGTCGCGCGACGCCGGATCGTGTCCCGGTCGCCGGCAAGCCACAGCTCCCGCCTCTGCTCTCGCCCGGGCCCGCTCGCGTGCACGTAGACGAGGCCGACCGGCTTCTCAGGCGTACCTCCGTCGGGCCCGGCGACACCGGTGACCGCGATCGCCACGTCGGCTCCAAGCGACTCGCGCGCACCGGCGGCCATGGCCGCAGCGGTCTCCGCCGACACTGCGCCGTGGGCCGCCAGAATCTCCTCGGCAACGCCGAGCTGGGCGAGCTTGACGCCGTCGTCGTAGGCGACGATTCCGCCGCGGAAGACGTCACTCGCCCCCGGAACGGAGGTCAGGCGAGCCGCGACGAGCCCTCCTGTGCACGACTCCGCGGTCGCCAGCGAAAGACGGCGTCCGCGAGCCGACTCGAGGACGTGCTCCTCGACGGGGAGAGCGTCCTCCGCGAACACGGCGGGCTCGAGCGCCTCCCGCATCGCGCGCGCCAGCTCCTCGCCGTCGCCGAAGAGCTCGATCCAGATCTCCCCGTCGTGGGCGCAGATCGTCGCCTCGACCCCCTCCGGCTCGCCTCCTGCTTCCGCGAGCGCCCTGGCGACGGCCGACTCGCTCACCCCGTAGACCCGCAGGACCCGGTATTTTGGGGCCTCCGTGCTCGCGAGCACCCGCTGGACGGCCTTGTCCTCGAGCGCCGCGTGCCAGAGACGCCGAAGCTCGGGCGGAGGACCGGGCAGCACGACGGCCACGGTGCTGCCCGTCTCGACGACGAGTCCCGGTGCCGTCCCCGCGATCCCGATCACGCGGCCCCCATCGGGAACCGTCGCCTGCTTGCGGACGCCTTGCTCGAAGTCCGCATAGGGCCGCCCGAGACGCTCGGCGATCCGGCGCGAGACTCCTTCGATCTCCCGCTCGAGCCCGGGCTCGACCGACGTGCCCAGTCCCGCGGCGCGTGCGAGAAGCTCGACGGTCCGATCGTCGTGCGTGGGACCGAGCCCTCCGGACACGACGAGCAGATCCGCCGACAGGCCGTCGCGGAGCGCCGCCTCGAGCTCGTCGGGCTCGTCTCCGACGAGGGTGATCCTCGCCGGCTCGAGACCCAGCGAGGTCAGCTCAGTCGCGAGAAACGGGCCGTTCGCATCGCGGCGCCCGCCTCGTAGGAGCTCACTTCCTGTGACGAGGACGGCGACGCGCGGACTCAAGAAACCGGCGGCGCAAGCGAGACGCCCGTCGGCGTCACCTCGAGCCACCGGCGCGCTCCGGTGCCGGCGCCCGGCACGACCTGCGGTTGCCCGTTCAGCCGAAGGCGCAGGTTCGCGGGCGCGGACACGTAGAGCCAGAGATGTCTCCCGGCGAAGGTCCGCGGCCTGCCCTGCTCAAGCGTTCCCTCATAGACCGGCTTGCCTGTCCGCGAGCCGCGGTAGACGGCCACGTAGGCGCCGCCCCCGACGCCTGAGACGACGAGCCGGGCCGGCGGCTTGGGCTTCTTCGCGCTTTTTGCCGGCGGCGGGTTGCCCAGAGGGCTCGGTGGATTCTTGTGACCCCCCCACTTCGCCGCGGCAAAGACGAAAACCGTCAGGCCGGCGATGACCGCGACGGTCAGCATCACGGCCTTCCCCGGGAGAGCGCTGCGGTTGGAGGTCCCTCCGCCCCGAGGGCGGAACGGCTGCTCTTCCTCCTCTTCCTCGAGCTCGCCGCGCACGTACCGCGAGTTGAACTCGTCCACGTAGAGCTGGCCGTCGAGCCCGAGGTAATCCGAATACGAGTGGAGGAAGCCCTTGACGTAGGTCTGTCCGGGCAGGACTTCGAACTGCTCCTCTTCGAGGGCGCGCAGATACTTGCCGCGAATCTTCGTCGCCTGCTCGATCTCCGGAAAGTCGAGCCCCTGCCGCAGACGAGCCTCGCGGAGGCTGTTGCCGATCTCGAACACGGGGCCTGGAGTCTACGACAAGAGGTAGTACTCGACCGCGTAGACGCCGAGCGAGATGGATGCGATCAGCGCCAGATAGAGGGCGAGCCAGCCGAGGATCCGCCCTACCCGGGCCGTTCGCTCGCCTCCTGCGCGCCCGAGAGTGCGCTCGAGCCGCACTCTGGCCCGACGCGCGACGCGAATCGCCGCAATCGCGAGCACGGCTGCAACGGGGACCGCGACACCGGCGTGGACGAGGCGAAGGTCACGTCGGGATTCGGTGGCGAGAGCCGCCAAGGGGATCGCCGCCAGCGCGAGCAGCGCAAGGAGGACCGACAGGCCGGCCGCGCGATTCCGCGGCCGCGACCCGTTACTGCTTGACGTAGGGACGGCCAACAGCGGCTGGTGGGATCGAGCGGCCGATCACTCCGGCCACAGCGATCAGGGTCAAGAGGTACGGCAGGATCGAGATCAGGTTCGACGAGATGTCCGCCTCGCGCTGGAGCGGGATCGCGAGCGCAAACCCGAACCCGAAGAGCAGCGTCGCCACGAACGCCCAACCCGGCCGCCATTTCCCGAAGATGACCGCTGCCAGCGCAATGTACCCGCGGCCGCCGGTCATGTTCTCGGTGAACCTGCCCGTGAATCCGATCGACAGGAACGCCCCTCCGAGCGCCGCCAGGACCCCCGAGGTGACCACGGCTGCATAGCGCACGCGGTACACAGAGATGCCGACGGTGTCTGCGGCGCGCGGATGCTCGCCGACCGCTCGGATCCGCAGACCGATGGGAGTCTTGAACAGGACGATGTAGGAGAGCAGCACGGTCAGGAACATGAGCCAGACGAGGAGGCTCAGGTCCGCGCCCGGCACCCAGTCGAGAAAACCAAGCAGTTGCTCGAGACTGGGAACGCGTTTGATCTGGCCCTTCACGGTTCCGTCCGGATAGATAGAGCTGTACAGGTAGCCCGTGAGGCCGAGCGCAAGGAGGTTCACGGCGAAGCCGCTGACGATCTGGTCGGCCCGCAGGTGAATCGAGAAGACGCCGTGAATCAACGCGAGGAGTCCGCCGGACAGCATCGCCATCAGGAGGCCGACGACCCAGCTGCCGCTCCAGATCGACCCCCAGACGCCGAAGAACGCACCGACGAGCATCATCCCCTCGAGCCCGATGTTCACGACGCCTGAGCGTTCCGAGAAGATGCCCCCCATTGCCGCGTAGGCGAGCGGCGTGGCGAACCGGAGCGTCGAAGCCAGCAGCCCTCCCGTGAGCACGGCCTCGAGAGTGGTCTGGTCGACTCCCTGCGCCCACAGGCCGCCGAGGGTGCCGAGGAACGCGATCGCGATCGCAAATCCTCCGAGCCGCCGCTCCCCCTGGCTCAGCGCCGCCAGGCCGAGGGCGAGTGCGCCCAGCCCGATGACGATCGGAATCACGGTCGTGCGGATCGTGAACGGCGGCAGCGTCAGCAGGAAGGCGACGAGCCCGAGCCCGATGCCGACAGCCGAGACCGCTCTGACGTTCCTGTGCAGATCGATCACAGTGGGGCAGGCTCCTCGGCCGTGGACCGACCCAATCGGAGATAGCGCCGGCTGCGCCAGATGTAGACGATGAGGAGCTCCGCCCCGACGAAGAAGATGACGAGCGCCTGGATCATCGTCGCGAGGTCCGTCGCGAGCGCCGGCTCGAAGACCTCGGGGTTGAGGTTGCGTGACGACGTTCCCGTGCTCAGCGCGGCGAACAGGAGGCCGGCGAAGAAGATCCCGACCGCCTTGTTGCGGCCGAGCAGCGCGACGGCGATGGCCGTGAACGCCACGAAGTTCGTATCGAAGTCACTCTGGTCGACCGCCTGCTTGACCCCGAGCAGGTCGACCGTGCCGGCGAGTCCGGCGAACGCCCCGGAGATGGCGAGCGCGAGGAAGTAGTTCTTCCGCACACCGATGCCGCTGTACCGCGCCGCCTCGGCGTTGAAGCCGACCGCGCGCACCTCGTAGCCGAGCGTCGTGCGGTTGAGGATGATGAAGTAGACGACGAGCGCGGCGAGGGCGATCAGGAACCCGGCGTGCAGGTACGGCGACCAGATGATCCAGAGCGTCGAGGAGTCGAAGATGATCGCGGAACGGGGCAGCGAGGGCGCCGCGCCCTGCAACGGCCCGTTGAGCTCGAATAACCACTTGCCCCCGTAGATCGCGATCCAGTTGAGCATGATCGTCGTGATCACCTCGTGGGCCCCGACCGTCGCGCGAAGGAAGCCGGCGATGCCGCCCCAGAGCGCTCCCCCGACGATGCCCGCCACGATGCACAGGCCGACGTGCAGGGGACGGCTGAGGCCCTCCAGATGCGTCCCGACGAGTAGGGCGAAGATGAACCCGACCCAGTACTGGCCCTGCCCTCCGATGTTGAAGAGGCCGCACCGGAACGCGAACGCCACTGCGAGAGCGGCGAGAATCAGCGGCGTCGCAGAGCGGAGCGTCTGTTCGAGGTCGCGGGCAGACTCTCGCGTTTCCTGTCCCGTCAACCATTGGTACGGCCAGTTGAAGCCTGCTCCCTCGAATATCGCCCGATACGCCGTGATCGGGTTGTGGCCGGTGAGCAGGACGACGAGCCCTCCGATCAGGAAAGCGAGGAACGTGGCCGCGAGCGGTATGAGTACGCCGCCAGCGCGCTCCTGGATGCCGGCCCTCAGGGAATAGGCCTCTTGGGTCTCCGGCGCCGGCGCCGGCGGCGTGACGCTCACGCAACCGCCTCTCGCCTACCACCGGTCATGGCGAGGCCCAGCTCTTCCTCCGTGACGTCGGGCCCGTATTCGCCGACGATCCGGCCGCCGAACATGACGAGGATGCGGTCAGAGAGCGACATGATCTCTTCGAGCTCGAGAGAGACGAGGAGGACGGCGCGGCCCTCGTCCCGCTCTGCGATGAGGCGGTTGTGGACGAACTCGATGGCGCCGACGTCGAGCCCTCTCGTCGGTTGTCCGGCCACGAGCACCCGTGGGTCGCGCTCCACCTCGCGGGCGATGACGATCTTCTGCTGGTTGCCACCGGACAGGGACGAGGCGAGCGTCGTCGGCGTCCCGCCCCGCACGTCGAACTCCTTCAGCAGCCTGCGGGCAAGTGCGATCAGACGGCTCGGTCGCAGCCAGCCGAACCGTGAGTTGGGCTCGTTCCGGTACTCGTGGAGCCCGATGTTCTCGGCCAGCGTGAAGTCGAGGACGAGCCCGCGCCGCTGCCGGTCCTCCGGGATGTGGCCGATCCCCTCGTCGAATCGCTCGCGGGTCGAGTCGCGCGTGATGTCCTCGCCGGCGATTCGGATGACGCCGCTCTGAGCCCTGGTCAACCCAGTGAGGGCGTCGATCAGCTCGCTTTGACCGTTCCCATCGACGCCCGCGATGCCGACGATCTCACCCGCGCGCACCTCGAAGGAGACATTCCGGACTGCCGGCAGGCCGCGCTGGTCGAGCACGTCCAGGCCCTTGACCTGAAGCAGCGGCTCGCCGGGCTCGGCCGGCTTCTTGTCCACGCGGAGGAACACCTCTCGTCCGACCATGAGCTTGGCCAGCTGCTCCTGGGTGGCACCCTGGCGCGGAAGCGTCTCGATCTTCCTGCCTCGCCGGAGAACGGTCACCCGGTCGGCGATCTCGAGCACCTCGTGCAGCTTGTGGCTGATGAAGATGACGGACATGCCCTCCTCGGTGAGCGTGCGCAGGATCCCGAAGAGCTCCAGAGCCTCCTGCGGCGTGAGTACTGCCGTCGGCTCGTCCAGAATCAGAATCTCGGCGCCCCGGTAGAGGGCCTTCAGGATCTCGACCCGCTGCTGCTGGCCGACGCTGATGTCCTCTACGCGGGCGTGCGGGTCGATGGCGAACTTGAACGTCTCGGCGATCCGCTTGACGCGCTCCTCCGCGGCGGCCTCGTCGAGCAGCACCTTCTCGCGGGTCGGCTCGACCCCGAGCACGATGTTCTCCGCGACCGTCATCACCGGGATGAGCATGAAGTGCTGGTGGACCATGCCGATTCCAAGGTCGATCGCCTCGCGCGGCGACGTCATCGCAACCGGCTTCCCCTTGATCCGAATCTCGCCCTCGTCCGGCTGGTAGAGACCGTAGAGGACGTTCATCAGCGTCGACTTGCCGGCGCCGTTCTCGCCGAGCAGGGCGTGCACTTCACCGAGCTGTAGGTCGAAGTCCACGCCGTCGGTTGCGACCACGCCGGGGAACCGCTTCGTGATGCCCTTCAGCTCCAGAAGAGGCGCTTCTTCGGTCATGCGGTGCCATCGTACGGGGGCGGACGGTCTGCCCGCCCCCGTACGGTCACCTTCCTACTTGAGCGAGGACGGCGGGTCGATCGAGCCATCCTTCAGGCCCGCCTCGGCCTTGGCCACAGCGTCCGTCACGCTCTGCGGCACGGGCGTTTGGAAGTCCGTCAGCAGCTTCGCGTCGGGCAGTTGCTCGACGCCGTAGACCGCGTTCATCCCGCCCTTGAAATCGCCGTCGACGAACGTCTTGATCACGCCGAAGACTGACTCCGTGAGGGGCTTGAGCGCGCTCACGAGCACGCAGTCGCCCTGGGCCGACTGGTCGGCGTCGACGCCGATCGCCGTCACGTTCTTCTCGCAGCCAGCGTCCATCGCGCCGAGGCCGCAGTCGCCCGCGACCTGGAACACCACGTCGGAGCCCTGTGAGATCTGGTCGAGCGCGATCTCCTTGCACTTCGCCGCGTCGTTGAAGTCGTTGGAGTACGCGTTCAGGAGCTTGACGCTCGGCTTCGTCGCCTTCACCGCCGCCTGGTAGCCGGCGATCCAGTTGTCGACCGGTGGGATCTTGATGCCGCCGACCGTGGATACGGTGCCGGTCTTCGTCGTCAGCGCGGCGACGACACCCGCGAGGTATCCCGACTCCTCGGACGGATACTGCATGCCGAGGGCGTTAGCGACGGCACACGTCTTTGCCTCTACGCATGACTCGTCGCCCGGCTCGCCGTAGAAGTGGTCGACCCCCGCGAACGACACGTCGGGGTTCGCCGTCGCAACCTTGATCGTCGACGGTGCGAGCAGGAACCCGACGGCGATCACGAAATCGTTCCCATCGTCGACTGCCGCCTGCAGGTTCGGCTCGTAGTCGTCCGCCGAGTTCGACACGTAAACCCGCTTCTCGATGTCGAGATCCGTCTCGGCCTTGTCGAGGCCCTTGATCGAGAACTCGTTGAAGCCGCGGTCGTCGACTCCGCCGGTATCGCTGACGAGCGCGACCTTCATCTTGTCGCTGCCGCCGCCTCCGCCGTCGCCGCCGCATGCCGCAGCGCCGAAGACAAGGAGCAGCGTCGTGGCTCCAAGGACCAGCCACGTCCACCGCGTTCGTATCACAGCACCCTCCTCTGACCCGTTCGTGTGTTCAGGAGAGCGATGCTAAACGAGTGAGAACGCGTTAGCTCAAAACACGGTCGAGCTGTGCTTCCTCGATCAGCACGCGGCGCGGCTTCGAGCCCTCGTAGCCGGAGATGATCCCGCGCCGCTCCATCATGTCGATCAGCCGTCCCGCGCGGGTGTAGCCCACGCGGAGGCGCCGCTGGAGAAGCGACGTGGACGCCGTCTGCGCCTGGACAACGACCTCGATCGCGCGGCCGAGGAGCGGATCCTGGTCCGGGTCGAACTCGTCGTCGCCGGCATCGGCTTCACCCGGCGGGGGCTCGGGTGCCTCGAGGAGAGACGTGTCGAGCTCCTGCTCTCGCTGCCCGCGACACTGCTCGACGATGAGCGCGATCTCCTCTTCGCCCACGTAGGCGCCCTGGACGCGCTGCATGCGCGATGTGCCGAGCGGCTTGAAGAGCATGTCGCCCTGACCGAGCAGGCTCTCAGCCCCGCCCTGGTCGATGATCACGCGGGAGTCTGTCTGGCTGGAGACGGCGAACGCGATCCGCGACGGGACGTTCGCCTTGATCATCCCGGTGATCACGTCGACCGAGGGACGCTGGGTGGCGAGCACGAGGTGGATGCCGACGGCGCGGGACTTCTGCGCGAGGCGGATGATCGCGTCCTCGACCGCCTGCGGCGAGATCATCATCAGGTCGGCGAGCTCGTCGATGACGACGAGCAGGTATGGGAGCTGCGGCTCGCCGCGCTCGCGGAAGGCGCGATTCGCTTCGGGGAGGTTCCTGGCCCGCACCTTGCTCAGTCGCTCGTACCGACTCTCCATCTCGCCGATCACGTTGGCGAGCACGGCGGTTGCCTCTTTCGGGCTGGAGACGACCGGCGCGAGCAGGTGCGGGATCGACTCGTAGTGGCTGAGCTCGATGCGCTTCGGGTCGATGAGGATCATCCGCACGTCGTCGGGGGTCGCCCGGAGCAGCACCGAGGTGAGGATCGTGTTGATGCAGCCCGACTTCCCGGAGCCCGTCGTGCCGGCGATGAGCATGTGTGGCATGCGCGCGAGGTCGGTCCAGACGGCGGTGCCGGAGATGTCCTTGCCGAGCCAGACCGCGAGCGGGCTCGCCGTCTGCGGCAGGTCGTCGTAGATGTCGCCGAGCGTGACGAGGTTCGGCGTGAGGTTCGGCACCTCGACGCCCACGGCTTGCTTACCGGGGATCGGGGCGAGGATCCGGATCTCGGTGGTCGCGAGCGCGTAGGAGAGGTCGTCCTTGAGCGCAGCGACCTTCGACATCTTCGTCCCTGGCGCGAGCTGGAGCTCGTAGCGTGTGACGCGCGGGCCCGTGATCTCACCGACGACCGAGGCCTGCACGCCGAAGTCTGCGAGGGCCTGGGTGAGCGCGTGGGCGACGTGCCCGTTCGACTCGGCGGTCGGCTTGCCGCTGGTTCCGGATTGGCGCAGCAGGCTCCGGTCGGGCAGCTTGTAGTCCTGCACGGCAGGCGACGCGTTAAAAAGGCTCTCCTGGTCCGGTGTCTCCTCCGTGTTCGGCTCGGGGAACGGGATCAGTGGCGCGGGCTCGGCCATGCCCACGACGTCCGGGAACGCCGAGGCGGCATCCAGGAGCGGGACCGGGGCCACGTTTGCGGTCGAGATCAGCTCGGGCAGGTCGTGGACCGTCTCGCGCGGTGGGCGGTCGAGCGAGCGCCGCGCAGCGGTCGCGCCGCGGCGGAGGAGCGCTCCAGCGGAGGCGCCGGAGAGAAGGAGCGTGCCGGCGAGCAAGCCCAGGATCCCGAGGATCGCGACCCCGGTCCGCCCCAGCGCAAGGCCGAGGGCATCGCCGAGCGCGCTCCCGAGAGAGCCGCCCTGGTTTCCCAGCGTGAGCATGAGCCCGACAGCGAGCACGCCGAGGCCG
Organism: Actinomycetota bacterium; assembly: GCA_038040395.1. Taxonomy (GTDB): domain Bacteria; phylum Actinomycetota; class Thermoleophilia; order Gaiellales; family Gaiellaceae; genus VAXT01. The sequence goes on from JBBPIJ010000001.1 coordinate 298,086, forward strand.
GTGCGGAAGGGGCGCACGTCCACGAGGTCGCTTCGGCCGACCATCAGGGCGCCGACGACGACCAGCGCGAACGGCAATCCGTAGGCCGCGCCGCCGACGAGCGCTCTCAGCCCGTCCGCGATCCAGAGGCCGACGTAACCGCCGTTCCAGCCGGCCCAGAGCACCGAGCCGAGAAAGACGCCGAACGCGAGCAGGACGAGCCCGGTCAGCTCGGGATGGTGGTGCCCGCGAGTGGCCTTCCTCTTCGTGCGCTTGGTCTTCCGCACGCGCGAGGGCGTGCGAGGCCTGAGCACGCGCTTCGTGCGTCGCCGCGCCATGGCCGCGAGATTCGACACCCCATCCCGAAGCCCTTTACGACAAGTCAGGGGGGATCCTGCTTGTGGCTTGGCTCATCGGATCCACCGTCATCCTGGCCATCGGCATACGAGGACAACCAAAGCAGTCCGGTGAACTGCGCACCTGTCCTCGTTGCGGTCGCGAGGTGGCTTTCGGGTCGCCTACCTGCTTTGGATGTGGCTACAACCTCGTGATGTCTCGTCCGCCGAGCTGATCAGGCGGCGAGGGCCTTGAGGTCTTCGAGCGCGCCGTTCAGGAGATTCTCGCGCAGGTCGAACAGGCCCGCCCAGAGCGACGAACGGTCCGGCACCGAGCGCATTCGCGCCGCGGCTTCGAGGCCTTCGAGAGCCCGGACGAGGACCGCGAGCTCCAGGTATGCCTGGGCCACCCTCACCGGCGAGGCGCGGACTCCGGCCCGACTGAGAACCGGCTGCCACTCGACGAGCTCGGCCCGCCCGGGCTCGCCGTACCACGAGCGCCCTTCTGCCTGATCGGCCTCGAGCTCGAGCAGGTAGCGCCCGAGCGGTCCCTCGAGGCCGGCAAGAGCTGTCTCGGCTCGCTCCGCCGCTCGAGCCAGAGCCGCTTCACGGCCGCCGGGAGTCGAAGGCGTGGCCTCTCCTCTCGCCCAGCGCTCGAGCAGCCTGCAAAACGCCAGCGCCGAGACCTGGCACGCGCGGAGCTGCGCAACGAGCCGCTGCGCCGTCGCTCCTTCGCGCGCGTAGTCGACCAAAAGGTCTGGCCAGCCCGGTTCTGCTCGAAGAGTGCTCACACTTCCACTATGACGGGGAGAATCATCGGGCGCCTCCCCGTTCTGTCGTATACGAGCTGCGCGAGCCCGTCATGGAGATGCTCCTGGAGGAGCTTGATCTCGTTGATCTTCTGGCTCAGGCACTCGTCGACCACTCGGGCGGCCTCCTCACGCAACTCGTCGAGCAATACCTCGGAATCGCCGAAGCCGCGGACGATCAGCTCCGGCGGGGCGCTCGCGCGGGCGCCGTTCATGCTGACGGTGGCGACGACGATCAGGATTCCGTGCTCCGAGAGGTGCCTGCGATCCCGAATAGCGACGTCCCGCACGTCCCCCACTCCGAGCCCGTCCACGAAGGTGACCCCGGTGTCGACCCGATCGACGATTCGCACGCCGTGTTCGTCCAGCTCGACCACGGAGCCGTTCTCGGCCAGGACGATCGAGTCCGCCGGGACGCCGCTGTCGCGCGCGAGCTGAGCGTGCGCGGCGAGCATCCGGAACTCGCCGTGGACCGGCATGACGCCCTTGGGGCGGACGAGCCCGAGCACCGTGCGGAGCTCCTCGGCGTTGCCGTGCCCCGAGACGTGCACGTTCGCGATCTCCTGGTGCAGGACCTCGGCGCCGGCCTTCGCGAGGTTGTTGATCGTGTCGTGTACCCGCAGCTCGTTCCCGGGCACGGGCTTGGCGGACAGGATCACGGTGTCACCACGCTCGACACGTACCGTCGGATGGTCGTTGTACGCGATTCGCGTCAAGGCCGAAAGCGGCTCGCCCTGGCTGCCCGTGCAGAGGACGAGCGCCTCGTGCGGCGGCAAGTCTGCAAGCTCGCCCGGCTTGATGAACGTGTCGTCAGGCGCCTCGAGGTAGCCGAGGTTCCGGGCGATGTTGATGTTCTTGCGCATGGAGCGCCCGACGACGCAGACCTTCCGGCCGGTCTCGATCGCGACGTCGACCGCCTGCTGCATGCGGTGGACGTTCGAGGCGAAGCTCGCGATCAGCACTCGCCCCTCGCGCACCGGAATGATCTGCCGGAACGCCTCCCCGACCAGGCGCTCGGATCCGGTCACACCGGGGCGCTCCGCGTTCGTCGAGTCGCCGAGGAGCAGATCGACGCCGCGGTTCCCGACCTCGGCCAGCCGGCCGACGTCTGTGCGCAGGCCGTCCACCGGCGTGTGATCGATCTTGTAGTCGCCCGTGTGCAGCACGCGCAGATTCCCGGCCTCGAGCAAGATCGCGACGCAGTCGGGAACGGAGTGCGCCATCCGGATGAACTCCACCCGAAAGCCTCCGATCTGCACCGGGCCGTCGTCCGGCCGCGCCTCCTTCAGCTCGGTCGCTTGCGAGATGCCGTGTTCGTCGAGCTTGGGCTGGAGCAGTCCGAGCGTCAGCCGCGTGCCCCAGACCTCGGGCACCTTCACCTCGCGCATCAGGTAGGGCAGCGACCCGACATGGTCCTCGTGCGCGTGCGTCAGGAGGACGGCCCGCACGCGGTCCGCGTGGTCGCGCAGGTACGAGAAGTCCGGTAGGACGAGATCCACCCCGAGATGCTCGTCCCGGGGGAACGCGAGCCCCGAGTCGACGACGACGATGTCCCCGTTCGCCTCGAAGACTGTGAGGTTTTTGCCCACCTCGCCGAGCCCGCCGAGCGGGATGATGCGCAGTGCGGCCATCAGCAGGAGCCTATCGTGGCCCTCTCCATCGGGGTGAGTACGAGTTCACCCTTCAGGGGGAGGGACGACCCGCACGCGCTCTCCATTGTTTGGTGAGCCTCGCCGTTGGGCGGGGCCCCCATCTTCCCCAAGGAGAAAAAATGCTGCGGTCAGATTGGCTCCACCGGCTCGGCCTCCTCGCAACGGTCTTGTCGATTCTTCCTTGCGGCATCAAGTGGCCCTAGGCCATTAGCCGCACACAGAGCTAAAGACGGCGCCTTCGGGCGCCGATTGCTTGCTACATGCGGTCTCTGATCCGAGGTCGCGCTGCGGACGCGGCAACAGTCGCGTTCGCAGGCGCGCTCCTCAACGTCGCCGTCTTCGAGTCCCTCGGGAGCTCGACATCCATGCTCGCGCTCTTCGCGGCCATCGCGATCGCCGCAGAGGCGCTCCAGCGCCCCCATGACGAGCTCTTGCCCGATGCGCTCGAGGGCGAGCGTTTCACGCTCACCGCGCCAGTTCACCTCGCCGCCCTCCTGGTCGCCGGCCCATGGGTGGCTGCTGCGGTCGCAGGCTGGAGCGTCATCGCGACCGGCCCGTTTCGCGGCCTGGCGCCGATGGAGCTCGTGCGGCGGGCAGCGGCGCTTGGGGCATCCGCATTGGGGGGAGGCGTGGTCTTTACGCTGGCGGGCGGGAGCGTCGGCCATCTGACCCTGCCGGAGGACCTGCTACCGGCCGCCCTCGCCGGGCTCGTCTACGTCACGGCGCGGACTCTGCTCGAGGGAATGGCCACGCAGCGCCCCACTCTTCCCGACCTGCTGACCGCCGCATCGGGCGTCGGGCTCGGCATCGTGCTCGCATTCGCCGCGTTGCGGCAAATCTGGCTCGCGATCGCACTCGTCCCGCTGCTACTGCTCATGGAGCGCCTGTACGGACGCGTCGTCGGTCTGCGCCACGAGATGGCGACGGCGCTCGAGGCCTTTGCGAACATCGTCGACGAGCGGGACCCTTCGACCTACGGCCACTCGGTGCGAGTTGCGGGTTACGTCGAAGACTTGGCGCACGGGCTCGGTCTACCCCCGGCCGAGGTACGACGCCTCTGGTGGGCAGGCAGGCTGCACGATCTCGGCAAGGTCGCCGTCGACGCCACCGTGCTAAGCAAGCCCGGGAAGCTGAGCCCGGCCGAATGGGGAACGGTCTGGCGTGCGCCGCGCCTCTCCGCACGGCTGCTCCAGCGGTTTCGGTTCGCGGCCCGGCAGGCGCAGGCAGTGGAGTACCACCGAGAGCGCTACAACGGCACGGGTTACTACCGGGTCTCCGAAGAGAACATTCCTCTCGCTGCGCATTTCCTGATCCTGGCCGACGCCTTCGACGCGATGACGACCGACAGGCCGTTCCGAAGGCGGCTGAGCCGCGAGGACGCACTCAAGGAGATCGAGAAGGGCAGCGGAACCCAGTTCCACCCGGTGATCGCACGAGCGTTCATCGCCGTGCAGAAGGGGCAGGATCCGACCGCCGTGGTCAGGGGCGAAGAGCTGGCGGCGATCCGGGACGCCTCTGCCGTGCCGGCCCCCACCACCACCCGCAGTCCCGTTGACGTGTTCGGACGGCCGGACCTGATCGCGCTCGCGGGAGCCGGCACGTTCTTAGTCGGCCTCGGCACAGGGCTGACGATCGTCGCGCTCGGGGGTGCGGTGTTCGCGGCCGTCGGGCTAAAAGTCTGGCGCTCGACCCGCAAGCGTATTTCCAGGCTGACGGCAGCTCTCGAGCAGGCGTGGCAAGTAGCGGGCGACCAGGCAAGCATCTTCGGCCACCTCGTCGATGCGATCGGGGGAACCTGGCCGTCGAGCTATGCAGCCTTCGTCGAGTGGAACGAGGATGGAATCGGCGGTTCGGTGCTGCATGAGCGAGGCAGCGAAGGCCCAGCCGAGACATCGCTCGTCAGCTGGCTCCTTCGCGAGGCCGAGTCCGGCGCGGGAGTCGTCGTGGACAGCGGCGGTCAGCTCCCCGGGGCCGGAGTTGCGATTGCGATTCCGCTACGGCGAGGGAACAGCGCGCTCGTCGGCTTCTTCGTTCTCCGTGGCGCCGAGCATCCGCCCAAGCACCTCCTCCCCGCCCTCGAGAATTGTCTCGACCCGCTCGGGGCCGCGTTCGCCGAAGCTCCTCAGACCGTCGTGCTCCGCCAGTTGCCGCTGACGAAGCTAGACGCCGGCCGGGGTCGTAAGGCCCGCTCGCTCGAGGCCTGAGCGGATCTCGGCGAGCTCCTCGTCGGTCGCTTCGACGAGCGGGAGACGCAGGCCCCCCACCTCGTGCCCGAGTAGGTTCAGCGCCGCCTTGACCGGAATCGGGTTGATCGTCACACCGAGCGCGTCGATCACCGGCTTGAGCTCCTCGTCGATCGCGCGGGCGCCGTCGACGTCGCCCTCCTTGTAGAGCCTGATCAGTTCCTTCACGCGACCCGCCACGAGGTGGGCGTAGACGAGAACGCCACCGACACCGCCGAGCTCCAGGAACGGAAAGACGAGGTGATCGCTCCCCGCATACAGGTCGAGGTCGGTCTCGGCGACGATGCGCCGTGCCTGGTCGAGGTCCTCGGTCGCCTGCTTCACCGCCTTGACGGTCGGGATCTCGGCGAGCTCGACCATCGTCTCGGGCTCGATGTTGACGACGACCCGCTGTGGGATGTTGTAGACGACGATCGGCTTGTCGCTGGCCTGCGCGATCGCCTTGTAGTGCTCGACGATCCCGCGCGGCGGCGGCTTGTTGTAGTACGGCGTGACGACGAGGAACCCGTCCACGCCTAGCTCGTGCGCCTTCTCGGTCAGGTGCACCGAGTGCGCAGTCGAGTACGTGCCGCTGCTCGCGACGACCGTCGCGCGAGCTCCCACTTCGTCGACGGCGGCGCCCCAGAGCTCGAGCTTCTCGTCGTCGGTCAGCGTCGGCGACTCGCCAGTCGTGGCTGCGACGACGATGCCGTCGGACCCGCTGTCGACCACGTGCGCGGCCAGAGCACGGAAGCGGTCGTAGTCGACCGAACCATCCCGGGCGAACGGGGTGACCATCGCGGTCAGAACTTCTCCGAGCACGAGCGCCATTCTACTCCGGCTCGAAGTCGGTCCAGACTGCCCACTCTTCGGCCAGACGTCGCTCGGCGAAGCGGCTGATGTTCAGGCCAGTGGCCACCCGTTCGCCCGAGCGGGCAATGAGCCTGGTGGCGACGCGATCGCCAGCGGCGAGCTGATCGACGATCTCGAAGGTCATGTCCGGATGCCTTTCCCGGTACGCGCGGATGTCCTCTGCCAACTGCTGCCGGTCGCGGTTACGAAGGCCGGTGTGGCCGACGAAGTCGTCCGTCAGCAGGTCCTGCAGGACGGCGAGGTTCCCTCTTCCCCAGGCCTCCTCGCCATAGCGTCGGAAGACCTCCTTGTTGTGCTCGCCGTCGCTCAAGTGAGGAGAGCCTCGAGCCCGAGGGTGAGCCCAGGAGAGAGGCTCGGGAGTCGCTCGAGCGCCAGCAGCACGCCTGGGACATACGCCTCTCGCGAGAACGCGTCGTGGCGGATCGTGAGCAGCTCGCCCGGCTCCGAGAGGAGCACTTCCTGATGGGCGACGATGCCGGGTAAGCGCACGGAATGGATCGGGACGTCGCCGCCCATGGCCTCGGCGGTCGCCTTCGCCGTTCCCGAGGGCGCGTCGAGCTTCGTCTCGTGGTGGAGCTCGACGATCTCGGCCCGCGGCAGGTGCTTCGCCGCCTCGGCCGCGAGGCGGATCATGAGCACGGCTCCGATCGCGAAGTTCGGGGCGACGAAGAGCGGCACGCCTTTCTCGCGGGCCAGCTCGTCGAGATCGTCCAGCTCCTCTTGCCCGAGGCCGGTCGTCCCCACAATGTTCGCGACGCCCTGCTCGAGCGCCGAGCGGACGGTTGCGTGCACGACGTCCGGCTGGGTGAAGTTGATCGCCGCGTCGAGCCCATCCACTTCGACGGGGTCGTCCCGGCCGATGCCGTTCACCGAGTGCCCGGCAGCCTCCAGAGCCGGCTTCAACACCCGTCCGACCTTGCCTTCGTGCCCAAGGAGGGCGAGCTTCACGCTGCTGCCCGGGCCGGGAGCTCGGGCGTGATTCGCCGCAGCGCCTCCCGAAACCGCTCCTCGCTCGGCCCGATCCCGGCAGCCGAGAGCTTCTCGGGCGCGAGCAGGACTCCGGCGAGCTCGGCCACGGCATCGGGTGTGACCGCGTCGATCTCGGCGGCGATCCGGTCGATCGACAGGAGCTCGGTGTCGGTGATGAGCGAACGCCCGAGCCTGCTCATCCGGTTCGACGTCGACTCCATCGAGAGCAGGATGCGGCCCTTCAAGTTCTCCTTGGCGCGCTCGAGCTCGCCCTTGTGGAACTTGCCCTCCGCGACCTCGTTGATCTGCTCGTTCGCGATCTCGAGGCAGTCCGCCAGGTTCTCCGCGCGGGTCCCGACGTAGAAGCCGATCAGCCCTGTGTCGGTGTACTGGGAGGCGAACGTGTACACGGCGTAGGCCATCCCGCGCTTCTCGCGGATCTCCTGGAAGAGGCGCGAGGAGGCCGACCCGCCGAGGAGCGCGTCGAGCAGCGAGGCCGCGAAGCGCCGCCGGTCAGAGCGGGCGATCCCGGGCGCGCCGATGCACACGTGGTACTGCTCGGTCCTCTTGCGCTGGAAGCGGACGCCCGGTCGCGGCGGCCGAACGAGCGGCGGGCGAAGGCGTGGCCCCCGAGCCGGCGCTTTTGCCTGCTTACGCTGGGCTTTCTCGAGCCGCGCGACGAGGTCGTCGTGCCGCAGGTTCCCGGCGGCGGCGACGACGACGTTCCCGCCTCTGTACATCGTCTCGTGGTAGCTCGTCAAAGCGCGGCGGCCGACCGACGAGATGACATCGGCCGTGCCGATCACCGGGCGGCCGAGCGGATGGTCGCCGAAGATGGCCTCGCTCGTCAGGTCGTGGACGAGCTCGTGCGGCGTGTCCTCGTACATCGCAATCTCCTCCAGCACGACCTCGCGCTCGGCGTCGAGCTCGGCGAAGAGCGGCGTGTAGACCATGTCGGTCATCACGTCCAGTGCCTGCTCGAGGTGATGGTCCGCGACCCGCACGTAGACCACGGTGTGCTCGCGCGATGTCGCCGCGTTCAGCTCGCCCCCGAGCCCGTCGAAGATCTCCGCGATGTCCTGCGCCGTGTAGGAGCGCGTGCCCTTGAACAGCAGGTGCTCGATGAAGTGCGTAACGCCGGCTTTCGAGGGCGTCTCGTCACGCGAGCCGGCGCCGATCCAGAAACCGAGGGAAACCGAGCGCACGCTCGGGATCCGCTCGGTGATCACCCGCTGCCCCGAGTCCAGCTCGCTGAGAACGTACTTTTGCACGGCTTGATCGTAGTGCCCCGCCCGAGGGCGGGGCACTAAATCACTCGATCAGTCCTCGCGGCGCGGGCCGCGGTCTCTGCCACCTCCGCCGCGGCCGCGGTCGCCTCCGCGTCCGCCGCCGCCGTCACGCCTCGGTGGGCGCTCCGACCGCTCGCGGGGCGGGGCGTCCTTCGCCCGCTCGATCAGCTCGTCGGGCTGGACGAGGGTGCCGTTCTCGTGCTTGGCGACGAGCTTGAGGCCGATCCGGCCGCGCTCCTTGTCCACCTCCTGCACGATCACGTCGAGCACGTCGCCTCTAGCGATCACGTCCTCGATGTGGCCGACCCGCCCGGGGCCGACGTTCGAGACGTGGAGCAGCCCGTCGGTGCCCTTCTTGAGCTCGACGAAGGCGCCGAAGTCGGTCGTCTTCACGACCTTCCCGGTGTAGGTGTCCCCCACCTCGGGCGTCTTCGTGATCGACTCGATCGCCTCGATCGCGGCCTGGGCCTTGGTGCCCTCGGTTGCGTAGATGAGGATCGTCCCGTCCTCCTCGATGTCGATCTGCACGTCGTAGTCGCCCTCGAGGCCGCGGATCGTCTCGCCGCCCTTGCCGATGATCATTCCGATCTGCTCGGGGTCGATCTTGACGCTCGAGATGCGCGGCGCGTGCTCCGCGAGCTCCGTCCGGCTCTCCGGAAGCGCCTCGGCCATCTTGTCGAGGATGAACTCCCGGGCCCTCTTCGCCTGCTCGAGGGCGTTCCGCATGATCTCCTGAGTGACGCCGGTGATCTTGATGTCCATCTGGAGCGCGGTGATCCCGTCCCGTGAGCCGGCCACCTTGAAGTCCATGTCACCTAGGTGATCCTCGGCGCCCTGGATGTCGGTGAGGATCACGTGCTCGTCGCCTTCCTTCACGAGGCCCATCGCGATACCGCTGATCGGGGCCTTGATCGGCACGCCGGCGTCCATGAGCGCAAGCGTCGAGCCGCAGACGGAGCCCATCGACGAGGAGCCGTTCGACTCGAGCGTCTCCGAGACGAGGCGGATCGTGTACGGGAAGTCCTCGGCCGGAGGAATCATCGGCTCGAGCGCCCGCTGGGCGAGCGCGCCGTGACCGATGTCGCGGCGCTTGGGCCCGCGCATGAAGCCGGTCTCCCCGACCGAGAACGGCGGGAAGTTGTAGTGGTGCATGTACCGGCGGTCGGTCTCAAGCGAGAGGTCGTCGATCCTCTGCCCCTCCTTGGCGGTGCCCAGGGTGAGCAGAGTCATGATCTGCGTCTGGCCGCGGGTGAACAAAGCCGACCCGTGTGCGCGCGGAGAGACACGGACCTCGCAGTTCACCTCACGGACGTCCTCGGCGCCGCGCCCGTCGGGACGCCGCTTGTCGATCGCGATCTTCTGCCGAACGAGGTGCTTGTAGATCGCCTCGGCCGCTTTCTTCACGAACTGCTTCGTGAGCGAGTCTTTGACGACAGGCCCCTCACCTTCGACGGTGGCGGGGCCGACCGGGAAGGGGAGCTGGACAGACTCGATGATCCTGTCGAAAAGCAGCTGCCTCTTCGCGGACTTGAGCTCCTTCGAGTCCTGCTCTGCTTCGGTCAGCGCGCGGAGATCGTCCTCGAACTGCTCGCGGACGGATTCCTCCACGACTTCGAGCCGAACCTTCTCGAGGATCGTGTCGAGCGAGGCGCGAACCTGGATCTGGCGCAGGATGTCTTCCTCGGAAGATTCCATGTTCAGCTCCGGGGCGAGCTCGCTCATCAGCTCCTCGATAACGGAGCCGCCTTCACGCAGGCCTTCGGCCAAAATGCGCTCGCGAACCCGGCTGCCGTGCTGCGACTCCAACTCGGCCGTGAGCTCCGGATCGAGGTACTTGGGCTTGCCGGCCTGGCGCCGGAGGTCCTCCTGTGCCTCGCAGATCTTCACGATCTCGGCGTGGGCGACCTCGAAGGCCTCGAGGATCTCGTCCTCCGGGATCTCGTCGGCACCCGCCTCGATCATCGTGAGCGCGTCCTTCGTGCCGACGACGATCAGGTCGAGGGAGCTGTCCTCCTCCACTGCGAGGAGAGTCGGGTTGATCACGAGCTGCCCGTCGATGCGGCCGATCCGGACCGCTCCTACCGGACCCAGGAAGGGCAGTGGCGAGACCATCAGCGCGGCCGAGGCCCCGTTGATGCACAGGATGTCGTGCGCGGTGACGAGGTCGGCCGACAGGGTCGTGCAGACCACGTGCACCTCGTTCTTGTAGCCCTTGGGCCACAGCGGCCGGATCGGGCGGTCGATCATCCGCGCGGTCAGAATCGCGCGCTCGGTCGGTCGGCCTTCCCGCTTGAAGAAGCCGCCCGGGATCTTCCCCGCGGCGTACATCCGCTCCTCGACGTCGACCGTCAGCGGGAAGAAGTCGGCGCCCTCACGGGCCTCCATCTTCCCCTGGGCCGTCGCCAGGACCATCGTGTCTCCCGACCGGACGACGACGGAGCCGTCGGCTTGCTTCGCCAGCTTCCCCGTCTCGAAGGTCAGTTCCTGATCGCCGACGGTCACGGAGACCGTGGTCAGGTTCTCAGTCATGGTGCTCATCTATTCCTCCACTTCTCGTGGAAGGTGGGAGTTTGAGTCAGTCCCGCCTCTTCGGAACTCGCTCAAACTTCCACCCTCCTGCGACTACGAGCTAGCGCCTTAGCCCCAGCTCCTTGATCAATTCTCGGTAACCCTCGACATTCTTTTTCTGGAGATAGTTCAAGAACCGCCGGCGCCGGCCGACCAGCTTGAGCAGGCCTCGGCGTGAATAGTGGTCCTTGGGATGTGCTCGCAGGTGCTCCGTCAGCTCGTTGATCCGTGTGGTCAAGAGCGCGATCTGTACCTCGGGCGAGCCCGTGTCTTCCTTCGTCCGCCCATGGCGGCCGATGATCTCCAGCTTTGCTTCCTTGGTAAGGGTCACTCAACCTCTTTCTGTCAGACAACCTCCGCACTCCAAGCTCGCCGCGGGAAGCACCGCGCACGGCCGAGAATGCGGTCGGGCACTAGGGTAGCAATCAGGGCTAACTGCCGGGCTTGACCCTTACGGGGAGGGACGAAGTCGTCGCCTCGCCCTGCTCACTCCGAACGACGATGCTGAGCGCCCACTGGCCTGGCATGAACAGGTTGTAGTCGCCCTTGTACGTCCCGTTCGACGCTTCCCGCAGATTCTTCTCGATGAGCGGCATGAAATGGGGGCAGGTCATCGTTCCCTGGACCTTGACCTTCGCACCGTGAAGCGGCGCGCCGCTTTTCTTGTCCGTCACATGGATGACGATCAGTCGGTCAAACCCCTTGCCGATCGCCTGAGCATTGATCTGGGCGTTGCCGGCCGAGTGGGTCGACGGCGCGGGCGGGCAGCCTTCCGAGCCGGTCGAGCCACCGTCACTGCTTCCGAAGTAGAAAAAGCCGAGAGCAACGACGACGGCGACTAGCAGGATCACACCGCCGATCAGGAACCAGATTTTGCGCACTTACCCAAGGATAGGGACCGTCTTTACGCTCCCGTCATGAGAGCCGTTGCAGCCGGCCATCCCGCAACAGCCGACGCGGGCATGGAGATTCTCGACGAAGGCGGCGGCGCCGCCGACGCTGCCGTCGCCGCGTGCCTCGCCTCGTGCGTGGCCGAGACCGTCATGACGGGCCTACTCGGTGGCGGGCACGCGATCTACTACGACGCCGCGGGCGGGCGGACGGCGAACCTGGACTGCTTCGTCGGGATGCCCGGCCTCGGCCGAGAACGGCGCGAGGTCGCGCTCCTCGAGCTCGCGGTTCCCTTCGGAACTGAGCTCGTCCACTACGCCGTCGGGATTGGGTCGTGCGGCGTGCCCGGGATTCCCGCGGGGCTCGATGCGCTCTGTGGGGAGCACGGCCGGCTGCCCTGGGACAGGCTCGTCGAGCCGGCCCTCCGGCTCGCGAAGGCAGGCGTTGCAATGCCTGCAGCCCACGCGTCCTGCCTCCAGATGCTCGAGTCGGTGATGACGATGAACGAAGGCGGAGAGATCTACGCACCCGGCGGATCGCTCCTGGAGGAAGGCGACCTACTCCGGCAGCCGGGGCTCGTCCGGACACTCGAGACGCTTGCCGACGAGGGGCCCCGCTCGTTCTACGAAGGGACGATCGGGAAAGCGCTGCTCGCGCTGATGGAGGAGCGCGGCGGCCTCGTCACCGAGGAGGACCTCAATTCCTACGAGGCGACCTGGGCGGAGCCGGTCAGCGTCGAGTTTCGTGGACACGATGTGCTGACGCGGGCAAGCCTTGCCGACTTTCCGGGAGTGCTCTCCGCGCTTCCAGGGCTCAACGGGCTCGACGAGCCACAGCGAGCATTGGCCCTGGTGGAGACGCTGGGCAGCGAGCCGCCGCGTGAGCGCGGAACGACGAACCTCAGCGTCACCGACGCCGAGGGCAACGCGTGCGTGCTGACGACGAGCCTCGGCCTCGGCTCGGGCGACTTCGTCCCCGGCCTCGACCTCCACCTGAACAGCATGCTCGGAGAGGCCGACCTGCTGATCGGCGGCCTCGAGCCGGGCGACCGAATGGCGAGCATGATGGCGCCGTCCCTCGCGCTCGACGGTGATGGCGTGGCGCTTGCGGCAGGCGCTGCCGGGGGTACGCGGCTCCGCAGCGCGCTCCTCCAGGTCGTCGCAGGGTTCCTCGACGAGGGCCTCGACCTACAGGTCGCTGTCGACCGGCCCCGCCTCCATCCCGTGGGGTCACTCGTGCACATCGAGCCCGGCCTCGGCGCGGCCGCGATCGACGCCCTGGAGTCAGCCGGGCTCCAGGTGCGCGAGTGGCCGGGCCTCCACCACTACTTCGGCGGCGTGAGCGCCGTCACGCGGACCGCTGCCGCGGGTGATCCTCGTCGAAGCGGCGCGGCTCGAGGTTCGTGAGATTCGAGGCCAGCACCCAGCCGACGTACCCACACTCCGGACAGCCTGGATTCGCGCGCACCGTTCCACCCTGAGAGGGCTTCGTGTACGCGGCGCCGCAAGAGAGACAGCGAACCGTCTCGATCGGTGCGAGGGCTCGTAAGTCGTCCACGGAGAAATAGATTCCGCAATGTGGGGAAACTTGCGGTTATGCAGGCCGTTCGGCTTGTCTAGCCAGCTCCACGTCGGCCTCGATCTGACGGATCAGGTCCTTCTCCGTCTCGAACGCCTGCTCGTCCCGCAGGCGTTGCCAGAGCTCGACGATTAGGCGTTGCCCGTAGAGGTCACCGGAGAAGTCGAGCAGATAGGCCTCGACGCGGCGCTCGTGCCCGCCGTAGTGCGGGTTGGTGCCGATCGAGACCGCCGCTCGCTGCTCGCCTGCCGCTCCGGCATAGATCCCGTTGCCCGGCACGAGCAGCTCGGGCCGTACGTCGAGGTTCGCCGTCGGGAAGCCGAGTGTCCCACCCCTCGCCTCGCCTGCAACGACCGTGCCTTCGACCTCGACAGGGCGCCCGAGGCGCCGAGCCGCGCCGTCGACGTCACCCGCGCGGACGAGGTCGCGGATCCGGCTCGAGGAGACGTCCTCGACCAGCGGGACCGGGCGTACCTCGAAACCGAGGCTCCGCAGGAGCTCCAGGTCCCCCTTCCGGCCGCGGCCAAAGCGGAAGTCGGCACCGGCGACCACGACCTCGGCCCCGATCGGCCGAAGGACCTCCTGCGCGAACTCCTCCGGCTCGAGGCGCGCGAGCTCGAGCGTGAACTCGACGACGAGAGCGGCATCGACGCCGAGCTCCTCGAGAAGCTCAAGGCGCCGCTCCATGCTCGTCAGAAGCTCCACCTGGTTTCCGAGGGCGGTTCGGGGATGAGGGTCGAAAGTCACGACCGTTGGCTCGGGACCGGCCTCGAGCGCGGTCTCGATCACGCGGCGGTGGCCGAGGTGCACCCCGTCGAAGGTTCCGAGCGCAACGGCACGAGGGCCGCCGTCGAGCTCCTGGGGCGACCGCGCGACCTTCATCGCTCGAGCACGGCGAGAGCCTCGTCGGGCGGAAGGATGCGCTCGGGGTCGGCGTCCTCCACGTCGAACGGTCCCACGTGCGTCCGGCGGAGGCTCACGCAGTGGCCTCCGAGCGCCTCGGCGAGGGCGCGGACGTAGCCGCCGGAGCTGATGTGGACTGCCAGACGGGCGACTCGGCCGTCGTAGCCGAGCAGATCGAGCCCGTGAACGGTCGTCCTGCGCATCGGCATCTCGACCGCGACGCCTCGGCGGTGCAGCCGGTAGGCGCGCTCGCCGCCGATTTTGACCGCCGATGCCGTCGGGATCCGCAGGTCGACGTCTCCTCGCAGAGCTTCGACTCGCGCCTCCAGCTCGGTCTCCGACAGAGGATCGTGCTCTTCGACCACCTCGCCTTCTGGATCGCCGGTCGAGGTGAGCGCGGAGAGGTCGACAGCCGTCTCGTACCGCTTCGTGACGCCGACGAAGCGCTGAGCCCCTTTCGTAAATGCACCGAGCAGGACGAGAAGAAGCCCCGTGGCGAACGGGTCGAGCGTCCCGGCGTGTCCCGCGCGCGCCCCGGTCCGCTCACGGAGGTCGCGCACGATCGCGAAGGACGACGGGCCGGCGGGCTTGTCGAAGAGCACGAGACCGCTCGGGGTGAGCGCCCTAGGGGGCACGTTGAGCTTCGACGAACTCGCGCCGGATGAACTCGGTGATCTCCTCGATCGAATCGCTGCTGGAGAAGCCGGCCGCCTGCCTGTGCCCGCCTCCGTCGCCGGATGCCCGAGCGATTTTGGACACGTCCAGCTCGTCCGCCGAAGCGCGCAGGCTCACCCGGCGGGCGGGCGCGTCTCCCCGCGGAGGCTCTCGGATGAGAGCGGCCATGTCCGCGCCCTCGACCGTGCGCAGGTAGTCGATGATCCCTTCGGAGTAGGGCTCGGCCGCGCCCACTTCGGCGAAGTCTCCGCGGAGCAGGTACGAGATCACGAGCCGCCCCCCCTCGTAGATCTGGGCTCGCTCGAGCGCCCGCGCGAGCAGCTTCAGCTTCGCGAACTGGACGCTCTCGTAGACGCCCTGGAAGACCTTGTGGACGTCGGCGCCGGCCTCGACGAGCTCGGCGGCAAGCCGGAGGGCCTTCGGCGTCGTGTTCGTGTACTGGAAGCGCCCCGTGTCGGTCACGAGAGCGATGTAGATCGCCTCGGCGATGTCGGGGGTCAGCTCCACCTCCAGCTCGCGCAGGAGGTCGCGCACGATCTCGCCCGTCGAGGAGGAGTCGGCCACGACGAGGTTGATCCCGCCGAAGCGCGTGTTGTCGTGGTGGTGGTCGACGTTGACAACGAGCGAGGCGCTCGCGAGCACCTCGGGGTCCGGGCCGAGGCGGCTCTCGTTCGCGCAGTCGAGGGCGAGAAGCACGCGGTCTGCCGCGTCATCGGGGACCGAGCGCCGCAGGTTGTCGAGCGGCATCCACGAGTACTCGCGCGGGAGCGGCGTCTCGCCGGAGAGGTACATGACGACGTCCTTCCCGAGCGCCTCCAGGGCGAGTTTGGCGGAGAGCAGCGAGCCGAGGGCGTCACCGTCCGGGTTCTCGTGCGTCGTCACGAGGAAGCGATCGTGGGAGCGGATCGCGTCCGCGACTTCCGCGAGCTCAGTTGTCGTCTGGGGCGAGCTCATCGATGAGGGCGGACATCCTGACGCCGTGTTCGACCGACGGATCGTATTCGAAGGCGAGCTGCGGGGTCCGCTTCATCCTCAGCTCGTTCGCCAGGCGGGCCTGGAGGACGCCGTGGGCCGACGCGAGCCCGGCCAGTGTGGCCTTGCGCTTCCGCTCCGACCCAAGGACGCTCACGTACACGCGGGCTTGCCGGAGGTCGGGCGTCGTGTCGACCCCGGTGACCGTGACGAAGCCGATCCGTGGGTCCTTCAGCTCGCCGATCCCCGAGGCCAGCGCCTCGCGAACTGCCTCGTTCACCCGCCTCATCCGATCAGACATGACCGACATCTTCTATGAGAGCTAAAGGAAACTGGCTTCTGGAGCGTCGAATGAGCGTGAGAGGACGGAGGATAGGCGCCGACCCGGCACAGATCGAGTCGATCTATCGCACTCGCCTGGCCGATTTCCGCCGCGTGGCGAATGCGATCGTGGGCGACACCGATCGCGGGGCCGACGCGGTGCAAGAGGCGTTCGGATCAGCCCTACGGCGGCGGCGAGCCTTTCGAGGCGAGGCACCGCTTGAAGCATGGCTCTGGCGCCTCGTCGTCAACCAGGCCCGCGACGAGCGGCGAGCTGCCGCCCGCCGGCCCCTCTACGCCGGCGACGTGCAGCCCTCTTCAAACGGGAGCGCGCCCCATGAGCACGATCTGCTGGCAACCGCGATCACCATGTTGCCGGAACGCCAGCGACTCGTTGTCTTCCTGCGCTACTACGCCGACCTCGATTACTCCTCGATCGCCGCTGCTCTCGAGATCAAGGAAGGCACGGTTGGAGCTGCCCTCAATGCGGCCCACGACACGCTTCGTCATTCCCTCCAGGAGGCACACAGATGATCGATTTCGAAGCCCATATGGATGCTGCGCTCACGAGGCTCTCCCCGCCAATGGAGGGTCGCGATGACTGGGATGACGTTCTTCGTCGCGGTCGCGCGCGGCGGCGGCCCCTGGCTGCGTCCTTCGTCGGCGTGCTCGCGCTGGCAACGATCCTCACGGTGACGCCGTTCGGTCAAGCGTTTGCCGGAGGCGCTCTTCACCGGCTGGTCACATGGACCGACCAGGCCCCTGGTGGACCAGCTTCTTCAACCGATCGGGACGCACTTCGCAAAGCGAACGCCAAGGCAGCGGCGCCGATTCCGGCCGACACCAAGCTCGGCCTCCTGGGCAGCGGGATGCTCGACGGGGTGACGTTCGAGCTCCTCGGCTTTCGCGATCGCGGCTCGCTCTGCCTGCGCCTCCGCACATCGCTCGGCCAGGACAATCACATCGTCAAGGCGCCCGCGACCTGCGTCTTCGAGCAGTTGCTCGTAGACCTGGGCAAGCCCCTGGCGGTCTTCTCCGCGGCCGATCCGTTCCCCCGACGAGCAAAGCCCGGGCTGCAGGCCCTGTATGGCCTCGCCGCGGACGACGTAGCAGCCATCGAGCTCGTCAGCGAGGGTGGCGTCCATCGTGTTCCCGTCGAGAACAACGCATTCCTGTTTCTCTACCGAGGCGAAGCGCCCAGTCTTCCGCGAACCCGACTTGTTTACCGAAGCGACGTACCGAGTCGTGCAAACGCGCTCGATGCAGCGGACCACAGGCTTGGCTCCGTCAAGATCATGTCCCTGAAGCGTGGTTACCCCGGTGCGCCCCCCGCTAGTGCGCTTCCTGGCCCTTCAGTCGTTGGGCACCCCATCGCATCGCCGCGAGTCGGATGGCTCGACCGGGGCGAGCAGCGGGGGGACCCCTACGACTGGACGATGCCGGATGGAACGCGACCAAGAGGCGTTCCGCCCATGCGGATCATTACTCCCAACCCGGCTACGTCCATGCGCGTTCTGGTCGGGCGGATGTCCAGCCCGCCGGCCTACTGCACGATGAACGTCTGGCCTCTCGCCCCATCGGCGCCCGGCTACATGTGCGATCCAATCGGAGGGCCGTCCGTAACGATCACCATGGGGACTTCGACGAGCGTCTTCGACGCTCAGTTCCCGGTCTACTACGGGCTCGTACCGGATGAGGTGCGTTCGCTGAAGCTGATCCTGGCAAACGGAGCCGACGAGCAGGTGCCGATCGTCGACAACGTCTTCGCCTTCCAGACCTCCGGCGCAGAGCCCGCGAAGCTCGTGGGCTATGACTCCGACGGGCAAGTCGTCGTGATACGGATCGTGTCCTTCTAGTCCTCGATCGTGACGACTTCGCGGTCGGTGCTCACGAGCTCGTACTCCTGACCGTTGAGATAGCGAACAGCCTCCTCCAGGAGGCGGTCCGCTTCGTTGTGCTCTCGCGTGACGCAGGCAACCGTCAGCCGGGTCCGTTGCCACAGCTCATGGTGATCGACCTCTGCGACCGAGGCGCCGAAGCGGTTCTGGAGCTGTGCCTTCGCCGATTTGACGTGCTTGCGCTTGCCTTTCAGCGATCCGGCCTCGGGAAAGTGAAGCTCCACCGAGAGGATGCCCACATAGCCGGCGCCCATGGCCAGAAGCGCGGGCTAGACGTCGGCCGTTGGTTGCGGAGTCGGAGCCGGAGCCGGCGGGGCGGAGAGATCCGTGCGCTCGATCTGGCGCACCTCGTAGGCCTCGATGATGTCGCCTTCCTTCACGTCGTTGAAGCCGTCTAGCAGGATGCCGCACTCGAAGCCCTCCTCGACCTCGCGGACGTCGTCCTTGAAGCGCTTGAGCTGCGAGATCGTGCTCTCCTGGACGACAGCGCCGTCGCGGACGACTCGCACCTTGGCGCCACGCCGCACAACGCCGCTCGTGACCTGGCAGCCGGCGATCGTCCCCAGCCGCGAGACTTTGAAGAGGGCGCGCACCTCGGCCTCGCCCAGGGTCTCCTCGGTCGAGACGGGCTTGAGCATGCCGACGAGCGCCTGCTCGATCTCCTCCGTGAGGCGGTAGATGACGTCGTAGGTGCGGATCTCGACGCCCTCACGCGCGGCGGAGGCCCGAGCATCGGCGTTCGGCCGTACGTTGAAGCCCACGATCATCGCGTTGGACGCAGTGGCCAGCATGACGTCGTTCTCCGAGATGCCTCCGACTCCGGTGTGGATGACGTTCACCCGCACCTCGGGGTGCTGGATCTTCTGGAGCTCGGAGACAGCCGCCTCGACCGACCCGTCGACGTCTGCCTTGATGACGAGGTTGAGGTCCTGGACGGCGCCTTCCTGCATCTGCGAGAAGAGGTTCTCGAGCGAGGCCCCGGACGGCCGGCGCTGCGCGAGCTGCTCTCGCCGGAACCGTTCCCCTCGCAGCTGAGCGAGGTCGCGGGCCTTCCTGTCGTTCTCGACGACACGAGCGTGCTCGCCCGCTGCCGGCGGCTTGTCGAAGCCGATGATCTCGACCGGATCGCCGGGAAGCGCCTCTTGCACCTTTTCGCCGCGATAGGTGTAAAGCGCCCGGACCTTCCCCCACGCGTCACCCGCGACGATCGCGTCGCCCGCGCGTAGCGTGCCGCGCTGGACGAGCATCGTCGCGACCGGCCCGCGGCCGACGTCGAGGCGCGACTCGATGATGGGCCCGGAGGCGTCGGCGTTCGGGTTTGCGGTCAGGATGAGCTCGGCGTCTGCGACGAGCAGGACCTTCTCGAGCAGGTCGTCGAGATTCTGCTTCTCCTTGGCGGAGACGTCCGAGAACTGGGTCGATCCCCCCCACTCTTCCGGCTGGAGATCCTCGTTGACGAGCTCCTGGCGGACGCGCTGGGGATCGGAGCCGGGCTTGTCGATCTTGTTCACCGCGACGACGATCGGCACCTCGGCCGCGCGCGCGTGTGCGATCGACTCCTGGGTCTGGGGCTTGACTCCGTCGTCCGCCGCGACGACGAGGACGGCGATGTCCGTCACCTTCGCGCCTCGGGCGCGCATCGCCGTGAAGGCTTCGTGGCCGGGCGTGTCGAGGAACGTGATCTTGCGGCCGTCGTGCTGGGCTTGATAGGCCCCGATGTGCTGGGTGATCCCACCCGCCTCGGTCTCGACGACCGATGCCTCGCGGATCGCGTCGAGGAGCGTCGTCTTGCCGTGGTCGACGTGGCCCATGATCGTGACCACCGGCGGCCGCGCCACGAGGTCTTCCTCGGCGTCCTCGTACTCTTCGACGACCTCGTCCTCCTCGGCGACGTGCTTGATCGTCACGTCCCGCTTGACCTCTGCGGCGATGAGCTCGACGGCCTCGTCCGAGAGGGTCTGCGTGATCGTCACCATCGTGCCCAGGCCCATCAGGATCTTGATGATCTGGGCCGCTCCGATCCCAAGGGCCTGCGACAGGTCCTTGACAGTTACTCCGGAATTGACGGTGACTGGTCCGGTCGGCTGCGGGCCGGGCGGCGCCTTGGGGCGGGCCTCCTCGCGCCCGCGAGTCTGTCGCGAGTCCTGCCGGCCGCGCTGTGAGCCGGAATCGATGACGACGCGCCGCTTGCGACCCCCTGGGGCTGTTCGTGGCCGTACGGGGCGCTTCGGACGGTTATTTCCCTGGGAATCAGCCATTTCTCTCCGTACTAGTGTAGAGACGAGTGAGCTCTTGCCCGACCCGGACTGGAGTTCGCAGCGTCCGGGCAAAACGTCGGTTCGCGGCGGCCCGCTCGAAGCACTGGAGCCGTCTACACGTATAGACCCCTCGTCCGGGGGCCTGCGCGCCGGCGGTGAGCATTCCCTCCTGCGCCACGAACCGCATGAGCTCGCCTTTCGGCGCCTTGCGTCCGCAGCCGGCGCATGTCCTCTCGGGGCCGGAGCTCACGCCGCGCTTGGCGCGTCTTCCTCCTCGGAAGGCGCGCCTTCGACCGCGACCGCGACCTCGGGCTCGACGGGTGTTGGTGTCTCCTCTGGCTCCACCGGCTCTTCGGCCTCGGCGGCCGCGGGCTCTTCGGCAGGGGTTTCCTCGGGAGCTGGCTCCTCCGTCGCGGGCTCGTCCGGAGGCGGAGCCTCTTCGGCTGCCTCCTCGACCGGCGGCGCCTCGGCGAGCGCCTCCTCGGCCACGGCCTCCTCAGCGCCCTCGGCGCCTTCTGTCTCCTCGGCCGCCACCTCGTCGTCGGGCTCCTCGTCGCTGAGACCGCCGACGACCTGCGAAGCCTCGAGCGTCTCGCCCCGCGCCTCGCGCTCGGCGAGCTCGCGGTGAGCCGGAATGCCGCAGAAGCGGGAACTGGGTACGGCCGCGTTCGGGCAGCGCTTGCCGTTCGCGAGGATCGCGGAGCAACGGCCAGAGAACTCCTCGCCCGCGGCACCGCCGGCGAAGGCGGCCTCGGCCTCTGCCTGGGCGAACTCGGCGTCGGACTGGATGTCCACCTTCCACCCGGTGAGGCGAGCGGCGAGGCGGGCGTTCAGCCCCTCTTTGCCGATTGCCAGGGCCAGCTGGTCCTCGGGGACGATGACGGTCGCCTCCTTCGTCTCGTCGTCGACGAGCACTTCGCGCACGCGCGCAGGCGAGAGAGCTTTGGCGATGAAGCGGGCCGGCTCCGTGTTCCACGGGATGATGTCGATCTTCTCGCCG
This sequence comes from Actinomycetota bacterium, assembly GCA_038040395.1. Classification (GTDB taxonomy): domain Bacteria; phylum Actinomycetota; class Thermoleophilia; order Gaiellales; family Gaiellaceae; genus VAXT01. Next base: position 319,278 of record JBBPIJ010000001.1, read on the forward strand.
CGGAGCTCGGACACGACCATGCGCACCCGCGAGCCTCGCGGGCCGACGCAGGCGCCGACCGGGTCGACGCCCTGGGCGTGCGACTCGACGGCGATCTTCGAGCGATAGCCCGGCTCGCGCGCGACCCCGCGGATCTCGACGAGGCCGTCGGCAATCTCGGGTACCTCGAGCTCGAACAGCGTGCGGATCAGCTCGGGATCGCGGCGCGACAGGATCACCTGCGGGCCCTTCGTGCCCGAGCGCACCTCCGTGATGACGGCCTTGATCCGGCTGCCCTGCTCGTAGCGCTCGCCGTCCACCTGCTCCGAACGTGGCAGCAGCGCCTCGACCTTGCCGAGGTCGACGAGGACGTTGTTGCGGTCGCCTGCCTGCTGGACGATGCCGGTGACGACCTCGGTCACGCGGTCGACGTACTCCTCGTACATCATCTCGCGCTCGGCCTCGCGAATCCGCTGGAGGATGACCTGCTTCGCGGTCTGAGCGGCGATGCGTCCGAAGTCGTGCGGCGTGACGTCGGCGCGCTTGACCTGGTCCTCCGGCAGCTCGGACCAGTCGACGTCGAGATCCTCGTCGTTGACGAGAGTGTGCGAGCGCTCGCCGTTCTCGACTTCGAGCGCCTCGAGCTCGGTGATGGTTCGCTCGCGGGCCTCCTCGATCAGGCGCTCCTCGATGTCCGGGGGCAGCTCGATCGAGTAGACGCGGAAATCGCCCTCGTCGTCGAGCTCGACCGTCGCGTGGCGGGTTGCGCCCGGGGTCTTCTTGTACGCAGCCAGCAGAGCGTCCTCGAGCGCGGAGATGAGCGTGGCGCCGTCAATGCCCTTCTCCTTCTCGATGACATGAACTGCTTCGATGATTTCTCGGGTCATCCGGTTCCTTCCTCCAGCACGTTTCCGCGCACGATCGCCTCGTAGGGAATCTCGATCGGCTCGTCCTTGTCCGTAGGCACCAGGCGCAGCGAGCGCTCGCCTACGTCGACGAGCTCGCCGCGGAAGCGCTTCCGGCCGGCGATCGCATCGGCGGTGCGAAGGGAGACCGTGTGGCCCACGGCGCGCTCGAAATGCGGGCGGCGCCGCAGAGGCGGCTCCGTTCCCGGCGACGAGACGTCGATCGAGTACTCGTCCAGGTAGCCGCGCAGGACGTCCGTCACGCGCTGGCAGAGCGCATGGTCGACGCCCTGGGGGTGGTCGACGAAGACGGTGAAGCGCTCGGGGCCGGAGAGCTCGACAGCGAGAACCTCGACGCCGGGCAGGCTGCGCTCGACGCGCGAGGAGACCTCGCGGTACAGCTTCCGCTCCTTGTCGTAGACATCCGCCAACTGACTCTCCTCAAAAAAAACGGGCGCGGCGCGCCCATTTCAAACTGCCTGAAATGTGGTGTCACAAGGATAGCAAGCAGTCGCCGAGCAAAGTCCGGCGCGCTGCGCGTGCCATGACGACTCTGCTCGGAGATTTCAATCGACAAGCCGAAGCGAGCGGAGACGGGCAAAGCCCGCCTCCGCGACGGGCTAGCACCTACTGGTCGAGGACGATCGTGACGGGCCCATCGTTGGCGAGCTCGACCTGCATCCGCGCTCCGAAGACGCCCGTCTCGACCGGAACGCCGAACGCCCGGAGCGCCGAGCAGAACGCCTCGTACAGCCTTTCTGCCTTCTCCCGCGGTGCTGCGCCCGAGAAGTCCGGTCGGGTTCCCCTCTGACGTTTGCTATCGGCGATGAGCGTGAACTGGCTGACGACGAGCGCGGCGCCGCCGGTGTCGACGAGGCTGCGGTCGAAGCGCCCCTCCTCGTTCTCGAAGATGCGGAGCCGTGCAACCCGGGCGGCGAGCCGCTCGGCGTCCAGCGCCTCGTCTCCGCGCGCGATTCCGAGGAGGACACAGAGCCCCGGCCCGATCTCCCCGACCACGCTCTCGGCGACGACCACCCGTGCTCGGGTCACGCGTTGGACGACGGCGCGCACTACGGCACCACGCTACTCGAGGACTCGGAGGCGCTCGGCGTAATGCTCGCTGTCCGGCCGGAGGGACTTGGCGAGCTTCAGGTGGCCACGAGCCTCGACTTTTCGCCCGAGCTTCTCCAGGGCGCGGGCGAGCCCGTAATGCGCGTAGTCGTCGACCGGCGAGAGCTCCAGCATCGCCCGGAACTCCGATTCGGCTTCCTTGTAGCGCTGCATGCGGAAGTACGCGATCCCGAGCGCCTCGCGGATCGAGGCCTTGTCCGGCTCCCGCTGCTTGGCCTTCTCGAGTGAGACGCTGGCCTGAGCAGCCATGCCCTTCCTCAAATGCTCGCGGCCCTGCTGGAAGAGGTCGTAAGTCTCGCTCTCGCCCCCGCCGGTCATGTCCCTCCAAGATAAAAGAAGTTCTCACGGACGAGATCGGCCAGAGCGGTCAGATGCCGCGTGCGGCCGATCTCGATTGCCGAAATGGGCTTTCCCGCGTCGATCGCCCGCTGAAACGCGATTGCCAGCTCGTACGGAGGGCCGGGCAGCCCCTCGAGCTCGATCTGATCCGTCAGCCCCCAGAGTGGCGCGGGCGTCAGCTCTCCCGGCTTCTCGTCGACCACCCGTCGCACGTGGCCGTCCTCCACGTGGATCGAGACCGCGCCGGCTCCTCGGAAGTAGGCGATCGACCCCACGGCCCCTGAGGCGGCGAAACCCTCGGCGAAGCCGGCCAGGTCTCCGGCGCGGAAGACCGAGTCTGCCGCACTGACGATCGCCGGCAGCATCGCGCCGGAATCGAGCGCGTGCGTTACTGCATCCGCCGAGCCATTCGCCTCGGGCTGGCGGGCGAACTGCACATCGAGCCCGTCGAGAAGCTTCTCGACCTGCTCCGCGAGGTGGCCGGTCACGACAGTCACCGGGCCCAGGCCCTCCTCGCCGAGCTGGCGAAGCAGCGTCGCGATCACGGGCCTTCCGTCGATCGGCAGGATCGGCTTCGGCCAGCGCTCGGTGATCGGGCGCAGACGGGTGCCCTGCCCTGCAGCCATCACGATCGCTTGCACGTTAGGAGGGTTCGGCGGAATGTTGCTCGTCGCCGGGGTGCGATGCTCGTTCCGAGGCCGCGGACGCAGGGAGCGTCGATAGTCGTCCTATCGGTGCGACTGAGGACCCGGCCTCGGGGCGAGCAGCGCGGCCCGGCGGCTCAGCCATATTTCGTCGAACCCTCCTGTGTCAGGAGCGAGCGGACGGAGAAGGCCCCGCGCACTCGCCGGCCGAGCGGGAGCTCCCGCCGCAGGCGCCGCCGAACGACGCGCAGCTCACGACGGGCGTGGCGGGCAGCGCTCGGCGCCGAGGACTCAGGCCCGAAGCGCGCCAGGCCGAGCGCGGTGGCAAAAGCGCCCGCCTCGACGCCGACCTTCTTCGAGAGAAGCCCGCCGAGCTCGCGAGGGCCGATGCTGCGCGGCACATCGATCCGCTGGTCCCTCAGGAAGTCGACGACCTCCTGGCGACAGGCGGCCGCAATCTCCCGCGGGTCGTCCGTCAGGAAACGACTCCGGCGGAGGGCCACCTTTGCGAGGACGAAAAGGAAGACGGCGACGAGCCCGGCGAGTATCAACAGCGGGGCGATTCCCAGGCCGCCGCCGCCGTTGGCCGACCCCGCGCCTCCGCGATCCGGGGTCGGCGCGCCGTCGCCGTCGTTCTTCGCGCGCGCCTCCTTGCCGAGAGCGCCGAGCTCGAACCGCAGGAGGCTCCGGCCTGCAAGAGCGCTCGCAGCCAGTACCTTCACGGCTCCGTTCGCGTCGAACGAGATCGACGAGGTCGTGTAGGGCCCCGCAAGCGTCCCGCGGCTCGGCGTCGGGTCAAACGGCAGCCATCCGTAGCCCTTGAACCAGACCTCGACCCACGTGTGGGCCTCGCGGTCGTAGACGGTCCACGTCTCGGCGTCCTTGTCGTAGCGGCCGCTCGTGAAGCCGGCCGCGACCCGCGAGGGGATCCCCAGATACCGCAGCATGAGCGCCATCGCACCCGCGAAGTGCTGGCAGTACCCGCGCTTCGTCTTCGTCACGAACTGGACGAGCGGGGGTGTTCCTCGCGCCTTGGGCGGCTGCTCGTCGTAGGTGAACCCGCCACTCGACCTGAGCCAGGCCTCGATCGCAACCGCAGCCGCGTACGGGTTCGCCGCCTTGCCCGCGATTCGCTGAGCGACGTCGTAGAGCGGGCGATAGCGCACCCCATCGAAGTAGTTCGCGAAGTAGTCGCGCGCCCACGCGGCGTGCTCGGGCGTGCCAAAAGGCGGCACCGTGATGCTGCCGCCGACCCCGAAGTCGTTGTAGACCAGCTGCGGCGGGTAGTCGGCAGGCGACTCTGAGAGCTCTCGCGGCGTTGGCTGCGGCGTGTATCCCCAGACCGTGTATTCCGCGCCTTGGGAGATCGGGCTGAACGCCTGCGCCACTCCGCCCTGCAGGTACTGGACGGGGTTGACCGAGCGAGAGTTGTATTGCACAGGCTGGGCCGGGCCGACGAGGTGGGTGTCGCGAAGCGCATCGATCGTTACGTCGGCGCGACTCCACCGGGCCTGGTCTCGCGCGTCGGCCGGTAGAAGCGGATCGTCAGAGAGATCGACCGGGTTCGGAGGCACCGTGGACGTGAGCACAAACAGCTCCTCGTCCCAGAGGTCGTGCGCGAACGAGTCGAGCGTCGTTGCGCGCCAGTAGACGGATCGTGCAGGCGCTCGAACGGTGAAGACCCTCGTTTTCTTGCGCGGGAAGCGAATGCCGTTGTAGTTCGACGTCCACACGTACTGGACGCCGACCCGCTTGCCCGACGTCGAGGTGAGGTCCCAGTTCTGCCAACCGAGGAACTGGCTCTTGGCCACCGCCCCTGAGCTCGAGGCGATGAGCGCGATGATCACGAGCCCCGCGCCGGCAAGGATCTGTGGTGGAGCGCGGCGGGCTCCTGGGGTAAGCCATGCCACGAGCGCGAGCGCCGCGACGAGCAGCAACGCGCCCCGTGCGAGATCGTCTGTCCCCGGGAGAATCGTGGCGGGCCATCCTGCCCCGGCGACGAGGATGAGGCTCGCGCCGAGCGGCCGGCGCGAGGCTACGGCCAGCGCGCCGAGCGCCGCGAAGACGAAGACTGCGAGCAGCATCACGTCGTGCATCAACGGATGCGCGGTGCCGTCGAACGGGACAAGCACGTCGTAGAAGTCGAGGAACCCGCGTCCGGCGTGGCCTGAGAGCTTCCCGACCGCCCACGGCCGCGACACCTCGAGCGCGATCGGCGCGGCCACGAAAAGCGCCGCCACCGCCGCCGACCACCGCCAGCGCTTCGACGGCAGGAGCGCCGGAGCGACACCGAGGGCGACCATGAGGGCGAGCGTGCCGAAACCGGGGCGAGGCTGCTCGAGCCGCGCCCAGTTCCAGGCGACGAGGGCACCGAGCGCGCCGGCGAAGCAAATCGTCCTAGCCATGGGCCGAGACCGCTTCCTCGAAGCCCGTCAGCTTGGCGGCCAGGTCGTCTCCGCTGCGAAGGACGACGACGGGAATGCCTCCCGCCTGGAGGCGCAGCAGAGCAGGATCCTTTACCGGAGCCGCTCCGCCCGGGCGGAAGCTCGCGGCCTCGACCAGCACGAGCGAGGTCGGCTTCCGGGCGAAGGAGCGCTCGAGGAGCGCATCCGCGAGCGGCGCATCCAGAGACGATGTGACGGCGACGAGCTCTGTCGCGTGAACCGCCGGAGAGCCGTCTCGCCCCAGGTAGCGGATGAGCGGCTCGCTGCCGTTCGGCTCGGCCGCTGCGAGCAGCTCCAGCGCGAGCCGCCATTCACCGTCGAAGGAGCCAACGTGGCAGGTCTCGGGCGGCGAGGTGGTCACGGTCAGTCCCGAGCGCCGGTTCCGCATCACATGAGCGAGCAGGATCGAACCGGCGGCGCGGACCTGCACGTCGAAGGAGTCGCCGACGACGGAGCGTCCGTCTGCGTCCAGGAGCACGGCCACCTCGTCGTGCGGCGTGTCCTCGAGTTCCTTGACCATGAGCATCCCGCGTTTCGCCGTCGTTCGCCAGTGCACCTTGCGCAGCGACTCGCCTTGCTGATGCTCCCGGACGCTGTGCAGGTCGAAGCCGGCGGTGCGGCGGAGCAGGACCCTTCCCCCTGCCTGGCTCAACCCGGCGGCCTGCGAGAAGATCCGGTCGAGGTCGACGAGCCGCGGATAGACGAGGAGCGTCGACTCGCTTCCCAGGTCGATCTCTTCGCGCGCGAGCCCGAAAGGATCCTCGAAGATCGCTCGGACCGCCTCGAAGCGGTAGCGGCCGCGGGGGACGGCGCTCAGGACATACCGAGCGAGCAGGAGACGTCCGTGCCTGGCAAGCCTCACACGCCGTTCGCCGAGGCGGCCGGCTCGATCGACGACCTCCAGCGAGCGGGGGCCGGGGTAGCGCTGGGCCTCCGCCTCGAGCGCGATCGTGACGTCGCCGCCCTCAACGTGCTCCTGTCGCCCGAGCGAGCGCCGCAGCCTGACCGGCTGCCGGGAAAGGGTGACCCACAGCCGGGCGCCCAGGGCAGCGAGGGCGAGCCCGATCGCGACGGGGTAGAGCGAGCGCGAGCCGAAGCCCCAGGCCACGAGGTAGATGCCGGCCGCCGACGCCAAAACGAGCCGCCCGCGCTCGGTCAACATTAGTGCGCCTTCCGGCAATACTCGCCGGCCCCTGGCTCGCGATCACGCGGCGCCAGAGCCCACCCTCGCCCTTGCCAAGGCTGCGAGCATGAAGCGGTCACGCCGGCAAAGCCGTCGTGACCTTCTAGAGGCATCGCAAGCGATGCCTTGCGCGGTCCGAGTGCGGCCTCTGGCTTGGTGCTTGCGACCCAGAAGCTCGGCAGCATCACCGGAAGGCGCACTAGCTCGGGACGGCCGTGCGCTCGACCGCTTCGCGCACGAGCTGTTGCGGAGGCGTCCCGCTCGCCCGCGCCTCCGGCCCGAGGATCAGCCGATGCGCGAGGACCGGCGAGGCCACGGCCTGCACGTCTTCCGGAAGGACGTACTCGCGCCCGTCCGCGAGGGCCCGCGCCTTGGCGACGCGCAGGAGCGCGATCCCGGCGCGTGGGCTGGCGCCGAGATAGAGCCGCGGATCGTCCCGGGTCTGGCGAACGAGCGCCACGACGTAACGGTGGAGGCTCTCCTCCACGAAGACCCGGGTCGCCTCGTCGATCACCTCGACGATGCCGGTTGCGGTCGTCACCGGCTCGAGGTCATCCAGCGGCGGGTCGCTCGTCTGCTCGGAGAGCATCTGCGCTTCCGCGGCCGGCGTTGGATAGCCGATGTCGAGCCGCATCGAGAAGCGGTCCAGCTGGGCCTCGGGCAGCGGATAGGTGCCCTCGTACTCGATCGGGTTCTGGGTCGCCATGACCATGAACGGGCGCCCCAACGCGTAGCTGACGCCGTCGATCGTGACCTGGTTCTCCTGCATGCACTCGAGGAGCGCGGCCTGGGTCTTCGGAGGAGCGCGGTTGATCTCGTCGACGAGGAGAAGATTCGCGAAGATCGGGCCGGGCCGGAACTCGAACTCGTTCGAGCGCTGGTTGAAGACGTTCACGCCGGTCACGTCCGACGGCAGGAGGTCGGGTGTGAACTGCAGGCGCGAGAAGGAACAGTCGAGCGAGCGCGCGACGGACTTCGCCAGCATCGTCTTTCCCACTCCCGGGAAGTCCTCGATGATCATGTGCCCCTCACTGACGAGGCACAGGACGGCGAGCCGGAGCGTCTCGGCCGGCGCGTGCACGACCTTGCCGAGGTTCTCGGCGAGCCGGCGCATCATGTCGGCCGACTGGGTGGTTGCGGCTTCGCGCTCTTCCTGCATCAGACGAGCCGCTCCACCTCGTCGAGGATGGCTGCGGCGATTTCTTCCTTCGCGGCCTTGCCGACGCGGCGCTCGCCCTCGCTGGAGAGGATCACGACCTCGTTCTCGGCCGCGTCGAAGCCCACGTCCTCCCGGGATACGTCGTTGAAGACGATCAAGTCCACCCGCTTGCGGGCCAGCTTCTCGCGCGCACGCTCGAGCCCGTCCGCTCCGGTCTCCGCGGCGAAGCCGACGAGCACCTGCCCGTTCTCACGCCGCTCCGCGAGGCTTTTGAGGACGTCCACCGTCGGCTCCAGCTCGATCTGCCACGACTTCTCGTCCTTCGGGCGCTTCGCATCTTCGGTTTCCGTCGGCCGGTAATCCGCGACGGCTGCGGCCATCAGGACGACGTCGGCGTCGGCCCGCGAGCCCGTCTCGCGCTCGACGTCGGCCGCGGTCGGCGCCTCGACGACTTCGACGCCCTCGGGCACGGGAACGACGAGGTTGGAGGCGATGAGCGTCACCTCGGCGCCACGGCGGTGCGCTTCCTCCGCGAGCGCAACTCCCATGCGTCCGGACGACCGGTTGCCGACGAAGCGGACCGCGTCCAGCGGCTCACGGGTTCCCCCGGCGCTGACGAGCACGTGCTTGCCCGTCAGTGGCCCGGTTCGCGAGCCGAGGAGCTCCTGGCAGCGAGCGAAGATCTCCTCCGGCTCGGCCATCCTCCCCACTCCAAGCTCGCCCTCGGCGGTCTCCCCTTCGTCAGGGCCGATCAGCTCGACACCGCGCTCGCGGAGGGTTTCCGCGTTCGCCTTAGTCGCCGGGTGAGCCCACATGCGCGGGTTCATCGCGGGCGCTACGAGCACAGGCCCGCGGTGAGCGAGGACGGCCTCGGTGAGGACATCGTCCGCGAGCCCGTAGGCGAGCTTGGCCATCGTGTTCGCCGTCAGGGGCGCGATCACGAGCAGGTCGGCCCGCGTCAGGTGCGGATACAGGTCTTCCTTGGCCGGTCGCCGCGCCAGCGCAGCGAAGGTCTCCCGGCGCACGAATCGATCCGCGCCGGGCGTGACGAGCGGAATCACGTCGTGCCCGGCCCGCACGAGCAGCCGCGTCAGCTCACAGGCTTTGTAAGCGGCGATACCCCCGGTGACCCCAAGAAGAATCCGCGCCATACGTACATTCTGCCCAAGCCGCCTCGGAGACCAACACCAATGGACGCCGGAGCCGGGCTCTGCCCGGCGAGAGGCTCACAACGGAGAGGAGAACGCTCAAACTACGAAACCCGTCGCCGGGTCCTGAAACACGCGGGCGACGACACCGCTCGCAAGGAGGGGGCACACGGGGGAACCAGGGGTTCCCACGTGAAGCGAGCGAAGCGAAGCGGCTTAGCCCTTGTACGTGTACTTGATCTTGCCCTCGGCGATTTCCTCGAGGGCCATCGTCAGATAGTTCTTGGAGCGCGATTCCACGAGCGGCGGTGGGTTGTCGTCGAACGTGCCCTCGCCGAGCTGGTGGTGGTAGTTGTTGATCTGCCGCGCGCGCTTGGCGGCGACAATCACTAGCGCGTAGCGCTCCTTGACGTTGTCGAGCAGCTGGTCGATGCGTGGATAGATCACGGTCTCGACATGGTACCTGCGGCGGAGATTTTCCCGCGAACGATCTCCGAGAGCTCGCTCAGGGCTCGGTCGACGTCGTCGTTGACGATCAGGAAGTCGAACTCGTTCCCCTGGTCGAGTTGCTCTCGGGCAAGCTCGAGCCGGTCCTCGATCTCCCCCTCGCTCTCGGTCGCGCGCTCCCTGAGCCGGCGCTCGTTCTCCTCGAAGCTCGGCGCTTCGACGAAGATCGTGACCGCGCCCGGAACCGTGTTCTTCACGTCCAACGCGCCTTGAGGCTCGAGGTCGAGGAGCGGGATCCGTCCCGCGTCGGTGATGCGGGCGATCTCCGAGCGCAGCGTGCCGGAGCGCTGGCCCCACGGGAACACGACGTGCTCCAGGAACTCGCCGGCGGCAAGCTTCTCGTCGAACTCCTCGTCCGAGATGAACCAGTACTCGCGGCCGTTCTGCTCCCCCTCGCGTCGGTCCCGGGTCGTCGCCGACACGGCCAGCTCGAGCTCCGGCATCTGGCTCAGCAGCTTGCTCTCCAGGGTGCCTTTGCCCGCACCGGAGGTGCCTGTTACGACGAAGACCGGGGTCGCGGCGCTACCTGTTGAAGAGCCCAATGAGCTCAGTCCGCTGACGGTCAGAGAGGCCTCCTACCGTCTTCGACTGGCTGATGCGGGCTTGGTTCAGGAAGCGCGCCGCCTTCACCCGACCGAACTTGGGCACGGCCATCAGCATGTCGAAGACCTTTGCGGTCGCGACGTACTCGGGTGGGTTGTTGAGGATCTTGTCGATCCGCGCGCGGCCCACTTTCAGGTCCTTCTTGAGCTGCGCGCGCTTCACCCTGATGTCGTTCGCGCGCTTGAGAGCCTCCATGCGCTGGTCCCGCGACCGGGCAGGCGCCTTCGCCTGAGTCTTCGTTGCCGCCACGGCGCGTGATACTAGTCGGCTTCGGTCGGCCGTGCAAACGAGGCGTTTTGCTTGCTAAACCGCTATATTTGCTATTTAGGCAACACGGCGGGCTCTTCACGATGCGCGAGAGCATGGGCGTCCTCGGGCCGTGCGAGGCCGCGTGCGGCGACCTCTTCGGCCAGCTCCGCCCGGACCCGCCCGGGCGCCCCGGGGTCCGCGAAGAGCGTCGTTCCGAGCGCGATCGCAGTCGCGCCGGCGGCGAGAAACTCGAGGGCATCGCGCCCCGTTCCGATCCCGCCCATGCCCACGATCGGAAGGCCCGTCGCCCGGTAGCACTGGTAGACGGCGGCGAGCGCGATCGGCTTCAACGCTGGGCCCGAATACCCGCCGAGCTCGTGCCCGAGGCGCGGCCGCAGCGTCCTCTCGTCGAGGGACATTCCCCGGATCGTGTTCACGAGCGAGAGCCCGTCGGCGCCTGCGGCCTGGACGGCCCTCGCCGTCTCCGGCAGGTCCGTCGCCGCCGGCGAGAGCTTGGCGTAGAGCGGTTTGGATGTCTGCGCACGAGCAGCAGCCACGAGCTCGGCGGCGCTCTCCGGGGCCTCGTCCACGTTCGGGCACGAGAGGTTTAGCTCGATCGTCGTCACCTCCGGGCGCTCGTCGAGGGCGCTGCAGAGGTCCGCGTAGTCGGCCGCCCCGAAGCCCCCGACGGAGACCCAGAGGGGCACACCGAGCTCGGCGAGGCGCGGCAGCTTGTCTCGCAGGAGCCCCTCGATGCCGGGGTTCTCGAGTCCGATCGAGTTCAGCATCCCGGCCTCGGTCTCGGCGATCCGCACCGGGCGGTTTCCCTCGCGCGGCTGCGGCGTCACGGTCTTCGTCACGAACGCGTCGAGTGCCCGCGCGACCTCCGGCGCCTCGAGCGCGTCCAGGCAACCCGAGGCGTTGAGGATCACGCGACCGCCTCCAGAACCGGGCCGGCGACGCAGAGCCGCTGGAGGACGCCGTCGATCTCCACGGAGCAGCCGTAGCAGGCGCCGTAGCCGCATGCCATCGGCGCTTCCCAGGCGAGCTGCGCGTCAGGGACGATCTCCCGCACGGCCTCCAACATCGGCTCAGGGCCGCACGCCAGGACATTGCAACAGTCTGTTGCTAAGTCTCTTAGGGGTGCTGTGACGAGGGTGGGCTCGACGACGACTTCGGCGTTCGGGACGAGGGCCGCGGCCTCGGCGTGCCAGTCACTGCGGAAACCGAGGATCGCGGGCGGCGAGCCGAGTTGCTCCGAGAGATACGGGAAAGGCGCGACGCCGATCCCTCCTCCGACGAGGAGCGGCTTCTCCAGGTCGAGCCGGTAGCCGTTCCCGAGGGGGCCGAAGACGTGGATCTCGTCTCCTGGCTCCACCGCTGCCAGAGCGCGCGTCCCTGGCCCGACCGCTTCGAGCAGGAAGCTGAGCTCCCCGGACGGGGCCTGGCACAGGCTCATAGGGCGGGGCAGCACGCGACCGGGCGCCTCGAGCATGAAGAACTGGCCGGGGATGCCGGGGTCGAGCCCTCCGCGCTTCACCCGGATCAGCGCATACGGGCCAACCGGCTCGTTGGCAACGACGGTTAAACGCTCGCGCCGGCGAAGCCGACCCGAGCTCTCATGGTCGGCGCCGACGAGGCGGCGTCTAAGCGCTTCTCTTCTGCGCACTGATCTGCTCCTGGAGCGAGACGGTCAGGTCGCCCTGAGCGTCGGCGATCGCGTGGACGGCGGCCCGCGCTCCGGCGAGCGTCGTGATGCAGGGGATGCGCGCAGCAAGCGCCGCTTCGCGGATGAGGTAGCCGTCCGAGCGGGCGCCCGAGTTGCCAAAGGGCGTGTTGACGACGAGATCGCAGTGGCCGCGGCGCACGAGGTCGACGACCGTCGGGCCTTCACCGCCCTCGGCCACCTTGCGGACGCGCTCGACCGCGATGCCGGCGGCGGCGAGAACATGGGCCGTTCCGGCCGTTGCGACCAGGCGGAACCCGAGCTTCGAGAGCGAGCTTGCGACCTCGACCGCCGCGGGCTTGTCCGCGTCGCGCACCGAGAGAAAGGCCGTCCCTTCCGCGGGCAGCGGACGCCCGGCGGCCCGCTCTGCCTTCGCGAAGGCGGTCGGGAGGTCGGCTGCGCTCGCCATGACTTCGCCCGTCGAGCGCATCTCGGGCCCGAGAACGGGATCGGCACCGGGGAAGCGCGCGAACGGGAGCACCGCGGCCTTGACCGAGACCTGTTTCGGCGTTGGATCAGCGGGCAGGTCGAGATCGGTGATCCGGCTGCCGGCGGCGAGACGGCAAGCGGCCTCGACGAGGTTGATGCCGGTCGCCTTGCTCGCGAAGGGAACCGTCCGCGAGGCGCGCGGGTTCGCCTCCAGGACGAAGACCTCGCCCTCCGAGATCGCGAGCTGCACGTTGACGAGGCCGACGACGCCGAGGGCCGGCGCGAGCCGGCGGACGGTCCTCTCGACCGCCGCTGCGGTCTCCGCGTCGAGCGACGGCGCCGGCAGGACGCAGGAGGAGTCGCCGGAGTGGATCCCGGCCTCCTCGACGTGCTCCATCACCGCCGCCACGTACGTGTCGTGCCCGTCACAGAGCGCGTCGACGTCGATCTCGATCGCGCCCTCGAGGAAGCTGTCGACGAGGATGCGCTCCTCGGAGCGAGCGGCCGCGGCGACCGCATCGCTGTCGTAGCAGACCTGCATGTTCCGGCCTCCGAGCACGTACGAGGGCCGGACCAGCACCGGGTAGCCGATCGCTTCGGCGACGTAGGTCACCTGCTCCACGCCTTGGGCCATCGCCCAGGAGGGGACGGCGATGTCGAGCTCGTCGCACAGGGCGGCGAAGCGCTCGCGATCCTCGGCGAGGTCGACCGCATCGAAGGGCGTCCCGAGGATCCGCCAGCCTTCTGCCTCGATCTCGCGCGCTAGCTTCAGCGGGGTCTGACCGCCGAACTGGATGACGACGCCGTCGGGAAGCTCGCGGGCGCAGATCTCGAGCACCTCCTCGGCGCCGAGCGGCTCGAAGTAAAGGCGGTTCGACGTGTCGTAGTCGGTCGAGACCGTCTCCGGGTTGCAGTTGACCATCACGGCCTCGTAACCGAGCCGGCGGTACGACTGCACCGCGTGGACGCAGCAGTAGTCGAACTCGATCCCTTGCCCGATCCGGTTCGGGCCCGATCCGAGGATGACGACTCGGGGCTTGTCCCCGTTCGGCGCGGCCTCGTCGGCCTCGCCCCAGGTGGAGTAGTAGTAGTTCGAGTGGGCCTCGACCTCGGCGGCGCAGGAATCCACCCGCCGGTAGGCCGGTCGGACCCCCCACGCTCGGCGCTTGGCCCGCACGATCTCCTCGCTTGTGTTGCATCGCGCCCCGATCTCAGCGTCCGAGATCCCCGCGCGCTTCAAGCGAATCCAGTCGTCGGCGACGAGGTCGTCGGCATGGGTGATGCAACACAAGGTCTCCTCCAGGCGCTCGAGCTCCGCCTTGAACCAGGGATGGATGCCGTCGGGGAAGGACCGTCCTGTCCAGGAGGTCCGGACGCCCGCGTCGAGCTCGCACGAGCGCCGTGCCTTGAGGAACGCCTCGCTGAACGTGCGGCCGATGCCCATGGCCTCGCCGACCGACTTCATCTGGGTTCCGAGCGTCGTGTCCGCGCCGGGGAACTTCTCGAAGGCGAAGCGGGGGAACTTGACGACGACGTAGTCGAGGGTCGGCTCGAAGCTCGCGGGTGTGGATCCCGTCATGTCGTTGGGGATCTCGTCGAGCGTGTACCCGACGGCGAGCTTCGCGGCCACCTTGGCGATCGGGTAGCCGGTCGCCTTCGACGCGAGCGCTGAGGAGCGCGAGACCCGCGGGTTCATCTCGATCACGCGTAGCTCGCCGCTGTCGCGGTCGCGCGCGAACTGGATGTTCGAGCCTCCGCAGTCGACTCCGACCGCGCGGATGACCGCGATCGCAGCGTCGCGGAGCTCCTGGTACGCCGCGTCCGAGAGCGTCATCTGCGGCGCAACGGTCACGGAGTCGCCGGTGTGAATCCCCATCGGATCGAGGTTCTCGATCGAGCAGACGACGACGGCGTTGTCGGCACGGTCGCGCATCAGCTCGAGCTCGAACTCGTCCCAGCCGAGGAGCGACTCCTCGACGAGCACCTGGCCGACCGGGCTCTCCGCCAGAGCGCGTTCGAGCAGCCGGTCGAGCTCCTCCGGCGTGTAGGCCGTCCCGCCCCCGTGACCGCCGAGGGTGAACGCGGGGCGCAGGATCACCGGCAGCGAGAGGTCGTCCGGGAGATCCTCCGGCGAGGTCACGATCGTGGACTCGGGGACGCGCAGTCCCGTCGCCCGCACTGTGTCACGGAAGCGCTCGCGGTCCTCGGCTCGCTGGATGACGTCGATCGGCGCCCCGATCAGCTCCACGCCGAGGTCGTCGAGGATGCCCTCCTCGGCGAGTGCGACGGCGAGATTGAGAGCCGTCTGGCCGCCCATCGTGGGGAGAAGCGCATCCGGCCGCTCGCGCTCGAGCACGCCGGCCACGCCCTCGAGGTCGAGCGGCTCGAGATAGGTCCGGTCCGCGAAACCGGGGTCGGTCATGATCGTGGCCGGGTTCGAGTTGACGACGATCGTGCGGAAGCCGTCCTCGCGCAGCACCTTCAACGCCTGGCAGCCCGCGTAGTCGAACTCGCAGGCCTGGCCGATGACGATCGGCCCGGAGCCGATCAGGCAGATCGACTCGATGTCATGCCGCCTTGGCAAGGACGCTCACCTCCTCGATCCAGCCGTCGATCAGCCCCCACGCGTCGTGCGGCCCGGGGCCGGCCTCGGGGTGGAACTGGACGGAGCGCGCCCGCAGCTCCGGATACTCGAGCCCCTCGATGGTCTCGTCGTAGAGCGAGACGTGTGTCGCCTCGCGCGCGTCGCTCGGCGCGACCGCGAACCCGTGGTTCTGGCTCGTGACGAGAACGCCGCCGGTTGCGCGCTCCACGACCGGGTGATTCGCGCCGCGGTGGCCGAACGTGAGCTTGAAGGTCTCGTGGCCCGTCGCGAGTGCGAGGAGCTGGTGCCCGAGGCAGATCCCGAGAATCGGGACACCTCCAACCAAGCAACAGACTGTTGCAATCTCCTCCTCCAGGGCGCTCGGGTCGCCGGGCCCGTTCGAGAGCAGGACACCGTCGTACCGGGCGAGCTCGTCCGCGTCCGCGTCGTGCGGGAAGACCGTGACTGCGGCTCCGGACCAGGCAAGGCGGTTCAGGATCGAGCGCTTGCAGCCGTAGTCGACGACCGCGATGCGCGCCCGCCCCGCATCCGAGAACACGTAGGGCTCGCGCGTCGAGACCTTGGCGGCGAGCGCACGCCCGGCCATCTCCGGCTGGGCACGAACGCTCGCCAGCGCCTCTGCGAGCGAGGCCTCGCCGGCCAGGGCGATCGCGCGCATGCTGCCGGCCTGGCGCAGGTGGAGGACGAGCGAGCGCGTGTCGATGCCGCTCAGCGCGACGACGCCGTGCTGGTGCAGCCAATCCGTCCAGGCAGGCCCACGCGCCTCGCGCATGACGGCCGCCCGGGCGTGCGCGTGCCCCGACTCCGAGTGCGTGCTCGCGACGCCGTAGTTGCCGACCATCGCAGCCGTGAAGCACACGATCTGGTCCGCGTAGCTCGGGTCGGTGACGACCTCCTGGTACCCGGTCATCGCGGTCGTGAAGACGGCTTCGCCGAATGCGAAGCCCTCCGCCCCGACCGACTGGCCTCGAAAGACCGTGCCGTCCTCGAGGGCGAGAAAGCCCGTCACGACTCGTACACCAGGCGCCCGGCGGCGATCGTCGCGCGAACCCGCCCTCGCAGCTTCTGGCCGATCAGCCAGGAGTTCTTCGAGCGGGACCGGAAGGCGTCCTCGCTGACCTGCCAGCTCGCCTGCGTGTCGAGCAGGACCAGGTTCGCGGGTGCCCCGACGGCGATCTTCGGCTCGTCGAGCCCGTACGCGCGGGCCGGGCCGGCGGACATTCGCTCGAGCAGCGTCTCGAGGGAGATCAATCCGGGTTCGACCAAGTGCGTGTACAGCGCCGCAAACGACGTCTCGAGCCCTGTCACGCCGAACGGTGCGGCCTCGAACGGCACTTCCTTCTCGTGGCGCGCGTGAGGCGCGTGATCGGTGGCAACGCACGAGATCGTCCCGTCGCGGAGAGCGTCGACGAGCGCCTTGCGGTCCTCGTCGGTGCCGAGCGGCGGATTCATCTTCATGTTCGGGTCGAGCGAGCGGACGGCCTCGTCGGTGAGGACGAGGTGGTGCGGCGTTGCCTCCGCCGTCGCCCGAACTCCCTCCGACTGGGCCCGGCGGAGTGCCTCCACCGATCCCCTGGCGGAGAGATGCATCAGGTGCAGCGTGCGGCTCTCGTAGGCGGCCAACGAGAGATCGCGCTCGACCATGACGCTCTCGGCGATCGACGGCCAGCCGCCGATCCCGAGCTCGGCCGAGACCGTTCCCTCGTGCATGTGGCCACCGCGAGAGAGAGTCGGGTCCTCGCAGTGAACCGCGAGCGGCCGATCGGTGATCGACGCGTACTGGAGCGCGCGCCACATGAGCGACGTGGCGACGACGGGATGTCCGTCGTCCGTGAAGCCGACCGCGCCCTCGTCGGCGAGCTCGCCCATCTCCGTCAACTCGGTGCCTTTCTGCCCCTTGGAGATCGCGGCCAGGAACCCGACCTGCACCTCGGCCTGAGTATGGGCCTGCTCGACCAGGGCTCCGAGCACTGCCGCCGAGTCGACGACGGGCTCGGTGTTCGGCATGGCGAGGATGGCGCAGTAGCCGCCCGCCGCTGCCGCCGCACTGCCCGAGGCGATCGTCTCCTCGTCTTCGCGCCCCGGGGTGCGCAGGTGCACGTGCGGGTCGACGAAGGCCGGTGCGAGCACGAGGCCGGAGCCTTCGATGATCCTGTGACCGTTGACCGGCAGGTTCGAGCCGAGCTCGGAGACGACGCCCTCGTCGATCCTGACGTCGACCTGGCCGTCGAGGCCCTCGACGGGGTCGAGCACGCGGGCGCCGCGGACGACGAGGTTCTCCTTCGGCGCGTCCTTCACGAAGAGCATCAAAGATCACCTCCCGCGCTGGGCGCGGTCGCCGGCCGCGAAAAGCAAGCGTCGCAAGGACGCAGGGAGCGCTCGTAGCCGGAGGCTACGGGTGCGACTGAGGACGCCGCGAGGCGCCGCTTTGCAGCGCCCCGGCGGCCCCGCACAGTGCGGGAGGGGATCGTCATTTAAGCCACCTCCATCGGGACCTCGGCCTTGACCGGCTTGGGCCCGGTCGTCAGCAGGTCGTAGAGGACTGCCATGCGGACGACGAGGCCGGCGCGCACCTGCGTCTCGATCAACGCGTCCGCCGCGTCCGCGACGAGCGGGTCGATCTCGACGCCGCGGTTCATCGGGCCGGGGTGCATGACCTTCTGCCCGGGCCGCAGGCGCTCGGGGGTCACGCCCCAGCGAGCCGTGTACTCACGCAGGCTCGGCACGTAGTTCGCGCCCTCCTGCATCCGCTCTTGCTGCATACGCAGGACGTAGACGATGTCCGCCGCGCCGATTGCGCCGATGTCGGTCGTCGTCTCGCAGCCCATCTCCTCGATCCCCCGTGGGATGAGCGCGGGCGGCCCGACGAGCGTGACGCGCGCCCCGAGCAGCACGAGCGCCTGGATGTTCGAGCGGGCGACACGGGAGTGGAGGACGTCGCCGACGATCGCGACGTGGAGCCCCTCGATCCGGCCGAACTGCTCCTGGATCGTGTAGAGGTCGAGCAGCGCCTGGGTCGGATGCTGGTGCTTGCCGTCGCCCGCGTTGACGATGCAGGCGTCGGTGACCCTCGAGACGAGGTGCGGCGCGCCGATCTGCGGATGGCGCAGGACGATCACGTCCGGGTCGTAGGCGCCGAGAGTGATCGCCGTGTCCTTCAGCGACTCGCCCTTGTCGACCGCGGAGCCCGACGCCTTGATCGACATCGTGTCCGCGGAGAGCCGCTTGGCCGCGAGCTCGAAGCTCGACGAGGTCCGGGTCGAGGACTCGTAGAAGACGTTGATCACGAGCCGGCCGCGAAGCGTCGGCAGCTTCTTCATCTCGCGGTCGAGCGAGCGCTCGAGGGTGCGCGCCGTGCCGAGCAGCCGCTCGACGTCTTCGCGCGTCAGGTCGCCGATCGAGATCAGATGCCGCCTGGGCGGCGGCGCTGGCGGGCGCAGGTCGTCCCGCATGACGTGCAGATCACCCATGTGCACTCTCCTCAGGAGCCGGAATGAGCAGAACCTGGTCGATCTCGTCGATCTCGACGAGCTGGACCTGGACCCGCTCCTCGCGGGCGGTCGGCAGGTTCTTGCCGATGTAGTCGGGACGGATCGGAAGCTCTCGGTGGCCCCGGTCGGCGAGGCAGGCGAGCTGCACGCGCGCGGGGCGGCCGTAGTCGAAGAGCGCCTCGATCGCGGCGCGGATCGTTCGGCCCGTGTAGAGGACGTCGTCGACGAGCACACAGGTCATGCCTTCGAGCTGGAAGTCGAGCGAGGTTGCGCGGACAACCGGCTGCGGGTGGATCGGCGCCTCTCCCCCGCGCACCTGGACGTCGTCGCGGTAGAACGTGATGTCCACCGAGCCCAGGCGCACCTCCTGGCCGCTGAACTCGGCGATCAGGCGCCTGAGGCGGTGCGCCAGTGGCACTCCTCGGGTCTGGATGCCAACGAGCGCGACGCGGTCGAGGTCGGGATTCGCCTCGACGATCTCGTGAGCGATACGAGCGAGGCTCCGCTGGATCGCGTCGCCGTCCAGCAGCACCTTCTCGAAAGAAATGTCCGCCTGGCTCAACGGCTTGGCCGTGTGCGTAGGCAGACAGGGACGTGCGAGTACATCGGACTCCTTTCCGGCCTCTCTGGACCGAGTTAAAGGGGTTCGGGTCGGGAGGGACTGTAGCGGGTGGAGCGGACGGGGTCCATGATTGCCTTCATGGCTCCTCGCTTCACGGCCAAGGACGTCCTGCGCGAGACGCTCGTCACCCAGCTCGCGGTTGCGCCCGACGGCTCCTCCGCGGTCTACGCGCGACGGACGATCGAGGGCGGCAAGTACCGGACGCGGCTCTGGCGGGTCCCCATGAACCGCGGCCGCGCGGAGCAGATCACGAGCGGCGAGCTCGACACGCGACCCCGCTTCTCCCCGGACGGGCGCTCGCTTCTCTTCGTGTCCACCCGATCGGGTGCGCTACAGCCGTGGGTGCTTCCGCTCGGAGGCGGGGAGCCGACGCAGCTTGCCGAGTTCGAGGGAGGCGCCAGCGTCGCCGAATGGTCGCCCGACGGCGGCACTGTGCTCACGCTAGCGGCCGGCGGCGAAGACCGTTTCCTCGTCGGCGACCGCGGGAGCCCCACTGCCCGACACATCCGCGATCTGAACTGGCGGCTCGACCTCGTCGGCGTTCGTGACCAGTTCACCAGCCTCTGGACCGTCCCTGCTCGTGGCGGCAAGCCGAAAAGGTTGACCGAGCCGCGCTACGAGGTGATGCAGGCCTTCTGGTCGCCCGACGGCAAGCGGATCGGTTTCATCGCCGACCTCCGGCCCGAAGCGTCTGTCGTCGAGGAACCGCAGGCTTGGTCGATCTCAGCACGTGGCGGCCGGCCGTCGAAGCTCGCAGAGCTCAAGGGCGAGATCGTCGTGGGCGCCTGGTCGCCGCAGGGGCGCCTTGCGATTCTCGGCCTCGACAACCGGAAGCCTGGTGGCTGGGAGAACATCGGCCTCTGGCTCAAGAATGGCCGCTCCCACCGACGGCTCGGCGAGGAGCTCGACCGGACTTTCTTCATGGCTGTCGGCACCGATCTCCAGGACTTCGGCGCGCGCTTCCCGCCGCCCGTGATCTGGCTGGACCCCGAGAACCTCCTCTGTCTCGTCGCGGACCGTGGCTCGTGTGTGCCCTACCGCTTCGGGCTCGACGGCACCGTCGAACGGCTGGTCGACCGGGACGACGTCGTCTGCGCGTGGATCGCCGAGGGTGCCGGCAGGATCGCCACCGTCGCGTCCGTGGCCGGCGGGGGCGCCGAGGTGTATGCGGTCGAGGACGGCGACCTTCGCCAGCTCTCCCGCAACGGCGGCCGGTGGTTTGCTCCCCATCGGCGCGAGGTCGAGCGCCACTCGGTAGCTCACCGCGACGGGCACGAGCTCGACGCCTGGGTCGTACGTCCGCGAGGACGCCGCAGCCGAGGGCTCGTCCTGCACATGCACGGCGGCCCGCACCTCGCGCACGGGCCGAGCCCCTGGCTGGAGATGGTCGCCCTCGCGGACGCGGGCTTCACGGTCCTCTACGGCAATCCGCGGGGCTCGGTCAGCTACGGCGAAGAGTTCGCCAGGGCGATCGACGGAAACTGGGGCGACAGGGACGCCTCGGACTGCATGCGCCTCGTCGACTGGGCCGTCCGCAAGGGCCTGGCCGACCGCGATCACGTCGGCCTGCTCGGGCTCTCCTACGGCGGCTACATGACGAACTGGCTGCTCGGCCACCACCCTGGTCGCTTCGCGGCCGCGGTCAGCGAGAACCCGGTGCTTGACCTCTTCTCGTTCTACGGCGAATCGGACTTCGGCTTCCTCATCGCCGAGCACGCCGCGGGCGTCGAGAAGCCGGCGGCCGGCTATGACCGGCTGTTCGATCGCTCGCCCGCGTCCCAGCTCCATCGCAACACCGCGCCGCTCCTGCTCCTGCAGGCGGAAGGCGACCTCCGCTGCCCCGCCGGCCAGACGGACATCGCGTTCACGATTCTGCGCCGGCTCGGCCAGACCGTCGAGATGGTGCGCTATCCGGACGAGTTCCACCTGACCCTTGCGATCGGCCGACCGGATCGCCGCGTCGACCGCATCGGGCGGATCGTGGACTGGTTCGAGCGCTATCTCTGAGCCAACGCCTTACGGACGCTCGGCCACGGCGACGACCCACTCGAGGCCGTACTCGTTCTGATCCGGCAGCTCGGCCTCCATTCGCGCGAGACCGGCCTCGAGCTCTTCCTCGTCGAGCAGCTGGAGCGGCGAGATGAAGCGGCCGCGCACACGCTCGAGCGCTTCTTCTCGGCCGATCTCGGCTCGCTGAGAGAGCGCAGTCAACCGAACCGGGGAGAACCCGACGGACTCGAGCTCCTCCCGCAGCGCCGCAGGTTCGGGAAAGCGCGCGCGGTCGATCGCTTCGAGAGACGGGAAGAAGCGGTTGAGCCAGTAGCGCTCGAAGTGCGCGGGGTCGAACGTGGCGACGACGAGGCGCCCGTCCGTGCCGAGGACGCGGTGCGCTTCCGCGAAGGCCTGTGGCCGATCGAGCAGGTGGATGACGAGCACCATCACGGCCCGCTCGAACCACCCGGCCTTGAATGGCAACCTCTCGGCCGGCGCGACCTTGACCGTGCTGATCCGTTCCCGGGCCAGAGCCGCCATCTCGGCCGAGGGCTCGACCCCCCACACGCGCGAGCCGCGCTCGGCCAGCGCTGCGGCGACGCGACCGGTTCCGCACCCGATGTCGAGCAGCCGCCTCCCCAGAAGGTCGCCCTCGCGGGCGAGCAGCTCGAAGAGCTCCCACCACTTGGCGTCCGCGGGCCGAAGCTCGTCGTACCTGGCCGCGACGGGGCCGAAATCAGGTTTCCGAGACGAGCCCGTCAGGCTCCGTGAGCGCCTCGATCGCGTGCTGGGCCGCCTCGAGCGAGGCCTCCGGCACGAGCACCTTCTGCGGGGCGTCTTCCGTTTCGCGGGGATGGTGGTCGACCGCGACCTCCAGCTCCGAGTCGATTCCGGCCGAGCGCAGGATCGCCTGCAGCTCTTCGGCTTCCGTGACGTCTCCAGCCATGGCTACCTGAACCATCTGCGTCATTCCGGCGACTCCTCCCGTGTAGGCACGGTCTCACGTTCCGGCCGCTGGAGGGCTCCACCCTTCACGAGCTGCGGCCCTCCCCGCTCCTGGAAGCGGACGTCGATCGTATCGAAGTCCTTCGGCACGATTGCATTCGGAAAGATCGTCTTCGCCTCCCGCGCCACCTCACCCCCGAAGTACCGGTTCGAAAGGTGCGTCAGCGCCAGCATGTTCACCTCGGCCGCTCGCGCCACGCCCGCTGCCTCGAGCGCCGTCGAATGCGCCGTCTCGCGCGCACGGTCGCGCTCGTCCTCGCAGAAGGTCGCCTCGTGCACGAGCACGTCCGCTCCCCGTGCCGCCTCGATCACGGTCTCGGACGGCCCGCCGTCGCCGGCAATCACGACCTTCCGCCCGGGACGCGCCGCGCCGAGCACCTTGTCCGGCGTGATCGTCTGCCCGTCGGCGAGGGTGACGGACTCTCCCCGTTGCAGCGCGCCCCGCTCCGGTCCAGGAGGCACACCGAGTGCGTCCGCGGCCTGGACGTCGAAGCGGCCTGGCCGTGGATCCTCGACGAGCGCGTAGCCGACGGCCGAGACCCCGTGCGCGACCGCGAATGTGACGAGTCGATAGTCCTCGCGGATCAGCTCATCGCCCGCTCGCAGCTCCTTCAGCTCGACCGTGTAGGTCAGCCGCCCGAAGATGCGGCGCAGCGCCTCGAAGAGATCGCGCAGCCCCGGCGGCCCGTACACGGTGATCGGCACCTCCCGCCCACGCAGGGAGAAGGTCTTCAGCATGCCGGGGAGGCCGAGGTAGTGATCTGCGTGGTAGTGCGTGAGAAAGATCTCGCGAAGCTCGATCAGCCCGACGCTCGAGCGCAGGAGCTGCCGCTGCGTGCCCTCGGCGCAGTCGAAAAGCATGCGCTCGCCCCCGCGGCGCAAGAGCAGCGCGGCCGGCGCCCGCTGTGCCGTCGGCATCGAGCCGGACGTCCCGAGAAAAATGAGATCGAGGTCCATTCGGGGCTAGTTAAGCACCCAAACCAGTAGTGCCTCATACCCCATTCGAGTGAGGCTGAAGAGAAATCCAGGCCGATACTGCGGTAGAGGAGCCTGCGGCCTGTGGCGACAACAAATATCAGCGAGAGGATCTCGCGCTCGCTCACTCTTTTGCGAGCGTTCGTCCTCGCGAGCGCGCTGCTCCTGGCCGCGGCCGCCTTCGCCCTGGGCTTCGTGATCACGCATGCCCTGCGCCAGCAGGCGATCGAAGATGCCCAGGTCAGCCTCACCGAGTACACGAACGGCATCCTCCACCGGGAGCTCGTCCATGGTGGACGGCTCTTCGTCGGGCACGAAGCGAAGGGCATCGTGCAGACGACCCTCCAGGCGAGGCCGGACATCCTCAGCGTCAAGGTCTGGCGCGCCGACGGCGTCCTTGTCTGGGCGAACGTCGAGCCCGAGCGCATGGGCAAGAAGTTCCCGATCTCAGAGCACCTTGCCGAGGTGATCGAGACGCGCAAGGCCTCGGCGGACCTCGAGGAGCTCGACAGCGAGGAGGAGAACGCCGCCGAGTTCCACAGCGGCATAGACCGCGCGCTCGAGGTCTATGCACCTGTGATCGACGGCGCCTATGTGATCGGCGCGTTCGAGATCTACGCCGACGCTTCGAGGGTCGAAGCCTCGATCGCCCAGAAGAAGCACGTCATCTGGCTGACGACCTTCGCCATCTTCGCTCTCCTCTGGGGGCTCCTGGTGCTCCTCGTCCGAGGCGCGTCGAGCACATTGAAGCGCCAGACGGATCAGCTCCGCAAGCGCTCGAAGGACCTCATGGCCGCCTACGCGAAGCTCGAGGAGAGCTCGCTCGAGGCGATCGAGAGCCTGAACGCGACCGTCGAGGCAAAGGATCCCTACACAGCCGGGCACTCGAAGCGCGTCCAGCGGATCGCGGTCGCGATCGGCGAGGAACTCGAACTGCCCAAGAACCGGCTCGACCCGCTGCGGCTCGGCGCCCTCTTTCACGACATCGGCAAGCTTCGGGTGCCGGACGCCATCCTGACGAAGCCCGCTCGCCTCACCAAGGAGGAGTTCGACCTGATCAAGCGCCACTCCGAGGACGGCGCTCACATCGTGGGCAAGTTCGGCCCGCTCCGCGCGACCACGGAGATGATCCGGCATCACCACGAGCGCTGGGACGGCCGCGGCTATCCCGATGGGCTCGGCGCGGAAGCCATTCCGCTCGAGGCCTCGGTCGTGGGGCTCTCTGATGCCTGGGACGCGATGACGACCGACCGCCCTTACCAGCGGGCGCTCAAGCTGGAGGAAGCGTTCGCAGAGGTGCGCAACGGCCGCGGGACGCAGTTCGCGCCGGAGGTCGTCGACGCCTTTTTCGCCGCCTACAAGCGCCGCCCGGGAGAGTTCTTCGACTCCGAAGCCGACGAGACCGGCCTCCACCTCGTCTCCGATACCGCCTAGGGCAGAACGAGTCGCTCGCCCGGCGTGATCGTCGTGCCGGCGAGGTGGTTCCTGCGCTGGAGCTTCCAGATGCCCTCACGCGGATCGCCCGCGTAACGCTCGGCGGCGATCGACCAGAGCGTGTCCCCGGGCAGCACGACGTAGACCTGAGCCTTGCCGGCACCGTCAGAGGTGCGAGTCAGCAGGCTCCAGCCGAGAAACGTGACTACGAGGGCGATCAGGAGAATGCGACCGAACATGTGTTCGCCATACTAGAGCGAACAGGTGTTCGTGTCAAGGCTAAGGCGTGCCGACGCGGAAGGAACGGCCGATATAGGTCGCGTGCCGCGCCGAGTTCAGCTCCGCCACGATCCGCGCGCCGTAGACGTAGTAGCCGGGCTTGACCTTCCTGGCAGGCAAGGTGACCACTCGGTCCCAGCCGCCCGTGAGCTTGCCGGTGGACTTCAACGCCGCGCCGTTGGGCCTGGCAGATCGGAGCGAGCGGACGATTCGAGAGCGAGCCGCGGGCGAGATCCTTCCCGGGCCACGCAGCCGGAAGAGGGCCGCGGTGAAGAGCGTCCCTTCCTCCGAGCCGGCGACGAAGCTCCACGTCCTGTTCCTCGCGGACCGGGGCCGCGTGCCCGCGGTGAAGCCAAGGTGGACGCCGACGGGACGGAACGCGTGCCGCCACGCGGCCGGCCGGCCCGCGCAGTGCGTCTGTCCGGCGGCGATCGCGCCCTTGACGATCGAGTAGGAGGGCCGCTGGGTCCAGTCCGCGCGCATCAGCCCCGACTGCCAGCGGTCGAGATCCGCCTCGTCCACGAGGGTGAGGAAGAGGACCGACTTCACGGTCGGGTCACACGCCAGGAACGAGATGAGGTTTCCGTAGATCGCCGCCTGCGTTCCCTCGTCGGTCGTGACGACGCTCTCGCGCCCGAAGTACGCGCCTTGCGAGCTCGCCGGGATGGCGACCTGCCAGCCGACCTCGTTCAGCCGCAGCTTCATCGTCCGCACGGGGCCGTATGGCAGCCCCGCCTCCTCGAAGGTTGGCTGCCCCGTGCCGTAGAACGCGTCCCAGAAGGCCTGCTTGATGCGAGCGAGGTTCGGGATGCCCGCGTTCGGCCAGGAGTAGCCGGTCTCGAGCCTGTCGGTGTCCGCGTTCGGGTGTGCGTGGAGGCTGAGCTCGTCCATGATCGGCCGCTTGCGCTTGCTCGCGCGATAGGCGCGTCCGATGTCGCGGATGCAGCGGACCGGTGAGATCGAGAGGTTGCCCGACGCGAGCGGGTTGTCGCTCCCGCGCGGGCCCAGGCCCACGCCGATCACGGCGATCGTCGGGTCGACGGCCTTCAGCGCGTCGTACGCGGCCGCGAGGACGGGCTCGTACGCCGCGCACGCCGCCGGCGTGCGATTCGGGTTGAACTGGGGCTGCCAGAAGCGCGCCTTGTTCGGCTCGTTGCCGACGATGAAGTCCTTCACCTGCGGATAGGCCCGGGCGACTTGCGCGATGAAGGCGACGAACTGCGCGGCCGCCTGCGGCGAATCGGTGATCGCCCGCGCTCGGTCCGCGTAGATCGACAGCGTGACGCGTGCGCCATGCGCGGCAGCGGCGTCGAGGGCCTGGCCGATCTGGTCCCGCTCCGGGATCGTCGTCGGGTTGGTCGAGTCCCAGAGGACCGTGATCCGGTTCTCCGTCAGGCCGATGTCGTTCATCGCCCCGTAGAACTGCTCTGCGATTCCCGGGGAGGTCTTCGGGTGGTCGTCCGCGACCCCCACCTTCAGGTCCGCTGCGGGAGCGGCAGGCGCGAGCGCGAGCGCGGCGGCAGCGCAAGCGAGTATCAGCCCGACGGCTGTGGTGAGTCCGTTCTTCATCAGCCCCTCGCCCATCAGGATGACAGGACCGCTAGGACGGCGTCCAGGACCCTCCCTGCGCCGAACCGCACCGGGTCGTCTGTCGGCAGGCCTGTTTCGCTCGCGACGGCTTCGGCTGCTGCGCGCGCCTGGTCGTCGCCCAGTGCGCGCGTGTTGAGCGCGATCGCGGCCACTTTCGCGGGGCGAAGCGGGAGCGAAACCCGCTCGTGGAGCTCGATCAGCTCGTTCAGCGACGGAAGCGGGTGGTCCGGATACCCCTCGATGTTGGTCGCGCCTGCCACGTGGCAGAGGACATACGCATGCGGCGCCGAGCCGTGCATCAGCCCGAGCGTGACCCCCGAGTAGGCCGGATGGACGAGCGAGCCCTGCCCTTCGACGATCAGCAGCTCTCCCCCACGCTTCGCGCCCTCGACGACGAGCCTCTCGGCCGCGCCGGCGATGTAGTCGGCGACCACGGCGTCGACTGCGATGCCCCACCCCGCGATCGCGACCCCGGTCTGCCCGGTCGGGACGAACTGCGACTTCAGGCCACGCCGCTGCGCCTCGCGGTCGAGCTCGATCGCCACCGTCTTCTTGCCGATCGCGCAGTCGGAGCCGACCGTGAGAACCGTCTTCGCGGTGAGCCGGAGGTTCTCGCCGGTGGGGACGTTGAGGTCACTCGGGGGCTTCCGCAGGTCGCGGAGCTCGACGTTGTGGCGCTCTGCCAGCTCGACCAGCTCGGCGTCGTCGGAGACGAACTCGTGGAGCCCGCTTTCGACGTCGAGCCCAGCCTCGATCGATGCTTTCAGCAGGTCGCGCCAGGCCGGCGGAAAACGGCCGCCCTGGGTGGCGACGCCTACGAGCGCGGCCGTCGGCTCGAGGGGCAACGCGTCGGCGACCGAGCCGACGATCGGGATTCCCTCGTAGGTCTCCCCGGCCCGCGCGGAATCGAGGATGGCGACCGTCGGGTGCGGGCTGTACGCGATGACGCCGCGCATCGTCTTTCCGTAGTGCGGGTCGCCGGACTGACGTTCAGCCAGTACTAGGTATCGCTTCTCTGACACCGAGCCCCGGTTCTTCGGAGGGCAGTTGCACGCCGTCGACGAGCTCCACGCCCGGCCAGGGGTCGTCGCGCAGCAGGAGATTCCCGTCGAGGTCGACGTGGTCGAACAGGCTCGCGATCTGCGCGCCGGCGGCCACGGCCAGGCCCGACTCGTTCATGCAGCCGAGCATCAACCCGAGGCCCAGAGCCCGCCCGGCATTCGCCATCCGGACCGCCTCGCGGATGCCGCCGCACTTCGCGAGCTTGATCGTGAGCCCATGTGCCCGCTCGGCACAAGCCGCGACGTCCTCGAGCCTGTGACAGTCCTCGTCCACGTAGATCGGGATCGGCGAGCGCTCCTTCAGCGCGGGCCCGTCTCCGTCGCCGGCTTCGAGAGGCTGCTCGCAGTACTCCACTCCGAGCTCCGCCAGCTTCGGCAGCGCCTCAAGGGCCTCGGCGGCCGACCATGCCTCGTTGACGTCCACCTGGAGTGGCAGGTCGGTCAGCGCTCGCACAGCGCGGACGCGCTCGACGTCGAGATCGTCCCGGCCTCCAATTTTCAGCTTCAAACGCTTGAACCTGTCGCCGAGAGCGCTCGCCCGCCAGGCCATGTCGTCCGGATCGCCGAGCCAGATCGTGAACGACGTCGGCGGACCGGCGCGGCGCAGGCCCAGCAAGCGCCAGACGGGCATCCCGGCGAGCTTGCCCTGGAGATCGTGAAGCGCCGCGTCGATCGCACAGCGCGCCCCGAACTCCTCGGCCGGGAGGCGAGACTCGATCTCCTCGAGCGCCCACGGGTCGTCCCCGAGCTCGTCGGCGTGCTCTTCGAGGTAGGCGACAGCCGACTCGACCGACTCGTCGTACCGGTCGATCGGATTCCCCTCGCCGAAGCCCGTGATCCCGTCGTGCTCTATCTCGACGTACACGACATCCGCGGTGTCCTGGCTCCCGCGCGAAATCGTGAACGTCTCTGCGAGCTCGAGCGTGGCCGTTCGTGCTGTGAGCTTCACGGCCGCACCCTAGCGCGCCGAAATATTGAAATCGCTGCGAGGGGCGCTACTCTTAGGTCGCCCAAGACAGCAATAGTCAGAACGAAGGGGAGGGGTTTTCTTTGCGTCGATTTTCATTCGCGATAGCCGCCGCGATCGGCGCCATCATCGCGTGCTTCTCGGCGGCGCCGGCCGTAGCCGGCGAAGCATTCGTGGCGTCGCCGATCTGCGGCTCGAGTCCGTTCGGCAGCCTGGAGCGGCTCGCGGTCAGCGCGACCGCGCGAGGCGGCACTCTGCGCGAGCCGTCGTTCACCGAAACGGTGGAGAGCCCAGGACCGCAGCCGGGCCGGGGACAGCAATTCCGCGTGACCGTCCCGGTCTACGTCCACGTCGTGACGCCGGACGGCGTGATCGGCAACGTCTCGAGCCGGCTCATCGACGACCAGATCAGGGTGCTGAACGCGACCTTCGCCGGCCACGAGGGCGGCTACGACACCAGGTTCAGGTTCTCCCTGGCGGGGATTACGCGCACGATCAACACCGACTGGTTCTACGCAAGCATCAGCGGCGAGCGGCCGATGAAGCGCGCCCTGCACCAGGGAGGCGACAACGCTCTGAACATGTACCTGACGACGGCAGGCCCTTACCTCGGCTGGGCCTACCTGCCGAACATCGTCAACCAGGGGAACTCGTACCTCGACGGCGTCGTCATCGACTGGGAGTCGCTCCGCGGCGCCTCGACCGCGTACGAGGGCCGGTACGACCAGGGCGAGACGGCAACCCATGAGGTCGGCCACTGGCTGAACCTCGAGCACACGTTCTACGGCGGCTGCAACGCCCACGGGGACTTCGTGGACGACACCCCCAAGGAGCTCACCCCGACGAGTGGGTGCCCGGCCGGCAAGGACACGTGCTCGGCGCCCGGGCTCGATCCGATCCACAACTACATGGACTACTCGTACGACGAGTGCTACACGGAGTTCACCGCGGGGCAGACCGCACGCATGCAGGACGCGTGGCTCTTCTACCGCGCTCCGTAGACAGAGGAAGCATCGGAAAGTGGCGGGCCTGCGCGAGCAGGCCCGTCGTTTTTCGGCGCTAGACTGGGCGTTCCGCGCCTGTAGCTCAGGGGATAGAGCGCGCGCCTCCGGAGCGCGAGGTCGGAGGTTCGAATCCTCCCAGGCGCATCCCGCTTCCCTGACCGGCGTCTCGCTCCCGCCCGGCGGAGCCGGGCTCCGCGGGACGCCTCGCGCCGCTGAGCGTCCTCCAGCCGGCGGGCCGTGTGGTCTAACACTGTCCCACCGGCCTACGGGCGCTCAGCGACACGTCAGGAAACCGGGAGGCACTCTCTCGCGGAACCCCGCCAACTCGCTTACCTGATCGGGGCCGGACGCGACCTTGAACTCGTCCGGCGAACGGCTTAGTTTTTGGGTCGCGCCGAGACTCCTGTCGGAATCGACCGGGGCTCGACCCGATCGAGAACTTCATGGATTACACGGACGACGCCTGCATGGACCGGTTCACCGCGGGGCAGGACGCGCGGATGGATGACATGTTCACGGCCTACCGGTACCTCCACTAATCAGTTCGACGCTGCCCGGGCTCCTCGCGGGGCCCGGGCGGCGTCGGCTTCAGCCGGGTGACCAACCGGAGCGCCGGCGGCGTAGTCTCATTTGATGTGAGGCGCCTCGCCGCCATCTGTTCGGTTGTTCTTCTCGCGGCAGGTTGCTCAGAGTCGAAGTCGACTCACATAGTCATTCCGGCCAACCCACCGCCCAAGCCAAGAACCTGGCCAAGTTACCCTCGCTTCTCGGATTACCCCTCGTGCTGGGCGCGACTTCCCGGTCGTGGCGTTCAACAGGCGGCTCCAAGCTTCGCTCCCACGAAGAGTGCCGTGCCTCCTGTCGAGCTTGTTCGCCGGTTCCTTGCACGCTTCGGAGATCGAACTTTCGTCAAGCGCATCGAGCTCGGACCGCCGCCGCCGCGGCACATGACAAAGGGTTTCTTCCCTGCGAGACGACCGCCAACCGATGCGCTGTGGGCTTACGTCACCGCTCCGAAGGCAGATCGCGGGGCTCCGGCTCCTCCCCATGCGACGCAAGAGGAACTCGGCGCTCGGGCACTGGCCGCGTGGGAAGTCGACTTAGCCTTGGGCGCTCTCCGCGACGACTTCTGTGATGCCGGCGGGCGGGCACTCGTCGGATCGAGTCTTTCCGGTGTCGTGCGAAGCGTCTCGGACGCAGGCGAAGCTCAGAACCAACGCTTTCCGAACCCTTCGCCGAGCAAGTTCCGGTCTCGAGTGGCCCTCGTGGGCAGGCGCTACGGATTCCGACCGACGTCGGTCCGTTTTCTCCGGCCACGAGAGCTGGCGCCGATCGTCGTCGTGGAAACGGATCGTGATCGAAAGAAGTTCGTCGCCGATGTGGCGGCGATCGTGAACCTGCTCGATCCACGATCGAGCTCAGGACACAAGGGTGCGATCACCTTCGAGGGCTTCTTCTTCGAGGCGCGCGACACCGACGGCCCGTTCGTTCGCGTGAGCAACGTCTATCGCGGCGAGGTCGCGGGCAGCCAGTGGTCGTGGGACAGATGTGCCTACCCGTATCAGCACTCGGAACCTGTTGGCGCGAAGCCCTGTCCCGAGTGACGACACCGTAGAATCAGGACACTATGACCATGGTGGTTTTCCGTGGCCGTTCGGCGACGCCCCACTGCGGGTGCGCCCGGCCAGCACTTTCTTCGTAGCAGCCGGCTTGCAGCCGACTTCGTCCGCGAGGCAGCCGTCGCGCGCGGCGACCTCGTCGTTGAGATCGGCGCAGGCACCGGTGTCCTGACCCGTGCGCTTGCTGGCACGGGCGCCCGCATCATTGCGCTCGAGTCCGATCCTTCTCTTGCTACACAGCTAGCTCGAGGCTCCTCCTCCCTGCAGAACGTCGATGTCGTAGAAATCGACGTGCTTCGATGGAAATTGCCGCGTGAGCCCTTTGCGGTCGTAGCCAACCTCCCGTTTGCCAACTCAGGCGCGATCCTGCGTCAGCTGCTTCACGATCCGCATGGCAAGCTCAAGCGAGCAGATCTCATCGTGCAGTGGGAGTTTGCCGCCAAGCTCGCTGCCGTCTGGCCCGCGACGCTCAGGAGCACCTATTGGCGAGCCTGGTACGACGTCTCCGTGGCAGGTCGCCTGTCACGAACGGCCTTCTCGCCGGTGCCGAGCGTCGACGCCGCTGTCCTTCGAATCGCACGTCGCCCAAAGCCGTTGGTCCCAACAGAAAGCCACGAGGAGTACTGGCGCTTCCTATCGGATGCGTTCCGCGCGCAGATTCCGATCCGGAGATCTATGCGCGAGCAACTCCCGGGTCTACAGGTGAAGCGCATGGCACCGGCGCTCGGATTCGCTCCCGAAGCTCGTGCGCGCGACCTCGA
Organism: Actinomycetota bacterium; assembly: GCA_038040395.1. GTDB lineage: Bacteria > Actinomycetota > Thermoleophilia > Gaiellales > Gaiellaceae > VAXT01. Next base: position 351,129 of record JBBPIJ010000001.1, read on the forward strand.
CGCGCGGCAATGGGCCGCGCTCTTCAGTTGTGCTACTCGGGCTAGCCGCTGACGACGAGGTTCGCCCGCGCCCCGTCTCGGAAGCGGCGCCCGGCACAGGGCTTTTGCGCGAGCACGATGCAGCTCGTTCAACGTGGAGCGCCCTCGATCGGTTACGCGCTATCGACCCGGCCGGGAACCCGCTGGCGACTTGGCTCCCACGGTGTGGCCGCAAGGCTTCGCGGGTACGATGGCGAAAGGGAAATGACCGTAGACGATCCCCTCAGTACCGATGCCAAGCCTCCCTCGCATCAAGCGCCCGCGCGAGCGCACCAAGGCCGAAGAGCCGGTCGTCGCCGCGCGCCGCGAGCCGGCTGAGCTCTCCGCCAACGGCCTCACCTGGATCCATCTCGACGCTCCCGATCAGGAGAGCGCGACCACGCTCGCGGAACGCTACGGCTGGCACGCGCTCGACGTCGAGGACGTGCTCTCGAAGCGCCAGCGGCCCAAGGTCGACGAGTACCCCGACTACCTGTTCGCCGTCCTTCATTTTCCGTTCTACGACAAGGCGATTCAGCGGCTGAACGCGGCCGAGCTCGACGTCTTCCTCGGCCCGGGCTATCTCGTCACCCTGCCGAACGTCGAGCTTCTGCCCGTCACCCGGCTCTTCCAGCGGTGCCTCGACGACCCCAAGCTCCGAGAGAGCCTCTTCGCGAAGGGCTCCGGCTATCTCCTCTACCACGTCCTCGACGACCTCTTCGACTACTGCTTCCCGATCCTGGACA
>JBBPIJ010000002.1:0-317039 GCA_038040395.1 Actinomycetota bacterium
TTCGGCGAGCGCCTCTCCTTCTTCTTCAACGCGCACAACCACTTCTTCCAGGAGGTCGCGAAGTTCCGCGCGGCCCGGCGGCTCTGGGCCGAGATCATGCGCGAGCGCTTCGGAGCGACGAACCCGAAGGCGCAGGCACTTCGGTTCCACGCGCAGACCGGGGGCTCGACGCTCACCGCGCAGCAGCCCGAGAACAACATCGTGCGAGTCGCGATCCAGGCGCTCTCCGCGGTAGCCGGCGGCGCGCAGTCGATCCATACGAACGCCTTCGACGAGGCGCTCGCCCTCCCGACCGAGCACTCCGCGAAGATTGCCCTCCGCACCCAGCAGCTGCTCGCGCACGAGGCGGGCGGGACAGACACCGCCGACCCCTTCGGGGGCGCGTACTTCGTCGAGGCGCTGACGGACGAGCTCGAGAAGGCCGCGCGCGAGCTGATCGAGCGGGTGGACGAAGTCGGCGGCGCCGTGGAGGCGATCGAGCAGGGCTTCGTCCAGCGGGAGATCGAGGACGCGGCGTACCGGCACACCGCCGAGGTCGAGGCGGGCGAGAAGGTGATCGTCGGGGTCAACCGCTACCAGGAGGAGGAGGCCGAGCCGATCGAGCTGCACAAGCTCGACCCCGATGCGGAGCGGCGCCAGCTCGAGCGCACGGCGAAGGTACGCGCCGACCGGAATGCGGCTGAGGCGGCAAAGGCCCTCGCCGAGGTGCGGCGGGTCGCGGAGACCGACGAGAACCTGCTCCCGCCGATGCGCGAGGCGCTGCGCGTGCGCTGCACGGTCGGCGAGATCAGCGAAGAGCTACGCGGAGTGTTCGGCATGTACGACGCCCAGCGGGCCTAATTGCAGCAGATCCTCTTCGTTTTCAAGCAACGCTTCCGCTTCGTCGAGCTCGACCTCGAGCTCCTGCGCGAGCACTGGGACGTGCGCGAGTGGGAGCAGGCGAGCCGGCTTCCCAACCCGTTCTCGCTCCTGCGCGCGGTCTGGCGCTCCGACCTCGTGTACGGCTGGTTCGCTTCGTGGCAGACGTTTCTGCCCTTCACCTTCGCCTGGCTCCTGCGCAAGCCGTCCGTCCTGATCACGGGCGGCTTCGACACCGCGAACGTGCCGGAGATCGGCTACGGGTACCAGCAGGCGGGAGGCATCGCCCGCCCACTCTCGCGCTGGATCATCGCGCGGGCTTCGAAGGTCGTGACGTACTCGGACTACCTCCGCGGCGAGCTCGACCGAAACGTCGGCGTTGCCCCCGATCGCGTCACCGTCGTGCACCTCGGCGTCCCGGACCCGTTCGGGGCCCTGCCGCAGGAGCCACGGAAGCGTGTCGCGCTCTCGGTCGCGAACGTCGCCTCGCTCAACATCGAGCGGAAGGGCCTGCGTGCGTTCGTGGAGGCCTCGCGGTTTCTGCCTGACGTTCAGTTCACGCTCGCGGGCGCCTGGGTGGACGGGTCGGTCGATCGCCTGCGCGAGCTGGCTGGGCCGAATGTCACCTTCACGGGGCGGCTCTCGCGCGCGGAGCTCGACGCCCTCTTCCGGCGAGCCTCGGTCTACGTCCAGGCGTCGAAGCATGAAGGCTTCGGGCTTGCGCTCGCCGAGGCGATGCTCGCGGGCTGCATCCCGGTCGTCACGCGTGCCGGCGCGTTGCCGGAGGTCGTCGGCGACGTGGGCGTCCAGGTCGAGACCAACGACCCCGAGGTGTTGGCCGAGGGCATCTCGCGCGCCCTCGAGCTGGAGGACGACGTTCGCCGTCGCGCTCGCGAACGAGTGCTCGCGGAGTACCCGCTCGAGGCCCGCGAGGCCGGCCTCCGGCGTGTGGTCGAGGAGCTGCTCTAGCCGTCCGCGGGAAAGAGCCGCTCGAGGTCGGCCAGCCTGACCTCGACGAGGGGGCGCACGCTTTCCTCGAGCCCCGCCTTGCGTGCGACCTCGAGCGCCTGCTCATAGCTCTCGCGCGCCTTCTGCGGAGAGACGCCCTGCTTCAGCCGGTTGTCGCCCGTGACGAGGAGCTTCTGGATCTGCGCGCGGGATTTAGGATTATTCACAACAAAAGCGTAGCTTTGGGCTTCACCGGGTACGCCTCGAAACAACAATGGAAGCCGCCATCAACCCTCGATCGCAGCCAATCCGCGTTCTCATAGCCGACGACGAGCCGCTCTTCATCGAGTCGGTCCAGGCGCTGCTCGCAAACGACGACCGAATCGAGGTCATCGGCAGTGCCCGAAACGGCATCGACGCGGTCGAGCTCGCGATCGCGCTCGCACCCGACGTGACGCTGATGGACATCTCGATGCCGATGCTCGACGGGATCGAGGCCGCGCGCAGGATTCGGGAGCACCATCCGGACGCGCGCATCCTCGTGCTCACGGGCTCGAGCATCTCCGCCGACATCGACCGCTCCCGCCTGGCCGGAGTGGCCGCCTTCCTCACGAAGGACAGGCTCGGGTCGCAGCTCGTCGACGCGATTCTCGACCTGGGCTCGCGGTAAGCGGCTGCGCTACCCTGTTTCGGTGCTTCCACTCCTCGCATTCGCAAACGATTTCGCCCGTCCGGCCTTCGTCTTCTTCCACTTCGTGACGGCGGTTGCGCTGATCGGGCTCGTGCTCATGCACTCAGGCCGCGACGCCGGGATGGCCGGGATGGGCTACGTGCCCGCCTCGCAGGGCGGAACGCACATCGTCGAGCGGAACCTGACTCGTCTGACCGTCGCCGTCGGCGCGATCTTCTTCGTCAACACCGTCATCCTCTACCACCTGCTCGCGTAGCTACGTGCCTGGGCCCGACCCGGTCCCGGTGATGTGGAAACGGGCGGTGGCGAGGGCGGGCACGAGCGCGGCGTGGGGGAAGCGGTCGTCGTAGAGCTCGTTCATGTTCATGAGCAGCGGCTCCGCCGTGAGCCCGTGCACCTCGCCGAGGACGTCGGCCATCGGCACCGTGAAGCGAAGATTCACGAGCGGCTCGGCCACCTTGCCGTCTCGAATCCGGAACGTCCCGTCTCGGGTCATGCCCGTCAGGACGCCGCCGCGCGGATCGACGATGCTCAGATAGTGGAGACGCGTGACGTAGATGCCGTCGCCGACGCGCTCGGCCAGCTCTTCGAGTGAGGCGGCGTCGCCGCCGGCCATCGAGAACGCGGTCGGGAGGGGGCCGAAGAAGCGCCAGGCGTCGGGCGGAGCATGGCCCGTCGAGACGCGGCCGTCGCCTGCCTTGACGGCTGTTCCGCGATCCCAGACGACGTCGCGGGCGACCCCGCCCTCGACGAGCTCGACCCGCTGCTTGGGCGTTCCCTCGAAGTCGAAGCGCTTCGGCAGGTTCGTCTCGTCGAGCGGGTCGTCGGCGATCGAGACCTGCTCGTCGAAGACGCGCTCGCCGATCCGGCCGCAGAAGTAGCTGCGCTCCTCGAGAAAGCCCTGGGCGCCGAGCGAGTCGTACGAGAACCACCGCAGCAGCTCGGCCACGGCGTACGGCTCGAGCACCGCGGCGTAATGGCCGGGCTCGATCTCCACGGCGCCTCGAGTCCGCGCTGCCTTGGCGGCGGCTTCCTGCGCGGCCGCCGCAGGATCGACGTCCCCGACCCGCCAGTGCGTCCGCTCCGCCCAGCCCGACGCATCCTCGACAGCCGCGAGGCAGAGCGCGTTTGCGTCGGTGAGCGTCTGGTCCGCAACGAGGCCGGTCGTCGACGCGAGGGCGATGTCGGTGACGCCGCTCGTGAAGTACCCGTAGAGTTCGAAGTCTCCGGCCGCGTCGATCGCGACGCCTGCGAGGCGCGCCTGGTCCTCCGGGCCGAGTGACGCCGTCTCCTCGTCGAAGCCGCCGACGTCCGGGTATTCGGCCCGCGGGGCAAAGCCCGGGAAGTCGGGATCGGGCCGGGCCTGGTCTGCGGCCTCGCCGGCTCTTTGCGCGAGCTTCGCCAGGCCGTCGACGCGGTTCGTCGCGGCCCAGCCGATCCGGCCGTCGCGGAGGATGCGGAGGCGAATGACCGCGTTGTCGATCAGCGTCGGCTGGTGGACGACCGACCCGGCGAAACGCGCGACGCCCGAGCGCTCCGCATGGACGAGCACCTCGGCGTCATCGCCCTCCGCTGCGCGAAGAGCCTCCTCCGCGAGATCCAGGGCCCTGCTCAACCGGAGACGCCTGCCTCGACGTCGCGGAACCGCGCCGGCGCCGCACCGTGCGAGACATGCGCCTCCTGGCCGGGCTGGCCCTTGCCGCAGTTCGTCAGGCCGAAGAGCTGCCACTCGTCCCGTCCGGCCACGGCATCGAGCTTGCCCCAGAAGACCGGCGTCACGCCGGTATAGGTGGCGTCTCGCAGCATTCGCCCGAGCTTCCCTTTCTTGATCTCCCAGGCGACCTGCGTCCCGAACTGGAAGTTGAGGCGCTTGTCGTCGATCGACCAGCTCTTGTTCGTCTCGAGGTAGAGACCGTCGTCGACGTCCGCGAGGAGCTCTTCGAAGGAGCCCTCGCCCGGCTCGAGATGGAGGTTGGTCATGCGCACGAGCGGCATCCTCGCCCAGCCGTCCGCGCGCATCGAGCCGCCGCTGCCCGCGCCGATCCGTTTCGCCGTCTCGCGGGAGGTCAGGAACCCGCGGAGGACGCCCTCCTCCACGATCGCCTCGCGCTGCGCGGGCACGCCTTCGTCGTCGAAGGCGAACGTGCCGAGGCCGAGCGGCGTCGTCGCGTCGGAGACGATGTTCATCTGCGGCGAGCCGTAGCGGAGGTTGCCGAGGTCTCCGGGCGAGAGGAAGCTCGTCCCCGCATACGCCGCCTCGGTGCCGTAGACGCGGTCGAGCTCGGTCGGGTGGCCGACCGATTCGTGCACCTGCATGATCGTCTGCTCTGGCGACAGGACGATCGTCGTTCGGCCCGACGGACATTCGGGGGCGCTCAGCAGCGCGACAGCCTGCTCGCCGACGCGCGGCGCCTCGCCCTCGAGAGAGAGCCCCTCGACGAACTCCCAGCCGCCCTGGCCGCTGACGCCGCTGTGCTGGCTCGGGTAGCTCCGGATCTGCGAGACCTCCCCCGCCGTTGCGTACGCATCGATGCCGCCGCCGCACTCGACGATCTCCTGCTCGATCGCGACGCCTTCGGATGAGATGAGGAACTTGTGCTCGCGCTGGGCGCGAACCATCGCCAGGGTCACCTTCACGTCGGGCCGGCGCATGCCCTCTTCGGCCCGGAGGCACAGGTCGACCTTCTCCGACAGCGGCACGTCGAAGGGGTCGCGCTCGAGTGGAGTCCGGTAGTCGCCGCTCTTGGCGTCGATCGGGGCGAGTGACGTCTCGTGACGGCCCGGTGCCGCCTTCGCGAACGCCGTCGCTCGCAGCGCCGCCTCGCGGGCGCCCGCCGCGTCGAGCCGGCCCTCCCCGGCAAATCCCCATGCGCCGTCGACGAGGACGCGGACGCCGATTCCCTCGCTCTCGGCGTCGCTCAGGTCGTCGACCTGGAGGTTCTTGGTGACGACGTGCTGGCGCCGGAGCGTCACCGCGCGCGCGTCGGCATAGGAGGCGCCTGCCCCCAACGCTGCATCGACCGCCGCCTCGGCCAGCGCCTTCACGCGTCTAGCCTAACCCGACCGCGGAAGGGGGTCAGACCCTTTTACAAGGTCGGGCGGCCACCTGGCTTGGAAACGAGGCGGCTCAGAGCCGGTCGAGACGAAAGGCCCCGGGGATGCGAAGGCTCTCGAGCCCGCCTCGCTGCTCGATTCGACCGACGAGGGCAAGCACGAGACAAAGACTCACAACCGCGCTGCGACCCCAGGTGACCACTTCTGCGCGCTGGTTGACGAGATCGACCGTCGCGAGTGCGAGCAACCCGAGCGGGAGAAGTACGAGTTCCGCACCGCCCGATGCGCCGGCGATCTGTCGGGTCCAGAGGCCGAGAAGGTGGAGGCCGAGGATCGCGCCGGTGATTGTTAGCCAGGAGAGCGGTGGGTAGATGGGGGGCGTGTGGAAGTCTTTCCAGAGCAAGCCCCACCAGGGCAGCACGATGATCGCGAGGTAGGCGGCACAGGCGGCGATCGGTACCAACCGGACGGCTGCGCGACGCCAGTTGAGCTTGGGGAATCGCGAGCGCACAAGGGTGAGCGCGATGAGGACTGCCGCCAGGACGAACCCGATCGTCGAGCCGAAGGCGTGTCCGACATGGAACCCGCCCCCACCGCCCTCTTGCAAGCTGAAGCCGATCGTCGCGACGAGAAGCCCGAAACCGGCAGCGAGCTCGACGACCGAAAGGCGTAGACGACGCGGCCCAAGAATGGCGGCGACGAGCGCGAGAGCGAGGAGCGCGGCAGCCGCTGCCGGCAAGGTCCTCGTCCAAGCGTTCGCCGAGAGGCAGTGCCCTCCAAGCGGCCCGAAGCCCCTGTTTGCGTCGTAGCACTCTCTTTGCCAGGGCAGGAACAGCGCAGCGACGAATAGCGCGCCCGCGCTCGCTGCTACGAGTTGTCGCCAAGACGGTTGCGCCAGCCTCAGGCTCCGAGGGCCATCCACGAGCGAGAGCAAGAGCAGGCTGGCGGCGAGCCCGAGTGCGACCCAGACCCCGTAGGCCCGATGACCTGAAAAGGGCGGGAAGGAGACCGCGGCCGCGCCTGTGAAGAGCACTACTACTCCCGCGAGGGCAAGCCGCTGCACAGGCGTGGCCCCAGGTCTCGACCAGGCAACCGGCAGGCATATCGCGAACACCGCGGCGACAGCGGCGGCAGCGCTGGCGATGCCTAGGTACGTAAATGTCGCGACGGCCTCGTTGTCGACGTAGAAGTTGCCCTGCACCCATGGGAGCAGAAACGCAACAAGAAGCCCGGCGACGAGAAGAAGCAGGACGAGTAGAGAAGCCGACCGGTAGCGCGCGAGCTCTCGGCGCCGCTCCGCGCCTGCCGCAACCAGGATGATGATCGTCGCGGCGAGCCCAACGTACGCACCGTAGGCGTAGTGGAAACTCTCACCGAGTTTCCACGTTTCTGAGCGCGTCTGAAATCCAACGGCGATCCCGAAGTAGCCGGCAAGCAGCGCACACCGGCCGAGCGGCAGCCGACGCGCCAGGCCGGGACGAACCCACGCCGCGCCTGCAACCGCTGCCAGAACCAAGGCGAAGAGTCCCGCGGCCCGGCCGGCGTCCGTCGACAGTCCGTCGAGGGTCCGCCCACCCGAAAAGAGGTTGAGGAGTCCGAGACAGACGGTGCTCCCCTGGTTCCCGAAGTACTCCCCTTCCCTGCACGACCCCGCGGACTGCGACTGCCACGGCAGATAGAGGCTCGCCAGGAGCGTGAGCCCACCGGCGACCAGAAAGAGGGCGGGCCAGGACTCGGTGCTAAAGCGACTTCGGATCAGGGCCGAGCACCTTAGACCAGCTCAGCGCTCGGCTAGTGCAACTTCAGGAGCATTAGCGGCTGCCTCCGGAGGCGGCTGTTGAGAACGTGTCGCTTTCTGTGCGCATTTCGCGACACTTCCGTGCCGGGGTCTGATCCCGCTCGGGAGGAATGTCGTGCCGAGCGCCACCGCTACACTGGCCGTCGCGCGCTGGTGGCGGAATTGGTAGACGCGCAAGGTTGAGGGCCTTGTGGGGTTAAATACCCCGTGGAGGTTCAAGTCCTCTCCAGCGCATACACGCCTGGAACCCCCGCGAGGGGGTTTCGCGTTTCTGGCACGATTTTGCGGTGATCCTGCTCTATCCCCTGCTGCTCGTCGGCGCGGCGGTCGTCATGCACCGCGCGCACAAGGCGGGAGTCGGTCACGGCGGTTGGCCGTGGTCGGTTGCCTGGGGCCTCGCGGGAGCGCTCTTCATGTTCAGCCTCCTGACCGGGTTCAGCATCGGCCTCGTCCTGTTTCCGGTCGTGACCGTTGCCGTGTTCTGGCTCTCGGCGAACGCGCCTGGGCGTGAGGTGGTCGGGTTCCCGGCCGGGGCGGGACTGATCCTTGCCGTCCTGGCGATCAACTAGGTACGAACGCGTGTTCTTGACGCCGTCCGCGGTGGCCGCTAGCCTGATCGAACACATGTTCGCGGAAGGAGACCCAGTGCTCACCGACAGGCAGCGGCAGATTCTCGACTTCTTGAGGGAGTACGTGGACGTGCACGGCTATCCGCCGACCGTCCGCGAGATCGGCGAGGCCGTCGGGCTCGCGTCGCCGTCGACCGTTCATGCGCACCTTGCGAACCTCGAGCGTGCCGGGCTCTTGAAGCGCGACCCGACGAAGCCGCGCGCGATCGAGCTGCGCCGCGAGCCCAAGGCTCCGGCGGCGCCTGATGTTCACAAGCTTCCGCTCATTGGCGAGGTGGCCGCGGGCGGGCCGCTCCTTGCCGAGGACAACATCGAGGGCTACCTCGCGGTGCCCGAGCCGTTGTCGAAGGGCGGGGAGGAGTTCCTCCTGCGCATCAAGGGCGAGTCGATGGTGAACGCCGGCATCCTCGACGGCGACATCGTCGTCGTCCATCGCCAGCAGGACGCCCGTGACGGCGACATCGTCGTCGCTCTGGCCGGGGACGACGAGTCCGCGGACGAGGCGACCGTTAAGCGGTTCTTCAGCGAGGAGGGACGCGTGCGGCTTCAGCCGGAGAACGACGCTCTGGAGCCGATCTACGCGAAGCACGTCCAGATTCTCGGCAAGGTGATCGGGGTGTTCAGGGAGCTGTGAGCGTGGAAGCACTCAACCGCAATCTGGAGCAGGAGCTTCATGCCCTCTTGCGGGGCGCCAGCCTGGAGTGCCTCGTCTGTGGGGAATTCGTGCTCCGACGCGCTGGACGGATCGCATGTCCTGAGTGCGAGGCCGTTTTCGAGAGCGCCGAAGAAACGCGGCTACAATTGAGCTTGCAGGCCGGGTGACCGCGAGCCGTTCGCGGCTCGAGGAAAGTCCGGACACCGAAGGGCAGGACGCTGGGGAAATCCCAGGCGGCGAAAGCCGACGAAAAGTGGCACAGAAAGGAAACCGCCGGTAGCGAAAAACTCTCCGGAGACGCTGACGGTAAGGGTGAAACGGTGGGGTAAGAGCCCACCAGCGCTGTGGCGACACAGTGGCTAGCCAAACTCCGTCCGGTGCAAGGTGAAACAGGCTCCGCTGAAGCTGCCCGCCGAGGAGCCGGGTACACCGCTCGAGCCGTCGGGCAACCGACGGCCTAGAGAGATGGTCACCCTCGACAGAATCCGGCTTACAGGCCTGCTACTTCGAAGCCCCGCGAAAGCGGGGCTTCGTCATTTACGTGCGGCTCTTGAAGTCGCTCGAGCGTCGCCCTAAGCTCCCGCGCAGCCACACGTAGTGGACCCTAAGTAGGAGGAGGAGCCATGAAGCTCGGGATGATCGGGCTCGGCCGTATGGGCGGGAACATGGTCCAGCGCCTCGAGCAGGATGGCCACGAGGTGGTCACGTACACCCGCTCGGGCGGCGGCACCGCCTCCACGATCGAGGACCTCGTCTCCGAGCTCGAGGCGCCGCGCGTGGCCTGGATGATGGTTCCCGCCGGGGACGCCACTGAGGCGACCTTCACGACCCTGCTCGGGCTGCTCGAGCAGGGCGACATCGTCGTCGACGGCGGCAACTCCAACTTCCGCGACTCGAAGCGACGGCACGCGGAGGCGCGCGAGAAGGGAATCCGCTTCGTGGACGCAGGTGTCTCCGGCGGAATCTGGGGCCTCGAAGTCGGCTACTGCCTGATGGCCGGCGGTGACGACGACGCGGTCGCGATCGTCGAGCCGGCTTTCCGCACTCTTGCGCCCGAGGACGGCTATGCGCACTGCGGCCCGTCCGGCGCCGGTCACTTCGTGAAGATGGTCCACAACGGGATCGAGTACGGCCTCATGCAGGCGTACGCCGAGGGCTTCGAGATCATGCACTCCTCCGAGTACGACTTCGACCTGCACGAGATCGCCGGCATCTGGCGCTACGGCTCGGTCGTGCGCTCGTGGCTCCTCGAGCTCCTGCACACCGCGATCGAGCAGCACGGCTCCGGGCTCGACGACATCGCCGGCTACGTCCAGGACTCGGGCGAGGGACGCTGGACGATCGAGGAGGCGATCAACGAGGACGTGCCCGCGCCGGTGATCGCCGCGGCGCTCTTCGCGCGCTTCTCGTCGCGCCAGGACGAGAGCTTCGCAGCGAAGGTGTCAGCCGCCCTGCGGGAGCAGTTCGGCGGTCACGCCATCAAGACGAGTGGCGACGGAGCGGCCGGAAGCTAAGCGCCGAGCTGGAGGTCCAGGTTCGCTGCGGCGCTGATCAGGGCGAGGTGCGTGAAGGCCTGCGGGAAGTTGCCGAGCTGCTCGCCGGTGGCCCCGATCTCTTCGGAGTAGAGCCCGACGTGATTGGCGTACGTGAGCATCTTCTCGAACGCAAGCCGCGCCTCATCCACGCGGCCCGCCCGGGCCAGGGCCTCGACGTACCAGAAGGAGCAGATCGAGAAGGTCCCCTCGTCACCCCTCAGGCCGTCGGGCGAAGCCTCGACGTTGTAACGGAAGACCAGGCTGTCGGAGACGAGCTCCTTCGAGATCGCATCGAGGGTCGAGAGCCACAGCGGATCGGTCGGCGCGATGAACTTCGTCAGCGGCATCAACAGGACGGAGGCGTCGAGCACTTCTGAGCCGTAGTGCTGAACGAAGGCGCCGCGCTCAGCGTTCCAGCCCTTGCTCATGACCTGGTGGTAGATCTCGTCGCGTGCGGCCGACCACCGCGGAATGTCCCCCGGCAGCCCCCGCTGGCGCGCCATGCGGATCGCGCGCTCGACGGCCACCCATGACATCACGCGTGAAAACGTGAAGTTCTGGCGCCCCCCGCGCGTCTCCCAGATGCCCTCGTCGGCCTGGTCCCAGTTCTCGCAGACCCACTCCACGATGCGGGCCAGGTCGCTCCAGGCTCCATGCGAGATCGGGGTCCCATGCTTGTTGAAGAGATAGACGGAGTCGATCAGCTCGCCGTAGATGTCGAGCTGGAGCTGGTTGGCCGCGCCGTTGCCGATCCGCACCGGCCCCGAACCCCGGTAGCCCTCGAAATGGTCGAGCACCTCCTCGGTGAGCTCGGCGCTCCCGTCTACGGCATACATGATCTGAAGCGGCCCCGACTCGTGGCCGACGCGCTCGCGGAAACGATCCGTCAGCCAGTCCATGAAGCCGGCCGCTTCGTCGGTGAAGCCGAGCCGAAGCAGCGCGTAGAGGGAGAACGCGGTATCGCGGATCCACGTGTACCGGTAGTCCCAGTTGCGGCCGCCGCCGATCTTCTCCGGCAGGCTGGTTGTGGGCGCCGCGACCATCGCCCCGGAGGGCTGATAGGTGAGGAGCTTGAGCACGAGCGCGGAGCGGTGCACGGTCTCGCGCCAGCGGCCTCGATAGCGCGACTGCCCGAGCCAGCGCCGCCAGAACTCGACCGTCTCCTCGAAATCCCTCAGCGTCTCCTCGGGCGTGAAGGCGTGGGGGACATGGCTCTCCGCCACGGTCTCGAGCACGAATGACTCGCTCTCACCCGGCTGGAGCGTGAACTCACCCCGGACGCCTTCCTCCCCGACCTCGAAGCCGATCCCGGACGCGAGCGCGAGGTTCAACGACGGTGTCTTGAAGACCACGCCGTGCTCGTGCACGACCGTTTCGTGAGCTTCGCGCCCGTAGTCGAAGCGCGGATCGACCTCGACGCGAAAGCTCATCTCGCCCTGCACGCACAGGACGCGGCGGGTCAACCGTTGCCGCGGCCCCACAGGCATGAAGTCCTGTAGCTCACCCACGCCGACCGGTGTGAGAAAGCGCGTGATGAGGACGTTCGTGTCGGGGAAGTAGAGCTGCTTGACAGTGCCAACCCCGAGCGTCGGCGCGATCCGATAGCGACCGCCCTTCTTCCGGTCGAGGATCGCTCCGAAGACGCTCGGTGAGTCGAAGCGCGGGCAGCAGTACCAGTCGATCGTGCCGTCTGTCCCCACGAGTGCGATGGTGCGGAGGTCTCCGACGACGCCGTGCTCGGCGATCGGCAGGTACTGGCTCGCCGCCGAGAACGAAAGGTCGATCGCCCCGCTGAACGAGCGTTCGTCTATGCGCGCCATGGGTTCGCGTCGGCGATCCGGCGGGCCTCTGCCTGCAGCAGCCGCAGCGTTACGGTCGGGTTGGCGAGCAGGAACGGAATGAGCGCTGCGCGATCGATCACGGCGCAGCGCACCGGAGTGCGGGCGACGACGCCGGCGATTGCCGGCTCGTCCAGCAGCACCGAGACCTCGCCGAAGAACATGCCCGAGTGCATGACCGCGGCCTCGATCTCGTTACGCACCAGGCCGACCTCACCCTCGAGGATCACGAAGAGGTCGGCGTTCTCGTCGCCCTCGGTCAGGATCCACGTGCCCTCCTCGACGCGCTCGTCTCGCACAGTCTCGGTGAGAGCCTCGAGCGCCTCGGCCGGCAGGTCGGAGAAGAGGGCGAGCCGCCGGAGACTCTCGATGAGCGGCTGCGCCGAGGTCAGGTCGCTGCCCACGCGCGCGCCGAGGCCTTTAACTGGGAGCCGGCGACGCGGGGGTTTCGGAAGGGACGGCCTGGTGCAGGCTCGTCAACGGCCGCGCGAGCCCAGCCTGCGGCACCGCGTGCGTCGAAGAGAACTCACGCGCGAGCTTTCCTTCGGAGGGCCGCTCGTCGATCGCCGCGAGCATGGGCAGCGGCTGGTAATCGGGTGCGACCGACCAGCCGACCCTGCGGAACTCGCCGCCGTTCTCGATCCAGGAGAGCGAGATGAGCGGCAGGATCACGATCTTCGTCCAGATCGCCATCAGCCAGCTCACCCAGTAGAGGCCGATCGGGCGCCAGTCGTCCCAGCCGATGAAGTTCTTCGGGTCCCCGTACGGCGGGTGCCCCGGCTTCAGCGTCTTGACGAGGATGAAGAGCATCACGAACTCGCCGATCGCCAGCAGGAACGTCAGCCACGGCGGTTGCCACTTGATCAGGTACGGGTAGACGATCGTGTCCAGCGCGACGCCGAGAAGCAGGTAGATCCCGATCGTCACGATCCAGCCCTCGTTGTGCCAGACCAGCGAGAGGATCGTGGCCAGGATCGCCGGGCCGATGAGAATCACGACCCGCGTCTGCACGCGGCCGAGGACGGTCGGGCACATTAGGCGAGCTGCTCCGCTTTACGGACGTGCCGGATCACCCGCGCCGTCTCATTGGAGAGCCTCAGCTGCATCGCGAACCGCGACGGGAAGCGGCGGGGCTTCGGTTTCTCGGCCGCGAAGCAGTCGGCGACGAATCGGCGCCCGATGTACTTGAGGCCGGCAATCGTGTCGCCGTGCGTGATCACCGCATTCGCATGGATGCCCATGGCTGCGCAGCGCGAGTCGGGCCGGTCGAGCCCCGGCAATCCGCAGTTCGACTGCAGCTTCATCCGGCCGCCATCGATCGGCACCTTGTAGAACTCGATCAGCCGTCGCAGAAGCGGGACGGAGAGCGCGGACTTGTTGAAGCCGGTGCCCGTGACGACGCCCGTCACGTCGAACCAGCCCGGATCCTCACCGTGCTTGCTCATGATGTGCACGCGCAAGCCGAGGGGGCCCGGCTCGATCTCGTCGATCTCGCCGATGATCTGCTCGAAGCGGCCCTCGTTCCGGCCGGTCGCGATCTTCGAGTCCCAGCCGCGTCGGTGCGGCGCCGTCCCCTTGAGGATGCGGCCGAGGAACTCGATGCGCTGGTCGAAGTCGAGCGCCGAGAAGGCGTCGATCCCCAGCGCCTCGAAGAAGCAGCGCGGAGTGTTCAGGTCCTGCTCGTCCGGGGTCGGGTTGCGGACGAGCGAGATGCACTTGGCGCCGATGTCGATCGCGTTCGCCCATTCGTTGACCGACGCGATCCCCGAGCCGATCACGATGTACCGGCCGTTCGGGTCGTACGTCTTCGGCGCGTACGCCTGGACGATCCGGTCGGCCAGCGCGGGATCCTGCCGCGCCTTCGCGAGGACGGGCGGATAGGACAGAGGGCCGTGGCCGCAGGCGAGCATCACGTGCTTCGCGCGGCCGATGAACTGGGCGTCCTCGTCGAAGAGCACGAAATGAGGCGTGTCCCCGTTGCTGGCCTCGGCGCGCTGCAGCCAGCCGACCTTCGTTTCGTATCGGTTGTCGTTCCAGCCGAGCCGCCGCGCGACGACGTTTGCCATTCCGAGGATGTCCGGCACCCCCGGGTTGTACTGCCGCCGGGCGGAGCGGACGAGCGGGCTCAGGCTGCGGCGTGACCAGGCCTCGAGCTCTGCGAACGTGGGCCAGTCGGCCGGGAGGAAGTGCGACTCCGACTCCGAGCGCAGGACCGTCTGGCCGAGGTTGAACGCGAACTGCTGGTATGTCTTGACCGGATTGTCGGCCGGACCGTAGATCGTGATCTCCTGAGGGCGAAAGCCGAGGTAGACGGCGGTCGCGTAAACGATCAGCGAGCCGAACCCGTCGCCGACTACTGCGATGGTCGAATCACGGGGAGAGGAGACCGGCATCTGCGCAAGAGTACTTTCCTCGTGCGCGCATTTCTAGAGAACCGTGTCGATTGCTATGCGGAGGCGTTGTCGAGCCGGTCCAGGTCGAGCCCTTCCAGCATCAGCTCGAGGAAGGCGCCGACCTGCCGATGGCGGGCAAGCCGGTGGCGCATCAGCCGAGCCGGCTGGACCTCGTAGACGTTCCGTCGCCCGACCCGGTGACGCTTCACATACCCCTCGGCTGCGAGGTCGGCGACGATTCGCTGGGCGCCCCGCTCGGTGATCCCAACACGATCTGCGATGTCCCGCATTCGGATCTTCGGATCGCTGGCCAGGCAAAGCAGGACGGCGGCGTGGTTCGTCACGAAGGTCCAGGAACCGGTCTGCGAGGGTGAACTAGACATCACGAAACGAAAGTCGTATGTTCCGCATCGTATCGCGAACGAGGGAGACTCCCCAATGGCCATGAGCTCTGCATCGGTAACTCCAAATGACAAGTTTGAGGAGTTCAGCCGGACGAGATTGATCGCCGGCTACCTCGCCGTGACCGCGTTCCTCATCGCGGCCATGGGCGCCTCGATCACGATCGGGAGCGGCCGGGACGCTGAGCCGGCGATCGGCGGCTTCTACAGCTCGACGTCGAGCTGCCTCGGCGACAACTTCAAGCTCCAGCAGTCCGGCCAGTTCATCGACATGAGCGGCTCCTCGACCGGGAAGCTCCGCCTCCAGTCCGGACGCCTCCACGGCACGGCGAATTGCGCCGGGGGCGGCACCGCGCCGGTTGACCTGGCGCTCACGGGGAAAGGCGAGGCTGCGACGTTTGCCGGCACGGTCGGCTCCGACGACGTGACGGGCAAGTTCGTGAAAGCGCTGCCCGAGCCAGGGGCCTCGGCCAAGAAGCCCGTCAAGCGCACCGGCGAGGAGACGTTCGGCCGGCTGATGCTTGCGATCGCGGCCGTGCTCCTCGCGGCCCGGCTCGTCGGCTCGATCATCGCGAAGCTGAGCCAGCCGCGCGTGATGGGAGAAGTGCTCGCAGGAATCCTGCTGGGGCCGACGCTGCTCGGTGCGGTCTGGCCCGAAGCGAAGGATTACCTCTTCCCGGCCGACATCGTGCCGCTCCTCTCGGGCGCGGCCCAGATCGGGCTCGCGTTCTATCTCTTCCTCGTCGGGATGGAGCTCGATCCGCGCGTTCTCCGGGAGCGCATCGGCCAGGCTGCGTTCATCTCGAACACGAGCGTCGCCTTCCCGATGGCGCTCGGCTTCCTCATCGCAATCCCGATCTACAAGCTGCTCGCGCCGGACGTCCGCTACCTGCCGTTCGCTCTCTTCATGGGCGTCGCGATGTCGGTCACCGCCTTCCCGGTCCTGGCGCGGATCCTGATCGAGCGGCGCATGCTGAAACGTCCAGTCGGCGCGCTCGCGATGGCGGGTGCCGCGATCGACGACGTCACTGCCTGGTGCCTCCTCGCCCTGGCGACGGCCGTCTCCGGCGCCGGCCACGCGTCACACGCCATCCAAGTGGTCGTGCTGGCCACGGTCTTCACCGCTGCGATGCTGCTGATCGGCCGCCGGCTCCTTGGCCGTGTTTCGAAGGCCTACGACGAGGTGGGGCAGGTCCCCATCCTGTGGATCGGAGCAATCTTCGTCTGCGTCCTGCTCTCCGCATTCGTCGCCCAGCAGATCGGGATCGCCGCGATCTTCGGCGCCTTCGTGATGGGGCTGATCATGCCGCGACGCGCCGGTCTGACCGAGGACGTGAGCCGTCGCTTCGAGAACTTCGTCGTTCTCGTCTTGCTTCCACTCTTCTTCGTCGTCACGGGTCTCAAGACCCAGGTGACGGCTTTGAACCGTCCCTCGCTCTGGCTGCTGACACTGCTGCTGATCGGAGTCGCGATCGTGGGCAAGTTCGCCGGCGCGATGTTCGCTGCCCGCTTCAGCGGCTTCAAGTTGCGGGACTCGGCCGCAATCGGCGCGCTGATGAACACACGCGGGCTCACCGAGCTGATCGTGCTGAACATCGGCCTCGACCTGGGCGTGATCTCGACGCAGCTCTTCACGATGCTCGTCGTGATGGCCCTCGTGACCACGTTCATGGCCGGGCCGATCCTGCGGTTGATCGACCCGCGGCAAGAGCTGGCCGATCCGGTCGAGGAGGAGCTCCGCCGGGCTCGCCGCGCGACCTCGGACGACATCACGGTCGTGCCCACGCGCTCGATCATGGTTGCGCCCCAGGACCCGACGAACCTCGACATGCTCCTCACGCTCGCCGAGCCCCTCGCGAAGGCGACGCCCCCGCGCGAGATCATCATCGCCCAGGCCGTCATGCCGGACCGGTTCGTCACGGGCACGCTGCGCGACGAGGACGAGGTGACCAAGACGACGCAGGAGCTGGAGGAGACGCGGTCCGACCTGCTCGAACGCGGCATCGCGGCCCGGGTCGCGGCCTTCACGACCATCCTTCCCGGCCAGGACTACGTGCGCCTCGCCTCCGAGGAGGAAGTCGACCTGATCCTGCTCGACGGCCGCAGGCCGCTCCTCGGCGAGGGCGTTCCTCGTGGAGCGGTCGGCCAGGTGCTCGAGCAGGCGCCGTGTGACGTTGCGGTGCTCGTCGAGCGGCAGGAGCGGCCGACGATCGACGCCGACCACCCGGTGATGGTGCCTTTCGGAGGCGGCGACCACGACTGGGCCGCCCTCGAGCTGGCCGCCTGGATCGCGTCTTCCACCGAGGCGCCGCTGAAGCTGATCGGCGCCGCCAACGGCAACGGCGATGCGAGCCGCGTGCTCGACTCCGCGTCGCTCGTCGTCCGCCAGTTGGCCGGGATCGAGACCGAGCCGGTGCTCGTCAACCTCTCGAACGGCGGGATTGTTGCCGCGACCAAGGGGGCGGGCCTGCTCGTCGTCGGTCTCTCCGAACGCTGGAAGGACGAGGGGCTTGGACCGGTACGGGCTGCGATCGCGAAGGCCGCGCCGGCACCGATCCTCTTCGTCCGGCGAGGGCTGCGTCCCGGCGCGCTCGCACCACGCACCGGCGACACGACGCAGTTCGCCTGGTCGCGAGTCAGCCCGTAGGCCTGTTCGAGCCGACTTGGAGTTTGCGGCCGGGCGGCCGTATGCTTGCCGCGTGGCCATTTCCGGCGGCACCAAGCGGGAGCTCGAGCCCGGCGACACCCTCGGCGGTTACCGGCTCGAGGAGTCCCTCGGCGAGGGAGGGATGGGCCTCGTCTTCCGAGCCGTTCGCGCCGAGGACGGCCGCGAGGTCGCGCTGAAGGTGCTCAAGCTCGATCTGGCGGGCGATCTCGTCTTCCAGCACCGCTTCCGCCAGGAGGCGCGCGCGGCCGCCGAGGTGCACGACCCGCACCTGGTTCCGATCATCGAGGCGGCGGAAGCGGATGGGCGTCACTACCTGGCCGTCGACTATGTCCCCGGAGGGTCGCTCGGCGATCGCATCGCGAACTCGAACACGCTCGACCTCGGTGAGCTCGTGCGCGTCATCTCGGAGGTGGCCGTCGGGCTCGACGCGCTCCACCGAGCGGGCATCGTCCACCGCGACATCAAGCCTCACAACATCCTCTTCGCGGGCGACGGGACGGCGATGCTGACGGACTTCGGCCTCGCAAAGGGGCCTGCGTATACCGTCTTGACAAGGCCTGGGCAGGTGATGGGCACGCTCGACTACCTCGCCCCCGAGCTGATCCGCGGCGAGCCGGCGACGCCGCTCACCGACGTCTACGCGCTCGGCTGCCTCGCCTTCGAGTGCGCGATCGGGAAGGCGCCGTTCGCCGACAAGGGCTTGTTCGAGGTCGGCCTCGCCCACCTCGAGGAGGCGCCGCCCGATCCGTCTGCGGAGCGCCCCGAGCTCGCGCCCGCTTTCGCCACTGCTCTTCTGTCTGCTCTTGAGAAGGACCCCGCGCAGCGCCCTGCGAGCGCGGGAGCGTTCGGAGACCGGCTCCGGGCCGCAAACGACGAAGGGAGACCCTCATGACCGCCGTTCTCGTCGTCACGAAGGGACCACTCGCCGGTCGCAGGTTCGAGCTCGAGGCCGAGCTCGTGATCGGCCGCGAGGGTGTCGCCGTCACGATCGACGACTCAGAGCTTTCGCGCCGTCACGCCGCCGTCCGTCCAGTGCAGGGAGGCTTCGAGATCGAGGACCTCGGCTCGCTGAACGGGACGTTCGTCAACGGGGAGAGAATCGCCACTCCGACCCAGCTCGACGGGGGCGATTCGATCAAGCTCGGGCAGAGTGTCCTGGAGCTCGAGGTCGCTAGTTCGGCGGCCACGACCGCCTCGCCCGTGCCTACCCCGGCTCCGGCCTCGGCTCCGGCTTCGGCTGCGGCTTCGGCCGCGGCTGCGGCGCCCTCAGGCGTCCCGGAGGACCCGTTCGGCACGTATGCGGCGCCCGAGGGCATGGGCCGCAAGCGTGGAATCGCGAGCCGCCAGCTCGGCCCGCTTCTCACCTCCTGGGGGGTCGTCATCGCAACCGCCGTCGCGCTGGCGTTCTACTTCGCGGACCATCCGACCTAAACTCAGCGCAACGCGAGATACAGGATCACGGCGAGCGCGGCGAGCACGAAGATGCCGATCGGCGCGCCGCGCGCCTTACCCTTCGTGTGCGTGTCGAGCAGCGGGAGCAGGGCACCGGCGCGCGCACTGTTCTCGAGGGCGTTCGCGGGCACGTAGTCGGGCTCGGACTCCTCGATGGCGAGCGTGGGCACGCGACGAACCGCCGTCTGCCCGATGTCCTGCGTGGGCAGCGCCCGAAACTGCGTCAGGCTCGCGGGGATAGCGCGCACGCTCGTCATCCCGGAAGCGACGTCGGCAGCCGGGCGAAGCTCGAGCAGGGTCACGCCGACGAGCAGCTGGCCGCCGACCGCGAGGTGGGCAGGGTCGAAGATCTGGTCGCCGTCGACGAACGTGCCGTTCCGCGAGTCGAGGTCCTCGACCCGGGCGCCGTCGTCGACCGGAGTGACGCGGGTATGCCGGCGCGACACGAGCTCGTCCTGGGGCAGAGACCCGCCGAGAGCCGGATCGCGACCGAGCTCCAGCGGGCCGGCCAGCTCTATGCGCCGCCCTGCTTCCGGACCTTCCACGATCTCGAGCACGTATTCCGGCACGTCTCCGTCCTCCTAGCGTTGTGCTTTCCAGTGGCGCGGGGGCTAGCATAGGACAGGAGGTGGAGACGGCCAAACCCTCCTACTGCGGATGAGCGACACGCTCGAGCCTGGAGCCCATGTCGCGAGCTACCGCATTGCAGGCACTCTCGGTCGAGGCGGCATGGGCTTCGTGTACGAAGCGGAGCACACTGTCCTCGGGCGCAAGGCTGCCCTGAAGACCCTTCTCCCCGACCTCATCCAGGACACAGAGTTTCGGACGCGCTTCATCGCCGAGTCGCAGATGGTGGCGACGCTAGACCATCCGAGCATCATCCCGATCTACGACGCGGGCGAGGCCGACGGGATCGTCTACATCGCGATGCGCTACGTCAGCGGGGGCGACCTCCACCAGTTGCTCGAGGCCGGCCCACTCGCCCCTGATCGCACCGTTGCGATCCTCGAGCAGGTCGCGGGCGCTCTCGACGCGGCGCATGCGAAGGATCTCGTCCACCGTGACGTCAAGCCCGCCAACGTGCTGCTCGAGTCGGGCGGCCGGGTGTACCTGACCGACTTCGGGATCGCGAAGCGGGCTCGCAGCCAGGGGATCACGCAGGAGGGCTTCTTCGTCGGCACGCTCGACTACGCGGCGCCGGAGCAGATTCGCGGCGAGTCCGTCGGGCCTCCCGCTGACATCTACGCGTTCGGCTGCCTGATGTTCGAATGTCTGACCGGGCGGAAGCCGTTCGACCGCGAGACGGACGTTGCGGTCATGCATGCGCACCTCCTCGACCCACCCCCCTCGCCGAAGGCGGTCCGCGCCGACCTGCCCGAGGCGCTCGACGCGATCTT
Organism: Actinomycetota bacterium; assembly: GCA_038040395.1. Lineage (GTDB taxonomy): Bacteria > Actinomycetota > Thermoleophilia > Gaiellales > Gaiellaceae > VAXT01. The sequence goes on from JBBPIJ010000002.1 coordinate 20,318, forward strand.
CAACAGGGTTCTCGCGAAGGAGGAGGCCGCGCGCTTCACAACCTGCCGCGAGGTCGTAGAGGCTGCTCGCTCGTGCCTCGGTGGAGGGCTGCTCGTTCCCCCACCCGGGGCCACGCCCACCGCGCCGACTCCGGCGATCACGACGACTCTGCCCACGGCGCCCACCCCGCTGATCGGCCGCGACGTCGAGCTGGCGGCGCTCGTCGGGCTCGCCAGCAGGGAGGACGTGCGACTCGTGACGCTCACCGGCCCCGGCGGCACCGGGAAGACTCGGCTCTCGCTCGCCGCGGCGAAGGAGCTGGCTCCTCTGCTCGGCCAGACGTTCTTCGTCGACCTTGCGCCGGTCTCCGAGCCAGGGATCGTCGGCTCGGCGATCACGCAGGTGCTCGGCGTTCAGGAGGGACCGAACGAGACGGCTGCCAAGGCGATCGCGCGGCGATTCGGAAGCTCGCCCGCGCTGCTCGTGCTCGACAACTTCGAGCAGGTGCTCCCGGCGGCCGGACTCGTCCACGACATCCTCAGTGCAGCGCCGGCTGTGAAAGTGCTCGTGACGAGCCAGGCGCCGCTTCACCTGCGGGAGGAGCACGAGTTCCCCGTTCCGCCACTCGATCTTCCCGTCGGGGACATGGCTCTCGCGGACGTCCCTGCGGTGCAGCTCTTTCTTAACCGCGCGCAGGCGGTGAAGCCCGGCTTCGAGCTCACCGCCGAGAACGAGGAGGAGGTCGCCGCGATCTGCCGGCGGCTCGACGGATTGCCGCTGGCGATCGAACTGGCGGCCGCGCGCGTGAAGCTGCTCAACCCGCAGGCGATCCTGAGTCGGCTGGAGAAGAGTCTCGACCTGCTCACGGGCGGCGCCGGCGACCTGCCCGAGCGCCAGCGCACGCTGCGCGACGCGATCGAGTGGAGCTACAACCTCCTCGAGCCGCCCGAGCAGCAGCTGCTCGCGCGCCTCGGCGTCTTCTCCGGCGGCTGCTCGCTCGAGTTCGCGGACGCGGTGGCGGGCGAAGGCATGGCCTTCGGCGAATCGTTCGAGACGCTCGCGTCGCTCGTGGACAAGAGCCTCGTCCGGCAGTGGGACGGCGCGGAAGGCGAGCCGCGGTTCGGCCAGCTGGAGACGATCCGCGATTACGCGCTCGAACAGCTCGAGAAGCGTGGCGAGCTCGATGAGATGCGCCGGCGGCACGCCGAGCGGCTGCTCGAGCTCGTCGAGGCCGCCGAGCCCGAGCTCACGCGCGAGAACCAGGCCATGTGGCTCGAGCGGCTCGACGAAGAGAACGACAACATCCGCGCGGCACTCGCGTGGGCGACCGGCGCCGACGTCGAGATCGCCCTGCGCCTGGCCGGCGCGCTCGTCCGCTTCTGGAGCACGCGAGGCCTGATGCGCGAGGGTCGCAGCCGGCTCGCCGAGGCGCTCGCCGCACCGGGCTCGGTTGCGCCGGCCACTCTCGCGAAGGCGCATTTCGCGGCCGGGTACGCGGCGGTCGGGGAAGGCGACTTCCTCCAGGCCCGGGCGGACTTCGAGGCGAGCCTCGAGCACGCGCGGAAGGCCTCGGACGAGAAAGCGGAAGGCTCTGCTCTCGCTCAGCTCGCATGGCTGGCGATGGCGAGCGGCGACGACCGGGCACGCGAGCTCGCGGAAGCCTCCGCCGAGCTGGCCGAACGGGCCGGCGACAAGCTCACGGCATCCGGCGCAGTGACGACGCTCGCCGACCTTGCCGTCGCGGACGGAGACCGCGAGGGAGCGATCCAGCTCTACGAGCGCGGGCTCGGTCTTCGCCGTGCGCTCGGTGACCAGCGGCTCGTTGCGAACTCGCTCGTCGGTCTCGGCCGCGCCCAGCTTCTTCAGGGGGACTACCCGCGCGCGACGGTTCTCCTCGAGGAGGCGCTTACGCTCGCCCGCCGCGTCAAGGACACGTGGGTCGCCTCGGTGGCGCTTGGCAACCTCGCGCGCGTCCTGCTCTGCGCCGACGGAGATCGTGGCCGCGCCCGCTCGCTGCTCGCGGAGGGCCTGCGTCTCGCGCGCGAGCGCAACGACCGCCGCTTGGCCGCCGAGTGGGCGCAAGGCCTTGCAGCGGCCTACGCGCTGGACGGACGTCCCGAGGAAGCGGGCCGCCTCTGCGCCTTTGCCGATGCGCTGCGCGAGACGACGGGCGCCGAGCTGTACCCGGCCGAGGCGATGATCCAGGAGCTCTTCCTTACTCCGATCCGCGCAGACGCAGGTTTCCCCGCGGCACTGGAGTCGGCGCGCGCGCTTTCAGCAGAGAAGCTGATCGCTGCCGTCTCCGCGCCTCCGGCCGAAGGCGCCCCGCCCACAGTCGACACTCCCGCTGTACCCAGCTAGAGAGGGCTCACCATCGGCTCTTTCGCTGGCTCCTTGCGAAGCGGGCTCGTTCCTTGCGCGCTTCCGAGCGGAGCCGTCCGTCCTTGCGGATCTCGAGCGCGCGCAGCTCGCGCTGGAGCTTCCGGTAGCTCAGGAAGCGCTCCTCGGTCAGCGTCCCGTTGCTGAGTGCCTCGCGCACCGCGCAGCCGGGCTCCTGCTCGTGGGAGCAGTCTGAGAAGCGGCAGTTCGCAGCGAGCTCGCTGATCTCGCCGAACGTCGTGTCGAGCACCTCCTCGCTCGCCCAGAGCTGCAGCTCGCGCATGCCGGGCGTGTCGAGCAGGACCGCGCCCGAAGGCAGGGGCACGAGCTCGCGATGCGACGTCGTGTGCCGCCCGCGGCCGTCCGAGCGGATCTCGCCGGTCACAAGCACCTCGCGGCCGGCGAAGCGGTTCACGAGGGTCGATTTCCCGACACCGGAGGAGCCGAGCAGCGCGATCGTGCGACCCGTGCCGAGATATTGGTCGAGGGCTTCGAGACCTTCTCCGGTGACGGCGCTGACCGCGTGGACCGGCACGCCCATCACGACCGGCTCCACCACGATGAGCTCGGCCTCCGGGTCCTCCGCCACGTCGCTCTTGTTCACGACGATCACCGGGCTCGCGCCGCTGTCCCAGGCCGCCGTCAGGTAGCGCTCGAGCCGGCGCGGGTTGAGATCGAACCCGAAAGCGGTGACGACGAAGACCGTGTCGACGTTCGCCGCGACCACCTGGGCAACCGTCCTTTGCCAGGCCTCCTTCCTCGTGAATGCCGTGCGACGCGGGAGCACCGCCTCGATCACGGCTTTCTTCTCACCCGCGACCGGTCGGACCGCGACCCAGTCGCCGACCGCCGGCAGCTCTTCGTCCGAGAGCTTTCCCGACGGGATGCCGCCCATGGGGCCGAGCTCCGTGAAGAGCTCGCACGGCCCGTGATGACGCGCGGAGACGCGCGCCGGAATCAGATTGTCTTTTTCGTACGGCTCGAATGCGTCTGCGAAGAACGCGTCCCAGCCAAGCTCTTCGAGGTTCAAGCGAACTCCTTCGGGCAGTAGGAACACCAAAAGCGCCCGGAACGGGCGCGAGCGATGGCCTCAGGAGCGCAGTTTCTGGCTAGCGCGCGCGTCCGGAGGCCCGGGCAACGGAAAACACAGTCATCGATGGCCTCCTTTCGTCGCGGAACGCACTAAGGGTACGCGACGAATCGGCGGAGAGCAAACCTCCTTGCTACGCGCGGAGCGTGACTTCGAGCGCCGTTCCGCGCCCCGGTGTCGAAGTGAGGGAGAAGACGCCGCCGATCGCAGCCGCTCGATCACGCAGGTTCTTGAGCCCCTGTCCGGCCGGGTCCGTGCTGCCTTCGAACCCTTCGCCGTCGTCGCGGACGACGACTATCCGCTCTGCGCCGCGCTGCCCGATCAGGACCCAGGCGCGGCCTGCGCCGGCGTGCTTCCGCACGTTCGCGAGCCCCTCCTGGACGATGCGGAAGACCTCGATCTGCTCGTCCGGCGCGAGCGACAGCCCAGCGTCGACCTCCAGCTCCACGTCGAGCTCGCCGTCCGCGGTGAGGACGTCCACGTAGCGCCTGAGGGCGGTGTCGAAAGGCGCATTGCCGCTCGCCGAGGAGAGAGCGAGGATCGCGAATCGCGCCTCCTGCTGCGCCATGGCCGCTGCCGCCTTGATCTGCGAGACGCTGCCGGCAGGCGCGTTGCCCGCCTCGAGCATGGTCGCGTGGGTCGAGATCGTGAAGAGGTACTGGGCGAGACCGTCGTGGATCTCGCGGGCGACGCGAGCCCGTTCCTCGGCGACCGCGCGCCCGAACTCGGCGAAGCGGATCGCCCGCCACACGCCGGCCATCAGCACGCCGTAGGAGGTGAGCCGCAGGAAGTCGCCCTGCGAGACGAATGCGCTCGAGACCGCCGGGGTGAACACGTAATGCAGTTCGGCGAAGAGCGCGAGGCTGGCGGCGAGCCCCAGCCAGCGATAGAGATCGTCGCCGTAGGTCCGCAGGCGATAGCCGAACCCGACGAGCGCAACGAGGCTGAGGAAGGCCTGGAGGGCGAGGGCGAAGATCAGGAGCAGCGGCTGATCGTCGCCGTTGAGCAATGCCGGCAGGCCGTCCGAGAGCGAGCGCATGAGCAGCCAGACCGCGACGACGAGAAAGACGAGGGCGAGGATCGACCAGCGGAGGGCCCGGTCCCGCAGGAGGATCCGGCCGCGTGAGAACGGAGCAGCTGCGATCAGCGACGTCGCGAGCAGCTTTCCGGCCACGCCCGCCCAGGCCTCGTTCTTGCCGACCGTGCCGCCGTCGAAGACCGGAGCGATGGCGAAGGCCAACGTGGATGCTGCGGCCAGGAAGAAGCCGCCGCAGAGCATGAAGTCGAGCCTTCTACCTTCCACCGAGAAACGGATGCCTGCAAGCACGGCGACGATCGCGGCGGCGAGCGTGACCGCCGTGTCGAGCACGAGCCGAAGCTGCGGCAACTCGTAGCTGTCTCGCAGAGACGGGTACGTCACGAACAGGGCGAGAGCAGCCCCGAGCAGGCTGAGGAGCAGGACTTCGCCCCAGAGCCAAGCCTGGTAAGCATCGTTCTCTTCTCGCCGCACACCCGTGTAATCGGCACGAGAGGGCGTTCCGCTTAGGTACGCGGCCTTCAACCTTCGGCGAGATCGGCCGATAAGCCGTTTGTGGCTGCGCGAATCCTGATCGTGGACGACCATCCTCTGACCCGCGGTGCCCTGGCGGCCCTGCTCGGGCAGAACGGTTTCGACGTCGTCGGGGAAGCCGGCGACGGCACCGAAGCGATCGAGTCCGCCCGGCAGCTCCAGCCCGACCTCGTGCTGCTCGATCTGTCGATGCCCGAGCTAGACGGCCTCGATGCCCTGCCGCGAGTACGCGCCGCCGCGCCCGAGTGCGAGGTCGTCGTCCTCACTGCCTCCGGAACGGAGGAGAACCTCCTCGCCGCGATCCGCGGCGGCGCGGCCGGCTACCTCTTGAAGACCGAGGCGCCCGAGCGGATCGTCGAGTTCTTGAGCGGCGTCGTCGATGGGGAGGCCGCCCTCTCGGGGACGGTTGCCCGCCGGCTGCTCGAGCAAGTCCGTGAAGGCACGTCGCACCAGGGCGTGCCGGACTCGATCGCGCACGCAGTCTCGGCCCGCGAGCTCGAGGTGCTGCTGCTGCTCGACGAGCACCTGGGCACGGACCAGATCGCGAAGCGGCTGTTCATCTCCGAGCACACCGTCCGCTCGCATGTGAAGAGCCTGCTGCGGAAGCTCGCCGTCTCCTCGCGCCGCGAAGCGCTGGAGACACTCGCGCACGCCCGCGCGAGCTGAAGTGCTGGAGACACTCGCGCACGCCCGCGCGAGCTAATCCACCGGGGTCGGGCAAGCTGAGGTTCACCCACGCTGGGGGAGCGCGAATCACCCACCGTGGGTGATGTCCGGACGATGCGCTTTCGCCGCTTCGGCCCGATACTTCGACCATCGAAGCTCCTCTCTTCCCTTTCGCGGCGGGATGAGGAAATCGGTGGCTCTTCTCTCTCTAAGACCGGTCCTCATGGGCCGGTCTTTCCTTTTAGGCGAAGCCGTCGAGCGCAGCTGCAACCAGGCGCGGGAGCGTGCTCAGGTTGTAGCCCCCCTCGAGGACTGCGCCGACGCGGGGCGCAAGCGCGGCGCTCCGACGCGCGAGCTCGCGGAAGCCGTCCTCGGTGACGTTCATGTTCGCGAGCGGGTCGTCACGGTGAGCGTCGAAGCCCGCCGAGACCAGCACGAGCTCTGGCTCGAACGCCCGCACCGCCGGCTCGACCACCTCGTCGAAGGCGCGCTCGTACTCCTCGTCGCCCGACCCGGCGGGGAGCGGCACGTTGAGCGTCGTCTCGGCCTGCTCGTTCGGCCCCCCGGTCCCGGGGTAGAACGGCCACTCGTGGATCGAGACGAAGAGAACCGACGGGTCGTCCCAGAAGATCGCCTGCGTCCCGTTCCCGTGATGGACGTCCCAGTCGACGATCGCGATTCGCCCGATGCCGTTCTCTGCCTGCTGGTACCGCGCCGCGATCGCCACGTTGTTGAAGATGCAGAAGCCCATCGCCGCGTCGGGAAGCGCGTGATGGCCTGGAGGGCGGACGAGCGCGAAGCCGCCCTGCTCGGCCGCCGAGATCGCCGCACCCGCCGAAAGCAGCGCCGCCTCGAATGTCGTCCCGGAGGCAATCGTGTCCCCGTCGAGCCAGGTCGGGTCGCGGATCGAGCGGATGCTCGCGACGTACTCCGGTGCATGGCATCGCTCGATATCGGCAGTCGAGGCAGGGCTGCCGGCCTCGACCCAGCCCTCGATCGAATCGAGCAGAACCTCGAGCCTGCGCGGAGTGTCCGGATGCTGGCCCGTCGGATGCAGCCCAACGAGCTGGGGATGGGTCAGGACCCGGATGAGTGCCGCTCCGCCCGCGCCGCTATGCGCTCGGCCATCTGGCCCATGCCCCAACTGCTGAGGAGAGACGACGCCTCCGCCCACAGGGGGGACTGATCTTCGAGGGGAGGGAGAGGGGCGGAGGCGTCTAGCGCGGCTATTCGCCGGTAGAGCCGAAGTTCCTCTGCGATCGGCGCGAACCTCCCCGCCGTGAGCGCCGCCTCTAGTGAGCCGTACTCATGCAGGATCTGCGCGGCGCCCTTGGCGCCTACACCCGGCGCGCCGGGCAGCTTGTCGGAGGGGTCGCCTCTGAGCGCGATGAAGTCGGGCACCTGCTCGGGCTCGATGTCGTAGCGCTCACGTACCTCCGCAGGGCCGACGCGCGCCAGCTCGCTCACCCCGCGGGTCGGCATCAGCAGCGTCACGCGGTCCGAGGCGAGCTGGAAGGCGTCGCGGTCGGACGTGACGACGAGCACCGGTCCGCGCCAACGGCGCTTCGCCGCGACGGCGGCGGCAAGGAAGTCGTCCGCCTCGTACCCGGGCGCCTTCGCCGCTGCGAAGCCGAAGGCCCGCACGAGCTCCGGGAGCAGGTCGAGCTGCTCGAGGAGCTCGGGATCGAACACGCGCCCGCTCTGGTAGGGGGCGAACGACTCGTGGCGGTAGGTCGGAACCGTGAGCGTGTCCCAGCCGACGAGCACCGCGCGGGGCTGCTCCGCGTCGTAGAGCCGGGTGAGCATGTTCGTGAAGCCGACGATCGCGCCGGACGGGTGCCCGCCGGCACGGCGGATCGTCTTCGGGAGCCCGTGGTAAGCGCGGTGGGCGAGCGAGTCGCCGTCCACGACGAGGAGCGGTTTCACAGCGTCGCCTCGAGCTCGCCGATCGCGGACATCAGGCGATCGGTGCCGATTTGGGCCGCCTCTCGCAGATCGCGGTCCTGCAGGTCGTCGAGTTCGACCGCGGGCCCGTACGCGACCTGCAGCGGGCCCAACCGCATGATCCGGTCGGTTCCCGCGATCGCGGCCGGGATCAACGGCACGCCGGCTTCGAGCGCCACCCGAGCCGCGCCTGTGTGTGGCCGCGGCTGCCGCTTCTTGGCCAGACCCTTGCTGCGACGCGTCCCCTCGGGAAACATCGCGATCACCTCACCTTCGCGCGCGAGGCGAACGGCCGTCTCGATCGCCCCCATGTCGCCGGTGCCGCGCCGCACCTTGAAGGCTCCGCCGAGCTTCAGGATGGGCCAGAGAGGCGACCGAAACAGCTCGGCCTTGGCCATGAATCGCAGTTGCCTGTGCGGAAAGAGAGGCAGGCCGAGCGGCCAGGGATCCAGGTTCGAGAGGTGGTTCGCCGAAAGGACATAGCCGCCCTCCCGTGGAAGGTGCTCCTTCCCGGATGCGCGCAGGCGAAAGAGCAGCTTCACGGGCGGTCCCGTGAGGATTCCGAGGAGTAGATAGACAGGCGAGGTAATCACGCGGCGCTGAGTATGGCCCCAGCGGCCACCTTGACACCCCACGCTAAGGTCTAAAACCAGATGAAGACCCTGATAATCGCCGAGAAGCCCTCCGTCGGCCGCGACATCGCGGGCGCGCTGGACGGTGTCTTCCAGAAGCGGGCCCTCGCCGATCTGAGCGCGAAAGCGAAGGGCGGCAAGGACGATCCGACGTTCCTCGAGTCCGACGACTACGTGATCACATGGGCCGTCGGCCACCTCGTCCAGCTCGCCGAGCCGGAGGAGTACGACGAGAAATGGAAGAAGTGGCGGATGGCCGACCTTCCGATCGTCCCGCCCGACGGCTTCAAGCTCGTCCCACGCGATGCGAAGTCGAAGAAGCAGCTGAAGCTCGTCGAGAAGCTCCTCAACCGCGACGACGTCGACCGTGTGATCAACGCCTGCGACGCCGGGCGCGAGGGCGAGCTCATCTTCGCGTACCTCTACGAGTCGGTCTTCGGCGTCCCGTCATCGAGGCCCGATGCGCCCAAGCCCGTCGAGCGGCTCTGGATCAGCTCGATGACGAAGCAGGCGATCCGCGAAGGCTTCGAGAAGCTGCGCCCAGGCGAGCAGCTCCAGCCGCTCGAGTCGGCTGCGCGCGCCCGCTCCGAGGCCGACTGGCTCGTCGGCATGAACGCGACCCGCGCGGCGACGATCCGAGGCCGTGCCTGGGTCGGCGGCGTCGTCTCGCTCGGCAGGGTGCAGACGCCGACGCTCGCGATCATCGTCCGCCGCGAGCGCGAGATCCAGGCCTTCGTCCCCGTGCCGTACTGGCTCGTGCACGCGAGCTTCGATCCCCGCTACGAGGGGCTCTGGTTTGACCCGCTCAAGGCTGACGACAAGGACACCCCCACCGGCCAGGAGACCTGGCTCAAGGAGGCCGAGCGCGCCGACGAGATCGTGACCAAGGTCTCGGGCAAGACGGGCACGGTCGAGTCGGTCGAGCGCAAGGAGCAGTCTCAGAACGCGCCACTCCTCTACGACCTCACGTCGCTCCAGCGCGACGCGAACTCGCGCTTCGGCTTCTCCGCGCGCCGCACGCTCCAGGCCGCGCAGTCCCTCTACGAGGGCAAGAAGGCGATCACCTACCCGCGCACCAACTCCCGGTATCTCTCGGGCGACCTCGTCCCGCAGCTGAAGCCCACGGCCGAGACGCTCGTCGACATTCCCGAGTACGAGACCGCCGCTCGCTTCGTCATGAGGCTCGACAAGCTCCCGCTCGGCCGCGTGGTCAACGACGCCAAGGTCGAGGACCACCACGCGATCATCCCGACCGACGTCCCGCACGACGTGAGCGAGTTCTCGCCCGACGAGCGCCGGATCTTCGACCTCGTCGCGCGCCGCTTCCTGGCCATCTTCCACCCGCCGGTCCGGTACGCGCGAACAGAGATCGTCACCCTCGTCGAGGACGAGCGCTTCCGCACACGCGGCAAGGTCACGCTCGAGGCCGGCTGGCGGGGCGTCTACGGCGTCGAGGCGGACGCGGACGTCAAGGGCAAGGAAGAGGACCCCGAGAGCGCCGAGCTGCCGCCGCTCGAGAAGGGCCAGGAGGTCAAGGTCGTCGGGGCCGAGAGCGAGCCGAAGGAGACTCGACCGCCGGCGCGCTACACCGAGGCGACGCTCCTGTCGGCGATGGAGACCGCCGGCAAGCTGATCGACGACGAGGAGCTGCGCGAGGCGATGAAGGAGAGCGGCCTCGGCACCCCGGCGACGCGAGCCGAGACGATCGAGACGCTGATCCGCCGCGAGTACATCGAGCGGGTCGGCAAGGACCTCGTCCCGACCCCGAAGGGCCTCCAGGTGATCACGATGCTCGAGGAGAACCTGCTCACCTCGCCCGAGCTGACCGGCGACTGGGAGAAGCGGCTCGGCGACATCGAGCATGGGAAGGGCAAGAAGGACGACTTCATCAAGGGCATCGCGGACTTCACGAAATCGACCGTGGAGGCGATCGCAGCCCTCGACAAGGAGAAGCTGCGCCCCGAGCGTGTCGAGCTCGGCCCGTGCCCGCGCTGCGGCGCCGAAACGGGCGAGATCATCCGCGAAAACTCGAAGGCCTACGGCTGCACGAGCTGGCGCTCACGCGAGGAAACCGGCTGCGGCTTCGTCATCTGGAAGCGCGTCGCCGGCCGCACGCTGACACCCGAAGTCGCGCGCCAGCTGATCGAGGAAGGCAAGACGAAGGAAGTCTTGTCCGGCTTTCGTTCCAGAGCCGGCAAACCTTTTCGTGCGCGGCTCGTCTTGAATGATGAGGGCAAGGTCGAGTTCGAGTTCCCAGCTCGAGCGCGAACCAAAGAGCCCGCAGCAACGGAATAAGCAGGTACGAGCAGTCGTTTCAATCATCGAAGCCCTCTCTGAGGGCCGGTTCCCTGGAAGCACCAGGAAACCGCGCCTACAGTGAGAAGGTTCGATGACCGAGCGCCGTCTTACAGTGCAGCAGCAAGCCGCAGATCGAAAGGAAGAGGAAGCCCAGTTGACGCAGCAGCAGATTTCAGAACTACTCGAGACAGAGGGAGCCCGCACCCTTCTTGAAGCCGCGGAAGAGCGCGGCCACGTCGAGCCGACGGAGCTCGAGGCGTTCGCGCTCGAGCACGAGCTCGAGGAGGCCGACGTCGTTGAGCTCACGCGCGAGCTCGAGGCTATTGGCCTCGAGGTTGGCGAGCCCGTGGCCGAAGAGGTCGTCGCGAAGCCTGAGCCGAAGGCGGCCAGCCCGAGCGCCGTCGTCGGATCCGCGGACAGCCTCCAGCTCTTCCTGGCCGACGTCGGGCGCCACAAGCTTCTGACCGCCTCCGAGGAGGTCACCCTCGCGAAGGCGATCGAGCGCGGCGACGGTCTCGCCAAGCGCCGCATGATCGAGTCGAACCTCCGGCTGGTCGTCTCCATCGCCAAGGGCTACCGCGGCCTCGGCGTGCCGTTCCTCGACCTGATCCAGGAGGGCACCCTCGGCCTGAACCGCGCCGTCGAGAAGTTCGACTGGCGCCGTGGGTTCAAGTTCTCGACCTACGCGACCTGGTGGATTCGCCAGTCGGTGCAGCGCGCCGTGGCCAATCACGCGCGGACGATCCGCGTCCCCGTGCACGTGGTCGAGCGCCAGCAGAAGCTTTCGCGCGCCGCGCGCCGGCTCGAGGTCGAGCTCGGCCGCGAGGCGACGAAGGAGGAGCTCGCCGAGGCGACGGGTCTGCCGATGCAGCATGTCGACGAGGCGCTCGGTGCCGCTCAGGCGTCGGTCTCGCTCAACCAGACGGTGGGCGCTGACGACGAGGGCGAGCTCGGAGACCTCTTCGCAGACCGCGAGGCCGCCGACCCGTTCGACGAGGCGGAGGAGTCACTTCGCCGCCAGGGCGTGCGCAAGGCGCTCGACGCTCTCCCCGAGCGCGAGCGGCGCATCCTCGAGCTGCGCTTCGGCTTCGAGGGCGAGCCGTGGACGCTCGAGGCGATCGGCCACGAGCTCGACCTGACGCGCGAGCGCGTCCGGCAGCTCGAAGCACAGGCCCTCGCACGCCTCTCGGCGCTGCGCGAGCTCAGCTCGGTCGCAGTCGGCTAGCTCGTAGAAACCCTCAAGCGGCGCATTGCCGTTTGCGGTCTCGCGAGGGCGCGGGGATACTCCCTACTCATCCGCCACGAAGGCGGTTGCATCAACGAGGGGAGGCAGTGAATGGATTTGAAGCCGCGTAAGTTCGTCCTCTTGATCGCCGCGTCGGCGCTCGCATTCGTGCTTGTGGCGGGAGGCTGTGGAGGAGACAAGAAGAAGAGCTCGAGCGGAGGAAACGGCGGAGAGCTCGTGTTCGGCACAACCGCTGATCCAGTCGTGCTCGACCCCGCGCTCGTATCGGACGGCGAGTCCCTACGAGCGGCAGATCAGATGTTCGAGGGTCTCGTCACGCTAAAGCCCGGCACGACCGAGGTCGTCGCAGGGCTGGCCAAGTCGTGGGAAGCGGACGCAGCCGGCACCGCGTGGACCTTCCAGTTGCAGGACGGCGTGACCTTCCACGACGGCACCCCGTTCAACGCAGACGCGGTCTGTTTCAACTTCGACCGCTGGTACAACTTCAAGGGTCCCTTCCAGGCCGAGAGCGCGACCTACTACTGGCAGGCCGTCTTCGGCGGCTTCTCCGACGGCAAGGAGGAGAGCCTCTACAAGAGCTGTGAAGCAACGGACGACTCGACGGCCGTCATCACCATCACCAAGGCGTCGTCCTCGTTCCTCGGCGCCCTTGCGCTGACGAACTTCACGATCGCAAGCCCCGACGCGCTCGCGAAGTACGACGCGGACGAGGGCTCGGTCGACGAGGAGACCGGTTTCAAGCCGACCGGGACGTACGGCACGGAGCATCCGACCGGCACCGGCCCGTTCAAGTTCGAGTCGTGGACGCGCGGTGACCGCCTCGTGATGGTGAAGAACGACGACTACTGGGGCGACAAGGCGAAGCTCGACCGGCTCATCTTCCGGCCGATCTCCGACAACGCCGCTCGACTCCAGGCGCTCCAGAACGGCGAGATCCAGGGCTACGACCTTGTCGAGCCTCAGGACGTGGCGACGATCGAGGGCGACAGCGACCTACAGATCCTCGACCGACCCGCGTTCAACGTCGGCTACGTCACCATCAACCAGAAGGTGAAGCCGTTCGACCAGATCGAGGTCCGGCAAGCCGTTGCCGCCGGTCTCGACCGCGAGGCCGTCGTCAGCCAGTTCTACGCCGGTCGCGGCGAGGTGGCGAAGGAGTTCATGCCGCCGTCGCTCGAGGGCTACTCGGACAACGTCGAGGAGTACACCTACGACCCAGCCAAGGCGAAGTCGTTGCTCCAGAAGGCCGGAGTCACGATTCCGCTGAAGGTGGACTTCTGGTACCCGACCGACATCTCACGGCCGTACATGCCCGACCCGAAGCGCAACTTCGAGGCGTTCGCGGCCAGCCTGAACAAGTCCGGCTTCAAGGTCGTGCCCCACAGCGCGCCGTGGAGCCCCGACTACGTCGGCCGTGTCGACGAAGGCACAGCAGGCGCACTGAACCTGATCGGCTGGACCGGCGATTACGGAGACCCCGACAACTTCATCGGCGTCTTCTTTCAGCGCCCGTCGAGTCAGTGGGGGTTCACGAACGACGAGATCTCGAACACGCTCGACAAGGCGGAGAGCGAGACCGATGCCGCCAAGCGCACCGAGCTGTACATGGAGGCGAACCAGGAGATCATGCGATTCCTCCCGGGCGTCCCCTACGTGCACACGAAGCCCGCTATCGCGTTCAACTCGAACGTGGAGGGCTACAAGACCAGCCCGGTGTCGCTCGAGCCGTTCTCTCTCGTCTCGATCGGATAGTGAGCTAACTGAGTAACAGCCGGCGGACGACGCAATGCTGAAATTCGTCGTCCGCCGGCTTCTGCTTCTGGTCCCGATCCTGCTCGGGCTCTCGATTCTCGTCTTCGTCTGGATCAGGGCACTTCCCGGCGGGCCGGCGCAGGCGCTCCTCGGCGAGCGCGCCACGCGGGAGTCCGTCGAGCAGATCGAGCGCCAGTACGGGCTGAACAAGCCGATCCACGTCCAGTACTGGAGCTATCTCAGTACCACGGCTCGGGGCGATCTCGGGACGAGCATCACCACCCGGCGGCCGGTCACCGACGAGCTCAAGCAGCGCTTCCCGGCGACGATCGAGCTGACGCTCGCCGCGATGTTGTTCTCGCTGGCTTTCGGCATCCCGCTCGGCTTCGCCGCCGCCAAGCGCTATGGAACCTCGCTTGACCACGCGAGCCTCGTCTTCTCGCTGCTCGGAGTCTCGATTCCGGTCTTCTTCCTCGCGATCCTCCTCAAGTACGTCTTCGCGGTGAAGCTCGGGCTCTTACCCACGGTTGGCCGGATCTCGGCCCTCCTCGACATCGAGCACCCGACGAACTTCTACTTGCTCGACGCCCTGCTGGCCGGCGATCTGAACGCCTTCTGGGATGTGTTCAAGCACCTGCTCCTGCCCGCGGTCGCGCTCGGTTCGATCCCACTAGCGATCATCGCCCGCATCACGCGTGCGGCCGTCCTCGACGTCCAGAACGAGGACTACGTCCGCACCGCGCGAGCAAAAGGGCTCTCGCCACGGGTCGTCGACGAGCGGCACATCTTCCGGAACGCGCTGCTCCCGATCGTCACGATCATCGGCCTTCAGGCCGGCCTGCTCCTCTCGGGCGCGGTGTTGACCGAGACCGTCTTCGCCTTCCCGGGCATGGGCACCTGGCTCGTGGACGCGATCAGGGCGCGGAACTTCCCCGTGCTCCAGGGCGGGATCCTCTTCGTCTCGCTCGTCTTCGTGCTCGTCAACCTGCTCGTGGACGTTCTCTACGCCGTCATCAACCCCCGGATTCGGGTGTCGTAGATGTCTGTCGCGGAAGCCGAAGCACGCGAAGTCCGGCTCGACGCGCCGTCGGGGCTGTGGAGTGAGGCCTGGCGCCGCCTGCGTCGGAACCCGGGCGCGATCGTCGGCTTCGTCCTCGTCGCCGCCTTCGTGACGGTTGCGATCTTCGCTCCGCTGATCGCCACCCACGGCCCGCGGGAGCAGAATCTCTCGCTCCTGCAGGGGTCGTGCTGTCCCGGCCCCTCGGGGAGCCATTTCTTCGGTGTCGACGCGCTCGGGCGGGACCTCTTCTCCCGCGTGGTCTACGGCGCCCGCTTCTCGCTGCTGATCGGCGTCGTCTCGGTTGCCGTAGGGCTCTCGGTCGGGCTTCTGATCGGCGCGGTTGCCGGCTACCTCGGCGGGTGGATCGATTCGATCCTCATGCGGCTGATGGACATCATGCTGTCCATCCCAGGCCTGCTCCTTGCGATCGGGATCGTCGCGGCGCTGGGGCCTGGGCTGACGCAGATCATGATCGCCGTCGGCGCGACGCAGGTTCCGATCTTCGCCAGGCTCTTACGCGGCTCCATCCTCGCGACGAGGGAGGCGGACTACGTCTTGGCCGCGCGGGCGGTCGGCGTCAAGAGGCGGTCGATCCTCGTCTCGCACATCCTCCCGAACTCGCTCTCGCCCGTGATCGTGCAGGGGACGCTCGCGCTCGCGACCGCGATCATCGACGTTGCCGGCCTTGGCTTCCTGGGGCTCGGCCCGCAGGATCCCTCGACGCCGGAGTGGGGGACGATGCTCACCGACACGACTCGCTACCTCCAGACGGCGCCCTTCCTTGCCCTGATCCCGGGCGCCGCGATCGTCGTCTCCGTGCTCGGCTTCAACTTGATCGGCGACGGCCTGCGCGAGGCGCTCGATCCGAGGTTCAGAGGCCGCGCCTAGCGCAACGGCCGTCTTACCTTGCAATACTGCCTCGCTTGCCCGCGAGGGGCGGGTGCCGCAGAAAAGGAGAGCTTCATGAGGAGAATCGCACTCAAATTTGGCTTGGTCGCTGCTGCCTTCACCGGCGTCTTGCTCGTGACGCTGGGTCTCGGAGGCTCGAGCAGCGCGCGACCGACGTTGATCTACGCCGGCGCGGGGGATCCGACCTATCTCGATCCCGGGTTGGTCTCGGACGGCGAGTCGTTCCGCGTGTCCGAAGCGATCATGGAGGGCCTGGTATTTCTGAAGCCGGGAACCACCACCGTCAAGCCGAGGCTCGCGACCAAGTGGTCGGCGTCGCGCGACGGGAAGACGTGGACGTTCTGGCTTCGTAGAGGTGTGAAGTTCCACGACGGAACGGCGTTCAACTCGTCCGCTGTCTGCGCCAACTTCAACCGTTGGTACAACTGGCGTGGGGCATTCCAGGACGCGTCTGCCACCTACTACTACCAGGCGATCTACGGAGGCTTCAAGGTCAACGAGGTCAGTGGCCTGTCGCCACCGCTCTTCAGGAGCTGCACTGCGAGGGGCAAGTACAAGGCCATCGTCAAGCTGAGGCGGAAGTCGGGAACGTTCCTCCCGTCGCTGGTCATCTCCTCGTTCGCGATGCAGAGCCCGACAGCGATGAAGAAGTACGGCGCTGATCAGGGCGAGCTGCGGAACGGGACGTTCGTGCCCACCGGCTCGTATGCCTTTTCGCATCCAACCGGGACTGGCCCGTTCAGGTTCAAGTCTTGGACAGTCGGCCAGAAGGTCGAACTGACCCGAAGCGGCAACTACTGGGGCACGAAGGCGAAAATCGACCGGTTGATCATTCGCCCGATCGGGACGCCGACCGCACGCCTTCAGGCGCTCCAGAACGGCGAGGTCAACGCATACGACCTGGCCGCGCCCCAGGATGTGGCGACGATCCGGGCAAACTCCAAGCTCAAGACCATCACGCGGTCTCCGTTCAACGTGGCCTACGTGACGATCCACCAGGGGCCTGGTTCGGTGATGAACGATCTCAAGGTGCGGCAAGCGGTCGCCCACGGCCTCAACCGCACCCAGGTCGTGAATCAGTTCTATTTCGGCGCCGGCAAGCTCGCGCAGGAGTTCATCCCGCCGAGCCTCCCCGGATGGTCGAGCAAGGTCCAGAAGTACGCGTACAACCCGACGCAGTCAAAAGCACTCCTCAACTCGTCGGCCTGCAAGGTGCCGTGCAAGATCGACTTCTGGTACCCGACGAGCATTTCCAGGCCGTACATGCCTGACCCGGCCCGGAACTTCCAGGCATTCCAGGCAAGCCTCGAGGCCTCAGGCTTCTCGGTGACACCGCACAGCGCACCGTGGCGCCCGACCTACGTGGCGAAGGTGAACGATGGAACGGCCGGCGATCTGAACCTGATCGGCTGGTCCGGTGACTACGGCGATCCGGACAACTTCGTCGGCACGTTCTTCAAGAGCTACAGCGCTCAGTTCGGCTTCCAGAATCCCGCGATCTTCAAAATCCTGACGCGGGCAGCGAACGAGACGAACGCCGCGAAGCGGATTGCGCTGTACAAGCAAGCGAACGAAATGCTCATGAAGTACCTGCCGGGAGTGCCGTACGCCCACTCGGTGTCGTTCATCGGCGCCGAGAAGCGTGTGAAGAATCTGATCGCGACCCCAGTCGGCGGGACGTGGTTCCAGTACGCAACGGTCGGGTGATCTAGAACGGAATAGAGACAGCCGGCGGACGACGACATAAATGCTTCGGTACGTCGTCCGCCGGCTGCTCCTGATCGTCCCGATCCTGTTCGGGGTCTCGATTCTCGTCTTCTTCTGGGTGCGGGCACTGCCCGGCAGCCCGATCTCATCTCTGCTAGGGGAGCGCGCAACCCCACAGCTCGTCGAGCAGTACAGGGAGCGCTACGGCTTCAACGAGCCGGTGTACAAGCAGTACTACAAGCAGCTCAAATCATGGGGAAAGGCCGACTTCGGCAACTCGATCGCAACGCACCGTAGGGTCAGCGAGGAGATCAAGCAGCGGTTCCCCGCCACCCTCGAGCTGACAATTGCCGCAATGATCTTCGCCGTGGGGGTCGGCGTCCCGCTCGGGTTCTTCGCGGCGAAAAGGCACGGCCGCCTCTTTGACCACGCGAGCCTGTTCTTATCGCTGATCGGGATCTCGATCCCGGTCTTCTTCCTTGCCATCATCCTCAAGTACGTCTTCGCCGTGCGGCTCCACTTACTCCCGACGGTCGGACGGATCGACGTCCTCATCGATACGAAGCACCCGACGAACTTCTACCTCCTCGACGCGATCATCACCCGCGACTGGCACACGCTCTGGGACGTGCTCAAGCACCTCGTTCTTCCGGCAGTCGCGCTTGGCTCCATTCCTCTCGCCATCGTCACCCGCATCACGCGCGCCGCGGTGCTCGACGTCCAGAACGAGGACTACGTGCGCACGGCACGTGCGAAAGGCCTGCCTCCACGCACGGTTGACACTCGCCACGTGCTGCGAAACGCGCTCTTGCCGATCTCGACGATCATCGGGCTCCAGGCGGGATTGCTCCTCTCCGGGGCTGTGCTCACCGAGACCGTCTTCGCCTTCCCGGGCATCGGCTCGTGGCTCCGCGACGCGATCTTCAACCGCGACTACCCCGTGATCCAGGGCGGGATCCTCTTCGTCGCGCTCGTCTTCGTCCTCGTGAACCTGATCGTGGACATCTCGTACGCGATCATCAACCCGCGAATCCGGTACTCATGAGCGTCGCCGAGCTCGAGTCGGCCGAGATCACAATCGAGGGCCCGAGCGGGCTCTGGGGCGAGGCGTGGTACCGGTTGGTCAGGAACCCCGGTGCGATCATCGGCGCCATCCTGGTCACGGTCTTCGTCGCGACAGCGGCCTTCGCCTCCGTGCTTGCTCCTGACCGGCCGGATCATCAGGACCTCAGCCTGCTGCGGAACGGGCAGGCGGTCGGGCCGAGCTGGGATCACTGGCTCGGAATCGACACGCTCGGGCGGGACGAGTTCTCGCGGATCATCTACGGGGCTCGGTTCTCCCTGCTCGTAGGGATCGTCGCCGTGGCGATCGGCCTTTCGGTCGGGATGCTGCTTGGCTCGATCGCCGGCTACGCAGGCGGCTTGATCGACTCTGTGATCATGCGTGCGATGGACGTCATGCTCGCCATCCCTCAACTGCTCCTGGCCATCGGCATCGTCGCGGCACTCGGCCCCGGGCTCGGCAAGATCACGGTCGCGATCGGCATCGTCAACGTCCCGATCTTCGCGAGGCTCTTACGCGGCTCCGTTCTGTCGCAGAAGGAGAACGACTTCGTCATGGCGGCCCGGGCGATCGGCGTCAGGCGCCGCTCGATCCTCTTCTCGCACATCATTCCGAACTCGATCTCGCCGGTGATCGTCCAGGGCACGCTGGCTATGGCGACCGCGATCATCGACGTCGCCGGCCTCGGCTTCCTGGGCCTCGGTCCGCAGGATCCGGCGACGCCGGAGTGGGGGACGATGCTGACGAACGCGAACGACTATCTCGTCAGCACGCCGTTCCTCGCGATCGTCCCCGGCATCGCGATCGTCCTTTCGGTGCTCGGCTTCAACCTCATCGGCGACGGCCTCCGCGAGGCCCTGGATCCCAAGCTCCGTGGCAGACACTAGGGAAGCGCTCCTCTCGGTCGAGGACCTGCGGGTCGAATTCTGGACCTCGCGCGGGACGATCTACGCCGTCAACGGCATCTCGTTCGACATCGCGCCCGGCGAGACGCTCGGCATCGTCGGCGAGTCGGGCTGCGGGAAGAGTGTGACCGCGCTCGCCCTCCTCGGCATCCTCCCGCGGGCCGGTCGCATTCGGACCGGGAAGGCCCTCTTCGGCGGCCGCGACCTCGTGCAACTCTCCGACCGCGAGCTTCGGCGCATTCGCGGCAAGGAGATCGCGATGATCTTCCAGGACCCGATGACGAGCCTGAACCCGGTGCTCACGATTGGGCGGCAGATCCGCGAGGCGCTCGAGACGCACTTCGACATGAGGCGGGAAGAGGCGAACGTGCGCGCCGCCGACCTTCTGGACCGCGTCGGCATCCCGAGCGCGAAGGCACGCCTCAGCGACTACCCGCACCAGTTCTCGGGCGGGATGCGCCAGCGGGCCATGATCGCGATGGCGCTCGCCTGCAAGCCGAAGCTGCTGATTGCCGACGAGCCGACGACAGCGCTCGACGTCACGATCCAGGCCCAGATCCTCAACCTTCTCCGTGAGCTCGTGGCCGAAGAGGATGCTGCGCTGATCCTGATCACGCACGACCTTGGAGTCGTGGCCGGTATGTGCGAGCGGGTGAACGTGATGTACGCGGGCATGTTCATGGAGACCGGCTCGGCCCGGCAGCTCTTCGCGAGGCCACGGCACCCGTACACGCTCGGGCTCCTCCAGTCGATCCCGCGGCTCGACGCGGCCCGGAAGACCCGCCTTCAGCCGATCTCGGGGAATCCGCGCGACATGCTCGGGCCGCCCGCCGCCTGCCCCTTCCAGCCGCGCTGCCGGTACGAGGTCGAGGCCTCCAGCCAGGAAGTGCCTCCTCTCGTCGAGATCGAGCCCGGCCACAACGTCGCCTGCTTCAACCCGGTGCCCGAGGGCGAGTGGCAGACGTCAAGAGACGCCGTGGTCGCCTCGTGAGCACGAACGGCTCGCTGGTAGAGCTGGAGGACCTGAAGGTCTACTTTCCGATCAAGAGCGGGATCGTCCTCGACCGCCACGTCGGAGACATCAAGGCCGTCGACGGGGTCACGCTCGACATCCGGCGCGGGGAGACGCTCGGTCTCGTCGGCGAGTCGGGCTGCGGAAAGTCGACCGTCGGCCGCACGATTCTGCGCCTCTACGACCCGACGAGCGGGAAGATCGTCTTCGACGGCACCGACATCACCAAGCTGGGCGAGAACGACATGCGCCCGCTGCGCCGGCGGATGCAGATGGTCTTCCAGGATCCCTTCGCGTCGCTGAACCCGCGCCACAGTGTGGGCCGCATCGTCGGCGAGCCGCTGAGGACGCACGGCCTGGTCACGCGGCGGGGCGTCGGTGGCCGCGTGCGCGAGCTGCTCGGAGTCGTCGGCCTGCCTGCGGACGCCGCAAGCCGCTACCCGCACGAGTTCTCCGGCGGCCAGCGCCAGCGCATCGGCCTCGCTCGCTCGCTGGCTCTGAACCCGGACTTCGTCGTGGCGGACGAGCCCGTCTCGGCACTCGATGTCTCGATCCAGGCGCAGATCATCAACCTGCTCGAGAACCTCCAGGACGAGTTCGACCTCACGTATCTGTTCATCGCGCACGACCTGGCGGTCGTCCGCCACATCTCCGATCGGATCGCGGTCATGTACCTGGGGACGATCGTCGAGATCTCGCCTGCGGAGGAGCTCTACGACAATCCGCTTCACCCGTACACGATCACCCTGCTCTCGGCCGTGCCGATCCCCGATCCCGAGGTCGAGCGGCAGCGCAGGACGATTCTCCTGCCAGGCGACCTCCCGAGCCCAGCGAATCCGCCTCCTGCGTGCCGTTTTCACACCCGCTGCCCCTACGTGCAGCCCACTCGTTGCAAAACCGACGTTCCGGAGCTGCGGAAGCTCGCCGACGGCCATCTGGCGGCCTGCCACTGGGCCGAGGACATCAAAGAGGGCCGAATCAAGCCAAAAACGTTGGATCCGATCTTCGACGCGGGTTTGCAGCCTCCACTCCCGGAAGTACCGCCCGTTTAGCGCAAAGGGCTACGCGAAAGCGGTAACCCTCGATTCAGGGAGACGGACTTCTAAAGCAGGTCGCATAGACCGCCGATACGCGGATTGTCGTGGATGCTGCAGAGCGCAAAGAGATCCTGTCCCGTTACGTCGACCACTCGCGTCGTTTCGATGCGGTGGCCGCAAGGCGCGGACAGGGCAACGCGGAGGTCATTCCGTTCGCCGCTCCCCTCAGGGAGCTCGAGCAGGAGCCGACCGCACGCGAGGTCGAGGTACTCCAGCTGATCTCGGAGGGCCTGGTCAACCGCGAGATCGGCCACCGGCTCTTCCTTTCGGAAGAGACCGTGAAGAGCCACGTACGGCACCTACTGGCGAAGCTACAAGCGCGCTCCCGCGCACATGCAGTCGCCGTAGGCTTCCGCCGCGGCATTATCGCCTAACCAGCCGGCGCGTTAGCCGCCGTTTTCCACACTTTGTGGATATCCCTCAACAGGGGGATGCCCAGCGCCTGTGGAAAACGGAAGCTACGACGTACTTACCAAGCGATGATGCCCCCGGGATTCGCAGCCCGGGAAGCGAGGCGAAGCACCATTTTGCGCATTTCACTCTCTCCTCTGTTGGGGACTGACGGCAAGCAGAGGGTACCCCTTTTGGGGGAGGAATCAACACTTTGGCTGAAATTTCGCTGAAACTCATCGACCACCTGGTAACCAATGCGGAGAGTCGTGTGCGGGCATACACGGGGCTACTCGCGGGCCTGAGCCTTGCGGTGTTCGTTGGCCTGGCGGCGAGTGGGTACGGCCTTGGTAATCCTTGGGCTGTTGGCGCGCTCTGTATTGCCGGCGCTTTGGCTCAACGGGGACAGGTCGCGCTTTCAGGTGCCTTAAAAGTTTCGATTTCGCTGTTTCCGATTCTCCTGGCCGCTGTGCTCTTCGGGCCCCTTGCGGCCATGCTCGTCTCGGTCTCGTCAATGCTGGGAGAGGACAGGAATCCGCTAACGAGGTGGGTGTGTTACGTCTCGAGTAGGTCGCTAACGGGAGCCATGGCGGGACTAGTTGCTATAGAGCTGAGCCATTCAACTCTCCCCTCGATACTCGCTGCGAGCGCCGCCGCGGCGGGTTGTACCCAAGTCCTTGATCTCGCTTTCGCGGCCGTCGCGTTCACGCTCCGAGGACATGGGAGCCCTCTTACGGTAGTGCGAACTCTCGGCCCTCTCTCTTTCACATCGATGCCGTTGTACATCCCGGGAGTAGCGCTCCTGGGGCTGGGTTACGAGGCTGTGTCGCCGTGGGTTCTTCCCTTGTTCCTCGCTCCGGCACTCGCCGCACAGAGGTCTTTCGTCCTCTATCAAGCGGAGAGACGGCTAGCAAGCGATCTAGCAGAGGCGAACACGCATCTTGAGCGGGCCAACCTTTCGTTCGCTTCGGCCCTCGTGGCCACTCTCGACGCGAGAGATCGCTACACAGCAGGACACTCGGCCGCGGTAGCAATCTATGCCCGAGACATTGCGTCGCGGATGGGTCTTTCGGCGGATCAGGTCCAGCTGGTTCACCTCTGCGGCCTTGTGCATGACATCGGGAAGATCGGGCTCCCTGCTGGGCTCCTCGAAAAGCCGGGCGCCCTCACGCTGGATGAACGCAGACAAATGGAAGAGCACCCCGTCATCGGAGAGCGCATTCTTGACAAAGTGGATGACTACGCAGAGATCGCAAGAATTGTCCGTCACCACCATGAGCGGATAGACGGACAGGGCTATCCCGACGGCCTCGTTGGTGACGATATTCCGCTTCTCTCCCGAATCATCGCTGTGGCTGACGCATACAACGCAATGACTTCGGATAGGCCCTACCGAGATGCGATGCCGAGCCGAGTCGCTCGCATGCGTCTCGCGCAGGCGGTAGAGAGTCAGTTTGACACGACTGTCACGGCTGCTTTTGAGGCCATTCTCGCAAGTGGTGACGAGTCTTATCGGTCCGGTACGAGATTTGATTTCGACCTCGATGTGAACGACCCGGAGCTAGCCATCGCGCCCGCTTCGCTAAGAGCTGTCGAAGACGTGGCTTAGCTCCAAACCGAGCACTCCGGATGCCAAGACCTCCGGTGGATGCTCGAGGACTTACGGCTCTTGATGATCCGACGGCAAGCCTTTGAGTGCCGCTTGTGTGCGAGTGCTTACTCCGAGCTTTGCGAGGATGCGCCTAACGTGCACTTTCACCGTCGCCTCGCTTATGAACAGCGCTCGAGCGATCGCTTTATTCGAAAATCCTTGGCGCAGAAGCTCAAAGACTTCTCCTTCGCGAGGCGATAAGTCCCCCAGCGGATTGGGTCGTTGGACCGCTGCGGGAGCGGACAGATCGAGGCGTTGGGCCCATTTGTCATCGCCGGCCCGGAACATGGCGGCTGCTAACTCAGGCTGACAGTCATTAACTGTCGCGAGAGCTTCCGCAAGAGGCGGATACGCACGGTATGCGCGTACAAGATTGTTGACGTTCGAAGAGGCCCGCACGAGTAGGAAGGCTTCGTGCGCTGCAGTCTGGCCATCAGGGCCTTGAGAGAGTTCGACCACGGCCCTGGCAAATTGAGCGATTACTCTTGGTTCAATGGCACGTGATGCTTGCGTTGCAAGATCCGCATGCCGCAGCGCTTCGCCCGCCTGCTCCTGGCCGCTACAAGCTAGGGCTAACGCGCGACATGCAAGACACTCCCCGCGCAAACCGGGCAGAGGGAGGTCGTAGATTTCCGAACCGAGATGCCGTTTCGCCCCTTCGACATCCCCGGAGGCGAGGCAGATGAGCGTTCGAATCGTACTGGCCGATAACGCGACATAGGACTCCCCGGGCGCAAGCCTCACGGCCATGTCTAGACAACTCTGCGCCTCGCGGTACTTGCTCAACCCCTGAAAGGCAAGCGCTTTCTGAAGGTACGAATGTGGAAGCGCAAAGACTAGGCGATACTTCTCCAGCTCGGAGATGTGCTCGGTGATCGCCGCGAGCGCTTCTTCGTAGCGACCGGCAAAGGCGAACGCAGCGCCTCGAGCATGGAGGAACGAGAGTCGAACGAGCGGATCATCGACTTGCTCGACAACTGCTCCAACCGAGAAGAGTTCCGGTGGCAGGCCGGTACCAGTACGAACTGCGAGGAACAGTTTCCCCGCGCCGAGGCGAACCGACTCGGTCGGCGAGGAGGAGCCAAGGGCCGCGAGCCTGTCGAACGTTTCGGCGGATTCTGGTCGCTCGAGCTCTAGGCCCGAAACGAACTCACCCCAGAGAGCCTCTGCCAAGTCATGGTGAGTCGTTGCGGTTTCGGCCGCATTGCGGTGATGCTCGAAGGCCGTTTCTTCACGCGCCTCAAAGTGGGCGCTTTGGCCAGCTCGTGAGTACGCCTGCGATGTGAATGGATGCTGAGGGCCAAGAGCTGAAGCAGCCGCTAGCGCTAAACCCTCGGCTCGAGAATAGGCGGCTTCCCTGAACGCGACTTGGGCTCTTGCAAAATCGAGGATGGGCGACCGAGCGCGAAGTTCCTCGCCATGATCGAGCCATCGAGCGAGTGTGGCGACCCGCCCCTCTGAGAGCAGCTCGTGCCAGGCTGCTTCTACGAGTCGGATCAGTAGCGGCCGGACTCCAAACTGAAGGACCAACGAGAACGCTTCATCCCAACGCTTTCGATCAATTAGGAAGTCAACGACTTTTTCAACGGCTGGATAGGCAACGCCTCGTCCAAGTTCGTCGAGCTTTGTTTCGAGAAAGCGGCGAAGGAGCGGGTGTAGGTCGAACATCCCCCCATCGGGAGCGACGATCCCCAATCGCACGGCGTGGTCTAGAACTAGACCCGCGGTCTCGGTGCCGAACAGATACCGGGCAAGTTCAATGTCGATGGAGGGCGCAATAGCGAGCTGACACAGGCCCCAACGCACGCCGGGTTCCGCAGCCTGATATAGCTCCTCGGCGAAGTATTCATCGAGAGCGGTGGGCAACTCGCCGACGGGCAACTCCAGCGTTCCGGTTAGCGCAGCAAGTCCGATGACGGCAGGCCACCCGGCTGCTTGTTCGAGTAGACCGGCAGCATCGACGCCGCTCGGTTCCAGGACATTGAGCGCCTCATCGTCACTCATAGCAAGCGCGGCGCTGGTGAGTTCTTGCACATCACCGTAGATCCGGCGCCTCGCTGTTGCCCAGCCCGGGCGCTGTCTGCTCGTGACGAGGAGGCGGACGAAAGGGGCAGAAGAAATCTCGTCTACGAATGCCTCGCACGCTGCGGACCCCGAAGCAAAGTGGTAGTCGTCGATAGCGAGCCAGGCATCTTCCGGCCACGCTGCGAGGTCTTCGGCAAGCATCTCGGCGAGGATTCGCGCGTCTTCCTCCGGGCGGTCTGTGGCACGCAGCCGATGCCGCATGCGGTCGCCGGCTCCCGGGACTATCTCCGCGGCGGCTGTGGCCAGGCCCACGGCCAGCGCGGCAACGTCGGCCGACGCGGGGCCGCCGTAATACCAAGCCGCGCGGCGGTCCTCGAGCCATTCGCGGGCGAGTGTGGTCTTCCCATAGCCGGCCGGGGCCACGAGCAAGATGATCCGCGCCCCGCTCTCGTCGAGCATGCGCGTCAGCCTGGGCCGCTTGATGATCCGGCGACGGGCGACCCCGACGGCTAGCGTCGTATCGACCACGAATCCCCTGTTCTACAAGCTAACGCGCGTTCAGCGAAATGACCAGTGGGCCGTGGAGACGGGTCCGAACTAGCCGGTGGACTGGTCGAACGTGGAAACCTGGCGCGCGTAGACGAACGACAGCTTGGTGTAGTCCCGAACGACGACCGTCACCCTCTTCACGGCGCGGCCGCCCGTGGGCGTCGTCGAAACGATGTACGTGTCGACCCGGTAGGACTTTCCGTCGGCGCCGGGGGCCTGCCGGCTCGCGTTGCACTCGTCGGGCAACCCGGGGCAGGACGCGGTTATCTGAGAGGCGTTGTACGCGGAGTCCGTCGTATACGGAGCGACCGTCGGCACCGAGGCCGGGTCGAGGTGGATCGACGTGTAGGTGATGGCCCGATACAGCTCCATCTGGCCGTCGGCGAGGACAGCCGCCGTCGTGACGCGGCTCGCACGGTTGAGCGAGACGATGCCCGAGGAGAACGCTGCGACCACGGCCAGCAGCCCGATGTTCAGCATCGTCATGGCCATCAGGAGCTCGACCAAGCCGAAGCCGTCGTTTTTACGCAGGCGCGACCGCACGAAAGACCTATCGGCACTGGGCGACCAACGCTCAAGCCCCTCGATCCCCCTGCCGATACCGGTTTCGGTGCTTCTGACAGCGACTACCCCCCTGTAGAGCGAATGGCGGCCTACGGATACAGCGCGATCGATGCGCAGGGCCTCGAGCTGCGTGGAGAGATCCATGCTCCGGATCCCAACGCGGCCCGCGAGCAGCTGCGCATGCGCGGCCTGCTCGCCCAGTGGCTGAACGAGGTGCCCGCGGAGGGCGAAGAGGGCGCACGCACCCTCTTCAAGAAGGTCAAGCCGAAATCGCTCCAGATCTTTTCGCGCCAGTTCGCGACGATGATCGACGCGGGACTGTCCGTCGTCGGGGCCCTCGTCATCCTCGAGGAGCAGACCGAGGACAAGTACCTCGGCGCCGTCCTCAGCGAGCTCCGCGCCGACGTCGAGGGCGGTCTTCTGCTCTCACAGGCGATGGCGCGCCACCCGAAGATCTTCAACAGGCTCTACGTCGCGATGGTCGAGGCCGGCGAGGCAGCAGGAATTCTCGACCAGGTGCTCGACCGCGTCGCCTTCCAGATCGAGAAGGAGACTCAGATCAAGCGCCGCGTCAAGGGCGCGATGATCTACCCGACGATGGTGCTCATCTTCGCGACCCTCGTCCTGATCGGAATGCTGCTCTTCCTCGTCCCGATCTTCGTGGAGATCTTCAGCACGCTCGGCGGTGACCTGCCGGCGCTCACCCAGTACGTCGTGGCTATGTCCGACTTCCTCAAGCACAACTGGATGTTCGTCTTCCCGGGCATGGGGGCCGTCTTCTTCGGCTTCCGCCGGTTCAAGAAGACCGAGCTCGGTCGTCAGCTGTGGGACCGCTTCAAGCTGCGGGCGCCGATGAAGATCGGACCCGTCGTCCTCAAGGTGACGATCGCCCGCTTCTCGCGAACGCTCTCGACTCTCACCGCCGCGGGCGTGGACATCATCAAGGCGCTCGAGATCACCGGGCAGACGGCCGGCAACTGGGTCGTCGAGACGGCGCTCGCGGACGTACGTGCCCAAGTGCACGCCGGGATGCCGATCGCTCAGCCGCTCGTCGAGAACCCGATCTTCCCGCCGATGGTCGGCCACATGGTCAAGATCGGCGAGGAGACCGGAGAGCTCGAGAAGATGCTGGGCAAGATCGCCGACTTCTACGAGGACGAGGTCGACTCGTCGATCCAGACGCTGACCTCGATCATCGAGCCGATCATGATGATCGGTGTGGGCCTGATGGTCGGCGTGATCATCATCTCGATGTACCTCCCGATGTTCAAGATGCTCACGCTCGTCAAGTAGCCGCCGGCCGCCGCCGCCGCGGCTGATCCGACACCGTCTCGGCGGAATGCCTCCCGAGGACAGGGTCGAATCCGCGAATTGCGGGGCTCGGTCTCCGCGTGCAAGCTCTACCTGTGCGCGACCAACTGATCGAGCGCGACGAGGTGGTTGCCTACTCTTCAATGTGAGCGACATTGCGGACACGCTCATGAAGATCGAACGACTCTTGGAGGAGGACGATGGCCAAGAAGAAGCTGACGAAGGCTGAACGCGCAGAGCGGGACGCACGCCACGAGCGCGTACTGGCGAACGTCAGGCGCACGCGAGAGCTGGCCGAGCGAGCTCAGGCAAAGCTCGACGCGCAGGCGTCTCGCGGATAGTCGCCGTACGGCGCCGCGCCAGTGGCTAGCGGTAGCCCCCTGACGTGGCGTATTCCTCTGCTACGCGCTTGGGCACGCAAAAGGCCCAGGCATCCTCGACAAGATCACGCATCTCGTCGGCGTCAATGGCGTCAAGCCGGACGTGGACCCAGTGGTAGCGGAGGTCGTGCTCACTCGGCAGCGAGAACTTCTCAGGCTCAGACTCGACGAGCGCGTCGCGCCAATCCTTGGGGAACGCAAAGCCCATCGTCGAACCGTCGCGTGAGAGGGACAGATAGACGATCCGGCCGATTCGGAACTTCACCCGGCCGCGCACGAGCCCCTCGCTGCTGCGAGGAAGCGTGCTCGCAAACGCGCGGACTTCGTCGATCGTCACCACGGCTCGTCAGCAAGCAGGATAGGAGCTAATGCTCGGGTGTGGGCACTTGCCACAGAAGCGGCTCAAATAATCGCTTGACACCGTGAGGTGTGCGACACCGCGGCCCCCCGATGTTCAAGATGCTCACGCTCGTCAAGTAGAGCGCCGGACAGGCATATGCTCCGTCGCGATCAAGCGACTGGAGGGTCGGTCATGTCTTTGAAGCTGAACATGCTGCCGCCGAGCGTGAACAACATGTCCGTGCGCGTCTTCGTGCGCGCGGCCGGGCTCCCGTTCGAGGAAGAGAACGTGTGGGGCCAGACGCAGGGAGACGAGTACCTCGCGAAGTACCCCGCCGGTCTCACGCCAACGATCGAGACCGCCGAGCTCCCGCAGGGAGTCCTCGGCGAGAGCTGCGCCGTGATGATGTATCTCGCGAGCCGCGAGGGTCGAGACGATCTGTACCCGACCGATCTTGGCCGACGCGCAATGGTCGACGGCGCGAACTTCTACACGATGAGCATCCTCTATCCGCTCGTCGCCCGAGCGACGTATCCGCGCCTGAGCTTTGCCGGCTACCCGGGAGAGGTCGCCGCGACGGAGGCCTCCGACGAAGACAAGGAAGCGGCGCGCAAAGCGGCGGAGGAGGCGCTCCCGCGCGTCCTGGACACATATCGGAAGTTCTACGGCACCGACGGAGGCTTCGTCGGCGGCGACAGTCCGTCGATCGCGGACATCCGACTCGCTTGCACGCTGGAGTTCCTCGCGGTCACGGACACCGAGCTTCCGGACTGGACGAAGGACTACATGCAGCGGGTCGAGTCCGCTCTTGGAGAGGCGTACAGCGAGCCGGCAGCCGACGTGCGCGGCTACATCGCACAAGTCACGGGCGAGGCGGTCGCGGCCGGTTGAGCAAGCCACTCGAACGGCCGCAGATCGACAAGCCGGAGGGCGAAATCCCCTTCGAGCTCGTCACCGACGACCTCGTTGTCGGGGAGGGAGACGAGGCGACGAAGGGCACGAAGGTCTCCGTGCACTACGTCGGCGTCGCGTTCTCGAACGGCGAGGAGTTCGACGCCTCCTGGAATCGCGGGCAGCCTTTCGAGTTCAAGCTCGGCGCCGGCCAGGTGATCCCGGGCTGGGACGCGGGCGTCGAGGGGATGAAGGTCGGCGGCCGTCGCAAGCTCACGATCCCGTCGGCCATGGCGTACGGCGCGCGCGGCGCAGGCGGGGCGATCGCGCCGCACGAGCCTCTGGTGTTCGTCGTCGACCTGCTCTCTGTCGACTAGCCGCTCGCGCCCTAGGCGAACTGCCTGATCGTGTCTGCGAGCTCCGTAGGGGTGGCTCCTTTCTCGACGAAGGCGGCCGCTCCGAGCTCCTGTGCCTGCTTTCCAAGGAGCGCCTGCTGAAAGCCCGAGAGGACGACGATCCTCGCCTCGGGTACGACCTCCCGGAGCTTGGGCAGTGCTTCGAGACCGTCCATCACCGGCATCGCCAGGTCGAGCAGGATCACGTCCGGCCGGTGTTCCTCGGCCAGGCCGATCGCCTCGCGCCCGTCGGCGGCTGCCGCGACGACCTCCAGGTCGTGCTCAACGCCGAGCGCGATCTGCAAGAGACTCCGCAGGCTTGGGTCGTCGTCGCAGATCAGGACCCGTACCAACCTACTTCACGTTCCCGAGCCGGTTGCGAGCTCGCCGGAACCGAGCTCGGCCTCGCCCTCGCCGCCGTGAATCAGGTCGCTTACGATCTCCTGCGACGCGGTGAGCGCGCTTTTGAGATGCCCGCGTGATTCCTCGGTTTGGCCGAGATCGAGCGCAAGCAAGGCCGCCGCGAGGCGCTGCACGACGTTGTCGTTGAGTGCGAGTGCCTTTCGCCGACGGTCAGCGAGCAGTTGGGTCTCATCCAACACGACCATCGTAACCCGCCGCTAGTCGCTCGCAAAGCGAGCGGCGGACTCTCGGAGCGCGTAGTCGATGAACGCACACGTGCGCTCGGCGACGGCCGGGTCGGCGGGCTGATAGACGCGTAGCCAGGGGTCGGGGCGATCGTCGAGGGCCTGCTGGATCAGATCGGCCCAGTCCGGGGCGAGCGCGTAGAGGCCCCACTCGCCGCCCGCCTTCTTCGAGGCGATCTCTCCGGTTTCCAGGGTTTGGAGCATCCGGCAGAAGTTGAGGACGAGGTATGGCTGCATCCAGCGGCTCATGCCGCCTGCCTTCGTCGGTGTCGACGCCCACGAGGCGAACTCAACCATCGCCTCCCGGACCTCGCGGCGGAGGTCGGCCTCGCGCACCGGCTCGACGAGGTCTTTGGGGTCCGGGCCGGCCAGGACGACGCCGTGCTCGCGCAGCGACCAGCGGACGACGGCCGTGTTGCAGTGGTAGTCCCGCTCGGGCACCGTGGATCCGTTGTCGAAGTAGACGAGCGGCGCGCGGTTCGGGTCGACTCGGCGCAGAAGCTCCTTCGGGAAGTACGAGCCCTCGAGGTGCTGAGCCCACGTGCTGTCGAGCTCGTAGAGCCGTTTCTGCATTGCCTCCAACTGGTCGACCTGCTCGTCGCTCACCTCGCCGTGCGTGACGACGATGAAGTCGACGTCGCTGTGCTCGTCGGCGTCGCCGACCGCGAACGAGCCCTGGTGGTAGGCGCCGCAGAAGTTCACGCCGAGGATCGCCTGCACGCTCGCGACGAAGTCGCGCAGGACCGCGTTGAGGTCGGGGTAGGGAGTCGGATCGGCCATCGGACCCCGGCTCAAACTAGCGGCGGCGGATACCGCGGGCTGCGCCGGCTAGCCGAATCCGTTCGGAACGTTTGGGCGGTAGTGCCAGAGCCCGTAGGCCCGGGAGTCCGGGGGCAAGCTCGGCCATACCTCCGTCCAGCTTCGGCCGCCGTCCACCGTGTGCCAGAGGTTTCCGCCGATTGCCCAGGCCTCGTCGGGCCCGACGGCCAGCAACTGGGACTCCGCCAGGCGCGTTCCCCTCAGCTTCTGCCATGTCTTCCCGTCGTTCTCGCTTCGCAGCAGGACCATGCGGCCACGGCCGGAATCGCGCCTACAGGCGACCCACACAGACGCGTGAGTCGGGCGTTGCGCGCCGCACTGCCAGGGATCGTACTCTTGCGGGCGGCCCATCTCGATCGTGCTCCAGTGCCCACCTGAGTCCGTCGAGACGGCGAGCACGATGTTGCCGTTTCGCAGCGGGACGCCGTTCTCGATCACGACGACGCCCGGCGCAATTGCGATGTCGCTGTCATCGGGAACTCCGGCCGGAGCACGGACGCCTTTCCACGTGCGACCTCCGTCTCGGGTCGTGAAGGCAGGCAGCTGTGCCTCGTCCGGCTCGCCGGACCCGAACGAGATGAGGCCGTGCTCGCTGTCGGTGAATGCGACCGCGCCGGCCCAGCCAATGCCTTCAGGGCTCTCGAGCTTTCTCTGCTCGCGCGTCAGGAAGGCGGCCGACCCAGGTTCCGGGGACCGGGTTCCGGCCAGATAGGCCGGGCGGCCGTTGGCGGTTGCCTCCTGCCGTATTGAGAGCGGGCGAATCGTCCTCCAGTGCACGCCCTGGTCTCTGCTCTCGATCGTCTCGGGCCAGGAGCTCACGACGAGGCGCTCGGGTGTGGCGACGACCAGTCGCTCGTAGTTGCTCGGTTTCGGACCGAGAGTCAGCTTCCAGGTGCGGCCGCCGTCTGTCGTCCGCCGGTTTCCGGCCCACGCTCGACCTCCCGAAGCGAAGGCGCTCGGGAGAGGACTCGGATACCAGCGGCGCTGCCAGTGTCGGCCCCCGTCGAGCGTGACGTGCAGGTCGTCGAACGCGAAGCCCTGGGAGACTTCGTGTGACACGGCCCAGCCCTCCCGGTCATTCACGAAATGCAGCTCGGTCGGCGAGGGCCAATGCCCGACACGGCTCTTGTACGGGCGTTTGTCGACATACCGGGTCTCCCAACTCGAGCCGCCGTCGGTCGTGGCTCGAATGACGAGGGGCGGGTGAGGATCGTCGTAGGGCTCGGAGGGCCCGGCGCTCGTGAAGCCGCGACGATCGTCCAGGAAATCGAGCGACATGTAGGACGGCCCGCAAGTGCCGGGAAGTCGAGACCACGATCGCGCGCCGTCGAGCGTCTTCCAGAGCTCCTGCCCCTCGCAACCGGTCGCAGTCGCCGCCGCATAGCCGACGTTGGCCGAGACGAACCGGGCAAGCGTCGTTCCTCGGGGCATAGGCACCTTCACCCAGGTCTTTCCGCCGTCGCGGGACCGGCGCGTCTCTCGGCCGAACGCAAACCAGGTTGTCGGGCTCGGAAGCTGGAAGCCGTGGTTTGGCTGGAGGGTTGCGCCCTCCCAGTCGTCCCAGTACCGGTTTCCGAACACGGGTCTCGGGTGAAGCGCTCGCCAGCTCTCGCCCCCGTCCTGGGTCCGCAGAAGCAGCAAGCGCTTCGGCGGGCCTGACAATCCGGAGCCGTCGTGCTTACGGTCGGTCAGCGCGGCAACCGCGAGCCCGGTCCCGTGATCGGCGAACGAGATGGACTCAAAGACGACATCTCGGTGGTTCCAGACCGTTCGCCACGTCCTGCCTCCGTCATCGGTGCGCTGGATCCGACCCGGCTCGGTCGGGAGCTGGTAGCCGACTTTCGGCTGCCAGCCTCCGCCGCCGGTGGTCGCGACGAACCCGTGCGTGCGGTCGAAGAAGAACAGGTGCTCGGCGCCCAGTCCCGGCCCGCGCGAGCCAGTCGTCAGTCTCGTGTTCTGAAAGACGATCTGCCCCTCATTCGTGACGCGCATCGGCTCGACGAAGCCGCGCTCGTCGTTGCTGCAACTTCCTGCGGCAAGCGCCAGTGCCACGAGTGCGAGAGCCCGTCTCGCCATGGTGGGATTGTTACTAGATCGTCTCCAGCGTGGCGCGCCGGCGGCCGTCGATCTCGAAGTACCTGAGGAGCGCGTACCCGAGTGCCGCATAGCAGGCGCCGAGCCCGGCCTCGGTCCAGACGAGGCCCGACACGTCTCCCAGCGTGGCGCCTTCGGCGATCTGGCGCGCCGCCTCGATCCCGTGCGTCAGCGGCAAGACGCGGCCGATCGCCTGCATCCAGCCCGGCAGCGCGTCGAGCGGCACGTTGACGCCGCAGAAGAGCAGGAATACGAAGATGACGAGGTTCGCGAAGAAGAAGACGTCCCGGCCGCGCAGGCCGAAGGCGCCGATCATCGTCCCGAACGCCGTGCAGGCGAACGAGGTCACGATGACGATGAGCGCGATCACCGGGATTTCGATCGGCTTCAACGAGAAGTCGAGCAGGAGCCAGCCGGCGGCGAAGCCGAACACCGAGACGATGACTCCGTTCACGAGGTTCGGCAGTGCTCGGCCGAGGAAGAGCGCGAGCCGATTCGCGGGGGTCACGAGAATCGACGAGAGCGTCTGCGTCCAGCGCTCGCCCCCGATCGTCATCGCCATCCCGAAGATCCCTCCCACCGCCGAGATCGCGACGGCGTTCCCGACGACGAAGAACTCGTCGGAGCGGAGCTTCGCGTAGCGCCCGATGTAGGCGAAGAAGAGGACCTGGAACATCGGCCCGCCGAGCATCGTCGGGACGTAGATCGACCAGTGGATCCAGTTGAAGAGCGCGCGGTACGCGAGGTAGCCGCCGATGAAGAAGACGCGGACAGAGTTCATGCGAGCGCCAGAGTGGCCCGCTCGCGGGCGAGCCGCTCGAAGTAGCGGAGCGTGTAGTGCCCGATCACGAGATAGATCAGGCCGAGCCCGAGGCAGATAGCGATCGCCAGGACCGGGTCGCCTCCAATCGCAGCCTCTCGGATCCCGCGAATCCCCCAGGTCGGCGCGAGCACCCACGAGATCGGGCGCGTCCAGCCGGGCAGGAGCGAGAGCCCCACGAGGAGGCCGGTCACGAGCCACACCGGGTACTCGAGGAGGTTCGACAGCGAGTTCGCGTTGCGCAGGAGCACGAAGGTGGACGCCAGCACGAGGCCGAGCAGCCCGAGGGAGAGCACGGCGGCGGGGAGCGCGACGGCAAACCACACCGGGTGGGCGAGGTGGAGAGGCAGGTCGAAGATGAGCCAGCCCCAGGCCAGCGTCGCCCCCACCGAGTAGAGGCCGATGGACGCGGTCGCGATCGTCATCGGCAGCACCACGAGGATGAGCGGCGTCGGCACGCCGATCACGTACTCGAGCGTCCCCTGCCAGCGCTGCCACTGGATCAGGCCGCCCGAGCCGAAGAGCGTCGACGACCAGATGCCCATCATCCCCGCGCCCAGGGAGGCGTACAGGAGCGAGCCGGGCCGCGCGCCGGTGCGGAACATGTAGTAGGCGATCGTTGCGTAGAAGATCGGGAGGATCGCCGCGTTCAGCATGAAGAAGCCCGACATGGTCAGGTTCTTCACGTTGAAGAGCCAGCCGGTCCAGAAGAGGCGAAGGGCGTGCCTCATGCGACCTGGAGCGAAGCCCGCTTGCGGCTCTCCCGCTCCATGAAGAGCAGCAGCTGGTAGCCGAGGAACGTGTAGACGACGCCGATCACCGCTTCGCTCAGGAGAAGCCGGGACACATCTCCGAGCGAGGCCCCGTTTGCGACCCGCCGCGCCGCCTCGATCCCGTGCGTGAGCGGGACGCGCGACGAGATGGCCTGCATCCAGCCCGGGAGCGTGTCGATGCGCAGGTTCGCGCCGGTGAAGATCAGGAGCAGCCCGAAGATGACGTTGTTGAGCACGGCGGTCTCCCGCACGCGGAGCCCGATCCCCGCGCAGATAAGGCCGAGGCCGGTGCAGGAGAAGGTAGCCACGAAGATGACGAGCGCGATCGCGGGCCAGGTCGAGACCGGGATGTCGACGCCCAGGATGACACCGGACACAAGGAGCGAGAACGCGGCGACGAACATCGCGTTGGCGATCACGGGCAGGGCACGGCCCAGAAAGAGAGGAAGCCGCCCGGCGGGTGTGACGAGGATGTACGAAAGCGTCTGCTGGGAGCGCTCCCCCGCGATCGCGTGGGTCATCGAGAAGAGGCATGGGATCGAGGCGTACTGGACCGCGTTCCCGATCACGTAGAACTCGTCCGACTGAACGCCCGCGTTCCGCCCGATGTAGACGAACAGGAAGATCTGGAAGATCGGCGCGATGACGAGGGTCGGGAAGAAGATCCACGGCGAGAGCCAGTTGATGAGCGCCCGGTACGCGGTCACCCCCCCGAAGAAGAAGATCCGAAGCGAAACCGTCATGTCAGCGAGAGGCTGGCGCTGCGACGGGCTGCGCGCAGGACGCCTTCGGTGACGAAGATCCCGATCGCGACGTAGATCCCGCCCAGCAGGACGCACATGCCGATGTCCGGCAAGGGCGTGCCGCCGGTCGAGGACTCCCGAATGGCGCGCATGCCCCAGGTCGGCGCGAGAGCCCACGAGATGGGACGCACCCAGCCCGGTAGGAGCGCCAGGGGAACGAGGAAGCCGCAGATCAGCCAGATCGGATACTCGGTCATCGAGCCCAGGGCCCAGGCGGTTCGGTAACGCGCGAACGACACGGCCATCAGGAAGCCGAGCGCGCCGATCGAGAGGATCGTCGCCGGGATCGCGGCTGCCATGAGCAGGGGATGCGCCAGCTGGAGATCGATCCCGAAGACGAAACGGCCCCAGAGGAGCGTCGTCGTCATGCAGTAGATCCCGATCGCCGAGGTTGCGAACGCGAGTGGCAGGAGGACGAGGGAGAAGTGCGCCGGCGCCGCCACGAGCAGCTCGAGCGTCCCGAACCAGCGCTCCCGCTGGAGCGCGGAACCGGCCGAGACGCTGGTGGCGGTCCAGATGCCCATCACCGCCGCGCCGAGCGAGGCATAGACGAGCGCCTTGGGGTCGCCCCCGGCCCTGAACATGAAGAACGCGACCGTCGCGAAGAAGAGCGGCCAGGCAATGGCCAGGAAGCCGTCGAAGGACGAGCGCGTCAGCTGCTTCACGTTCAGCAGCCACGCGACCCGGAGCAGCCGCAGGTTTCTCCTCACGAGCGTTCCAGGCTGGCGTAGCGGCGGCTCTGGCCCTCCATGAAGCGGAGGACTAGGTACCCGACGACGGCGTAGCAGAGGCCGATGAGCGCCTCGGTCCCGACCACACCTGCGACCGAGCCGAACGATGCGCCATCCGTGAGCAGTCGTGCCGCCCTGATCGCATGCGTGAACGGCAGCGCCTCTGACATCGAGGCCATCCAGCCGGGCAGCTCGGAGAGCGGAATGTTGGCGCCCGTGAAGATGAGCAGGAACCCGAAGATGACGTTCGAGAGCACGGCGTTCTCGCGGACCCGCAACGAGATCGCGGCGTTGATCAGGCCCAGGCCGGTGCACGAGAAAGCAGCGACGACGATCACGAGGGCAAGCGCGGGTACCGACGACAACGGGATGTCGACCCCGAGGAGGACGGTCCCGGCCGCGAGCGAGAAGGCCGCGACGAAGGCGCCGTTCGCGACCACGGGCAACGCGCGCCCGAAGAAGAGCGGGATGCGACGCGCCGGGCTGACGAGGATCGCGCCCAGGGTGTTCTGGTAGCGCTCGCCGCCGATCATCTGCGTCATCGCGAACAGGCACGGGATCGCCGAGTACTGGAGCGCATTTCCGACGACATAGAACTCGTCCGACTCGAGGCCGGCAGAGCGGCCGATGTAGGCGAAGAGCAGGATCTGGAAGATGGGCGCGACCAGGAGGCTTGGGATGTAGATCTGCGGCGTCAGCCAGTAGAAGAGCGCACGGTAGGTCATGCGCCCGCCGACGAAGAACACGCGCAGCGAGGTCACGACAGCGAAAGGGAGGCGCGAACGCGCGCGGAGCGCAGCACCCGCTCGGTGAACACGATGCCCAGGCCGATGTAGAGGGCGCCCAGGCCGGCGCACATCAGGAGGTCGTCGAGTGGTGATCCGCCGAGCGCGGCCTGGCGAATCGCGTTCATGCCCCAGGTGGGAGCGAGCACCCACGAGATGGGACGCACCCAGTCGGGAAAGAGCGCCAGCGGGACGAGAAATCCGCCGATCAGCCACACGGGGTACTCGAAGAGGTTTCCGAGCGCCCAGGCCGCGCGGAAGCGGACGAAGGTGACCGCGAACACGAAGCCGAGCGCGCCGAACGAGAGGACGGTGCCGAGGATCGAGGCCGCAAACAGGAGCGGGTGGTG
The DNA here is from genome assembly GCA_038040395.1 of Actinomycetota bacterium. Classification (GTDB taxonomy): domain Bacteria; phylum Actinomycetota; class Thermoleophilia; order Gaiellales; family Gaiellaceae; genus VAXT01. The sequence goes on from JBBPIJ010000002.1 coordinate 57,946, forward strand.
CACTGTCAGCGGCACTCCGAACAGGAAGTGGCCGTAGAGCAGCGTCGCGGCCAGGCTGTAGATCCCGACCGTGGCCATCGCAAGCGTCACGGGCAAAAGGATGAGGGCGAAGTGGGGAGGAGTCCCGACGAGGAGCTCCAGCGTTCCATGCCAGCGCTCCCGCTGCATCGCGGCGCCCGCGGTCGTGCTCGTCGCCGACCACATTCCCATCACGGCCGCGCCGAGCGAGGCGTAGAGAAGCGTTCGCGGGCTTTCTCCGGCCCGGAAGACGAAGAAGGCGACCGTCGCGAAGAAGAGGGGGTAGATGACCTGGCCAAAGCCCTCGAAGGGCGATCGGGAGATCATCTTCATGTGGTAGAGCCAGCCGACTCCGAGGAGCCGCAATACCCTCATTCGGCTGTTACGAGCGCGACGTACGCGTCCTCGAGCGTGGGCTCGCGATGCGACACGCGGCCGACGTTGGCCCCGTTCAGGTGCCCCAGGATCGCGGCCGTGAGCTGGATGTCGGCGCGCGTCTGGACGCTCAGCACCTGCGCCTGCTCGCGCTCCTCGACCCACACGGAGAGCACGCCTTCGAGCTTGCGAAGCTTCTCGACCGTCTCGTCGGGCACGCCGTAGACCTCGACCTCGGTGACGCTCCCGGACTCGACGCGGCTCTTCAGCTGGCCGGGCGTTCCCGTGGCGACGATCTCGCCCTTCGAGATGACGGCGATCCGGTCGCAGAGCGCGTCGGCCTCGAACATGTAGTGGGTCGTGAGCAGGATCGTCTTGCCCGCGTCGGTGAGCGAGGCGATCGTCCTGCGGAGCTCGCGCGCACCCACCGGGTCGAGCCCGATCGTCGGCTCGTCGAGGAAGAGCACCTCCGGGTCGTGGAGCAGCCCGCGAGCGACGTGCAGGCGCTGCTTCATCCCGCGCGAGTACCCCTCGGCCCGCTCGTGCTCGCGGCCCTTGAGCCCGACGAGCTCGAGCAGCTCCTCGATCCGCGCCTTCTGGATCTTCGCCGGGACGCCGTAGAGCTCGGCGAAGTAGCGGAGGTTGTCGTAGCCGGAGAGCCGCTCGTAGACCCCGCGCTCGCCGCCGAAGACGTAGCCGATCCGCTTCCTGACCTCGCGCGCCTCCTTGACGACGTCGTGGCCGAGCACGCGCGCGCTCCCCGAGGTCGGGATGAGCAGCGTGATCAGCATCTTGATCGTCGTCGTCTTGCCGGCCCCGTTCGGGCCGAGCAGGCCGAAGAGCTCGCCCTTCTCGATCTCGAAGCTCACGCCCCGAACCGCTTCGATCTCTTTCACGCGTCGGCGGAGCGTCCCGGTGTGGGTGCGGTAGGTCCGGTGGAGGTCCTGCGCCTCGACGACGGCCATTGACTAGAGACTAACGGCAGGTGAGGTCGCTTTTCCGTTATCTCCGCGGACTCGATCCGCGGCTGCCGAGATCGGTCTGGACGATGGAGGTCGGCGGCTTCGCGAACGCGTTCGGGAACGGGCTCGCTTTCCCGTTTCTCTTCATCTACCTGCACAACGTCCGGGGCTTTCCGCTGCCGACGGTCGGGTTGATCGCGGGGACGAGCGCAGCGGTCGGAATCGCCTCGATCCCGACGGCGGGGATCATCGTCGACAGGATCGGCGGCAAGCCGACGCTGATCGGCGCGCTCGTCATGCTCGCCGTCGGCTTCGCCGGCTACACGCTCGTGCACGAGCCCTGGCAGGCGTTCGCGGTCAGCGCAATCGTCGGAATCGGGAACGGCGCCTTCTGGCCGAGCCAGTCGTCGCTCATCATCGGGTTGACGCCCGCGGCGAGACGGCACGCGGCCTTCGCGCTCCAGCGCGTGATGCGCAACTTCGGCGTCGGGCTCGGCGGAGTGGCCGGCGGGCTCATTGCGACGACCGAGAACGCGACGAGCTACACGGTGCTCTTCGGCCTCGACGCGGTCACGTTCCTCGTCTTCGTGCTCGTCCTCTCGTTCGTGCCGGATCCCGGGCTCTCACGGGCGGAAACCGATCGGCCGGGCCGGTACAGCGAGGTCTTGCGCAACCGGGTCTTTCTCGGAGTCGTGGGATTGAACGTCGTCTACGTCGCCGCGGGGTACGCGCAGCTCGAGGTCTTTCCCGTGTTCGCCAAGAACGAGGCCGGCGTGACGGAGCGGCAGATCGGCTTCATCTTCTTCGTGAACACGCTCGCGATCGTCCTAGCCCAGTTCCCGCTCACGAAGGTGCTGGAAGGGAGGCGCCGGATGCCGGCGCTCGCCCTGATGACCTTCATCTGGGCGGTTTCGTGGATGATCGTCTTCTCCGGAGGGCTCTGGTTCGAGGCCCGTGCCGCCGCGCTCGTCTTCGGCCTCGCGGGCATCGTCTTCGGGCTCGGCGAGTGCTTCCACGGGCCGACCCAAGGGGCTCTCGTGGCCGACCTCGCGCCGCCGCGCCTGCGCGGCCGCTACATGGCGCTCTCGACGCTCTCCTGGGAGATCGGCTTCGTGATCGGCCCCACGTCGGCGGGATTCATCCTCCACGCTGCACCCAACGCGCTCTGGCCGATCGCAGCCGCCACATGTGTGCTCGCCGGCTTCGGCGCGCTGTTGCTCGAGAAGCGGATCCCGCCCGAGCTCCGGAGGACACCGGGGTGAGAATGGAGAGCGCGGCCGCGACGTTGTCGTAGACATGGGTGCGACGGCCGAGCTGCGGCTGGTGGGGGTCGGCGGGGAGCCGGTCGACTTCCGGCGCACGCTGGCCTCGCACGGTGTCGCCGACCTGCCACCGAACCGGATCGACGAGGAGGCCTGGACGCTCGAGCTGACCCTGCCGCTCGCGGGCAAGGCTCCGCGCACCGTTCGCGTCTCGGAAGGCCGATCCGGCTACGCGAGGGTCGACGTGCCTGGCCGGGCGCCGGGGAAGGCCGACATGGAAGAGCTGCGCTCGTCCGTCTCGCGGGTCCTTCGCCTCGACGAGGATCTCAGCCCGTTCTACGCCGCCGCCGCGGCCGACCCGGACCTCTCGTGGGCGGTCGCTGGGGCCGGCCGGATGATCCGCAGCCCGACGGTCTTCGAGGAGGTCGTGAAGACCATCTGCACGACGAACTGCGCCTGGTCGGCCACGGTGCGCATGGTCAGCGCTCTCGTCGAGCATCTCGGCGAGCCGGGCTACTCGGCGGAGGGTCCCTACGGCAGGGCATTCCCGACCGCCGAGGCGATGGCAACCGCCGACCTCGCCTTCTACAGGGACGTCGTCCGCGCGGGCTACCGGGGCCAGTATCTGCGTTCGCTGGCGGAGTCGGTCGCCTCGGGCGAGCTCGACCTCGAGGCTCTCGGCCGGGCGAGCGCGGAGCAGCTCCCGGACGACGAGCTGGCGGCCCAGCTGCTCGCGCTCCCCGGAGTCGGCCCGTACGCGGCGGCTCACGTGATGATGCTCCTCGGCCGCTACACGCCGCTCATCCTCGACTCCTGGACGCGGCCGAAGTACTTGAAGGTCTCGGGTTCCAAGCAGGCGAAGGACGCGACGATCGAGCGCCGTTTTCGCCGCTACGGCCCGTACGCCGGCCTCGCCTTCTGGCTCTATCTGACCCGGGACTGGGTTGAGCCAGAGGCGTAGCCACCAGGAGGGCGTGAAGCGGGTGTCGCCACTCCTTCCCGCGTCGGCCACCTTCGGCGTGGCTTACGGAGTCCTGGCCGTCACGGCCGGGATGGGCGTTTTCGCGCCGATCGTCATGTCCGCGACGACGTTCGCGGGCGCGGCTCAGTTCGCCGCCGCTTCCGTCATCCGAGACGGCGGGAGCGTGCTCGCGGCTGTCGCGGCGGCAGTCCTCCTGAACGCGCGCTACCTGGCGATGAGCGTCGCGATCGCGCCCGCGTTCCAGGGCTCCCGGCTTCGGCGTTTCTTCGAGTCGCAGATGCTCGTCGACGAGTCGTGGGCGATCTCCCAGGTCGGTGGCGGCCGCATCGACCGGCGCATGCTCGTCGGCGCAGGGCTCTTCCTGTTCCCGTGCTGGGTTGGCGGAACGGCCCTCGGCGTGTTCGGCGGAGACGTCCTCGGCGACCCCAAGCGCCTCGGGCTCGACGCCGCGTTTCCTGCGCTTTTTCTTGTCTTGCTGATCACGCTCACCGTGAGCCGGCGGGCGATCGTCGCGGCGGTCGCGGGCGGTGTGATCGCACTCGCCCTTCTGCCGATCGCTCCGGCGGGAATGCCCGTGATCGCGGCGAGCGCGGTCTGTCTTGCCGGGCTGAGGCGCCGATGAGCACGACCTGGCTCGTCGTCGCGCTCATCGGCGTGTTCACGATTGCGTTCAAGGCGGCGGGCCCCGTGCTCCTGGGCGGCCGAGAGCTTCCCGCGCAGATGACCGCCGCGTTCGAACTGCTCGCTCCGGCGCTTCTGGCAGCGCTCGTCGTTACCCAAGCCGTCGGGGGAAAGCAGGCGATCGTTCTGGACGGGCGCCTTGTGGGTGTCGGAACGGCGATCGTCGCCGTTCGCCTACGGGCGCCGCTGATCGTCGCAATCGTGGCGGCCGCGGTTGCTACTGCGCTCGCGCGGGCGCTATTTGGCTGATGCGTCGGGCGAGGGGCACGACTGCGGCTCGCCTTCGCAGCAGCCGAGTTTGAAGCGGCACCTGGCGCACTGCCACGTCCCGTGCCGCCATTCCATTGGCGCTGCGCACCGTAAACAGGACTCGGTCGTGCTCAGGTCGCTGCTAATCTTCGGTTGCAAGGCGGCGTAGCTCAGCTGGTTAGAGCAGCGGAATCATAATCCGCGTGTCGGAGGTTCGAGTCCTCCCGCCGCTACCTCCCTACACTGAGGACGACTACGAAATGGCCGGTGGAGTCAGAGACAAAATCACGCTCGCCTGCACGGAGTGCCGGCGCCGCAACTACCAGAGCTCGAAGTCGAAGCGGAACACGCCCGACCGCGTCGAGCTGAAGAAGTACTGCCGCTGGTGCGGCGCCCACACCGCGCATAAGGAGACGAGGTAACCCGACTTATGCTTGGAATCCATATGGCAACTCAACGTAACCGGGACGCGTAGCGTGGCCAAGAACACCCGGCAGCGACGGCGTCAGCGCCGCCGCGCCCAGGACGGCGACCAGCAGCAGAGCGTCACGCAGCGCGCGCGCACCCGCCAGCAGGCGGTGCGTCCGGCCGCGCAGCCGCCGAAGACCCAAACCGGCGCGCGGCGCGTCCCCGGCGGCGGGTTCAAGCGGTTCGTCGGCGAGTCGTGGGCCGAGCTGAAGAAGGTCGAATGGCCCAGCCAGTCTCAGGTGATCCAGGGGACGATCGTCGTCATCATCGCGTGCGCAATCGTCGGCGCCTACCTCTGGATCGCCGATCTCGGGTTCAAGCCCCTCGTTCGAGACATCCTTCTGAAGTAGTTCCTTGGATTTCGTCGTGATTCATCGGGCAACTCAACGTAACTTGGACGCGTAGCGTGTTTCGCTGGTTTGTCATCAACACGTACTCGGGGCACGAGAACAAGGTCAAGACCAATCTCGAGCACCGCATCGTCTCTATGAATCAGGGACCTCGGTTCCGCCGCGTCGTCGTGCCGACCGAGCAGGTGATCGAGACGAAGGACGGGCAGAAGGTGCAGACCGAGAAGCGCGTCCTCCCGGGCTACGTGCTCGTGAACATGGATCTGAACGACGACGCGTGGTCGGTCGTCAAGAACACGCCTGGGGTGACCGGATTCGTGGGGGCCGGCAACACGCCGGTGCCGCTTTCGCAACCCGAGGTCGACCGCATCCTGAAGACGGGCGCCGCGCTCTCCGAGCGGCAGCGCGCGCAGGTCGAGTTCTCGCTCGGTGAGTCGGTCAAGGTGACGAGCGGGCCGCTCTCGGACTTCGACGGCGAGATCGTCGACGTCAACCCGGACGCGCAGAAGCTGAAGGTGCTTGTCGACATCTTCGAGCGCCAAGTGCCGGTAGAACTCGGGTTCGACCAGGTAAAGAAGCTCGACTGATGGCCAAAAAGGTTCTCACGCTCATCAAGCTCCAGATCCCGGGCGGGCAGGCGAACCCTGCTCCTCCGGTCGGGCCTGCGCTCGGTCAGCACGGGGTCAACATCATGGAGTTCTGCAAGGCGTTCAACGCGCAGACTCAGCAGGAGAATGGCCGCATCACGCCGGTCGAGATCACGGTCTACGAGGACCGCTCGTTCACCTTCATCACGAAGACGCCTCCGGCCGCGGTGCTGATCAAGGAGGCGCTGCGCCTGGAGAAGGGATCCGCGGAGCCCAACCGCGAGAAGGTCGGGCGCCTCACCCGCGACCAGATCCGCCAGATCGCCGAGATCAAGATGCCCGATCTGAACGCGCGCGACATCGAAGCCGCGATGCTCGTAGTCGCCGGCACGGCACGCTCGATGGGCGTGGAGACGGACCTATGAGCCAGCACGGCAAGCAATACAGGAACGCGCGCGCCGCGTATGACCGCGAGGAGCTCTACTCGCCGGCGCAGGCGATCCGGCTCCTGAAGAGCTTCGAGACTGCGAAGTTCGACGAGAGCGTCGAGGCGCACTTCCACCTCGGGGTCGACGTTCGCCACGCCGAGCAGCAGCTCCGCGGGACGCTGATGCTCCCGCACGGCACCGGCCGCGAGTCTCGCATCGTCGTTTTCGCCGAGGGCGAGAAGGCGAAGGAAGCCGAGGAGGCCGGAGCGGACATCGTTGGCACCGCCGACCTCGGCAAGCAGATCGAGGAGGGCTTCGACGACTTCGACGTCGCGATCGCGACACCCGACCAGATGGGCGTCGTCGGCAAGCTGGGCCGCATCCTCGGACCGCGCGGGAAGATGCCGAACCCCAAGACGGGCACCGTCACGATGGACGTCGGCAAGGCAGTTCGCGAGGCGAAGGCCGGCAAGCTCGAGTACCGAACCGACCGCGGCGCGAACGTCCACGTCATGATCGGCAAGAAGAGCTTCGACGAGCGCCAGCTCGCGGAGAACTACATGACGCTGATCGACGAGATCATGCGCGCCAAGCCCGCGGCCGCGAAGGGCCGCTACATTCGTTCCGTTACGCTTACGAGCACGATGGGCCCGGGGATCCGCATCGATCCGGGCCGCACTAAGGGAATCATGGAAGACCTGGAGGCACTCGAGGTCGAAGCAGTTTCAGCGTAAGAGCCCGCCAAAGACAGTTGGCAGCCCCATAGAGGGTGGAAGTCCAGCCGAGGTGCGGTCGAGTCGAAGGGGCATTCGCCCCTCTCTGACGTGACCCGCCCGGTGGCGGGTCGATTTGTTTCAGAGAGGTGAATCAATGCTCAAAGCTGACAAAGAACGCCTGGTTGCCGAGCTAACGGAGCGGCTGCGTGGAACCGAGACGCTGATCGTCGCCGACTACCGCGGCCTGACCGTGACCGAGATCGGAGACCTGCGCGGAAAACTGCTCGAGCACGGCGCGAGCTTCTCGGTCGTCAAGAACACGCTCACCAAGCGTGCCGCCGAGGCAGCGGGCGTCGACGCATTGCTTGCGCTCCTCGAAGGGCCGACCGCGATTGCGTTCCTCGAGTCCGGCGGCGACCCGGTTGCGGTCGCCAAGGCGCTCGACGCCGCCGCAAAGACCGAAGTGCTGGTCATCAAGGGCGGGTTGCTCGATGGCTCGGAGATGGGCGCGGACGACGTCAAGCAGCTCGCCAAGCTCCCGCCGACCGACGTCCTGCGCGCGCAGGTCGTGGGCGCAATCGCCGGCTCGCTGACCGCCGTGGTCGGGCTGTTCACAGCTCCGATGAGGGAGATGGTCGGCGTGATCGACGCGCGGATCCGGCAGCTCGAAGAGCGGGGCGAAGGCGCACCTGCCGAGGAGCCTGCCGCCGAGCCCGAGCCGGCCGCCGAGGAGCCAAAGGCGGAAACCGCCGCCGAAGAAGCACCTGCGGCCGAAGCAGAGCCTGACGCCGAGACGCCCTCCGAAGAGACTTTGCAACAGACTGTTGCAAAGTCTGAGGAGGGGGCCGCCGACGTGGAAGGCGGCGAAGAACCGGCGGCGGAGGAACCGGCAACGGAAGAGCCGGCAGCAGAAGAGCCCGCGACCGAAGAGCCTGCACCAGAAGAGCCAGCAGCAGGAGAGCCGGCCGCCGAAGAGCCGGCCGCTGAAGAGCCGGCACTAGAGGAGCCAGCAGCAGACGAACCGCAGGAATCCCAGGAAGGAGAGGACCAGTAGCGATGGCAAAAGCAGATACCGACAAGCTCGTCGAGTCGCTGGGCGGCATGACCGTCCTCGAGCTCGTCGATTTGAAGAACAAGCTCGAGGAGGAGTGGGGTGTCACCGCGGCGGCTCCCGTGGCAGTCGCAGCCGCCCCGGCGGGCGGCGACGGGGCCGCTGCCGCGGAGGAGAAGTCGGCGTTCGACGTCGTCGTCACGGCAGCGGGAGGCCAGAAGATCCAGGTGATCAAGGTCGTGCGCGCGATCACGGGCCTCGGCCTCAAGGAGGCCAAGGAGCTCGTCGACAGCGCCCCGAACGCGGTCAAGGAAGGCGTCGCCCAGGAAGAGGCCGATCAGCTCAAGGCGCAGCTCGAGGAAGCAGGAGCAACCGTCGAGGTCAAGTAACGCAGCCGTCCGCAGGAGATGGAAAGGGCCGCCTCGAGCGGCCTTTTCTATTTCGGAGGCTTGGCCGCGACTAGCTGGTGCCGCCTAGCGTGAGGAAGGCCGCAGCCGTCACGCAGACGCAGATGAACGAGAGTGCAAGCAAAAAACGCATTCACATAACGCTTACACGTAATCAAGCCGGACTCAATGGGTCGCTAGACCCATTTCCCCCAAGCGGGGGACCCGTTCGTCCGTCACTTCGCCGAAACTCCGTCTGAACCCGATCCCATGGAGGCTCAACAGATGAAGTTTCGTATTCTCGTACTCGCGCTCGTGACCGCCCTCGTCGGGGCATCCGTCGCGCTCGCTCACGGCAGCCCCGGACCGGGGAACCCTGAGGCGAAGCCGGCCAAGCCGACGACTGGGCCCAACTGCAAGCCCCGTGTCAAGGTCGTCTTGAGAGGGACGCTCGCGAACGATCCCGCCACCGGCGACACGTCGCTCGAAATGACCGTGACCAAGGCGAACCGGCACGGCCGCGCGTACGTCTCGGCCACCCCGATGACGCTCACCGTCGACATGAACACGAAGGTCCGCCGCAAGGCGCCCGACTCGATGCCGACGAAGACACTTGACTCGCTCGCCATGGGCGACCGGGTGAAGGTCGACGCGAAGGCCTGCAAGGCCGATCTCAGGAACGGCGGCACGCCGGATCTGACGGCCAGGCACATCAAGGCGAAGCCGGCTGCTCCACCGCCGCCGCCTGCCCCGTAACTAGGGCACAATCCGCTTGCAGAGGGCTCGGCCTCGCCGCCGGGCCTTCTGCACAGCACTCCATAGCCCCCCTAGCCCTTGCGCGGCCAGCTAGACTGGTCTCATTGCGACGTTTGCCCGCTTGGTCACCCTTGCGCGGCAACCGTCTCTTTCGCTACTCTGTTCGGTTCCGGCCGTAGACCTGCGCACCCGCACGCCGTAATACAAGGGAGGCTCCACACTTGAGCAGCACCGCTGCTGCGCCCCGCGCGCGCCATACTTTTTCGCGCCTTAAGCACGTCCTCGAACTACCCAATCTGATCGACATCCAGAAGGCCTCCTTCAAGTGGTTCCTGGAGGAAGGTCTTCGCGAGACGATCGACGACATCTCGCCGATCGAGGATTACACCGGCACGCTCGCGATCGAATTCGCCGAGTACGAGTTCGGCGACGCGCAGTTCTCGATCCAGGAGTGCCGCGAGAAGGACCTGACCTACCAGGCGCCGCTCTCGATGACGGTCCGCTTCGTCAACAAGGAAACGGGCGAGATCCGCGAACAGCGCGTCTTCATGGGCGACTTCCCGATGATGACCCAGTGGGGGACGTTCATCATCAACGGGACCGAGCGCGTCATCGTCACCCAGCTCGTCCGCAGCCCGGGCGCCTACCTGATGGAGCCCAAGGACGCATCCAAGCAGGTCTTCACCGCGAACCTGATGCCTTCGCGCGGCTCCTGGCTCGAGCTCGAGATCGACAAGAAGGGAATCGTCTACGCGCGCATCGACCGGAAGCGCAAGCTCCCGATCACGACGCTCCTCCGCGCGCTGCCCGACGAGGACCCGACGACCGGCTTCAAGCTCGACACGAGCACGAACGAGGCGATCCTCAAGCTGTTCAACAACTCGATCTACATCGTCAACACGATCGAGAAGGACACGACCACGCGCGAGGACGAGGCGCTGATCGAGGTCTTCAAGAAGCAGCGCCCCGGCGAGCCTCCGACGGTCGACAACGCGCGCAACCTGCTGAACTCGCTCTTCTTCGACCCCAAGCGCTACGACCTGACGAAGGTCGGCCGCTACAAGCTGAACCAGCGGCTCGATGTCGACGTGCCCGAGGGCACGCGGGTGCTCACGACGCAGGACATCCTCGCGCTCGTCCAGCGGCTCGTCGACCTGCCGACGAAGCTCGGCGTCCCGGAGGACTCGAAGGATTTCGCGGCCGAGGCGATCAGCCTCTCGCGTGATCCGATCCGCGGCGAGCTCGACGAGTACGAGCATTTCGGAAACCGCCGCCTGCGCACGGTCGGCGAGCTGATCCAGGAAGCGTTCCGCGTCGGCCTCTACCGCATGGAGCGCGTCGTCCGCGAGCGGATGACCACGGAGGACGTGGACACGATCACGCCGCAGACGATCATCAACATCCGGCCCGTCGTGGCCGCGCTGAAGGAGTTCTTCGGCTCCTCGCAGCTCTCGCAGTTCATGGATCAGACGAACTCGCTGGCCGGCCTGACGCATCGCCGGCGCCTCTCCGCGCTCGGCGCGGGCGGGCTCACCCGCGAGCGCGCGCCGATCGAGGTGCGCGACGTCCATCCGACCCACTACGGCCGCATGTGTCCGATCGAGACGCCGGAAGGCCCGAACATTGGCCTCATCGGCTCGCTCGCGTCGATGGCCACCGTCTCGGAGTTCGGCTTCATCCAGACGCCGTACCGGGTCGTCAAGAGCGGTCGCGTGACCGACGAGATCATCTATTTGGACGCAGCCGAGGAGGCGCAGTACACGATCGCGCAGGCCTCCGAGCCGGTCGACGACAAGACCGGCCGGTTCGTGCACGACCACGTGCTCTGCCGCTCGAAGGAGGGCGAGGCCGTGACGGCGGAGCCCAAGGAGATCCAGTACATGGACGTGGCCCCGGCGCAGATCGTGTCGGTGGCGACGGCCCTGATCCCGTTCCTCGAGCACAACGACGCGAACCGCGCGCTGATGGGCGCAAACATGCAGCGCCAGGCGGTCCCGCTGATGATCACGCAGGCGCCCCTCGTCGGCACCGGCCTCGAGTACCGCGCAGCGATCGACACCGGTGACGTTGTTCTCGCGCGCGAGGCAGGCCCCGTCGTGGACGTCGACGCCGAGAAGATCGTCGTCGACACGAAGGACGGCAAGGACACCTACGACCTGACGAAGTTCATGCGCTCGAACCAGGGGACGCTGATCCACCAGAAGCCGATCGTCGAGCTCGGCGATCGCGTGAAGGCGGGCGACGTTCTCGCAGACGGCTCCTCGACCGACCGGGGCGAGCTCGCGCTCGGCGCGAACCTGCTCGTCGCGTTCATGCCCTTCGAGGGCTACAACTTCGAGGACGCGATCGTCATCTCCGAGCGGCTCGTCAAGGAAGACGTCCTCTCCTCGATCCACATCCACGAGTACGAGATCGACGCGCGCACGACAAAGCTCGGCGACGAGGAGATCACGCGAGACATTCCGAACCGCTCGGAGGAGTCCCTCAAGGACCTCGACGAGCGCGGCGTTGTCCGAATCGGCGCCGAGGTCGGATCGGGCGACCTGCTCGTCGGCAAGGTGACGCCGAAGGGCGAGACCGAGCTGACCGCCGAGGAGAAGCTGATCCGCGCGATCTTCAAGGAGAAGGCGCGCGAGGTTCGTGACACGTCCCTCAAGGTGCCTCACGGCGAGGGCGGCAAGGTGATCGACGTCAAGACGTTCTCGCGCGAGGGCGGCGACGACCTCTCGCCGGGCGTCAACGAGCTCGTGCGCGTCTACGTGGCGAAGAAGCGCAAGATCGCCGAGGGCGACAAGCTCGCCGGCCGCCACGGCAACAAGGGCGTGATCTCGAAGATCGTGCCCGAGGCCGACATGCCGCACCTCGAGGACGGCACCCCCGTCGACGTGATCCTCAACCCGCTCGGCGTGCCGAGCCGGATGAACATCGGCCAGATCCTCGAGACGCACCTCGGCTGGGCCGCGGCCCACGGAGTGTTCGCGGAGAACGGCAACGGCAACGGTGAGCCGACCCCGGTCGCAAGCCCCGTCTTCGACGGCGCGACCGAGAAGGACGTGGACGAAGGCCTGATCAAGTGGTCCGAGATGAACCCGGACTCACCGATCAGCATGTCCATCAACAAGATCAAGCGGCGCACCTCGGGGAAGGTGCCGCTGTACAACGGAAAGACCGGTGAGCCCTACGCGAACAAGATCACCGTGGGGTACATGTACATCCTCAAGCTCCTCCACCTGGTCGACGACAAGATCCACGCGCGCTCGACCGGCCCCTACTCGCTGGTCACGCAGCAGCCGCTGGGCGGCAAGGCTCAGTTCGGTGGCCAGCGCTTCGGCGAGATGGAGGTCTGGGCTCTCGAGGCCTACGGCGCCGCGTACACGCTCCAGGAGATGCTCACGATCAAGTCCGACGACACCGTCGGGCGCGTCAAGGCGTACGAGGCGATCGTCAAGGGCGAGAACATCGCCGAGCCGTCCATTCCTGAGTCGTTCAAGGTGCTCCTGAAGGAGATGCAGTCGCTTGCTCTCGACGTCGAGGTGATCTCCGAAGAGGGTACGTCGGTCGAGGTGCGCGAGGAGGACGACGAGCTGCTGCGGGCAGCCGAGGAGCTCGGCATCGACCTCTCACCCGGCTCGCTGCGCGCTGCGGCGAGGCCGGCGGGTGCGCAGGAGACCGAGGAGGGGCAGGAGCGCGTCGACGAGACCGGCGAGCTCGTCCTGCCCGCCGACGAGACGCTGACCGACCTCGCCGAGGTCGAGGTCGCAGAGGAACCCGCCGCAGAAACGACCGAAGAAAAGTAATAGCTAGGCGCTCGAAGGATGACTAAGGGACTAGGACTTACGGAAGGGAAGGGTTCTACTTGATCGACATCAATGAGTTCGACGCGATCCGGATCGGCCTCGCGTCGTCGAAGCAGATTCGCGACTGGTCGTCCGGCGAGGTAACCAAGCCGGAAACGATCAACTACCGCACGCTCAAGCCCGAGCGCGACGGTCTCTTCTGCGAGCGCATCTTCGGTCCCACCAAGGACTGGGAGTGCTACTGCGGCAAGTACAAGCGAGTCCGCTACAAGGGCATCATCTGCGAGCGCTGCGGCGTCGAGGTCACGCGCCAGAAGGTGCGCCGCGAGCGCATGGGTCACATCGACCTGGCTGCTCCGGTCTCGCACATCTGGTTCTTCAAGGGCGTCCCGAGCCGCATCGGCTACCTGCTCGACATCGCTCCGCGCGAGCTCGAGAAGGTCCTCTACTTCGCAGCCTCGATCGTGACCACGGTCGACGTCGCCAAGCGGAAGAAGGACCTGAACGACCTCGAGAGCAAGGTCGAGGCCGAGAAGGAGAGGATCGACGTCGACCGCGACGAGGCCCTCGCCGCTCTCGAAGACCGGCTGAAGCGCCGGCGCGAGTTCTTCACGAAGGGCAAGGAGCGGAACTTCGACGAGGACGACGAGTTCTGGACCCGCGGCCTCTCCAACTGGGCCGAGGAGCAGGCGATCCCGCCGCTCGAGGAGGCGCGGGAGCTCGTCTCCAAGCTCTTCATCGAGGTCGCGAACAAGATCACGACCGAGGATTCGAAGAAGATCCGCGAGCTCGTCCGCAACTCTGCGATCCGGGACGACCGCCGGCTGACGCCGAAGGAGCTGGAGACGGTCGCAAACGTCGCCGTCCAGATCCGGGAGGCGCTGAGTGGGCTCTACAAGGAGCTGGCCAAGGCGACCGGGTCGAAGAAGGGCGCGGTCACGAAGCACATCAACCGTGTCATCGACGGGCTGCTCGTCAAGAAGGCGAAGACGCACGAGGACGACCTCGAGCTCGTCTCGTCGATCGACGAGAAGCAGCTCGAGAAGGCGCGTGACCTCGGCAAGGGGCTCCTGCGCGAAGTTCTCGAGCAGGCCGACCCGTCGGCGAGCGCGGACGACATCCGCGAGCTGACGAACGACCTGTGCCTTCGCACCGACGGCAAGATCCAGAAGGAGGACCTGGACGCGATCGTCCAGTGGTCGCTCAAGGTGCGCGAGATGTACCTCGACATCGAGTCTCGCCGGCAGGACGCGCGCGAGGCCGCCGAGGACTCGAAGCAGCGCCTGGCCGACACGTGGGAGCTCTTCAAGGAGCTCGAGCCGAAGCAGATCATCGGCGACGAGCAGCTCTTCCGGGAGCTGAAGGACCGTTTCGGCTCGACGTACGGGTTCGACGTCTACTTCACGGGAGGCATGGGCGCGGAGGCGATCCGCGAGCTGCTCAAGGACCTCGGCCTCGACGCGGAGGCGGCATTCCTCCGCGAGACGATCAAGACGTCGAAGGGCCAGAAGCAGCAGCGCGCGATCAAGCGGCTGAAGGTCGTCAACGCGTTCATCAAGTCTGAGAACAAGCCCGAGTGGATGGTCCTCGAGGCGATCCCGGTCATCCCGCCGGAGCTGCGCCCGATGGTGCAGCTGGACGGTGGCCGGTTCGCGACGAGCGACCTGAACGACCTCTACCGGCGCGTCATCAATCGGAACAACCGGCTGAAGCGCCTGCTCGACCTCGGCGCCCCCGAGATCATCGTCAACAACGAGAAGCGGATGCTCCAGGAGGCGGTCGACGCCCTGTTCGACAACGGGCGCCGCGGCCGGGCTGTCACCGGCCCGGGCAACCGGCCACTGAAGTCGCTCTCCGACATGCTCAAGGGCAAGCAGGGCCGCTTCCGGCAGAACCTGCTCGGAAAGCGCGTGGACTACTCGGGCCGCTCGGTGATCGTCGCCGGGCCATACCTGAAGCTCCACCAGTGCGGCCTGCCGAAGATCATGGCGCTCGAGCTCTTCAAGCCGTTCATCATGAGCCGGCTCGTCGACCGCAAGAGCGTGCAGAACATCAAGGCGGCGAAGAAGTACGTCGACTCGATGACGCCCGAGGTCTGGGACGTCCTCGAGGAGGTCATCGCCGAGCATCCCGTGCTCCTGAACCGCGCGCCGACGCTGCACAGGCTCGGCATCCAGGCCTTCGAGCCCGTGCTCGTCGAGGGCAAAGCGATCCAGGTGCACCCGCTCGTCTGTCACGCGTTCAACGCCGACTTCGACGGCGACCAGATGGCCGTCCACCTTCCGCTCTCGGCCGAGGCGCAGGCCGAGGCGCGCCTGCTCATGCTCAGCTCGAACAACATCCTCTCGCCCGCGAACGGGCGCCCGCTCACCACGCCAGGGCAGGACATGGTGCTCGGCGGCTACTTCCTCACGTACACCGAGGACGACCTGACCGAGGCGAGCGCGGAGAAGATGAAGCCGCGGCCGAAGCGCTTCCAGTCCGAGGTGGAAGTGGAGCTCGCGATCGACGCGAAGCAGGTCGAGCTCCAGCAGCCGATCGAGTACCGCTGGCACGGCGAGCTGATCGTGACCACCCCGGGCCGCGTGATCTTCAACTCCGAGGTCGAGCGCGCTCTCATGGAGTCATACGGCGAGGCGAAGAACGTCGAGCCACCCGAGTTCATCAACCACACGCTCTCCAAGCGCGAGATGGACGACCTGATCTCGGCGCTCGCCGAGCGCTACGGCGCCCACGGGATGGGCGGAGTGCTCGACACGATCAAGACCCTCGGCTTCAAGTACGCGACCGAGGGCGGGATCACGATCTCGAAGAACGACATCGTCGTCCCCGAGGACAAGCAGGAGATCCTCGCGCGCTACGAGGCGCGCGTCGAGACGGTCGAGGAGCAGTACGAGCGAGGCCTCATCACCGAGGAGGAGCGCCACGAGCAGATCGTGACGATCTGGACGGAGGCGACCGACGAGGTGGCCGCCGCCATGGAGAAGACGCTCTTCAAGTTGAACCCGATCTACATGATGGCCAACTCGGGAGCGCGCGGATCTTTCAAGCAGATCCGCCAGCTCGCCGGTATGCGAGGCCTGATGGCGAATCCGAAGGGCGAGATCATCGAGCGCCCGATCCAGGCCAACTTCATGGAGGGCCTGTCGGTGCTCGAGTACTTCATCTCGACGCACGGCGCGCGCAAGGGTCTCGCCGACACGGCGCTCCGCACGGCCGACTCGGGCTATCTCACGCGGCGTCTGGTCGACGTCGCCCAGGACGTGATCATCCGCGACGAGAACTGTAAGACGAAGGACTTCATCGAACTGCCCGTTCTCGGGCAGGATGGAATGAACAAGAGCCTCCTCGGCCGGATGCTCAGCGAAGAGGTGATGAAGCCTCTTTCGAGTGGCAAGCCGGGGAAGACGAAGCTCGCCGACAAGGGCGCCATGCTCACCCCGATCCTCCTCCAGGAGATCATCGACGGGCTCGAGGAACAAGCCGAGGATATGAAGCTCCCGGTTCGCTCGGTGCTCAAGTGCCACAGCGAGTACGGCGTGTGCCGTGACTGTTACGGGATCTTCCTCGCGACCGGGAAGCTGGCCGAGATCGGCGACGCGGTCGGGATCATCGCCGCTCAGTCGATCGGCGAGCCGGGCACGCAGCTGACGATGCGCACCTTCCACACGGGCGGTGTCGCCGGCGCGGACATCACGCACGGCCTCCCGCGCGTCGTCGAGATCTTCGAGGCGCGGAACCCGAAGGGCGCGGCGAAGCTCGCCGAGGTCTCGGGCATCGTCGAGCTCGAGCAGACCGACCGCGGCGTGAAGGTGACGATCATCCCCGACGAGAAGGGCGCCGACGGCGAGGAGCTCGAGCCGATCGCCTACGCGCTGCCGCGCCGCACTCGCCTGCTCGTCACGAAGGGCCAGCACGTCGAGCCGGGCGATCCGCTGCACGAGGGCTCGCGCGCACCCGCGGAGCTGCTCGCGCTGCACGCGCAGACCGGAAAGGGCTCGACGCCGACCGAGCTGTACCTCGTGCAAGAGGTCCTGCGGGTCTACAGGTCACAGGGCGTCGAGATCCACGACAAGCACATCGAGCTCATCGTCCGCCAGATGCTGAAGAAGGTGCGCGTCGAGAACGCGGGCGACACCGAGCTCCTGCCGGGCCAGCTCGTCGACAAGATCGTGCTCGAGAAGGAGAACGCGCGGGTCAAGAAGGAGAAGAAGGAGCAGGCGACCTTCGAGCCCCTGATCCTCGGGATTACGAAGGCGTCGCTGGCAACGGAGTCCTTCCTCTCGGCCGCGTCCTTCCAGGAGACGACCAAGGTGCTGACCGACGCCTCGATCGAGGGCAAGGTCGACCACCTGCTCGGCCTCAAGGAGAACGTCATCATCGGCAAGCTGATCCCGGCGGCGACCGGCCTCAAGCAGTACCGGAACGTCGAGATCGGCCCGTCGGAGAAGGTGCCGAAGGAAACCTACGAGCGGGCTGAGCTGCTGCGCGCGCTCGAGGAGATCGGCACCGGCGACGGCGAGGGCCTCAGCCTTCAGGAGCTCGGCATCGATTTCGGCGGCCAGCCGGAGACGAACGGCGGCGACGGAAAGCCCAAGGACGCCGTCGAGGCCGAAGAGGTTCCAGAAGTCGACTCGCCCCTAGACGGCGAATAGCCGCAAGCGGTACCCGTTTGGCACGAGAGGCGGCAGAGATGCCGCCTCTCGTCGTTCAAGAATCATCGACCGCGGCATGGGTGGGCGCATCGCGGCGTTGTTCCTTGGCTCGGCGTGCCCTTAGTCGCGGAAAGTGCGAAGCACTTTGCGCGAGCCCCGGGCCCGTGGCCCAGGACCTCCTAGCCGGCGGCGTTCAGGTTTGTCGGCGGCTCTTCCGACGGCAGCTGTGGCGCTATCGTCGGTGGGATGTTCGACGGCGGCTGGGGACGGATCAGGCTTGCCACGACGACCTGGCTCTTGCCGCGCTCCTTTGCGCCGTACAGCGCATGGTCGGCCCGCTGGAAGAACGCGATCGCGTCGTCGTCGGGCTGAAGCTCGGCGACGCCCGCGGAGATCGTGAGCGGGCCGGCCTGGCCGACTGGGCGGGCCGAAACGGCTTTCTGGAGCCGGGAGTAAAGCTGGTCGGCGTCCTTGAGGGTCGACTCCGGAAGGATGACGGCGAACTCGTCGCCGCCCACGCGACAGGCGATGTCGGCGGAGCGGACGACCTCGCGCATGCGCTCGGCCGCCTCGGCCAGGACGCCGTCGCCTGAGAGATGGCCGATCCGGTCGTTGATCGCCTTGAAGTCGTCGAGGTCGAAGATGATGAGCGCGAGCTGCCGGTCGTAGCGGTGCGCACGCGCCACCTCGCGGGCGAGCGTCTCGTGGAAGTAGCGCCGGTTGTGGAGGCCCGTGAGCGCGTCGAGGTCGGCAAGCTGGCGCGCCTCGCGGAAGCGGCGGGCGTTCTCGATCGCCGGTCCGGCCCTCGCCGCGAGCTCCTCGAGCTCGCGCACTTGCTCCTCGCTGAATCGCTGATCGGCGGAGCGCGTGAACATCGTCAGCAGTCCGAGCGGCGCCGTCTCGCCGGGAAGCGGCACTGCGACCCCGGCTCGGATCGCGTCGTCCCCGGAGTCAACCTGATCGGCGCTGTAGTCGTAGGACATCGAGATCGCCCTGGCCTCGCGGCCGTCCGGCGGCCCCGTCACCGACTGGCGCTCCGCTTCCTCGGCCGACAGGCCGAGGGTGGCGACGATCGGCTGGCCTCCGGGCGGCGGAGTCAGCGACACGAGCGCGGCGTCGACACTGTCGATCGAGCCTGCCGCTTCGAGGACGCGCGTGAGCACCTCGTCGAGGTCGATCGAACCGGCCAGCTCGCCGAGCATCCGGCTTCGCCTGCCCTCGAGCTGCGACTGCTCGAGCGCCCCCGTGAGATCGCGGACCATCTCGTCCATGCGTGACTCGAGCTCCCGTACGACCTGGGTCAACCGCTCGTCGGACTGGGGCGAGCGCCGGACGATCCACTGAAAGAGCAGCGTGACGATCAGCATCGCCAATGCCGCGCCGACCGCTGCGAGGGCGATTGTCATCGCCGCTCCCTCACACTCTCAGTCCTCTCCATGTGGTCTCCCCGTAGCCGCAGGTCCCGGGGCGGCCGGGCCAGGTACTCACTGTAATCGCCTTTCTGCCACTTGGCTATAGCCACAATGGGTTAGCCGAAATGGCCGCCTCGCTAGCAGGGAAGTGCGCAAAATCCAATCTGGTGACGCCGTTTGCGACGACGATCCGGTTTTCGCTACCATTCCTTGCTCGGTTGGCAGGTGCCCACCTGCCGACCTTTGTTGTGTCAGAACCTACTCCGGGAGCAAATGCCCACCGTCAACCAACTGGTTCGAAAAGGTCGCCGCGCGCCCAAGAGCAAGAACAAGCGCCCGGCCCTCACAGGCGCCCCGCAGAAGCGGGGGGTCTGTACGCGCGTGTTCACGCATACGCCGAAGAAGCCGAACTCGGCTCTGCGTAAGGTCGCCCGCGTCAGGTTGACGAACGGCTTCGAAGTCACGACCTACATCCCGGGCGAAGGGCACAACCTCCAGGAGCACTCGGTCGTCCTCATCCGCGGCGGCCGTGTCCGCGATCTTCCCGGTGTCCGCTACAAGGTGATCCGCGCAGCCCTCGACACCGCCGGCGTCCCCGACAGAAAGCAAGGCCGCTCGAAGTACGGAGCGAAGAAGTCTTAGTGGCCCTCCCAGCAACACATACCGGCTTCTGGCCCGCGATCACGCGGCGCCAGAACCCACCCTCGCCCTTGCCAAGGCTGCAAGCCTTGGCCGCGGTCGAGTGCGGCCTCTGGCTTGGTGCTCGCGACCCAGAAGCTCGGCAGCGTCACTGGAAGGGCCACTAATGCCCCGCCGTTCCGCAACCCAGGTTCGCGAAGCTGTTCCGGACCCCGTCTACAACTCGCAGCTCGTCACCCAGGTGATCAACAAGGTGATGACGCGCGGCAAGCGTGCGACCGCCGAGACCATCGTCTACAGCGCGCTGGACCGCGTGGGCTCGAAGACGGGCAAGCCTCCGGTCGAGGTGCTGGAGCAGGCCGTGAAGACAGTGACGCCGGTGCTCGAGGTTCGCCCTCGGCGCGTCGGCGGCGCCCAGTACCAGGTTCCCGTCGAGGTTCCGATGCGCCGTGCCCGCACGCTCGCCGTGCGCTGGCTCGTCACGTTCGCCCGTCAGCGGCGCGAGAAGCACATGGACGAGAAGCTCGCCGGCGAGATCCTCGACGCTCTCGACCAGCAGGGCGGGGCTTTCAAGCGCAAGGACGACCTCTACCGAATGGCGCAGGCCAACAAGGCCTTCGCGCACTACCGCTGGTAATGGCCGCCGAAGCGACGAAGGCGCCGCCGGCGCTCGAGAACGTTCGGAACATCGGGATCATGGCCCACATCGACGCGGGCAAGACCACGACGACCGAGCGGATCCTCTACTACACGGGCCGTACCCACAAGATGGGCGAGGTCCACGAGGGCGCTGCGGTCATGGACTGGATGGAGCAGGAGCAGGAGCGCGGCATCACGATCACGTCGGCTGCGACGACGGCGTTCTGGCGCGAGTTTCGCATCAACATTATCGATACGCCCGGGCACGTGGACTTTACGATGGAGGTCGAGCGGAGCCTGCGCGTGCTCGACGGCGCGATCGCGGTCTTCGACGCCGTCGCAGGCGTCGAGCCCCAGTCGGAGACCGTCTGGCGCCAGGCCGACCACTACAAGGTCCCGCGCATCGCGTTCATCAACAAGATGGATCGCACCGGCGCCGACTTCTTCGCCTCCGTGCAGTCGATGGTCGACCGCCTCGGCACCCGCGCGGTGCCGATCCACCTTCCGATCGGCGGCGAGGAGCACTTCCGCGGGGTCATCGATCTCGTCGAGATGCGCTCGCTGACCTGGGAGGACGAGCTGGGGGAGAAGGTCGACATCGGCGAGATCCCGGCCGAGCTGACCGAGCAGGCGCAGGAGTACCACCACCAGCTGATCGACGCGGTCGCCGACCACGACGACGAGCTGATGGAAGCCTATCTCGAGGACGAGAGCGTGGTGACGCCCGAGATGCTGAAGCGCGCACTCCGCGCCGCGACTCTCGACAACACGGTCACGCCGGTACTGGCGGGCTCCGCCTTCAAGAACAAGGGCGTCCAGCCTCTGCTCGACGCGGTCATCGACTACCTGCCGAGCCCGCTCGACGTGCCGCCGATGCACGGGGTCGACCCGCGCACCGAGCACGAGCTCTCGCGGCGCCCTGCGCTCGACGAGCCGTTCAGCTCGCTCGCCTTCAAGGTCATGTCCGACCCGTTCGTTGGCCGCCTCACGTACGTCCGCGTCTACTCCGGCCAGGTGAAGGCCGGCGACAAGGTGCTGAACACGACCACGGGAAAGACCGAACGGATCGGCCGCATCCTCCAGATGCACGCGAATTCACGCGAGGAGCGCGAGGACATCGGCGCCGGTGAGATCGCGGCCATCGTCGGCCTGAAGAACACGTCGACCGGCGACACGCTCGCGATCGAGACGGCGCCCATCCGCCTCGAGACGATGGAATTTCCGGAGCCGGTGATCTCGGTCGCGATCGAGCCGAAGACGAAGGGCGACCAGGACAAGCTCGGCGCGGGCCTTCAGCGGCTGACCGACGAGGATCCGACCTTCCGGGTCCGCACGGACGACGAGACGGGGCAGACGATCATCTCGGGCATGGGCGAACTGCACCTCGAGATCATCGTCGACCGCCTGATGCGCGAGTTCAGCGTCGACGCGAACGTCGGCCGCCCGCAGGTGGCCTACCGCGAGACGATCTCGAAGCCCGTCGAGAAGGTCGAAGGCAAGTTCGTGCGCCAGACCGGCGGCCGCGGCCAGTACGGCCACGCCGTGATCAACCTGGAGCCGGCCGAGCCGGGCGAGGGCTACGAGTTCCTCGACAAGATCGTCGGCGGCAAGATTCCCCGCGAGTACATCTCGTCCGTCGACCTCGGCATCCAAGAGGCGATGGAGTCGGGGATCCTCGCCGGCTATCCGGTCGTGGACATCCGCGTGTACCTCGTGGACGGCTCCTACCACGACGTCGACTCGAGCGAGATCGCCTTCAAGGTCGCCGGCTCGATGGCGTTCAAGAACGCGATGCAGCGGGCGAAGCCGAAGCTGCTGGAGCCGGTCATGGCCGTCGAGGTCGTGACCCCGGAGGACTACCTCGGTGACGTCATGGGCGACCTCAACTCACGCCGTGGCCACATCGAGCACCTCGAGCCACGTGGGAACGCGCAGGTCATCAAAGCCCGCGTCCCGCTCGCAACCATGTTTGGCTATGCAACGGACCTGCGCTCGACGACGCAGGGCCGGGCCACGTTCACCATGCAATTCGATCGCTACGAGGAAGTCCCTCAGTCGATCGCGGGCGAGATCGTCGACGCCGAAAGCTAGGAAAGGGAGAGCATGAGCAAGGAGAAGTTCGAGCGCACCAAGCCACATCTGAACGTTGGCACCATCGGTCACATCGACCATGGCAAGACGACGCTCACGGCGGCGATCACGTCAGTCCTCGCCGACCAGGGCGGGAACACGGTCGCACGCGATTTCGCGTCGATCGACAACGCCCCGGAAGAGAAGGCACGCGGCATCACGATCAACACGTCGCACGTGGAGTACGAGACGGAGAGCCGTCACTACGCGCACGTCGACTGCCCGGGCCACGCCGACTACATCAAGAACATGATCACCGGCGCCGCCCAGATGGACGGCGCGATCCTCGTGGTCTCGGCCGCCGACGGCCCGATGCCGCAGACGCGCGAGCACATCCTGCTCGCCCGCCAGGTCGAGGTCCCGTACATCGTCGTCTTCCTGAACAAGGCGGACATGGTGGACGACCCCGAGCTGCTCGAGCTCGTCGAGATGGAAGTCCGCGAGCTGCTCTCGAAGTACGAGTTCCCGGGCGACGACATTCCGATCGTCACCGGCTCGGCGCTGAAGGCGCTCGAGGGCGACGAGGAGGCCAAGGCGAAGATCCTCGAGTTGATGGCCGCCGTGGACAGCTACATCCCCGAGCCCACGCGTGACGTCGACAAGCCGTTCCTGATGCCGATCGAGGACGTCTTCACGATCACGGGCCGCGGGACGGTCGTCACGGGTCGAATCGAGCAGGGCAAGATCGAGTCGGGCAACGAGGTCGAGATCGTCGGGATCCATCCGAAGATCGAGAAGACCGTCGTCACGAGCATGGAGATGTTCAACAAGACGCTCGACTACGCCCAGGCCGGCGACAACGCGGGTGCGCTCCTGCGCGGTACGAAGCGCGAGGAGATCGAACGCGGCCAGGTTCTGGCGAAGCCGGGATCGATCACGCCGCACACGCAGTTCAAGGCCGAGGTCTACGTTCTCTCGAAGGATGAAGGTGGCCGCCACACGCCGTTCTTCAACGGCTACCGGCCGCAGTTCTACTTCCGCACGACGGACGTGACCGGCGCGATCAAGCTCCCGGAGGGCCAGGAGATGGTCATGCCGGGCGACAACACGAACATGGAGATCGAGCTCGGTCAGCCGATCGCCATGGACCAGGGCCTGCGCTTCGCCGTCCGTGAGGGTGGCCGCACCGTCGGCGCAGGCGTCGTCACCGAAATCCAAGCGTAATAGGAGAGGACAAGAGCTACTTGGCGCAACAGAAAATCCGCATCCGTCTCAAGGGGTACGACCACCAGCAGCTCGACCGGTCGGCCCAGTCGATCGTCGACACCGCTCAGCGAAGCGGCGCGACGATCACTGGTCCCGTGCCCCTGCCGACGGAGCGGAACATCTACTGCGTGATCCGAAGCCCGTTCAAGGACAAGGACTCGCGTGAGCACTTCGAGGTGCGCACGCACAAGCGGCTCATCGACATCCACAGTCCGACCCCGAAGACGATCGACCAGCTGATGCGGCTCGATCTCCCTGCGGGAGTGGACATCGAGATCAAGCTCTGATGAACACGCTACGCGTCCAGGGATCACGCTCCGAGCCATGTGAAGGCGGGTCAGATCAATGAAAGGTCTGATCGGCAAAAAACTCGGCATGACCCAGCTCTTCGACGAGGAGAGCGGCGTGGTGACGGCGGTCACGGTGATCCAGGCCGGCCCCTGTCCCGTGGTCCAGGTCAAGACCGAGGAGACGGACGGCTACGAGGCCGTCCAGCTCGCGTTCGACGAGGTTCCGGAGCGGAAGGCGACCAAGGCCCGGATCGGTCATCTGAAGAAGACCGAGACCGCGCCGCATCGCCATCTCGTCGAGTTCCGCGGCACGAGCGAAGCCGTGCTCGGCGAGCCGGTGACCGTCGAGGCCTTCGAGCCGGGCGACAAGATCAAGGTCTCCGGCATCTCGATCGGCAAGGGCTTCGCCGGGACGATCAAGCGTCACAACTTCCAGCGAGGCCCGAAGAGCCACGGCTCGCACAACATCCGCAAGCCGGGCTCGATCGGCTCGTCGGCGACGCCCTCGCGTGTCTTCAAGGGCATGCGTATGGCGGGCCGCATGGGCGGCAAGCGCCGCACGCAGGTCGGCCTCGTCGTCCACGCCGTCGATCCCGAACTCAACCTGCTCCTGGTCAAGGGCGCGGTTCCCGGCCCGAAGAACGGCGTCGTCGAGATCCGGGAGGAGAAGCGTGGCCGGTCTTAGCTGCGTTTTCGAGATGAGTTCAGTTGGATCGACCGGTCATTTCCGACGGATACCGGGCGGAGCCCGGCATCCTGAAGGCGGCATCGCAAGCGATGCCTAAGGCACCGCTGCTGGGCGTCAGCGGCAAGTCGACGAAAGAGGCGACCCTCGACGAGGGCGTCTTCGGCGTCGAGGTGAAGCCGCACCTCCTGCACGAGGCCGTGCGCGCCGAGCTGAACGCTCGCCGGGCCGGAACCCAGTCGGCGAAGAGCCGTGGGCTCGTCGCGGGCGGGCGCGCCAAGCCCTGGCGCCAGAAGGGAACCGGCCGGGCCCGAGCCGGGACGATTCGCGCGCCGCAGTTCACGGGCGGCGGCGTCGCCTTTCCTCCGACTCCGCGCAGCTACGAAGTCAAGGTGAACAAGAAGGCGTATCGCTCTGCTTTCCGCGGCGCGCTGAGCGCTCACGCGAGCGAGGGGACCCTCGCGGTCCTGGCGGACTCGGCTTTCGAGGAGCCTTCGACCAAGAAGGCAGTCACTTTCCTGGAGGGCTGGGGCAAGGAGCGCCCACTCGTCCTGGTCGCGAACGGCGACGAGACGGCGCTCGCGAAGTCGTTCCGCAACCTCGAGCAGGTCGTCGTCGTGCCGCCTTCGGAGCTCGAAGTCGCAGCGGTCCTCTGGGCCCGCTCGCTGCTCGTCACCGAAGGCGCCCTCGAGACGGTTCAGAAACGGGCAGGCTCATGAGCCTGCATCCGAACGAAGTGCTGCTGGCGCCCGTGGTCTCGGAGAAGAGCTACAGCCTGATCGAGGACCGCAAGTACTCGTTCCGCGTGCACAAGGACGCGCACAAGACGCAGGTTCGACAGGCTGTCGAGCAGCTCTTCGGCGTCAAGGTGATCGCCGTCAACATGGTCCAGGTTCCGTCGAAGCCGAAGATGCGCAACTACAAGATGGGCCGGCGCCCGGGCTGGAAGAAGGCGATCGTCCAGCTCAAAGAAGGCGACTCGATTGAGATCTTCGAGGGGGCGCAGGTCTGATGGCCCTACGCAAGTTCAAGCCGACCTCGCCGGGGCGCCGCTTCATGACCGTCTCCAAGTTCGAGGAGGTCACGCGGTCGAAGCCCGAGAAGAGCCTGACGAAATCCGTTAAGAAGACCGGCGGGCGCAACAACAACGGCCGCATCACGACGCGCCACAAGGGCGGGGGCCACAAGCGACGCTTCCGCGAGATCGATTTCAAGCGCACCAAGGACGCGATCCCGGCAAAAGTGGCCGCGATCGAATACGACCCGAACCGCTCGGCGAACATCGCCCTGCTCCACTACGCAGACGGGGCGAAGGCATACATCCTCGCTCCCGCGCGCCTCAAGGTCGGGGCGACCGTCGAGTCCGGTCCGGGCGCCGACATCAAGCCGGGCAACACGCTTCCGCTCGAGAACATCCCGACGGGCACCCTCGTGCACAACGTGGAACTGAAGCCCGGGCGAGGCGGCCAGATGGCGCGCAGCGCCGGGGCCGGTGTCCAGCTCGTCGCGAAGGACGAGGGCTACGGGGTGCTGCGCCTCCCCTCGGGAGAGCTTCGCCGAGTCACGCTCACGTGCCGCGCCACGATCGGCCAGGTCGGGAACGTCGACCACGAGAACATCACGGGCGGGAAGGCCGGCCGTAGCCGCTGGCGAGGCAAGCGCCCGACCGTGCGCGGCTCCGCGATGAACCCCGTCGACCACCCGCACGGCGGCGGCGAGGGCAAGTCGAAAGGCGGCCGCCATCCGGTCACACCCTGGGGCGTGCCGACCCTCGGCAAGCGCACGCGCCGCAAGCACAAGGAATCCGACCGCTTGATCGTCCGCGGACGTAAGCGAGGGAAGGGCAAGCGATGAGCAGGTCTTCGAAGAAAGGGCCCTTCGTGGAGGAGCGACTCTTCCAACGGATCGAGGCGATGAATGCCTCGGGGGCAAAGAACATGATCCGAACCTGGTCGCGGTCCTCGACCGTCTTTCCCGAGATGGTTGGGCACACGATCGCGGTTCACGACGGGCGCAAGCACGTCCCGGTCTTCATCACCGAGCAGATGGTCGGCCACAAGCTCGGTGAGTTCGCGCCGACGAGGACCTTCCGCGCGCACTCCGGCGACCGCAAGGTGGAGGTGAAGCGCACCACGTGAGTGTCGCGGAGACAAAGGAAGTCCGCGCCGCTGCGAAGTGGCTGCGGATCTCGCCGCGCAAGGCCCGGCTCGTCGTGGAGCACATCCGCGGGCGGACCGTGCCAGAAGCTCGGACCGTGCTCGCGTTCACCGAGCGCGCCGCGGCCCGCGAGGTCGAGAAGCTGCTGCGCTCCGCCGTGTCGAACGCCGAGGCGAACCACGGCCTGATCGGCGACGACCTCGTCGTCAAGGCCGTGTACGTGGACGCGGGCCCGGTGATCAAGCGCTGGCGCGCCCGCGCGCGAGGCCGCTCGGTCCAGATCCGCAAGCGGACCTGTCACATCACGATGACGCTCGTCCCGGGCACGACGGCGACCGTTACGCGAGCCGAGCCGCCCGCGACGACGGAGAAGCCGAAGCGCGCTCCGCGCCGCAAGGCCGCTCCGAAGGCCAAGACCGAGACTAAGCAACAGTCTGTTGCAAAGAAGGACAAGGCCACTGAGGACAAGCCGAAGGCCAAGGCCACGTCGGCCACTCCGAAGAAGAAGACCCCCGCCAAAAAGAAAGAGAGCGACTCTTAATGGGCCAAAAAGTCCACCCCGGCGGGATGCGCGTCGGCGTCATCCACGACTGGAAGTCGAACTGGTACACCGGCACGAAGGAGTTCCCGCAGGCGCTGCTCGAGGACATCAAGATCCGCGAGCACATCTACAACAAGCTCTCGCACGCGGGCCTCTCGGACGTGCTCATCCGCAAGGACAAGCAGCGGATCACGATCGACATCTACACCGCTCGGCCGGGAATCGTCATCGGCAAGTCCGGTGCCGAGGTGGACGCCCTCCGCAAAGAGATCCACGGCATGACGCACAAGAACGTGCACATCAACATCAACGAGATCAAGCGCCCCGAGCTCGACGCCAAGCTCGTCGCCCAGTCGATCGCCGAGCAGCTCCAGAACCGCGTCAGCTTCCGGCGCGCGATGAAGCGCTCGCTCGCCTCGGCGATGCGCTCAGGCGCTCACGGCGTGAAGGTTCAGTGCGGCGGCCGACTCGGCGGGACGGAGATGAGCCGCTCGGAGAGCTATTCCGAGGGCCGCGTCCCTCTGCACACGATCCGCGCCGACATCGACTACGGCTTCGTCGAGGCGAAGACGACCTTCGGCCGCATCGGCGTCAAGGTCTGGATCAACAAGGGCGAGATCATGCCCGAGGGCTTCGAGAGCGTCGCCCAGCAGAAGGAGACGCGCCTCGGCGACCAGGACACCGCGCGCCGCCTCGGCGGCCGCACGGAAGGCCTGTCCGCATCCCGCGAGAGCGGCCGCACCAGGGCCGCCGACCGCGAGGGCCTCGGCCCGGTGCAGAAGCGTCGGCCCAAGCGAGGAGGCGCCGCCCGTCGACGTCCGCGTGCCGAAGGCGAGAGCACGCCGCGCGAGGCGCCCGAGCAGGCCGCAGCCGATCCCACGGTCGAGGCACCCCCGGTTGCCGACGCCACGCAAACCGAAGCCGATACGCCAACGGAAGAGCCGACGAAGAGTGAGGAGAGTTAGTGCTCCTACCCAAGAAGACGAAATACCGCAAGCAGCAGCGCGGCCGGCGCGCGGGCGTCTCGAAGGGCCAGACGCACGTCCAGTTCGGCGACTACGGGCTCAAGGCCATGGAGGCCGCCTGGGTCACGAACCGGCAGATCGAGGCTGCCCGGATCGCGATGACCCGAAAGATCAAGCGTGGCGGGAAGGTCTGGATCAACGTCTTCCCGGACAAGCCGGTCAGCCAGAAGCCGGCCGAGACGCGCATGGGCTCGGGCAAAGGCGCTCCGGAGCATTGGGTCGCGGTCATCAAGCCGGGCCGCGTGATGTTCGAGCTCGCCGGCGTGCCCGAGGACCTCGCCAAGGAGGCCCTGCGCCTCGCCGGCAGCAAGCTGCCCATCCAGACCAAGTTCGTGAAGCGGGAGGCGGATCTCTTTGCGCGCTAGAGACTTGAGAGGCATGAGCGACGACCAGCTCGACGACGCCCTCGCGGAGCGGCGGCAGGAGTTGTTCAACCTGCGGTTCCAATCGGCGACCGGCGCGCTCGACAATCCGGCGCGCCTGAAGCTCGCGAAGCGTGAGATCGCCCGCATCCTGACCGTACGAAACGAGCGAGAGCTCGCGAAGGAGACCATCTAAGTGCCAAAGAAGAAAGACGTAGAAGTCAAGGCAGAAGAAACGGCGGAGGAGACTCCCGTCGAGGAGACCCCCGCGGCCGAGGAGCCCGTCGCCGAGGAAACTCCGGCCGACGAACCTATGGCCGAGGAAGCTCCGGCCGAGGAGCCTGCGGCCGAGGAAACTCCGGCCGAGGAACCTGCCGCAGAAGCGGACGAGGCGCCTGCCGATGAGCCTATGGCGGAGGAAGCTCCGGCTGAGGAAACTCCTGCCGAGGAGCAGGCTCCTGAAGAGGCTCCTGAAGAGGCTCCCGCTGAAGAGGCTCCTGAAGAGGCTCCCGCTGAAGAGGCTCCCGCTGAAGAGGCCCCTGCCGCCGAAGCTCCTGGGATTCCGACGAAGCCGAAGCGCAAGCCCCGTAGTGAGCGCAGGCAGCGCCCGAAGCCGAAGCGCGAGCAGGTCGAGGGACGCAAGCCGATCACGAGGCTCCCGAAGCCCGATGGCGATCGCGGCCGGCGCGTCGAGCGCCGAGGCGTCGTCGTCTCGAGCGCCATGGACAAGACGATCGTCGTCCGCGTCGACACGGTGAAGGCGCATCCGCGCTACAAGAAGGTCGTTCGCCGGTCCGCGAAGTTCCACGCACACGACGAGCAGAACGCGGCAAACGTCGGCGACGTCGTGCTCATCGTCGAGACCAGGCCGCTTTCCAAGACCAAGAACTGGCGACTGGCGGAAGTGCTCGAGGTCGCGAAGTGATCCAGCAGGAATCGAGACTCAGAGTGGCCGACAACACGGGGGCACGAGAGATCCTCTGCATCCGCGTGCTCGGCGGCTCGCACCGGCGTTACGCGCGGGTCGGTGACGTTATCGTCGGAACGGTCAAGGCCGCGACGCCCCAGGGCGCGATCAAGAAAGGCGAGGTCGTGCAGGCCGTCGTCGTCCGCACGAAGAAGCCCTACGGGCGCGACGACGGCACGATGATCGCGTTCGACGAGAACGCCGCCGTGATCATCGATCCGGCGCGCAACCCGCGCGGCACGCGCATCTTTGGCCCCGTCGCGCGCGAGCTGCGCGAGAAGAACTTCATGAAGATCGTCTCGCTCGCACCGGAGGTGCTCTAGATGAAGGCGATGAAAATCAGGAAGGGCGACACGGTGCACGTTCTCGCCGGCAAGGACCGCGGCAAGCAAGGGCGGGTGCTCGAGGCGCGTCCGGACGAGAAGCGCGTGGTCGTCGAGAACCTGAACATGATCAAGCGGCATTCGCGCCCGAAGCCGATCAAGAACCCGAGCCGGATGGGCGGGGCGCAGGTCACCCCCGGCGGCGTGATCGAGAAGGCCGCGCCGATCCAGATCTCGAACGTGATGCTCGTCTGCCCGACGTGCAACCGCCCCACTCGCGTCGGCTACGTCATCAAGGAGAAGCAAGGCGAAGACATCCGCAAGGTGCGCGTCTGCAAGCGCGACGACTGCCGCCAGGAGATCGACAAGTAATGGCTACGAAGACCGGATACGTGCCACGCCTGAAGGAGCGCTACGAGCAAGAGCTGCGCACGCAGCTCAAGGACGAGCTCGGCTTCAAGTCGGTCATGCGCGTACCCCGCGTGTCGAAGATCACGCTCAACATGGGAGTCGGCGAGGCCAAGACCGAGTCGAAGGCTCTCGACAGCGCGATCGAGGAGCTGACGACGATCGCCGGGCAGCGGGCGCAAATCCGCAAGGCCCGCAAGTCGATCGCGAGCTTCAAGCTGCGCGAGGGAATGCCGATCGGAGCGCGGGTCACGCTGCGCGGCGCCCGAATGTGGGAGTTCCTCGACCGGCTCGTCTCGATCGCCCTGCCCCGCATCCGCGACTTCCGCGGGCTCGGGCCGGAGTCGTTCGACGGGCGCGGCAACTACTCGATCGGCATCCGCGAGCAGATCATCTTCCCGGAGATCGACTACGACGACGTCCAGACGATCCGTGGCCTCGACGTCGCCATCACGACGACTGCGCAGAACGACGACGAGGGCCTCGCGCTCCTGCGCGGCCTCGGCTTGCCGTTCCGCGAGAGAGAAGGAGCAGAACAGAGTGGCTAAGAAGTCTTTGATCGCCAAGGCCAAGCGGACGCCTCGCTACAAGGTCCGCGCCTACAGCCGCTGCAACCGCTGCGGCCGGCCCCGAGCGGTCTACAAGAAGTTCGGCCTTTGCCGGATCTGCCTGCGCGAGCTCGCGCACGAGGGCGCGATCCCCGGCATGACGAAATCGAGCTGGTGAACCGCGAAAAATGCTTCGCACTTTTCGCGGAAATAGGAAGTCCCGTCGCTTCGCTCGGGAGACTGGGAAAGAGATAG
This sequence comes from Actinomycetota bacterium, assembly GCA_038040395.1. Lineage (GTDB taxonomy): Bacteria > Actinomycetota > Thermoleophilia > Gaiellales > Gaiellaceae > VAXT01. The sequence continues at coordinate 89,256 of JBBPIJ010000002.1, forward strand.
GCAGGTAGAAAACACGTGCATACAGACCCAATTGCAGACATGTTGACTCGGATCCGCAACGCGAACAAGGCGATGCACGAGACGACCGAGATGCCGACCTCTCGCCTGAAGGAGCAGATCGCACGCATCCTCAAGGACGAGGGCTACATCAGCGACTACCGCATCGTGAGCGCAGAGGAGCACAACAGCAAGCACGAGGACAAGAAGAAGCACCGCGCCTACGGGACGCTCGTCGTCGAGCTCAAGTTCGGCCGCAATCGCGAGCGGATCATCACCGACTTGAAGCGCGTGTCGAAGCCCGGCCGGCGCGTGTACGCTCGAAAGGATCGGCTGCCGCGCGTGCTCGGGGGAATGGGTACGGCGATCCTCTCGACGTCGGGCGGGCTCGTCACGAGCCGCACGGCTGAGGAGCGCGGAGTAGGCGGCGAGGTCGTCTGCTTCATCTGGTGAGCCAATGAGTCGAATCGGCAAACAGCCAATCGTGGTTCCGGACGGTGTCAACGTCGCGGTCGACCCTGGCCGCATAACCGTCAACGGGCCGCTGGGCGAGCTGACGCAGAACGTGCCGGTCCGGATCACGGTCGAGAAGGAAGAAGGCCAGCTGCTCGTCAAGCGCCCGACCGACCGGGGCGACGATCGCGCGCTGCACGGCCTGACCCGCTCGCTCGTGGCCAACATGGTCGAGGGCGTCACGAACGGCTTCGAGAAGCGCCTCGAGATCCAGGGCGTCGGCTACCGCGCCACGATGCGAGGGACGGCGCTCGAGCTGAACGTCGGCTACTCCCACTCGGTCGTCATCGAGGCGCCTGCGGGAATCGAGTTCGAGGTTCCCGTCCAAACGGAGATCGTCGTCAAGGGCATCGACAAGCAGCTCGTCGGCGAGATTGCCGCCGAGATCCGCGACGTGCGCAAGCCCGAGCCCTACAAGGGCAAGGGAATCCGGTACCAGGGCGAGTACGTGCGCCGGAAGGTCGGGAAGAGGGCTTAGTGCTCCTCCCAGCAATGTACCCATCACTTGCGGCGGCCGATGAGCGGCGCCAGGCGGTGTCCTCACTCGCCCCAATGCTGACAAGCATTGGGCCTCCCTGCGTCCTACCCTGGCTTGCTCCTCGACCCCCGCAAGCGGGGGCCCATCACTGGGAGAAGCACTAATGGCCACGCTCACGGTCAGAGAGGCTCGCGAGCGCCGCCATAGGCGCGTGCGCAAGACCGTCGTCGGGACGGGCGAGAGGCCGCGCCTTGCCGTCTTCCGCTCGAATTCCGGCATCGAGGCGCAGCTGATCGACGACCTCGCGGGCAAGACGCTCGCCGCTGCGAGCTCGCTCCACCTGAAGTCGTTCAAGGGCAACAAGACCGCGCAGGCCGAAGAAGTGGGGAAGACGCTCGCCGAAGCCGCGAAGAAGGCCGGCATCGAAGCCGTCGTCTTCGACCGGGGCGGCTACCTCTACCACGGGCGCGTCAAGGCGCTCGCCGATTCAGCCCGCCAAGGAGGCCTGAAGTTTTGAGCACCACGCCAGTCGAACGTGAAGTCATCGCACGGGAGCAGAGCCGCGAGCTCAAGGAGCGCGTGGTCGAGATCAACCGCGTCGCCAAGGTGGTCAAGGGCGGCCGGCGGTTCTCGTTCACGGCGCTCGTCGTGATCGGGGACGAGGTCGACCGCGTCGGGCTCGGCTACGGGAAAGCCCGCGAGGTTCCGCTCGCGATCTCGAAAGCCGTCGACGACGCGAAGAAGAACCTCTTCACGATCCCGAAGCACGGCACGACGATCACGCACCCGATCATCGGTCGCTTCGGCGCGGCCCGCGTGATGCTGCGCCCGGCGAGCGAGGGAACCGGCGTCATCGCCGGCGGCGGCGTCCGTGCCGTCCTCGAGCTCGGGGGGATCCGCGACATCCTCGCGAAGAGCCTCGGCACGACGAACCCGATCAACATGCTGAAGGCGACAGTTCAGGGGCTCCAGCACCTGCGGCGTCCCGAAGACGTTGCGGCTGCCCGCGGCCTCACCATCAGCCAGGTGCTGCCGGTGGGCGCGAAGGTTGAAGAGCAGCCCGTCCCCGACATGGCCGTACCGGTGGCCGATGTGGCCGAACCGGCTGAACCGGCGGCCGAGGCCGCTGAGGAGCCGAAGGAGACCGAGAGTGGCGAAGATCAAGATCAAGCAAGTTCGTAGCTCCATCGGGCAGAGCCAGCGCCACCGCGGCACGCTCCGCGCCCTCGGCCTGGGCAAGATCGGCCGCACCGCGGAGCAGGAGGAGAGCCCGCAGCTCGCCGGTATGCTCAGGAAAGTTCGCCACCTCGTCGAGATCGACGGCGAGGTCGGATCATGAGAATCGACGTATCCCGAATGGCCTGTCAAAGTAACTTGGACGCGTAGCGTGCCAGAGAAGCTGAACCTCTCCTCGCTCAAGCCGGCCCAGGCGCGTAAGGATCGCAAGCGCGTCGGCCGCGGCCCGGGGTCCGGCAAGGGCCGCTATTCAGGCCGGGGCATCAAGGGCCAGAAGTCCCGCTCCGGCTCGCACAAGATGCGAGCAGGATTCGAGGGCGGCCAGATGCCGATCTACATGCGACTCGGCAAGCAGCGAGGCCCGTACTCGAAGGATGCCATGCCGATGGGGCCGCACCGGACGAAGGTCTCGTCTGTCAACGTGCGCGACCTCGAGCGCTTCGACGGCGACGTGACGCCTGAGCTACTCAAGGAAGCGGGCCTGATCAGGAACACGCGCCTCGACGTCAAGATCCTCGGCTACGGCGACCTGACGAAGAAGCTCTCCGTCTCGGCTCACCTGTTCTCGGCGAGCGCACGAGAGAAGATCGAGCAGGCCGGCGGCACGATCACCTGGCTGCGGGGCGAGCCGAAGCCGAAGCACCCCAAGCGCCGTGTGAAGAAGGCCGCTCCTCCACCGCAGGAGAAGGCAGACGAGGCCGAGGAATCGACCGAGGAGCCCGCAGCCGAAGCCGAAGAGCCGCCGACCGACGAGCCGCCGACCGACGACGAGGCCGACTAGGTGCCCCTTCCAGCAATACATGCCGGCCCCTGGCCCGCGATCACGCGGCGCCAGAGCCCACCCTCGCCCTTGCCAAGGCTGCAAGCCTTGGCCGCGGTCGAGTGCGGCCTCTGGCTTGGTGCTCGCGACCCAGGAGCTCGGCGGCATTACTGGAAGGGGCACTAGATGTTCTCGTGGCTCTCGAACGCCTGGCGAGTCCCGGAGCTGCGCAACCGCGTTCTCTTTACTGCGCTCGTCCTGGCCATCTACCGGCTCGGATCATGGATCCCCGCTCCGGGCGTCGATCCGACGGCCGTCAAGAGTTACTTCAGCAGCCAGGGAGGCACGGTGCTCGGCCTGCTGAACCTGTTCTCGGGCGGCGCGCTCTCGCAGTTCGCCATCTTCGCGCTCGGGATCATGCCGTACGTCACCGCCTCGATCATCCTCCAGCTCATGACCGTGGTCGTCCCCCGGCTCGAGCAGCTCCAGAAGGAGGGCGAGGCGGGGATGGCCAAGATCAACCAGTACACGCGCTACTTCACCGTCGTGCTCGCGGCGGCGCAGTCGCTGGGGTACGCCTATCTCTTCAAGCGGCAGGGAGTCCTCGACGCGAGCGTCGGTCGAACCGTCCTCATCGTGCTCACGCTCACGGCGGGCACGACTCTCCTCATGTGGATGGGCGAGCTGATCACCAAACGCGGCGTCGGCAACGGCATCTCGCTCCTGATCTTCGCCTCCATTCTGACGAGCCTTCCGACGGGGATCAGCGCCTGGTACTACGGCGGCACCATGGAGAAGCTCTTTTTCCCGCTGCTCGCGGTCGCGATCGTCGTCGCCGTCGTGTTCATCCAGGAGGGACAGCGGAAGATTCCGATTCAGTACGCGAAGCGGATGATCGGACGCCGGATGACGGCGGGCGGGTCGACGTACATGCCGCTGCGCGTGAACATGGCCGGGGTCATCCCGATCATCTTCGCCGCGGCCGTGATGGCGTTCCCGCCCACGATCGGCCAGTACTTCCCGCAGACGCAGTCGTTCGTCAACGCGCACTTCTCCCCGACGAACCTCACCTACCTGCTGCTCCAGGGCTTCATGATCGTCGTCTTCACGTACTTCTACACCGCGGTGCAGTTCAATCCCGTCGACCAGGCGGACCAGCTCCGCAAGCACGGCGGCTACATCCCCGGCATCCGGCCCGGACCGCCGACGGCGCAGTATCTCGACCGCGTGCTGACGCGGCTCACGCTACCCGGGGCGCTCTACCTCGCGATCGTCGCGATCTTGCCGAGCCTCTTCATCAAGTACTTCGGCTTCTCGCAGACGACCTCGGGCGCGCTCGGAGGCACGTCTGTGCTGATTGCGGTCGGCGTGGCACTCGACACGATGCGCCAGATGGAGTCGCAGATGATGATGCGCTCCTACGAGGGCTTCCTTAAATAGGGCAACTGTGCCTTTAGACGTCCTTTTACTCGGCGTCCAGGGGTCGGGCAAGGGGACGCAGGCCAACCGCATCGCCTCCGACTATGGGCTCGCGCACATCGCGACCGGCGACATCCTGCGCAGCGCGATCGCCAACGGCAGCGAGCTTGGCCGGCGCGTGAAGCCGATCCTCGAGAGCGGCGAGCTCGTCCCTGACGAGCTGATGATCGACCTGATCCGCGAGCGCCTTCAATCCGAGGATGCCGAGAACGGCTTCGTCCTCGACGGCTTCCCTCGCACGATGACCCAGGCGGAGGCTCTCGACTCGATGCTGTCCGAGATCGGACGGCCACTATCGGTCGTCTTCCAGCTGCAGGTCCCCGACGGCGTGGCGGTCGAGCGCTTGCACAAGCGCGCCGCTGAGGAAGGGCGGGCAGACGACACCCCCGAGGCGATCGAGAAACGGCTCGAGCTCTACCACCGCGAGACGGAGCCGGTCGTGGCGCACTACCGGATGCTCGGCAACCTGATCGGGATCCACGGCGACCGGCCGGAGAACGAAGTGTTCTCCGAGATCCAGGACGCCCTCGAACAGGCGCAGGTAGCCTCGTGATCATCCGCAAATCACAGGCAGAGGTCGAAACGATGGCGAAGGCCGGCGGCGTCGTCGCCGACACGCTCGCGCTCGTGGGCGAGCACGTGCGGCCGGGCGTGACGACGGCGGAGCTCGACCAGCTCGCCGACGAGTACATTCGATCGCAGGGCGGCACGTCGTCCTTCAAGGGCTACCGGGGCTACCCGGCCTCGATCTGCACGTCTCCGAACGACATGGTCGTGCACGGGATCCCCGACGCGCGCCAGCTCGCGGACGGCGACATCCTCTCGGTGGACGTGGGCGTCTCGCTGGACGGGTTCGTGGCCGACTCGGCCTATACGTTCCCGGTCGGAGACGTCTCCGCGGAGGCCGAGCGACTGCTCGAGGTCTGCCAGGCAGCGCTCGCGGCGGGGATCGGCCAGTGCCGGCCCGGAAACCGCCTCTCGGACCTCTCGCACGCCATCCAAGCAGTGACCGAGGAAGCGGGTTTCTCGGTTGTCCGCAGCCTGGTCGGCCACGGCATCGGCAGGGCGATGCACGAGGATCCGCAGATCCCCAATTACGGGGCTCCCGGGCGCGGGCCTGAGCTCGCCTCGGGGATGACCTTCGCGATCGAGCCGATGATCAACGCCGGCGGGCCCGACATCTACCTCCACGACGACGAATGGTCGATCTCAACCGTCGATGCCGCTCTGTCGGCCCATTTCGAGCACACGGTCGCAATTACAGACGAGGAGCCCCGCATCCTGACAACCGACAAGAATCGGGCGGGAGCCCTTTTGCTACCATAGTTTCTCGCCGCACAGCTCTGCTGTGCGTGTTTCTGTGTCCCGACAACCGCGCTCAAGGGCGCGATTTGTTTGCTCCGCGCCAGACTCAGACTTGGCTCGGGGAGCTAGGAGTGAAGTGAAGGTTCGAGCATCAGTCAAGCCAATGTGTGAGCGGTGCCGCGTGATCCGGCGGAACGGCCGGACCATGGTCATCTGCACCAATCCGCGCCACAAGCAGAGGCAGGGTTAGTGGCCCGCATCGCAGGCGTCAACCTTCCGCGTGAGAAGCGCCTCGAGGTCGCGCTCACGTACATCTTCGGGGTCGGGCGCTCGAAGTCGCGCGAGACCGCTGCCGCGCTCGGGCTGTCCCTGGACACGAAGGTCAGCGACTTGACCGACGGGGAGATCACGAAGCTGCGCGACTACATCGACACGAACCTCCAGGTCGAGGGCGACCTTCGCCGCGAGCGCCAGCAGGCGATCAAGCGCCTGGGCGAGATCGGCGCGTACCGCGGGGTCCGGCATCGCCGCGGCCTGCCGGTGAACGGTCAGCGCACGAAGACGAACGCCCGCACCCGCAAGGGCCCGAAGAAGACCGTGGGTCGCGGCAAGAAGGCACCGACGAAAACTTAAATGGCTCCTCCTAGGAAACAAGCGGGACGCGGGCGCGCGAGGCGCCGCGTCAAGAAGAACATCGCCATCGGCCAGGCGCACATCAAGACGTCGTTCAACAACACGATCGTCACGCTCACCGACGGTGAGGGCAACGTCATCGTCTGGGAGTCGGCCGGCTCCGCGGGCTTCAAGGGCTCGCGCAAGTCGACGCCGTTCGCTGCGCAGGTCACAGCCGACGCGTGCGCGCGCAAGGGCATGGAGCACGGCTTGCAAAAGGTCGAGGTCTTCGTCAAGGGGCCCGGTTCGGGTCGCGAGACGGCGATCCGCTCGCTCCAGGCCGCCGGCCTCGAGATCCTGGGCGTGAAGGACGTGACGCCGCAGGCCCACAACGGCGTGCGGCCGCGCAAGAGGCGGAGGGTCTAGTGGCACGAGACCGCTCACCCAAGTGCAAGCAGTGCCGCCGCGAAGGCATGAAGCTCTTCCTCAAGGGAGAGCGCTGCCTGACCGAGAAGTGCGCGATCGAGCGCCGCAGCTATCCGCCGGGCGAGCACGGCCGCGGCCGCATCAAGCAGTCCGAGTACCTGCTCCAGTTGCGCGAGAAGCAGAAGGCGCGCCGGTTCTACGGGCTGCTCGAGAAGCAGTTCCGCACCTACTACGCCAAGGCCGCGAAGGGCTCGGGAATCACGGGCGAGGAGCTCCTGCGCATGCTCGAGACGCGGCTCGACAATGTCGTCTACCGCCTCGGCTTCGCTGCATCGCGAGCGCAGGCCCGCCAGTTCGTCCGCCACGGCCACTTCCACGTCAACGGCCGCCGGGTGAACATCCCCAGCTACCAGGTTCGCTCGGACGACATCGTCACGATGGCGCCCGGCAGCTCGGCCGAGCAGGTGATCCGCGACGCGACCGACCTCACCGCGTCCGTCGCGCCCTGGCTCCAGGCCGACCACGAAGCGCTTACCGGGAAGATCCTCAAGCTTCCCGAGCGATCGGAGATCGACACTCCGGTCCAGGAATCACTGATCGTCGAGCTCTACTCGAAGTAGAAAGGAACGCATGGCAACGAGAACGACTTTGATGGATTTCCAGGTGCCGCGAATCGTCCACGAGGAAGTGGACGAGCTGCGCGGCAAGTTCACGATCGAGCCGCTCGACCGCGGCTTCGGTTACACGTTCGGCAACTCGCTGCGCCGCGTGCTGCTCTCCTCGCTGGAGGGCGCCGCCGTCACCTCGGTCAAGCTCGAGGGCGTCGCGCACGAGTTCACGACCCTTCCCGGGGTGAAGGAGGACGTGACCGACATCATTCTGGCTCTGAAGAACATGATCTGCCGCCTCCACGGCGAGTCGCCCGAGGTCGAGGTGCGCCTCAACAAGCGGGGCCCCGGCAAGGTCGTGGCAGGCGACATCGAGGCTCCAGCCGATCTCGAGATCCTCAACCCCGACCTCCAGATCGCGACCCTGTCGGACAAGGGCAGGCTCGAGCTGACAATGACGATCGGCCGCGGCCGCGGTTACGTGCCGGGCGAGATGAACCGCGGGCCCGAGCACACGATTGGCGTCATCCCGATCGACTCGATCTTCTCGCCGGTCCGGCGCGTCTCGTACGACATCGAGGCGGCTCGTGTGGGCCAGCGCACCGACTACGACAAGCTCAACCTCGACGTCACGACCGACGGCTCGATCGATCCACGTGAGGCGATCGGCCAGGCGGCCGAGATCCTGATCCGCCAGCTCGCGATCTTCACCGACATCGACAAGATCGAGGGCTTCGGCGAGGTCGCTGCCGAAGCGATTCCGGCCGAGGCGCCGCTCGCGCACGGGATGGAGAACTTCCCGATCGAGGAGCTCGAGCTCGGCGTGCGCTCGTACAACTGCCTCAAGCGGGTCGGCATCGAGACGATCGGCGATCTCGTCGTGAAGAGCGAGAACGAGCTCGCCGCGATCCCGAACTTCGGCAAGAAGTCGATCGAAGAGGTCAAGGAGACGTTGGCCACCCACGGCCTGAATCTCCGCGGCGACGAGTAACGCTCATGCGGCACCACCGCAAAGGGAAGAAGCTCGGCCGCACGTCGGCGCACCGCAAGGCGCTCTACTCGAACCTTGCGGGCGCACTGATCGAGCACGGGCGGATCAAGACGACCCTCGCCAAGGCGAAGGCCGTCAAGCCGATCGCCGAGAAGATGATCACGCTCGGGCGGCGGGGCGATCTCGCCGCCCGGCGGCAGGCGCTTGCGTACCTGCGCTCGAACGACGTCGTGACGATGCTCTTCTCCGACGTGGCGCCGCGCTTCAGCGACCAGGCGGGCGGCTACTCGCGGATCGTGAAGCTCGGCCCCCGCTTCGGCGACTCGGCCGAGATGGTTTACCTCGAGCTTGTCGACTACGTTCCGCCTGCTCCGCGGGTCAGAGTGCCGCGCCGCGAGCCCGAGGAAGTCGAGGCCGAGGCGGGCGCTCCAGGCGTGACGACTTCCTAGAAGGTCCCGGGCCACAGGCCCGTGACTCGCGCAAAGTGCTTCGCACTTTGCGCGACTAAGGGCACGCCTCACCAAGGAACCACGCCCCGACGGGCTCGCCCTTGCCGCGATCGTTAGAAGTGCGCTGTTAAGCGACACGCACTAGGCGAGGTATTGCGCCTAATCCAGCTAGAGCCGCGACTCGAGCAGCACGAAGGCGGGGCTGGGGATGTCGTCCGGGTTCGCCTCGATCCAGACCTCTGCATTCGGTAGCTCGCCGCGCAGCCGGCTGCCCAGCTCGTTCGCTCGCTCCTCTGTGAGGACGTCGACGGTCACGTAGCGCCAGCGGCGGTGCACTGGAAGTCCCTCCGCGCGCAGGCGCGTTTCGAGTAGTGCGGCCTCGCTGCGATCCGATAGGGCGACCTTCAGGAGCCAGTCGTAGGACCCTTCTTCCTCCACCTCCTGCCGTTCGTGCTCTTCCTTGAGGCGAGTCTCCTCACGCTCCTCGGCCTCGCTCTGCGGGAGAGGGATTGCCGCATCCCGCCACTCTTCCGCTACCGGATGCCAGCGCGTGACGGTGATCTCAGCGCTCAATCCGTCGGCGGTGACGAGCTCTCGTGCGACCCGCTCTGCCTCGCCGGCCCCCGGCTCGCTGCCCGTGTAGAGAAAGACGCGTGATCCGTCGCGGGTGACGACCGCTCGTCGGCCGAGCCGCTCGCGCGCTTCGTCGTCGAGATCGGCTGCTCGGAGTCGCTCTCCGAGCCCGTAGCCGTGCTCCTCGTCGTCGAGGTCGATCTCCACGCGCCATTCGTCGTCGTACACCGAACGGGATGATATGCGGCCATGCGCGTCAAGCTCACACTCGAGTACGACGGGACGAGGTTCCGCGGTTGGGCCGTCCAGCCCGGTCAGCGAACCGTCGAGGCCGCCGTCCGGCAGGCCGTCGAGCGGATGTACAGATCGTTCGACAATTTCGTCGTGGCCGGCAGAACCGACACCGGAGTTCATGCGCTCGGGCAAGTCGTAAGCGTCGACGTCGAAGGTGGGCCGGCGGTCGCTCGCGCGCCCGAAGCGCTCAACACGGCGCTGCCCGACGACGTCTCGGTGAGGGTAGCCGAGGAAGTCGCTCCGGACTTCCACGCCCGCCACGCCGCCCGGGCGCGGCGGTACCGGTATCGGATCTGGCGCCGCCGAACACGCTCTCCGTTCGAGGAGAACCGGAGCTTCTGGTACCCACATCCGATCGATTACGCCGCGCTCGCCGATTCCGGGGATCTTCTGATCGGCGAGCACGATTTCCGCGCGTTCACCCCCACCGTGACCCAGCATCAGGACTTCAGGCGCGAGGTCCACGAAGCCGCCTGGTTCGAGCGTGGCGACGCCCTCGAGCTCGAGATCACGGCCAACGGCTTCCTGCGCCACATGGTCCGTACCCTCGTCGGGACGATGCTCGAGCAATCGCCGCAGGAGGTGGCGCGTCTACTGGAAGGGGCGCCGCGGGAGGAAGCCGGCACGACGGCGCCTCCACACGGCCTCTACCTCGAGCGAGTCGAGTATTAGAACCGCGACGAGCGTTTCCGGCTCAGGAAGAAGCCGTGGCGCGCCATGTTGCGGCAGGTCAGGCCCGCACGACGCGACGTGCAGCTGAAGCCTGGTCTGCGCCACGTCGCTCCGTATCTGAGCGTGGTCTGCGGCGCCAGGTTGACCGAGTCGCTCCCGCAGACGACCTGCGGCCTTCCGGTGCGCCGCATCTCGAACCCGGGTCCCCACTCGAACTCGCAACTGCGCGGCTTGGGCGGGATCGGCCTGACGCCGCCGTTGACGTCGCATCGGAGGCTCACGGGAGGCTGACGCCTGAACTCGCAGGCGATGTTCCCGGACGGCGTCCGGATGCGATTTGCCTTCAACGAGCCCGAGAAGCGGTACGAGAACTCCCGGCTCAGCGCGAAGCCGTTCCCGATCGCGTTCTCGCAGTACAGGCCGGTGGGCTGCGATGAGCACTGGATTGAGCCGCGGTGCCACCTCGCCCCGTAGGCGATGACCCTCGCCCCTTGCTTGAAGACGGTGTCGCCGGCGCAGACAGTCCCGGCCGGGCCGCGGCCGGACACCCGATAGCCGAACATCCAGTCGTTCTGGCAACCCTTCGGCTTGGGCGGCGCCGGTTTCAGGCCCGAGCGGATGTCGCAGCGGAGGTTCTGGGGCGACCCCGAATACGCGCAGCCGATGTTGTGCGAGGGCGTCTGGAAGAACTCGAACGCAGGCGTCGCGGCGCCCGCGCTCAGAGGAAGCGCGAGAGCAAGAAGGAGCGCAAATCGGGCCATGGGCCGATCGTACGGCGTCGCTAGCATCACGGCAAGATGGCCGCAAAAGCCACTCAGGGCCGTGTCGACGATCTGCGCAAGCAGCTGGAGTACCACCTCTACCGCTACCACGTCCTCGACGAGCCGGAGATCTCGGACGCCGAGTACGACCGGCTCTACGACGAGCTGCGCGCGCTCGAGGACGAGCATCCCGAGCTGATCACTCCCGACTCGCCGACGCAGCGAGTAGGGGCTCCCGCAAGCGGGCGCTTCCAGAAGGTGCAGCACCTGACCCCGATGGGCTCGCTGGAGAAGGTCACGGACGACCCAGGGCTCGTCAAGTGGGCGCAGGACATCCGCAAGCGCCTCGGGACGGACGAACCGGTCACCTTCGTCACCGAGCCGAAGATCGACGGGCTCGCGATCAACCTGACCTACGAGAATGGCCTGCTGACCCGGGGGGCGACGCGTGGCGATGGCGTCCAGGGCGAGGACGTCACCGCGAACCTTCGGACGATCTCCTCAGTGCCGCTCAAGATGCGAGGAGACGATTTGCCCCCGGTCGCCGAGGTCCGCGGAGAGGTCTACATGCCGCTCTCGGGCTTCAACGAACTGAACACGCGTGTCGCCGAGCTTGGCCAGAAGCTCGCGCCGAACCCGAGGAATGCCGCCGCCGGCTCACTGCGGCAGAAGGATTCGTCGATCACCGCCTCACGGCCGCTGGCGGTGTGGGCGTACGGCCTCGGAGCCGCAGAAGAGGTAGAGCTGGAGACTCAGTGGGAGACGCTCGAGTGGCTGCGGGAGCACGGCTTTCGCACGAACCCCTTCGCAGAGCGGCACGACGCCGTCGAGGCGGTCGCCGAGGTTTGCCGCCTGTGGGAGACGAAGCGGATCGAGCTCGACTACGAGATCGACGGCTTCGTGGTCAAAGTCGACTCCTTCGATCAACAGCGGCGCCTGGGCGCGCTCCACGGTCGCCCGCGCTGGGCGCGGGCCTACAAATGGGCGCCGATGACCGCGCAGACCCGCCTAAACAAGATCCACATTCGCGTCGGACGCACAGGTGCGCTCAACCCTTGGGCGGCGCTCGAGCCTGTGGAGGTCGGCGGCGTGACGGTCTCGACCGCAACGCTCCACAACGAAGAGGACATCAACCGCAAGGACATCCGCGAGGGCGACAACGTGATCGTCCAGCGCGCGGGGGACGTCATTCCTCAGGTCGTCGGCCCGGTGCTGCCGCACAAGCGTGGGACAAAGCCGTTCAAGATGCCCGAAAAGTGCCCCCTTTGCGGGGCAAAGATCGTCAAGCCCGAGGGCGAGGCGATGCACCGCTGCCCCAACGCGAAGTGCGAGTCGCGCGGCCTCGAGACGCTCATCAACTGGGTCTGGGACATCGACGGCGTCGGCGAGCAGGCAATCCGCAGGCTGTGGCGAGAGGGGATTGTCACCTCCATGCCCGACCTCTACCGGCTGACGAAGGAGCAGCTGATGGAGCTCGATGGCTATGGCGAGATCTCTGCGGGCAACGCGGTCGCGTCGATCGAGGAGTCGAAGAAGAATTTCAAGCTGCACAGAATCCTGGCGGGGCTGAACATCCCGCAGACCGGATGGGTTACGGCTCGGAATCTCGCAGCCCACTTCCGCGCGATCGATCCGCTCATGAACGCGGCGCAGGAGGAGATCCAAGAGGTGGAGGGGATTGGGCCCGACCGGGCCGAGGCGATCGCGGAATGGTTCTCCGACGAGGAAAACCGGAAGCTCGTCCAAGAGCTCCGCGAGCTCGGTCTGAATTTCGAGATTGGCGACGAGCTGAAGCCGGTCGAGGGGCCGCTCTCCGGCCAGACCTACGTGATCACGGGCACGCTCGAGTCCTTCACCCGCGACGAGGCGGCGGGGGCTCTTCAGGCGAAGGGGGCGAAGGTGGGGAACTCGGTCTCGAAGAAGACGGCCGGGCTGATCGTCGGCGAGGAGCCGGGCTCGAAGCTTCGGAAGGCCCAGCAGGCGGGTGTGCCGATCCTCGACGAGAAGGCGCTGAAGTCTCTACTGAGAGGCTAGGACCGCGGCGAAGCGGTCCTGGGCCTTGCGCGCCCAGTACGCCGACACCGGCGAGCCGTTCTGGATGACCGAGAAGACGTAGCGGCGCTTCACGTAGCCGGACAGGGCGGAGGCCTCGTTCAGGGTGCCCGTCTTCGCGCGAACGCGTCCGGCTGCCGCGGTCCCTCTCATCCGACCGCCGAGCGTCCCGCTGCGGCCCGCGAGCGGCAGGGCGGCGAGCAGGATCTCGCGCATGTCCTCGTCGAGCCAGCTCGCCTGGAGCATGGCGACGACCGTGTTCGCCGTCAGCCGGTCGAGTCGCGAGAGCCCCGAGCCGTCGACGATCCTCACGCCGGCCAGCGGAATCTCCTGCTCGACGAGGAGCCGCCGGATCACCGTGGCCCCAGTCGCAGAGCTGCCCTGGTCGGCGAAGCCGGCCCCGAGCTGCTTCAGGAGCAGCTCCGCCGTGAAGTTGTCGCTCTCGTGGTCCATGAAACGCAGGATCTGCTCGAGCGGCACGGACTCGATCGACGCGAGCGGCACTGCGTCCACTTCCGCACGGCCGGCCATGGCCCGCCCGGCGACCGTGATCCCGACCCGCAGCAGCGCGGCGCGAAAGGACAGAGCCGCGGCGAAAGCGGGGTCGCGGGTGGTGTGACCGCGGTACCGCGCACGGTCGACAGTCAGAGCCGAGAGGGGCGGCGACTCGTTGATGAAGAACCATGGCTTCCAACCCGGTCCCACCCGCTTTGCGTCGAAGAAGGACTCGTCGCCGACGATGCGGCCGCCGACCCGCCGGATGCCCTGGGCGTAGAGCTGCGAGGCGAGACTCAAGAGGTCGAGCGTCGAGAGGGTCGGGTCGCCGAATCCCTTGAGGACGACGTCGCCGCGCCAGAGCGAGCCGTCGAGCTCGCCCTCGCCGAGGACGTCGGTGCCGAAACGGAAGCTCGGCCCGAGCGCGAGCAGGCAGGCGTACGTGACGGCGAGCTTCTGGTTCGAAGCGGGGATCAGCGGCAGGCTCAGGTTCTGGCTGTAGACCGGCTTCCCCGTCGTGAGATCGACCACGAGGGCGCCGGACCGGGATTTCGCCACATGCGGAACCGCAAGCGCACGAGAGAGCCGGCGGGCGAGCGGCGACTGCGCCGCGGCGGCGGGAGGCGCGAGGAACGCTGCGGCGAGAACGGCGGCGAGGAGGCGGCGCGGCACCCTGCCATTGTCTGGACCACGATCGGACACCGTCAAGTTCAGGCACACCCGCTCACGTTAGGAATAGGTCCCCCGATCGCAAAGATGGGCCGCTCGGCCCATAGCTCTCCGACCGCCGGGGTGCCCATAATCGAACGACCGTGGCTGACGACCTCGACCTCCTTTTGGAGCGCATCTACGCGCTCATCGACGCCATCGCCGAAGGCGCCCACTTGCCGCGCCACGAGGTCGAGCCGACCCTGACCGACGGGTACGCGCGCGCGCTCCAGCTCGACGCGGAATGCCTGCGCCTCGAGCACCGGATCGACAGGCTGACGCGCCAGGTCGCAGACGGCCGCGAGGTGCCGGCAGGGAAGCTCTCAGCACTTCTCCGCCGGTTGCACGAGACCGAGCAGCGAAGCCTGGACCTGCGCGCGACGCTCGCGCCGCTTCGCAAGATCGTCGCCAAAGCTGCTTAGTCGAAGAAAGTCCGGCGCGCTGGCGCGCGCCATGACGACTTTGGGTCGAAGAAAGTCCGGCGCGCGCTACGCGCGCACCATGACGACTTTCTTCGAGTTGTCCCGAGGGACTGCGTTTGTGGGCGGAGTCGGGCAAAGCCCGCCTCCGCGGCGTTGGCCTTCGTAGTCCCACCCATCGCGCGGTCGCGTCGCTTCAGCGGCTCGTCGTGCGCGTGTAACCGAGACACAGTCGGCACGAAGGCGGCACCCACGCGTGCGTTTTTCACCGCTAGGATCGCAGTGGGGAGGAGGTCGGCGGTGCCGTTTTTAACGTGCCGCTCGACGGTTCAGACGATGCCGCTGCGAACCGCGTAAACCGCGGCTTGGATGCGGTTTTCGATCTGAAGCTTCATGAGGATGTTCGAGATGTGATTCTTGACCGTCTTCGGGCTGATGTGGAGCGCCTCCGCGATCTGGGAGTTGTCCTTGCCGTTCGCGATCAGGCGCAGCACTTCGAGCTCGCGCTCGGAGAGCTCGGCCCGGATCGTCTCGGCGCCCTGGTCGAGAGTGACTGCGCGCACCCGCTGGAGGACCTTCGACGCGATCGGAGGTGAGATCAGGGACTCACCGATCGCCGCGGACTTGATCCCGCGGATCAGCTCCTGAATCGACGAGTCCTTGATGAGGTAGCCGCAGGCGCCCGCGACGATTGCGTCCATCACGTCCTCGTCGGTGTCCGAGATCGTCAGGACGACGACGCGAGTCAGTGGGGCGAAGGACGTGATCTCGCGTGTTGCCTCCACGCCACTCATTCCGGGCATGTTCAGGTCCATGACCACGACGTCCGGCGCTACTTCGCGAACGCAGCGAATCGCGTCGTGGCCGTTCGCCGCCTCTCCGACGATGTGCACGCCCTGCTCTTCGAGCAAGTTTCGCAGCCCGGTCCGGAAGAGATCGTGGTCGTCCACGAGCAGGACTCGGAGACCGTTGCTTTCGCTGTTGTCCTTGTCCTTCGGCCTCTGGCTCAACGCGGTTTCCCCCTCCGCCCCGTCAGTGCAGCGTGATCGTGACGGTCCGCGTTCCCCAGGCGAGCGCCTCGGCTCGGGTCGGGAACCAGAGGTCGATGCGTGCTCCCACGACGGCCCCGCCGGTGTCGGCGGCAACGCCCTCACCGTAGCCCGGCACGGTCATCCGCGTCCCGAGGGGAATCACGCTCGGGTCAACGGCGACGATTCCGTACGCGACGCCGACGCCTGTCGCGGTCTTGCCTTTGAGGGAGTAGCCAGTGGCCATTACGGTCATGCTTCGCCCGCCTGCAGAAGGGGCGGTCGGCTGGGTCGTATGGCGATCCGCGGTCAGTGCTCGCGATTCAAGCGAGGAGATCGTCTCCGAGTTCGAGCTGCGCCTCGCGGCAAGCGACGCGAGCATGGCTTCGCGCTCGCGGCGGGCCGCCTCGAGCGCAGCGACGCTGGCTGCGGTTGCCTCTTCGGCCTGTCGTGCCTGGGCCTCCTGGGCGGCGAGCCGGCGCGTGGCTCTGATCAGCCTGGCGCGCGCGATCTGGGCCTGATCGATGACGCGGCGGTCCTGGCCCGCGACTCGATGCAGATTCTCGAGCCCGTTGATTGCCTCGTCTATCGACTTGGCGCCCACGAGGATGGCCATGGGATCGGTGTCACCCTGCTCGTACAGCGCTCGGAGGCGCTCGCCCAGACGCTGTTGCGAAACCGCGAGCGTGCGTCGCGCAAGTTGCAGGCTGTGTGTCGCCTCGGAGCGCCGGCGGGCGATCGTCTGGGTTCTCGAGCGCAGGCGGACGAGCGCGGCCTGGGTCTGCTCGAGCCGAGTGCCCAACGAGACCGAGCTCAGCCAGGCTGCGCGCGCCTGCGCGCTCAGCGACCCGTTTTGGCCCCTTAGCGTCTGAGCGCGCTCGCGAAGCCTCGACGGTGAGTCGGCCCCACTGGCAGCTGGAAGAAGCTGCAGTGCGGCAAAAACGGCGACGCAGACAGCGGCGAGCCCAGCCCGAAGGGCGGTACCTGGCTCTCCCACACGGCGGAACCTACCATAGTCCTGGCAATAGTTTGTGCGTCCTCGCACCACCTTTTTCCTGGGTCTCGCAGGCTGTTTGCGGTCGTCCGCAACCGTTGTTATGGTGACTCCACGTGACGTACCGGCCCCCTTCCGGTGCGCCCGTCGTGGCCGGGAAACGCGCTGTGTCCGGCATTTTCAAGCGGCAGGCGTGGCTGTTTTTGCTCAGCTTCGTGGTGGCTCTCGCAGTCGCCCCGGCGACGTTCGCCACCCCTGGAACGGTTTCAGCGAAGCAGGCGCAGGCCCAGGCCGTCCTTTCGCAGATCCAGGGGCTCGACGCGAATCTCGAGCGCGCGGTCGACGCGTACAACCTCGCCAACCAGAAGCTGGATCGCAT
This sequence comes from Actinomycetota bacterium, assembly GCA_038040395.1. GTDB lineage: Bacteria > Actinomycetota > Thermoleophilia > Gaiellales > Gaiellaceae > VAXT01. The sequence goes on from JBBPIJ010000002.1 coordinate 106,485, forward strand.
CGAGGGCAACCTTCGCGAGAACAGGTTGGAGCTCCGCCTCGCGCGCTCGAACCTGAGGCACGCGCAGACGATGCTCTCCGCCCGCCTTGTCTCTATGTACACCTCCGGCGGCGAGAACACGGGTCTGGAGGTCCTGCTCGGCGCGAGCTCGATCGACGACCTCATGGCCCGCATCGACACGGTCAACCGGGTCTCGGATCAGAGCACTGAGGTCCTGAGGCAGGTCAAGGTTTTCAAGACTGCTGTCATCAGCCAGCGAGAGCGACTGAGGGACGCGCGCATGGAACAGGAGCGGCTCGTCGCCGAGCGCTCGGCACAGAAGGCGTCGATCGAAGGGCAGCTCTCGGAGCGGCAGCAGCTCCTCTCGTCGATCAAGAGCGAGATCGGCCGGATCCAGGCAGCCGAGCGCGCCCAGCAGGCGCAGCTCGCCGCTGAGGCGCGGGCGAGACTCTCGACGAACGGCGCGGCGGTGCTCAGTGCAAGCGCCGGCGCGATCACGACGCCCTCCGACCCGATCTACGCCCCGCCGCCCGGGAAGTACGGAGGTGTCGTCGGGATCGCGATGCGCTACCTCGGGACGCCATACGTCTGGGGAGGGGCGAGCCCTTCAGGCTTCGACTGCTCCGGCTTCGTCATGTTCGTGTTCTCCCAGGTCGGCGTCTCGCTTCCGCATAACGCAGCCGCCCAGTACGGGTACGGGATGCCCGTCTCACGCGATCAGCTCCAGCCGGGCGACCTGGTCTTCTTCAACGGCCTCGGGCACAACGGCATCTACATCGGCGGCGGGCAGTTCATCCACTCTCCCCACACGGGCGACGTGGTCAAGATCTCGAGCATCAGCGGCTGGTACTCGTCGACCTGGGTCGGCGCACGCAGACTCTGACGCTGAGATCGTGGGCGACCACGCCTCGCCTCAGTCACAGTCCCTGAACCGCCTCGCCGCGTCCGCTACGACGCACTGCCTCACCGGGTGCGCGATCGGAGAGGTGCTCGGGCTCGTGATCGCGACGACGCTCGATTGGGGCAACCTCGCGAGCATCGTGCTCGCGATCATCCTGGCGTTCTTCTTCGGTTATTCGTTCACTGCGGTCCCGCTACTTCGTTCCGGGCTGGCGCTCGCCGCTGTCCTGCCCATCGCGCTGGCCGCGGACACTTTCTCGATCACCGTGATGGAGATCGTCGACAACGCAATCGTCCTCGTCGTCCCGGGCGCGATGGAGGCAGGCCTCGCCGATCTCCTCTTCTGGGGCAGCCTCGCCTTCGCGCTCGCAATCGCGTGGGTCGCTGCGTTCCCGGTCAACCGATGGCTGATCGCGCGAGGGCGCGGCCACGCGGTCGTCCATGAGTACCACCACTGACGTCGCGGGCTCGTCGACGCGGACACACGCGATCTAGCTGGCGACGCAGGCTCGTGCATCTACGGCTGCGAAGCCGCACGCTGCTCGGACTGCTTGCGCTGCCCGTACGGAGTCATGCCTCGCGGCTTGTAGACCGCCAGAACCGTGGCGACTAGCAACAGCACCAGGGCCGCACCGCTGTGAAGCACCACGGACGGGGTCCGGAGGAAGTCGAGATCGTCCCTCGACAACGTCGTCTCTGCCGCTACGTCTGCCAGGGAGCCGAGTGTTTGGGTGTACAGCAGCAACACGGTGGTCGCGAGGACGTTCATCAGCAGTTTCGCCAGGACCCAGTAGTGCCGGAACAAGCCCCACTTGGTACCCAGTGCCTGGACAAGCCCGGCTACGAGCGAAGCGACGCTCAACGGGACGAGGACGAACCACCCGGTCAACTCCAGTGCGAGATAGGCCGCTCGCACCGTCTGAGCGTCCCGGCTGGTCAGGCCGGCGACCGCGAGAGCCAGCGTGCAAGCCACCGCGCCGAGCCAGCCAACCGAGAAAGTGACGTGCGCGGTGAGCGCGAACTTGCGCAGGCGGGGGGTCAACCTGAGTGGCGACCAGGGCCGTGGCCGCCGGTGAGCATCAAGATGACAAACAGGACGACCAGGGTGAGGGCGATGACCCCGAACACCTTTACCCAAAGTGGTGTGCCGGTGGTCGATCCGCGGTCGGTGGGTGGGTCAGCCATCGGCGTTGTCCTTATCGGTGGTTGCCAAGGTGATCGTGTCGCCGAGAGTTTACGAGACAATATGTTCATGGTCAAATCAGAATGTCTCGATAGGCTCGTATACTGGGGATGGTGCCGAAACTGTGGAACGAGTCGATCGAGGCGCACCGCCGAGCGGTTCGCGACGCGACCATGGACACCACTGCGGCGCTGGTGGCCGAGCGCGGATTTCAGGCGGTGACGATGTCGCAGATCGCGGGGGAAACCGGGATCGGACGTGCGACGCTGTACAAGTACTTCTCAGGCGTCGAAGCGATCTTGGTTGCGTGGCATGAACGCCAGATCGCCGGTCACCTCGACTATCTCGTCGAAGTCCGGGACCAGGCTGGCGACGCCGGCGAGCGGCTCGAAGCTGTGCTCGAGGCCTACGCCCTCATTTCCCACGAGCACCACGGCACCGAACTGGCGGCACTCCTGCATCGAGGTGAGCACGTCGCGCGAGCCCGGCACCAACTCCGCGATTTCATCCGAGACCTGCTGATCGAGGGCGCGGCGACAGGCGACGTCCGGGATGATGTCTCGCCTCAAGAGCTCGCGAGCTACTGCCTCCACGCCCTCACGGCAGCCAGCACACTGCCGTCCAAGGCCGCGGTCCGCCGGCTAGTCGCGGTCACTTTGGCTGGGCTGCACCCCGGCGCCTGATCCGACTCGCTCCGGCGCGGGACCTGGTGGCGATGGTTCCTCGTAACTACAAGAGATGTCCCCGTTCGGGCGTGCAACGGCATTGGCTGTGCTTCTACTCGGTTTGGTGGCTTGCAGATCCGAGGGCTACGCGGGACTCTCCGCGAAAGAAGCTCGGCAGCAGGCAGATGTTGCGATCAAGACCAAGGAGCCAAGCGACGGCTGGTATGGCTTCTATGATCTCCACTTCCGCAGGATCGAGAGAGGGCGCATCCCTCTGGGTCCGAAGGCCTGGATCGTCTCGTACTCGGGAGCCGATACTGAGAGTCGGCACGGTGCTGCGTTGTGCGTGTGGCTCCGGAAGTCGGGTGGACAGATCACGTCAAGCGTCGCCTTGTGTTAGCGAGTCCGGGCGGTCGAAGGCGTAAGGTGCGGCGCCCACCTCCTACCGTGAATAGAGCTGATCAATCACATCGGAGAAGTGGTCCTCCACGACTCGGCGCTTCAGCTTCAGCGTCGGCGTGATCTCGTTCTCCTCGGCGGAGAAGTCCCGGGGCAGGATCTCGAACCGGCGGACCTGCGCGTAACGCGGGAGCTCCTCGTTGACGCGCTGGACGGCGTCGTCGACGAGCTTGCGTACGTCGTCCCGCTGGGAGAGGTCGGTCGAGTTTCCGTCGAGGCCGCGGTCGGCCGCCCATTTGCCGACCTCCTCCTCGTCGAGGGTGATCAGCGCGATCAGGTGGGGGCGGCGGTCGCCCACGATGAGCGCCTGGGAGACCCAGGGGATGTTCTTCAGGCTGTTCTCGATGTTCTGCGGCGAGACGTTCTTGCCGCCCGCCGTGACGATGATGTCCTTCTTCCGGTCGGTGACGGTGAGGAAGCCGTCCTCGTCGATCTCGCCGACGTCGCCGGTGTGCAGCCAGCCGTCGCCGGGCAGCACCGCGCTCGTTGCCTCTTCGTCGTTGTAGTAACCGGCGAACACCGTCGGGCCGCGCACGAGGATCTCGCCGTCCTCGGCAATCGTCAGCTCGATTCCCGGCAGGGCGGGGCCGACGGTCCCGAACTTGAAGCGATTGGGCCGGTTGACGTTCGATGCCGTCGTGCCCTCGGTCTGGCCGTAGCCCTCGAGCACGAGGATGTCGAGCGCATGGAAGAACTCGCCGATCTCCTTGGCCAACGGCGCTCCGCCCGAGATGGCCGCGCGCAGACGACCGCCGAGCCGGTCCTTGACCTTCGAATAGACGAGCTTGTCGGCCAGCCGGTGCTTGGCAGCGACGCCGCGCGGGAGCCGCTTCCCCTGCTGGCGTAGTTCGCTCACCTCGCGGCCGACACGAAGCGCCCACTCGATCAGTCGCCGCTTGGTCCCGGTCGCCTGGGCAAAGTTGGCCGACACCGCGGTGTGCACCTTCTCGAGAACGCGCGGCACTGTCGGGAGGACAGTCGGTCGGACGACCGGCATCACCTCGCCGATCCGTCGCGGGTCGGGCAGAAACGCGACGGTGTAGCCGAGATGAGCCCCGAGGAGGTGCATTAGCCGCCCGAAGTTGTGCGCGAGCGGGAGGTAGAGGAGCATGACGTCGGTCGGGTAGAGGAACTTCTCGACCCGGTCGATCATCGCGACCATCTCGTAGTAGTTCCGGTTCAGGATCATGCAGGCCTTCGGCGGCCCGGTCGTGCCCGAGGTGTAGATGAAGGTGAAGAGATCGTCGTCGCCGATCTGGGCACGCGCCCGATCGAGCGCACCAGGGTCGCGCGCCGCGTGCTCGCGGCCGAGGGCTCGTAGCTCCTCGAGCGTCTCGACGGTGTAGACGTGCTCGGGCCGAGCAGCCGCGATCTTCTCCAGGTCCTCCTCGCTCTCGACGAGGCAGCCGACCGCTTTCGAGTGCTCCAGGATGTAGCAGCAGTCAGCCGCAGTGCTCGATGGGTAGATGGGCGCCGGCACGGCTCCAACTTGCGCCAACGCGAAGTCGAGGAGCGACCATTCGAGCCGGGTGCGCGCGAGGATGCCGAACGCGTCGCCCTTGCCGATGCCGAGGGCGAGTAGACCGTTTGCGAGCTCGTCGACAGCCTCGCCTGCCTCGGCCCAGGAGACCTCGCGCCAGCCGTCCTCTTCTTCGACGAGATAGGCCGGGCTCGTGCGTTCCTGAGCCAATGCGGCCTGCCAGAGCGACCAGATCGTGCGCACCGATGAATTATGGGAGGAAAAGGGGGGTCCAAGTACAATTCGTTCTCCCCGTGCGCACGATCTGGAACGGTTCAATCAGCTTCGGCCTGGTCAACATCCCGGTCGGGCTGGCGCTTGCGACGAAACCGGCGGCGCGGCAGTCGGACGTCTCATTTCGGCAGCTGCACCGGGAATGCATGACGCCGATCAAGCAGAAGCGCTGGTGCACCGTGCACGAGCGTGAGGTCGAGCGGGACGAGATCGTCAAGGGCTGGGAGGTTGCGAAGGGCGAGTTCGTGGTCGTCGAGGATGTTGACCTCGAGGCGATCATGCAGCTCGACGACTCGAAGGCGATCGAGATCACGCGGTTCGTGGACGCTGCAGAGGTCGATCCGGTCTACTTCGACCGCACGTACTACCTGGCGCCCGCGAGCGAGCCCGCCGCGAGGCGGCCGTACGTGCTGCTGCTTCGAGCGATGCAGGAGACCAACAAGGCTGCGCTGGGCCGCTTCGTGCGCCAGGGCGCCGAGCACCTGTGCCTGATCCGCCCCAAGGGCGAGTCGCTGGCACTCGAGACGATGTTTCTCGCCGAGGACGTGAACTCCCAGGCCGAGATCGAGGAGTCAGTCGGCGAGAGCGAGGTCAAGAAGCCCGAGCTCGCCCTCGCCCTGCAGGTGATCGAGAGCCTCGTGGGTGAGTTCGACCCCAAGGAGCTGACGAGCGAGTACCGGCAGAACCTGCGCCAGATGCTGGAGGCGAAGCTCACAGGCGGCGAGGTAGTCGTGAAGCCAGAGCCGGTGCCGGAGACGCCCGTCGTCGACCTCATGGAGGCGCTCAAGCGGAGCGTCGAGGAGGTCAAGGACGGCAAGTCGTCCGGAAAGGCGAAAGCCGCCTCGAAGGACGGCTCTCGAAAGCGCGTAGCGGCGCGAAAGAGCGCCTGAGCTCCTAGTCGCTAGGAGGCGAGTGCCTCCGGGGGCCGCGTAGCCAACGCCTGGAGCTGCGCCTGGAAGAGGGTCTTGTCGATCTTGCCCTGGTAGATCGGCACGCCTTCCTGCATACAGACGCGGATCACCTCTTGGCGATCGATCCCAACCTCTTTCGAGAGCTCCTCGGGCGTCAGGTGATTCGGCATTCCGCTCCTCCTTTAGGACGCAAAAAAGCCCGCCGGCTCAGGGGCACGGTCGGGCGAGATTCCGGCTTGTATGTCACGCGGGACTCAGACATCCCGCGCTCGGAGAAAAACCATCGCCTCGAACTTTACCCCGGGGCGAGGACGTCCGCAACGGAAGAGCGGATGCCGCAGGCTAGACCGGGTTCGGCAGGTCGACGAACTCCCAGTCGAGGTCGAACTTCTCGGCAAGCCTCCCCGCGAGCGCCTGAATCCCGATCCGCTCCGTCGCGTAATGGCCTGCCGCCACGAAATGGATCCCCAGCTCACGCGCCGTCTGGAGGCTTGGCTCCTCCGGCTCACCCGTGAGGAAGAGGTCGTAGCCTTCGCGCGCGGCATCGGCGAGGTGCTTTCCGGCGCCGCCGGTGACGACGGCAGCCCGCTCGATTCGCTCCGGCCCGTGCGCAAAAACAAGCGGTTCGGAGCCGAGGGCTGCCCGCACTCGTGCGGCGAACTCGTCCACGCTCGCAGGTTCCGAGAGCGGCCCGCCGAACCCGATCGAGGCGAACCGGTCCTCAGGCTCGATGCCCAACTCACGTGCGAGCAGCGCATTGTTCCCGACCTCCGGGTGCGCGTCGAGCGCGAGGTGGTACGCCGCGAGCGTGATCTCCGCGTCGAGGAGAGCTTTCAGCCGCCGGCGGAATGCATCGTCGATCACCCGCGGGGCGCTGTCCCACAGGAGGCCGTGGTGGACGAGCACCATCTGGGCTCCCGCCGTCCCGGCCCGCTCGAAGAGCTCGAGCGACGCCGAGACCCCGCAGGCGATCCGGTCGACCTCGCGCGCGCCCGCGACCTGCATCCCCATCGGACCGTAGTCCGGATAGGCATCGAGCTCGAGGAGATCGGCTGAGAACGCGAGGATCTCGTCACGGTCGGCCATTGGCCGAGTGTACGCGGGGCAAGGATCGCAGTAGCATCAGGGCGTGGGGTGAAGGCCCGTCTGGGGAGATCGGCCGATTCCGGAGCTGATGATCGGGCTGATCGCGTTGTCGATCGCCGTCATCGTGGCCGGGACGGTGCTCGCGCACGCCTTCCGTGACGTCAAGAAGCGACGCGACACGATTACCGTCACCGGCTCGGCGCGCGAGCCGATCACAGCCAACCAGGCGAGCTGGCGCGTGACGGTGACGGCGCAAAGACGGAAGGCCGCCGACGCTTCGCGTCTTCTGCGCCGAGAGGTGACGGCGGTGAAGGCCTTTCTCAGCGAGGGAGGCATTCCCGAGGAGGACGTGACCCTCCCGCCGATCACGATCAACAAGACCCAGCGGCGAATCGCGCCGAAGCGTTTCGTCACCGAATACGTGCTCGCCCAGAACTTCCAGATCACGACCTCCGACGTGGACAAGCTCGATGCGACCGCAGGCAGCGCCACTGCCCTCCTCGAACAGGGGCTGACCCTGACCGTCGGACGGCTTTCGTACAGCTCCACGGAGTTGACGGAGGCGCGCCTGAAGGCGCTAGAGGCCGCAACGAAGAATGCGAGCGAGCGCGCGAAGACGATCGTCGAAGGCGTCGGCGGGGACCTGGGCGGTGTTCGAAGCGCCTCGCTGGGCGTCTACCAGATCGTGCCGCGGAACTCGAGCGAGATCAGCGACTACGGCATCAGCGACACCTCGACGAAGGAGAAGGACGTCGTAGCCGTCGTCTCGGTCACATTCGGTGTCGGTTAGGCAGGCGCCGCCTCGAAGGGTATCTCGGCGGCCGTATCCTCCTTTCCGGCTGGCGGCGACAGGAACTGCACCCTGTGCGCGACCACTTCGATCGCGCTCCGCTTGTTTCCGTCCGAGTCTTCCCAGGAGCTGCTCCGCAACCGGCCGTCGATGGCGACCTGCCTGCCTTTCGTGAGGTAGCGGGCGCACGTCTCCGCCTGCTTGTTCCAGGCTGAGATCCGAACGAAATCGGCCTCGTCCTGCCCCGGTCGGTCGACCGCGAGCAGGAAGTTCGCGACCTGCCGGTCGTCCCCGATGTCCTTGAGCTCCACCTCGGTGGCGAGATTTCCGATCAGCGTGACGACGTTCACGCGTTCCTCCTCTGTTGACTGAGAAGGCAACGCTAGCGGAGAAAATGTGCCGGCACGGTGTCGGATTCGTGCCGGCTCTCAATCGGGGTGCCCAGATTTGAACTGGGGACCTCTCCGACCCGAACGGAGCGCGCTACCAGGCTGCGCCACACCCCGAAGGTCCCAGGTTAGCTCAGAATTGCCCGGGTATCCTGCTTGGCATGGCCGACAGAATTCGTGTGTCGTGCGTTCAGTTGACGAGTGGCCGTGACAAGGACGCGAACCTTCAAAAGGCGGAGAAACTCGTCGCCCAGGCCGCCGCGACGGGCGCGGACATCGTCGCACTACCCGAGAAGTGGAACGCGATCGGACCGCCCGATGTCCTGCACGAGACCGCCGAGACGATCGAGGACGGGGAATCCGTCCAAGCGATGCGCGGCTGGGCGAAGACGCACGGCGTCACGCTCATCGGCGGGTCGATCACCGAGCGCCGCGAGGGCCGCGAGAAGCTCTCGAACACGTGCCTCGTCTTCGACCCGGAAGGCGAGCTCGTCGCGACCTATCGCAAGATCCATCTCTTCGACGTCGAGGTCGGAGGGCTCACGTATCGCGAGTCCGAGGCCGAGGAGCACGGCGAGGAGCCGGTCGTGGCGGAGGTCGAGGGCTGGCCCGTCGGCTTGACCATTTGCTACGACCTCCGCTTCCCGGAGCTCTACCGTGTCCTTGCGCTCGAGGGTGCCCTGCTCGCGACCGTCCCGGCCCACTTCACGCTCTACACCGGCAAGGATCACTGGCACCTGCTGCTCCGCGCACGCGCCGTCGAGAACGGCTTCTACGTCGCCGCTCCGGCGCAAGTGGGGGAGACGGGTATCGGGCGGCCGAGCTACGGGCGGTCGCTGATCGTCGACCCGTGGGGCACGGTGCTCGCCCAGGCGCCTGACGAGGAAACGGTGATCTCCGCCGAGCTCGACCGCGCCTGGCTCGACGAGGTGCGGCGCCGGCTGCCCTCGCTTTCTCAGCGGCGACCGGAGGCGTACCGCTGGCCCACCCCGGCCTAGACCAGGCCTGGCAGGAACGGCTCTCGCACCTCGTCGAGGAGTGCGCGGAGCAATGGGACCTCGAGCTGGAAGAGCCCTTCGCCGAGGCCAACGTCTCAGTCGTCTATCCGGCAGGCGAGGCGGTGCTGAAGATCCAGTGGCCGCACCGGGAGAGCGAGCACGAGGCAGCGGCCCTTGAGCTGTGGGCCGGGGACGGAGCCGTGCGCCTGCTCGCTTACGACGGGGAGCGTCATGCCCTCCTCCTCGAACGCTGCCGGCCCGGGACGAGTCTTGGGGAGTTCGACGCTGATGCCGCACTCGGAGTGTTGACGGGGCTTCTGCCCCGCCTTTGGAAGCCGGCAGGGCCGCCGTTCCGGTCACTGGCTGAGGAGGCCGGTTGGTGGGCGGGGTACATCCGCGTCGAGTGGGACAAGGACGGAACGCTCTTCGAGGAAGAGCTTGTCGCTGCGGCCGTGACTGCGCTCGAAGAGCTGGCGCCGACCCAGGGCGAGCAGGTGCTGATCCACCAGGATCTCCACGCGGACAACGTCTTGGCTGCCGAGCGCGAGCCGTGGCTAGTCATCGATCCGAAGCCGCTTGCAGGCGAGCGAGAGTTCGGGCTCGCTTCGATCATCCGCTCCTCCGAGCTCGGCCACAGCGAGCGCGCCGTCGTCGGCCGGCTCGACTTGCTCAGCGCCGAGCTCGGTCTCGACCGTGAGCGTGCCCGCGGCTGGGCATTGGGTCAGGCGATCGCGTGGAGCTTTGGCGGCGAGTACAACAAGAGGCACGTCGAGACGGCACGCTGGCTGCTACAAGCGGAGTAATGCTGAAAGCCGTCCTCTTCGACGTCGACTTTACGCTCGTCAAGCCGGGGCCGGACCTCGGCCCGGACGGATACCAGCTGCTCGGGCGGCGCTTCGGGCTCGAGCTCGACCCGGCGCGCTACACGGAGGCGCGCGCGGCGGCGATCGAGACCGTCGAGCGGCACCCGGAGCTCGACCACGACGAGGAGGTCTGGGTGCTCTTCACCGAGCAGATCATCCGCGGCATGGGAGGCGATTCCGACCGGGCCTACGAGTGCGCCGTCGAGATGACGCGGGCCTGGGAGCACGCGCACAATTTCGAGCTCTTCGAGGACACGCTGCCGGTGCTCGCCGAGCTGCGGGCGCACGGCCTGAAGATCGGGCTCGTCTCGAACACGGGCCGGGACCTCGCTGCCTTCGTCTCCCATCACGCGCTTGACGTCGACGCAGCCCTAGGCTCGGCCTCGCACGGGAAGACGAAGCCGCACCCGTCGATCTTCCAGGCTGCGCTCGAGCAGCTCGGAGTAGACGCGGAGGAGGCCGCGATGGTGGGCGATTCGCCAGAGGACGACGTCGAGGGCGCCCGGGCGCTCGGGATGCGGGCGTTCCTCGTCGATCGCGACGACCGGTTTCCCGGGGTCGAGGACCGCTTGCCCGATCTGCGGGCGCTGCCGGCGGCTCTCGGCCTCAGCGGCAGGTCCGCTCGCCGGAACGACTGAGCCCGAGGCCCCAGACCCGCTCGTCGACGACGTAGAACGAGGTGCGCGTCCGCCCCCGCGCGAGCGTCAGCACGGCGTAGGTCCCGCAGTTCGTCCGGAGCAAGGGGCCGTAGAGCCCCGAGATCCGCGCCGCCGGGTCGTCGATCCGCAGTCCACGGTCGGTGCGCCAGCCCGGCGGGCTCCAGACCGTGAAGAGAGCGACGACGCGACCTCGACGGAACGTCACGCCTGCACCCTGGGGCTCGAACGGGCGGAGGTTGAAGTACCACGTCTTCCGGCGGCAATCACGGCAGGTACCGAACCGAGCTCCCCAGGCGGCGAGGACCTGGGCCGGCGTGGCGCCGAGAGCGAGCCCGCCGAGGCTCTTCCCGGGCACGAGCACTCCCGCGCGCGGTGGCGCCGCGGCGGCGCCCGTCACGAAAACGAGTGCGAGCAACACTGGAAGGACGCCGCGCATGGATCGCATCATGCGGAAACAAACCCGCTCATGGCGGACACTTAGCCTGAGAATGAGCGGAAAGAGCCAGGAGTACGGCGAGTTCGAGCGGTTCTACCAAGAGCATCTCGACCAGGTGCGGGCGTACTGCTTCCGGAGGGCGGACGCCTCGCTCGCCGAGGAGGTCGTTTCGCAGACCTTTGAAATCGCTTGGCGCCGGCGGGCAGAGGTCCGAATGGCCTCGCGAGCCTGGCTCTTCGGCATCGCGCGACGGGTCCTTGCGAACCGACGGCGCGCAGACCGTCGGCAACGAGACGTCGCTACCCGTCTCGCGGAAGAAGCAAGGCCCGAGGGCGAGCAGATGACGGATGCAAAGCCCATCTTCGAAGCGCTGGCGCGGCTATCGCAGCTCGATCAGGAGACGCTCATGCTCGCCGCGTGGGAAGGGCTCACATCCGGGGAGGCTGCTCACGTGATTGGCTGCTCGCCGGTCGCCTTTCGGCTTCGGCTCCATCGCGCACGCCGCCGCCTCGGAAACGAGCTGGGCCAGGTCGAGCGCCGCCCCACTCCGGTGCTGGACGCTGACGGGATGTTCCTCAGGACGGGGGAGACGCGGTCATGAGCCGCTCCCGGCACGCCTTCGCGCTCCTGCGGGCTGCTAATCCGGTCCCGGTCACGCCGGGTGCGCGGAGGCCTCGAAGCGCGCTCAAGGTCGGCCTCGCCGTCGTCGCGCTCGCGGTTTGCTTTCTGCTCGTCGCGCCTGCGGTCGGGATCCGGATCCCCGCCCTCGACTTCTGGAGTGCCGAGAAGGCTCCGCCGAAGATCGTCCAAGACTTCGAGGAATTGAGCGAAGGTGCACCCGCGGGCATGGACCCGGGCGCCATTCCCGGCGAGACACGCAGGGTGACGCTCGCAGACGAGACCACACTCTGGGTTGCGCCGACGAAGTACGGAGGGTTCTGCACGCTCGGAACGAGGAGCGGCGGCTGCGACAAGCTCGGCACAACGCCACTGGGCATCAGTTGGGGCGCTTCCGGCCCGATCCGCCTACGCGGAGGAAAGCTCCAGCCGCTCCCGATGACCGCCTTCGACGTCCTCGAGGGCCATGCGAACTCGCGGTACGTGGACAGCGTCGAGATCCGCTTCGCAGACGGCGAGGTCGCTCGGCCCGCGATCGCATGGGTCTCTGACCCGATCCACACCGGATTCTTCCTGTATCGGGTCCCCAAGGAGCATCGCCTCCCTGGTCACGAGATCCAATTGATCGTCGGGCTCGACGGGAAGGGTCATATCGTCGTCGATGCGACCCGGCCGGGCTCCGAGGAGCTGCTGGAAGTGCCCCGCGACGCGATCCTGGCCGAGCGCGCGCAACGCGCTCGCAGATCGACGCGGGACGGTGAGGCCGTCGTCTGGGAAGCGCCGACGCGCTACGAGGGCAACTGCGCCTGGTTGGAGCTGGAGGGGCGCTTTCTTCCCTTCGCTCCGTGCATGCCGAAGGGCTACGAGTACGGCCGCTTCGCCATTCGGTTCGTCCCGACTCGCGACGACGTCCTCGTCGTCGGCTGGGTGGCGAAGCAATATGCCAGTGTCGAGATCGGATTTGCCGACGGATCGACCATGGCCGTGACGCCTCGGGCTGGCTTTGTCCTCGCCGAGATGCCGGCTCAGAACCTGACGCGTGGGCACGAGGCGACGGTGATCGTCGGCCGTGACCGCGACGGCAATGAATTGCCTCCGCGCGTCCCGGTAGCTTCTATCGCAGGTGGAGGCCACTGCTTCTCCCCCCTCCCTGAGCCGTCCTGCTTCTAGCTGCGCGACGCGAGCGCCGGTGCCCACGAGGCGATCGGTGAAACGTCTCCGCCGCGGCCGTTCAGGTTGCGATAGCCAAGCGCATGCTCGGCCTGCATCATCTTGTGGATCTGCGTCGTGCCCTCGTAGATGATCGGGGCGCGGGCGTTCCTGAAGTAGCGCTCGATGCCGTACTCCGCGGAGTAGCCGTAGGCCCCGTGAACCTGAATCGCGAGGTGCGCGGCCTTGAAGGCCGACTCGGTCGCGTGCCACTTGGCCAGGCTGGTCTCGCGGGTGTTCCTGACGCCCTGGTTCTTGAGCCAGGCCGCCTGCATGACCAGGAGCTTCGACGTCTCGTAGCCGAGCACCATCTCGGCGATCATGTCCTGGACGAACTGGTACTTGCCGATCGCATCACCGAACGTCTCTCGCTCGCGCGCGTACTCGACTGAGCGCTCCAGCATCGCGCGGATCACGCCGCAGGCACCCGCCGCGACCGTGAAGCGACCCTGGTCGAGCCCGTACATCGCGATCTCGAATCCCTGGCCCTCCTCGCCGAGGAGATTCTCCGCGGGCACCTCGACGTTCTCGAAGAAGAGCTCGCCGGTCGAGCCTGCCCAGATCCCGAGCTTGTGCTCCGTGTCCGCCGACGTGAATCCAGCCGTCCCCTTCTCCAGCAGGAATGCGGAGATGCCCTTGTGCTTCGCGGACGGATCCGTCTTCGCGAAGACGAGGGCGTGGTCGGCAACCGTCGCGTACGAGATCCAGTTCTTCGAGCCGTTCAGGACGTAGGTGTCGCCCTCGCGCCGGGCGGTCGACTTCATCGCGGCGACGTCCGAGCCCGCGGCCGGCTCCGTCAGCCCGAAGCACGCGAGCTTCTCGCCGCGCGCCTGAGGCGCGAGCCAGCGCTGCTTCTGCTCCTCCGTCCCGTAGCGGAGGAGTGCGAGCGAGTTGAGCCCCACGTGGACGGAGATCAGCGTGCGGAACGCAGCCTCGCCGCGCTCGATCTCCTCGCAGGCGAGGGCCTCGGAGACGAAGTCGAGCCCGGCGCCGCCGTACTCCTCGGGGACGACGATCCCCAGCAGGCCGAGCTCGGCCATGCCCTCGATGACGCCCATGTCGAGGTGGTGGTTGATGTCGTTCTCGATCGCGTTCGGGAGCACGCGGTCGTCGACGAACGACCGAACGGTGCCCTGGATGAGGCGCTGCTCGTCTGAAAGCTCGAAGTCCATCGTCGCTGAGTCTATTGACGCCGCGTTTGACTGAGCGAGATAGCTGAGTACGATTGACTGACTAGTCAATCAACATTGGGTTTTCACCCACTGGAGCCGATGTGACAGCTGTGGAGCACGTGGTGGCAAGCGGCGTCTCGTTCGCGTTGACGGATGAGCAGCGCGACCTGCGCGCGCTCGCGCACGATTTTGCGGAGAAGGAGATTCGCCCCCGGGCGGCCGAGTACGACGAGAACCAGACCCATCCGGCCGACATCATCGCGAAAGCGCACGAGCTGGGTCTCATGAACATCCACGTCCCCGAGGAGCTCGGCGGGCCCGGGCTCTCGATCTTCGACGGGATCCTGATCGGCGAGGAGCTCTCGTGGGGCTGCTCGGGCATCACCGTCTCGATCATCGTCAACACCCTCGGGGCTGCGCCGGTCCTCCTAGCCGGCACCGAAGCCCAAAAGCGGGAGTGGCTGACGCCCCTCCTCGAGGAGCCGCTGCTCTGCTCGTTCGCGCTCACCGAGCCGAACGCGGGCTCGGACGTGTCGGGCATGCAGACGACCGCGGTGCGGCAGGGCGACGACTACGTCATCAACGGCTCGAAGATGTTCATCTCGAACGCGGGCCACGCGTCGTGGATGGTCGTGTTCGCCTCGACGGACAAGAGCAAGGGCCATCGGGGGCTCTCGGCCTTCGTGGTACCCGCGGATGCGGACGGCGTCACGGTCGAGAAGCACCTCGACAAGATGGGCCAGCGGGCGACCGATACCTCGGCGCTCGCGTTCCAGGACGTCAAGGTTCCGGCCGCGAACCGCCTCGGAGAAGAGGGCGAGGGGTTCAAGATCGCCATGCGCACCCTGGACCACACGCGCCCGGGCACCGCCATCGGGGCCGTCGGAGTCGCTCGTGCTGCCTACGAGCACTCGATCGAGTACTCGCGCGAGCGCATCCAGTTCGGCCAGCCGATCGCGATGAACCAGGGCGTGAACTTCCTGATCGCGGACATGGCCGCGGAGATCGAGGCCGCCCGGCTCCTCACCTGGCAGGCCGCCTGGCTGCTCGACCAGGGCAAGCGCGCAACCCTTCAGTCGTCGTTCGCGAAGCGCTTCGCCTCGGATACGGCGATGAAGGTGACGACCGACGCGGTTCAAATTTTCGGCGGGTACGGGTACATGAAGGAGTACCCGGTCGAGAAGTTGATGCGCGATGCGAAGCTCTTTCAGATCTACGAAGGCACATCACAGATCCAGCGGCTCGTCATCGCGAGAGAGATCTTCTTTCCGCGCGACTGAGTCTTTCGGCGCGACTGAGTCGCCTGAGTCTGACGCTAGACTGAAGGACTTGTCGGTGCGGGTCGCTCATGCTCCCCGCGCCCGTGCGCGTCGGCGTGCCCGGGTGCGGCTCATATGGCAATGGAGCCTGCTGGTCAGCGCGGTCCTGGTTATCGGGGGAACGACTCTGGGCCTGGCCTTCGCCGGCTCTCCGGAGCGCCTGCCGGCTGGCTCTCAGATTGCCGGCGTCGACGTTTCCGGGATGACCGCCGGCGAGGCCCGGTCGCTGCTCGAGACGCGGTCCGGCGAGCTGGGACGGGTGCCGGTCGTCTTCACGGCCGCGGGCAGGGAGTGGCGCATCAAGCCCAACTCCGTCGTCGCCGACGTCGACTGGGCGGCCGCGGTCGAGGCCGCGCGCCGGCAAGGCGAGGGTTTCGGGCCCTTCCGCGGCATCAAGCGGCTCGGCGTCCGAGTCTTCGGCGGCGACGTCGCGCCGACAGCGAAGGTCTACCAGGCCGCATTCGAGTCGCGACTTTCCCGCTTCGCCAAGGCCGTCGACCGGCCGCGCGTGGAGCCTTCCCTGCGACTGCGCGGGCTCGAGCCCGAGGTCGTGCCGGGCCGCTCAGGCCGCGTGCTCGACCGAAACGCAGCCGAGCTGATCGTGATCCGCTCGCTGACCGGCCTCGCCCGCGAGCCCGTCGCGCTGCCGTTGAGGGTCGATCTTCCGCGAATCTCCTCGCGGGACCTCGCGGGCGCGACGGTCAAGGTGCAGACGGCGCTCTCAGCTCCCGTCGACCTCTCGTACGGGCCTGGTAGCTGGCACCTGACGCGCCTGAAGATCGCGAGGCTTCTCGCCTTGCCGCGGGACGGCTCGACCGAGGTCCGCCTCGCCGGCCCGGGCGCCGGCCGCTTCTTCGGCAATCTCCGCAAGCGAGTCGAGCACGCCCCGAAGGACGCAACCTTCGCCGTCGGCTCGCAGAACGTCGTCCGAGTCGTCCCGGCCGAGCCCGGGGTCCGACTCGACGCGAAGGAGACCACGCGCAATCTCCTGGCCGCGATGCTCTCGCCGACGACTCGGCGCGCGGAGCTTCGCGTCGTCACGGCCACGCCGGAGCGGACCACCCGCGACGCAAGGGCAATGGGGATCACGGGGCTCGTCGGCGCCTACGAGACCTTCTACGGCGGCGTGCCGAATCGAATCCACAACGTGCAGCTCGTCGCGCACCTGATCGACAACCACTTCATCGCCCCGGGCGTGGAGTTCTCGTTCAACGGTACGACGGGCGAGCGCTCGGCGGACAAGGGCTTCCTCGAAGCGCCTGTGATCATCAACGGCGAGCTGAAGACCGGGCTCGGCGGCGGCATCTGCCAGGTTTCGACGACCACCTTCAACGCGGCCTACGAGGCCGGGCTTTCGATCACGGAACGGACGAACCATGCGCTGTACATCAGCCACTACCCGCTTGGCCGCGACGCGACGGTCAACTACCCCGACACCGACCTCAAGTTCGTCAACGACACGGATCACTGGCTCTGGCTGCGCACGTTTGTCGGCTCCTCGTCGCTGACGGTCGCGCTCTACGGAGCTCCCCAGAACCGCCGCGTCGACAGCGACGTCGCACCGCTTCGCGTCACCGGCGAGCCTCCCGTCAAGCGCGTGGCCGACCCGAATCTCGTGGTCGGCCAGCAGGCGCTCGAAGAGGCGGGGTCGCCGTCCCGCTCGACGAGCGTTCGCCGGCGCGTCTACACCTCGGACGGGGAGCTGCTCTACGACCACACCTGGTACTCCTCGTACCGAGCCGAGCCTCGCGTGGTCCGGTTTGGGACGAAACCCAAGCCGGAGCCGCCAGTCAAGAAGAAGAAGGTTCCGGGCCCCCCGCCGCCTCCGACCGAGCCGCCTCCCTCGCCTCCGGCCCCCTAGGCCTCCACCTCGGCGATCGCCTCCGCCAGCCACGCGGGCACTCGAGTGGGCAGGTGGTTCCCGACGGACACGCACGCGTGCGTCGTCCAGCCCTCGGCGATCGGCTCCCCCTCGCGCTCGACCGCGTAGTCGAAGCGGAAACGAGCGCCTCGCACCTCGCTACAGCGGGCGCGGATCGTGAGCCGGTCGTCGAATCCTGCGGTCGCGAGGTACCGGGCATGGGCCTCGAGCGTGAGGGCGTCCACTCCTTCTTCGCGGAGCCCGAGGTAGCCGCCGCGGAACCGGCGTAGGTACTCGATCCTCGTCGTCTCGAACCAGACGAGGTACGCCGCGTGGTGGGCAATGCCCTGCGCGTCGGTCTCCGCGAACCGGACGGTCACGTCGCTGGAGAACTTGAAGCTGGACATCGCCGCGTAGCATCGCAGCGGCCGTGGAGGAGAAGCCGGGTTAAGCGGTCGTGCGGCGGAGAGCCCGCTCGCCGAGCACTTCCTGGCACGACGCGCACTGCTTGCGCTCGACCTCGTACGGGACGCCGGACCGCTGGCGGAGGACGTGCTTTACGACCTCCGTGTGACGGTGCGACTTCTTGCTGTCCATCGGGGCCATCTCTTTCAGGCTAGCTCGGGCATCGGCGGTTGCAACTCCCAAAGCGGTGACAGTTCGGTGAACTCATCCTCAACACTGCGACGCTTCATTTGTCGGCTGGTTAGTGGCAAAGGATTAGCGATCACTCTCGGCGGTAAGGTGTCTGAGAGGGACAACGACGAAAGGCACTGCAAATGGCGGAACAAAAGAACAAGGCGCTGCTGACCCGGCTCGCCGATCGCGGGGAGCAGGTCGTCGGCAGGATCACCGACCTTCCCGGCGCAAAGACCTTGCTCGACCGGACGACTCAGCTTGCGAAACGCCTCGACGAGGTCCAGAAACAACTGCGCAGCCTCGGCCCGCTGCAGAAGAGAGTGGCGTCGATCGAGAAGCGGCTCGACAAGCTCGAGGGCAAGGGCACGAGCCGCAAGCCGGCGCGGCGAACCACCTCGGCGCGCTCGTCGACGGCGAAGCGCACGACCACTCCCAGGCGCACAACCCGCCGCCGGCCTCCCAGCTCTAGCTAGCTCGCTTCCCTGACCGGCGTCCCGCTCCCGCCGGGCGAAGCCCGGCTCCGCGGGCCGCCTCGCGCCGCTGAGCACCCTCCAGCCGGCGGGCCGTGTGGCCCAACACTGTCCCCCCGGCCTACGGGCACTCAGCGACGCGTCAGGAAACCGAGGGCCGAGTGCCCCGATCTAACGGACCCTGAGGCGCAACGCCCCTGGCACGACCTCGAAGGTCGCCGGGGTCGTCCCCGGCTGCTCGCCGTCGAGCTCCACAGGCAGTGGAACGGGGGCGTCGATCGAGACCCGGGCGCCGCGGAGCAGCTCGGCCTTCGGGTGAGGGAGATGCGTGCCGCGGTAGATCTTCGGCAGGGTCAGCACGAGGTCTTTCTTCGAGATGTCGCCGATCAGCAGGACGTCGAAGAGGCCGTCGTCGGGCTCCGCCTCCGGCGTGATCTTCATCCCGCCTCCGAGATAGCGGCCGTTCGCGACGATGACGTCGTACATCGCTCCCGTTCGCTCCTCGCCGTCGACGGACACCGTTACCTGCGCGTTCCGCCAGCGCGCGAAGACGGCCACCGTGCTCCAGGCGTAGCTGAGCTTTCCGCCGAGCGCCTTGCCGGTTTCGTTGACGCGCTTTGCGACCGCCCCGCTCATGCCCGCGCTCGCGATGTTCGCGAACCAGGTGGCGCCCTCCTTGCCTGCCCAGGTACGCAGAGTGGCCCGGCCGAGGTCGATCTCGCGGGTGCTCCCGTTTCGGGCGACCGCGAGCGCGTCCTCGAGGCGGTGCGGAATGCCGAACGTGCGCACGAAGTCGCCGCCGGTTCCGCGGTGGACGACCGCGAGCTCGACCCCCTCGACGCCGGCGATCCCGTTCACGACTTCGTTCACGGTCCCGTCTCCACCGACGGCGACGAGGAGGCGCGCCCCGCCGGCGGCCGCTTCCCTGGCGAGGTCGACGAGGTGGCCGGGACGTTCCGAGAGGAACGTGTCGCCGGTCAGGCCCCGTTCGGCGGCGAGACGCGCGATCTCAGGCCAGCGCTTCCCGGTGGCGCCGCCGTCGGCCGCCGGGTTGACCAGGAAGACGGTCTCGCTAATGAGAGTCCGACGTGACCGTCGCCAGCGCGACCCGGGTCATGCGGTCAACCGCCGCCTGGAGGTCCTCGTCCGAGATCCGCGTGAAGGAACCGCCGACGATGATGTCGCTGACCGTCAGGAGGCAACCCGCTTGCACCTTGCGGAGAGCGCCGATCGTGAAGATGACGGCGGCCTCCATCTCCACTGCCAGCACGCCGCGCGACGACCAGCGGCTTTGCCGCCCCTCGTCCGGGTCGTAGAAGATGTCCGTAGAGACGATCGCCCCGACCCGCATCGGCTGCTCGAGAGCCTTGGCCGCGTGGACTGCGCCGTGGACGAGCTCCCAGTCGGCGGTCGGGCAGTGCGGCTCGCCGCCGACGTAGTGCCGCGCCGTGGCGTCTGCCGGAACAGCCGTCAGCGCCACGATCAGGTCGCCGAGCTCGAGGTCTTCCTGCAGCCCGCCGCAGGTACCGACGCGCAGGAAGCGCTTGACCCCGAGCTGGACGAGCTCCTCCATCACGATCGCAGCAGTCGGACAGCCCATCCCGGTCGCCTGCACCGAGACCGGCCGGCCCTGGTACTCGCCCGTGTAGCCGAGGAGGCCGCGCTCGGCGTTTCGCTGCACGGCGTTCTCGAGGTAGGTCTCGGCGATGTACTTCGCGCGCAGCGGGTCTCCCGGGAGGAGACAGGCCTCGGCGTAGTCGCCTTCCTCGGCTCGGACGTGAATCGGCACGCGGCAACCCTATTGCGAGAATCCATCTCATGCTTACGGACCCCACCCTCGACAAGATCCTGGCCTTCTGCGCCGGGGACCCGATCGAGCGCGTCTTCCTCGAGGACGTTGCTCGGCGCGGGTTCCCTCGCTTCCGCGCCGTCGAGGGCGAGGACGGCCTCTCCGCACTCTGCTACTTCGGGGCCAACGTCGTCCCGTCGGGAACCGGATGCGACGCCTTTGCGAGCGAGGTCTCCCTTCGTGGGACGCGGATGATCATCGGCGAGGAACGCGCGGTGAGCGACCTCTGGGCCGCGGCGCAGACGGTGATGCCCGAGCCGCGCGAGGATCGCCCGGGCCAGCCGGTCTACGCGATCGAAGAACCGCCCAAGGGCGATTCGACCGGCCTTCGCGCGGCGAGGATCGAGGATCTCGACTTGCTCCTGCCCGCGTGCGCGGCCACGCATCGCGAAGAGCTCGGCGTCGACCCGCTCGAGCGCGACCCGGACGCGTTCCGCCGCCGCACGGTGTCGCAGATCCAGGAAGGGCGCTCCTGGCTCTGGGCGGAGGACGGGACGATCCTGTTCAAGGCCGAGGCCTCCGCCTGGACCCCGAGCGCCGTTCAGCTCCAGCAGGTCTGGGTCGACCCGAGCATGCGCAGGCGCGGCTACGCCAAGCGCGGGCTCGGCGATCTCTGCCGGCTCTTGCTCGAACGGGCACCGTCGATGTGTCTCTTCGTCCGGCCCGAGAACGAGCCGGCCATCCGGCTCTACGCGGGGATCGGGATGCGGCGGGCGGGGACGTACAGAAGCATCCTCTTCTGACCAAGCAACAGACTGTTGCAAAGTCACTAAGGCGGGACGGATTGGCGCAGGCGGGCACCTACCGAAGCGCCCTCTTTGACCAAGCAACAGACTGTTGCAAAGTCGGTCAGGTCCCGTTCGACTAGCTTTTCGGTATGGAGCCCCGAGCCTTTCGCAAGGCGGTCGAGGTGGACATCCGCCGGTACGAGCTGATCGCGCCCGGCGCCGAGGTGACATGCCTCGTCTCGGGCGGCGCTGACTCGACCTGCCTCTGGCACACGCTGCGCGAGCTGGGCTACGACGTCACGGCGCTGCACGTCGCACACGGCCTGCGCGGCGCCGAGTCCGACGAGGACGCCGCCTTCTGCCGTGACGTGCTCGGAGCAGTGGTCGTCGACGGGCGCGGCGGTACGACCGAGAACGAGCTGCGCGAGACCCGCTATTCGTTCGCGACCGATCGCCTGCGGGCCACGGGCCACACCGCGTCCGACCAGGTGGAGACCGTCATCTACCGGATCGTCGCGTCGGGCGCGCCGGGCCGCATCGACCGCAAGCGCGCGGACGGCGTCGTCCGGCCGCTGCTCGACCGCTGGCGCGACGAGACCGAGGCCTACTGCCTGGCCGAGGGGTTCGACTACCGCCGAGACACGTCCAACTCGGACACCAAGCGGGGGCTCATCCGCGAGCAGATCCTGCCGCTGCTGCTCCAGCTGCATCCGGCCGCGGAGGGCAACCTGCTCCGCCTGGCCGACCGGAAGACGGCACCACCGGAGCTCGTCCGCCTCCTCGAATCGATCGAAGGCTCGGCGCGGCTCGACCTCGGCGGCGGACGGGCCGCCGTGCGCGAGTACGACCAGGTCTGGCTCGAACGCTCGCCGGTCGTCCTCGACAGCGAGGTGCGCTGGGGCTCCTGGCGCATCGTGTCCGACCGCAAGGGGCTTAAGGTACGGGGATGGCGTCCCGGAGACCGCCTCGCGGGGCGCACGAAGAAGATCCAGGACGTGTTCGTGGACGCCAAGATCCCGCGATCGGAGCGTGAGGCATGGCCGCTCGTCGTTCGCGGGGATGAAGTGGTTGCAGTGCCGGGGATCGTCGAAGCCGAAGGAGTGAAGGCGGAGCGTGTCGCAGACTGAGCTCGAGCGCGGGATCGCAGAAGTCCTCGTAGAGGAGGAGGCCCTGCGCGCGCGTGTGGCGGAGCTCGGCGAGGAGATCTCGAGCGACTACGAGGGCCGCGACCTGCTCCTGGTCGGCGTCCTCAAGGGCGCCGTCTTCTTCATGGCCGACCTGATGCGCCAGCTCACGGTTCCCTGCGAGGTCGACTTCATGGCGATCTCGAGCTACGGCGCCGCGAGCGACTCCTCCGGCGTCGTCCGCATCCTCAAGGACCTGGACATCCCGCTCGGCGGAAGGCACGTGCTCGTCGTCGAGGACATCATCGACTCGGGCCTCACCCTCTCCTATCTGATGCGCAACCTGCGGGCGCGCCAGCCGGCCTCACTCGAGGTCTGCGCGCTGCTCACCAAGCCCGCGAGAAGGGAGATCGAGACCCCCGTCCGGTACGTCGGCTTCGAGATCCCGAACCGCTTCGTCGTCGGGTACGGCCTCGACTACGCAGAGCGGTACCGAAACCTCCCATACGTGGGGGTTTTGCAGGAGGATGTCGAAACGGGTGTAACCAAGTAGTAAGGGAACCTCGTACGGGGGAGGTAGGAATGGTTACCGCTGCTACTGTGGGCCAGGAGGCGCCTTCTTGAACCGCTTTTTCCGTTCCGCTCTATTCCCGCTGGTCGTGATCGTGCTGCTCGTCTATCTGGCGAGCTCACAGCTGATGGGCGGGAACAAG
This sequence comes from Actinomycetota bacterium, assembly GCA_038040395.1. Classification (GTDB taxonomy): domain Bacteria; phylum Actinomycetota; class Thermoleophilia; order Gaiellales; family Gaiellaceae; genus VAXT01. The sequence continues at coordinate 129,279 of JBBPIJ010000002.1, forward strand.
GACGGGAAGAAGATCACGTATTCGGAGTTCAGGCAGGACATCAAGTCGCGCCAGGTAGAGAACGCCGCCTTCAATCCGAACAAGCACGAGATCAAGTTCCAGCTGAAGGACGGGACGAAGGGCAAGGTCAACTACCCGAGCGACCAGTCCACCCCGGAGCTGACGAACCTGATGGAGCAGTACGAGGTCGCGTTCGACTCGAAAGGCACCGGCTCGTCGGCGTGGTGGTCACTCCTCGCCGGTCTCCTGCCGTTCATCCTCCTGTTCGGCTTCTGGATCTTCCTCATGAACCAGGTACAGGGCGGCGGCTCGAAGGTGATGAGCTTCGGCAAGAGCCGCGCCAAGCGCATGACCCCCGACGCGCCCAAGATTGGCTTCAAGGACGTGGCCGGCGTGGAGGAGGCCGTCGAAGAGCTCCAGGAGATCAAGGAGTTCCTCGAGAACCCCAAGAAGTTCCAGGCGCTCGGGGCGCGGATCCCCAAAGGGGTCCTTCTTTACGGGCCGCCCGGAACCGGTAAGACGCTTCTCGCGCGCGCGGTCGCCGGCGAGGCGGGCGTGCCGTTCTTCTCGATCTCCGGCTCCGACTTCGTGGAGATGTTCGTCGGCGTCGGCGCAAGCCGCGTCCGCGACCTGTTCGAGCAGGCCAAGCAGGCCTCTCCGTGCATCATCTTCATGGACGAGATCGACGCGGTCGGCCGCCATCGCGGCGCCGGCCTGGGCGGCGGGCACGACGAGCGCGAGCAGACCCTGAACCAGCTCCTCGTCGAGATGGACGGGTTCGAGCTGACGGACAACATCATCTTGATCGCGGCCACGAACCGGCCAGACATCCTCGACCCGGCACTGCTTCGCCCGGGTCGCTTCGACCGGCAGATCGTCGTCGACCGTCCTGACCGCGTCGGCCGCAAGAGGATCCTCGAGGTGCACGCGAAGGGCAAGCCGCTCGCGCCCGAGATCGAGCTCGACACGCTCGCCGCCGGCACCCCGGGCTTCACCGGCGCCGACCTCGCGAACCTGATCAACGAGGCAGCGCTCCTGGCAGCGCGCCGCGGGCGGAAGACGATCGGCCAGGAGGAGCTCGAGGAAGGAATCATGCGCGTGATCGCCGGCCCGGAGAAGAAGACGCGCCTCTTCTCCGAGCGGGAGCGGAAGATCACCGCGTACCACGAGATGGGCCACGCCCTCGTCGGCCACTACACCGACCAGGACGCCGAGGTGCACAAGATCTCGATCATCAGCCGCGGCCAGGCGCTCGGCTACACGATCTCGCTCCCACGCGAGGACCGGTACCTGACGACGCGCACCGCGCTGATGGACCAGCTCGCAGCGATCCTCGGAGGCCGCGCCGCCGAGGAGATCGTCTTCAACGAGGTGACGACGGGCGCCGCGAACGACCTCGAGAAGGTCACGCACACGGCGAAGCAGATGATCATGCGCTACGGGATGAGCGAGAAGCTCGGCCCGCGCGTTCTTGGCCGTAACCAGGACATGCCGTTCCTCGGTCGCGAGATGCACTCGGAGCCCGATTACTCCGAGGAGATGGCCCGCGACATCGACGATGAGATCCACCGCGTGATCGAGGAAGCCCACGTTACGGCGCGCAAGGTGCTCGAGGAGCATCTCGACGAGCTGCACAGGCTGTCCGCGATCCTCGTCGAGCGCGAGACGATCGACAAGGACCAGTTCATCAAGCTGCTCGAGGGCGCCTCCGACGAAGAGGTCTTCCCGGAGGAAGTCGCCGACGGGGCCGAGCCTGCCAAGCCGCAGGCGGAGCGCCGCCCGCGGGTGCCGAAGCCGAAGCCCTTCCCGCTGCCGGGACAGGCCATGCAGCCCCCGCCCCCTGAAGGCGCCAAGGGCTAACCGCTCACCGCCGGCAGGGAACGTCGGCTCCGAAGTTAGGCTGCGGCGCATGCTGCCGCTCGAAAAACGGTTCCCGCGCCCGTCCGTGATGGGCGTCGTCAACGTCACGCCGGACTCGTTCTCGGACGGCGGGCTGAACTTCCGGGCCGAGGACGCCGTGGCTGCCGCGCTGCGGATGGCCGAGGAAGGCGCCGCCATCGTGGACGTCGGGGGCGAGTCGACTCGGCCCGGCTCCGACGGGGTCTCGCTGGACGAGGAGCTGCGACGCGTCGTTCCGGTACTCGAGGCTCTCCAGGGCCACGTGCCGGTCTCGATCGACACGACGAAGGCCGAGGTCGCCAGGCAAGCGCTTGCGCTGGGAGCCGAGCTCGTGAACGACGTCACCGCGCTTCGCGCCGACCCGGACCTGGCCGAGGTCATCGCCTCTTCGGGCGCCTATCTCTGCCTGATGCACATGCAGGGCGAGCCGAGGACGATGCAGGCCGATCCGCGGTACGGCGACGTGACCGGCGAGATCGCCGCTTTCCTGGAGGAGCGACTCGGCTTCGCCGTCGCCGCCGGAGTCCCGGAGGATCGCATCTGCCTCGACCCAGGATTCGGCTTCGGGAAGACCGTCGAGCAGAACTTCGAGCTGCTCGCGCGGCTGGGCGAGATCGCCGCGCTCGGCCGGCCGGTTCTCGTCGGCCTCTCCCGCAAGCGCTCGCTCGGACGCATCTTGGGCGACCCCGAGGCGACCACGGGCCCGCTCTCCGCGAGCCTGGCGGCCGCCGTCGAGGCCTACGAGCGGGGCGCCACGATCTTCCGCGTCCACGATGTGCGCGAGCACGTGGAGGCGCTGACCGTGGCGGCGGCTGTCGGTTGATCGTCGTCGAACTGGAGAGCCTGGAGGTCTTCGGACGCCACGGCGTGCTGGACGAAGAGCGGGCCCAGGGGCAGACCTTCTTCTACGACATCCGGCTGGAGGTCGGCGACGACGCGCTGTCCGACCGGATCGAGGACGCCGTCGACTATCGGGAAGTCGCCGACTGCGTGCGGGCGGTCTCGGACGGCCGGCAGTTCAACCTGCTCGAGGCTCTCGCCGCCGCCGTTGCCGATGCCCTGGTGGCGCGCTTCGAGCTCGAGCGCGTGCGTGTGCGCGTCCGCAAGCCCACACCGTCAGGTGTCCCCGCGGCGTATGCGGCCGCGACCACCGAGCGCACCTCATAGGCGTTCGCCGCCTAACGCGTAGAAGAGGCCGTTGTTCTCCAGCTCGGCGTCGACGGCGCCTCCGGGTGGACGGATCGTCCGGACCCGACCGTCGGCCCCGCGCCGGAGCCGGATCGTCCCGGCGGTCGTTTCGATGGAAACACCTTGTCGGGTCTCAGCCGGGGGCGCGGGACGGGGCGGACGCCGCGGGACTTCATCGCCTTCGCCGCATAGGCGGCGTTGCGGCCGTCGGATGTCGGCGCTGCAGCCTCCGACATAGCAGTAGTTGCCGCAATAGAAGTTCTTCCAGCGAATGTGCATTCCGTTGAGCGTCACACTGAAGTCGTAGGTCCGATAGTCGCCGCAGGGCTCGGCTCTGTTGAAGCGGACGATTCGTCGCGTGCCCGCTGTCCACGCGACGAGGTGGTCACAATCCACTCGCGACTCGCCGAGCAGGGCGGCTACGCGCGTCCCGTCGGATCCGAGTTCGAAGACGACGCCGCGCGAGCGCAAGACACCCGCCTTGGCCACCTCCGGCGCCGGCGCCGGAGCGGCGGTCGGCGCGCTTCGCGGCAGCGCGCCTGCAACCCACTGCGCCTCCCACTTGACGGTTCCAGTCCAGACCCGGCGCAGCTTCCCTTGGGGAACCGCAACTATGCCCAAGCCGCCCGGGATCTCCAGCGCTAGATGGCGCTCGTCCGACGATGCGGACCCCGCTTCGGAGAATTGAAATTCGGGCAGGGCGAGGCGCATGAGTCGGCGGCCGTCCCGACGAAAGACCAGCAGCCTCTGAGGCTCCTCCGCCTCGACTGCGAGCCAGGCCCCTCTCGGGGACCACTGAAAACCAGAGACCTGCCCTTGGGCCACGACGGTGGTCTTGCTTCCATCTGCTTGCCGGATCACGAGCTCGTCAGCGTTCGCAGTCAAACGTCGCGTATACGCGATCCGATCGCCTCGCGGTGACCAGTCGGCGAAAAAACAATCCGCCGGACCGATGACGCGGGGCGCGCCGCCGCTTGCGGAGATCACGCCGGCCTCGCAACCTTCCTCGCCATTTTGGTTCCGCACGAACCCGATTTGGCGCGGCGTAAGCCATTCTGCGCCCAAATCCTCACCACTGCGGATGAGCGTCAGCGGAGGCGAGGACGGGCGGTGCAGGTTCGCGACGAGGAGGATCTTGACCGTCGTTTCCCCTCTCTCCTCGGATCGAAGAAGCGCGAGGCGGGTGCTGTCCCGGGACCAACCGAGGAAGTAGAGGAACTGCGAGCGGGGAAAGATCGTCCGGCGCCCTGTGATCACGTCCACGACGCCGAGCGCGTCGGAGAAGGTGCTGAATGCGAGGAGGCGTCCGCTCGGCGAAAACGCGATCGGGTAGCCGCCGCCGAGGGCGCGCGGCCGTCCACTCGGCACGCCGACCACGAACATGCGCTCGTCGTCGAGACCGCGACTGAAAGCCAGCAGTCGGCTATTGGGCGAGAAGCCAACAGCCGTGCCGCCGCCCAGCATGCGCTCGCGACGTCCGTCTCCGGAGATCAACACCAGCTTGTACTCACGCTCGACGGCAAGCCACTTCCCGTTCTTGGCGAGGACGAGCTCCCCGTCGCGCAAGCGGTTCCGTGTCAGTGCCGCGACACGCCCGTTCGTATCCGCGGCATAGACGTCCTCGTCGCCGTCTCTGTTGCTGGTGAAGACCAGGTGACTGCCGGCGGCGGCGCGGGCTGTTTCGGCCGGCCGATTCTCGCCACCGTTCGCCGCAGCAACTGCTGCGAAGGAAAAGAGCGCGGCCAGTAACAGCACACCGTGGCGCATGGCTACCTCGTCTGGCAAGGTACTACCTTCCGAGGGCTTTTCCAAGCCCGGCTCGGGGCTAGCGGTGCTTCTTCCTGACGAGCGAGATCGAGACGCGATAGCCGAGCCCGGCCACCTTGCGGACGACGGTGCCGCTGCCCGTGCCGACGGAAGCCTCGACGTAGTAGTAGGAGCCCAGGCGGGCGGGGTTCTTCACCCGTAGAGACTCTCGCCTCGTGCCGAGCCGCTCCGAGATGCCCTTGAAATCTCGTTTCCGCGCCGAGCCGGCTTCCAGGACGCTGACGGTGCGCGGTCCCCAGAGCGCGAGGTCGACGTCGCCGCCGGAGGGCTGGAGCGCGATGACCGCGGTGCGCCTGCCCGGAACCCAGACGCGGTAGACGTCCCGCGGGTCCTCGCTAAAGTCGAGCCGCGCCGTGATCGAGCCGCGGAGGCGGCCCGCCGTCGTCAGCGGGACCGAGGAGCGGTGGAGAAGCCCGCCCTTCTTCAGGTACGTGACGTCCTCGTTCGGCTCCTGCGGGTCGACGGCGGGGGGCGCCACGGTCAGCGCAGTCGGGATATCGAGCCGCCCGAAGCCGGAGAAGGCGTCGAAGCCGGGGCTGAAGATGTCCTGGGCGGAAAGGCGCATGACCTCGAAGAGCTGCGTCACGTCGAGCGTTGGCCGCACCGTCCAGACCCAGGCTGCCGCGCCTGCGACGATCGGCGAGGAGAAGCTCGTGCCGCTGAACGTGGCGTACCCGCTCGGGTAGGAGCTCGTCGGCACCGCCACGGGAATCCCTTGCCCGGGAGCGGCGAGGTCGACGAACTGCGACCCGCTGGAGAAGTACGCGGGCTGGCCGGACTGGTCGATCGCCCCGGCCGTCAGGACGTGAGGCAGGCTCGCCGGATACTCGAGTGGGCTTCCGATCTCGCGGCTGTTACCCGCGGCCGCCACGACGAGTGTGCCGGAGGCGTACGTCACGGCGATCATCGCGTCGAACAATGGGTTCCTGACCCGTGAGCCCAGGCTGAGGTTCACGACTCCGGCCCCTCTCTTGATCGCGGCGTCGAGACCCTGGATGACGTCTCCCGCCGTGATGCCGTCTCCGAACGGGCTCGCGTCCCAGGCCTGGAAGTTCGCCTGGGGGTAGACCCCGACGAGCCCGATCCCGTTGGTCGGAGCGGCTGCTACGGATGCAACCGCGGTGCCGTGCTCCTCCATTCGAGCGGAGGTGCTCTGGCCGTTCAGGGCGATCGTCGAGGGCCGGGTCACAAACTCCTGGTGGGTGAGATCCACTCCAGAGTCGATGATCGTCAGCGGCTTGCCGGGGCCTGGCGGCTCGGCGCGATCGAGGCCGACCGGGGCGATCCACCATTCCTGCGGCACCATCGGGTCGGTGAGGTGGTTCACGAGACTGAGCGGCTGATCCGGCTCTACTTGCGGTATGAGACCGGCGCGTATCAGGGCGGGAAGGGCGCGCACGGCCGAGCCGCTGGGCAGTCGCCAGATCGGCAGCGTGGTGGCCAGCTTGACGCCGCCTGCTCGGCGGAGGGCTGGGCCGGCTCCGGGGCGGGCGAGCACGAGTGTGGAGTCGTAGAGCCGGAGCTCCCGTGCCTCCCCTTTCGAGAGCCCCGAATGCGCCCAGGCCGAGCCGGCCCCGGCGGAGAACACGAGGGCGGCAAGCGAGAGGACGACCCCAAGACGCCTCACGGCAGCGAACATAGCAACAGTCATGGCCACAGCTTTCATCGGTATCGGCTCGAATTTGGGCGACCGAGAGACTCATCTGCGCGCGGCGCTCGACCTTCTCGCCGCCGAGCACGGGATCGAGGTCGTCGCGGTCTCCCGGCTGCGTGAGACCGAGCCGGTCGGGCCCGTCGAGCAGGGCCCCTTTCTGAACGGGGCCCTCCAGGTGACGACCGGATTGCCGCCACGAGAGCTCCTGGAGCGCCTGCTCGACGTCGAGACCCGGCTCGGTCGCGTCCGTCGCGAGCGCCTCGGCCCGCGGACGATCGACCTCGACCTGCTCCTCTACGACGAGGAAGTGCTGGACGAGCCGGGCCTCACGCTGCCCCATCCGCGCCTGCACGAACGCAGGTTCGCCCTCGAGCCGCTCGCGGAGCTCGCCCCTGACCTCGTCGTCCCGGGCCGGGGTCCGATTTCAGCCTTGCTCGCAGAGCTAGAATAGAACGCGGTATGTCGCACATCGACGACCTGGACGAGTTCGAGGCACAGCTCGAGCTCCGGCTGAAGCGCGAGTACTCCGACGTCTTCGAGCTGTTCCGGTGGTGCGTCCTCACCCAGGACGCGACCTACCTCTGCAACAAGCTCGACTTCAGCTACTCGCCGCAGCCGAGCTATCCCTTCTACCACCTGAAGATGGAGGACGTCTGGGTCTGGGACAAGAACCGCCCGACCCGGCTGATCCCGAAGGCCGAGATCTACACCTCCAGCGACGTCACGGTCGAAGAGCTGCGCGGCGAGGGCGAAGGGCCCAAGCTGACCGCTGAGGCGCTCGCCGAGCGCATCGGCGAGTCGCTTGGCACCGACGACGAGCTCTAACGCGACCTAACACCGCCGCCCGTCCGGCGTCTACTGAAGTTGAGATGAATCGACGGCTCGGGGTCTCGCTCGCCATGCTGGCGGTCGGGGTAGGTCTTCTGACCACTGCCCAGCTTGCGGGCGCGGTGCGTGACTCTGCGTCGCTCACGAAGGGCGGGGTCTTCCGAGTCGGCACGACCGGCGCCTCCGTACAGGTCGACCCGCAGCTCGCCTACATCTCGACCGCGTGGTGGCTCGAGTACGCGACCGCGGCGAAGCTCTACAACTACCCGGATCGGAAAGGGCCGAGTGGGACCGTCCTCGTGCCCGAGGTGGCCTCGAGGTTCGCCATCTCGAACGGAGGCAAGAAGTACACGTTCTGGATCCGGAAGGGCTTCAGGTTCAGCGACGGGACGCGGGTCACGGCAGAGAACTTCCGGTACGCCATCGACCGTGTTGCGAACCTCGGGCGCCCGCCCGGGTGGCCCTGGTCGCCGGGCCTCCAGTTCATCAACGATCCCAAGGGCGCTGAAATCGTCGGGGTCCAAGAGGTTGTCGACGAGAGGGCCACCCACGTCAGCGGCGTCCGGGTCAAGGGCAACAGGCTGATCATCCGCCTGACCAGGCCCGACGGCACGTTCCTGTCCAAGATCACGATGCCGTTCTTCCAGGCGACTTCCACGAAGCTGCCGCTCCGCAGGGAAGTCGTCAACGTCGACGGCGTCGACCACCTTCCCGCCGCCGGCCCCTATTTCATGACGCGCAACGACGTCAACCAGCTCACCTCGATCAGGCAGAACCCGTTCTGGAAGCGCGGCCCTGGGAGGTATCGCCCGCGCAACCTCGCGGGTGTCGACATCCAGTGGAACCTCAACGAGCAGACGGCGTTCAACCAGGTCAAGAACAACGAGCTCGACGAAGGCCCGCTGCCTGCGGCCGAGGTCAAGGGCATCGCCGACCAGTACGGGGTCAACAAGACCCGCTTCTGGTCGAAGCCCGTCAACTGTACGGGCTACCTGCCCATGAACATGGAGAACGACCTGTTCAAGGGCAATCCCAATCTCCGCAAAGCGGTCGCCTACGCGATCGACCGCAAGGCCTACATCGCCCAGGTCGGTCCCTACGCCGGCAACACGTGGAGTCACTTATTCAACCCAGGCGTGCCCGGCTGGAGGAACGTCAACCCGTATCCCTTGGACCGCCCGAATCTGACCAAGGCGCGGCAGCTTGCCGCGGGCCATTTCAGGGACGGGAAGATCACCGTCTACTACCGCTCCTCAGGCACGATCAACCCGGCGCAGGCCCAGGTCGTCCGCCAGGACCTGATCAATCTCGGCTTCGAGCCCGGGAACATCACGATGAAGGGCTTCTCCGGCAGCATGCCCTACGACCCCATGGGGGTGAGGGGCAATGACGCCGACCTCGCTGTCTCCTACGGCTGGTGCTCCAACTACCCGGATCCGTACGACTGGATCAACGTCCTTCTCTACGGGGGTTTCATCCAGGCCGAGAACAACGTCAACTACTCGTACATGGACCTCCCGAAGTGGAACCGGAAGATGGAGGCGGCGGCCAAGCTCGTCGGCCCGCAGCGCTTCAAGGTCTACGGCCAGATGGACATCGACATCATGCGGCAGGTCGCGCCGATGGCTGTGGAGCGGACCTACAACAACCGCTACTTCTTCTCGAACCGCGTCGACCCCAAAAGCCTCGTCTACCAGGGGATCTACTCCGACTGGAGCATCCCCGCGCTCGCCCTCAAGTGATGCGACGACGACTCTGGCTCTCAATCGTGATGCTCGTGACCGGGACAGGCCTCCTGGCCGGTGCGGGCTTCGCAGGAAACGACGCAGGACAGCTGAGGAAGGGCGGCATCTTCAGAGTCGGCACGACCGGCGCCTCCGTACAGGTCGACCCGCAGCTCGCGTACATCACCACCGCATGGTGGCTCGAGTATGCAACCGCAGCAAAGCTCTACAACTATCCGGACAGGTCGGGCCCCTCGGGCACCAAGCTCATTCCTGAGGTTGCGTCGACGTTCACCGTCTCGAACGGCGGTAAGACGTATACGTTCACGATCCGGAAGGGCTTCAAGTTCAGCGACGGCTCGGCAGTGACCGCGAACAACTTCAAGTACGCGATCAACCGTGTCGCCAATCACGAGCTCGCCTCACCAGGCGCGGTCTTCATCGTCGACCCGAACGGCTCGAACATCGTTGGTGCGAAGGCCTGCAACGACAGCAGCAGCTGCACGAACGTCAGTGGTGCCACGGTCAAGGGCAACAAGCTGAAGATCCGCCTCACGAAGGCGGACGGCACGTTCATGTCCAAGATCACGATGCCGTTCTTCCAGGCGACCTCCACGAAGATGCCGCTCAAGACGGAAGTCGTCAACATCGCGAACATCCGGTCGATTCCTGCGGCCGGTCCCTATGCGTATTCGCGCAACGACGTGAACACGCTGACGTCGATCAGGCAGAACCCGTTCTGGAAGGCAGGGCCAGGCAAGCTGCGCCCGCGCAACCTGACGGGTCTCGACATCCAGTGGAACCTCAACGAGCAGACGGCGTTCAACCAGACGAAGAACAACGAGCTGGACGAGGGCCCACTGCCGGCAGCCGAGGTTCAGGGCATCGCCAACCAGTACGGGGTCAACAAGACCCGGTTCTGGACGAAGGCGGTCAACTGCACTGGCTACCTGCCGATGAACATCGCGAACGATCTGTTCAAGGGCAACGCGAACCTGCGCAAGGCGATCAATTACGCCGTCGATCGAAGGGCGTACTCGGCCCAGGCCGGGGCATACGCCGGTGAGCCATGGAGCCATCTCCTCAACCCGACCGTCCCCGGCTGGAGGAATGAGCAGCCCTATCCCGTCAAGAGACCGAACCTGGCCAAAGCGAGGCGGCTAGCGGCCGGCCATTTCAGGGACGGAAAGATCACGGTCTACTACCGCTCCTCAGGCACGATCAACCCGGCTCAGGCGCAGATCGTTCGCCAGGACCTCATCAACCTCGGCTTCCAAGCCGGGAACATCACGATGAAGGGCTTTTCAGGCGGCAACATCTATGACGCCATGGGCGTCAAGGGCAACGATGCCGACATCGGCGTCTCGATGGGCTGGTGCTCGGACTACCCGGATGCCCCGGATGCAGCCCAGTCCTTCAGCGCGGCCTTGTACTACTCGTATATGAACAGCCCGAAGTGGCAGAGACGAATTGACGCCGCCGCAAAGCTCGCGGGGCAGAAGCGCAACGAGGCCTTTGGCCAGCTCGATCTCGACATCATGCGGCAGTTTGCGCCGGTTGTCGTCGAGCGCCTCTACAACAACCGCTACTTCTTCTCCGCTCGCGTGAACCCGAAGAGCCTCGTCTACCAGGGGATCTACTCGGACTGGAGCATCCCGGCGCTCGCGCTCAAGTAGGCTCGGCCGATGGCCAGGCTCCTGGCGATCGACGTCGGGAACACCCAGACCGTCCTCGGTGTGTTCGACGGTGACCGGCTCGCCGAGCACCGGCGGCTGGCCAGCATTGCAACTCGCACAGGCGACGAGCTCGGCGCGTTGATCGGCGAGATGTTCGACCTGGAGTCGGTGGACGGGATCTGCCTGTCCTCGACGGTGCCGGCCCTCGTACGCGAGTTCGAGATCTTCGCCGAGCGCTGGGCGCGCGCGCCCATCCTCGTCGTCGGTCCGGGTACGAAGACGGGGATGCCGGTGCGGTACGACGACCCTCGCGAGGTCGGCCCCGACCGGGTGGTGAACGCCGTCGCCGCGAAGGCGCGCTACGGCGCGCCGTGCATCGTCGTCGACTTCGGTACCTCGACGAACTTCGACGTCGTCTCGGCCGAGGGCGAGTACGTGGGCGGCGTGCTCGCGCCGGGGATCGAGATCTCGATGGACGCGCTGTTCGCCCGGGCCGCACGGCTGATGCGGGTCGACTTCACCGAGCCGCCGTCCGTGATCGGGAAGACCACGGTGCACAGCCTTCAGTCCGGGCTCATCTATGGCTTCGCGGGCCAGGTCGACCGGATCGTCGAGGAGATCCGTGGCGAGCTAGGCACCGAGGCTCGGGCGATCGCGACCGGCGGCCTCGCTGAGATCGTCGTTCCGCACGCGAGGACGATCGAGCGCATCGACCCGGATCTGACGCTCGAGGGCCTGCGCCTCGTCTGGGCCCTGAACTAGCCTCCGCCGTAGATGGAGATCGGCAGGTCGAGCAGCACCTCGTCGCCCTGCGGCAGCTCGTCCTCGAGCCGCTCGAGCACGAAGCGGGCTCCTGGGGCGGCCGCGAACAGCCGCTGCTCGACTTCGGCAAGCGTCGCGAGCTGCACGAGCTCCTGCTTGAACGGCCGAGGGAACCGGCCGCGGCCGAGATACCAGCCGTAGAACTTCTTCAGGAACCCCGTCGCGCGATGCTCGCCGAGCTCGCGCGCGGTCTCACGGATGAAGAGGATCAGCTCGGCCGCGACCTCCTCGCGCGTCGGGTCGGCGTCGTCGCCCATGATCTCGCGAAGGGCCCAGGGATTCCCCTGCGCCCCGCGACCGACCATGACCGCCGCCGCGCCCGTCGACGCGAGCACCGCTTGCGCCTTCGCACGCGACGTGATGTCGCCTGAAGCGATCACCGGGACGTTCACTAACTCGACGAGCTCGGCCGTGAGCGAGTGGTCGGCCTCGCCCGTGTACATCTGGCGCGCCGAGCGTGGGTGGAGTGTGAGCGTCGCCGCGCCCGCTTCGACCAGCCGGGGGCCCACGTCGAGACAGGTCCGGGAGCCGTTCAGGACGCCACGGCGCATCTTCACCGAGACCGGGATCGAGATCGCGTCCGCGACCGCCTCGACGATGCGGCACGCGCGATCCGGCTCGTCGAGGCAAGTGGCGCCCGCGCCGGTCTTCGTCACCTTGCGCACCGGGCAGCCGAAGTTGATGTCGACGAGGTCGGCGCCTGCGTCCTCGACCATCCGGGCGGCCTCGGCCATGACATCCGGCTCTCCGCCGAAGATCTGAACTGCAAGCGGGTGCTCGTCCTCCGCGATGCGCAGGTAGCCGAGCGTCTTCTCGTTCTTATGCGAAAGCCCCGCACAGCTCACCATCTCCGAGCAGACGAGCCCGGCGCCGAAGCGCCGCCCCTGACGGCGGAACGCCTGCACGCTCACCCCCGCCATGGGCGCGAGGACGAGCCTGGTCGGAATCTCGACAGGCCCGATCCACCAGGATTCGCGAAGATCTACCTGCATAGAGGGCAAATCGTAGCCTCGCGATAGGGTTTGACGTTGTCCATGGTCATAGGTACTATGCCTGCCCGCGACGGCGCCTTTGCGCCGCGCGTTTTTATTGTGAGGAGGCAGTGACGTGAAGGAAGTGATCCTCACTCCTGGGGGCTACAAGAAGCTCAAGGAGGAGATCGAGCACTTGTCGAACGAGAAGCGCCGCGAGGTCGCGGAGCGCATCCGCGTAGCGCGCCAGTTCGGCGATATCACCGAGAACTCCGAGTACGACGACGCCAAGAACGACCAGGCGCTGCTCGAGCACCGCATCGCGATCCTCGAGGAGCGGATGGCGAATGCGCGCGTGATCACGAAGAAGGACGTCGCGAAGGACGTCGTCTCCGTCGGCTCGCACGTGAAGCTCCGGGACGTCTCCGCGAAGGAGACCGTCGAGTACCACATCGTCGGCTCCGCCGAGGCGAACCCGTCGGAGAACAAGCTCTCGAACGAGTCGCCGGTCGGCAAGGCGATCATCGGCAAGAAGAAGGGCGAGACCGTCGAGGTGACCACGCCTCGCGGCAAGGCCCTGAAGTACAAGATCCTGGACATCAAGGCCGCGTAGCCGAAGAAAGTCCGGCCGCGCTGCGCGCGACCATGACGGCTTTCTTCGGTGAGCTTGAACGCCGACGTTCGCACGCTGGTGGTCGAGATATGAAAGCTTCGTGACCGCGTAGGTCTCAGCCGATGCTTCTGTTCGCCCTCCCTGTCGCCGTCAGCGCCGTTGTCGGTTTCTTCCTCGTTTCCACGCCGCGCAGGTACGGGATCCTCGTCGGGCTCGGAGTGGCGGCCGCGGTTGTGCTCTTGGTCGTGAGCTACCTCGTGGCGCCGACGAGTCCCGGGGGTTGCTCCGATTGCGGGGAGTACTTCGGGCGGTGGTGGGAGCCCGCGCTGACCGTGTTCTTTCTCGTCTTGCTCCTTGTCGCCTGGGCTGTAGGTCTCGCCGTCGGCGCCGGACTGCGTGAGTACAGCGCCTCGCGCCGGAAGCCAATCGCGCACGAATAGACTCGCGCCCTATGGCTCTGCCGAAGCGTTATCCCGACCGGGACGAGATCGCAGCGGTCCGAATCGAGGCTGAGAAGGTCGAGCCCGGGGAGGAGGCCGGCGAGCCCCGGCGTGTGGCCGGGCGGGTCATGGCTCGGCGGGACATGGGAAAGCTCGTCTTCCTCGACCTCGTCGACCGCTCAGGGAAGATCCAGCTGCTCGTCTCGGAGGATCGGGCCGGGCCCGTCGACCTCGACCTCGGCGACATCGTCGGCGCGACGGGTATCCCCTCGAAGACGAAGCGCGGCGAGCCCTCGCTCGCCGTCACCGAGCTCGAGCTGCTCGCCAAGATCAAGCGGCCGCTACCGGACACCTTCCACGGGCTGACCGACACCGAGACGCGCTACCGCCAGCGCTACCTCGATCTCCTGATGAACGATGAGTCGCGCGCGGACGTCGACCTCCGGGCCCGCATGGTCGCCGCGATCCGCAGGTACCTCGACGAGCACGGGTTCCTCGAGGTCGAGACGCCGATCCTCCAGCCCCGTTACGGCGGCGCGCTCGCCGATCCGTTCGTGACGCACTCGAACGAGCTCGACACTGACCTCTACCTCCGCATCGCGACCGAGCTCTACCTCAAGCGCCTGATCGTCGGCGGCCTCGAGCGCGTCTACGAGGTGGGGCGCGACTTCCGCAACGAAAGCGTCTCCTACAAGCACGCGCCGGAGTTCACGATGGTCGAGTGGTACGAGGCGTACGCGGACTACGAAGACACCATGGCCCGCATGGAGGAGCTGATCGAGACCGTCGCCAGCGAGACGACCGGGACGACGAAGGCCACGTTCCGCGGACACGACGTCGACCTGAAGGCGCCCTGGAGGCGCCTCAAGCTAACCGACGCGCTCGAGGAGAAGGGGCTCTGGACGCGGGATGCCGACGACCTGCGCAAGCGGCTCGAGGAGCGAGGAGTCGACACGAGCGCGAACGACACCTGGAGCCGCCTCGTCGACCACGCGCTCAGCCATTTCGTCGAGCCCGAGCTGATCGAGCCGACGATCCTCCACGACTACCCGGTGGAGCTCTCTCCCTTCGCGCGGCCGACCGACGACGACCCGTCGATCGTCGAGCGCTTCGAGTTCTTCGTCGGCGGCATGGAGCTCGGAAACGCGTTCACGGAGATCAACGATCCCGACGAGCAGGCGCAGCGCTTCGCGGAACAGGAGGCCGACGCGGGCGGGCAGCAGGGCGACCCCGACTACGTCGAGGCGCTCGCCTACGGGATGCCGCCGACCGGCGGGCTCGGACTTGGCATCGACCGGCTCGCGATGGTGCTGGGCGGCCGCGACAACATCCGCGACGTGCTGCTTTTCCCGCAGGTGCGGGAGCGCTCCTGACCGAGAGCCCGCCGCCGGGTCTCGCGGAGGCGCTCGCCGCCCGCGGAGCCCACGTGCAGCGGGCCTGGCGCGAGCATTTCCGCGGGTACCTGTTCGCGGACTCCGCCGAGGGCCGCCTTTTCGGCCGCTGGAGCGACGATCCCGCCGACCAGCTGACGCTCGCCCACGAGGCTGTCGTGCGCGAGATCGTGGGCACGGATGGGCCGCTGCGG
The DNA here is from genome assembly GCA_038040395.1 of Actinomycetota bacterium. Classification (GTDB taxonomy): domain Bacteria; phylum Actinomycetota; class Thermoleophilia; order Gaiellales; family Gaiellaceae; genus VAXT01. The sequence goes on from JBBPIJ010000002.1 coordinate 144,506, forward strand.
GCTCCCGCCGTCCTCGAGCGCTCCCTCTCATGGCTCCTCGAAGAAGCCGTCGAGGCCGAGCCGTGTGAAGGGGCGGATTGCGTAGACGCGGTGGCCGCCGCCGGCGAGCAGATCGCGCAGCTCGACCTGCCTCCCGCTCCCGGTCGCTCCAGGCCCGGCGGCGTCTCGATGCGAACTCGCATGCGGATCGCACGCTCGGCGCTTCCGCTCCGCGATCTTCGGGGCTCTCGGCGGACCCTGGCCAATCCAGGCCTGCCCGAGGTCACGAGCCATGGCGATTTCCATCGCGGAAACGTGCTCGTTCGAGACGGCGCGGCCTGGGTCGTGGACTGGGAGCTCTCCGGGAAGCGTCCTGCGGGCTATGACCTCATGCAGTTCTGGGCCACCCTCGAAGGAGCGGAAGACCGTGAGTACCTGTTCGAGCTGGCTGTGAGCTCGATCGGAGCTGATCGCCGCCGCGAGCTCCTTCGCCTCCGGCACGCGCTCGTCGTGCGGACGATCGCCGGGAAGCTCGCGGCGCCGATGGCCTTCGATCGCGACGCGGCCGGGGCGCGCGATCTCCTCGCGTTGCTGCCCGCTCTGCGCACGGAAGCAGGGTTGTAGGCGTGCCGCGCGCCGAGCTGATCGTCGACCTCGCCGGGGTGGAGCCGATCCGCGCCGGATGGGACGCGCTGGCGGAGAAGCTGGGCCGTCCGTTCTCCAGCCCGGCGTGGACACTCGCCTGGTGGCGACACGCCGCGCCACCAGGCGCCGAACTGCGCGTGATCGCGGTCGTTGACGGCGACACCGTCTCAGGCATCGCGCCCTTCTTCGCCGAAGGAAGGCGCTATCGCCTGCTCGCCTCGGACGCATCGCTTGGCGTCGAGCCGCTGGTCGTTCCGGACGGAGAGCGCGAGACGATCCAGCTGGCTGCTGCCGCGCTGGCTGACGCGCAACCACGCCCGGACCTCGTCGAGCTCAGCGGGATCGGCTCCGGCTCGCCATGGCCCCGGCTTCTTCGGGAGACCTGGCCCGGCCGCCGCCGGCCCGCGCTGCGCCGCGAGCTCTCGCTGCCGCTACCGGTGCTCGAGCCGGGCGGGCGCACGTACGAAGAATGGTTCGCTTCGAAGAGCTCGTCCTTTCGCCACCAGTCGCGGCGCCTGCGCAGGCGGCTCGTCGACGAGGGCGGACAGTTCCGGCTCGCCGCCGGTGACGACGAGCTCGCGCATGGCCTCCAGGCATTCGCCGCCCTTCACCATGCCCGCTGGCGGTCACGAGGGGGCTCGGGCGTTCTCACGCCGGGCGTCGAGGCGATGCTGCCCGACGCCGCGCGCGAGCTGGCGGACAAGGGCCGGCTCCGCCTCTGGCTGACCGAGGTCGACGGACAGGTGATCGGAGCCGACGTGTGGCTGGCCGCAGGCGGTGAGGTCTCGCAGTGGCTGGGCGGCTTCGACGATGCCTGGGCGCATGCGAACGTCTCATTGCTCTCGATGCTGGCCGCGATCGAGGACTGCTTCGAGCGCGGCGACCGAAGGATCGACCTCGGCGGTGGCCGCGCGGAGCTGAAATCGAGGGTCGCGGAAAGCGAGGACGCGCTCGAGCACTACCTGCTGCTGCCGGCCGGCGCGCGGCGTCCGCTCGTCAGTGCCTCGTTGCTTCCGGGACGGCTCCGCCGCACGGTCGCAGACCGGCTCTCGCCGCAGGTCAAGACGCGGCTCAAACGCCTCTTGCGTCGCTAGGCGCGCCGGGGGAGCAGGTCGAGCACAGCCCGCGCGTCATCCGGAAAGAGCAGCCGCTCGAAGAGAGCAAGCGCGACGACGTAGACGGCTGTTCCGGCGGCGACCGCGACGGCGAGCTCGTCTCGCAAGAGGGCCATCGTTACGGCGGAAAGGAGCGTCGCCACGATCGGGCCGCCCACGATGCGGCCCCACCCGATCCGGCCGATCGTCCGCTGAGCGAAGGCGACGAACGCGACGGCGACGAGAAGCTGTGAGATCGACGTGCCCAGCGCCGCGCCGTCCAGCGACAGCCACGGGATGAGCACGAGGTTGGCGAGGATGTTCTCGAGCGCGACGAGCCCGTAGACCCAGGTCATCACGCGCTGCCGGTCCTGCGAGACGAGCAGGTAGCCCGTGACGTAGCAGACGGGGTACAGGGCGATCGCCGGCGCCAGCAGGCGTAAGGCCGTCTCGGCATCGTCGTACGAGGAGCCGTACAGGACCTCGACCACCGGGCCGGCCAGCACGAGCGCTCCCGCGGCCAGTGGCAGCGTCAGTGCGACCGCGAGCTTGAGGCTCCGTTGGAAGACCGCGCCGACCGGCGGGTCGCTCGTCATCGTCAGCCTCGAGAAGACCGGATACACGGCGGCGCCCACGCTCCAGGCGACGAAGAGGGTTGCCTCGAGCAGCCGGAACGCGGCGCCGTAGTCGCCGACGACGTCCTTCGGCTCGAAGGCGGCGAGCATCGCCGTGTCGATCCGGAAGAGGACGACGGCGAAGACCCCCGCGAGCCCGATCGCGAGCGACGCCTTCATCAGCACGAGCCAGCGCCCGGGCTCAATCTCGAGCCGCGGACGGGCGATCTTGCGGACGAGGAACCAAAGAGCGAGGCCGAAGCCGAGAGCGGCGCCTCCGAGGTAGATCGCGGACACGGCGACTACCCCAGCGCCCACCAGGAGCGCAGCGATGCCGACCGCGGCGGTCACGAAGCGCTGCGAGATGAGCGCGACCGGGAGGTACTCGAGGCGCTCGAATGCCTGGTACGCGGCAAAGCACGTCGCCATCAGGAGCTCGAACAGGACTGCGGGCCCGAGGAGCAGGAGCACCTGGAACGTCTCACGGTCGATCCCCGCGGCGGCGGCGACGCCGATCGCGACGGCCAGCGAGCTCGTCGCGAGCACGACCTTGACGGCGAGCGTGTTCGCGAAGTACCCGCTGAAGCGGCTGCGATCGCGGGCGACCGCGCGCGTGAGGACGACGTCCTGTCCGAAGTTGGCGAGCGTCGTGACCAGGATCACGAACGAGAGCGCGAAGGTGAAAACGCCGAACCGGGAGTCGCCGAGCTCGCGGGCCATGAGCACGAAGAAGGCGAGCGAGAAGATCTTCGAGCCGACGTCCGCGAGGAGGCGGTAGCCGGTGTTGGCGAAGATGCTCCGCGAGCCGTCGCTCACGAGGAGCGCCGCATCTTCCGCGTCAGCTGTCCGAGCAGGAGGCGCAGGTGCATGCGTCCCCGGTTCCGCTCGGCCCGTCGGAGCACGGCCCTCGGGAGGGGATGCCTGTCGTGCCGGACGAGATCACGCTGTCGCCATGCGTCCCGCACCGCCCGCCCCCAGGCGCGGGTCTCGCGGCGGTACGTCGACTCGACGAGGTCGAACGCGAGATAGCCGATCGTGCGGCGGACCGCGACGTTCGTGGGAAACCGGAGCCAGATGTACCAGAGGTGGTTGCGCACCCGGTAGTAAAGGTTCGTCTCCGAAGACTGGCGCTCGGAGTCGGCCTTCATGTGGTCGAACGCGGCCTGCGGGAAGTAGCGCACCTCCCAGCCGTCCGCCTGCAGGCGGGCGCCGAGATCGACCTCGGACGAGGCGAGGAAGTAGGGCTCGAAGAACCCGCCCGCGTCGAGGTAGGCCTGCCGCCGAATCATGCAGGCGCCTTCCGGAAAGGAGAAGGCGGGCCAACCCTCGGGTGGGGCCTCTCCCTTGCGGCCCGCGCGCAGCCACCAGTCGAAGGTGCCGAGCTCGGTCTCCCGGATGACGTCTCCGTTCGGGTCGACGTCGCGGACGAAGCCGCCGGCGACGCCGAGGCGTGGATTCGCCGCGAAGGCCTCGGCGAGCGCTTCGACCGACCCCGGCAGCGGAAAGCAGTCGTCGTCGAGCATCAGGAGAAGATCGCCTGCCGACTCGCGGGCACCGAGGTTGCGACCGCCTAGGCCGAGGTTCTCGCCCGGCTCCAGGAGCTGCACCGGGCCGCCGTACCCGCGCACCTGCTCGGCGGTCCCATCGCTCGATCCATTGTCCACGACAAGGATCTCGCCGACCGGCTCTTCGAGCAATCGGTCAAGGACGCGGCTCAGCGCTTCCTTCCGGTTGCGGGTGATGATGACTGCCGAAACGATGGGTGCGGCGTCCTCTCCGGGCGCTCTGGGCATGGCGCGCTGAGTGTATGCGCGTACGATTTTCGTATGGCCGCCGGCTCGCTTCCGCCGCTCGCACTCGCGTATCACGGGGTAGCAGACGTGCCGCTGCGGCAGGACCCCCACGGCCTGTTCGTGCGCCCGCAGGACTTACGGCGCCAGATCGCGAAGCTGCGGTCATGGGGTTACCGGCTCGTCTCCTTCGGGGAACTCGCCCGGCTCGCGTCCGCGTCGGAGGCGGCCGGCAACGCGGCGCTCACCTTCGACGACGGCCTCGTGGACAACGCCGAGACGCTCGCACCGCTGCTCGCGGAGGAGGGAGCGCCCGCGACCGTCTTCGTGGTCTCCGGGTGGCTTGGCCGTCCGCACGGCACAGTGCCGTGGACGAGGATCATGACCGAGATCGAGCTCGGCGAGCTGCGCGCCACAGGGGTCGAGATCGGCGCCCACTCCGTCTCTCATCCGGATCTCAGCACGCTCTCGTACGACGCCGCCCTGGAGGAGCTCGCAGGGAGCAAGAAACAGCTCGAAGACGTGCTCGGCGAGTCCGTCGAGGTGGCGGCGTATCCCTACGGCAAGGCGAACGCCGAGACCGTGCGGGCCTGCCGCGAGGCAGGGTTCCTGGCTGCCTGCTCCGCCACCGGGCGCGGCTCCTGGGCCGATCCGCACAACTTGCCCCGCCAGGACGTGGAGAACCGCGGCACCATGATCGGCCTGCGGCTCAAGCGCGACGACAGGTACGAGCAGCTGATGCGTTTCGCGCCCGCTCGCGCGGCGAGACGGCTCAGCCGGCGCCTGACGGGTGCGCTCCGTTGATCGACCGCCTGCTGCGGCCACCAGCGCTGCTCGCCTATCACGGGGTCGGCCCGCCCACAGAAGATCCTGCGCGGCTCCTCGTCGCGCCGGACCTACTCGAGTCGCACGTCCGCTTCCTCCAGGGGCGTGGCTACCGCTTCCTGACGGCGGAGGAGCTGCTGGACGAGGGGAGTCCCCGGCCCAGGACGGCGGTGCTCACCTTCGACGATGGGTTCCGCAACTGGCTGACGGCGGCCGTGCCGCTCCTTCGGCGGCTGGGCGTGCGCGCGACGTTCTACGTCTGCCCGGGGCTCTTCGGGGGCCGGCACTGGCACCTCGACGGAGAGCAGGGACGGCTGCTCGACGAGAGCGAGGCGGGTGAGCTCCTCGAGGCCGGGATGGAGCTCGGCTCCCACTCGCTGTCGCACCCCGATCTCCGCCTGCTCGACGGAGGCGAGCTCAGCCGCGAGCTCGAGGAGTCGAAGAGCGCGGTCGAGCGGCTCACCGGGCGTCCCTGCCGCACGCTCGCCTACCCGTATGGGCTTTACGACGAGCGCGTCGTCGCCGCCGCCCGCGCCGCAGGCTACGAGCTCGCGTTCGGCTGGCTTCCCGGCCCCTGGCGCCCCCTCGAGGCGCCGCGGCTCCCCGCGCCTCCTCGCCACGGGGCACGACGGCTCGCCCTCAAGCTCGCCGGACTGCGGAGACCCGGCCGCTGATGCAGTTCTCGGTCGTCATCCCGACCATGAGGCGCGAGGAGATCCTCGCCGAGACCCTGGCGAGCCTGGAGAGCTGCGATCCGCCTCCCGATGAGGTGATCGTGGTCGACTCCGACGACGCCGGCTCCTCCAGGCCCGTCGTCACGGCTTTCGACCAGGCCTTCACCCGTGCGGTTCGCTATCACCAGACCACGCCGAGCCTGACCCGTCAGCGCAACCTCGGCATCGACGACTCGTCGGGCGACATCGTGGTCTTCCTGGACGACGACGTGAGCGTCCCGGCGCGGCTCTTCGCGCGGCTACTGGAGGTCTACGACGACGGCAGCGTGGTCGGGGCGACCGGCCGGGTCATCGAGCCCGAGGACGAGCGCCGCCTCGGTCCGCTTTCTCCGCTCCGCCGCTTTCTTCTTGGCCGCGGCCGCGAAGGCACGTTCACGCGGTACGGCTATCCGCGCTACCTGGGGGATCCCGAACAGCCTCGCGACGTCGAGTTCATGAAGGGCTGCTTCATGAGCGCGCGCCGGGAAGCAGCGACCAGGGTCCGCTTCGACGAGCAACTGGGCGGGTATGCGCTCGCGGAGGACGAGGACTTCTCGTACCGCCTCTCGCGGCTCGGACGGATTCGCTACGCACCCGAGATCGTCGTCCGGCATCGGAAGCTCGGCTTCGGCGCACAGGATCAGCGGAGCCTCGGCCGGCTTGTCGTCGTCAACCGGGCGTATCTCTTCCGGAAGAACTTCTCCGGAACCGCGCTGGCGAGGGCGCAATTCGTCCTCTTCGTGGGCATGCTCGTCGCCCACCGAGTCGCGAACCGGCAGTGGCGAGGCACCCAGGGGGTCCTGGAAGGGGCCTGGGATGCCTGGCGGGTGCGGAGTTGCGCCGGCGAAAACTCGAAGCCCGCGTCCCCGGCCGATGATGGGTGACGGCGGCGGATACCCTCGGGCGAGTAACCGAGCGCGGCAAGGAGCCTCGAGCTGAAGGAGCGAACACAGTGAGCGTGATCGAGTCGGTGAGACGCGCGCCGTTTGCTCCCATGCTGGTGCGGCTGCGGGAGCTCGTGCTGTGGCTGGGGGTCGCGGCCGTCTCGGCTGCCTTTGGTTTCGCCCTGGCGTTCATCACGTCGCCGTTCGAGGAGTCGAGCCCGTACCTGATGATCGCCCTCCCCCTCGTCCCGCTCGCGATCGTCGCCGTGATGGTCGACCCGATCGTCGCGCCGATGATCGTCGCGGCGAGCTTCCCGTTCGGAAGCGCAAACGCCTTCGGCATCCAGGTGGCCGAGGCCGCCGCGCTCGCCACCGGAGCGCTGGTCGTCGTCCGCCGCATCGCGGTAGGGCAATCTCCCTTGCCGTTCGCACGCCCGCTGATCTGGCCCGTTCTGCTGCTCGGCTGGACGCTCGTGGCGCTCTTCTCGGCGATCGACAACACGCTCGCCGTCAAGCAGGTTGTCGGGCTCGTGGGCGGGATCCTGGTCGCGATCACCGTCCTCGCGTCATGCCGAGATCTTCATCGACTTCGCATCCTGCTCGGCTTCCTGACTCTGATCGGCCTGATCATGGCTCTGACGTCGCTCTCCTCGAACCATCAGCTCAAGGCTGTGCACGGAGGAAGCGACGTCGAGAACCGCGTGCGAGGCGCGTTCGAATCGCCGAACCAGCTCGGGTCGTGGTGCGCGCTCGTGATTCCGATCGCCGCCGGGCTCATGTTCTTGTCGTCGCGACGGCTCGCCCGAGTCCTCGGCGCGGTTGCGCTCCTCGCGTTGCTCGCCACGCTCATGTTTTCGCTCTCCCGAAGCGCGTGGATCGGGACCGGCGCCGCGCTGGTGCTCATGGTCCTGACGCTGCGGGAAGCGCGGAGGCTGCTCGCCTTCATCTTCGTGCCGCTCGCCGTGATCGGGTACCTGATCTTCTCAACCGGAGCGGCGCCGCCCGAGGTCAAGGTCGTGGGCGAGCGGGTTCAGAAGATCGGGGTTCGCAGCCCTTACGACGCGCGCTCTCAGATCTACAACGAGGCGCTCCGGGAGATCCGGGAGGACCCTGTCACGGGCGTGGGGCCGGGCGGTTTCGTCGTCTCGAGCAGGCGCGCCGGAACCGAGACGAGCTCTGTGGCGGCCGACCATGCGCACAACCTGCTGCTCAACTACGGCGCCGAGTCCGGGCTGCCGGCTGTCGCGCTCGTGCTCGCGTTCGTCTTCTCGTTGGCGGCCGCGGCGCACAGAGGCATCCGAGCCGTGGCGCAGGTCGACCTACGCCACCGCGGTCTGATCCTCAGCGTCGGCGCCGCCCTCTTTGCGATCTTCGTCCAGGGATTCTTCGACTACACGTTGGGCAATCCCGTGATCCGCATCACGGTTTGGATGCTGATCGGTGCCCTGCTGGTCGCCGTGCGGGAGGCAGACCGAGCTCAACTCCAAGCGCGCCCGGTGCGGGCGCGGCGGGGAACTGTCTGACGCCTACAGGGACAGTCGCCGTGCCGGTGACGTTTGTTTCCTCGCACGCGCGCCTGGGTGGGGCCGAGCGCTACCTGGAGACGCTGATCGAGCGTCTGGGGCCGGGTTGGCTGTCCGGCGTCGTCTGTCTCGAGGATGGCCCGGCCGTCGAGCGGCTCCGGCAGCGCGGGGTGGCGATCGAGGTGCTGCCCACCGGGCGGCGTGCCCTCGCCGCAGCATGGGCCGCGCTGAAGCTGCGGCGCCTGCTCAGACGTCACCGACCGGCAGTGGTTCATGCGAACGGGATCAAGGCCGCCGTCGTCTCCGTGCTGGCGACACGCGGGATGGGATTGCCGGTCGTCTGGGTGAAGCACGATTTCACGGGGGACGGGCGTGTGGCGCAGATGCTTGCGGCACGGTGCCGCGCCGTGATCGGTGTGAGCGCGGCCGTCGTCGAGACCTTCGGTTCCAAGAGCTCGGACGCCAAGGTTCACGTCGTGCACAACGGCCTTCCCGCTGTAAACGCGGACCGCGAGCGAGGCCGCCGTCTCGTGGCCGAAGCGCTCGGGCTCGAGCCGACCGCCGTCATCGGCCTGGTCGGGAGACTCGACAGGGACAAGGGCCAGCGAGAGCTCGTGGGGGTGCTTCCGGAGATCGTCCGGCGGGTGCCCGAGATACGTGTAGCACTGGTCGGTCCCGAGAATCCCGCTCGGCCTGAGTACGTCGCAGAGCTGCGGTCGGCCCTGACGCGGGAGGGATTGACGGACGTCGTCTCGTTCCTCGGGTTCCGCGAAGACGTGCTCGAGCTCATGAGTGGCTTCGACGTGGTCGTCGTGCCGAGCGTGCCCGACGAGCGGGGACTCGGTCGTGAGGGGTTCGGCTTCGTCGGGCTCGAGAGCTTCGCCGTCGGCACACCGGTCGTCGCCTACGACGACGGGGCGCTGAGAGAGACGCTTGGCGACTGCGCGCTCCTCGTTCCGCCCGGTGACCGTGCCGCCCTGGCGGACGCTCTCGTCAGGGTGCTCGAGGACGACGGGCTCCGCGCGGGGCTCGTCCGCTGCGGCCGCGAGCGGCTCGAGGGCCGGTTCTCCGTCGAAGCAATGGTCGAGGCGATGAAGGAGCACTATCGCCAGGCGGCAAATACGGCCACGTGAAGACGAAGATCATTCCCGACGGCCTCCTCGAGGCCCTGAAGCGCAACGAACACGTGTACCAAGCAGCGCGACGTGTGCGGATGCAAGTCGGGCGCGTGGTGCCGCCGCGCCGGCTCGAAGGCCTGCCCGGGCGGGTCCACTTCAACGACTTCATGCTCGAGGACACGACGCCGAGAGGCGTCGAGCGGTATCGCGAGCGCGCCCTGAACGTCATCCGCCTGATCGAGCGGAGTCTCGATTCCGGCGGCCGGAGCTTCGACGACATTCGCTCCTGGCTCGACTTCGGCTCTGGCTACGGACGCGTCATCCGCTTTCTCGTGCAGCGGACCGACCCGAAGCTCGTCTACGCGAGCGACGTCATCGAGGAAGGCGTCGAGTTCTGCGCGAGCGAGTTCGGCGTGAATCCGCTTCACTCGCGTGCGACGCTCGCGGAGCTCGAGCTCGGTCAGTTCGACTACGTCTACGCGATCTCAGTGCTGACGCACCTCGACGAGGAGAACGGGCTCGTGATGCTGCAGCTCCTGCACGACTCGCTCGAGCCGCGGGGCATCGCCCTCTTCACGACGCACGGCCGCTGGGCGCTCGACAACATCGGCACCTACGGCGCGACGTACGAAGCCATGAAGGCGGACATCGCGCGACGTGTCGACGAGGAAGGCGTTGCGTTCGTGCCCTACCACCACTACCCCGGCGAGAGCTATGGCATGACCTGGCATTCCGCCGACTACGTGCAGAGCCAGATGCAGAGGCTGCACGGTGACGAGATGACGCTGCTCCACCACGAGCCGCACGGGCTCGACGGCCACCAGGACGTCTTCGTCTACCAGCGGGCCGGCTAGCCGGGGATCAGGTAATTGCGGAGCGTGGTGAGGACCGGGCGCTCCGTGAGATCGGAGTTGAGCAGCCCGTACCCCGCCTGATGCACATTGGTCTCGCCGGGCTGGCTGCGCTCCTTGTACCAGAACGCGACCGAGACGTAGGGGTAGTTCGCCTGCGAGAACTGGAGCGCTCGGACGAAGTAGTCGCCCTGTTGCTGCGGTGTGACGCCGCGCTCCCAGTTCTGGACACCCGTCCAGTTCGTGTGGGCCGACCAGCCGAACTCGGTGTACCAGATCGGCTTCGCCGCGTCGCCGTAGTCGAGCATCACCTGCCGGACCGCCGGGAGGTGCGTGAACCACCAGCGGTGTCCGTCGTCGGCTTGCTCCGGCGCCGCGTCCGCCATGCCCTGGTACGGGTGGGTGGAGACGACGTCGAACGAGTCTCTTGTTCCCCTGGCGTAGACCTGGCGGATCCAGGCGTCGTCATTCGACGACGGACCGCCGAGGACAACCTTCGTCGCCGGGTCACCGGCCTTGAAGGCGGGGTAGGCGCTGCGGAGAAGACCGGCGTACTGGTCGATCGAGCCCTGCCAGAACGACTGGTTCGGATCGGGCTCGTTCCAGACCTCCCAGGCAGCAACGCGACCCTGCCAGTAGGTGGCCGCCCAGCGGGCGAAGTCGGCGTAGTCCTGCGGGTTCGTCGGGGGGACCTGGTTCCCCGCGTTCCCGTTGGCCCACCCCGGGGTCATCCAGAGGGTGATCAAGACGCTGATGCCGCGTGCGCGCGCCTGGTTGACGCAGTAGTCGACCATGCTGATGTACCACGCGTTTCGCGCGCCCTTGTACCCATCCTCGATGCCGGCCCACGACGTGTCGATGCGGACCCAGCGGACTCCTGCCGAGGCGAGCTTGTCGAGGACGGCCACTCGGTCGGGGTTGGTGTAGAAGGCCCAGTTGCAGTGGAACTGGGAGCCGACTGCGGGGCCGACGCCTGACGGGGGAGGCGGAGGCGGCGGGGGAGGCGGGGGCGCGACCGGCGGGGGAGGCGGGGGCGTCGCCGGCGGAGGCGGCGGAGGTGGCGGGGGAAGAGGCGGAGGCGGCGGATTACAGGAGCGCCTTTTGCACTTGAAGAGAGGTTCCAGCTTCACGGAGGAGACGAGGACCCGGCCGGGGCGTGGCCTCGAGCGAACGACCGAGACGCTGAGCCTGCTGCCTGCGCGACGGGCTCGGTAGCCCATTGAGGCAATCCGCTGCCAACGTCCTGTCGTGCTCGCGCAGCGGGACCGAGAGGCGATCCGAGATCCGCCGACCCGCTCCTGGATGCGGAGGCAGACACGCCCGCGCCGCTGCGTCCGGATGCGTGCAGTGGCGAGGTAGGACTTGCCCGCCTTCGTCGCGATGAGCGAGTCGGTGACGGGCGAGCTCTGAGGGTTTGCAGCGGACGCAGGGATCGCAATCGCGAGGCCCGCGAGAATCGCGAGCAGCAAAGTCAGAATCGAGCGGGTGGCGGCCGGCTGCATGCAAGCTTGATCGGGCATGCATCAGCGCATCGACATCGCTCGACCTAGGCCCCCTGGTTGGGGGACACTCGATCTGGTGACCAGGTGACGAGAACTGTCGGCGTCGTGCCGGCCGCGGGTCGCGCGCTGCGGCTCCAGCCCCTCGCCGGCTCGAAGGAGGTGCTGCCCGTCGGCGGGCGCCCGGTCCTCGACTATCTCGTCGAACGCATGTGGGCTGCACCCTGCGACGAGCTGCGAGTCGTCACCCGTCCGGAGAAGGTCGATGTCGCCGAGCGTGCGGCCGCGCTGGGCGCCCTCGTCGTCGGGGGGCATCCGCCGTCGGTCGCAGACTCTCTCCTGCTCGGCATGGAAGGACTGGCCTCCGACGACGTCGTCCTCGTCGGCTTTCCGGACTCGGTCTGGGAGCCGGTCGACGGCTTCGCGCGCCTACGTGCGGCCCTCGGCACCGAGCGCGAGGTCGTGCTCGGGCTCTTCACGAGCCGGGAGCTCGAGCGTTCGGACGTCGCCGTGTTCGCCGAGCCGGACCGCGTGACGGAGATTCAGGCCAAGCCGAAGCGACCTGCCTCCGCCCTCGTCTGGGGCTGTCTGTGTGCGCGCGCGGCCGCGCTGCAAGGCATGCGAGGCCACGGCGAGCCCGGCCGCTACCTTGACGGCCTCGCCCGCGAAGGTCGCGTGCACGGCTTCCGGTTCGGGACCGAGTTCGTCGACATCGGCACGCCGGAAGCGCTGGCCCGCTACGCGGACGCGGTGCCGACATGAAGGTTCTGGTCACGGGCCATCACGGGTATCTCGGCTCCGTCACGGCGCCGGCTCTCGTCGCGGCGGGCCACGAGGTGACCGGGCTCGACACGCTGTTCTACCGCGGGTGCGACCTGGGCCCTCCCGGGGACGAGGTCCGTGCGCTCGAGCTCGACGTGCGCGACGTCACCTCAGACGAGCTGCGCGGATTCGACGCCGTCGTCCACCTTGCGGCCCTCTCGAACGACCCGCTCGGCGACCTCGATCCCGAGCTCACCTACGAGATCAACTTCCGCGCCACGGTGGACCTCGCGCGCGCGTCGCGCGAGGTCGGCGTCTCGCGGTTCCTGCTCGCGTCCTCGTGCAGCATGTACGGCGCTTCCGAGGACGAGCAGGTGACCGAAGACGCGCCGCTCCAGCCGCTCACCGCCTACGCGGAGTCGAAGGTCCGCTCCGAGGAGGCCCTAACCGAGCTCGCCGACGACGATTTCTCGCCCGTCTTCATGCGCAACGCGACCGTGCACGGGGTCTCTCCCCGGCTCCGGATCGACATCGTGCTGAACAACCTCGTCGGCTGGGCGTACACGACCGGCGCGGTCCGGATCCTGAGCGACGGGACGCCGTGGCGGCCCGTGATCCACGTGGCCGACGTGGCCGACGCGACCGCCGCTCTCCTGGTCGCCCCGCGCGAGACGGTGCACGCCCAGGCCTTCAACGTGGGAGCAGGCTCTGAGAACTACCAGGTGCGCGACCTGGCCGAGATCGCACGGGAGGTCGTCCCCGGCAGCGCCGTGGAGTACGGCGGCGCGAGCGATCCCGATCCGCGCTCGTACCGGGTGGACTTCGGGAAGCTCGCCCGCGCGCTGCCCGAGCTCGAGCTTCGCCGCACGGCGCGCGAGAGTGCCCAGGAGCTCTATGACGCCTACCGGGCGGCGGGGCTCACGTTCGAGGAGTTCGACGGCCCGCGGTTCACGCGCCTGAAGAGGCTCCAGAGCCTCCTCGCGGAGGGAAAGCTCGGCGAGGATCTCCGCTGGCGATGATCTTTCGCGAGACCGAGCTGGCGGGCGCGTTCGTCGTCGAGATCGAGCCCATCGAGGACGAGCGGGGCTGGTTCGCTCGCATCTACGACGAGAGCGAGTTCGCCGAGCGGGGGCTCGCCTCGCGCTTCGTGCAGGGCAGCGTCGCCTTCAACAGCGAGCGGGGAACCCTCCGCGGCATGCATTACCAGGATGGAGCGCACGCCGAGGCAAAGCTCGTTCGTTGCTCTCGCGGCGCCCTGCACGACGTGATCGTCGATCTGAGGCCGAGTTCCGCGACGTTCAAGCGATGGGTCGCCGTTGAGCTCAGCGCCGCCAACGGTCGGATGCTGTACGTCCCGGAGGGGCTCGCTCACGGATACCTGACGCTCGAGGACGAGACCGAAGCGCTGTACCTGATCTCGACGCCCTATGCGCCCGACGCCGCGCGAGGAGTGCGTTGGAACGACCCGGCCTTCGGCATCGCATGGCCGGATGATCCCCGCGTGGTCTCCGAGAAGGACAAGGCCTGGCCGGACTTCAGCGGCTGAGCAGCTCGTCGAGGTCGTCCCGCACGTGGATGAAGCGCCCACTGAGGGCGTCCGCCTCGCCAGAGGCGAGCCGGAGGACGAGCTCGCCGGCGCGCTCGGGCTCGTTCGGATCGGGCGAGCCGAAGCCCGGAAACCAGCGACGGCCTTCGGGGGAGTCGCGCAGCTTCTCCGTCATCTCCGTCCAGACGAAGCCCGGGCTGATCGCGAAGGCGGCAAGCCCATGGTCCGCGATCTCGGCGGCCAGCGTCTCGGTGAAGTTGAGCAGCGCTGCCTTGGCGGCCGCATAGCCGGACCCGTGCGGGTACGGCCTGGTGGCCACGCCGCTCGAGACGTTCACGATCCGTCCGCGTTCCCGCTCGATCATGCCCGGCAGCACGGCCCGCGAGCAATGGAAAGCGCCGAGCACGGTCGTCTCGAGGTCGCGGCGCCAGGCGTCGGAATCCACCTCCCACACGGGGCCGATCGCGTCGAGGGTGCCGGCGTTGTTCACGAGCAGGTCGATCGCGCCGATATCGGCCACCGCGCCTTCGACCGCTCTCCGGTCGGTCACGTCGACCCCGTCCGAGCGCGAGAAGGTCCGGACATCGGCTCCGGCGCCCCGGAGCGCCGCCGCGATCGCCTCTCCGACCCCTCGCGTCCCGCCCGTCACGAGCGCCACCTGGCCGCTCAGGTCGACCGTCACCGGGCGGACTCTACTGCGCCCGCCGCAGCACGAAGTCGCGGAGCGCGCGTGCGTCGGCCGGGAAGACGAGCCGCTCGAAAACGACCAGCACTCCGACGTAGAGCACCGCACCGACAGCCAGCGCGGGGCCGAAGTCGTCTCGGAACGGGGCCATGGCGAGCGCGGTGACAGCACCGGCGAGAAGCGGGCCGGCGCCGACGCGTAGCCACGAGAGGCCCCCGAGCAGCCCCCGCCCGGCGGCGAGGAGCCCGACGGCCAGCATCAATTGCGTCAGCGAGGCCGCAGCGGCCGCGCCGTCGAGCGAGAACAGCGAGATGAGGACGACGTTGAGCGCGAGGTTCGCAGCGGCGACCACCCCGTGGACCGCGGCCAGCGCAACCTGCCGGTCCTGCGAGAGGAGGAGCACGCCGGCCATATGGGTGATGGGGTACAGCGCGATCGCGGGCGCGAGCAGCCGAAGCGCATCGCCCGCCGGCTCGAAGTCGGGCCCGTAGAGGAAGGTCGCGAGCGGGACGCCGACCAGCGCGGCGCTCACAGCCAGCGGCACCGTGGTCGCGACCGCGAGCTTCAACCCACGCTCGAAGACGAGACCCGAGGAGGGCTTGCTGTCCGGCCGCAACCGCGAGAGCACGGGGTAGAGGGCCGTGCCGACGGCCCAGCTCAGGAAGAGCGTGGCTTCGAAGAGCCGAAACGCGCCGCCGTAGTCGCCGACGACGCTCTCGGGCTCGAAGCCCGCAAGGATCGCCGTGTCGACGCGGAAGAGGATCGTCCCGAACACGCCGGCGATGCCCACCGGCAGCGCGACGCGCATGAGCGGCCAGAAGCGTCCGACGTCGACCTCGAGGCGCGGCCGGACGACCCGGCGGAAGAGCAGGAAGACCCCAAGAGCGAGCGCGGCGACCGAGCCCCCGAGATAGATCGCGGAAACGGCGACGACCCCGGCCCCCGCCAGGAGAGCGCCGATGCCGACGACCGCCGTTATGAGCCGCTGGGAGATCATCACGACCGGCAGGAAGCCGATGCGCTCGTACGCCTGAAACACTGCGAGGCAGCTGGCAGTGAAGAGCTCTGCGGCCACCGCGATCCCGAGCAGCAGGATCACGGAGCGCGTCTCGGCGTCGACCCCGAGCGCGAAGGTGACCGCACCCGTGACCGCGAGCGCGGGGAGGACGAGCAACGCTTTGACCGCGAGCGTGTTCGCGAAGTAGTGATGGACGCGCTGGCGGTCCCTCGCGACCTCCCGTGTGAGGATCCCGTCCTGGCCGAAGCCGCCGAGGACCGTGACCAGGGTCGCGATCGAGAGACCTAGCGTGAAGACCCCGAAGCCCGCCTCGCCCAGCTCGCGTGCCATGACGACGAAGAGCCCGATCGACACCGCCTTGGAGCCGAGGTCGGCGAGGGCGCGGTAGGCGGTGCCCGCGAGGATTCGGCGCACTCCTACGTCGGGCGGCGCACCGTTAGGCTGGGCTGCCGGCTGGTCGGGCTCCATGGGCACTGAGGCAACCTTCTACACGATTGCGGACGCGGGTTTCTTCCCCGGCCTCGTGGCGCTCCTAAACTCGCTGCGCCTGACGGGGAACTCCGGCGAGCTCGTCGTCCTCGACCGCGGACTAACGGCGAGTCAGCGGGCACTCGTGGAAGGACACGTCAGGCTTGCCGAGCTTCCCGAGGCGCTGGCCGGGCGGCCGATGCTGCTGAAGGCCTACCCGTACTTGCTGAAGGCGACCGGGACGGTGGTCGTGATCGACAGCGACATGATCGTCACCCGGTCGCTCGCGGAGATTGCCGCCCTGGCCGGCGAAGGGCGGATCTGCGCCTTCCCCGACCCCCTACCGCACCGCGGCCGCTGGTTCGCCGAATGGGAGGGCGAGCTCGACCTGCGCGCTCCGCTTCGGCGGCGAACGTACCTCAACGCCGGCTTCCTCGCGCTCTCCGTCGACCACTGGCCGGACCTGCTCAGCCGTTGGTGGGAGCTCTGCGAGCGGATTCCTCGAGACGAGCATTTCGCGCGCTTCGAGCAGCCTTTCTGGGCGGGCGACCAGGACGTCCTGAACGCGATCCTGGCGAGCGAGATCCCCGACGAGGTGGTGACCGAGCTCCCGGCCGACGAGGAGGCTTACCCCGACGACCTGCTCGAGACCGTCGTCGTCGACGAGGCCAGCCTGCGCTGCGAGCTCCGCGGGCGGCCGACCTCGATCCTCCACTACTCGCTTGGCCCGAAGGCCTGGAGCCGCAGAGCTTGGACCCGCCTACGCGACGACGCGTACGTGCGGCTCCTTCCCCGGCTTCTCTTCGGAGACGACGTCGCCGTGCGCTTGGAGCCGGAGTCGGTTCCGCTCTGGCTGCGCCCGGGGACTTCGGGACGGGCCTTCGTCCGGGGGGCCGACCTCGCGCACGGCGGCATCCGAGGCGCGGTGCACGCCCTGCCGGGCCCGGTCCGCGACCGGGCGCTCGCCCTACGAAACGCGGTCTTCCGCCGCCTCTAGCAGGCCTGCTGCGAGCAGCTGGTCCGCCGCCTCTCTGATCTCGGAGAAGGCGAGGCCCGAGCGCTCCGCGATTGCGCCCAGGTCGTGGTGGCCGTCCGACAGGTTCAGCACCCAGAGGAGCGCGCCCTCGGTGAAGGAGCCGCCGCCGATTGCGCGGTAGAGGCCGCGCTTGCCGAGCTGCGGTTCCCCTTTCGGGTTCATGTTCACGTAGGTCGCGTTGCCTTCTTCCGCGCCGCTCTCCAGGAGGTCGAAGACGGCGAGGTAGGTGGCGAACGAGTCCGCGAGCTGCTCCGGGCGGACGAGCTCGAGGTTGTCCGCAGAGGAGTGGTAGCCGGGGAACTCGTCCTGCGGCGTCCGCGTGAGCACGCCCACAGGCAGATCGAAGCCGGGCGAGCAGAACTGCCGCTCGTCTCCCCCGAGGGGCGTGAAGTCGCGCACCTCGCCGCCGGCGGCGCGCACGACCTGCTCTGCCGCTCGATCCACAGGGGTGTCGCCGCGGCGGCTGCGCTTGTAGGTCAGCGAGCCCGGGTCGCCGACGCACGCGGCGACGAGCCCGTGCTTGATCCGGTGCAGCCGCTCCTCGTTCCGCGACAGCCAGGTGAGCGGCCCGATCGTCGCGGGGCTGAACAGGAAGCGGTAGGAGTAGTGGCGGGGGCGGTCGGCCAGGTGCTTCGCGAGCTCCGTCAGCAGGACGATCCCCGAAAGGTTGTCGTTGCAGAGGGAGGGGTGGCAGATGTAGGTGGAGAGCAGGACCTCGTCCTCGCTCTGGCCCGGCAGCAGGCACTCGGCGTAGGTAACCGCGCCGTCGGCCAGGGTCGAGTCGATGACGGCCTCGTACTCGCCGTCGGGCAGAGCCTCCAGCTGCCGGTGCGGCAGGCAGAAGCCCCAGTTCTCGTCGTGGTAGGACGTGCGATACGGGATCACGTCCGGATGCTCCGGGTCGGAGAAGAGATGCTCCCGCAGGTCGGTCAGTGACAGCCGCTCGTGGACCGGGACGCTGTAGCCGAGGACGTGCAGGTTCGAATCGGCGAAGTCGACGATTCGTTGGCCGTCGGGCCCGTCGAGCCATGCCCCCCGGATGTTCCACTCCCGCGGGAGCGTCCAGTCGTAGACCTGCGTGCCGCTCGGCACTTCGGTCCGCTGGAGGGGAATCTGCTCCTCGATCAGGTCGAGCGTTCCGCGCACGCCGTCACCCGTGAGGCTGCGGCAGAGCGGGTAGAGCCGCTCCAGCAACGCGTACATCTCGCGACCCGGATCACTCATGGACGACGACCTCCGGCAGCGGAGTCACGTAGCGGCCGCCCCATTCGCGGACGTGGCTCATCTGCTCGATGATCTCGTCCTTCAGGTTCCACGCGAGGAGCAGGAGGTAGTCGGGCTTCGTCTCGGCGACGTGCTCCGGTGCGTGGATCGGGATCCGCACGCCGGGGAGGTAGAGGCCCTGCTTGTGGGGGCTGCGGTCGGCGACGTACTCGACGAGGTCGGGCCCGATCCCGCAGTAGTTCAGGAGCGTCACGCCTTTCGCAGCCGCGCCGTAGGCGGCGACGGAACGCTCTTCGGCCCGGGCAGCCTCGAGGAACTCCCGCAGGCCCTGCCGTACCTCGCGGACCCGCTCGTCGAAGCGCGAGTACGTGGCGAGGTCGGCGAGCCCCGCGGCGCGTTCGCGCTCGACCAGCTCCCGGACGCGCCCCGTGTCCTCGTGGGCCTCGCCTTCCGCATGCGTTGCGTAGATGCGCAGCGAGCCTCCATGAGTCGGCAGCTCCTCGACGTCGAACAGGCGAAGCCCGTGCGCGGCGAAGACGCGTTCTAGGGTGAGCGCAGAGAAGTAGGAGAAGTGCTCGTGGTAGATCGTGTCGAACTCGGTCTCCTCGACCAGTCGGAGAAGGTGGGGGAACTCCGTCGTCACGACGCCGTCGGCGGCGAGGAGGACCTTCATGCCGGCGACGAAGTCGTTCAGCGCCGGCACGTGGGCGAGCACGTTGTTGCCGATCAGGAGGTCGGCCCGTCGGCCCTCCGCGACGAGATCGCGGGCAGCCGCCTCCCCGAAGAAGCGGACGACCGTCGGAATGCCCTTCTCCTGGGCAGCCGCGGCGACGTTCGCGGCCGGCTCGACGCCGAGCACCGGCACCCCGCGCTCCACGAACCACTGGAGGAGGTAGCCGTCGTTCGAGGCGATCTCGACGACGCTCGACTCGGTGTCGAAGCCGAAGCGCCCGACCATCTGCTCGACGTAGCGGCGCGCGTGCTCGACCCACGTGTCCGAGTAGGACGAGAAGTAGACGTAGTCCTCGAAGATCTCCTGCGGCGAGGCGAACTCGCCGAGCTGGACGAGGAGGCACTCCCCGCACACGTAGGCGTGCAACGGGTAGCGGGTCTCTTCGCGCCCGAGGTCCTCTTCGGCGACGAGCGAGTTGGCGAGCGGGGACAGCCCGAGGTCGACGAAGGTCTGCGTGAGAGGAGCCGAGCAGAACCGACACGCCGACCCGGCTGCGCTCACCAGACCTTCCACGGCGGCTGCTCCGAGGCCCACTGCTCCTCCAGCACCATCTTGTCGCGGAGGCTGTCCATGTTCTGCCAGTAGCCGGAGTGACGGTACGCGGCGAGCTTGCCCTCGTCGGCGAGACGTTCCATCGGCTCGCGCTCCCAGATCGTCTCGTCGGCGTCGATGTAGTCGATCACCTCGGGCTCGAGGACGAAGAAGCCGCCGTTCACCCAGCCGCCGTCGCCCTCGGGCTTCTCGCGGAAGCTCGAGATCTTGTTCGTGTCGTGCTCGAGGGTCAGGGCGCCGAAGCGGCCCGGCGGTCGGATCGCGGTCAGCGTCGCAGCTGCTCCCTCGGCCCGGTGAAACTCCACCAGCTTCGTCACGTCCAGGTCGGTCACGCAATCTCCGTAGGTGAAGCAGAACGTCTCGCCGGCGACGTGCTCGGCGACGCGCTTCAGGCGCCCCCCGGTCATCGTGTCCACGCCGGTGTCGACGAGGGTGACGTGCCAGGGCTCGACGTCGCGCGGGTGCAGCTCGAGCTCGTTCTTCGCCAGGTCGAGCGTCATGTCGGACGCGCGGAGGTAGTAGTTCGCGAAGTAGTCCTTGATCACCTCGGCCTTGTAGCCGAGGCAGATCACGAACTCGTCGATCCCGTGCGCGGAGTAGAGCTTCATGATGTGCCACAGGATCGGGCGCTCGCCGATCTCGACCATCGGCTTGGGCCGCACGGCCGTCTCTTCGGAGAGGCGGGTCCCGAAACCGCCCGCAAGGATGACGGCCTTCATGCGCGCTCGACCGCCTGGGCGGCTTCGTCGAGCCGGTCGAGAACCTGGGTTTCGGCCGGGTCGAACTTGCGGGCGAAGAGCTTGCCCGAGGCGAGCATCGGCTCCAGGTCCTCGAGCCCGAGTGTCGCCGGATGGATGGTGTGCCCGCTCCAGTCGACGTAGTGGAGCTCTTCGTTGACGATCGTCTCCCGGAGCGGGGAGTTGAGGAGAACGGTCTGGAAGAACAGCTCGTCGGGGATCAAGGTGTGGCGGAAGAAACGCACGACGTTCGGATTCTCGCGCACGAAGCGCTCGACGTAGGCAACGGCCTCCGGGGCAAGCGCCCAGAACGCCGAGCCGCCGTACGGCCGGAGCCCCTTCGGAAACCTTCGGGTCACAAACGGCACGCGAAGAAGGCGCGTCTTGTACCGGAACCGCTCGAAGTACATGCGCTGCACCCGGTCGAGGCCTCCACGCTCGTGGCGCCAGCCCGCCGAAGGTATAGCGCCGTGATGGACGAAGCTCCGCTCTCCGGCACGCTCGAGGAACGCGTCGATCTCGGTCCGCGACCGCAGAGGGTAGTCCTGGCCCGAGAGCAGGAGCGTGTGCCGAGGGAGTGGGTCGACCTCGGCAATCGCGTCGAGCCCTGCGAGGGTCGCCTCCACGAGGCTGAACCCGCCGTAGCGGCATCTGCGTCTCGGCAGCCAGTGCACGCCCTCGACGTCTTGCAGCCGCGAGACCATCTCGTCGTACACCGGATCCTCGGCGCTTCGGCTGATGTGAAGGAACACACCGACGTCGGGGCCCGCCAGTCGCCGCACGACCCGCTCGAGCAGCTTCGGGGCGTGGTGGGCGCGGATGAGATAGGCGACCTTCACGTCATGTTCCGGCGAGGGGTCTGCCCGGGCTCGTAGCCCTAACGATACCGGCTGGTCTCAGGGCGCGGCTACGATGAGAAGGGCCGTCCTCGATGACGACGAACCTCTCCCAATGGCCACGACCGACCTAAGCCCCGAGCGCCAAGGGCGTGAGAGCCGTGGGGCCGTCAACGAAGGCGGCCTCCCCGAGCTCTTCGACGCGATGCGCTGGCGTTGGCGCCCGACCGCGCTGATCGCGATCCTCTTCACGTTCGGCGCAACGGCCTACGTCGAGCTGCTCCCATCCCAGTACGACGGCAAAGCCCTCGTCGCCGTCGGCCCGCGCCCTCGCGAGGCCCAGTCGAGTGCGGACACGGTCCGCGTGATCGCGCCGAAGTACGTCGCGTACGTGACCGCCCCGGCGACGATCCGGAGAATCGCCCCGGGCCTGGGCGAGGACCCGAAGGACCTCGAGCACGCGATCAGCGCTCAGCTCGCGACCGACACCGGCAACGTCTCGATCACCGTGAGGCTGACGTCGCCTCGCCGCGCAGCGGCCGCCGCGAACGCATTTGCGCAGGCGGCGGTCGAGTTCTCCAAGACCGATCCGCTCCTCACTGCGCTCATCGTGGCCCCCGCGCTGCCGGACCAGGAGGTGGCCGCCCCGCCCCGGAGGCTGCTCGAAGCGGCCGCGGTGCTCGTGGGCCTCATGATCGGAATCGTCGCATCGCTCCTCCTCGAGCGGGGTCGTCCCCGGCTGCGCAGCTGGCGCGATCTGGCCCGCTCGAGCGGCTACCCCGTTCTCGGCCGCATCCCGCCCTCGCGGGCCCTGCACAAGGGGCCGGCAGAGGCGTTCTCCGACATTCAGGCTGCGTCGGCCTTCCGGATCATGCGCGCCAACCTCGAGCCGCAGCTGCGAGAGGGAAACGTGGACGTCATGGTCGTCACGTCTCCGTCGCCGTCAGACGGCAAGACGACCGTCACGACCTTGCTCGGGGAGGCCTTCGGCCGCCTCGGGATGAGGGTCCTCCTCGTCGATGCGGATCTGCGGCGCCCCGGCTTCGCGCGCGTGACGGGCGTCGCCGCCCAGCCCGGCCTTGCGGAGGTCCTGCGTGGCGAGACCTCTGTGCTCGAGGCTGCCCAGAAGGGTTGGTCCGAGAACGTCTGGATCCTCGCGACCGCGCACGACCCGGAGGCCGGCGACCTCCTCGCCCGTCGCTTCACCGACGTGATCGACGAGGCCAAGGAGAGCTTCGACCTCGTCCTCATCGACACGCCGCCGCTCCTCTCGACCGATGACGCTCGCACCATCGCGACGATGGCGAAGGGCATCCTCCTCGTGGTCAGCCGTGGAACGCTCGCCCGGTCGATGCACGAGGCCGTGCTCGCGATCGAGGCGCTTCAGGCGCCGCTGATGGGCATCGTCGCCAACCGGTTCAAGGAATCGTCGGCGCCGTACTACTACTAGCGGGCTCTCTTAGCGCCACGAGCTCCTCGTAGAGCGCCGCGAACGCCGCGGCCGTCTCCTGGATCCCGAATGACGATTCGACCCGGCGGCGACCGGCCCGGCCTTCGGCGTCAGCTAGCTCGGAATCGCCCAGCCGCTCGGCGACGGCGGTGGCGAGCGCACCGGTGTCGCCGGCGGGGACGACCGCGCCCGCCTCGTTGCCGATCGCTTCGCGGACTCCATCCACGTCGGTCGCCACGACGCTCCGTCCGCAGGCCATCGCCTCGAGCGGCACGAGGGACATCCCCTCCCAGCGCGAGGGCAGCACGACGACGTCTGCGGCGCCGTACCAGTCGACGAGATCGTCCCGTGCGCCCACGACCCGAACGTCCTCGTCCGCGAGCGCGCGAATCCGCTCCTCCTCGAGGCCGCTCCCGACCAGCACGAGCTGGGCTCCGGGCACGCCTGCCCGGACCGCCGGCCAGGCCGCGAGGAGCAGATCTTGTCCCTTTTGACGGGAGAGCCGACCGACGCAGAGTGCGAGCGGGCCGTCGCGAAGGCCGAGCTCCCGCCGCGCATCTGCACGCTGCCCGACGTTCCAGTCCTCGAGCGCGATGCCGTTCGGAATCACCCTGTACCGCTCGTGCTGGATCCCGAGCGAGGCGCCCCGTGCCGCCTCTGCCTCGCTGACGCAGACGATCGCATCGGCCCAGCGCGAGGCCAACCGTTCCCATGCGCGTGCGGCTGCGCCGAGAGCCCGGCCGGTCGCCTCGAACGACCACGCGTGGGGTTGAAACACCGTCGGCAGCCGGCCGCGGATCCAGAGCCTCCCGCCAAGACCGGCCTTGGACGAATGAAGATGCACGAGGTCCGGCTCGACCTTCCGCACGATTGCCCCCAGAGACCGCGCCTCGGAGATCGTCGCGGGGCCGGGTGAGCGCGCCGCTACCCACACGTGGCAGTCGGCACCGAGGCTCTCCGCCTCCGCCGTGAGCGTTCCCCAGGCCGGAGCGGCCAACGAGACCTCCCAACCGCGCGCGAGCTGGTCGGCGATGAGGCTCAGGACGCAGCGGGCGACTCCAGCCTCCGCGGGCTGCGAGACATGCAGGACTCTGAGGCGGGCTCGTTCGAGGCTCACAAGGGCTCGCGACTCATCTTGCATGCTTCCTCTGTGAGGTAAATGGCCGCGTCCGCGCTGTTCTATGGTTCGGCGCGTGATCGACCTGCACTCGCACATCTTGCCCGGACTCGACGACGGCGTGCGCACCCTGGACGAAGCTTGCGATCTGGCCTACACAGCCGCCGCGGAGGGGGTCGAGGTGATGGCCGCGACGCCGCACGTCCGCGCCGACTACCCGACGACGGCCGGAATGATGGAGGCCGGGGTCGCGGAGCTGCGCGCCGCGTTGCTCGCCGAAGCCATCGACCTGCACGTCGTTCACGGAGGCGAGGTCGCGCTGGAGCTGATCTGGGCCCTCCCGAGAGAGGAGCTTCGTCGCTTCACGCTCGCGCAGACCGGGCGCTACCTGCTGGTCGAGTTTCCGTACCGAGGCTGGCCGCCCGGGGTGAGCTCCTCCGTCTCCGCGCTCGTCGAGCAGGGCGTCACCCCCCTGCTCGCCCATCCGGAGCGCAACCCGGAGGTGCAAGACCGGCCGGAGCGCCTCGAGGAGCTCGTCGGCGCAGGCGCCCTCGTGCAGGTGACCGCGGCCTCCCTCGACGGCCGCCTCGACCGCGCGGCGCAGTCCACCGCGAAGCGCCTGCTCGAGCTGGGCCTCGTCCATGTCCTGGCGAGCGACGCGCACGCTCCTCACGTCCGAAAAGGCGGACTGGAAGCGTCCGCCGCGGCGGTAGGCGACGAAGTCCTGGCGCGATATCTGACGGTCGATGTCCCGGGGGCGATCGTCTCCGGTGCCCCGGTTCCCGACCGGCCCCAGGTCGGGCTCGAGGCCTGAGCGCCCTCGGACGAGAATCCTCCTCGTCACCGCCGCGGAAAGCCTCTGAGCTCAATCCGCGCCCCCGCGAACGACGAAGTACCGGCGCACCCCTTGCAGAACCAACAAAACGCAAGCAAGATGCGTTTAAGAAGTATCGGGGGAGCGGTAAATAGGGCTAGGGAAAGGAGAACCCTATGGCTCGAGGGGCAGGTGTCGTACTTGCCACGCTAGCTGTGTTGGCATGTGCGGGACCGACTGCGGCGGCGACGCCGAAAAAGATCTGTGACGCGACACCGCAAAAGATCTACGAAGATCTTGCGGACAACAACCGCCTGGACGGACGCTACTGCGCGTCTGACATCGACCGCGCACTGCACACGCCGTCCCTCCAGCGGTACGAGTTGCGCACGCGCGCGCCAAAGCCTCCTGTCACCGTTCACCCTCCGGTCGCGACGGACTCCCGCGGGCCGCTGCCGTTCAGCGGCCTCGATCTCGCCCTCTTCGGCGGCGTCGGCGCCCCGCTGCTCCTGATCGGAGCCAGTCTCGGGCGCATCGCTCGCGCCAATCCACACGGGGAACCGGGCTAAATTCGATGGCGGCACGCGCGGCACGGTCACCACTTACACAGGCTCCGGCCCTAGGGGCGGTCGGCAATCTGCGCCGGCGCGCGCAGAGGCTGACCGGCATCGGCGTCCGGCCCGGACGCTCCTGGGCCGTCGCGCGCTTCTCGCTCGACACGGCGATGCTCGTCACGGCCGGCGTCGCCGCGACGCTCGGATCGAGCGCGGTCGACGTGCCGGCGCCATCGGCGTTCTGGCTGGCGGTCTTCTCGGCATTCGTGCTCGCCTTCTCGGCCGCGCGCGGAATGTACGGCGCCCGCCTCCACTACGAGCTGCTCGAGGATCTTCGCGTTGTCTTCATCGCGACCTCGCTTGCGGCAATGGCCGTTCTTTCACTGCGCGAGCTCATCTCGGCGCCGCCCGACCTGTCCGCCCAGGTGATCCGGACCTGGGCGTTCGCGACCGTGTACATGGCGGCCGGCCGCGTCGCGCTACACTGGTCCCGCGCGCAGGCCTACAGGCATGGAGAGTCGGTTCGGCCGACGCTGATCATCGGCGCCGGCAAGATCGGCCGACTCGCCGCGAAGAGGCTGCTCGCCCAGCCGGAGCTCGGTCTCAAGCCGATCGGCTTCCTCGACAAGGACCCGATGGCCGCTGAGGACGATTCGCTGCCGATTCCGGTGCTGGGCGCGAGCTGGGACCTCGACCGCGTGATTTCGCAGTACAACGTCGAGCAGGTGATCGTCACCTTCTCGCGGGCGCCGCACGAGGTGATGCTGCGCCTCGTGAGGCGGTGCGAGCAGCTCGGCGTCAAGGTCGCGTTCGTGCCGCGGCTCTTCGAGACGGTCACGAGCCGGCTCACCGTCGAGCATCTCGGCGGCCTGCCCCTTATCTCGGCTCGTCCGGCGAACCCGAAGGGCGTTCAGGTCGCAATCAAGTACGCGGCCGACCGGGTCGTCGCGAGCGTGATTCTGCTGCTCGCACTGCCGGTCATGATCCCGGTCGCGGCCGCCATCCTGCTCTCGCTCGGACGGCCTCTCTTCTTCCGCCAGGTCCGAGTGGGCCGTGATGGTCGCACGTTCGCGATGCTCAAGTTCAGGACGATGAAGCCTGAGGCCGACGCCGAGCTGGGAGATCCCTCGCTCGAGCTCCCGCCCGACACGGCACCCGGCGGCGTCGAGGGCGGCGACCGGCGCACGCCTCTCGGGACGTTCCTGCGACGGACGTCGATCGACGAGCTCCCGCAGCTGATCAACGTCCTCAAGGGCGAGATGAGCCTGATCGGCCCGCGGCCCGAGCGCCCGGAGTTCGTCGGCCTCTTCGAGCAGAGCGTCTACCGGTACACGGACCGCCACCGGGTCAGGTCCGGGATCACCGGCTGGGCCCAGGTGCACGGTCTTCGCGGGAAGACGTCCCTGTCCGATCGGGTCGAGTGGGACAACTACTACATCGAGAACTGGTCGCTGTGGCTCGACCTCAAGGTCCTGCTGCTGACCTTCCTCGCAATCGCGCATTCCCCCCGACACGTCGAGTAGGCGCTCCGCCTACCCGACGCCCTCCCCCTGGCTCGCGACCTACTCCGGGTCGTGAGCCCTATGTTGAGTCGCTATTGGGAGCTATAGTCGGCGCGCTGAGGCTGCGCGCGAGCGTGGCAAGTCTCCTGTAGGAGGGATTCATGACGGACGAGCAGCAGCGCACGGACGAGCCGACCGAGGAAGAGCGCGAAGCCACGATCGAGGACCTGGAGCCCTCGGAAGAAGGAGCCGAGGACGTGAAGGGCGGCCAAAGCAGCACGTACTTCCGAAAAGAAAGCTAGTTACATCCTGGCGCGGAGCCTGTGAACGTCAGGCGAAGCGCGCACGTCGTTCTCACGTGGCATCCATCGCGTAGCAGCGGTGACGCGACTGCGTTCGCGCTGCTCACAGGCGAGCGAGTTCCGCTGACCAGGGCCCGCGTCGCCGACCTGCTCGAGATCCCGGAGAACGAGTTCGTCGCGCGTGACGAGGAATGGATCGACGAGCTCTGTCGAACGGGCGTCCTCGTAAGTGACGCCTCGGACCGTAGGAGCACGGAGCTCCGCAGACGGGACGAAGCAATTCCGGAGCTCGGATGGGACTTCGAGTCAGCCTACTTCCACCTCGCCAAGCGGCTCGAAGGGTTCCATGGGAGTCTGGCTCCGCCCGCGGAGCGCACTACCGAGGCGCTCCATGACCTGCCCAATTCCCTCGGGGCCGTCGAGCTTCCGCTTTCCGATCGAGACTCAGACTTCTATCGGCTGCTCCTCCGTCGCCGTACGCAGCGCGGCTTCCACGCTCAGGGCGAGCTGGCACTAGAGCAGCTGAGCGTGCTCCTCCGCTACGTCTGGGGCGCACACGCGTACGGGCGCGACGGGCGCGGTGCTCCGCTTCTGGCGAAGACGAGCCCATCCGGAGGTTCTCTTCACCCAATTGAGGTCTACCCGCTGCTCTCGGGGGTGCTGGGGATCGACCCGGGCCTCTACCACTACTCGGTGCGCGCTCACGCGCTCGAGCTGATGGAAAGGATCGAGCCCGCTGCCGTGCACGAGCTCGCCGATCACTTCATGGCCGGCCAGCCGTGGTTTGCCGAGGCTCAGGCGTTCTTCCTCCTCACCGCGAGGTTCGAGCGCTCTTACTCGAAGTACCGCGAAGACGCCGGGGCCTACCAGAGCCTCCTGCTCGAAGCCGGCCACTTCAGCCAGACGTTCTATCTCGTGTCGACCGAGCTGCGCCTCGGGCCATTCGTCACGTCGGTGATCAACCACGCCGACATCGACAACCGGCTGGGTCTCGACCCGTATCGCGAGGGCGCGCTCGCCATCTGCGGCTGCGGGCTTCCGGCCGACTCGTCGCCGATTGTCCACGACAAGCCGTTCGTCCCTCGTGAGACGAAGCTCAGACCTGACCGTGCTAGTTCCGGATGATCAGAGCGCTGCCGGCCAGGAACGTGACCAGCGCGGGTACCGCGGCAACGCCGAACGACAGCGAAGCCAAGACGCTTTCGCCGAGCACGAACAGCCCAAGTGCGTAGACCCTGCTCACTTTCCCCTCCCCCGTAAAACGCGCTCTTAGCGTAAGTGGTTCCGCCTCGTACGTAAAGCCTTTGTGAATCCGGGTCGATAGCTCTTGCGGGCCGACTGCAGCGCCCGAGGCGTCGGCTACCATGAGGCTCGTTTCGTCGTTCGACCTGTTGGGAGCGGTCACCCGGTGTTCGAAAGGTTCACAGAGAGAGCGCGTCAAGTAGTCGTCCTCGCACAGGACGAGGCCCGCGCGCTCAAGCACAACTACATCGGGACCGAGCACATCCTGCTCGGCCTTCTCCGCGAAGAGGAGGGCCTCGCGGCCCGGGTGCTCGAGTCGCTCGACATCACCGTCGAAGAGGTCCGCGCGCAGATCGCGCGCATCGTCGGGCAGGGCGACGAGGTCACCACCGGCCAGATCCCGTTCACCCCGCGCGCCAAGAAGGTGCTCGAGCTGGCACTGCGCGAGGCGCTCTCCCTGGGGCACAACTACATCGGCACCGAGCACATCCTGCTCGGCCTCGTGCGTGAGAACGAAGGCGTCGCCGCACGGATCCTGCTCGACTTCGACGCCGACGCCGAGAAGATCCGCAACGAGATCATCCGCATGCTCTCCGGCCCCGGTCGCCGTCAGCAGGGCGGAGGCGCGGCTCCCGGCGAGAAGACGAAGAGCTCGAAGCTCCTCGACCAGTTCGGCCGCAACCTGACGCGGCAGTCCGCCGAGGGCAAGCTCGACCCCGTCGTGGGCCGAGCCACCGAGATCGAGCGCGTGATGCAGATCCTGTCGCGCCGCACGAAGAACAACCCGGTCCTGATCGGCGAGCCCGGCGTCGGCAAGACGGCCGTCGTCGAGGGCCTCGCGGCGCGCATCGCCTCCAACCAGGTGCCCGAGCTGCTCAAGAACAAGCAGATCTACACGCTCGACCTCGCCGCCCTCGTCGCCGGCTCCAAGTACCGCGGCGAGTTCGAGGAGCGCCTGAAGAAGGTCATGAAGGAGATCATGCAGCGGGGCGACATCATCCTCTTCATCGACGAGCTCCATAACCTCGTCGGAGCG
This sequence comes from Actinomycetota bacterium, assembly GCA_038040395.1. Lineage (GTDB taxonomy): Bacteria > Actinomycetota > Thermoleophilia > Gaiellales > Gaiellaceae > VAXT01. The sequence goes on from JBBPIJ010000002.1 coordinate 173,655, forward strand.
GGCGCGGCCGAGGGCGCGATCGACGCAGCCTCGATCCTGAAGCCGGCTCTGGCGCGCGGTGAGCTCCAGACGATCGGCGCGACGACGCTCGACGAGTACCGCAAGTACCTCGAGCGCGACGCCGCCCTCGAGCGGCGCTTCCAGCAGATCCGCGTCGATGAGCCCTCCGTGGACGACACGGTCGAGATCCTGCGCGGCCTGCGCGACCGCTACGAGGCCCATCACCGCTGCAAGATCTCCGACGACGCCCTGCGCGCGGCCGCGATCCTCGCCGACCGCTACATCCAGGATCGCCACCTGCCCGACAAGGCGATCGACCTCGTCGACGAAGCCGCCTCGCGCATGCGCATCAAGAACATGACGGCGCCGCCGCGCTACCGCGAGCTCGAGGACGAGATCACGAAGGTCCGCGGCGAGAAGGAAGACGCGATCGAGGCCCAGGAATTCGAGAAGGCCGCGTCGCTCCGCGACAAGGAGCGGAAGCTGACGCAGAAGAAACGCGAGCTCGAGGACAGCTGGCACGCCGAGGAGGGGGAGGACCAGCCACAGATCGGCGAGGAGGAGATAGCGGACATCGTCTCGATGTGGACGGGCATCCCGGTCTTCAAGCTGACCGAGGCCGAGTCGCAGAAGCTGATCCGCATGGAGGACGAGCTCCACAAGCGCGTGGTCGGCCAGGAGGAAGCGATCGTCGCCGTCTCCAAGTCGATCCGCCGCGCGCGGGCCGGGATCAAGGATCCCAAGCGCCCGACCGGCTCGTTCATCTTCCTCGGGCCCTCCGGCGTGGGGAAGACGGAGCTTGCGCGCACGCTCGCGGAATTCCTCTTCGGCGACGAGGACATGATGATCCAGGTGGACATGTCGGAGTACATGGAGAAGCACTCCGTGTCCCGGCTCGTCGGTTCCCCTCCGGGTTACATCGGCTACGACGAAGGCGGCCAGCTCACCGAGGCCGTGCGCCGCAAGCCGTACTCGGTCGTCCTTCTCGACGAGATCGAGAAGGCGCACCCCGATGTCTTCAACATCCTGCTTCAGATCCTCGAGGACGGGAAGCTGACCGACGCCCAGGGCCGAAAGGTCGACTTCCGCAACACGATCGTGATCATGACGTCGAACATCGGCGCGGCTTCCATCTCCAAGAACCAGACGCTCGGCTTCTCGATCGGCGACGACTCCGGCCTCTCGTACGAGGACATGAAGGAGCGCGTCATGGGCGAGCTGAAGAAGGTCTTCCGGCCCGAGCTCCTGAACCGGATCGACGAAGTGATCGTCTTCCACAAGCTGGCGAAGGAAGAGATCAAGGTGATCGTCGGGATGATGATGCAGCGGCTGCGCGATCAGATGGGCGTGCACGCAGCGGAGGTATCGCTCACCGACGACGCGACCGAGCTGCTCGTCGAGAAGGGCTACGACCCGACGATGGGCGCCCGCCCGCTGCGCCGCGCGATCCAGCGGTTCATCGAGGACCCGCTCGCCGACTTCGTGCTCGGCCGCGAGCTCAAGCCGGGCGTGACGATCCTCGTCGACAAGAAGCGAGACAGCGAGGACGAGGTCGAGCTCACGCTCATCCCGGGCGCACCGCCCGAGGAGCCCGAGAAGGTCACAGTCCCACCCGAGGAGCCGGCCGCCGAAGGCGACGACGACTCCTCGGACGAGACCGCCGAGTAACTCCGCTTAGCCTTTCGACTCCTGCGAGCCCGGTAGGGCTTCCCCGATCTTGCTGAGCGCAGATCCGAATTCGCTCGGGATGATCCACACCTTGTTCGCCTCTCCCTGCGCGATCTGCGGAAGCATCTGCAGGTACTGGTAGGCGAGCAGCTTCGGATCGGCGTCGCCGGCGTGGATCGCCTTGAAGACCGTGCCGATCGCCTCTGCCTGGCCTTCGGCCTCGAGAATCGTCGCCTGACGCAGTCCCTCGGCCTTCAGGATCGCGCTCTGCTTCTCCCCCTCGGCGGTCAGGATCTCGGCCTGCTTGAAGCCTTCGGCGTTCAGGATCGCGGCCCGCTTGTCGCGCTCGGCCCGCATCTGCTTCTCCATCGACTCCTGGATCGAGCCCGGAGGGTCGATCGCCTTCAGTTCGACGCGGTTGACCCGGATGCCCCACTTGCCGGTGGCTTCGTCCAGCACTCCGCGCAGCTGCTGGTTGATCTGGTCTCGCGACGTAAGAGTCGCCTCGAGGTCGAGACCGCCGATCACGTTCCGTAGCGTCGTCACGGTCAGCTGCTCGATCCCCTGGATGAAGTTCGCGATCTCGTAGGTGGCCGCCTTGGGGTCGGTCACCTGGAAGTAGATGACGGTGTCGATGCTGACGACGACGTTGTCCTCGGTGATCACCGGTTGCGGCTGGAACGAGACCACCTGCTCGCGGAGGTCGACCATCTCCCGGATCCGGTCGACGAACGGGACGACGATCGTGAGTCCGGCATTCAGCGTCCGCGAGTACCGGCCGAACCGCTCGACCACTCCCGCACGTGCTTGGGGCACGATCCGGATCGTTCGGGCGAGCGCGAGTAGCACGACTGCTGCGACGACTGCGAGAACGATCAACTCGGCCACATGACCTCCTACTGGTAGACGAGCGCGGTTGCGCCCTCGATCTTGACCACCTCGACCCGTGCGCCGGGCTCGAGGACCTGGTCCTCCATGAACGAGCGCGCGGACCACTCTTCGCCACCGATGCGTACGCGGCCGCCGTTTACGTCCACCCGTTCGAGGACGAGCGCCTTGGCCCCGACGAGAGCCGCGGTCCCGGTTCGAAGCATCGGCGGCACACTCAGATGGCTCCGGGCGAGAGGGCGCAAGACGGCAACCGACGCGACCGATGCGACGACGAAGGCGAGCAGCTGGACGGCCGCCCCGAGTCCAAGCAGCGCAAGAACCGCCGCGATGATCGCGGCGACCGCGACGGGGCCGAGGAAGAACAGACCGGGCGTCAGGATCTCTCCGACGGCCAATCCTGCGGCCACGATCGCCCAGATCAGCCAGGCGGGCACGACAGAATCCTAAGCCTCCGGCGGCGGGGCGTCGGGGAAGCGCGGCAGCCCGTCATCGGGGAGTACGTCCCACGGCGCGCGCGAGTCCACGTACGAGTGGCGCTCCGGACGAACCTCCGGGTCGCCGTCCAGCGCGCCGAGGCGCACCGAGATCCGCTCGCCTTCGGGCCACTGGCCGCCGAACAGGCTCGAGCCGCACACAGCGCAGAACGCCTTGACCGCGCCGCCCGGGTCGTAGACGCGGATCAGCTCCTCGCCTTCCAGCAGGCGGAACTGCTCGCGAGGAATGTGCCCGACGGTGAGGCCAAACGCGCCCGAGTGCTTGCGGCAGCGTGAGCAGTGACAGTGGATCGCGCGCGTGAACGGCAGGGTCACCTCGAACCGGACGCCTCCACAGAGGCAGCTGCCGCGGACAGTCTCGGCCATCACGTCGAGTGTAAATAGGCTGGGACGGTGCGGCGAGCGCTCACCGACCGGCCGGCACTCGGCGTGCTCAGCGGTGCGGTCCTCATCGCCTTCTCCGGGATCCTCTATCGGAAGTCTGACGTCTCGCCGGCGACGGGTGCGTTCTTCCGCTGCTTCTGGGCGTTGCCCTTCCTCTGGCCGCTCGTGGTCTGGGAAGACCGACGACGCGGCCCTCGGCCGAGGGCGCTTCGGCGCGCGGCCTGGATCGGCGGCGCGTTCTTCGCGGCCGACCTGATCCTCTGGCACTACTCGATCGAGAAGGTCGGAGCAGGCCTGGCCACGGTTCTCGGCAACACGCAGGTCGTCCTCGTCGGGCTGCTCGCGTGGGCGCTCTTCCGCGAGCGGCTCTCTCGGAACGCCCTGCTCGCAATCCCGGTTGCGATGCTCGGGATCCTGCTCATCTCGGGCGTTCTCGAGAACGGCGCGTACGGCAGTGACCCGAAGCTGGGCGCGGTCTTCGGCGTCCTCACCGGGATCGCCTATTCGGGCTTCCTGCTTGCCTTGCGACGGGGCTCGGGCGAGAGGGGCCGAGTCGCCGGCCCTCTCTTCGACGCGACGCTTGCCACCGCCGTCTTCGTCGTCCCGGCCGGCCTGATCCTGGGTGATCTCGACTTCACGCCGTCGCTCGAGGCGACCGGGTGGCTCCTGGCGCTCGCGTTGAGCTCGCAGGTTGTCGGCTGGCTCTTGATCACGGTGTCGCTGGGAAGGCTGCCCACGGCTCTGACCTCCGTGCTCCTCACGCTGCAGCCGCTGCTCGCCGTGCTCTTCGCCGCGCTGCTCGTGGACGAGCGACCCTCGCCGCTGCAGCTCGTGGGCGCCGCGTTCATCCTCTCCGGACTGCTCATCGCGTCGATCGGACGACGGCAGCAGACACCACTCGAGACTGTGCCCGAGCATTAGGAGGGTTTGGCGGGACATTCTCGTCGCCGGGGTGCGATGGTCGTTCCGAGACAAGGACGCAGGGAGTACCCAGGCTAGTCAGCCTGGGTACGACTGAGGACGCCGCTCTCGGGGCGAGCAGCGCGGCCCGGCGGCTCAGCCATGTTTCGCCAAACCCTCCTGACGCACTTTCGGCACGGTTGGCGTCGGACCGCGCTCCTAGACTCGACGTCATGGCCAAGACTGCCGCCCTTCATTTCGCCTGCTCCGATTGCGGGTACTCGACCGGTCGGTGGCTCGGCCGTTGCCCGAGTTGCGCCAGCTTCGGCACGCTCGTCGAGCAGGCGCCGCAGGCCGCGAACGGGAGCGCCGAGGCGAGGCCGCTGCTCCGCCTCGCCGATGTGGAGGTCGAGGACGCCGAGCGGATCCCGACAGGTGTGCCGGAGCTCGACCGCGTTCTTGGGGGTGGGCTCGTGCCGGCCTCGCTCGTCCTCGTCGGCGGAGAGCCCGGAGTGGGCAAGTCGACGCTCCTGCTGATGGCGCTCGCGGCGATTTCGCGCGACCGTCGGGCGCTGCTCGTAACCGGCGAGGAGTCGACGGCGCAGGTGAAGCTTCGCGCCGCGCGTCTCGGCGGCGCCGAGCAGGTTGAGATCCTCGCCGAGACGAATCTCGAGGTCGTCTGCGCGACGCTCGAGCGCGAGCGGCCGGAGGTCTGCGTGATCGACTCCGTGCAGACGCTCTATTCGGCCGACATCGGCTCCGCGCCCGGCTCGGTCACGCAAGTGCGCGAGGCGGCGGCTCGGTTGCTGCGGGTGGGCAAGGAGTCGGGCGTCGCGCTCTTTCTCGTCGGGCACGTGACGAAGGACGGCTCGGTCGCCGGCCCCCGCGTGCTCGAGCACCTCGTCGACTGCGTGCTCCAGTTCGAGGGCGATCGCTACCACGCGCACCGTGTGCTCCGGGCCGCCAAGAACCGCTTCGGCTCGACGAACGAGCTCGGGGTCTTCGAGATGACGGGCACCGGCTTGCAGGGGGTCCCCGACCCATCTGCGGTCTTCGGCCAGAGCGACGGGGAGGTGGGGGCGGCGGTTGCCTGCGCGCTCGAAGGCACGCGGCCGCTCCTGCTCGAGATCCAGGCGCTCGTCTCGCCAACCGACCTTGCGATGCCTCGCCGGGTCGGCACTGGTGTCGACCCGAAGCGTCTCGCGATGATCGTCGCAGTTCTCTCGCGACACGGTGGGCTCTCGCTCGGCCAGGCCGACGTCTTCGTGAACGTCGCCGGCGGTTTGCGGATCGACGAGCCGGGAGCCGACCTCACCGTCGCGCTCGCCATCGCCTCGGCGGCGCGCGGCGAGCCACTTCGCCCTGGAACGGCTTCATTCGGCGAGATCGGGCTCACTGGCCGCCTGCGACCGGCAGCTCAGGCCGAGCGACGGGCTCAGGAATGCGCAAAGCTCGGCCTGAACGCGGTGCTCGTGCCTGCGGGCACGGAAGCCCGGGCGAAGATCGAGCTCGTCCAGGCCGACACCCTCCGCAGCGCCCTTTCCGCAGCCCTTGTCAAGGCCAAAGTGCAGGCTGCGTAGCCCCTCTGAGCAGGGGTTTCTGCGCGAAAGCTGCGAAAAAGTGGCTTTTTCCAGCAACTTTTGATATCCTGGATCTCGTTCGCCGGCAGTGTCCAGCTGCCGGCGGCTTGGTGAAACCACACAGATTTGGGAGGTCGGGCTTGTACAAGGTCGGCGACAAGGTCGTGTATCCGCACCACGGAGCGGGCACCGTGGTCAAAAAGGACAAGCGGAAAGTGCTCGGTGAGGAACGCGAATACCTCACGATTCAGATCCTGCACAACGACATGACGGTCAACGTGCCGACCGAGAACGCCGACCGGGTCGGCCTCCGCAAGGTGATCGACGAGACCACTGTCGAGCAAGTTCTGAAGGCGCTGCGGGGCAGCGGCACGGTGATGCCGAAGAACTGGAACCGCCGCTTCAAGCACAACCGCGACAAGATGAAGACCGGCGACATCTTCGAGCTCGCCGAGGTCGTCCGAAACCTGTCGCTGCGCGACCACGAGAAGGGCCTCTCCACCGGCGAGAAGCAGATGTTCGTCAAGGCCAAGAAGATCCTCGTCTCCGAGCTCATGTACGCGAAAGGCATGGACGAGGAAGAGGCCGCGGAGTGGCTCGACGACATCCTCGCGGGTGTCGGCGCCAAGAAGAGCCGCGCGAAGGTGGCCGCGAAAGCATAAGCGGCTCCGACGGCAAAGCCGCCGAAGCCTCTTGGTCGGCGCCGCGAGTCGGCGCCTTAGCCTAGTAACGTGATCGCCCGTGAGCGTCTGGGCGATTCTCGCTGCAGCAGGACGTGGTGACCGTCTTGGGTTGGACCGCCCCAAGGCATTCGCGCCACTGAACGACCGGCCGCTCGTCGCCGAAGCCCTCGAGCGGCTCGACGCCTCGGATTGGATCGATGGGATCGTCGTCGCCGCGCCGCCGGAGTGGGAGGAGCCGTGCATCCTCGTCGCTGAGGAGGTGGCTGCCGGCAAGGTGGCCGCGACCGTGACCGGCGGCGAGAGCCGAAGCGAATCGGTGCGCGCAGCTCTCGCCGAGGTGCCCGAGGACGCCGCTGTCGTCCTGGTTCACGACGCAGCTCGCCCGCTCATCGACGACGACGTGATCGAGCGAGTGATCACGGGGCTGGCCGACGGATGGGATGGGGCAGTTCCGGCCCTCCCGATCACGGACGCGGTGAAGCGAGTCGAGGGCGACGCCGTTGTGGAGACGCTCGACCGCGAAGGGCTCGTCACGGTTCAGACTCCGCAGGCGTTCGTCGCCTCGGCGCTCCGAGACGCCCTCTCCGATCCGACCTTGCAACAGACTGTTGCTAAGTCCCTCGACTGCGCGAGCCTCGTCGAGGCAAGGGGCGGACGGGTACGCGTCGTGGAGGGTGATCCCCGGCTGCGCAAGGTGACCGACTCCGCAGACCTCGAGCTCGTCGCATCATGGCTATGAGCGGGCTACGGATCGGGCTCGGCGTCGACGCGCATCGCTTCGCCGACGGGATCCCGCTCGTCCTGGCCGGAGTCGACTTCCCTGGCGAGCCGGGGTTGGCCGGCCATTCCGACGGCGACGTGATCTCTCACGCACTCATCGACGCGATTCTCGGCGCCGCGGGCAAAGGTGACATCGGCGAGCTCTTCCCTTCGGCCGACCCGCAGTGGCTCGATGCCTCGTCGATCCGATTGCTCCAGCGGAGCTACGAGGTCGTCCACTTGGCCGGCTTCGAGCTCGTGAACGCGGACTGCGTTCTGATCGGAGAGCAGCCGAAAATCGCAAATGTGCGCGTAGCGATGGGAGCGCGGCTCGCCGGGGCGATGGGAGTCGACATCGACCGCGTCACGGTGCGGGCGACGACGACCGACGGTCTCGGATTCACCGGCCGCGGTGAAGGCCTCGCAGCCCAGGCGGTTGCGCTACTCCGGAAGGGCGACAACTCGGCCTCGTAGCTCGACGAGGCCGTCGCGGCGCAGCGACTCAACGGCTTCTTCGTCGAGCTCTGCGATCTGCCGCGGCACAGTCGCGACGAGTCTCAGAGCCTCGGCACGGCGCTGGCGGAACGAGCCCTCGAAGCGGCCCTGCTTGCGAAGCGGCTGATACCGGCGGCCACGCGAGGGGCACCTCTCGGCGAGCGGGCAGGCGGCGCAGCGTGGAACGCGCGCGAGGCAGATCGTCGCGCCGAGATCCATGAGCGCGTGCGCGCTTGCCGGGCCGAAATCGCCGCCGGTTCGCTCGATCACGCGGCGGACGTTCACATCCACGGGCAGGACCTCCCGCTCGCGGGCGAACCGGGCCACCGCGTCTGCCGTGTATCGGCCGACTCCGGGGAGCTCGGTCAGATCATCGGGCCAACCGTCAGCGGCGATCCGGCAGGCAGCGCGGTGGAGGTTGAGGGCACGCCGGTTGTAGCCGAGCCCTTGCCACTCGCGGATGACGTCACCCGGGCTCGCGGCCGCGAGCGACTCCACGGTCGGCCAGCGCTCGAGGAACGCGAGATAGCGAGGCACGACGCGCGCGACCTGCGTCTGCTGGAGCATCACCTCCGAGACGAGAATCGCGTACGGGTCTCGTGTTCGACGCCAGGGCAGGTCGCGGCCGCACCGGCCGAACCATGCGAGCAGCTCCTGCTCCACCTAGTGGACGACGCGGATGTTGAACGTCGGGCTGCCGACGGCGCCCATCAGCTTGAGCCAGAGCGGCAGGTACATCTCAGTCGCGCGGGCGCCGGAGATGTCGCCGAGGTCGTGGATGCGCTTGGCCGGCCAGCCGAAGCTCTGGAGGACGGCTGAGGAGATCTGCGCCTTCGCTTCGTCGTCGTTCCCGCAGATGAAGAGATCGTGCTCGCCGGGCACGCTGCCGGGGTCGACCATGACGCTCGCGTTGACGGTGTGGAGCGTCTTGACGACCTTCGCCTCGGGAAAAGCCCGCTGGATCTGCTCGCCGAGGCTCTCGTCGTTGCATACGGAGAGGCGCGGCGGCATGCCCTGCGAGAAATCGAGCGGGTTCGCGACGTCGACGAGGATCTTCCCGGAGAGGTTTTCCTCGCCGGCCGCACCGAGCGCCTCGAGGGATGCGGTGCCTGCGGTGCAGTTGAAGACGAGCTCGCCGTGAGCCGCCGCCTCCGCGAACGGAACGGCGTCGTCACCGGCTGAACGCGACCCGATCTGCACGTCGTGCCCCAACTCGCGCAGTTTCGCCGCGATCGTGGTGCCGACCATCCCGGTTCCGAGAACGCCGATCTTCACGGAGGCGAGTGTAGATTCAGACCCGATGATGCGCGTCCGCTTCGCACCCAGCCCGACCGGCTCGCTGCACGTCGGAAACGCTCTGAGCGCCGTCGCCAACCGCGAGTTCGGCGAATGGATGCTCCTGCGCGTCGACGACACCGATGCAGCCCGGAACGTTCCCGGCGGAGAGGAGGAGATCCTCCGTGATCTCGAGTGGCTCGGAGTGGCCTGGGAGGAGGGGCCGATCCGCCAGAGCGAGCGCCAGGACCTCTATCGAACGGCCGCCGAGACCTTGCAACAGACTGTTGCTAAGTCGGATAGGTCGGGAGCGGTCATGTTCGGAACGGTCACGTTGCTTCGTCCCGACGGCACGGCGACCTATCAGCTGGCGAGCGTCGTCGACGACATCGAGTTCGGGATCACGCACGTGATCCGCGGAAACGACCACCGGCCGAACGAGCAGCTGCACCGTGAGCTGACCGAGGCGCTTGGGGCGGCACCGCCCGAATACGTCCACCACGGGCTGATCCTCGGTGAGGACGGGCGCAAGCTGTCGAAGCGGGAGTTCGGCGCGACCGTCGCGTCGCTGCGCGATGCGGGGATCCCGGCCGCGGCGGTGCGGAGCTACCTGGACGAGCTGGGAATTCCGAAGCACGACGTGCACTACGACCTCTCGCGCATCCGCCGTCTCGCCATCGAGGCGATCGCGGCGATGTCCGACGAGGAGCTGGCCGCGGCGGCCGAGGCTCCAGTCGAAGTCGTTCCGGCACTCCGGGGCGCGCGCGACCTGGTCGAGGCTCGTGAGTACGCGAGACAGGTGCTCGAGCCCGAGCCGGTCTCGCTCGGCGAAGAGGCGAGGCCGACCCTCGAGCGGTTCAGGGAGCTGAGCTCGAACGGTGCGGGCGCAAAGGAGGTCGTCCGGGAACTGAAGGCCGTGGGCGGGAATCTGAAAGCTCTCAGGCTCGCGCTGACCGGTCGCGAGCGTGGGCCGGAGCTGTGGGCGATCGTCGCGGCGCTCTCGCCGGAAGAGGCTCTGCGGAGGGTCGATGCGGCTCTATGACACCGCGACGCGCGGGCTGGCCGAGCTCCCGGAGCCCGGCGCAGGCCGCATCGGGATGTACTTCTGCGGCCCCACCGTCTACCAGCGAATCCATGTCGGCAACGCTCGCCCGTTCATCGTCTCCATCTGGCTGCGGCGCTGGCTCCTGGAGCAGGGGCACGCGGTGACGCTGGTCGAGAACATCACCGACATCAACGACAAGATCTACGCGGCGGCCCCCGGCGAGAGCGCGAAGCTTGCCGCCGATGCAGCGCGCTGGTACGTCGAGGACACCGAGCTGCTCGGCCTGGGCCGGCCGGACCACGAGCCGCTCGCCACCGAGACGATTCCCGAGATCGTCGCGCTGATCGAAGAGCTGATCGGCCGAGATCTCGCCTACGAGGCCGGCGGCGACGTCTACTACCGCGTCGGCCGCTTCGAGGACTACGGAAGGCTTTCCGGGCGCCACGATGACGAGGCGGCGACACGCAACCCGTCCGAGGAGGAAGAGCAGAGCTCGGTGAAGGAGGACCCGCGCGACTTCGCCCTCTGGAAGGCGCACAAGGAAGGCGAGGACACGTGGTGGGCCTCCCCGTGGGGGAACGGGCGCCCCGGCTGGCACATCGAGTGCTCGGCGATGGCGGAGAAGCACCTCGGGCCGGTCTTCGAGATCCACGGCGGCGGGCTCGACCTCGTCTTTCCGCACCACGAGAACGAGATCGCCCAGTCGCGCGGCGCGGGCCGCGAGTTCGCGCGCATCTGGATGCACAACGGGATGCTCCGCCAAGGCGGCGAGAAGATGTCGAAGTCGGTCGGCAACATCGTCACGCTGCGGGAGGCCGTCGAGGAGTGGGGCCCCGAGACGCTGTTGATGCTCTTCCTCGGTGCTCACTGGCGCAAGCCGATCGACTACTCCGACGAGACGCTCGCCGCCGCGAAGGCGCGCGCCGAGGGCTTGCGCGAGGTCTTCCGTAACCCCTCCGAGCCGGGCGGGGCCTGGAACGACGTGGTGGAGGCGCTCGAGGACGACTTCAACACTCCGCAGGCGCTTGCAGTAATGCACGAATGGCGTGACCACGATCTTCTGCGCCGGGGGCTCGACCTCTTTGGGCTCGGCTCGCTCGCCGAAGGGGAAGAAGCTCCCGGCGAGCTCCATGGCCTCGCGCGGCAACGCGCCGAGGTCCGAGCAGGTGGTGATTACGACGAAGCGGACCGCCTCCGCCGCGAGATCGAAGACGCCGGCTGGGAGGTGCGGGACGTCGCCGGAGAGCCCGGCTATCGGCTCGTCCCGAAACCGTGAGCGCCCCCGCAGAGCAGGTCTACGGCCGGCGGGCGGTGCGCGAGGTGCTTCGCGGGCCGCGCGAAGTGCGCGAGCTCTGGTTCACCGAGCGGGCCCAGGTCGCCGAGCCATGGCTTCAAGAGGCAGGTCCCGGTGCCAGGCACCAGGCCAAGGCCGAAAGGGAGCTGACCGAAAAGGCGGGGACCCGCGACCACCAGGGCGTTCTCGCCTTCTGCGAGCCCTACCGGTACGCGGACGCCTTCGAGCTCGCCGCCGAGCCCAGCCCCTTGCTTGTCTGCCTCGACCAGGTCACGGATCCGCACAACCTCGGGGCCGTCTGCCGCAGCGCAGAAGGAGCGGGGGCGACGGGCGTGATCGTCCCGGCCCACGGGTCGGCTCGCGTGACACCCGCGGTCTGCCGCGCCTCGGCCGGAGCAGTCGAGCACGTCCGGCTGGCGGTCGTCCCGAACCTCGCGCGCTACCTCGAGGAGGTGAAGGGCGCGGACCTCTGGGTCTACGGCGCCGCCGGCGAGGGCGGAAAGCCCATGTGGGAAACCGACCTAACGGGTGGCGCGGCGTTCGTCTTCGGCGCGGAAGGCCGCGGGCTGCGGCCGCTGGTTCGCCGTACCTGCGACGAGCTCGTCTCGATCCCGCTCGCGGGCAACGTCGAGTCGTTGAACGTCAGCGTCGCCGCGGCCGTCCTTCTTTACGAAGCACGGAGGCAGCGCAACGGTGCCTGATCCAACCCTCTACCTCTTCGACGGGTTCAACCTGCTGCACCTGGGCGGCTTCGAGGACTCGCGGGACCTGACCGACAAGCTCGCGAGCTTCGTCGCGGAGAAGGGCGCACGCGGCGTCCTCGTCTTCGACGGGAGCGGGGAGGACCTGAGCTACGGCCCGTTGCAGGTCCGCTTCGCCGAGGATGCCGACACGCTGCTCGAGCGACTTGCCGCCGAGAATCGAGACCAGGAGCGAGTTTGTCTCGTCTCGTCGGACTCTGCGGTTCGCGAAACGTCCGGCCAGAAGGTGATGAAGCTCTCCTCGGCGACGTTCACGCGCGACTTCGCTCTGGCGGCACACGATGAGCGAAAACCGATGCGCGTGGAGGACACGCTCGACCCGGAGACGAGGGCCAAGCTGGAAAAGCTGCGTCGAGGCGAAGGCACATAAGAAACGGGACCTTTGCAGTTTTCTTGTAATTCCTTGACATAGTTGCTACCTTGGCGCTAGCGAACGGGTGAGATTGCAAGCGCTCACCCACGACCTCTCTCACATATGGCCGCCGCCCGTCCAGCCCCTGCACTTCGCCGACAACAGAAGGCGGAGCGTGAGCTCGAGGATTTGCAGCTCGTCATCCGGGCTCGCAACGGCGACAGCAGCGCGATGGATTACCTCATCCGCCGCTACACCGGCTTCGTTCGGCTCAAGGCGAGCTCGTACTTCCTGGCCGGCGGCGACGGCGACGATCTCGTCCAGGAAGGGCTGATCGGGCTCTACAAAGCGGTCCGCGACTTCCGGCACGACAAGGAGACATCGTTTCGCTCGTTCGCCGAGCTCTGCGTGACGCGGCAGATCATCACGGCGATCAAGACGGCCACGCGGTTCAAGCACTCGCCCCTGAACACGTACGTTTCGTTCAGCCACACGCCAGCAGGACAGGAGCAGGACGGAGAGTGCACGCTCGGCGACGCCCTTCCCGGCTCGCACGTGAACGATCCGGCCGTCTGCGTGATCTCGACCGAGGAGCTACAGAGCCTCGTGTTCTGCCTTGGCTCAGGGCTCTCGAAGCTCGAGGCCGATGCGCTGCGGCTCTATCTAGAGGGCGAGTCGTACGAGGACATGGCCGTGATCCTCGGCTGCGACACGAAGACGATCGACAACGCCCTCCAGCGCGTCAAGCGGAAGATCTACACGCACCAGCGCTCGCGCCAGGTTCTGTCGTAGCACGGCTACGATTCGCATACCGGCCGGAGTAGCTCAGGGGTAGAGCAATGGTTTTGTAAACCATGGGTCGGGGGTTCGAATCCCTCCTCCGGCTCCTGGGAAAGCTACGATGCGTGCGGCGCCTACGGGTGTCGTCTCATGACGGATCGCTGACCGACACAGGAGTTCCCGCGCAGAGCCGCCGGCTCTGCCATTCGGTCAGGAGGTCCCTTCGATGCACCAGCAGGGCGGCACGCTTGCCGCAACCGACATCACCATCCACCGCGGCGCCGAGGCGATTCTCGAGCGCGTCTCGCTTGCGGTCACGCCCGGCAGCCGGATCGGCGTCGTCGGGCCGAACGGCCGCGGCAAGACGACGCTCCTGCGCGCGCTCGCCGGCCTCGAGCAGCTCGACGCAGGCTCGGTAACGCGCAGCCCGGCGACGCTTCGGGTCGGCTATCTCCCGCAAGAACGCGATCTCGGGCCCGAGGAGACGCTGCGCGCATACCTGGCGCGGCGCACCGGCGTGGGGCAGGCCGAGGCCGAGCTCGCAACCTTGGAGGCGGCCCTCGAGCGAGACTCGCCGGCGATCGAGGCACACGGCGAGGCGCTCGACCGCTTCCTGGCTTTCGGCGGCGACGACTTCGACGTCCGAGCCCGCGACGTGCTCGCAGACGTCGCTCTCGACGCGCCGCTCGACCGTCCCGCAGGCGCGCTCTCCGGCGGCGAGAAGGGCCGGGCGGCGCTCGCCTCGATTCTGCTCGCGCGGTTCGACGTCTACCTGCTCGACGAGCCGACGAACGATCTCGACTTTGCCGGGCTCGAGCTCCTCGAACGCTTCCTGCTGGGCGTCCAGGGCGGAGTCGTGCTCGTCTCCCACGACCGGGCCGTGCTCGACCGGACGGTGAACCGGATCGTCGAGCTCGAGTCGGGCACGCAGCGAGTTCATCACTACGCGGGCGGGTGGACCGAGTTCGAGGCGGCACGGGAGCACGCGCGTGCCGAGCACGAGCGCGAATTCGCTCGCTGGAGCGGCGAGCGGGCGCGCTTCACGGAGCTTCACCATGATCGCCGGGAGCAAGCCCGGGTGGGCGGGAAACAGGCCAGCCGGCGCGGGACGCACGCGCTCATGTCCAAGACTCGTGCTGCGGCGCGTCGGCTCGAGTGGCTCGACCGCGACCGGGTCGAGAAGCCGTGGCAGCCGTGGGAGCTCCAGCTCGACCTCGCGCCGCAGGGACGCGCGGGCGACCTCATCGTCTCCGTCGAGGGCGCAGTGCTCGAGCGAGGCTCGTTCCAGCTCGGGCCGATCGACGTGCACGTCGGTTGGGGAGAGCGGCTCTCGATCGTCGGCCCGAACGGGAGCGGAAAGACGACCCTGCTCGACGGGTTGCTCGGGCGGCTGCCGTTCACGGCCGGGACTAGGCGCGTCGGCCCGTCCGTCGTCTTCGGCGAGATCGGGCAAGCAAGGACGCTCTTCCCGCCGGGCGAGCCCCTGCTGGGCTCCTTCTGTTCCGCGGCCGGAATCCTCGAGGGCGAGGCCCGGACGCTGCTCGCCAAGTTCGACCTCTACGCGCAGCACGTCCTCAGGCCGGCCGGGAGCCTCTCGCCCGGCGAGCGAACCCGAGCGGAGCTCGCGGTTCAGGCCGCGCGTGGCGTCGGCTGCCTCGTCCTCGACGAGCCGACGAATCACCTCGACCTGCCGGCGGTCGAGGAGCTGGAGCGGGCGCTCAGCGTGTACGACGGGACGCTCATCCTCGTGACCCATGACAGGCGCTTCCTCGAGCGCGTCGGGGTGACGCGGGTCGTCGAGCTCAGCCCGATAAGGCCTGCTCGAGATCCGCCCAGAGCTCCTCGACGTCCTCCAGGCCGACGCTGAGTCGCAGGAGCCCCTTGGGCACGCGATCTCCCTCCCAGCGGTGACGCGACTCCATCGTGGACGCAACCCCGCCGAGGCTCGTCGCATTGGCGATCAACCGTGTCGAGGTCTCGACCCGCCGAGCGTCGGGGACGTCGAACGAGAGAAGGCCGCCGAAGCCCGGATAGCGAACGATCTCGACCTCCGGGTGCGCCTCCAGCTTGCGGGCGAGCTCCGCTGCGGTCTCGCTCTGGCGCCGCACGCGAACCTCGAGCGTCTTCAGTCCGCGCAGGAGCAGCCACGCCGGGTCGGGCGCGGCGACGATGCCCGAGCGGCTACGAAACTCATGCAGGCGGGCTGCGGTCTCCGGATCGCGGCAAATGACCGCCCCGAGGAGCACGTCCGAGTGTCCGCTCAGATACTTCGTCGCGCTGTGCAGGACGAGGTCGGCGCCGTGCTCGAGCGGCCGGAGGTGAACCGGCGTTGCCGCAGTGGCGTCGACGACGACCGGCGCCGGGTGGGCCGCGGCGGCCTCGAGGTCGGGCATCGTCAGGAACGGGTTCGACGGAGCCTCGAGCCAGACGAGCTGGACGCCATCGGGCGGAGGGCCCGTCTGGTCGAACTCGACGTGCTGGAGGCCCCAGCGCTCGAGCTCGCGGAAGAGGGTCGGCGTGCCGTAGTAGCAGCCCTCGGCGACGGCGATCGTCGCACCGGGCTCCAGGAGGGCAAGAACGACCGCAGTCGTCGCGCCGGCACCAGATGAGAAGAGGAGCGCCTCACCTCCGTCGAGCTCCCCGAGGATCCGCTCGGCCGCGACGCCCGTGGGGTGCGAATACCGCTGGTAGTAGAACTCGCCGAGCTCGCCGTCCTCGTAGGGCCAAAGGGTCGAGCGGTCGAGCGGCGGGAGTCCCACGGCGGCGACTGTACTAGTGGCTCGACCGGCAACGTGGCCATGCCTCCTGGCTCGCGACCCAGTAGGCGGGCAACGTCACCGGTCGAACCACTAGTCTGCGACGCCATGGCCTCGAGCGACGAATCGACACAGGGAAAGCTCGAGCGGCTCCTGGAGCTGCGGGAGGAGGCGGAGCATCCGGGCACCGAGAAGGCGGTCGCGAGGCAGCACGACGCAGGAAAGATGCTCGCCCGGGAGCGGGTCGAGAAGCTCCTCGATCCGGGCTCGTTCGTCGAGCTCGACCGGTTCGTTCGCCATCGCAATCCACTCTTCGGGATGATGGATCGGCGTCCCTACGGCGATGCGGTCGTCACGGGCTACGGGACGATCTTCGGCCGCAAGGTCTTCGTCTTCTCGCAGGACTTCACGATCTTCGGGGGCAGCCTCTCGGAGGCCTTCGCCGAGAAGATCGTCAAGGTGATGGATCTCGCCGCGAAGTACGGATGCCCGGTGATCGGCATCAACGACTCCGGCGGCGCGCGGATCCAGGAGGGCGTCGTCTCGCTGGCCGGTTACGCGGAGATCTTCTGGCGCAACGTCCAGGCGTCCGGCGTGATCCCGCAGATCAGCCTCGTCATGGGGCCGACCGCCGGCGGCGCCGTGTACTCGCCCGCGATGACCGATTTTGTGCTCATGGTGGAGGGCACGTCGTACATGTTCATCACGGGGCCCGACGTGGTGAAGACAGTGACCGGCGAAGAGGTCAGCTTCGAGGAGCTCGGCGGTGCGGCGACCCACGCTGCGAAGTCCGGGGTTGCGCATTTCACGGCGCCGAGCGAGGAGGCTTGCCTCGAGGACGCCCGTTACCTGCTGTCGTTCCTCCCCCAGAACAACCTCGACCCGCCTCCGTACTCCGAGCCATCCGATCCCGTCGACCGGGAAGACGCCGAGCTCGATTCGCTCATCCCCGATAATCCCAACAAGCCGTATGACATGAAGGACATCGTCCGCCGCGTGGTCGACGACGGCGAGTTTTTCGAGGTGCACGGGCGGTTTGCCGAGAACGTCATCTGCGGCTTCGCTCGGCTCGGCGGGCATTCGGTCGGCGTCGTGGGCAACCAGCCGAAGGCCCTCGCGGGCGTGCTCGACATCGACTCGTCGGTGAAGGCGGCGCGGTTCGTGCGGACGTGCGACGCGTTCAACATCCCGCTCGTCACGTTCGTCGACGTGCCGGGGTTCCTGCCCGGTACGGCGCAGGAGTGGGGCGGGATCATCCGTCACGGTGCCAAGCTGCTGTACGCGTATTGCGAGGCGACGGTGCCGAAGCTCGCCGTGATCACCCGCAAGGCGTACGGCGGCGCCTACGACGTCATGAGCTCGAAGCACATCCGGGCCGACTTCAACTTTGCGTGGCCGACGGCCGAGGTGGCCGTGATGGGACCCGAGGGCGCCGTCAACATCGTCTTCCGGAAGGAGCTCGACGAGGCTGCCGACGCGGAGGGGCGCAGGGAAGAGCTCGTCGCCGACTATCGGGAGCAGTTCGCCAACCCGTACGTCGCCGCCGAGCGCGGTTACGTGGACGAGGTGATCGAGCCGCGGCGGACGAGGGCTGTCCTGATCGACGCTCTCGAGACGTCGCTCACGAAGCGTGAGCCGCGCCCTCGGCGCAAGCACGGAAACATCCCGCTGTAGGTCGCGCCGCCCTCTCTCGGCGCCGGTACCCGTGACCTCCTCCCCGATTCGATCGTAATCGAGAATTCGTGACTCGTGGGTGACGGAAGTAAGCCGAAACTGTGACTGCGCGGCGCGGACGAGCGAAGGTGGTTACGAGGCGAGCGCGGTTACGAGCTCGCTGCTGCGGGCGGGATCGAGCTCCTCCGCCAGGGCCGCGACTACTGCCGGGTCGAACTGGGTGCCCGCGCAGCGCTCGAGCTCGGCGAGCGCATCCTCCTGCGCCAGCCGTCCTCGGTAGACGCGATCCGAGGTCATCGCGTCATACGCGTCGACGACGAAGATGATCCGCGCGCCGAGGGGGATCTCCTCGGCGGGTAAGCGGTCGGGGTATCCGGTGCCGTCCCAGCGCTCGTGGTGGTGGAGGATCCAGTCCGCGACGGGATCGATGCCCAGGCTGTCGAGCATGCGGAAACCGATCTGCGGATGGCGCTCGAGCACGAGCCGCTCGGGCCCGGTCAGTGGGCCTGGCTTGCGGAGGATCTCCTCGGGGATCGCAAGCTTGCCGAGATCGTGCAGGCTGCCGGCGAGCCGCGCGAGCTCGATCTGCTCCTGGTCGAGCCCGAGGCGGGTGGCGACCCGAGCGGCGAGCTCGGCGACGCGCGCCGAATGGCTGCCCGTGTACGTGTCTCGAAGGTCGACCGCCTTTGCGAGGCTCGCCGCGGCGCGGAAGCGCGCACCTCGGTCCGGGCCGACCGCAAGTCGTCGCAGCTCGGCGAGCTCGACCACATCTGGCCGGTACACGTGGACGCGGTTCTTGCCGTTCTCCTTCGCCCAGTAGAGCGCGCTGTCCGCCAGGCGAATCAGCTCGCTGCGGTCGGGAGCCTGCCGCGGGAACGTCGCGATGCCGGCCGAGACGGTGACCGAGCCCATCTGGTCGAGGGTGAGTGGCGCAATTCGCTCGACGATTGCTGAAGCGGTTTCGACTGCCTCTGTCTCTGCATAACCGGGCAGCAGGAGCGCGAACTCGTCCCCGCCCAGGCGGAAGGCCTCGCCGTTCGAGCGCAGCGTGGTCGCGAGCCGCGAGAGGACGCTGTCGCCGGCCGGATGGCCGAACAGGTCGTTGATGCGCTTGAAGTCGTCCACGTCAATAAGGCAGAGGCTGAACGGGAGCCCGTTCCGCTTCGCGTCGGTCAGCTCACGCTCGAGGCGGTCGTGAAAGTGGCGGTGGTTGCCGAGCCCGGTCAGAGGATCGGTCAGCGCGAGCTTCATCGCACGGAGAGCCCGGTAGGTCGAGCGCTGGTAGAGCGCGATCGCGAGCAGTGGGCCGACGAGCGCCGCCGAGAGAAGCGGGGAGCGCTGCCAGAGCACGACGAGTACGAGCGCCGCCGACGCCATCAGCGCGAAGATCATGATCGTCCAGCGCAGACTGGCCTTGATCAGCTCGAAGAACGGCCGCCTGGACGTCACTGCGACGACGAGCGTGATCAGAACGAGGTTGAGTCCGTACTGCGTGAAGGCCGACACCCCGACCTTCGCGATCAGGGCATCGGTGCCGTCTCCGGGGATGAAGCTGACGAGAAGGCCGCCGACAGCCGCCGCGCAGGCAAAGACCGAGCCGTTGTAGGCGATCCGGATCGGGGGCCGGTGCTCGGTGATCTGGTTGACGACCGGCGCCGCGAACGCGACGAGGACGCCGGCGTCCCAACCGAAGAGGACAATCGCGCTCGCCGCGAAGACGAACGAGAGCGTGACGCCGCCGCTGTTCGGGCCTTCGATCGGGACCGGATAACGGCTCGCGAGCGTGGAAGCGGCGAGCAGCGCAGCCACGCCCAAGAGCGAGGACGCGCTATGCGGCTCGGTCGCGAACGAGTACCCCGCGAAGAGCATCGAGAGAAGCCCTACGAGGCAGACCGGCGCGACGATCGGCGCGAGGCGCTGTGGCATTTTCGTGCTCCCTCAGCCTCCGCCCGCTACCACTCCCAGTTCAGAGGGACGAGGTCAACGCTCGAGATCCCGGCGACGAGGCTGACCAGAACGACAACGAGGACAAGGGCAATCAGACGCGGTCTCCACTCCAACATGGTGCTTTCCTCCCAGGTCGTGTGCGGACAGCGATTCTCTCCCGCCCACCCGGTCGAGCCATCACCCATTCGGGGGAACGTGGAGTACCCCCTGTGGAGTACTTGCTCTGATGACCGTTAGAGGCCGGCTTCGACGAGCGGTCTGCGGCCCCAGGCGAGCCGGCTGTCGTACCAGCCCGCGACGGGTGCAAGTGCCACGCCGTACCGCGACGAGTGGATCAGCCAGCCGTTCCCGAGGTAGATCGCCATGTGGTCGACCCGGGCAGGGCTGGCGCGCCGACCGCCGTCCGCGAAGAAGAGAAGATCGGCTGGGGCGAGCCGGGCACGCTTGATCCTCTTTCCGCGCGGTACCTCACCGGCCATCGCGGCGGCGGTTCGGCCGCGCAGCGTGGCGGCGAGCTGCGGAGCACCGCTGTAGGACTGAAGCTTGTACACCCGCCACGCGAACCCCGAGCAGTCGAACCCTCCGCGGGCCTGGAGGCCGAACGGCGACTCCGGACGCTCGCTCTCGCCGCCCCACACGTAGGGGAAGCCGATGAAGCCGACGGCCGTGGTGAGCACGCGCCTCTGCCAGGGCGTGAGCGTCGGGAGCTCGAAGGCAGCCGCCGCGTCCTTGACGTCCTTCGTCTGCCAGTCCGACATGCGCAGCATCTGTGCGGCGGAGTAGGCGACCTCTGCGCGAGGCGCAGGATCCGAGGGGAGCCGCTCGAGGTCGTCCTGGCCGGTGGGGTGGTTCGTGCGCAGGCCCAGCAGGCGCGCGACCACCTCGGTGCCGAAGCGTGCCGGTGGATGCAGGCCTGCAGCCGCGGCGACCTCGTAGAAGGTCGAAGCCTCTGGGCCGAGCCCGGCGGCCCGTACGAGCCGGGCGTCGAGTTGGGCCATCGTGACGGGTGCGTCCGGGTTGGTGGCCGCCTTGGGCGGCTCGTCGGTCAGCCCGGCGGCGAGGTCCTGGAGCTCGGCCTGCGTAAGCGTGTCGTTCGGGCGGAAGGAGGCGACGCTGCGAGCCATCAAGCCGCGCGCGACGACGAGCTTGATCTGTGGCTGTGCCCAGGATCTCTTCCCGGACGGGAGGGCTCCCGGTGCGATCGCCAGGCCGGCGAGCACGCACGCGAAGAGAGCGAGAAGGCGCAGACGTCTCACAACCGAACTCATCGTCGGTTGCGCCGAGCGCCTTTAGTCTCTTGTGGGTGGAAATCGAGATCACGCCCGAGCCGGCGCCGGAGGAGCGGGAAGCCCTGCTCGCTGCGCTCGGCTCAGCGCCGGCGCCGGATGGCCGCCCCGATCCTTATCGCAGCGTCTGGCGGCTGGCCGGGCTGCTCGAGAACGTCGAGTCAGGCGGCGAGGCGCCGCCACGAGCTGCGGAGGGGCCTCCTCGGAGCAGCCCCGGCGCGAGTCGCGCGTAGTCGAGCCCCGAGATCCAGGTCAGCGCGAGGGCAACGGCTAGACCCCACACGGCGATCGAGTCGTCGAACGTCCCGGCCGCGGCCAGCCCGCCGAGCCCTGCGGCAACGGCCTGCGTCCAGGTCTTCAAGCGCCCGAGCTCACGGGCCCGGAGCACGACGCCACGCTCGAGCGCAGCAAGCCTCAACCCGGAGATCAGCAGCTCACGCGCGACGATCGCCGCCACCATCCAGGCCGGAAAGACGTCGCGGCCGACGAGGACGATCATCACCGTCAGGACGAGGAGCTTGTCCGCAATCGGATCGAGGAGCGATCCGAGCGCCGACGAGCGTCCGGTGCGCCTCGCGACTCGCCCGTCCACCCAGTCCGTCGCCATCGCGACTGCGAAGAGCCCCGTCGCCCAGTAATCGTGCCCGCTGAAATCCCAGAGGTAGAGCACCACGACCAGCGGCGCGACGGCCGCGCGCGCCAAGGTCAGCTGATCGGCAAAGCTCACGGGCGGAGAGAATACGCGCGACATGCCGCCCTTCACCAAGGTTCTCGTCGCAAACCGCGGCGAGATCGCGATCCGCATCTTCCGGACGCTCCGCGAGCTCGGGATCTCGCCGGTCGCGGTTTACTCCGAGCCCGACCGTGGGTCGCTCCATGCCGGGCTTGCCGACGAGGCCTATCTCGTGGGCCCCGGAGCGCCCGCGGAGAGCTATCTGAACCAGGAACGGATTCTCGACGCGGCGAAGCGCGCAGGCGCGGAGGCGTTGCATCCCGGGTATGGATTCCTGGCCGAGAACGTGGACTTCGCGCGCGCAGTCGAGGCCGCGGGCCTCGTCTGGATCGGGCCGCCTCCCGATGCGATGGAGCTCATGGGCTCGAAGGTGGCCGCGCGCCAGACGATGAGCGCCGCGGGCGTGCCGATCATTCCCGGCACGACCGAGCCGGCCGAGTCCGCCGACGAGGTACGGCGCCTGGGCGACGAGCTCGGATGGCCCATCGCGATCAAGGCCTCCGCCGGAGGGGGCGGCAAAGGGCTGAAGGTCGTCGGGTCGCCGGACGAGGTCGAGCGTGCGTTCGAGACGGCGCGCCGAGAGGGGCAGGCGTACTTCTCCGACCCGGCGGTCTACGTCGAGCGCTACCTGGAGGATCCGCGACACGTCGAGGTGCAGGTGCTGGCGGACGCGCACGGGGCCGTCATCCACCTGGGCGAGCGGGAGTGCACGATCCAGCGCCGCCACCAGAAGCTCGTCGAGGAGACCCCCTCGCCCGCTGTCGACGACGAGCTCAGGGCCCGGATCGGCCAGATCGCGGTCGACGCTACGCGAGCCGTCGGCTACCGCTCCGCGGGAACGATCGAGGGCTTGCTCTCCAGCGAGGGCGAGTACTTCTTCCTGGAGATGAACACCCGTATCCAGGTCGAGCACACCGTGACCGAGCTCGTGACGGGACTCGATCTCGTCCGGGAGCAGGTTTTGATCGCGGCCGGTGAGCCGCTATGGCTTCGCCAGGAGGACGTCCGCCTGAACGGGCATGCGATCGAGTGCCGGATCAACGCGGAGGATCCTTCCAAGGGCTTCCTGCCTGCGCCCGGGCGGATCACGAGCTACCGGGAGCCTGGAGGGCCGGGGGTGCGAGTCGACTCCGGTGTCGCCGAGGGAAGCGAGGTGGTCGGGCTCTACGACCCGTTGATCGCGAAGCTGTGCGTCCACGACATCGACCGGGCGCATGCGCGCCGGCGAATGCTGCGGGCGCTGGGCGAATATGAGGTCGGAGGGGTGACGACGCTCATCGGCTTCCATCGCGCGCTGCTCGAGCACGACTGCTTCGCCGCCGGGGAGACATGCCGGGGCGTGATCGAGTCCGAGGAGCTCGCGGATCGTGCGAATGAGTTGTCTCATCTGACAACAAGGCTATCGGGGGCGTCGGACGGACGGGTCCGCGAGCGAGTCGTTCAGGCCGAGGTCGAGGGCCGGCGTTTCGAGGTCAAGGTTCTCGTGCCGGAGCCACCGCACGCCGAGCTAGCGCGCCGGCGGCGCGAACGCGACTCCCAGCAGGCCCACCACGGCGCTGCGCGCGACGCGATCGTCACGCCGATGCAGGGAACGGTGCTCGCCGTCGAGGTGGCCGAGGGCGACGAGGTCGAGGCCGGCCAGGTCGTCTGCGTCGTCGAAGCGATGAAGATGGAGAACGAGATCACCGCTCCGCGCGCGGGGGTGGTGTCGGAGCTCTCCGTCGAGGCGGGACAGGCCGTCTCGACCGGACAGGTCATCTGCCTCGTCACACAGGACCCCGGTTGACGGAATCCCGGCCCTTCTGCTCGGAGCTCTCACGCGAGAACGACGAGCCGCTGGCCGCGACCGCCAGCCGGATCGACCACTGGTTCCTCATCGAGTACCGAGGGCTCTGGACGCGGGACGCCCTTCCGGGAAGCGGGCTCTCGGACCAGGTCAAGCAGCACCTACGCGATCAGGTTGCGGCGGTCCCGCACGGCCGCCTTCTCTTCATCCGTCGCCCCGACCGCAGAGGCCGCCCGGAGCTCGTCGCCTTCGCCGCGTCCTCCAAGCCGGGCGAGGTGAGCCTCACGCGCTTCGAGTTCGAGGCCTACGAGGATCTCCGCGGCGTCGAGCTGAGGGCGGGCGCCCCGGTCGACCACCCGCTGTTCCTCGTCTGTACGCATGGCAAGCACGACCCGTGCTGCGCCCGGCACGGCCGGCCGCTCTACGACGCTCTGCGGGACGAGCTCGACCCCGACTGGGCCTGGCAGGTGACGCACATCGGCGGCGATCGGTTCGCGGGAAACCTCGTTTGCCTTCCGGAGGGGCTCTATTACGGGCGAGTCGACCGGGAGGCATCCGGTTCAGTGCTCGACGAGCATTTCGCTCGCCGCCTGCTGCTCGACCATTACCGAGGACGTTCGATCTACACGTTTCCGGTGCAGGCAGCCGAGCGCAGCGTCAGGGAGGCGACGGGGCTGATCGGAATCGACGACCTGTCGCTCGAGGCGGTCGAACGACGGAACGGCTCCTTGCAGGTCACGTTCGAAGCGGGCGGGGCCTCCCATGTGGTGCACGTCGAGGAGGAGCGGGGAGACCTGACGCTGCTCACCTGTGGCTCCGCCGCGCCGCAGCGGCCGCTCCGCTACGTCGTCAGTCCGGGCTGATCCGCAGGAAGCCCTCGCGGACGAGGCGGCGGCCCAGCACGAGGCGTCCGGCCTCGTCCAATCGACCGGGGAGGTCGGCGAGGCGGAACGGCCCCTCGGCCGCGGCGGCGAACTCGAGCTCCGCTCCGATCCGCGACGGGAAGCGGAGCTCTCGCCCCTCGAAGCTGAGCGTCGCCTCCTCGTCACCAACGGCGAGGTCGAAGATCACGGTCTCACGCCGCTCGAGCAGTGTCTCGACGTCGAGCGTCTCGAGCCCGCGCAGCTGATCGAAGGCGTCCTCGCGCACGGGTCGGCGGGTGCGGACGAACTTGCGCCGCATCCGGGACGAGACCGATTCGGGCGCGAGGCGGCTCGCAAGGAGCTCGAGCAACCCCTCCGGCGCCTCGCCGTCCGCGGGAACGCCTCTGCGCAGATCGACTTCCTCCTTGGCAGCCTCGTCCAGGGCGGCGTGCAGTGCCTCGACCCACGTGGAGACGGAGACGCCGACGGTCATGTGCAGCGAGGCCGTGTCCGAGGTCATCGCCTGGTGCAGCCAACCGCGCGGGAGGTACAGGGTGTCCCCGGCCCGCATCGTGACGTCGAGGACCGGCTCGCCCGGGTCGCCCATCTCCGGCTTGTACGTCTGGCTGCGCAGCGGCAACTCGAGGACGGGCGGGTAAACGAGCCAGCGCTTCTCGCCCGCAACCTGCAGGCAGAAGACGTCGTGCGTGTCGTGATGAACCTTGAACCCCTGGGCCGAAGGTGGCGTGTAGTACGCGTTCGTCTGCGCGCGGTAGCCGAGATCACCCTCGAGCTCCCGGCAGAAGCGCGCCAGGGGAGGGTGATGGACGTGCAGCGCCTGGAGCACGATCGTCGCGCCCTGTTCGAACTCCGTGGCGACGCGCTCGGTCCTGGCGGTCCCGGAGAATGGTGTCGGCGACCAGGAAACGTTCTCGGTGTAATCGGCGAGCTCCGGGTTCCCGCCCTCCTTTACGACGCGAAAGGCGGGAAACCGAAGCCCGCCGCCTGTGACGCGCCGCTCGACCTCTTCAACCGAGAGGAGGTCGTCGAAGCGCCCCTCCTCGTCGCGCGGAACGAGGAGGGGTTTCTGCTCCCAGTACTCGTCGAAGAAGCGCTCGGCCTCGACGGGCCCGACGCAGCGCTGCAAGGCACCGCTTGCGGTGCCGCCTTCAGGATGCGCGGGCTTTGCCCGCGCATCCGTCTGAAACGACCGGTCGACCGGCGTGAAGCTCACAGCTAACGCTCTGAGCTATGCGTCCGTGTCGTCTGAATCGGAGTCCGAACCGTCCGAGTCTGAGCCGCCGCCGCCGCCGCCGCCGCTGTCCATGCCGTCGCTGTCGCCGTCGGTCCCGTCCGTGTCGCCTTCCGCCGGCGTGTCTGACTTGGTCGACTCGCTTGAGACTTCCTCTTCGCCCAGCGTGCTGTCGTGCTCGCTCATGGTTTCCTCCTGTCGGTGACTACGTGACTCTAAGCTAGAGTCGCCGCCCGGTGGACCTCTACGAGTACCAGGGCAAGGAGCTCTTCAAGCGGTTCGGCATCCCCGTCTCCGAGGGGCGGCTCGCGACGACGCCGGACGAGGCGCGGGCGGCGGCCGAGGAGATCGGCGGGCAGGTCGTCGTCAAGGCCCAGGTGCTGACCGGAGGGCGAGGAAAGGCCGGCGGGATCAAGCTCGCGAGCTCACCCGAGGAGACCGCGCAACACGCCGAGGCGATTCTCGGGATGGACATCAACGGCCACATCGTCCGCAAGCTCTGGATCGAGAAGGCCTCCGAAATCGCGAACGAGTACTACCTCTCGGTCACGTTCGATCGCGGCGAGAAGAAGGCTCTATTCATGCTCACGAAAGAGGGCGGGATCGACATCGAGGAGGTCGCAGCCAACCGGCCGGAGGCGCTCGCCCGCCTGCATGTCGACCCCCTCGAGGGGTTCCAGCCCTACCAGGCGCGCCGCCTCATCTACGGCGCAGGGATCGATGACCCGAACGAGCAGAAGCAGATTCTGAGCATCATCGGCAAGCTCTACGACGCCTTCGTCGGGGCCGACTCGATGCTCTGCGAGATCAACCCGCTGATCGTGACGCCCGAAGGCGAGGTCAAGGCGCTCGACTCGAAGTTCACGGTCGACGACAACGCCCTCTACAAGCATCCCGACATCGCCGAGATGCGCGACGTCGAGGCGTATCCGCCCGAGGAGCGCGCGGCACGCGAGAAGGGCGTTACGTACGTCAAGCTCGACGGCGAAGTCGGCATCCTCGGGAACGGAGCCGGGCTCGTCATGTCGACGCTGGACGTGATCGCCCTCGCAGGCGGCCGGCCGGCGAACTTCTGCGATCTCGGCGGTGGCGGCGACGCCCAGGGTGTGACGGACGCGCTCGAGATCATCAGCGCAGACCCGCAGGTGCGGTCGATCCTCTTCAACATCTTCGCGGGCATCACGCGCTGCGACGAGGTCGCGCGCGGGATCCTGCAAGCGCTCGACAAGACCAAGATCGAGCACCAGATCGTGGTGCGGTTCGATGGCACGAATGCCGAGGAGGGGCGCCAGATTCTCGCGGACGCGGGGCTGGACAACATTCACGTGGAGTCGACGATGCTCGACGCTGCGAAGCGCGCCGTGGAGCTGGCGGCATGACCGACACCTGGTCGAAACGTGCGGAGGCGATGCGCGAGAGCCCGACGCACAAAGCCGGGCCGGATCTCGACCGCGTCGTCGAGCTCTGCGAGCCCGCAAAGGGCGTGACCGCAATCGACGTCGCCACCGGCGGCGGCCACGTCGCGCGTCGGCTCCGCGAAGCGGGTGCAGAGGTCGTCTCGCTCGACCCCGCGCCAGGGATGCAGCCAGACGTGATCGCCCGCGGAGAGGACATTCCGTTTGCCGACGACTCGTTCGACGTCGCCGTTTGCCGCATCGCGGCGCACCACTTCGACGACGTCGCTCTCTCGGTGCGCGAGATGGCGCGGGTCACCCGCGACCGCGTGGTCGTCCAGGACAACCTCTTCCAGAGCGAGCAGGTCGAGGAGGCCGAGCGCCTACACGATCCGAGCCACGTCCGCTGCTACAGCGAAGAGGAGTGGCGCGGATTCTTCGAGGCTGCGGGGCTCGTCGTCGACGAGCTCGAGATCCTGAGCCGACGGCTTCCGCTCGAGCCCTGGCTCGACCGCGCCGAGACGCCGCCGGATGACGCCGTCCGAGTGCGGGAGCTGCTCGCCGATCGCACC
Organism: Actinomycetota bacterium; assembly: GCA_038040395.1. Taxonomy (GTDB): domain Bacteria; phylum Actinomycetota; class Thermoleophilia; order Gaiellales; family Gaiellaceae; genus VAXT01. Next base: position 201,279 of record JBBPIJ010000002.1, read on the forward strand.
GAGGATGGTCTCGTCGAGACGGAGGCGATCATCATCAGAGGGAGGAAGCCTTAGTGCCCCTCCCAGCAATGCATGCCGGCCCCTGGCCCGCGATCACGCGGCGCCAGAGTCCACCCTCGCCCTTGCCAAGGCTGCAAGCCTTGGCCGCGGTCGAGTGCGGCCTCTGGCTTGGTGCTCGCGACCCAGGAGCTCGGCGGCATCACTGGAAGGGGCACTAATGGCGATCATCGTCGGCAGCGAGACGCGTCTCGTCGTCCAGGGGCTGACCGGGAGCGAAGGCTCTTTCCACGGCGTGCGGAACCGCGACTACGGGACGAATGTCGTCGCCGGCGTCACGCCGGGGAAGGGCGGCCAGGACGTGAAGGGCATCCCCGTCTTCGACACCGTCGCGGAGTCGGTTACCGAGACAGGCGCGAACACATCGGTGATCTTCGTGCCTGCGCGCTTCGCCGTTGACGCAATCTACGAGGCGCTCGATGCCGGGATCGGCACGGTCATCTGCATAGCCGAGTTGCTCCCAGCCCACGACATGCTGCGGATCTACAACTACATCCAGCCCCGTGGGATCACGCTGCTCGGCCCGAACTGCCCGGGCGCGCTCTCGCCGGGCAAGGCGAACGTCGGGATCATCCCGGCAGAGGTCTTTCGCGAGGGCCGCATCGGCCTCGTCAGCCGGTCGGGCACGCTGACCTACCAGATCGGGTACGAGCTGGCTCAGCTCGGGCTCGGGAACTCGACGATCGTCGGCATCGGCGGCGACCCGGTCGTCGGTTCGTCGTTCATCGACGTCCTCGAGCGGTTCGAGGGAGACGAGGAGACCGACATCGTGGTCATGGTCGGCGAGATCGGCGGGGACGAAGAGGAGAAGGCGGCGGGCTTCATCGACGCGGAGATGTCCAAGCCCGTCGTCGCGTACATCGCCGGCTTCACGGCTCCGCCCGGCAAGACGATGGGTCACGCCGGCGCGATCATCTCCGGCTCCTCTGGAACTGCGCAGGCGAAGAAGGAGGCGCTCGAGGCCGTCGGCGTCAGGGTGGGCACGACGCCGACCGAGGTCGCCGAGCTGGCGGCCGAGACGGCGAGCGCCAGGACCTAGGCGGCCCGAACCGCGAAGCGCACTCGCGGACGCGCGCCGTAGTTCCGGCTGTAGCGAGGGCCCCATTGCGGAGCGCGCAGAGTCCACATGCCGGTTCGGCCGAAGACGAACGAGCCTGCCCAGACGAACCGGCTCTTCTTCGTCCGGCGGACAACGACCCGAAAGACGCGCCCGGTGGGCGAAACCGCCTCGACCTTGAACGGGTAGCTCACGTCAGCAGGCTCGAGGCGGCAGCACGTCCCGTCGGCGCGGTACTTGGTCCAGTACGGGCGCAGCTGGACGACCGACGACGCGCCCTTCCTGGGGGAGGTTGGCACGACCGAGAGCTTCACCTCGAGCGCTGCCGCCGCAGATGCTGGGACGACGAGGGCGAGGAGCGCGGCGGAGAGAAGCTTCATGTCCGCAGCGGATTCTAGGGTGCCGGGCGTGGATCCGATCTCTCTCGCCCGCGGCGTTCCGGCGCCGGAATGCCTCCCGGTCGAGGAGCTCGCCGACTGTGCCCGGTCAGCGCTCGCCCGGGACGGGAGCACGATCTTGAGCTACGGCTCAGCGGGTGGCTATGCGCCGCTTCGGGAGTGGATAGGCGAGCGCCACGGCGTCGAGCCCGGCCGGGTCGTGCTCACGAACGGGTCGCTCGAAGGCTTCCTCTTCCTCGCAGGGCTACTCGCGCCGCGGGGGCCGGTCGTGGTCGAGGCGCCCACCTATGACCGCCCACTGAAGATCCTCGCTGCGCTCGGCGCGGAGGTGATCTCGGTTCCCCAGGGCGAGGATGTGGTCGTCGAGTCGCCGGCGTTCCTGTACACGATCCCGACCTTTCAGAACCCGACCGGTCGCACGCTCTCTGCGAGCCGCCGGAAGCAATTCGCCGCGCTCGCGAAGGCTAGCCTGCTCGTCCTCGAAGACGATCCGTACGGCCTCGTGCGCTTCGAGGGCACCGCGCCGCCCACGCTGTTCGAGCTCGCAGGCGGCGAGAACGTCGTCTACAGCTCCTCGTTCTCGAAGACGATCGCGCCGGGGCTGCGCGTGGGCTACCTCGTGTTGCCGAGCGGGCTCTCGGAGGAGGTCGAAGCCGCCGCCGCGGCCGCCTACATCACGCCCGCGCTTATCGGACAGGCGACCGTGCACGAGTTCCTACGTCGCGGCAACCTTGAGCCGAACCTCGAGCGTGTCTGCGGCCTGCTCCGGGCCCGCCGCGACGCGATGATCGAGGCCCTCGAGCGGCACTTGCCTGAGGCGATGTGGAGCGAGCCCGAGGGCGGCTACTTCCTGTGGCTCGAGCTACCCGCCGGTGTTGAGAGCTCGGAGCTCCGCGCCGAGGGCGTCACCTTCGTCCCGGGCGTGGACTTCTTTGTCGGCGCCGGCGGCGAGACCGCGATCCGCCTCGCCTTCAGCTACGTCTCGCCCGCCGAGATCGAGGAGGGTGTGCGCCGCCTCGCGTCAGCCGTCCGCGCTGCCATGCACCTTCGCAGCGCCGCCTGACCGGCGCCGCCGGTACAGCTGCGAGAGCAAGACGCCGCCGAGAAAGCCGATCGCGAGCAGCAGGATGATCAGCCAGATCAGCGCCGTCTGCGCCGAGAAGACGACGAAGTCGATCTTGACCCGGTTGTCGTTCTTGACGATGAACGCGATCAGCCAGGCGACGATCAGAACGAAAGCGATGAGAGTCGCGTACAGCCGAGGCTGCCAATCCTCGAGTGGTCCCTCAGGTCGCCGACCGAACAGCCGCATCGGGTGAGTCTAAGACCCCGGCGAGAGGATTACTTCAGCGGGTCACTCAGCGCGCCGCTATGCGGCTGCGTGCTGAGGTATGCGCTGAATCAGGCGGGCCTGGTGCGGGGGAGAGAGAGTGCCCCGGCCGACCGGGCGATAGGTCGGGCAGGGGGACTCGGGGAGAGCACACAGGCCCGCCTGTTTGAAGTAGCAAAGTGCACAGGATGCTCTAGGGTTCTTGCGCTCCGTTCGATTTGCTACAGCTGAGTCGACCCCTGGCAACCGGGCGATCATAGGTCACTCCGCACGTTCGCAACGGTTGCCACGCAGGAAAACTGAGCAATTTCCGGCAGGAACGATTCTGCCGAAAATTCATGCTTTCTGTGCTATTCGGGGAAGTGTTGCCAGCGCCCGCAACGCCTGTCGAAAACTATGCACAGGGATCACGCGCATGTCGCCCGCGTAGCGGCGCGCCTCCTTCGCGTTTTCCCCAGCCGGGACGAGGAAGACATCGACTCCTGCGCGTTTGGCACCGATCGTCTTCTGTTTCAGGCCTCCGACGGCCGCGACGGTGCCGTCCACGCAGATCTCGCCGGACGCGGCGACTCGGTAGCCGTGGTCGACGTCGTGGCCGAGCTCCTCGACCACGTCGAGCGCAAAGGCCAACCCGGCGGACGGCCCGCCCACCTGGCCGAGGTCGATCTGGACAGGGACGGGAAGGTCGATCTTCGTGAATGTCTGCACCGCGCAGGTCGTGAGCACGCCGATGATCGGCCTGGTCCTGATCTTCGGATCCGGGACCGTCTTGATCACGACCTTCTCCACCTTCTGCCCGCGCCGCACGGTCAACTGGACGCGGTCGCCCGGCCGATGCCGCCGGACCAGCCGGCGGAGGTCGCTGAGCGAGGGTGCGGGGCGCCCGTCGACGGTCACGACGATGTCGCGGGCGCGCAGCTTGCCGGCGGCGGGGCCTTTCGGATCGACGGCGAGGATCACGGTGCCGGGCGAGTGGACGTTGACGTCGTAGCCGAGAGCCTTCAGTGCGACGGCCGCTCCGACCTGCTGCGAGAGCGCCATGGCCTGGAGCTCCTCCTTGCGGTGCTGCCCCTCGCTCTCGCCGGGTGCGCGAATCGCCTCTGCCGGCACCAGCGTCGCTCCCTCGTGGAGTCCGTGGAAGAGCTTCTCGAGCACGCTCGCCTTCTTGATCTCGACGGCAACGTAGTAGATCCCGCCGCCATCGTGGTCGGACCGCTCTCCCTTGATCTTGACGAAGGGAGCAAGCGGCCTGGCGCGGTCGGGCAGCAGCACGTACTGGTCGGAAGGGACGAGATAGAGGAACGCCGCGACGCCGAAGAGGACGAGACCCGCGACCAGGATGCGGACAGGCGTGAAGATGCGGGCCACCGACGCAGAATACGGCGAGGCGGCTCGGCCGGTTCGAGCTCTAGGGCTACAGGAGGCCGCGCGTGAGGCCGCCGTCGACGGGGATGACGGCTCCCGTGACGTATGAGGCGCGGTCCGAGGCGAGAAAGCAGACGACGTCGCCGACCTCGCTCGGGCGCCCGAATCGGCGGAGTGGGATCGTGGCGAGGTCGTCCGCGCGGGAGCGGTCGGCGTAGACCTCGGCGAGCCGCGGCGTGTCGATCCGGCCCGGCGCGATCGAGTTGACGGTCACGCCGTCGGGGCCGACCTCGCGGGCGAGCGTCTTCGCCCAGCCGATCACTCCCGGGCGAACCGAGTTCGACAGCGCAAGGTTGTCGATCGGCTCGCGCACCGAGCTCGAGGTGATGTTGACGACGCGGCCGTGCCCGCTGCGGCGAAGCTGCGGCAGGCACAGGTTGGTCAGGCGGATCGCGGAGAGCAGCAGCAGCTCGACGGCACTCTCGACGGCCTCGTCTGTGAGGTCGACCGCAGGCCCCCGAGGCGGACCGCCGCCGTTGTTGACGAGGATGTCGATCCCGCCGAATGCCTCGACGGTCTTCTCGACGAGACGCGCGAGGTCTTTCGGGTTGGTCAAGTCGCCGCGGACGGGCAATGCGCCGAGACGGTCACCCTCGCGCGCGAGCTCTTCGCGGCGACGCGCGAACATGGCGACGTTGGCACCCTCGGCGGCGAGCGCCTCCGCGATCGCGAGCCCCATCCCGGATGAGGCGCCGCAGACGATGGCCGTGCGGCCGTTCAGCCCGAGGTCCATCTTCAGTCGGCCGGCTGCGCTTGTTTAGGCACAGCCAACCTCCTCCCCGATTCGATCGTAGTCGGGAAAAGCGCACACGTCAGTGACGAGATCGTGCCGGATGTGTGCCGGTCGCACGAGCTACGAGCGCAGGACGCTGACGACCTCGCGGACGGCCTCGGCCGAGGCGTCGAGGGCCGCACGCTCGTCGTCGCTCAGGTCGAGCTCCACGATTGCCTCGATCCCGCCGGCGCCCAGCTTCACCGGAACGCCCATGTAGAGCCCGTCGATCCCGTACTCGCCCTCGAGATATGCCGTGCACGGCAGCACGCGCTTCTCGTCGAGCATGATCGAGTCGACCATCTGCGCCGCGGCGGCGCCGGGCGCGTACCAGGCCGACGTCCCGAGCAGCTCTACGACCTCGCCGCCGCCCTTTGCGGTGCGCTCGACCAGCTCGGCGATCCGCTCCTTGGACACGAGCTTCGTCAGCGGCACGCCGCCGACCGTCGTCGCCGACACAATCGAAACCATCTGGTCGCCGTGACCGCCGAGCACGACGGCCTGTACGTCCTTCACCGAAGCGCCGGTCTCCCAGGCGATGAAGGTCCGGAAGCGGGCCGTGTCGAGGATTCCCGCCTGGCCGAACACGCGCTCTTTGGGGAAGCCCGACACGTTCTTGGCCACCTGGCACATCGCATCGAGTGGATTCGAGACCACGATCAGGATCGCGTCGGGCGAAACGGCGATTGCATCCTGCGTCACCGCGCCGACGATCTTCTCGTTCGTCGCCACGAGGTCGTCGCGGCTCATGCCGGGCTTGCGAGGAACACCGGCGGTGATCACGACAACGTCCGAGCCGGCGGTCTCCTCGTACCCGTTCGACCCGACCACGTAGGGCTCGTAACCGAGCACCGCGCCCATCTGGTTGATGTCGAGGGCCTTTCCCTGCGGGAAGTTCGGAACGATGTCGACGAGCACGACGTCTGCGTAATCGCGAGCCGCCAGCACCTGGGCGCAGGTCGCGCCGACGTTCCCGGCACCGACGACCGTCACCTTCCGCCGCGCGCTCAAACGCGAACTCCGAGCTTCTCGATCACCGCGTCCGCGACCTCGCTCGTGCCGACCGCGGTCGGATCGTCGCGCGACGGCTTCATGTCGTACGTGACGCTCTTTCCTTCGGCGATCACCGCCGCAATCGCCTGTTCCAGCCGGTCCGCCGCGTCCATCTCGCCGAGATGGCGGAGCATGAGCATCCCCGAGAGCATCATCGCCATCGGGTTCACCTTGTTCTGGCCCGCGTATTTCGGGGCCGACCCGTGCGTGGGCTCGAAGACGGCTGCGTCGGTGCCGATGTTCCCGCCCGGCGCGAGGCCGAGCCCACCGATGAGCCCTGCGGCCAGGTCGGAGACGATGTCGCCGTAGAGGTTCGGGAGCACGAGGACGTCGTACTCCTCCGGGCGCTGGACGAGCTGCATGCAGAGGTTGTCCACGATCCGGTCCTCGAACTCGATGTCCGGATGCTGCTCGGCGACCTCTCGCGAGATCTGGAGCCAGAGCCCATCCGTGAACTTCATGATGTTCGCCTTGTGCACGGTCGTCACCTTGCGGCGGCCGAGGCGCCGCGCGTAGTCGAAGGCGAACTCGATGATGCGGCGGGTGCCCTCGACGGAGATCGGCTTGATCGAGATCCCAGCCTCGTCGCGCAGCGTCCCGTTGCGCTCGCGGATCCAGTCCGTGAGCTCGTTCGCCTCGTCCGAGCCGACCTCGTACTCGATGCCTGCGTAGAGATCCTCTGTCGTCTCGCGGACGATCACGAGGTCGACGTCCTCGTAGCGTGAGCGCACACCGGGATAGCTCTTGCACGGCCGCACCTGTCCATACAGGTCGAGCCCTTTGCGCAGCGCCACGTTGACGGAGCGGAAGCCGCCGCCGATCGGGGTCGTGATCGGCCCCTTGATCGCGATTCCACTTTCCCGGATTGCCTCGAGGACGTGCTCCGGGAGGGGATCGCCTCCGTGCTGATCCATCACGTCGCTGCCTGCGTACTGGACGTCCCAATCGAATTCGACACCCGTCGCCTCGAGCACGCGCCGCGTCGCCTCGGTCAGCTCCGGCCCAGTGCCGTCGCCGGGGATCAGGGTCACCCTGTGCGCCATCAGGCGGCGACTCTACCTATAGATTTCCGGACAGATGAACGACTTCAAACCAGGGCTCGAGGGCGTTGTCGCCTTCCAGACGGAGATCGCCGAGCCAGACCGGGAGGGCGGTGCGCTTCGCTATCGGGGCGTCGATATCGAGGAGCTCGTGGGGCAGGTTCCGTACGAAAAGGTCTGGGGCCTCCTCGTCGACGAGAACCTCGAGCCGGGGATGCCGGACCCGGAGCCGTACGAGCCTGCGAGCCTGACGGGCAACGCTCCGGCGGACCTGCAGGCCGAGACCGCGCGGCTCGGAGCGGTCTGGAAGCTGCAGAAGCTCGTCGACATCGAGGCCGAGGAAGCCCGCGACGACCTTGCCCGCCTCTCGGCGCAGATGATGTCGATCGTGGCCAAGTCGGCTGGCGTCCACGACGGGCGCGAGCCGGCTCCCGACGACGTTGTCGCCCAGGGCGAGACGGCCGCCGAAAAGTTCCTGCTCCGCTGGCGCGGCGAGGCCAATCCCGACCACGTGAAGGCGATCGACACCTACTGGATCTGCACGGCCGAGCATGGGCTGAACGCGTCGACGTTCACGGCGCGGATCACTGCCTCCACAGGGGCTGACTGCGCTGCAGCGATGTCAGGTGCCGTCGGCGCCCTCAGCGGGCCGCTCCACGGGGGCGCACCCGCCCGTGTGCTTCCGATGCTCGACGAAGTGGCAAAGACCGGCGACCCGGCCGGCTACGTCAAGGACCTCCTCGAGCGGCATGGGCGGATCATGGGGTTTGGGCACCGTGTCTACCGCGCCGAGGATCCGCGCTCACGAGTGCTCAAGCGGGCGGCGAAAGAGCTCGGATCTCCGCGCATGGAGGTCGCCGAGGCTCTCGAGGAGGCCGCTCTTGCCGCGCTGCACGAGCGAAAGCCCGACTACGTGATCGCGACGAACGTCGAGTTCTACTCGGCAGTCGTGCTCGACCTGGCCGAGGTCCCGCCCGATCTCACCCCGGCCATGTTCGCGTGCGCGCGAGTTGCCGGGTGGGCGGCTCACATCCTCGAGGAAAAGCGCACCGGACGACTGATCCGCCCCTCCGCCGTGTACATCGGCCCTCCGTCGCGCTCGCTGTCCGCTGTCTGAGCTCGCGTCAGCCGCCGCCGAGGCGGCCGCCCTGGCCGAGCGCGGAGAGGAGCAAGAGCTAGCCGGGCTCCGAACGCGCTGGCAGGACGAGGTCGAGGGCCTCGCCCGTTCCTCCGACTACCGTGAGCGGGCCGTCGCCTACCGCGCGATCGGGCAGTTCCGGTATCGGCAGAAGGCTGAGCTGCTGCGGCGAGGGCTCGAGGACGAGAGCCCGGCCTGCCGCGGCTCCGCGCTCATCTCGCTCGAGCTTCTCTCACGTGACCACCCCGGGCTCGTCAACGATGTTCGCCCACGTTTGCACGAGCTGGCGAGTCACGACGACAACCAGGCTGTCCGGCGACTGGCAATCCTCTGCCTGAATAACGGATCTCCTCAGCGTGAGACGATCCTGATCCTCAGCACGCTCGCCGACGACGACGAGCAGGACAGCGAGCTGAGAGCCGCGGCGAGGAAGATCGGGGAGACGCTGCGAAAGAGGGGCGCGACGCGGCGCTAGCGACACCAGGACTTAGCAACAGTCTGTTGCAAAGTCTCTTAGGCGTGGATCAGACGCAGGCGCAGGGGGTACGGCCACAGGAAGGACAGGCGCGCCGTCGCTTCCAGTCCATCAGGCCCTTGCCGACCCCGCTCAGCACCATCAGGTAGCCCACGCCGCTCGTGAGCGCGAACATGAGTGTGAGCTGAGGGTCAAGCTGAGCCATCTTTCTTGGGTTTTGCCATCGGCGCAGCAGCAGAAACCTTGAGCCTGCGCCGCGCATGCGGGTGAGCGTCGAAGTACGCCTCGCGGCGCCTGCGATCGGTTACATGCGTGTACAGCTCCGTTGTCGCGAGGTCGGCGTGGCCGAGCATCTCCTGGACGCTCCTGAGGTCTGCCCCTCCCTCGAGCAGGTGGGTCGCGAACGAGTGACGGAGCAGATGCGGATGGACGCGGCGCGGCTCGAGCCCAGCTTTTTCGGCCAGTCGCTTGAGGATGAGAAAGGCGCCTGCGCGTGTGAGCGGGCCGCCCTGGGCGTTCAGGAACAGCTCCGGGCAGTGACGGCGGTCGAGAAACGGGCGGCCTCGAGCGAGGTACCGGCGGACGGCGTCCACGGCGCTTCGGCCGAGCGGCACGACGCGTTCTTTCCCACCCTTTCCTACTGACCGGACGAGGCGCTCGTCGAGGTCGACGCCGCTTCGCTCCAGGCCGACGGCCTCGCTGACCCGCAGACCGGCGCCGTACAGGAGCTCCACGAGGGCTCGGTCGCGGAGCGCGCGCGGTGTCGTCTCCGAGGCAGCCTCCATCAGCCGCTCCGCCTCACCGGCGGAGAGCGTGCGAGGAAGGTGGCGGGCGCGACGAGGCAAGTCGATCTCCGCAGCCGGGTTGTCGTCGCGCGAGCCGACGAGAAGCTGATGACGGAAGAACGATCGCAGCGCCGCGAGCCGGCGAGCGATGGTCGAGGAGGCGAGACCGGCCCCGCGCAGCTCGGCGATGTACCGCTCGAGCTCCTCACGGCTCGCGGTCGCCGGGGAGTGCCTAAGCCACTTCGAGACCGCTACGAGGTCGCGCCGGTAGGCCTCGATCGTCCGTGGCGCGAGGCGAGCGGCGGCCACGGCCAGGAAGGCTTCGACTTCAGGAGCGAGGATGGCTTCGGTCATAGACCTTGCGGAGGCGTTTGCCGTCGACGTGGCTGTAGGCCTGCGTCGTCGAGAGCGAGCTGTGGCCGAGCAGCTCCTGGATGACGCGGAGGTCTGCACCGCCCTCGAGCAGGTGCGTGGCGAATGCGTGCCGAAGGCGATGCGGGTGGGGAAGCAGACGCCTGAGCGTGCTCGTGTCCAGCCGCCTGCCGCGAGCCGAGAGGAAGAGAGCGTCCTCGGCGCCCCGGGCGAGCTGCGGCCGCGCGTCCTCGAGGTACAGCCGAACTCTGTAGGCCGCCTCCTCGCCGAGCGGGACGACGCGCTCCTTGTCGCCCTTGCCCCTGACCCGTACCGCCTCCTGCTCGAAGTCGACGTCTCCGAGATCGAGGTCGACAGCCTCGCGGCTCCGTAGGCCGGACGAGTAGACGAGCTCGAGGAGGGCTCGGTTACGTAGCGCGAGCGGCTCCGTGCCGCCGACTTGTTCGAGGATGGCGTCCACTTCTTCGGTCTTCGGCGCATCGGGCAGCCGCCGCTGGCGTCTCGGGCCCAGTTGCATCTCGGGCACGCGGCTCGCGCCGAGCGTGAACCGGAGCAGGGCCCGCACCGCAGCGAGCTTGCGCGCGATCGTCGCGCCCGCGAGCTTCCGAGGCTGCCGTCCGGGCCGTGCGGCAGCAAGCTCTGCGGCATATGTGGCGAGCACGGCTGCGTCCACGTCCTCCAGACGGACACTCCGGTTCCGCAACCAGCCTGCGAACTCCGCGAGGTCGTTCCCGTACGCGCGGCGGGTCGCCTCGGAGAGGGCAGGGCTGGCCAGAAAACGGTCGATCGCAGCGCGGTCGGACACCCTGAGGTGTTCGCGTCTCCATGGGTTTCGCCTGCACCCGACCAACGGGGCCGGCTGCGACGACGGCGAGGAACCCCTAGGAAACTGAGTCGACGATCGCTTCGGAGAGGCTCGGAAACTGGGAGAGGAACTCGGTGCGAGCGTCCTTGAGGCGCTGGATGCCCGCGTCGCACTCCTCCTTGCGGCCGGTGGCCTTGTACAGGCGCTGCGGCTGGAGGATGTCGATGTCCTCCGCGTCGATGCCCGGCACCGAGCTCGCGACCATGTATCCGAAGTCGGGATCGCGTTCCCACTCGATCGTGCCCTCGGCGATGCCCTTCACGATCGCCGACGAGTGCTTGATCCTGACCTTCTTCGAGCGAGGATCGTCCTCCCCGCCGCCGACCCGTCCGGTGTTCATGAGGTAGACCTCGAGCGGGTGGTCCTCGAGCAAGTCGAGGAAGCGGTTTCCCTGGAGGTCGTGCAGCATGGGGAAGAACGGGTTCGTCCCGGGCACGCGGAGAAACTTGCCGGCCTCGTCGGCGCCGCCCGCGCTCGTGCCCTGGGTCTCGCCGAGCATGAAGAAGGCCGCTGCCTGCGGCCCCTCGAGCTTCGCGACTGCCGGGATGATGTTCTCGTTCTTGTTCAGGATCAGCAGGAAGTGAGCCTCGTCGATCTGCTCGTCGACGCCTGACTCGATCACGCGGAACGGGAAGGTCGCGCGCCCGTTCGGCGTGTAGCTCGTGTCGTAGAAGTCGACATCGTCGCCGCGCTGCGAGACGTTCTCGAGGTACGAGTCGGGCTGGGTGATCGCTCCGTAGATCGTCGGCTCGTCGTCGGGGTTGAGGCCGAAGGTCTTCGCGAAGCAGCCGCTCTCGGTCGCCATGATCCGGCCGTCCGGCATCCAGCCGACGAAGTCATCCTGGACCGGAAGCGATCCGTTCTGGCGCGTGAACGTCGTCGTCGTCTTTCCCGTCCCGGAGAGACCCACGATCAGGCCGACGCGGCGCCCGCGGCGGGTCGGGATGATCTTGCAGCCGGCGTGGAGCGGCAGCCCGCCCCGGTCGTGGACGAGCCTGTTCCACATCCGGAGGGCGCCCTTCTTCGACTCGCCGAAGTAGTCCGAGTTGAAGATCCGCGTCACGCCCTGGTCGAGGTCGACGGCGATCAAACGGTCGTCGGGATAGCCCTCGGCCTTCAGGTTCGGCGTGTAGACGACGGTCAACTCAGGCTCGTGGACGTCGAGGTCGGGATCGAAGTAGAGCTGCTGCTGCATCGCGGCGATGTTCGCGTTCGCAGCCTCGATGTAGAGGCGCGCGGGCGTGCGGAACTCGGGGTCGTTTCCGATATAGCCGTCGATCTGGATCATCTCCCGGCCGGCGATGTAGGTGTCCTGCGCCTCCGCCCATTTCAGGCCTTCCTCGCGCGTGATCGCCTGGTTCTGTCCGTCGGGCTCGTCGGTGACGATGAAGGTGGAGCGCTTGGAGCGCGAGACGACGTCGGTCTGCACGTTCAGGTTGCCGTACTGCGTCGACTTCGCGTTCGGCATCTTCGCCGCGAGCTCCTTGACCTCGTCGCGGCTCGGGTTCTCGTGCATCTTGGCCGCCTTCGGCAGGCGGAACAGCATCTTCGCCACTGCGGCTTGCTCCTTGGAGAGTGGGCGGGACGGGAAAATCCTACCCCGCGCTGCACGATTCAATCTGTACGAGCGCCTAAGACAGGCTGATCCGATACCGTCGGTGTCACGCGAGATGCCGCACCGATTCCGCATGGCAAGCCAATGTAACTTGGACGCGTAGCGTGGAGGCGACGCACGACGTGCTCGTAGTGGGGGCCGGGCTGGCGGGCATGCGCGCAGCCATCGAGGCGCATGATCTTGGCGCCGACGTCGCGCTGATCTCGAAGATCCACCCGGTGCGCAGCCACTCCGGCGCGGCCGAGGGCGGGATCAACGCGGCGCTCGGAAACGCCTCCGACGACGACCCCGAGAAGCACGCCTACGACACGGTCAAGGGCTCCGACTACCTGGGCGACCAGGACGCGATCGAGATCCTCTGCAACGAGGCGCCCGGCGACGTCTACCAGCTCGAGCACTGGGGCGCCGTCTTCTCGCGCACCGAGGACGGCCGGATCGCCCAGCGGCCGTTCGGCGCAGCCGGCGAGCCGCGCACGGCCTATGCGGCCGACATCACCGGCCACGTGCTCATCCATGTCCTCTACGAGCAGGTGATGAAGCGCGATCTCAAGGTCTACGAGGAGTTCTTCGCCTGGAAGCTCGTCGTCGAGGACGATCGCTGCCAGGGCGTGATCACGTGGGACCTCCTGAACGGCGGCCTGAAGACGTTCGGCGCCAAGACCGTCATCCTCGCCACCGGCGGGGCGGGGCGGCTCTACGCGGGGACGACGAACGCCTACGCGTGCACCGGCGACGGCATGACGATGGCCCTTCGCGCCGGAGTGCCGCTGAAGGACATGGAGATGATGCAGTTCCACCCGACGACGCTCTCGCCGACGGGAGTGCTCATAACCGAGGGCTGCCGCGGGGAGGGCGCCTACCTCCTGAACGGGGAGGGAGAGCGGTTCCTGAAGAACTACGCCCCGAACGCGATGGAGCTCGCGAGCCGCGACGTCATCTCACGCGCCGAGCAGACGGAGATCGACGAGGGACGCGGCGTCGACGGAAGCGTGCTGCTCGACCTCCGCCACTTGGGTGCGGAGAAGATCATCGAGCGCTTGCACGGCACTCGCGAGCTCGCGATGACCTTCGCGCTCATCGATCCGATCCACGAGCCGATCCCCGTTCGGCCCGGAGCGCATTACCACATGGGTGGCGTCGACACGGACCACGAAGACGGGCAGACCGAGCTGGAAGGGCTCTACGCCGCAGGCGAGTGCGCCTGCGTCTCGGTGCACGGCGCGAACCGTCTCGGCGGCAACGCGCTCATGGAGACGATCACGTACGGGAGGCGAGCCGGCGCCGCCGCGGCGGACTGGGCGCTCACCCACACGACCATCGACGTTCCGGTGGGGATCGAGGCGGACGCGGAACGCGAGGTCAAGACCCTCCTCGATCGCCTGGACGGCGAGCGCCCCTGGCAGATCCGGGACGAGCTCGCGAAGACGATGCACGAGAACTTCGGCGTCTTCCGGCGCGAGAACCAGATGAAGGAGCAGCAGCGGATCGTCGGCTACCTGCGCGAGCGATACGAGAACGTGATCGTCGACGACAAGGGCGAGGTGTTCAACAACGACCTCACCCAGGCGCTCGAGCTCGGGTTCTTGCTCGAGCTGGCCGCGTGCATGCTCGTCGCGGGGATCGAGCGGAAGGAGAGCCGGGGCGCGCACGCCCGGCCGCACGACTACCCTGACCGCGACGACGAGAACTTCATGAAACACACGATGGTCCGCTGGGTCGACGACCAGCCGGTGCTGGACTGGGCGCCGGTGACCGTTACGAAGTGGCAGCCACAGGAGAGGACGTACTAGTGAGCGAAGCGGCGGTCCACACGTGGGAGGGCGCGACGATGGAGGTCGCGCTCAAGATCTGGCGCGTCGACGAGAACGGCGACCGCGACCTCCGGACCTACGAGGTCGAAGCGCCCGAATGGGCCTGCCTGCTCGACGTCCTCGACATCATCAAGGACCGCCACGACGGGACGCTCGCCTACCGCAAGAGCTGCCGGATGATGATCTGCGGCTCCTGCGGCATGCGCATGGACGGCCGCGCGATCCTCGCCTGCAAGGAGCGGATGAAGCCGATCGTCGACGCCGGCCACGTCCCCGTCATCTCGTCGATGGGGAACCTGCCGATCATCAGAGACCTCGTCGTGGAAATGGGCCCGTTCTGGCAGAAGGTGAAAGCGGTCAAGCCCTGGCTCGACTCGGGCTACGACGAGGCGCCGGAGAAGGAGTGGGTCGTCTCGCAGCAGCAGATGAACCCGATCAACAAGGAGTCGCTCTGCATCATGTGCGGCTGCTGCGTCTCGGAGTGCAACGCGATGGAGGCGGACCCGGAGTTCCGCGGTCCCGCAGCGCTCGCCAAGGGGATGCGCTTCGTCGGCGATCCCCGCGACCACGACGAGGTCGAGCGGCTGAGCGAGCTGAACGACGAGCACGGGATTTGGGACTGCACGCGGTGCTATTTCTGCAACGAGCGCTGCCCGAAGGGCGTCGACCCACGCGACGCGATCGCCAAGCTCGGCGCCGAGTCGATCAAGCACGACATCGACTGGGACCTGGGCGCCAAGCACGCGAAGTGGTTCGTCACCTCGGCGAAGACGACCGGCTGGCTGCGCGAGACCGAGCTCGTGCCGAAGACCCAGGGAATCTTCGGCGCGCTGAAGGAGACGAAGTTCGCGCTTGCGCTCGCCAGGCGCGGCAAGGTGCCGCCGCCGGGGCCAATCCACGTCGCCGCCGAGGTCGACGAGTCCCGTGCGCTCTACAACCTCGTCAAGGAGCAGGGTCTCGACGGCGCCGCCGGGATCGTCCAGGGCGAGCGGGCGCTCGCGAGGATCGAGCACGTCGAGGCCGCCGGGGCGCATCGAGACGTACCGGAAGTCACACCGGGTGAAGAACCGCCGGCGGCCGAAGGATGAAGGTCGCCTACTACAAGGGCTGCCTGGCCTCGCTGTCGGCGAAGGAGCTCGACTCCTCCACGCAGGCGCTGGCGCCCAAGCTCGACATCGAGCTCGACGAGCTGGACGCCGTCACTTGCTGCGGCGCCGGCGACATCCACGAGGCCGAGCCGGACTACTACCTGCACCTGAACGCGCGCATCCTCGCCTACGGCGAGCAGACCGGCGCGGACACGCTGATGACGATCTGCAACGTCTGTACGCTCAACCTGCGCCAGGCGAACTGGCAGCTGAAGAACGACGACGAACTGCGGGAGCGCGTCAACAAGAACCTCGAGACGGTCGGTGCACCGCCGTACAGCGGCAACATCGAGGTCAAGCACTTCCTCTGGATGATCGCCGAGGGCGACGGCTACGAGCGACTGAAGGAGGTCGCCCACAAGGGGCTGAAGGGGCTCAAGGTCGCCCCGTTCTACGGCTGCCAGATCCTGCGCCCCTCGAAGATCCTCGGCTTCGAGGATCCCGACAAGCCGCACTCGCTCGAGGCGATCATCGACGCGTGTGGGGGAGAGGCGATCGACTATCCCGCCAAGATCAAGTGCTGCGGGTTCCCGATCATCCAGGCCCGCGAGGAGACTGCGCTCGGCGAGCTCATCCAGCCGATCGAGCAGGCGACGGAGGCCGGGGCAGACGTGATGGTCACGCCGTGTCCGCTCTGCCATCTCTCGCTCGACGCGTGGCAGTCGAAGCTGAAGGCGAAGACGGGTCGCGACTTCCAGATGCCGATCCTCCACCTCTCACAGCTGATCGGCGTCGCCGCCGGGCTCGAGGAGTCGGAGCTGAAGTTCAAGCGCCACGTGGTCTCGGTCAAACCGATGCTCGACAAGCTCGAGGTCTAACTCAGGGCTCGAGGATCTCTCGGCGGAGACTCGCCGGCTCCTAAGCCTAATCTCGTTGAGGTCGTAACCTCCATGTCACGCCCGCGCGTTTCATTGCGGGATCCATCTGCGAAAGAGGGAGACATGAGTAGATTCTTCGTCCTGTTGGCGATCATCGCCGCGTGCGCGTATCCAGCAGGTGCGGCGGCGGATCCGCCCTTCGCCTATGCCGCCGGGAGCGGCGCTGTCGCCCCATACAACGCTCACGCCGATGCGCATTTCTCGTTCACGGCTCACGATGGCTCAAGCGGAGTCACAGGCCGGATGCAACTGCGCTTCACCTACGACGAAGGGTCGCCGACCGAGCAGTACAGCGCGGATGTCGTTTGCCTGACCGTCGTTGGGAACGATGCGTCGTTGACGGGTGTGATCACACGCGTGGTGAATCCCACGTCCGGGCTCGAAGAGGGCGATTTCTTGACCTTCCAGGTCACCGACAACGGCCAACCGGGCTCTTCGGTGCCGGATGAATTCAGGGCCAGCGGCGGTGAGGAGTGCCCGCTTCCGACGGGAGGGGGAGGGTCGTTGGTGACGCAAGGGAATATCAACGTCAATCAGGGCGATCTCCCCTGAGCTCCGATCGTGCTGCTCTAAACGCGGTGCAGGACGGGCGGAATCAGCTGGTTCCGCCCGTCCGCTCGATGTCTCTCTGATAGGCGACTGCGTAGTCGCGCACCATCCCCTGGGGCGAAGGGAGCCGCTCGAAATCCGGTGGCGTGTCCGACGGCGTCGGCACGCACGAGAATGCGGTCCGAATGAAGAAACCGCTCGCTACGCTCGGCGCGGCCGGCCTCGCCGTCGCGGCCTGGGGGCAGTTCGAGGCCGGCTGGGTTCGGCTCCGCACGCTGAGGGTGGCGATTCCCGGCCTCCCCCGGGAACTGGACGGGCTTCGCATCGTCCACCTCTCCGACTTCCATCTCGGCTTCCCGTCGCGGGGCGAGCACGCGGTCCATCGTGCCGTTCGTTGGACGGCGGGGCGTGAGCCCGATCTGACCGCGATCACGGGCGACCTGCTCTCGCGCCCGAGCGCTGAGCCGAGGCTGCGCATGCTCCTCAACCGATTGCCCGGCTCGTTCGCGGTTCTCGGGAACCACGACTTCGCGATCTCGCGAGACCCGTTCTCCAAGCCGAGCGCGCTCACCGATCTCGGGTCGACGACCCTCTTGGCCGACGAAGCGCGGACGGTGGAGCTCCGCGGACGTCGCGTGCAGATCGTCGGCGTCGACCCACGCTCCTACCGGAAGGGGACGGCCCGGCCCGAGCGGCTCGCCGACCCCGAAGCCGATCTGCGCATCCTGCTCTGCCACTTCCCGAACGTGATCGACAAGCTGCCGGCGGGCGTCTTCGACCTCGTCCTCGCGGGACATCTCCACGCCGGCCAGATCTGCGTCCCCTACGGACGTGGGAAAAGGCTCAGGCTTGCGCACATTCGGTGGACCTACGCGGAGGGCATCTACAACCGGCCCGGCGGCGTGTTGCACGTCTCGCCCGGTCTAGGCACGACCTTTGTCCCGTTCCGGTTCTTCGCTCGTCCCGAGGCGACTGAGCTTGTCCTAAAGTCCCCGGCGTGAGCACGCGTGTCGCCGGACTGACCGGGGTGACGCTCCAGGGGGCGCCGTCCGTGTGTCACGGCTGCGTCTGGTGGCAGTCGAGGGGCGGGCGAAGCATCGACAAGCGCCGCTGGATCGAGAAGGCCGAGGACGACTGGGGCGCCTGGGGCGCTGTCTACCGCGACGACGACGGAAGCCTGATCGGCTCGATGCAGTACGGCCCCGCGGAGCTCTTCCCGCGTGCCTGGGAACTGCCCGCGGGCCCGCCGTCGGAGGACGCCGTGCTGGTCACCTGCGCATACCTCGTCGAGCGTGCGAGCCCGTGGGTCATGCAGTCGCTGTTCCTGGCTGCGATCGGCGATGCCAGGGAGAAGCGCGCGAAGGCGCTCGAGACCTTCGCGTACAGGTATCCGGAAGGAGAGTCTCCGTACGAGCGCTTCCTCGTGCATCGGACGGTCTTCCCCCGCGACTTTCTCTCTGACTTCGGCTTCGAGACTGTGCGCGCTCAGGGCCCGGTCGAGCTCGTGCGGCTCGAGCTCGGCGGGCTACAGCCGGTCGCCGAAGGCAGTCGCGAGAAGGTGCTCAGGCTTGTGAAGGACGCGTTCACGCCAGCTCCTGCGCCGGTCCCGCCCGGCCCGTAGGAGGGACAGTCCCCGAGTAGGGACTGTCCCTCGTTAGGGGCTGTCCCTCCGTGGGGACTGTCCCTGGTCGGGCTTGCCTCACAGGAGCGGCTCGGGGTCACGCTGGCTGAAGGCTCTGTGCGAGCGGCCGGCTAGTAACCGGGTCCGCCGCCACCGCCCCCGCCTCCGCTGCTGCTGCCCGTAACTGCGTAGATCACGATCGCAGCCACGATCGCAGCCAGCACGAAGCCGACGACGATCCAACGTGGTGTGAGCGTCATGCCGGGATTCCTGCCCGATCTGCCCGCCCTGAAACTAAGCCGCGAGCGCTTGGCGCGCCAGCAGCAGCTCTGCGATCTGGATTGCGTTCAGCGCGGCGCCCTTGCGCAGGTTGTCGCACACGATCCAGAGTGCGAGCCCCTCGCCCGCGGTGTCTCTCCGGATGCGCCCGATGAGCACCTCGTCTCCGCCCGCTGCCTCGCGCGCGGTCGGTCGTTCGGTCACTTGCACCGACGGGGCCGATGCGAGCACCTCCCGTGCCTGTTCCGGCGAGAACGGCTCCTCGGTCTCGACCCAGACGGCTTGCGAGTGGCCGACGAGCACGGGAACACGAGCGCACGTCGCGCTGAGCGGAAGCTCGGGCAGCTCGAGGATCTTGCGCGTCTCGGCGCGGAGCTTCGACTCCTCGTCGGACTCGTCGCCTTCGAAGTCCCAGTCCATCACGATGTCGCCGTCAACCGGCGCCTGGGCTCGCAGCTCGTCCATTCGCTCGATGCCGGCGCCCGACACCGACTGATAGGTGGCGACGCGCACGCTCCGGAGGCCGGCCGCCTCGTGCAGCGGTGCGAGCGCACAGACGAGCTGGACGGTCGAGCAATTCGGGTTCGCCACGATCCCCTCGTGCGCCGTCGCGCGCTCCCCGTTCACCTCCGGAACCACGAGCGGCACGCCGTCGGCGAGCCGGAAGGCCGATGACTTGTCCACGCAGACCGCGCCGCCCTGCACCGCGACCGGCACGAGCTCGCCGCTTAGTTCCGTGCCGACCGAGAAGAAACAGAGGTCGAGCTCGCCTGCGAGCGCCTCTGGGGTCGCCTCTTCGACAGCAAGCCGGCCGTCTCCGTAGGAAACCGTGGTGCCTGCCGACCGCGCCGACGCGAAGGCGCGCACCTGTCCGAAGCCGCGCTCAGCGAGAAGCGCGAGCGTGACCTGCCCGACTGCCCCGGTCGCGCCCACGACGCCCACGCGAGGATCAGCCATGTGCCCTCACGGCCTCCGGGCTGTCCAGCTCGAACGCGGCGTGCAGGGCCCGGACCGCTTCCTCGACTCGATCCCGAGGAATGAAGCAGCCGATCTTGATCGGCGAGGTCGTCACGAGCTCGGGCTGGATGCCGAGCTCCTCGAGGGTCGCGAACGCCTTCGCGGCAACACCCGGGTGGGTTCGCATGCCCGCGCCGATGATGCTGACCTGCCCCAAATCCTCCCGCAGCGACCATTGCACGCCGAGACGGTCGAGAACCGCGTCGGTCTCGCCGCGCTCGGGTGCCGAAAAGACGATCTCCTGGCCGGTCTGGGCAACCGTGTCGACGTTGACCCCGGCCTCGGCGAGCGCTCCGAAGAGCTGCGCGGCCGTGACGCCCTCGATCCGATAGACGTTCTCGTCCACCGTGTGGGTCACTCCTGAGATGAGCGCCTTCTCGAGCATCCGTTTGTCCTCCTCGCGAATCCAGGTGCCGTCAGCCTCGGAGAAGCTCGACCGCACGTGCAGCTTGACGTTGTGGCTGCGCGCAAACTCGACCGAGCGCAGCTGGAGCACGCGTGCGCCGGATGCTGCCATCTCGAGCATCTCCTCGTAGCTGACGGCGTGCAGCTTGTGGGAGTTCGGCACGATGCGCGGGTCGGCGGTGTGCACTCCGTCGACGTCCGTGTAGATCTCGCACGCCTCTGCGCCGAGAGCAGCGGCGATCGCAACTGCCGTCGTGTCGGAGCCGCCGCGACCGAGCGTCGTGATGTCGTAGTCGGTCGAGACGCCCTGAAAGCCGGCGACGAGGACGATCCGCTCGGCGTCGAGCGCCTCGTGGATGCGGCGCGCGCGGATATCGACGATCTTCGCCTTCCCGTGAGCCGTGTCGGTGACGATCCCCGCCTGCGAGCCGGTGAGCGAGATCGCCTCGTGGCCAAGATCGTGAATCGCCATCGCACAGAGCGAGCACGAGATGCGCTCGCCAACGGAGATCAGCATGTCCAGCTCGCGCGCCTTCGGCTTCGGTGAGATCTCGTGGGCCAGGCGAACGAGGTCGTCCGTCGAGTCGCCCATCGCGGAGAGCACGGCCACGACTCGGTTCCCGGACTCGCGCGCCGCGACGAGCCGCTGCGCGACAGCCTTCAGGCGCTCGACGTCCGCGACCGACGTCCCACCGAACTTCATGACGACGGTCCCGGCGCGGCCGGCGGTTTCCTCGGTCGCGAGGGCCGGGAGGGATTCGTACTCGGTCGTGGCCATTTGCGGGGATTCTACGGCGACGGGGCTACATTTCCCTTCGGCCGCCAAGGCATCGCTTGCGATGCCGCTTAGAGGCCATGCCGGCTTTGCCGGCGTGGCCGCCTTATCGCGTTGGATGGCACAAATTGTTCGTCACATTTCCCGTCGGCCTGTGAGAGCCCTACCGAGGGTCACTTCGTCGGCGTACTCGAGGTCTCCTCCGACCGGAAGGCCGCTCGCGAGCCGGGTGACGCGAACCCGGCCGCGCAGCCGATCGGCGAGATAGGCGGCCGTCGCCTCTCCGGTCATGTTCGGATTCGTCGCGAGGACGACCTCCTCGATGCCGTTCCGCTCGACGCGGCCCATCAGCTCGTCGATGCGCAGGTGCCCGGGCTCGATCCCGTCGATCGGCGAAAGCGCGCCGCCGAGCACGTGGTAGAGCCCCCGGTACTCGTGCGTGCGCTCGACCGAGATCAGGTCGGCCGGCTGCTCGACGACGCAGACAAGCGCGCGATCACGCCGCTCGTCCCGGCAGATGT
Source organism: Actinomycetota bacterium (assembly GCA_038040395.1). GTDB lineage: Bacteria > Actinomycetota > Thermoleophilia > Gaiellales > Gaiellaceae > VAXT01. The sequence continues at coordinate 222,665 of JBBPIJ010000002.1, forward strand.
CGCAGCGCTCCTCCTCGGTCAGGTTCCCGCACTCCGAGCAGAAGCGGACGCGCTCCTTGACCTCCCGGACTGCGTCGGCGAGTGCCTGGGCCTCGTCCTTTGGGACGCGCAGGAGATGGAAGGCGAGGCGATGAGCCGTTCGCGTTCCGACTCCGGGCAGGCGCGTCAGCTGTGCGACGAGGTTCTCGACGGCGGGGGAAAACATGAGGTCAGACTAGTTGTCGCGACTGTCGCGCGGCCGCGGTCGCTCGGCACGATCAGCTGGAAGCGCGCACCGTGAGGCGCGATGTTCTCGTGCACGAGATCTCCGCCGTGCGCCCGCGCGTAGGAGCGCGCGATCGCAAGCCCGAGCCCGGAACCGAGACCGCGCGCCCTGGCCTCGTCGCTCCTGCTGAATCGCTCGAAGAGCTCGTGGATGAACCGCGGCGGAACGCCGGCCCCGGCGTCCTCGACGGTCACGCGGAAGTGGTTGTCGCTTTGCGCCGCCGTCACGACGATGGGCGACGCGCCGTGACGGATTGCGTTCGTCAGCAGGTTCGAGATCACGCGCTCGAAGACGGTCTTGTCGACGACTGCTTCGAGGTCTTCCGGGATGGCGATCTCCACCTCGTCCTCACGGCCCGATGCCGAGGCCATGACGAGGTCCTCGATCTCGGCCCGCACGGGAATCCGTACCGGCTGAATCGGCACGGTGTCCGCCTCGAGCCGGGACAGGTCGAGCAGCTGGTCGACGAGACCCCGCATTCGCTCGGTTTGCGACCGGAGAGCCTCTTCCAGCTCCTCTCTGTCCTCCGGCGCAAGCTGGTCGCCGAGCCGGTCGAGCGTCCTGACCACGCCGTGGACGCTCGTCACCGGAGTCCGCAGCTCGTGCGCGGCGAGAGCGATGAAGTTGGTCTTCATCTCGTCCGCCCGCTCCAGCGCGATCCGCTGCTCGCGCTCGCGCACGAAGAGGCGCGACCGGTCGAGCGCCAGGCCTGTGAGCGCGCCGAGCGAGCGCAGGAGGTCGATCTCTTCGCTGCCGAAGAACGGTGCGTACAGCCCGCCCCAGATGACCAGGCAGCCGCCGGGGACGTCGATCCGCAACACGTTCGGCCCCTCGCTCGGGACCGCCACGTCCGCGCCGTGGCGCGCGATCACCTTGTCGTCGGCGTCGAGCAGGAAGACCGCCCGGGCTCCGACCAGGCTCATCATCGGCGGGAGCACGTCGGCGGCGACCTCCTCGGGGGTAGTCGCGGCCATCAGTCCGATGATCGCGTGGCGAACGCGTTCCTGCTCCGGGCGGCGCCAGATCAGGCGCACGATCCCCGGCGGTGAGAATCCGAGCAGGAAGGCGAGGGCGCTAGCGATCCCGAGCCCGGAGATCGCGATCTGGAGCCCCTGCTCGTCCGCCGGCGCAACGACGGCGAAGAAGAGCGTCGCGGTGAGCGCGATAGCCGCGAGGCTGAGCATCCGCATCCTGTTCCGCGCCACGCTGGGCTGGTCGCGGCCCGCCCGCCAAAGCCTGTAGGCCGCGATCGTCGACAGGAACCCGAACTGAAGCAGGAGCATGTACAGGTAGATGCTGAACGCGAGCGTTCGATGCTCTCCGGCCTGCGGGAAGTCGGGCAGTGCGATCGTCCACGCGATGAGGCCGGCCGTCGCCGCCGCGGCCGTCCACTCGAGCCGTCTCGAGGAGGGATCGAACGCCGCCGTGAACTTGAACAAGAGGTACGGGAAGAGGACCAGGACGACGACGAGCAGGCGCTGGACGACGATCTCGAAGCCCGAGTCGGCCGTCTCGGGAAGGACCTGTCCGGCGAGGGCAACTGCTCCGAGCGTCCCGAAGCACAGTGCCGCCCACAAGCTCGGCCGGTCGCGGCGCCGCAGCCAATACCAAAGCGAGACACAGCCAAGCAGTCCGAAGGCCGCCGCAGTGACGTACCCCAGGATGTCGTTGACGGTTTCCGCTGTCACGCTTCCACCGGCGCAATCGAAACTGTAATCTCAGGCGGCTTGAGCCGCACGAGGGTCACAGAGATCGAGCTACCCAGACGGCCGCTCCGGCAGCGGCCTCTCCTCGGCGCGCGAAGTCGCGACACCCCCGGGCCACACCGGGGTGGGCTGAACGAGTCATGGCGACCCAGGGAGCTGGGCGCGCGTTTCCACTCCTCGAGGCGGCCGAGCCCGCGTGGGACGACAGAAGGCCGGATCCTCATCGTCGACGACGAGGCCGCGATTCGCCTGATCTGCCGGCTCAACCTCCGCAGCGCAGGCTTCGACACGCTCGAGGCATCCGATGGCGCTTCGGCGCTTGCCCTGGCTCGTGCCGAACGACCTGATCTCATCCTGCTCGACATCATGCTGCCCGAAGTGGATGGCTGGAGCGTCGCCGAGGAGCTGGGGGAAAAGGACGAGACGCGCGACATCCCGGTCGTGTTCCTCTCGGCCCGCTCCGACAACTCGGATCAGGTGCGCGGGTACGAGACGGGCGGCGTGGGCTACATCACCAAGCCCTTCGACCCGCTGGCGCTGACGGAGACCGTGCGCAAGGTGCTCGAACGTGCCCGTGCCGGCGAGCGTGACGCGATCCGCCACGAGTGGCGGCGCTCGATCGGCAGCTAGGAGGGTTTGGGGAACGTTGCTCGTCGCCGGGGTGCGATGCTCGTTCCGAGGCCGCGGACGCAGGGAGCCCCGATAGTTGAACTATCGGGGCGACTGAGGACCCGGCATCGGGGCGCTGAGGCGTCGCTTGCGACGCCGACTCAAAGGCCCTGGCGGCTTTGCCGGCAGGGCCGTCTTCGACGCGGCCCGGCGGCTCAGCCATGTTTCGCCAAACCCTCCTGGTAGGCGCTCTTACATTCCCGGCAGGCCGAGGCCGCCGAGGTCCGCCATCCCGCCGAGCTTCGACTGCGCGAGCGACTGAGCCGAGCGGAGGGCCTCGTTCACTGCGGCGAGGACCATGTCCGCCAGCAGCTCGGGATCGTCCGGATCGATCGCCTCGGGTGAGATCTTGATCTCGGTGATCTGGAGATCCCCCGTCGCCTTGACGGTCACCATGCCGCCGCCCGCCGAGGCTTCGACGGTCTCGCTTGCGAGCTCTTCCTGCGCCTTCTCCATCTGCGCCTGAAGCTCCTGGACCTGCTGGAGCATCTTGTTCATGTCCATGTTCATTGCAACTTGTCCCCCTCGACCTCGTGGGCGTCGAACGTGTCCTTCATCAGCTGGACGATCTCTTCCTCGCCTGCGGGCTGTTCCTCCTCGGCGGGCGTGTCCCCTCCGTTTTCGCCGACGGCGAAGTCGAGCGCGAGCTTGCGGCCCGTGACCTCGTAGAGCGCCTCCGCGAGGAGCGTCGCGTTCTTCGGCTCCTCGGCCAGCTGCCGATGGAAGGACGCTGCCGCCGGGAACTCGACTGTGAGCCTGTCGTCGGCCAGCTGCGCCGGGTGCGCCTCGCGAAGCATCGACGCGGTCGGTATCGACCGCTCCTCCACGGCAGGCAGGATCGTTCGCTGCCAGGCCTCCTGGAGCTGTGAGAGCTCGAGTGAAGGCGGCTCGTTCGGAGGCGTCTCGACGGCGCGCGGCTCCTCCGGACGTGGCTGGGGGCCTGTCCCCTCGACATGGCCAGAAGGGGCACGGCCTTCGAGCTGCTCGAGACGGTACGCCACCGACTCGCGCTCGAGATCGGCCGCGGGACGCGTCACCTTCACGAGCGCAAGCTCGAGCGGCAGCCGTGGGTCGCCGCCCTGGCGCATGTCGTCGACCGCCACCGCGAGCAGGTCGCACAGCCGCAGCACCGTCGCCTCGCCGAGCTGGTTCGCCTGCGCGCGCAGCCGATCCTGCATCTCCTCGGTCAGCGGCAGCGAGTCGGGAACCTCGCCCATGTGCTGGACGAGCATGACGTGCCGCAGATGATCCAGCAGCTCGGTAACGAGCCGCCCGAGATCCTGGCCCTGGTCGGCGAGCTCTTCGACGAACGTGAGCGCCCCGGCTGTGTCACGGTCGACGACGAAGTCGCAGAGCCGGAAGAGTGCCTCCTCCTCGACCGCCCCGAGCAGCTGGAGCACGGCCTGCACCGAGACCTTGCCCTCGGTGGCGGAGGAGAGCTGGTCGAGCGTCGAGACCGCATCGCGGAAGCTTCCCCGCGCCGAGCGCGCGACGAGGGCGAGCGCAGCCTCGGGCGCCTCGATCCCCTCCCCCTCGGCGACCCGCTTCAGGTAGCGCACGATCTCCGCCAGGCGCGGGCGCGAGAGCACGAACGTCTGGCAGCGCGAGCGAACCGTCGCCAGCATCTTCTGGAGCTCCGTCGTGCAGAAGACGAAGACGAGGTGCGGCGGCGGCTCCTCGATCAGCTTGAGCAACGCGTTGAACGCGGCGTCGGTGAGCTGGTGCGCCTCGTCGAGGATGTAGACCTTGTAGCGGCCCTCGACCGGCTGGAGGACGACGCGCTCGCGGATCTCGCGGATGTCGTCGATCCCGCGCTGCGAGGCCGCATCCATCTCGACGACGTCGAGCGAGGTGCCGCCGGCGATCGCCAGGCAGGCGTGGCACGTTCCGTCGGGGTCCGGCGTCGGGCCGTGTTCGCAGTTGAGCGCCTTCGCGAGGATGCGCGCGAGCGAGGTCTTGCCCGTGCCGCGGGGCCCTGCGAAGAGGTAGGCCTGCCGCACGTTGCCCGCGGTGACCGCGTTCTTCAGCGTGCGAACGACGGGCTCCTGGCCGACCACGTCGTCGAAGCCTTGCGGTCGGTATTTGCGATAGAGCGCGGTCACGAGGGCGATTTCGATTCTAGTGACGTGCGAAACTGGGAATCGGATGCGCTCGGTTCTCCTTCTGGCCTTGGTCGCTCTTTGCTCGGCTTTCGCTCTCACCGGTTGCGGCGACAAGAGCGCCTCGCTCACCTTCACGGCGGACGGCAAGGAGGTTCCGTTCCCCGTGGAGACCGAGACGTTCGTCTGGTGCGGTCCTCTCGATGAAAGAGACAAGCGCGAGGCGGTGCACGTCGTCGTCAGCCCGGACGGCGAGCGAGTCGTTCCTCTGTGGGAGTTTCACGCGCTGACGAAGCAGGTGAAGCCGGGCACGAAGATCGCATTCGGCGGCGACGCGCCGGCGGCCGAGCTCTTCATCGCCGAACAGGAGACCGAGGCGATCAGCGGCGACGTCCCCGACTCCAAGGGAACGCTCACGGTCAAGAAGATCGACTGCGACGGCGACCTCGAGTTCTCCGCCGAGGGCATGCTCGCGAACGAGGCCGGGTTCGACGTGATCGAGGTGCACGGCACCTTCAAGGGCAAGGTCGAAGACAAGGTCGCGCCCGCCTTCAACGGGTAAGGCCGCGGAGCCGGGCATTTTCGCGCCGCCGTCGGCGGCGCAAAAATGGGCGCGCCTGGGATCGAACCAGGGACCTCCCGCGTGTGAAGCGGGCGCTCTCCCGCTGAGCTACGCGCCCCGGGATCGTTCAGATTAGCGGTGCTACCCTTGCTCTTGCCCGGTCGCGCTAAGTGGGGAGCTAGCGGTTCCCTGAACCCGCAATCCGCTTTAGCGGGGCCGAATTCCCTCTCGAGGGGGTGCCGTCCGAGACACGGGCTTGCGAGGTGAGTGTTGACGGCCAGGTTCCGCGCACTGGGAGCCTGCGAACCGCGTCAGATCCGGGAGGAAGCAGCGCTAAGCAATCCCTCCCAGGTGCCGCGGGTCGGCCTGGCCCGAGCAAGCTTCGCCAGCACCGGCTCGAAACGGCCTCTCGACAGAAGGTGCGCGACCGGGCTACTCAAGCCGCGACTAGAGAATCGCGCGTGGATACGTCTTCGCGGCGATTCCGGCGGCAAGCGCCAGGAAGAGGCCGCCGACAGCGAAGTCGACCCACAGCGTGCCGCCGCTCGAGATGCCGACGAGCAACTGCCGCATCCCGTGCACCTCGTACGTGAGCGGGTTGATGTGGGCGACGATGCGCAGCCATTGCGGCATGATCGAGAGTGGGTAGAGCGCGCTCGAGGCGAAGAAGAGGGGCATCATCACGAGCTGCCCGATGCCCATGAAGCGCTCGCGGGTGCGCACGAGCGAGGCGAGGATCATCGAGAGGCACGCGAACCCGCCCGTGGCGAGGACGAGGAGCACGAGCGCGCCGAGGATGCGGAGCGGGTTCCAGAGGATCGCGATCCCGGCTACGGCGAGCACGGCGAGCAGAACCACGGCCTGGGTGAGCGCGCGGATGCAAGCCCCCGTTGCCTTCCCGAGGACGATGCCCAGGCGCGGAATCGGCGTCGCCAGGAGTCGCTGGAGCTGGCCGACGTCGCGCTCCCAGATCACGGCGAGGCCGAAGAAGATCGCGATGAAGAGCGCGGCCTGCGCCATCACTCCGGGCGCGAGATACGCGCGGTAGTCGTGGAAGCCGCCGCTCAGGACGCGGTTGTGCCGCAGCGCCGTGCCGAAGATGAAGAGCCAGAGCAGCGGCTGCACCGACCGGGTGAAGATGTCGATGTGGTCGTGGCGGAGCTTGCGCAACTCGGCCCAGCCCATCGCGAACGTGCCGTCGCGGAGGCGGTCGAGCCGGGCGAGCAGCGACTGCCGCCCCAGCTCAGCCGAGGCGACCTGAAAGTCTGCGGCCGGCGCGGACATTCTTGAGCGTCCCTCCTTCCTCGATCCCGTGGCCCGTGGCTGCGCTGAAGACCTCTTCGAGGTCGGAGACGCCGAACTCCTCGCAGAGCTCCTCGGGCCTGCCCTGCGCGACGAGCGCGCCGAAATCCATGATCGCGATCCGCTCACACTGACGCTCGGCTTCCTCCATCTGGTGCGTGGTCACGAGCAGCGTCGTCCCGACTTCCTCGCGCAGGACCGCGAGCCGCTCCCAGACCAGCCGCCGCGCGGTCGGGTCGAGGCCGACGGTCGGCTCGTCGAGGAAGAGCACTTGCGGCCTGTTCAAGAGCGCGGTTCCGATCTCCAGTCTGCGCAGCATCCCGCCGGACAGCGTCCGACCGAGCCGGTGCAGGAAGGAGGCGAGCCCCATCGCCTCGACCACGACGGCGATCCGCTCCGCACGGTCCGACCGCGACACCCCGGTCACCCGCGCGTAGAACTCGAGGTTCTCGTGCGCGGTCAGAGCGCCGTCGACCGAGATCGCCTGCGGCACGTAGCCGATCGCCTGGCGCACCGCGAGCCCCTCGCGCACGACGTCGTGGCCCGCCACCAGCGCCCGGCCCTGCGCCGGGCGGAGCAGCGTCGTCAGCACGCGGATCGTGGTCGTCTTCCCGGCGCCGTTCGGGCCGAGCAGCCCGAACACCTCGCCGGCCGAGACGTCGAACGACACGCCCCGGACCGCTTGCACCTCGCCGAAGCGCACGACGAGGTCTTCGACGAGCACGGCGGGTGTCGCGGCGCTCATCGAGCGGTCAACTCTTCGCTCCGGTCCTGCAGCACCGCAGCGGCCTTTGCCGTCAGTCGCACGAGCTCCGCACGCTCGTCCGGCTCGAGCGCGGTCAGAACCTCGCACAGGAAGAGCTGCCTGCGCCGGGCCACCTCCCTGGCCAGCACGATCCCGGCGGGCGTCAGCCCGACCACGATTACCCGCCGGTCAGCCGCGGCGCTTCGGCGCTCGGCCACTCCGGCCTCCTCGAGGCGGTCGACGAGGCGCGTCGCCGTCGTCTCGTCGATGCCGATCCGATCGGCGAGCTCGCCGACGCGGACGCCGCCCTTTTGGCTGATCACGTCGAGCGCGCGCAGCTTCGTCGGCGTCATCGTCGGCGCCCCCGGGTGCAGCGACGCCAGCAGGCGCCGGCTCGCGAGCAACCGCCCAAGGTCATGCCAGCTGCGCGAAAGCTCGCCCGCCAGCTCCCGCAGCTCTCGGCTCGACATAGCCTGCAATATACAACTGTTGTAGAAGGCAGAGACCGGGGGTGTCCGTCAGTCGAGAACCTCGTGGCGCATGAGGTCGTCGAGACTCTCCCTGGCGCGTATGAGCCGAGCCTTGCCGTCGGAGACGAGGACCGCTGCGGGGCGCGGTACCGAGTTGTAGTTTGACGCCATCGCCAGTGTGTACCCGCCGGTCGCCGGGACTGCCAGGAGATCGCCCCGCCTCGGCTCGGGGAGCGGAAGGTCGCGGATCATGATGTCGCCCGACTCGCAGTGCTTGCCGCACACCACGTAGCTCCCGGTCGGCTCTTCGGCGGCGCGGTTTGCGAGCAGGCCGCTGTAGGCGGCTCCGTAGAGCTGCGGGCGCGGGTTGTCGGACATCCCGCCGTCGACCGCGACGTACGTGATCTCGTCGCTCACCTGTTTCACCGCTCCGACCTCGTAGAGCGTCAGCCCCGCTCGGCCGATGAGAGAACGGCCCGGCTCGAGGATGAGCTCCGGCACCGGCAGCCCGTGTTCGACCCACTGCTGCGCGAGGTGGCCGGTCAGCTCGCCGACGAACGTCTCGATCGCGGGCGGGACCTCGCCCTCGACATATTGGATCCCGAGGCCGCCGCCGAGGTCGACCACGGACGGCGTCCAGCCAAGCTGCTCGCGACATCGCACGGCGAAGGCTGCGACCCACTCGACGGTCGTCAGCGCCGCCCGGCTGTCCATGAGCTGCGACCCGATGTGGACGTGCAGGCCGGCGACGTCGAGACCGGCAGCCCCCGCCCGCTCGATCGCCTCCAGCGCCTGCGCCGGCGGCAGGCCGAACTTCGAGCCCTCGTGCGCGGTGCGGATCGAAGGATGTGTGTCGGCCTCGACGCCGGGTGTTACCCGCACAAGGACTCGGCTGACCCCGGCCGCCGCCGCCCGCTCGACCTCGTCGAGCGAATCGAGCACCACGAAGCGTGCGCCTGCCTCCACCGCCGCCCCCAGCTCTTCGTCGCTCTTGTTGTTCCCGTGGATGACCAGGCGGTCGCCGGGGACGCCTGCCCGCAGCGCGATCTCGAGCTCGCCCAGGGTCGAGACGTCCGCGCCGAGGCCCTGCTTCGTGAGTAGGCGCAGGATCGCCGCGTTCGGGAAAGCCTTGGTGCCGTAGACGACGAATGCGCCGGGCGCGGCATCCAGGTATGCGCGCGCGGCGCCGATCACTGTCTTCTCGTCGTAGACGACGAGCGGCGTTCCGAACTCGGCGGCCAGGATCGACGCGCGGCTCCCGCCGACGATGAGCTCGCCGTCCTCGATCGTCGCGGTGGCCGGAAAGATCTCGAGCAAGCTCACGCTTACCAGTCTGCCTGTGGAAGGCGGTCTAGTCCGCCCGCGACCCTGGTAGGTTCCGCGCCGTGCTGCTCGGCCTCACGACCGGCCACGCCTTGGGTCTCTCCGTCGTCGCGGGGGCCTTCGTCGTCTTCGCGCTTCTGTCCGCGCTCGTCATCCCGCGGCGGTGGCCCGATTTTCCGGGCGAGAACCTGCGCTGGTTCGTCGTCGGCACGCTCGTCCTCTTCGTCGCGACGCTCGCGGCCGTCGAGGTCTTCGCGGTGGAGCCGAAGGAGGAGGCGGCCGCCGGCGAGACGGCCGAGCGGCCCGGCATGACGACGACGACGACGGCGACGCAGCCCCCGCCCGCGGCGCCGAAGGGCGACCCGGCCGCCGGCAAGCAGCTCTTCACGGCGCAGGGCTGCGGCAACTGCCACACGTTCTCTGCCGCAGGCTCCTCGGGGACGGTCGGCCCGGACCTCGACGAGGCACTGAAGGGGAAGGACGCCCAGTTCGTCAGGGAGTCGATCGTCGATCCCAACAAGGAGATCGCGAAGGGCTATCCGCCGAACGTCATGCCCGAGTTCGGGAAGCAGCTCACGCCCGAGGAGGTCGACGATCTGGTGGCTTTTCTCACGGCCCCGCAGGGCTAGGAGGGTTCCGCTTTAGCGAATCACCCTTCAGGGGCATGTGCCGGGAGGGTGGCGATGGCAAGAATGTGTTCGCCGGCTCCCCCCTCACATCCCCGGCAAAACCCAGCGGCGCCCGCCCATCGAACTGCGGCTCACACAGCATGTTCGAGGCGGGCTTCGCGTTGTAGAGGGGTCGGGTAGAGCGGCTATCCTGTGCGTTCCGGAGAAGTGGCCGAGTGGCTGAAGGCGGCGCCCTGCTAAGGCGTTAAGGGGGACATTTCCTCCTTCGAGGGTTCGAATCCCTCCTTCTCCGTTCCGGAGGGGTGGCAGAGCGGTCGAATGCGGCGGTCTCGAAAACCGTTCGGGGCGGTTACGTCTCGCGAGAGTTCGAATCTCTCCCCCTCCGCCTAGTGGCAGTGCCCTGTATCTCGCAAAGGGCGCTGCTACGCTCCTCGCGCCCGGAGAGGTGTCCGAGCGGCCGAAGGAACGCGACTGGAAATCGCGTATCTGCCGAAAGGTGGATCGAGGGTTCGAATCCCTCCCTCTCCGCCTTGCGATGGGGGAACGACTGGTTCCCCCATACTCTCGCCATGAAGCTCCGAATCGGCAGGCGTGAGGTCAACGTCTCGAACCCCGACAAGGTGTTTTTCCCGAAGCGCGGGCTGACCAAGCTCGACCTCGTGAAGTACTACCTCGACGTCGCGGATTGCGTGCTCAACCACGTCCAGCGGCGGCCGATGCAGATGCTGCGCTACCCCGACGGCGCGGAGGAGTGGTTCTTCTACCAGTAGAATGAACCCGCGAGCGCGGAGCGGTGCGGGATTGAGCGGGTAATTCTACTAGCGGTAAATCCCCCTTTTGGGGATGGACCTGGGCCGAATCCGAGCCGATGATGAGGGCATGGAGACCACTGAAATGGAGGACTAATGACCCCTGGGCAGACGATCCCGAGCGCGGGAGTGACACTCGCGCCGATGTTCGAGGCCTACCGCACGCGGCTCGTGAACCGGCAGCGGAAGGCCCAGACGGTCTACAACTTCACTCGCGCGATCATCCCGCTACAGGCGTGGCTGGAATCCGAGGGCATCGCCCCGGAGGACCTGACCGAGGAGAACCTGTACGCGTACCTCGCGGGGTCGCCCTTCGCCAAGGGGACGAAGCATCAGCACGCCGCTCAGGTTCGGGCGGCCTACCGCTACGCCCACCGCAAGGGCACGATCGCGGCCGACCCGCTCGTGGACTTCGAGCGACCTCCGGCCCCCGACCCGGAGCCGAAGGCGATCCCGGTCGAGGAACTGCGGCGCATGCACGGCGAGTGCACGACCTGGAAGCAGGACCTGCTCTGGCACCTGCTGGTCTACACCGGCCTTCGCCGGGACGAGATTCGGCGGCTCTGCTGGGATGCCGACGCCGAGAATCGCATCGACCTGGCGGCCCGCACCATCACGGTCGTTGGGAAAGGCGACAAGCGTCGCGTCGTGCCCATCCACCCGGCGCTCCACGCCCACTTGGAGCGCGTGAACGACGTGCACATGCACTCGGTCGACCGGGTCGGCGCGGTCCTCTGGACCTCCCAGTCCGCGGGCGGCAGCGGCGGCATCTACTCGAGCGGCCCGGCCTTCGAGAAAATCAAGACGGCGTTCGCCCCCGACCACGGCTTCCACGCGTTCAGACGCACGGTCGCATCGTCGCTGCGGCGGAACAAAGTCGACGGCTCGACGGTCGACCGGCTCATGGGCTGGGCGGCTGTCGGTATCCGAGCCAAGTACTACGAGGACATCACCGCCGACGACCTGCGGGACGCGATGAACCGACTCTACGCGGGGGAGGGGCTCTAATGGGGTATCTGGACCAGTACGGGGAGGCGATCGCTGCGGCGGCGGCGGAGGCGGGCATCCCCTGGACGCTGGAGGCCGGAGACGGGCTGATCCTCTACTGCATCCGGAACGTTGACGAGAACGGAACGCCGTGGAGGATGCTGCTCTCGCCGGGGGAGTTTGCTCGAATGCTCGGAGTAGAGTGGCCGGGCTTCCGCGCCGCTTAGCGGGAGCCGGGCAGGCGGCCTGCCTCTAGCTCGCTGCGGTAGCGCTCGATCTCGTCGGGGTCGCTGAGCATGACGATGTGGGCGGCGACGGGGTCGGGAGGGAGCCAGGAGCCGATAACCCCGTTCGCGTCGCTGAATAGGTAGCCGTAGCTCGGGTTGCGCGGAGCGTTGGCCTCGGCGCGCTGGACGGCGGGCAGGATGTCGTCCGAGTAGCTCACGCCGGTCCTCGGCCTGGGATTAGTGGATGCGCTGGGGCGCACGGTCTCGGACTGCGGGGCGCGGGCCTTGAGCCAGTGATCTTCGTCCAGTCCAGCCGTTCTCCCGAGGCACGCGGGCCTTCAGCCTGTTGGTTCTCCGCCCTCGCGCTCTCCCCACTCTTTTGGCGGGAAGTCGGGGACCTGCCATTCGGTGTCGGCTTCCTCAGCATCCAGCGGGAGCTCCCCCCGGAGCAGGGCGCGAAGCTTGGGGCCGTAGGTGATCTCAAGGACGATCGCCGGAAGCGGGTTTTCCCCCAACACGTCCCGGATCGCCCGCTCACCGTCGAACAGGGGACAGACAGAACAGCGGGGAAAGACCCCATAGGAGAAGCGGAAGCGGCACTCCCCGAACGACTTGAGCTGCGAGGAGGCACACCAGGCCATCTCCTTAGCGTGGTAGGCGGAGACCGGCTCCTCCCCTTCGCAGACCTCGGTCGCCCGCCAGTGGCGAACCCGCTCGAGCAAACGGGCGAGGGCCGTGTAGGCGGCGGCGTCGCTGCCAAGCACGAAGCTCGCCTGGTACCTGCCTGGCTCTAGCTCGCTGCACTCGCCGGGCCCGTCTTCAGCCTCGGCCAGCGCCTTGCCGAACCGTTTCGAGCGCGAGGGGCCGAACTCCACCGTCAGCTGGCGCTCCATCAAGACCACCCTAATTGAGCACGGCTTGGCCCGAGACGCTCGCGCCTCAAGACGAACGGCGAGAGGCAGCCGTGTCGCTCTTTGTTGGAAGTGCGACAGCCGACGAGGGATGGCTACCGCTCCTTCGCGGCGATCATTCGTCGTCGGCTGGAAGGCGTCTTGTTGTTTCGACGACGAGCTGGGGATCATCCCCTCGCACTCGGCGGATGCGCCCGCTCTCGGTGTCCTCGAGCTCGACCAGCGGAGGCGTGACGCTCCTCGGCGTGATGCTGACGACGACATGGAGGCGCCCTCGGTAGCTGACGATTGTTCCGATCTCGAACATGACCACAGACACCGCGTGCGCACGTAAGGAATCGGCCGCTTCACCTGCTGGAGCTCTCCGGTGTAGTGTAGCCAGATGGCAACTCAGCTCGTTCCTCGGGTCACTGGCTTTCGCATCGAGGCGAATGATGGCTGACCCCGTCGCAGTCTCCGATTACCGGAGCTCTCTGTCGAAGACGCTGAGCCCCATGGACACCTGGATCGGCGTCGGGACGCTCAGGCAGCCGCCGCGAACTCCGTGGGAGTATGGCCCGTACCTGTTGGAGCATCCGCAGAACCCACGACTGGCCGCGCTGAGAGCCGGTCGCGAATCGGGGAGCGTCGACCATTGGGTCGACAAGTGGGTGTACGTCAAAGGGTGCTTGCTCCACGAAGGCGTCTCGGGCGGGCCGCCCTACGTAGAGCTCATCTACTGTTCCGACGACGCTGCCGGCCGGGGCTTGGCCCCGGATTGCACGACATGAGGATTCGTAGGTACGTCGACGGGCTCGGTCGGTAGCCCCGATGGCCGAGGTTTGCCACGACATCGGGCGGTGGGTCGAAGAGAACGTCAGCGAGCCGCTCGAGCGTTGCGTCGAGCAGGAGTGCAACTGGTGGTGCCTCTGCTGCAACAAGTGGTTCTGCTTCATTGTCTGGGTAATCGTCACGGTGGTGAACTGGGTCGTGGAGACGGTCTGCGAGATCATCGCCGTCGTCGTCGCCGTCGTCATCGCCGTCATCGTCGGGATCGTCAACATCGTCATCGGGATCTTTACGTGGGACTGGGGACGGGTCTGGGACGCGCTCGTCGACATCGTCGCGAGCATCGTCAGCCTGGTCGTTCTGATCATCCGCATCTTCACCCTGGGCTCGCTGATCGGCGCGTTCCGCGACCGGGCCAACGCGTGGAGCCTGCGCAACTACGCGCGCGGCCTGATCGACGGGAATCGGGCGTACAGCCCCGAGGAACGCGACAGCATCAAGAAGGCGCTCGGCCTCGACGGAGGCGGCTTCGGCTTCCGGCTGAAGTTCACGGCCTTCCGTGGGTTCGTCAAATCGGACCAGGCATTCGACGGCGGCGCCCGCGACCTTGTGGACTGGCACAACGACCCGAACCAAGCGACCCGCGTCGACCTCAAGATCCTGGCGGGAGTCAACTCCACGACGTTCTGGCAGCGTGGCCGGCCGGAGATCGAGGGCGACTTGTCCGAGTCGGACATCGATGCCTACCTCGCCGATCCGACCACGGCAGACCCCTTCACGATCTTCTGCATGAGCCAGGGCGTGCTCGACGACAAGCTCAGCGCCGCGGTCGTGAAAGGCTCTCTGCTCGGGCTGAAGCTCCGCTTCGATACGCAGGACGTCCAGCTCAGGCGGCGGGAGCACGTGCGGATGGGCGCGTCCTCCAGCGCGCTGGCGTCGCTGCTTGGCTCGACGCCTTTCAGCAGGACGCGCGGCTCTGTGGACGCAGCGGCGGCACAGCGCGATCTGTGCGCTCCCGTCACTCTCGCCAGCTTCCTGTACGTCGACAATTCTTTCACCGGGTTCAGCGCGCACCTGGCGACCTCAACGTGCGTCGACGGGACCTCGTTCGCGGGGAATGACCTCACCGGATGCAGCTTCAGAGATCGCGTGCCGGACTTCGCCTTCCGCTACGTCCCCATTCATGAGATCGGGCATACCTTCGGGCTGTGCCACGTCGACGGTGCGCACCGGATCATGCTGAGCACAAAGGAGAAGAGCTTTCTCGACTGGCCGACCATCCCGGAGTACTGGCTGAGCGACGGCCCGGTCTTCACGCTGGACGAGGCGAAGCGCGTGTGGGACTACATCATCGCCAACTTCTCGGCAGCATGCCTGTCGACGCGCCAGTTCGATTGACCAGCACTTCGGGACGGATCGACCGCGCGCTCGCCGGGCTCGACTCGGCGCAGGAGACAGAGACGCGCTCGACGCTTCGGCGCCTGCAGGAAGACTGCGGTTGCAGGGAGGGCGCGATCCTGATGATCTCGGCTACGGCTGCGGCCGCCTTCCTCCTGGCACAGGACACCGGGTCGCGGTCAGCGACGTCGATCACGGCGATCGTCGTCGGCGTCATGTTTTTCAGCGCGCTCGTGGGCAAGGCACTCGGCCTCCTGATCGCAAGGGCGCGGCTGGTTGCGTTGCTTCGTGAGCTCGAACGACCGCCTTGACCGCCGTCTTCTCCTTGTCGGCGCCCGACAACGCGCCAACGCGACAACGCGGAGCCCACGCGGCTCGCTGGAGCCTGATACCTAGGTGTAGGACTCGAGCAGGTTGGTTGGTTGTCGGCTCGGTTGTCGGCGTCACGGAGGTTGTGTGGTGGGCCGCGATCCCTCTAAGCATCAGGCTCCAGCGAGCCGCGTGGCTCCGCGTAGCCGCCTTGTCGCGTTGTCGGGCGCCGACAGGGGAAGACGGCGGGGGCCGCGATCGGCTTTGCCGCTTTCGTTCGTGAACCCTGCCGCTTCGACGGCCGGTTTCCATTCACGCTCGCGCCAGTTGTGCAGGTCGATGGCGCGCATTTATGTTCTCGCCAAAGTCCGGTTATCTTGAACTGATGCTTGGACCCGACGTTGGGCTCGCAGAACCTGAGACCGCACCACGGCTTAACCAGGCCTTCTACACGGCCGAGCCGCACGAGTACTTCTGGTATCGACTCTACCTGCTCATGATCGCTGGCGACCCCTCGGTCGATCTCGGTGAGTTCACGCGAAGCGGGCTCACGGTCGACGGATTCAAGGCAGGCCCGGCCGAGGTCAGCGAGGGTGAGAAGGAGGCCTCGCGGCGGCAGCGGTTCGTGATCACCGATGCCGCGGCACTCTTGCATCACGTGAGCGAGACGCTGCTTCGCTTCTATCTCGCGCATGAGCCGCTGCCACTGTGTCCCTGGCTCGAGATCGTGCGCGAGCGAAGCTTCAGTCGGCTGAAGACGCGCGTCCGAACCCGCTTCGTTGATGCGCCCGACGACGACCCGACCAATCGCGAGGCGTTGGGGCGGATCTTCTACGGGTCGAACGCACGGCGTCCCGAGCCGGACGGTCCCTGCGTGAGCCCGGCCGCCGTCGCCGACGGCCGGGAGGTCTGATGGCTGCTGGGATCCGGACGCTCGCGGCGGGCTCATAGAGCGGGCTCACTGCGGGGTCAGTGGGCCCCCTCATTGAGCCTCCTGGCGGGCCGCTGGGTGGCTTGGCCGAGTGGGTTGTCAGGCGAGTAACAGATGTCTCGAGCGCGGTCATCGCCGCCGCCAGAGCCTCGGCCGCTCGCCCGAGCGCGAGCCGTCCCGCTCGCGGCGTAACCGCGCTGTCAGACTAAGCGGGCGTTGCTCACCGCGTTCGGCGTAAGCGCCCTTACCTTCATGATGCTCATGTACGCGCTGGAGCGCCGCCACAGCGGCTTCGTGCTCGCGTTCGCCTGCGGGTGCGCGCTTGCGAGCCTCTACGGGTTCCTTTCGGGGGCGTGGCCGTTCGGCGTAGTCGAGGCAATATGGGCGACCGTGGCTTTGCGCCGTTTCGCTCGTCATTTCGCTCGCCCCTCCTAGGGGGAGTTCTTCGGCATAAGAAATGGCTTCCCACGAGTCCGCCGCACTGGCCGCTCCATAAGCTCCGTCGCCTCCCTACGCCGCGCGCACGCGCCGTGACGTGTCGCCTTTCGGCTCGTTTGCGACGAGCGCGAGGAGGACTCATGACCCGGCGGGAGACGGTCAGGGCGCGAATCCGTCGGCTACGGGAAGAGCGTGGGCTACGACGCTCGCTGCCGATGTAGATACGGAGCGGGGGTGCAAGTTCTCCACGTCCGAATGCGAGGCGCTTATCTCACCCGCCGGGCGCGGCGCTAAAGTGGATGACTCACGATCAGGGAGACGGCGCTCGGCAACCACCGTAGGTTCTTGAAGTCGGTCTCGCGCGCGGACGCACTGAAGACGATCGCGGGCTTGCAGCTCACGCCCACGAACGCGCATCAGCTTCAACGTCTGGAACGCGCCGCCGCCCTAATCCAGGCGCACGCCCACGGCCACGCGTCCGCGTCGCCATCGGATCTGGTCAACTTCGTCAATCGTGATCCGCTGCGCGCTGAGTACGCGCACCTGGAGGATCCAGTTGAGGGACTGATCTGCGAAGAGGTCATGGCGCCTGGGGGCTCGTACCTCGCCGGCGCGGGGATGAGCGGGCAGTCGATCTTCTGCCTGCGGCTCCTGATACGAGTTCTTTACGAGCGGCCGTGGTCGGGCGCTGAGGCTCTACTCGGTAAGACCACCGAGGCCGTCATGACGGCGCTTGCGGCCGGTGATCGGACCCTTCGCCAAGCGGGCCTTGGCCGATCTTCAGCACCCGCCGGAGAGCCCGGTGGCTATGCCAGCGTTCCGGCCGATATTGACCGGCTGGCGGGTGCTGCGACCTTTGATCTGACAGCGCCTGGTCACATCGGTCTCGCGGAGGCGCTTGCTCCACTCGTTCAACAGGGCCGACCGACTCTGCGGCGAGGAACAGATTACGCACCGGTCGCGACGCCGTTCGTGCGCATCGGTGACGAGCTCATCCTCACGCTCCCATTCGAGATCGCGTCGAGCATCCGGCATCTAGTTGTGAATGTCGCTCTCGCCGCGGATCTTGGTGAAGAGCTCCACTTGCGTTACCTGCTGGCGGCGCACGAGCAGGCGTCGAACGCGCTCGCGCGCATGAACTGGCGGCCGCTCCATCGAGACGACGCCCAACTGCCATGGCCCGAGACGGAATTGCCGATGGCCGAGTCCATCTTCGGCTTCGACGACGACAAGGTGGCCCATCTGGTCGTCCTAGGCGACGATCTTCGTGGTTACGACGGCGACCGTGTATTTCAGTCCTGGGAGCTTGGTGAAGATGCCGAGCACATCGCCGGCAGGCTCAGCCAGGTGCGCGAGCACCTGCTCAAGCGTTCCGACGTAATCGAGGTGCTCAGCCTGCTCGTGTTCGTGCCGCTCGATCGTGGCGTCGGCTTTCGTGTCATCCCCGGAGCGAGCGAGGGCGTCTTGTCACTGCCCCTGCTCGAACTCGAGGTGTTGTCGCGCCTCGACGGTGACCCGCTCGCACTGTGGAAGTTCGCGCGCGCGTATGAGACGCGACATGCGCCAGAGATTCACGCCTTCAGCATGCTTGACCTGTACGCCATGTACCGCGATCTCGGTCGCACGTTCCAGATGGTCGACCGGCCCGAAGCGATCGTCGTCCGGCCCGGTCACGGTGGCGCATTGCGGCAAGACGCGGTGCTTCGCGCCGATGTCCACCCGGTTCCACATCCCCTCGGAATCGTCAGCGAAGTTGAGCGCTGGTTGCCGCAGGCGCCAACAGTGCCGATCTATCTGCCGCGGAACCCGATCGGTACAGAGGTCTGCGTCGTGGAGATAGCGGACTCTTGGGTCTGGATCAGTGGACCGAGCGAGGGGTCGGGGCCGATGCTTGCGTTCACGATCGCGTATTGGCTTTGGCAGATCGGCGGCGATGTGGCCGATGAACTTGGCGCTGCAGCCGACGAAAACGGCGTCGTCGACCTACGGCTCGAGCTTGAACCGCGCGAGCGCTGGCGCGACTACCTCTACGACACGGACGAGGAGATCCCGGTTCGGGTAGGCCAGCCAGCGTTCCAGGTACGGGTAAGCGATAGCGGCGTGCGCACGCTGCGGCTGCTTGAGAACGCGTGGTGTGCGTTTCACGCCGGCGACAACAGCGGTGAGCGGCAGCTGGTGTCGGCGCTGCTTGCGCTCTTCGAGATTGACGACGACGTTGAGGCCGTCATCGTCGAGCGGCATGCGCCGCTGGGCTACAAGAAGCACATGTTCATGGGGCGCGGGCCGGACCCACGCTTGAACGATCGCAACCTGCCGCCATACCGTCCTGTCTGTGAGCACGACGAACACGAAGTAAACGAGCTGGTCTCGGCGATCGTGATCCGCGATCTCAAACTCGAACCTGGGCCGATCGGCCCGACAGACAGCAAGCGCGTGCTGGACGCGTACGTCGGGGCGGCGTTCGACAAGTTGCGCGAGCAGGTAGCCGCAACCAAGTCTCAAGGTTTGATCGAAGGTCTAGTCGCGGCCGTCGAGAGGTGCACCCACGAGCAGGTGTATCGGCAGGCGTCAGCGTTGACAAAAACACTGGCCTACGGCGATGCCGACGAGACGCTGGCCGAGCGCGACCTTGAGGTGCAACAGCAGAACCGCAGCGCCGTATGCGCACGTTTCCTGGTCGAGTACGTGGCCGCCTGTCCGCCGACAGGCAACGAGCCGCTCAGCCTCGCCACGTTTGACCGACTAATGGCGCTCGCGGCAGAAATCATCGATGCCGGCTCGACGAGCGATGCCGCCGAATACGGGCTTGCCGCGGCCGAGGTCGTCGTCTCACCGTCGGGACGAGTTGTGTTTCGGTCCGCGCTGCCGTACCAGGCGTCGCGTACCGAGTTCGTGAGCGCCTACACAGCGACGGAGGTCAGCAAGGGAGAGACCGTTCTTGACTCGCTCGTTTGGGAGCCGCCGAAAGAGATCGTCGCTCTGCCCGAAGGGCTCGACGAAGCCCTTCTTGCCGAGACCGGTCTTAGCTTCATCGACACCGGCGCCTTCCTGAACGCGGTGATCGAGCACGCGATCGACGTCGAAAGCGCCGCATTCGTGCAGCCGTACGGGACGTTTGTCACCGAGCTCGCCGGCAAGCTCGATTGGCCAATCGCCAAGGTCCAGCAGGCGATCGCGATGCTCACGCTCGAACCGCGGCGCGATTTTCTCCATCCTGCGAGTCCGCATCGCCGGAGCGATGTGTACCCGTGGCGGTTCAATCGCGCGCTCTCGTATATCCGCCGGCCACTGGTCAAGCGCGGCGACGACATCGTCTACGGCATGCGTCACCTCTTTGCCGCGCAGTCGCATCTCGCGCAGCTTCTCGAGAGCGGTCGCTACCGAGCGCACTCGCCGGAGCTCAGGCGCTACCTCGGCGAGATGGGAAGGCGTCTCGGGCGAGCATTCGAAGACGCCGTCGCCGCACTGTTCGAACGCGCGGAGTGCATCGTCCGACGGCGCGTAAAGCGCATCGGAGAGCTAGAACTGGTGCGAGAAAACGGCCTTCCGATCGGCGACATCGACGTTCTCGCCATCGACCCGGCCGCAGCGACCATCTTCGTTGTCGACGCGAAGTGCATCACGCCGGCTATGACGCCATCAGAGGTAGCGCTCGAGATCTCGCAACTCTTTGCCATGAACGGGAAGCGCTCCGCGGTTCAGGCTCTGCGCGAGCGAACAGAGTGGGTGGAGGTACATCTGGAAGACATCATCTCCGCATCGGGAGCCGACTCTGGCCGAGCATGGTCAGTCGAACCGTTGATAGTCGTCGACCGCGACTTGGTATCCACCTACCTTGCGCGACCGGATGTCACGGTTCAGACCTACCACTCACTCGAACGGCAGCTTTCAGCGCGCTGACGGACAAGTGATCGCCTGTCGCCCAGCGAGACCGCCAACCTGGCGGCCGGCTGGGCGGACGCACGCTGCTTGACCACCCGCGGGTCTACGTGACGAAAGCTTGCCTAAGCAAGGTCGTCACCTGCGCAGGCGACGGCTTGAGTTCGGTCGATGGTCCTCAGGGGAGTTCTTTCAAACCCTTCGGAAGGCCTTCGCCGTCTGATCGACGCTGGATGAAGTCACGAGCCTGAGTCCTCCTCAGAGTCTCATGACTCGCTTACGGAGGCAAGAGTACAGTGGACCCAGAAATACTCTACGACGCGGCTCGCCGACCTGCCCCGATTTAATCCAGCTGCTGCTTCTTCACACGCTCGAAACCGACCCGATAGTCAGACGTAACCGCCCAGGACATCCGCTTTCGTGAGGGAGAGTTGAGCCTCAACCCTCAACCCATGCACGAGCCATCGGACGATTTACTAACGGCGCGAGACGAAGACCGTAATCGCGCTTCCTCTCGATGCGATCGCGCCAGCGCGTGGAGCTTGGTTGAACACAACCCCGAATGGTTGGCTCGCGTTGCGAGCGCGCTCCACGCGAGGGTCTAGTCCGCTGTTGCTCGCCTTCTCCACAGCCAGGATTTCCCGAAGCCCGATGAGAACCGGAACGCGGACCGTGTTCTCACGATTATCTTCTCCGCCGCCGCACCCAACACTCGCTAGCAAGACAAGCAGGTAGACGCAGGCACAGACGCTGCTCGATAAGCGGACGCGGCGAGGGGCCAACGGTTGGTGGTCCCTCGCCAACGTCGGGCGTAGGCTAGTCAGTCTCCGACTCCTCGCCGGACTTCTTGACCGCTTGAGAGTGTAAACACCACAGTGCCAACATCATCCACGCGCGCAGCCGGACTCGGCAGCTCGAAGACGTAGAAGCCGTTCGTAAGGGCCGCTTCGTAAGATCCGCTTCCGATCGACACGCTCACGCTCCTAACGTCCGGCCGGACGAGCCCGTACACGAAAGGCGGCAGGGCATCTCCTTCAGAATCGTCTGCAATCGTGATCGTTCCAGCCAGTGACGAGCCGCCCATGAGACAAGCACTCAGGACCGTCGCCGACGTGACGACACACGCACCGCCATCCTTCGTCGGGGCAGCGAAGAAGCTCGGAAGGTGCCGATCCGCGGGCGTGAACAGGTGCCTGATACGGGTGTCCGCGTTGGCTGCCAGCGGCCTCCCCTGCATATTGCGAACAACGGCGCGGATAGCTGGCGTGACCGCAGCCTGCTGGCCCTCGGACTGAACCGCCCTAGCACTCTCGGCGGGCGCGGCCCGATCGATGGCGGCGTAGACACCAACCGCCAACGCGGTCACCCCGACGAGCGTCAGGAATGAGAGCAACCGTTTTACATTCACAATTCGCTCCTCTCTTTCAACAGGCATAATCACCATTTATAAAGGTGTAGCAGTCGGCCCAGATGGTGTAGCTATCGGACTCGTTCTTACAGTAGCCCCAAGCCGCGATGCTGCTATTGCGACAATCCTCCGAATACGCCTGGCAGTCAAGGACGATGTCGTAGTCGACACTCGAGCCTGCGTTTCGGTAGAAAGTCTTAGTGCATCGCGTGTTGACCTGCCAATCCATCAGCTTGGCGTAACGCATTTGCGTCTGCGACGTGCGCTTATACGAATTCGAGGCAATGTCGCCTTGCCAGAAATTGAACCAAACGCCCGCCACAGCGCCGCTCGGCAGAGCTAGCGCCAACGCGGCCGTTAATCCACACAAGATCGTTCGAGCTTTATCTAACAGCCTCCTTGCTTCGAGGTCTTCAGCGCGTCATCCCGTCAGCGCGGCCCGGGGGTCGCGATGGTGCGCTTAGGCACCGCACTCTGCCTCCTTCGGCTTGGAGTGGTCAGCTCCCGCCGCGGAAGAAGCCGTTGAAATCCCACCCTAGAACTTCGGCCGGACCGCTGTCAAGTGGCAGGACAGGACACGTCCTAAACGGCGACGAGGGTGTTGCCAGCAGACGAACAGTGCGGTAGCTTCCCCGGTGTCATCGAAGAACGAGGAGGAGACGTGGCGAAGGTCGACCCCTGGCACTCCGTGAAAGAGACAGACCGTCAGGTCTACCACGACAACACCGATTGCACCGAGGGCAACAATATCGAGCCGGAGAATCGGCGACCCGGCATGGACAACCGTCCCCGCTGCGAGCACTGCGCCAGGCTCGCTCCGTAGCTAGCCCGCCGCCGAACGTCGTATTGACTCGATAGCGAACTCGACGAGTTAGTCGGCCTTCGGTCGTCGCCCTCTGCGTGCCTGCTTGGTTCCCTTCGAGGCAATGTCGCCCACCTCGTCTGCGTTGACGTCGAGCACGACCTGCCCTCGCCTTGCGTCCGCATACCGGATCGTCACCGTGGCCGCATCGGCCTCATCGATCTCTTTCCCGCTCAAATCACTGACAAATATGGTCTTGCGCGCCATTGAGAACTCCTCTCGTCATTTTCTAGAGAGCCGGAAACGTAATCGCAAACGGAGTGCCTGGAGGCGCGATTGCCTTGATTGAACGCCGTGTCGTGGGTGTACTCGGCCCAGGGGCCGGCGGTAGAGGTGAGCTCACGCAGCCTCTGCCGGCGCCTCGGTCGCCTCCTCGGCGCTGAGGTTCTCGAGCAAGCCGTCAAGTTCGCTCACCTTGTCGCTCGCCTCGAGGTACTCCTCGTACTGGCGGTTGGCGTTCTCGATCAGTTCGTCGTAGAGCGTGTAGCGGCCGTTGATGTTCTCGAACTGATTCCTGATGTAGTCGTCAACGCTCAGTGCTCCGGCATGGGCCGCCTTGGGCTTCTTTCCGAGAACGAAGACGATCTCGATCGGATCGTCACCTCGGTTTTGCTGCTCCAGAATCGATTTGAGTGCGGTGTAGTACTTCAAGCCCTGCTCGGGCGAGTTTGTCGACGTCCTGGTTTACCGAGTAACGCTTCAGTTCGACGATGACGTGCACGCCGGCGGCCTTCGCATAGCGGATGTCGAGCCGTCCTTTGATCTCCGTTCCGGCGGCGTCCCTTGCGAACAGGCCCGGTTCCACCTCCCTGAGGTCCTCCTCCATGCGGCCGCCGAGGGTCGCGCGCTCCCACGCGGGATCCAGAAGCCACAGATGATTGAAGAGGTGCTCTTGGAGGACCTTCTCCTTCTCGTTGGTCTTGGTCAGGTTCCGGAACTGTCCGATCGCTTCAACGCGCGTTCGCAGGATGTCGACCCAGAGCGCGGCCTCGTACTCATCCTGCCGCCCGAGGAGGGGGAGCAGGTCGGTGGCCGTCACGGTCCCGAGCTTCTCGAGGTCCTCGGACCCGGCGCTGATGTCAGGAGTCTCTAGGTCCGAAACGGGAGCACTCGGCGTCGGCACGCACGGGTGACGAGCGGGTGGCCGTGAGCTCAGTCGACTCGCGCGCACTTGCCTCGCAAAGCTCAGCTGAATTTGGCTCAACCATCGTGGTTTCGCAGGCATCGACCCCTGAGCAGCGTTTGTGATTACTGCTCGCCGGGCCTCGCCCAGCTTCGACTCCACGCCCCGAGCCGACCCCCAACGGCCCGGCCGCCTCCGCCCCGCTGCCCGACTCCGGTGCGCTTGGTCAGAGCCAGAATGCCGCTCTCCGAGCGCGATTCCGCCCGATTCCGCCGCCGGTGCCTGCGGAAGGGCAGCTGCGCCACCGACGCGCGCGGCTGGTGCGCTTCCCGGTGCGTTTGCGGTGCCGCTTCGCGGGCTACCATTTCCCCATGCCCGCCCGCCCAGGCGAGAAGCGAAAGGTCGAGTCGGACGAGGCTGTCGCCGCGCTCGCGGACGGCGGGACGCCGCACGAGTGAGCCCCACCCGCCCCCACGGCCGACGAGACGAGCTCCGCGCTGCTCGCCGCGTTCTCCTCGACCAGACGGCCTCCCTCCAGGCCCGCGCGGCGGCCGTTGAGACCCTGGCAGACCTGCTCAGCGCCGAGCGTTCAAACGGCCGCCCGGCCTACTCCCTGCGACTGGCCGCAGCGAAGGCCCTGCTCGTTAACCCCATCCTCTATGACCCCACCCTCTTGGCCCTGGCGATGAGGCCCGCAGGTGGGCCCGCCCGCTCGGGCTCGATGCCTGAGCACCCCGGTCCGGTGTCGGACTGAACCCGGCAGAAGCGGCAGCGAGGCGGCAGGCGAGCGGAAGGCGCCTGGTGCCCTCGTGAGCAGTCGCTGGGCGGTTGGCCGCCTCGTTCTTACCGGGTGAGGAACGGGTTCCGCGCGGGGCGAGACTCCCCGGCCTACATCAACGGCGCGGCTGCGTAGCCGAAGCGGTCGAACGGGGAGTTCGGGAGCCGGGACTCGCTCCCCCTCGTTCGGAGGCGGCCCGTCCTGCGGTCAGCGGCAGCATCGTCGCGCTCGTCCGCAGGCGAGGAGCCGCTGCCTCAGAGGCTCAGGGCGTGGGGAACTCTTGAGCCAGCTATGGACGCCCGCGCCGTTGTTGCGTGCGCTCGGCGACCGGCAACTCACCGCGGCGGACGGCGTTCGAGTCCCAAATGCTGTAGGGCGGATCGTCGAGCCGGTGCGCCTCGTAGTAGGCCAACCGTTCTTCGGGGCTGGCGAACTGGGGCACGCCGCCCGAGCGGAACGGCCGGCCAGGAGCTTGGCGCTCCTCACGCGGCGGGCCGCCGTCGACCTCGCCGGCGGGGCGGCCGACGGTCACCGCGCGCGTCGGTGGCGCAGCTGCCCTTCCGCAGGCACCGGCCCGGGAAATGGGCGGAATCGCGCTCGGAGAGCGGCATTCTGGCTCTGACGAAGCGCACCAGGGTCGGTCGCGAGCGGGGCCGGAGGCGGCTGGGGTCGGCTCGGGGCGTCGAGTCGAAGCTGGGCGAGGCCCGGCGGGGCAGTATCGCAAGCGCCGCTCAGGGTCGATGCCCGCGAAATCACCATGGTTGAGCCAAATTCGGCTGAGCCTTCCGAGGGTGGTGCGTGCGAGTCGAGTGAGCTCACGGCTACTCGCTCGTCACCCTTGCGCGTTCCCGACGCCGAGTGCTCCCGTTTCCGACCTTCACCTTGGCGCGTCTTGATCTAGAAGGTTGATTTCGGAAGCTCTGTTTCTTTGCGAAGTTCTCCAACGGTCTGGCCTTCGATGCGCATGAGTAGATCGTATGTTGGCCGATGCAGTGCTAACGCCGTGTTCCACTGCTTACTATTGGCAAACCTGGGGCATTCCTAAAGCGCCAGTATAATGGTACCAGGAGTGCGTACGGCAAATGAAGTACGGTGGATCATCAGCAAACACGCCGTCTGAGAAGGTATTGGCATCGTAAAGTGGCCATATACTCGAAGTGCCAAACCAGACGCGAATATTACGCATGCGCAGCCCGTCGGGGCCGCCATTCAAGGCGAACCATGACATGCCGTCTGTACTAGCACTTTCCTCGGCGAAATTGAGCTTGCATTTTCCGGATCCATCCGAGTTTTGGCAGCCCATTGTGCCTCTCCAAGGATGAACGATTGTCCGCCATTTGGAACCATTGTAGATCTGGCCACACACAAGACGTTGCCCGGGACTACCACATTGCTTCCCTCGAAAACCTCGTGCCGATCCTGGGTTAACGGGAAACCTCCTGCCGATCACAGCATTTAGAGGGTCAAACGCAACAGCGGCGTGCTGTGTATTGGTCGCTGTCTTCCCGTAGTTCCTTTCCATCCAGCCTACTTCAAACGAATGAGCGTCATTGGAGCTGATCAGCGCAATCCGACTGTAGAAATGCTGGTCAGGGCACCCGTTGGTGTGACAGACCTCGGGATCTTGAACCTCCTCAACGTTCTGGGCTCCCTTATAGACGTGGTCCTCGGCTCGTGCGCCAATATGGCGATTAATATCAATCGGAGGAGCCTGCTCACCTGTGAAGTCGAACATCGGAGTTGAAGTCACGATGAACACGAGATCCTGGTCTTCGGGTGGCTGCCAACACTCGGGCGCATCTGCCGGGGGCTCTTCGTCAGGGCCCAATCCTGGGTCAGCGGTGTCTATGGGAGGGCAATCTGGCATCGAGAGGGACGGATCCTTCACGAAGTCATCGGTATGCGGAAGATTGAGCGCGGTCGCTTCGGCCCACGTGTACTCTCCTGAGGCGGGATCACCGGGTGCGTTCCCCGGCTGGAGTAACGCGATTGCGAACACAACCAGAACAAATCCGATTGGGACGCTGACACTCGCTAATCGCCGCCGAGCAAGCCGACAGCGCCTGAGCATTAGGTGATTCCCCATCCTTTTCTCCTTCTTGCGCGGGCGACTGTTCCTTACCCTAGCCGCTAGAGTTTCAAACGCATGCGCTGCACAAGACTGACGGGACGACTCCGATTTCTCGTAATGCATCTCATCAGTCGGGTCATGCTGGGCTTCATTCTCATCTTTACCGTCGCTTCATGCGATAAAGCTTCGCGAGGCACCAGAACCTATGAAGACCAAACCTTTGGATGGACTCTAAAGATCCCTGCGGGCATGCGGACGAAACAGATAGAGGCTTTTGCCCCAGGTAGCCATCGGGAAGGTTTAGTCATTGCCACCTACAGCTTGGACGACATGGCCGGTGTGACCGCTGGGGATCTCCCAGCTTCCGCAGTGGCATTTGAACTCCTCTATCGTGATGACCCCATCGTCGGCTACGAGCAAACGGGGCGAGAACCTCACTTCCCGCTGCGGCCTAGGGATGTAGTTCAGGCAAGTCCGGGCCGTGATCCTCGCCGGTTCGCATTTCTTGCAAATGGATTCCCTTTCGAAATCGTTACGTTCATCGGAGCGGATGCGACCGCTGAGGATAGGAACGCGGTTGACGAGGTCGTACGATCGCTGCGGTTTCCAGCGCTTAGCGAGGGAACAGTCGCAGGCGAGAATTTTTATGTTCTAGGTCCGGCGAGGTCTTTCCCGCACAGGTCGGCGACCTACTTCCCGCTTAACGGGTTGCCAGAATCCAGGCGCTTACGCCGCGTGCCGTTTTATCTCGTTCATGCAGATAAAGGCTTTTATGCTCTCTCTGCGGCGTATGGCCAGCGTCCCAGATCGTGCGTTCATCTGACGGTCAACAGGAAGCGCCTCGAATTTTCGTGTCCTGAGACTAAAGCGCGATGGGACAGAATGGGCCGTGTGCTTGAAAGTTCGGCGTCGAGAGAGAAGCACCAAAGACCACTTGAGGTATTGGCTACATACATCAGTCATGACAACCATCTTTTGGTGAGTCCGAACTTGACTACCGTGGGCTTAGCCGCGACTAGAGTGGAACGAACCGTCTGGCGCAGGAAGAGTTGACGTGACGTGATCGGCTGCCGGTCGAACCAATCCTGATAATCGGCAGTTCCCGCGATGACCACGTCTCGGCCACATCTGCAGACACGTACGGAGGGTAGCCGTGGGCACGAGGCAGCCGGGCGATCCTGCTTCGTGGCCGCCCCGTGAAGCGTGCGCGATGCTGTGCAGCGATCCGTTGGGTCTCTCTACTGGACCTATACGGATCATCGACTCCCTGCACAGGTGCCAGCTCATCGCCGAGGCTACAGCATCAGGAATCATGGGAGATTGGCTGACTCGCGCTGCATTTCGGATACCACGTAGTCCCCAATTCACCCTAACGATCGCATTCGCTGGCGCAGCGACCTGTCTCGCCTCTCAGTACCTCCATTGATGAATATCGAGCATGACAAGAACAGGCCCCTAAAGCGACTCTCGTCTCGACGGAGGTTTGAGGTCCGGCGCGCGGTCTACGGCGGGTCCGCGGTCAAGGATCCCGCGCTCGCGCCGGCGGCAATCGCGCATGCGCGTCAGCTGAAGGCGCGGCATCGTCGCTGGTCCCGGCGCTGGCTTTACTCGTTCCTGCCTGACCCGATCGACGTGCCGGCTTACGTCGTCTTCTCAGTGCTTCTCTTGGTCATTTGGCCGAGCTTGTTCACGGCAGGAATACTGGTCGCCGGTTTTCTGCTGCTGGCCCTAACGACCAGGAGGCGGCGAAGGCGAAAGGCAGAGCAGGCTGAGGTGGCGAATCAGCAACTACTGCGAGAACCGTGACATGGCAGCACAAGAGATCCAAAAGCCTCGACGCTAAGGATGTGACCGGACCCCGTTTTTCGGTCCACCTGTTATGAGAGTTCTGGTTGGTTGTCGGTCCTCCAGCGGTGGGCATACTCGGCGGGGGTTTGGTAGTTCAAGGATTGGTGTGGTCGGTAGTGGTTGTACTCGAGCCGCCAGTCCTCCAGGAGCAGCTGCGCTTCGAAGAGGCTGTTGAAGCTTTCCATCTCGAGCAGCTCTCGTCTCAGGTGGCCGTTGAAGGACTCGACGAACGGATTCTGCCAGGGAGCGCCGGGTTCGATGTAGCCGGTTGTGGCGTTGTTGAAGCGGCACCAGTCTCTGAGCGATTGGCTGATGAACTCGGGGCCGTTGTCACAGCGGATCAGCTCGGGTGGTTTGCCTCGTCGCGCGACGATCCGCTCGAGCACGCTGACGGTGTCGTCAGCGCCCATCCTCCGCGCCGCCGGGGTGGCAAGCGCTTCGCGGGTGTGCTCATCGGTGACGGTCAGGATCTTGAGCGGCCGGCCGTCAGCGGTCTGATCTGAGACGAAGTCGATCGCCCACACCTGGTCAGGACAGGCCGCCGTCAGATGGCCGGGCATCCGTGGCCCACGCCGCCGCCGGCGTGTCTTCGCTGGCAGCCGCAGCCCCTCGTCGCGCCAGAGCCGCTGCACCCGCTTGCGATTACAGGCCCAGCCCTCACGGCGCAGCAGCGCGTGGATACGCCGGTAGCCATAGCGCGGATGGCGCCGTGCGAGCAGCTGCAGCCGCTGCCGCAACAGCGCCTCCTCAGGCGCGAGCCGCCGGTGGTAGCGCTGCGAGGAACGATGCTGGCTCGTCAGCCCGCACGCCCTCCGCTCCGAAACCCCGAAACGATCGCGCAGAGACACCACCGCTCTGCGCCGCCGCTCGGGGCTCAGAAGTTTCCCCGAGCCACCTCCCTGAGCATGTCGATATCCAACGCTTGCTCACCGACGATCCGCTTCAAGCGCGCGTTCTCTTTCTCCAGAGCCTTCAAGCGGACCACGTCCTCGGGCCGCATCGCCTTGAACTGCGCTCGCCACCGCTGATAGGTCTGCACCGATACCTCCAGGTGCCGGCAGACCCCGTCGACGTCGGTTCCTTCAGCGAGCAGCCGGTCGGCCTCTCGCAGCTTCCTGACGATCTGCTCCGGCGAATGCCTCTTCACCTTCATCGAAAGTCACCTCCTCACCCTGTTCAGGCGATCGTGACTCTCACAACGGCTGGACCAAATTCAGGGGGTCACGTCACAGGCCCAAGGGGCAGGAGAGCACGTAGACATAGGCGTTCATCCGGAAAGATTCTACTTTCCGCCCACACCCGCGCCAAGCGGAGTTCCCGGCGGCTCGGCCGTGCCGGCGGACAGGGCAGATTCCGCTCAACCATGCGGATTTCTTTCAAGACGATCGGTTCGAGCGCGCGCAGAAACTGCCCCGCGCGCGCTCGATGGCAAAGTCCGACTCGGGCCTGCGGGTCGTACCGATGGCGTCAGAGCTCCGAGTCGAACTGGAGCGCTGGTTCGATCGGCTAGGGGAGCGTGGGCTCTACTCACCAGAGTCTCCAGTTCTCTCCACCAAGGGCGGGACGCCCATGGTTCCGCAGTACATCTGGAAGGTGGTTAAACGAGTCGCAAAGCAGGCCGGTGTCGAAGCCTCCCCGCACACGCTTAGTCGAACGTTCGGGAGCCACCTGCTCAACGAGGGCATGAGGCTGGAGACGGTCTCAAAGCTGCTCGGTCACAGCAACGTGAGCACTACCCAAGCCGCCTACGCGCAGCTTGAAGACGCGACCGTGCGAGACGAGTTCATGCGTTTTATCGCCTAGCTCGCCTTCCTTCATAGCGAATCAAGAGAGGCCCGGTTTATCCGGGCCTCTAGTCGTCCGGACAGAGTCGAAACATGGCTTCAGGAAGCACTCTCTCGTGCCACAGGATCGCTTCTAACGATCCCTGCGCGAACCCGTGATGGTTCTTCATGGCCGGGCTCAGCGCGCATCGCGAACCACTGCCGGGCTGTCGGTGCTCGGGCGACTCGTTGAGGAGAATGCAAGACTACGGGCCCGCCGCTCGCCGCGTAGGCGCTTAGCTAAGGAAGTTCAAAGCGATAAATCTCGCGGCCGGATGAGTCGCGGGCGACGATAGCCGCAGCCTCAATCGGCGCCCAGCCGCCTCCACTGTAAACGTTGTCGATCGCCTCAGCCCAATGAGTTGTTCCGGCTGTGTCGACTACGCCTATTGCGGCCACATTGTCAGCGGCAAAGCCGGAAAACCGTACAATCTCGGCTCTCGCCCCTGGGGCTTTGTGAAATACAGAGCGGTCAAGGATCGGACTTTCGTCCGAAGGGAACCTGGGTTGCGTTGGATCAGGTCGGTTCTTGTCTGTGCGCACACACGACCCGATTCCAAAGTGAGGCCCAGGTCCGAGCACCACGCCAGTGATATAGCAGAGGGCCCCATTCGATGATGTTCCAACGTAGTAGCGTACTCCGGAGCGATTCGTGAGTTCCTTTACGCTCGATGGATCAACACGTAGATCAGAAAGAAACGCCAACTCACTTTTCGGCAACTGTTCAGCGTCAATCGGTGTCCCTCCGCGCGAGATATCCGACGAATTCTGCCCAGTACTTTTCTTCTGAGTACTGAGGGCAAGAGCGGTCGCGGATACAACGACGGCTGCGAAAAGGCCGACGACAACCAGGAGAAAGCGTCCGGACAGAATCCAGCGCCGAGTTAACTTTTTCTTAAAAAACAATCGCACGACACTGAACGTAGGAGGAGTTGCCTACATAGTAAAGGCACCAAGAGGCGTTGTACGGATTGATCGGACTCAAATCAACGCGCCGGACTACAGCCGGCGGATTATCGTCACTATTTACGCTGGTGATTATGTAATCGCCATAGCCAGTCGTCTCCATAAAGCCGAGTCCTATAAAGCCACCGCTGTTCTTTGCCACTTGTGTACGGTCCCAGTAGTTGAAGCCACTGCAAGCCTGCCCGTCTGTGAACGGCGCCGCTGTGCAACGACCGGCCGCCGGTGTGTGCGGGGCAAGGAAGTTGTATCCGTAATAAGGTGTCGTGGAGGCCGAAGCCGGCGACGCAAAGAGGAGTGTCAGCCCAAAGCCAAGACCCACAACGAAACTTGCACGAGAGCGGGCGAAAATCTTATTCCTCCTGTTACGGTTAGTCACAAGCGTAGCATACTAAAGTAACCAGCGACTGCACTGATCTCGGTTGCGTCACGCAAGCTCACCGGGGCTACCCGCAGGCCGTGCCATCTGGTCCCCGCGCACCTCGTCACTTGTGAGTAGTAGTAGACGAAGCCGGAGCGGGCCGAGATGGAACCGGAAACCAGTCGGAAAGCTGCCGTCCGAACACGAGCCGAGCGGAGGCGAGCTGAGCGACAGGCGTCTGCTTCGCGCTCGGAGTCCTGTGCCTCATACGTCGGAGCATGTCGTACTTCGCCGACGTCGGCGAGGTCGCGATCTATTGCCCGGAGTGCGCGGAGCGGGAGTTCGGCAAGAAGACTTGCTAACGAGAGTCGACGCGCCAGAGCTCGCCGAGCCGCGGTTCGCGGCCGCACTCTGTACAGCTGACGGTCGCGAGCGTCCCTGTGGTCGGCTGCTTCACCGCGTCAGATCTCTCCTCTCGCCCGTATCCGCACTGCAGCGACGAGGGCGGAGTCAGGCCGCCTTGAGCGAGGCCTGCAGTGTCGACGTGAACTGGTCGAGGGTCCCAGCGTGGAGATGCTGGAAGAAGATGTCGTAGTCCTGCGGTGAGAGGAAGTGGAACGCGTAACGCCGTTCTTCTGCTGCCTCTTCGAGCATCTTGTTCACGGTCTCGAAATGGGACGTCGCCCACTTAAGCTTGCCCATTGCGATGTCAAGGATGCGCCGCGCGGGCTCTATGACCGCCGGCCTCCCCATCAGCTGACGCCGCAATTCAAGACCGTGATCGTCACAGACGCGCTCAGGCGAGTCGCGCAGACAGGCGCCCGCAAGGACTTCACGATCACGATCGTCGCCGTCGTCTCAAACGGTGGACCGCGCGACAGGGCAGCTGACGATCCTCTGCAGTTCGAGAGCGTGAGCCTGATCACCTACCAGGATCCCTCCCGCGGCCGGGATCCCCCTGCCGCAGCAGATCAGCGTGCCGCCGGGCTTGGGCCAGCCGATACCCTAGAAGGAGTCGATCGCTACCGGCAAGTTGGGCCGTGCGGCTCATCTGGCGCGCAGGTGGGGAAACTACGCTTGGCACATCGTGGCAGTGCTGGCCAGGTAGGCGCCTCAACGCTACCCTCGCGCAGGCGCCCCGTAGACTTCAGCCCGAGGTAATCGAGGCCGGGCTCCTCTTCTCGCGAGAGGGCGCCTTACGCTCGCAGCGGCCCCGGCGGCCTTAGCCCGAAAGCTCGCCCGGGGCCTGCTGCTCCGTCCGACCCCCGGCCCGCCCGGCTGTGCGCGTGATCGTCTCGTGCGCGGCCGCCGGTGGCGCTTCGAGCAGGTGGATCAGCCGCGTCGAGCGCGCGCTCGCGCGCCTCTAACGCCCGCACTATCGCTTCGACTGACTCCTCAAGGCGATTCAGCGGCCACGGTCTTGCGCTTCCGCTTCTGCCCGCTCATGGAATGTCTGCCGTGGACCCGGACACTGAGGCCGCCTGGCCCTTCTCAATTCAATCGCCGCGCTCGAGGAGCCATGGCTCACCTTGGGAGGCAGTCAGGGAGCGCGCCCCGTGCTCGTCACCCTTCTCCTTCTAAGTGTTTTGCCATCGGAAGTCATCGACGACCAAAGCCCAGATGCCGAGAAGAATCGCCGCTATTCCGACTACAACCGCTAGGACACGCGTATGCGCAATTTCGGGTGCACCGAGGACGATGCGGCGGCCGTACGTCAACTTTTCGAGGCTCTTGACGCTGATGATCTCCTTGTTGGTTCCTTCCGACGGGCGCTCGCCGAAGCCGAGTCAGCGTCACGTTCAGGGGATCAGGACTACCTCGCCCTTTTTCGCATTCGGCTGCAGGAGCTTCAAGCCGGGCGCGATGAGCCGAAACCGATCCCAATTAGGCAAATTGAGATCGATCTCGAGGAGTGGTCGAGGCAGCGCTTCGAATTGCCGGACATTGCCAACCGCGAGCCGCGACGACGACGCCGGGTTAAAAGGAGAGTGACGCTTCGGAATCGTCCACCCGGAGAGTGGAATCGAGTTTGTTCATCGGCGGGACGCTAGGTTCGATTTCGCCGAATGGTCTGTCGACAGGCGTCCGTACTCTTCCGGAATGGCTCGTTCGCGTCGCGCTGGTCCCTCGTTCAAGACGACCGTTCTACTCGAAGCATCGTGATCTGATCGCCGCCATTGGGGTCGGCGCTGCATTCATCACAATCGTCATTGCTCTACTGGCCACTGGAGAGGAGGCCAAGGAAACGGAGGCGGAGCGCGCTGCCCGTATCAGCGGGCAGTTCGATCACATCCTGGCGGAGGCAGGGCGTAGGGGCCGCGATGTCGAGGCCTGGCGGGGCGTGCACACAGACGTGACGGTTGACATCGGTAGGGAGTAACCCTGTTGCGATAGACGAAGGATCCCGCCAGTCGCAGTGGTCGGCTCAGGCTGCCTTCAACGTTAATGGGGAACGGCTTGACTGACCGCCCGCACGAGCGCCAGGTCGTCGCGGCGTTGCGCGCGAAACTTCTCGCAAACTCCACCCAGCTTGCACGCGCGTTATCGGGCCGCTCTTGACCTGAGTCAACGATTTGTAGTACGCCCTTGTGGACGGGGTCGGCGGCCGGCCCCAGAAGACCGAGTATTGCATCGAGCTTCTGGGAGGAAGAAATGCGCCTGGCCATAGCTTCAATACGCGAGACTCGAAGCGGCGCACTTGCCGCCGTCGCCACGCTGAGTCTTCTTGTCCTGCTGCTTGTCGGGCTACCCGCGTCCGGCTCCGCCGCCGACTACAACGGCACGATCACGCCCAACGGTCCGCCGGTCACCGTCACGCTCAGTACGGCAGGTGATAACGCGTATCTGACCTTCAGCGGCACCCAGGGGCAGCGTGTCTCCGTCAACCTCACCAACGTCACGATCGGTACCTCGGCCTGTTGTTCGGCCTTCGCCTCAATTCGTAAGCCCGACGGCTCGAACCTCGTCGCCCCCAAGTTCTTCGGAACGGCCGGCGGCTTTCTCGACACCGTCGCACTGCCTAGTTCGGGCACTTACACGATCTTCATTGATCCCCAGGGGTCGGCAACCGGCAGTGTCACAGTCACCGTTTACGACGTTCCCGCTGACGTCAGCGGTGCGATCACGATCGGTGGCGTGAAGGTCCCGATCTCGCTCGCGACGCCGGGCCGAAATGCTCGTCTGAGCTTCGAGGGCGCCGCTGGGCAGATCGTTCGCCTGACGACGAGCGAGGTCACGATTGGCACGTCGGCATGCTGCTCGGCTTGGGCCTCCATCGAGAATCCGGACGGGTCAACACTCGGTGTCGCCCAATTCTTCGGCACCGTCGGCAGCACCTTCACTCGCACGCTCACCGCCTCGGGTTCGCACTCGGTGTTCATCAACCCGGTCGACGCGAATACGGGGAACGTCAAGGTGACGCTCTCGATTGGGGGCGTTTCACCGGCTGATAGTGGGCATGTAAAGACGCTAACGCCTGTCCTGCGCGTGGATCCGGGCGCGACCCCGAACACGGACTACTACTTCGAAGTAGCAACCGATTCGGCGTTCACGAATGTCGTCAATGCCTCGGGTGCGCTGCCAACGACCAATAGCTACCGCGTCCTTCCGGCCGCCCTCAAGGACGCAACGACGTACTACTGGCGCTGGAAGACGACCGGCGGCAGTTGGAGCACGGCCCGAACATTCGTAACGAGCCGAGAGATGTTCGGAGTAAGAGAGGAATGGTCAATGTGGTCCGAGGGCGCCCTTGCCGTCAACAAGGTGACTGGAAACCTCGTGCTCTCATTGCCCGGGCCAAATTATCCGACCGCGGTCAGCTCGATGGGTGCCGCGGTGACCTACAACTCCCTCGATTCGCGCAATCGCGGTCTCGGGGCGGGGTGGATGGTCAACGGCGGAGATGAGGATGCAATGGGTCCGACGCGACTCGTTGACCTCCACCTCCTGCAGGGGGAGGAGAAGATGGACGCCGCCGACGTCTTCTTCGGCGACGGCGGTTCGATCCTGTTCAGTCACGTGGGGCAGACAAACAGCTACGTCGCCGGGCCCGGCGACGAGGCGCTACTCAGCAAGAACGCGGACGGTAGCTGGACGCTCATCGATGCAGACGGCTCTCTTTACACGTTCGGCATCGCGAACGCGACAAGCGGGCTAGCGACGCTGACGGGTATCGAGGTCGTCGAAGCGGGTCCGGGAAAAGGAAAGCTCACCTACGCGTTCTCGACCCAGGAGCCGAGCAAGGTCACGAGTGTTACCGACGGCGCCGGTCGCGCGCTCACCTTTACCTGGAACAGCCTTAACGCCAGTGCGTGCAACGACGCGATCCTCTGCATCACTGGTCCAGACAATGTGCGCTGGCGCTACATCGGCGACGGCGCGGGCGGGACGAGCGGCCGGCTCATACGCGTCAACAACGGCACGCGCGACATCGCGGCCGTCGAGTACGACCCTGTTGGGATGGTCTACAAGCTTCGAAATGCCAACGATCTCGACCCGACCGCTGCCAGCCCCGGCTACGACCCCTTGCACGAGATTACGATCGCCCACTGCTGCGGAACCGGGACCAACCGTCGCGTGATGTGGATCAGTGACGGTCCGATCACGAGCCAGGGCGGGACGAGCTCGACGACCTGGTTCGACTACTACCCAGGGAGTGTCTCGACGACGCCAACGCGAGCAGCGCACGGATCACTGCCGGCCGGAACGAGCCGCACTGCCGCCGGCTACGCGACCGTGAAGCCCCCGCGACAGCACGCCGAACCAAATCCGAAGTTCATCAAGAGCTACTACGACGACCAAGGGCGCGAAATCGAGAAGGTCGACATTCTTGGGAACGTGACAATGGCCGGGTACGACGCTCGCAATCACAAGACGTGGAGTGAGGACGAGGACGGCAATCCAACCGACTACAGCTGGGACCCCGCAGACGACGTTCTGCTGACAACGACAGGTCCCGATCCTGACGGTGCCGGGCCGCAGGGACGGCCGGTGACAACCAACCGCTACGACGAGAAACAAATCGGCACGAGCTCGACGCCGGGCGCTGCCCTCGAGGGTCTGCAGGCGTCGTACTACGAAAATGCAAATCTTGCTGGTCGTCCCAAGGTCCGCCAGACCGACGCCTCCGTTGACTTCAGCTGGGGTACGGGCGGTCCCTCAGTGCTTCCGGGCGTCAGCGACAACTTCTCTGTCCGCTGGGTTGGCAATCTGATCGTTACTTCAGCGGGGAGCTACACCTTTTCAACAAACGCCGATGACGGGACTCGTCTTACGATCGACGGCATTCAGGAGATCGAGAACTGGGTCGAACAGTCCGTAGCGGTGGTGAATTCGCGCCCGGTAACCCTCTCGGCAGGGGCACACAAGATCCTTCTCGAGTACTTCGACGCGACTGGCCCTGCTCAAGTCCAGCTGCGCTGGTCGTGCTCGGCGTGCAGCCCTAGCGTGCCTTTGCAGACGATCCCGGCGTCGGCTCTTCATCCGGGATGGCTCAACCAGACCTCGACGGTCTCACCCCTTGGCAATGTTGCGTTCAATCACTTCGCAGTTCCCTCTGGGCAGCGTGGCGATTACATCCTCGTTCGGCTCGCCGACGGGACGAACGTGATCACGAGCTACGCATATGACGCCTACGGCCGCGTGACCCAGAAGGTGATGCCGAAGGGGAATGCCGGTCGGACGCTCGACGCTCAAGGCAACTTGCAGGGCACTCCTGATCTGACGTATGCGACTTCATGGATCTACTACGGACCAACCGACACTGCTGCTCCTCCCTCCGCGTGCGGAGGCGGTACAGCGGTCAGTCAAGGCGAGCTACTCAAGGAAATTAGTCCCCGCGGCGTGGCCACCACGACGAACGTTTACAACCTTGCGGGAAAGCCGATAGCGATCACCAAGGGCGTTGGAACGACCTGCCGCACGTACGATTCAGAAGGCGGCGTGACTAGCCAAAGCGCCCCCGGCGACCCACAACCGACGACGTATACATACGACCCGGCTGGTGCTTTGCGCACTGCTCAAAACGATGCCGGTACGGTGACTAACGAGTACGACGAGGTTGGGCGCGTCAAGCGGACGGTCGACTCCTTTGGGGCCGAGGAAACCTTTGAGTACGACCGTGAGGGAAATCTAACTCGGCGGGTCGCCGCCGTCGGAGCGTTGTCCTCTAACCCGAACTACGTGACGACTTACACCTATGACGAGGCCAACAGGCTGATAAGTCTGACTGATCCTGCTAGCCGTACGTACAACATGACCTACAACAATCGAGGCAACTTGCGGGCGGTTCAGTATCCGAATGGGACGTTCGCGTGGAATGACTACGGCCCGGCCGGCAGGCTCACCGGCGTTTACAACCGCCACGGCACGCTCCCATCGCCACTTCCCGGATCAGTCCCCGCCGACTCTCAGGGCAGCCCGATTGTCGACTTCGCCTACTCGTACGACCTAGAGGGCAGAAGGACTCAAGAGGTTCGAAGCGGTGGTGGCCTGTTGAGCTCGACGACGGGCTACGCATACGACACCCTCGGGCGCTTGAGCGAGCTGACGCAACCCGACGGCACCCTGCGTCGGTACTTCTTCGACCTCGACTCGAACCGCACCCAGATCACTGACAATGGCCAGACCGTTGCTGCCTACACCTACGATCCCAACAGCTCGGGTAGCGCGGGTGTTGACCAGCTGACGTCCGTGGTCGAAGGCGGGCAGACGAGAACCTTCTCTCACCGACAAGACGGCGAAATGACGCAACGCGGGTCGGACACACTCACCTGGGACGGGTGGGGTCGGAACACCGGCGGGACCTTCGGTGGATCCACGCTCAGCTATCAGTTCGATCCGACGGGATTTCGCCGTAAGCGTGAATCCCAGCCGAGCGGGACTATCACGCATTACCGTTTGGGCGGCCTTTTTCAGACGAATTCGTCAGGCGCTATCCAGCTCACCGACGTTGAAGGGTCGCAGGGAGACCTGGCCCACTATCTTGGTGCGCCGACTACTTCAACCACGGTCTCCTACCTCTATTACAACGCCCACGGTGATGCCACCGCTACCGCTGATCAATCAGGGACTCGTACGAGCGCGACGACATACGACCCGTTCGGAGTTCCGCAACAGTCCCAACCTTCGGACACCACCGTCGAGGGGTTCACTGGCCGTTGGAACAAGAAGCTAGATACGACGGCATCGATCGTGGAGATGGGCGCGCGTCCCTACGATCCCGCCCTCGGACGATTTCTCGCGATCGACCCCGTCGACAGTGGTGGACTCGGCGCTTATGACTATGTGGGCCAAGATCCTTGCGATAAGTTTGACCTCGAAGGCACTCGGCTCGATCCAGGCGAGTCGACGGCTGGTAGTAATTGCCCGGGCGGCGTGCGGGTATTTGCAGTGGTCTACCGTGGAGGAGTCGGTCCCGGATCGCTGGTGCTCACGATTACGGGAGTGTTCGGTAGAAACATTGACTCCGTCAGTGGTTCCGTTGGTGCCATCTGGACAAAGACGCGAACCCCGAAGGTTCCGTTCTATGCTCAACCGAAGGGAAGATTCAAGAGGAAATCGAAGGTCCTAAACTCCCAGTTCGTCCTGCCGGCAATAGCAAGAGGAACTGTCGTAGACATACACATCACCGTTCGTCTCAGTGATGGTGAGATCTGTACGTATAAAGACAGACGCGTAGTCGAAGGCTAGGTGCGCGAACGAGGAGAATCGACGTATGGAACCCACGCGTAGCTGGTTCGTATCGCAGTTGCTACTAAGCGACACTGTCGCTAGCTCGATCCCCCTTGTGCAGATGCTTTCCGTCTTTCGTCGTCCTCGACTCGAGAAGGACACGGTATCCCCACCGGTGGCCAAGCGCCTACGTGTGCTGAGCGAAGCCGCTGAGGGTGAATTACTCCTAGATGAAACGCGCCTACTTCTACGAGCGAACGAGCCAGACGTTGAGGTATTTGCCGTTCCGACCAGAGACGGCGCCATCCTGTGCATTAGCGATCTTCACGGAGTTAGCGCGCCGTTTGTTACCGGCCTTATCAAACATGTGTTCTGGACGGCTGAGTTCATCCAAAGAGGCGCACACGAGGGAACATTCGTTCTTCATGGCCTGGTCTCCGATGAGGTAGAAGGAGTCACACTCATTGCGGCCGACTTCGAAGAGTCGGCGATCGTCGGCGAAAACGCATTTGTTCTCGTGAAGCGAGCCACGCATGTTGAGCAATCCGACCTTCATGCTCTGCGGCTGAGGCTGCGTGACGGACCTTCCGTACTGGTCGACCTCGCTTGACGCTGGCGAGACTGAAGAGGGTCGCCACGCCAGAGTTCCAGAGCAGGGTTGACGGACCGGGGGTCCCTCATAACATGAGAAGGGAATGAAACGAGCCGCCCTAGTCGCCGCCGCACTGGCCGCGTTGTTCATCGCAGGTCTCAACTTGCCGCGCTCTCACGAGACCTCAAAGCCTGAGACGAGGGTTACGACGTCGTATGAGATTCACTTGGTCTCGTCAGGCTTCGCGGATAGCCACCGGCCCGCGCTCAACAAGTAGGTCACGCGAGCACACCATGCGTTCCTGGTAGGCCGGAACCGCAGGTTGCCCTGACAGCCGACGCTTCCAAGCCGTGAAACGACGGAGGAAGAGCTGACCAGCAGAGGCCTTTACCATGTGACGTCGTCAGCCAACCGGGAGTCTGTAATGACACACGGTCTGGACTGGGGACGTATGAAAGGTCGAGGAATCGCAGGAAGCCTCGAGCCCGAGCAACAGGGAAGCTTCCTGTGCCGCGACGACTGGGAGGTGGAGTGGTTCGTCCGCATGAACCACACGGGCGGTCCCGTCGACGTTTGGGCAGTCGATGGGATTGACGAGACCGAGCTCGTTGAGTCGCCGGAAGGATACGTCTATGTGGCCAGGCCGGTTCCGCCTCAGCAGCTCACACTTATCCGGCGCGACCTTCAACCGGAACAGGACGTCGTGTCGCCCTAGTGGCCGTTGGGGTGCCGCGGCGGAGGAGGCCTGCGCTCCGGCATGAACCTCACGATGCTCGAGGAACGCACAACGCGGGACGAGGGCAAGGGCGCGCCGGGCCGGGTCTTGTCGCAGTTCCAGGTGGCTGCGTTCATCTTGGCAGTGCCTGCCAACCTGCCAACCTGCCAACCCGAGAGCGTCAGCCCGCACCAGTTGCGGGATTGAGGGCTCCCGAGCGTGCGCCAATAGATGCGCCAACGTGAAGCCGCTAGCGCGGGTTGTAGAAACACCCGGCCCCGGTTTCGATCCGCGCGCGATGTCGCGCGTTGGCGGAACCGCGACACGCTTGTTGATGCGAGCCGGAGGGCGGCGTTTCCAGTTCGAGGCCCAGGCCGGGATGGTCGGGGTCAACGTGCCGATCCCGGTGCCGGTCGCGTACTACTCGTTCGGTGGCTGGAAGTCGTCCCTCTTCGGGGACGCGCACATCTACGGACCCGAAGGGATCAACTTCTACACGCGGCAAGGTCGTCACCTCGCGCTGGCCTGACCCGGCGACGAGCCAGGTCGACCTCGGCTTTCCGCAGACTCGCTAGGCGACGCGCCCGCAGCGTCGCCGTAGATCCCGTTGCCCGTCTCGGGGTCGAAGAAGTGGAGGCGGCTCGTCGTCACGAGCAGCTCCACGGGCTCGCCCTCCCGCGCCCGGGAGTCCCTTCCAACGCGCGCGACGAAGAGGCTGCCTTTCTCCTTTGCCTGCTCCCGCGTGGCCTCGATCGCCTCCGCACCGACTGCGGCGGCGACGTCCTCGCCGCGCACCGGCCGTCCGCCCGAGCCGAAGTGGACGAAGACTTCCGAGCCCATGTCCTCGCGGATGTCGACGGTCGCGGCGAGTCGTCGATCGGGCGGCGCCTCGCCGGTGAGTGCCGCATCTTCGAGGTCCTCCGGGCGGATGCCGAGGATGAGCGGCTTGCCCTCGAAGGCCTTCAGCGCGGGCCGCCGGGCCAGCACCTCGTCGTCGAGGCGCAGACGGTGATCGCCGAAGCGCGCGTAGAGGCTGCCGTTGTCGCGCTCGAGGTCGGCGCCGACGAGGTTCATCGCCGGCGAGCCCATGGACTCGGCGACGAAGAGGTTGACCGGCCGGTCGTAGAGGGCTTGCGGCACGTCGAACTGCTGCAGGACGCCGTCGCGCATGACGGCGACCTTGTCGCCGAGGGTCATCGCTTCGACCTGGTCGTGCGTGACGTAGATCGTCGTCACGGCGAGATCGCGCTGGATGCGGGCGATCTCCGCCCGCATCTCGACGCGCAGCTTCGCGTCCAGGTTCGAGAGCGGCTCGTCCATGAGGAACGCTTGCGGCTCCCGCACGATCGCGCGGCCCATCGCGACGCGCTGGCGCTGTCCCCCGGAGAGAGTCCGGGGACGCTTGCTGAGGACGTCCTCGAGGCCGAGCGTCCGCGCCGCGTCGCGGACGCGCCGGTCGATCTCTTTTCGCTCCACCTTCCTCAGCTTCAACCCGAAGGCCATGTTCTTGTAGGCCGACATGAACGCACGGCGTCCTGAGCCGGACGGTCCATGCGTGAGCCCGGCCGGCGTCGCCGACGGCCGGGAGGTCTGATGGCTGCTGGGATCTTGGATGTTCGCGACGGGCTCATAGGGGCGGCTCATTGGGGGGTCACGGGGTGTCTGATTGAGCCTGCCAGACCTTGGTCGGTACGGACTTGGACGTTTCGTCTCGAGACGGATGTCGCCTTCCGGCTCAACTGCGACAAACGGAGAGCCATCGCCATATCGGCCGAGCTGAGCGCGGGTCCAACAAAGCCTTGAAGCGGCGTTCTCTCTCGGCCGCGCCCCGAGCGCTCGGAGCTGGCGTCCACGGTGGCTGGTGAGGGGACCTGAATGCCCCCAACAGGACCGCACCATCGCCCCCAAATCGCCCTCGAAGTTTGCCTAATGCTCCTTGTCCCGCGGCGGGAACGGATCCTTCGCCGGCGGGATGGTGTCCTTACTGCGGATTTTGCCGTCACGCCCGTGCGTAACGCGCTCTCCGCCGCCGAGGTTCTGCAGGATCTCGGCTGCGCGCCTGTCAGCCTCGCGTTGGGTGTCGTGGCGCGAGCTGGCCCGATCTGCAGCAGGCTTGCGGACCACCCACTCGTCTCCGTCGCGAACTACATGCCGTTGTTCAGCCACCTTCCTCCTCCTTCCGAGCTGACGGTTACAGGTCGAAATCATCGCGTGCTAATCAGATTAGCAGAGTTGCCTGCCTAGGTTGCTTTGAGCGTCTCGCTACGCACTCGCACCCGTCCTTGCAGCGCATTCTCATCTTCCGCACTCGATACGAGAGAAAGCTGAACTGGAAGTGGATCGAGCCCTCTCCCGCGCCCATCAGTTGCCGGGCCGTCTGCGCTGCGCCGACGATCCCCGCGAACCCGGTCACGAACGGCACAGCCGGGGTGAAAGCACCCGATGATCCCTCCTCGTGCAGGTCGAGGTCGGTCGCGCGACCGCAGACCCGCTCGCCGCGCCGACGCGCCGCCTCGAGCGTCTCGCGCTTGTCGGGCGGCGCCGCAGCCACATCGTCAGCCGTGATCTCGCTCTCGAAGTCGGCGACGCGCTCGGGCGGAAGGCCAAGCTCAGCAGCGAGCTCCTCCAGCTCGCTCGGGGCCGACTCGTTGGTCGCGTTGGCGCCGATCAGACAGATCCCGTCGTCGGCGAGGTCCTTGACGATCAGCTGCGCCGTCAACTCCTCAGCCGCCATGTCGACCGTGACCGGAGCCCAGAGTCGCTGGACGTCATGCCGGGCACGCTCTCCGTCGAGGCCCGCGATCACGAGCGCCGGCACAGCTGTCTGGCCATAACCGATCCGGGCCTTGAAGAAGTGTAGGCGCTCATTTCGCGGCGTCACCGAGACCGAGGGGGCAAGCACGTCACGAATCACTTCCGCCTTCGGCATCCCGAGACGCGAACGCGTCGCGCAGACGTACGCACCCAGGTTTCCCGGTCGCAGCGACTGCTTGTCGACGGCCTCCAGGCGCCCGCCGAGAGGTGCACGGGCGACTGCATAGGCAAACCCGTTCGTCACGCCCCCACAGCCGACGAGCAGCGAATCAAGCTCGAGGTCATCGAGAGGAAGAGGAGGGCCCGGGTCGAGCTCGCCCGGCACACCCGTCTCCAGGCTCCAGAGCGAGAGTTCGAGCGGGCGGGTCAGCAGAGGCCGGTCGACGAGGGAGAGGAAGACCTGTCCTGCGCCGAGGGAGGCGGCGGCCAGAGCCGAGAAGACGGTCGGCGGTGCGGCCGGGTCGGGCAGCCACCCGGCTCCGGAGACGGAGGTCGCAACGCGCGCGGACCATCCGCTCGCGTCGACCGCGATCCAGGCGCGGTGGG
The DNA here is from genome assembly GCA_038040395.1 of Actinomycetota bacterium. GTDB lineage: Bacteria > Actinomycetota > Thermoleophilia > Gaiellales > Gaiellaceae > VAXT01. The sequence goes on from JBBPIJ010000002.1 coordinate 266,667, forward strand.
CGCGGATCTCATGACCGACGTTCACGACCGCATCGAAGGACTCCGGGTCGGGTGCGTCGAGCGCGACGACCTCGAGCGTCGCGCCAGAGCCATGGATCGCGGTCGCGAGCGTTCGTGCCGCTCGCGCGAGATCGCCGCGGCTGTCGGGAAGCGCGACCGTCAGGTTCGGGCAGAAGCGCAAGATTTCGTTGCCGGCCAGGAGCAGCGCTTCTTGGGCGACCTGAGATTCGGTCCTTTCGCGTTCGAGCCGCACCAGCACGCGCCGGTTCGTAAAGAGGCTCTCGAGCGCGGGGGCGTCCGCCCCCAGAAGAGCCGCGGCGAGTGCGCGCGGGCGGCTGGTCGCCTCGCTCACGCGACCCCCTTGCCGTCCGCCTCGACGTTCGCGAACTCAACCTCGCCCGCGCACAGCTCCACGCGTCCCGCCCGTTCCCTGCTTTCAAGCTCCCGGTAGTCGCTGTCCTCGTAGACGAACCACCCCCAGGCATCGACGGCGGGCTCGCGCCCTCCTCGCGGCAGGATGATCGCGAGCGCGTCAGGCACCTTCAGTCCCTGCGTGCGATCGGTGGGCGACATTCGCGGCTGAGCAGCGCTCAAATGGATGTGAGCGACCGCGAGCAGCGTGAGGCGGCGAAGGTTCGCCCAGGCGGCGACGGCCGCGTAGACCTCGGGCGAAACGCTCCAGTAGAACGGGGTCTCCTCGACCCCCTCCCCGATCGGGTGCACGACGGCCGTGATCTCGCTCACGCCGGCGCGGCGTCCGAGCCAGAAGACGCCCGACTCGACGCCGCGACGGCCTGCGGGCTTGACCGCTGCTCTGGTCTGCTCGCAGGCCGCCTCCGGCAGGCGCCACCGCTCGATTGGCGGATACGGCGTCATCTCCTAGAAACGACCGGCCGTGATCTGCTCGACCAGGGAGAAGTGTGCCGACTTCGCCTTCTTGACGAGGCTCTCGAGCGTCACGTTCGTGTCCTCGATCCGCTCACCACGGAAGGTGAGGTAGTAGAAGTACGTGTCGCGCTCCTGACGGTCCTGGACGCCGAAGAAGTTCTTCGCGTCCGTGCGGATCGTCTCGACGATCGCCTCCGGTGCGTAGTTCTTCTTGAAGTCCTCCGTCGCCGGGAGATAGTCGATCTTGACCTTGACCTCCTGCTTCTTCTTTGCCTCGACCTGCGCCATTTCGGCACCTCCTTGGACTGGGCCGGCCCTTTGCCGGCCTTCGCTAATCACCTTAGCAGAGCGCTAAGACGGTTAGCAGAAATTTGCTAATGTCCTTAGCGGCGCCTACGATCCGCCGGTGGGCGACCGACGAGAGGAGCGACATGTCCGAACTAGGAGATCTACTGGCGGAGGCGAGGAAGGCGCTCGGGTTGACGTTGCGACAGGTGGAAGACCAGACGGGCATCCCCAACGCTCATACGTCCCAGATCGAGAGCGGGACGATTGAGAAACCGGCGCCCCACATCCTCTGGGACTACGCGCGCATCTACGGACTCGATTACGGGAAGCTGATGCGGCTCGCCGGCCACTGGGAGCCTGGCCGCGGTCCTGCGAAAAGAAAGAACGTCGTCGCGGCCTTACGGGCGCTGGACGAGCTCGACACCGACGAGCAAAACCGAGCTCTCAACTACATGGCTGAGATAGCGCGCACACGGCAAAGTCGAGGCCGAGGGAGGAAGTAGCAAGGATGCACGTCGATCCGCTCGGGCGCCGCAAGATCCAAGCCCTGGTCGAGCAGGCGCTCGTCGAGACAGACGTGGCGGGCCGTTTCCCGACGCCGCTCGACCCTCTGCGCGGGTACGCAGGTATCCGCGAGCGACTCGATATGAGCGACTTGCCGGCCGAGTTCGTGGCCAAGAAGCCGCCGGCCTGGAAGCGCATCCTGGGCGGCGTCGTCTACCGTGCCGAAACTTCGTTCGTCGACCTGAGCCAGACCCCCGAACGCGTCCTTTTCACGGACGCTCACGAGACGACGCATGTGCTCCTTCCCTGGCACGAGGACACGCACCACCTGGACCACAAGGGCACCCTCTTCCGCGAGACCAAGGAGCGGCTCGAGGCCGAGGCCAACCTCGGAGCTGCGTTAATCATCTTTCAGAACGGGCGTTTCCACGAGCAGGCGCTCGACTACCAGCGGACGATCAACACGCCGATCCGACTCGCTCCCGAGTTCGGCGCTTCCTGGCACGCCGCGATCCGACACTACGTTGAATACCACCCCGACGCCGTGGCGCTAGCGATCTGCGGCCGTTACGCCAGCTACGGGGCGCTTCCGATCTGGGACGGGGTCGAGTCGGCCCGTTTCCGGCGCGAGTTTGGCCCGCTGGACAATCTCCTCCCCGCGCTTCCGCTGGGCGAGGAGTCTCCCCTGGCCGAGCTCGTCCTCGAGGCGCGCAAGAACCCGCCAAGTCCGCCCTCGCGCGGCGTGCGCGTCCGCAACCTGCGCGGGGAGATGCGCCCGTTCACCGCTGAAGCCTTCTTCAATCGATACTGCATCTTCGTGATGTTTGCTCCGCGCGCTCGTGTCCGGACAGGCCGCCGCGTCAAGGTAGAGGTCGGCTAGCCCTCGGTTCCCGACGCAAAAACAAGGAGCGGCGCGCGCGCGGCGAGGGCGGCCGCATCGGACCGATCATCCGTTGGTAAACACCAAACCCGCCCAGTTTGCAGGGCGTTTAGCGGTTCGGTTTTTCAATCCGCAGAGCGTTCTAGCCAAACGAAGGAGCGCTAGTCATGCGGACTAGGTGCCACCGTGCCTACTTGTAGACGGGCGGGCACGCGTGAGCAGCGAGCGGGAGAGGGCCAAAGCCTCCACCACTGCGCCCTTGCGCTTCCAGACTCGCCCGCAAACGACTTCTCGCTTTACGGGGGCTGGTTCCCCCCGGTCGCCCTGGCTGCCACGACGCTCCTCATCCCCCGTGTTGTCGGAGCTCTGGGTCAGATGCCGCCAACTAACGAGGAAGAGAGGGCAGAACCGCGCCTGTCAGGCGGCCCGCCGCGGCGACCGCTTCGAGCGCGTCTTCCGGCCGTTGGGCTGAATGAGCTTCCGCCGCACCTCGGGCTCGACGAACTCAACCGCCGGTGAATCGCCGAGAATGGCGAGCACAGCGTCGTTGGACTGGGCAGGCACGTTCGCTACGAACAGGGAGGCGAGCTCGACGTCGCTCTCGTCCGGGAACAGCGGCTCGACCCTTCCGCGACGGCGCGCGACCTCTTCGAGGACAGCTTGACGGTCTGTGTTGCGAGCATTTTCATGGAACTTGATCTGGTACTTCAAAAAGGCAGCCTCCAGTTCTCTCAGCTTAGCGCCTTCTCCAGATCCAACAGGCCGCTTCCGTAGGTCTTCGTCCACGACGTTCCTCTCATCCTGGGCAGGCGTCGGGCCGTCTTGCGCAGATGCTTCTTGATATCGGCCGCAGTCCACGTGGGTTCCTGGGCGGCTACCAAGGCGGCTGCTCCCGCTACGTGAGGCGTTGCCATGGAGGTGCCGCTCCACGACGCGTAGTCGGTCTCGTCGAGGTACGGCGACCCTCGGGTCGGCAAGGTGGAGAGAATGTTCGAGCCGGGAGCTACTAGGCCGATGTGATTGCCGGTATTCGAGAACGCCGAGCGCGCCAAGGTCTCTGCGACCGAGCCAACCGCGAGAACGCCGTCGTAAGCGCCCGGATACTCGGTCGGGTCGCCTTCCTCGTACTCGTTGCCCATCGCCGCGACGACGGTGACGCCGTTCCGCTCGAGCCGGCGAAAAAGGAGCTCCTCAGTCTGCGAGGATGCGGTGCCGCCGATACTCAAGTTCAAGACCTTGGCTCCCGCGCCAATCACGGCATTGAGCGCGCGCAGGTAGCGCACCGTATCGACGAAGAAGTCTCCGCCATCAGGCTCGTCCGGGAAGATCTTCCAAACTGCGAGCGTCGTCTTCGCGACGCCGCTGATCCCGACACTGTTGTTCGTGAGCGCGGCGATGATTCCCGATACGTGCGTTCCGTGGCCGATGAGATCGCGCGCGGAAAGCCCCGTGTGGTCATAGTCGATATCGATCTTCTTCAGGTCCGGATGCGCGGCATCGATGCCCGTGTCGAGCACCGCGACGCGCACTGCGTCGGCATTCGTCCGCTTCGCTTGGAACCAGCGGATGGCGCGGAGGCCCCACTGAAGGTTGCATAAGGGATCAACGCTCCCGGCCGCGAGCAGCCAACGAGCCGGTACCAGCTCGACGTACTCGATCGCAGGCGCAGCCTCGACCTTCTTCATTAGGCCCGGCGTTACTTCCTTAGCCGGCAGGGTCGCAAGTGTGATGCCTGCGAGCTCCTCGCTTTCCGAATCTGACACGCTCGAGAGGACCGCGACGCGCTGTCGCGCAACTCCCTTGAGGTCGGACCTGGCGAGCCGCTGATGCTGCGAAGAGAAGACGGGGACGATCGACTTGAGCCCGGCTGACCTTCGCAAGTAGTCCAGAGGCTCGGCGACCGACTCGGGCAGCAGGTTTGCCTCAGTGCGGTCGAAGCGTAGGCGAGCAGCGCCCAGCACGGGTTCGAGGGCGCCACGGTGAACGCGGACGATCATCTGTCCTGGAATGTGGTCGCCCTTCGTCTTGGTGTGAGCGGGGCGCCCGAAGGTGGGTTGATTCGACGTGGTCATTTGGTGCCTCCTTTCGATCAGCTACTCGAGCTCGGCCCCTTGTCGGGCGAGTGCCGACCGACCAACCCTGCAACGGGAGCTCACGCCTTTCTCGCGACGGGAGTTGCGGCAGTCGATCGAACGACGCTGATTTACATCTGCGCCGGCGTGCCAATATGGCTGCCTGGGGTGCGGCCTCATCGCGGTCCGGTCGCCCGTCCAACCGGATCTCGCGATCCTAGTCCTCTCTAGTCTATTGTCAAGAGGCACGATCGGAGGGCCTCTTGCCCTTCTATTGCGCTCACGCTGGCACGGCTGTCCGAGGATCCTCTCACTCGGTTACCAGTGTGAGCGGGAAGCGTGGCGGTCGCGCAGTCGACCGGTCCGGAGCATGCTGGTCGCTCGCTTCGAGTAGTTCGACGCGTCATGCCCCGACGTGGTCGGCACCAGTAACTGTCATGGCTCGGGACACTTTGGCACGGTCGTAATGGATCGAATCTCGCGCGCGGAGATCACAGTTCCCCCGACTGTGACGGCGTCGCCTGCGCCCGTCTTGAGCTCACCGCACGCAGGTGGGCCGGTGTCCGTGATCACGAGGCGAAGGGAGGGCGGCTTGGTCGCCTCCGCCCCGAACCAAACGAGGGCAACGGCAACGCCGGCGACCAGAGTTGCGACGACGACTAGCACGCGTGAAAAGCGCAACAGGTCGCCTGCCTCTTCGGCCTCGTTCACGGTGAACTCGCGCAGCGCGGAACCGGTGTATTCGATCCGGCCCGGCGTCCCTTGCGCGGCGAGTGCCGCCAGCACGATCCCGCGCAGCGCGAGCAGGACGGCGACGGCAACAAGGACGCCAACGGCCACCTCGTAGTCGCGGTCTAACTCCTCGAGGCTCTCCCGCCCCTTGATAAGAGTGACAACGCCGATCGCGCCGGTGACAGCCGCGATGCTGGCGGCCCATTTCTCGGCTCCGCCTCGGATCTCTTTGAGCGCGTCGAGGTGGAGCGCAGCTGCTCGCTTCCCCCACTCCAGCTCCTCGGGGGTTGGCGGTTCGGTAGCCGGTTCGGCGCCGACGATGACCCACCGAGCGGGTCGAGGCAGGAGATGTGTTCGGCGGAGTGCTGTCGCTAGGGGTTGAATCAGCGTCCGGCTGATGAAGCAGGCGAGCAACCAGACGAAGCCGGCGACGATCCACTGCCCCGCCCGGAGCATCAACCGCAGTGTTCGCTCAAGCCAACCGGGCATCTCGTTTCGTTACGGAGCCCTTTGCAGTCGCAGAGAAACGTCACCGTAAATGCCGCAGCCCTTGTCGGTCGTCTCGCGCTTGTCGTGTGCCTCCGTGCAATTACAGTAGATCGTCTCCTCAATCGTTCGCTCAGTTGGGCGACGCACATAGCTGCGGAGCGCTTCCGGCGGAGCCGTGACTGCCGGTCGCGCCTGCCCGGATCGGATCTCGAGAACGATGTCGATGTCGTGATCGCATCGGGAGCATTTCCCTCGGAAGCGCCAGCGATCCGGGTTCTTCGTCGACGGAAGGGTCATGACATCGGCGACCCACGTCTGATCTTCGGCCGGATCGAACTTTCCGTCGTAGTTCGCATAGCGAGGTGCACGCGCCACGGGCTAGGTGGTGGCGATCTCGCGGCGCGCTTCGATGCGCCGAGCTATGGGAGCGGCGAGGGCTTCGGGTGCGCTCTTCATCGTGTCGGCGGCCGTGAGGTTGCCGTAGTCGAGGTGCGTAAGGGTTGTGAGGTCTTGCAGGATGGTTTGGTAGAGCTTGAACTCTTCTAGGCCGAGAGATTCGACCTTGGCTTCGAGGTCGTCTTGGGTGAGCACGAAGGCTTTTGCTTTGAGGGTGCCCTGTTCAACGTAGGCGATGATCTTCCAGAAGGAGCGGGGTACGAGCAGGTTGCGGTAGGGGAAGTCGGTGTCCTTGAAGATCGGTCCGCCGATGACGCTGACTTTGAGGTCGTCGATGTCGACGTCTTCGAAGATGGCGTTCTCGAGTTCTCCCCAGAGCCCGTGTTCTTTTGATTGGTTGAAGTCGTCGAGCTGGGGCGTGATGTTGGTGAAGTAGAAGGAGTCGCTGTTGGCCTGTTCGGCTTCCTCGCGGCTTCCCCAGAGGAGGTCGGCGCGACGGGCGATGTGGCCGCGGTCGAGATGGTTCTTGGAGTAGAGGCGGTCGTCGACTTGGAACTCGCTGGCGTACTGCTTGTCGAGTACGAAGCGCTGGTCTTTGCGTGAGAGTTGTTGGAGGCCGTTGCCGTCGATGTTCCAGGCGACCCAGCGGCAGAAGCGCCGCTCGGCGCTCATCTGCAGCGAGAAATGCGTGTAGTGACGCACGAGCTCCCCCACTTTCGTGGGTGCGATGTCCTTCTTGGCCTTGCTGGTGGCCGCTTTGGGGAGGTCGAGTTTGTGGCCGGGCAGGAAGGCGGGGTTGAAGCCTGCGACAACCGTTCGCACGGCGATGCCGGCGGGCGCCGGCTCGAGGGGGCTGATCTCGAGCTTCTCGAAGACGGAGGAGGCGTAGCAGGCGAGCGCGTATTCGGCCGGTTCGACGGTCTCGCCGGCGAAGTGCAGCCCAACCATCATGTCGGTCGCTTTGCCTTGCGTGTTGGTGGCCATCCAGGCTGAGCCTGAGTCGCCGCCCATGCTGATCTCGCCGTTTTCGGGCGGGTGCTTGTCGTCGGGGCCGATTTCGAAGCCGCCGATCTGCTGCTCGCCCTTGGAGCCGTAGGCGAGCTTGGTGACGGTGTGCACGCGGGTGATACGCCCGTAGGTGACCCCCGTCGTCCGCCCAGACTTGACCACGCGGTCGTCGAGTTCGGGATCGCCGATCTGACGCACGGAGACGTCGAGGTCAAGGATGTCCTCTTTGGCCTCCCGGTTCTTGAGGCTGGCGATGGCGCAGTCACCGGCGAGCCCGAGGAAGCTTCGGATCAGGGTGCCGCAGACGTCCTGGCTGACGCGGTTGTCGTCATAGGGCCCTGGTTGCGCGATTTGGTCGCCGAGGTTGCCGCTCTCGCCGTGCAGCACATGCCAGTTGGAAAGGAGCCGCGGTTGGCCGCTAGCTGTGTCTTTGACGAGACAGCCGAGCGTTCCTGCGCTGGAGTCGACGTGTCCGATGCTGACCCCGGGCATGATCGGGTCGAGACGGCGTTTGCGGATCGACTTCTCAGCGGGTTTCTGCGCGGTCGGGTGTTTCTCAAACTGGCGCTCGACCACATCGGTGTCGAAGGTGATGTCGTTCACGGTGATTTGCTCGGGAATCGCGCGCGTGGCGGCGGCGCTAAGCGCTTCAAGCCCGATCTTCGTCCCCACCGTGAACTGCAACGACAAGCGGTTGGTGCGCTTGCCGCCTTTGACTTTGTAGCCGACGCCCACCGAGGTGATGTTGGGGTCGGCCAGGTACTCGTCGGCGACCTGCCGTACCGCGGCCTGCAGCTTTTGCTTGTCCTTGAGATCGCTCTTGCGCATCTCTCCTCACCCTCCCAAGGCGAGCATCGCCGCGACGTCGCCGCAGTAGGCCTTCAACGTCAGCCCGTCGACCGTCCGCCGAGTCTCGTCTACGGCCATGACTAGTCGTGGACGAAGTTGGCGCCGGCGAGCTCGCGCGCGAAGTCGAGACGGCCGGCGGCGATCGTCCGTCCGTCACGCTTATAGATGTACGTCGCGCCGTCAGTGAGGATGTAGACGGGCAGCGACGAGAAGACCTTGAACTGAACCGACTCCTCCTCGGCCTCGAACGGTCCGTGGAGCTCGCCGGCCGGGATGACGTTGAACGTGCCCGGCTCGATCGTGTCGTCGGGGCTGCGCAGGCGCCCGGAGACGAGGAAGAGCGTCTGCATGGTCGTGTGGTAGTGCGCGGGGAACGCGGCCCCCTGCTCGACGCGGGCCAGTTCGATGGTGAAGCCGGTCACCGGGTCCGAGAAGAGCACCTTGTTCGAGACCCCTTCCCACGGGAGCGGCTCCCAGGGATGCTCGTCGTGCTTGCCGAGCCGGGCGAAGAAGCCCTCTAGCTGGCGGGGCGGCTGCTTGGCCATCTCACTCTCCTCTCTGGCTGGAGATCGCGCCGCAGATCGTCACGAAGGTCGCATACTCGGTGTCGATTGTCAATAGCTTCGCAAGGCCGCCCGTTCCCCGTGGGGTACGCAAATCCGCCCGTCGTGCTGACTCGGGCGTATTCGTGGATGAGTCCGCTGAGTCGGTCGCGCCGTTTTGGGCGTGAGCAGCAACGCAAGTTCGTCTAACGTGATCGTCGTAGCTGGCTCGCCGAGGTACTGCGTGACATGGGCTTGTTGGAAGGAGCACCTTCCTGGAACCGGGCGCTGCTCTCGTTGGCTGGACCCGCCAACCCGCCGACCTGCCAACCACCAAGGGTCTCTCTTGAATCTGCGCCTTCAGATAGGCCAGAAACTCGGCTCTCTCGCGGGCATTTAGGTTCGCATGGATTTCCTCGGCCGGAGTCGGGTCGAGCGGGTTTCCTGATGACCGCAAGAACGTCTCCCAGCTCCTTGTCCACGGCTCTTGCTTCACCTCGGCGCGGTAGTCCATCTGGATCTCTTCGAACCCCGCCTCCTCCGCAAAGCGAAAGAGGTCGCGCTCATCGAAGTTCAGCAGCGGATGCTCTTTGGGTCCTTTCCAGCTCGTGATCTTGTCGGCGAGGTGCTGCACCGGCCTGACATCGAGGCCGTAGTAGAGCTTGCGGCACTGCTCGTAGCCGAAGATGTTGATCGGCTCGAAGATCGAGAGTCGGCCTCCGGCTTTGAGGACGCGATGGAACTCCGAGAACGCCGGCGCCTTGTCGGTCAGGTAGATGAGTACGGAGCGCGTCGTGACCACGTCGACCGACCGGTCAGGAAGGGGCAGAGAGTCCGCCGAGGCTCGAACAAAGTCGCAGCGACCGAGTACGTCGAGCCTCCGAGCCAAAGCTTCGCACTCGTCGAGGAGATCTTGAGAGACGTCGCTGAAGACCACTCGCCCTGCGGCGCCGACTTTCCCGAGAGCCGCGAAGGCGATCAGGCCGTCGCCGGTCCCGACATCGAGGACGACGTCGCCATCACGGATTTCGGCGCCTGAGACGACCCGTCGTTGGAACTCTGCGAGTACCGGCAGGAGCTCCTCAAACTGCCGCTCGTCACCGCCGTGCCGCCTCTCTAGCAGCCACTCCGCCCACTGATCCCTCTTTGCGTTCATCTCGGAATCCACCTTCGCATGCGCCGACGACAATGCACATATAGTCGGCCACCGACCCGGTGTCCTCCCCAACCGAGCTGCGAAGGCAAAAGTTGGGCAAAAGTTTGAGCAGGCCTGCGGTCTCCGAAAAGCGGAAAAGCCCCGTTTCCGGGGCCTTTCCAGTAGCGGGGGCAGGATTTGAACCTGCGACCTCCGGGTTATGAGACGTCTGTTGCTAGGTCAGGCAACATTGGAACCCCACTGTTCGGTCAGGTGAGGTTACCTAAGATCACCTGCGATCAGGTGAGACGGGCAAAAGTTCTGGCAAAAGTTTTCGCCTGAACAGAGAACGCTGAGCCGCCCGTCCGGCGAAGAGTCGACCTCCGGGTTTTTCTCAGCTCCTTCCGAGAGACCGACCCCGCTCTAGGTTCTTCCGTGGTCGCATTGCTCCGAGATAACCAAGGCCAATTCCAAGGCCGATGAGGATACTCCACGGGCCGTCAAAGACGAGCCATAAAATAAATCCGATGATTAGCAGCAGCCAGCTGATTCCATAATAGAGCGGCGAGACCGACACGAATGATTTTTTCCTCCACGTGTTTCGTCGTTCGCCCAAGCCCTCGCCCTTCTCGTGTGTGCGCATCCATTCTGGTTTCAAGAATTGCGGCGGCTTATGCATCCACCAGAAACCAAGAAGAATCAATCCAATGAAACAGATCAGTAACAGCAGGACGACGTAGCCCGCTCCAGAGGGAAGCCGTGCGGCTGCGACAGCACTGGACATACATAGAATGGCTAGCGACATCGGTAGAAGGCCGAAAATACCGTTGCGGACATACTCTGGCGCTTCAGCCGCTGCGGCGTAGCGGCGCGGCCACTTCTGGATGATGCCCTTTCGGAATAGGGCGACAATGAGAAGACCGCCGACTGCGACGGCGAGCATTAGCGCGAATGCGATAGCTCCGCTCACGCTATGACCATGGCGTTAGATCGATGTCGTCGACTACATCCACCGTTTGTTCGGCAACAAATCCTCCTGCCTTTTCCCCAACCCACGCCCCTGCGACCGCACAAGGGGCGGCAGCCAAGCCACCGCTAACCGCTCCGCATCCAGCTCCAGCCGCAACGCCGCCCGCAACAGAAAAGCCTCCTGTGACGATGCCCGAGTAAATAGCTCTGCCGCGGCGTTGGTTGCGAGTCAGGTCTGGGTTGGCCTGATCCTCACTCCACTGATCGAGGCCGGCGTCTCCTCCCGTGATCACTCCCCCCGCCCCCGCGAGTCCACGCGATGCCCACTTTGCGGCGGAAGCGCCACGGGCGAAGCTGCGAGCTCCCCGTGCTGCATTGCGAAACTGCCCGCGCGGGTAACGCATCGCTTCACGAGAGGACGTCCCTTCCGGAGGCTTGAGTTTTGCCTTGAAGCGCCACCATTGTTCGTCAGATCGTGCCGACTCGGCTGCTTTCTTTGCCCAATAGTCACTGGATGCTGCGATTCCTGCGACGCCATATGCATTGCCCTGGGAGCGTGTGACCTTCCCTTCGCTTGCAGAACATACCGAGGCTTTATAGGGAGCACACCTCAGCGGAAGTGGGCGAAGCGCCGGTGCGCTCGTGCGACGCGCGCTGCTGTTGTGATCGCGCGAGTCCGGGAGCCGCCGCGGATCCGTGTGCAACACCGTGGTCTGGCGCGACGCTCCGCTCGTAGAGTCTCCTGCCGCAAATGCGTGACCGTCGGTCTCGACGAAGCTCAGCGGATTGCCCCCTGCAAATGCGTAGCGGCCCATGCTCAACGGGTCGAGCGCGAGCCCGAGATCGTCCTCGGCGCCCGCGTAGCCGTCCTGCTCGAGGAAACGCCCGCCGCCGAGTCCGCTCGAATAGCGACGAGCGCCCATATCCTGCGAGCCTGAGCCCGAGTCAAGCCGCCGGTCGTTGAAGCGGTAAGAGTTGAACGGATCGTTGGCGGGCTGACTGAGTGGCTCGCGCGTGAAATCGTTGTCGGCCTGTCCGTACGGCAGGTAGCCGTAGGAGCTCTTCACGCTCCCGTTCGTTGCGCGTAGAAGGAGGGAGGGATCGCCGTGAACATTGCGGCCGAAGAAGTAGTCGCCGTCATTGGTGGGTCCGGTACCGGTGACGGTCATCGAGATTCGCTCGAGGTCGGCGTCGAAGCTGAAGCTCTTCGTCGAGGTGGGCGCAGACGTGCATGGGTTCGATCCGGTGCCTAGCCGTCGCTCTTGGCTGATTGCACTTGTGATGCCGACATAGGAGAAACAGGTCGTTCGCGCCGGGCCGGAATGGGTTTCCGTCTGCTTCACGACGCGATTGAGGGGATCGTTTTCGTATGTGGCGGAGTCGGTCTCCCCTCCCCCGCTGTAGCCGTGGAAGCTCTCCAGGCGGTCGAGGTAGTCCCACTTGTACTTCGCTATCAGGTTCGATGAGATCGAGCCGCCGAAGGCGTTCGGACAAGCCGTCGAGGAACCAGGCCCGTTGGTTACGCACTCGAGGTTGCCCACCGGGTCGTAGAAGTAGCGCGCCTGGGTCACCTGGGAGTCGTTCTGTTCTTCGCTGAGGCGATCGCCGGCGTAGACGAAGCGACGGGCCGCCCCTCCTCGGATCGACTCCCTCTTCACGTTCAAAGCGTCGTCGTACTCCCACGTGCTCGTGGGGTCGTTTGCCCCCGGCCGGTCCTCGACGCTCTTGAGGAGGTTGTCGCGCGGTCCGTACGTGTAGGTCGTCGTACAGTTGGGCGGATCGCTCGTGCACGGCGTCGGCAGCTGCCCAATATCTGTCGGTGTCGTCAGGCGGAAGAGGTCGGTCACGCGGTGTCCATTCATGTATACGGAGCGTCCGCCGACAGTGGCGCGGTAGTCGAGCTCATGGCTCTCGACGGTCACAGCCAGCTTGTTTTTCGTCGAGAGCTTCTTCAGGTTGCCGTTCAGGTAGTACTCGTAGTCCGTCTGCAGCTGAATCGGGCGGTTGGGCGGAGCGCCGGTCGAAACCTTCTTCTGCTTGTCCCAGCCGGTGAGGAAGTAGTCGTAGTCGGTGACCTGATCGTCGGTATTGACGGACGGGTTCGGCCCAACGTCGAAGTCCTGCCTGAGCTGGTCGGCTTCGTCATAGCTGAAGTCGTGCTCGCGTCCGTTGCGATAGCCCGTGCCGTCGTCCCAGCGGCGATCGGCGTTGCCGTTCAAGTCGTAGCGGTAGTCCGTGTAGCGGAGGTCGGCGGGTGCGTTGTCGGGCCCTTGCCGCGTCTCGGTCGTCTCATCGAAGCCGTTGTGATCTGCGTAGATCGAGTAGGCGGATGAGGTCGGGGACATCTGGCCACGCTTTTCATGGGCTTCCTTCAAGTTGTTGTTTTCGTCGTAGAGGTAGGTTGCGTTGCCCGCGCCTCGCCAGCTCTCGATCGCAAGCTTGCTGACCAGCCCGTCTGGCGTATAGGTCCACGTTCGCTCGTCGCAACCCCTTGACGCGCAGATACTCCGGCTCGCCTGCCATCCCTCCGGGCGGTAGCCGAAGGTGCGGAGTGCGTTTACATGATCGTCGCTCGTGCGGATCCAGCCCGGGTCCCAGTAGGTCAGCTCCGTCTTTCGGTCGGCTGGGATCGGCGGCGGGTCATTCAACTCGGCGTTGCGAACGGGCATCGTCGTCAGCGTCAGGTTTCCGTTCGCGTCGTACTGGCGGTGGAGGTAGGTCCGCGGCGTGAGTGGGTCGAGATCGTCAGGCAGCGCGATGCGATCCACTTGGTTCACCGCGTCGTAGCGGAACTCCGTGACGTACTCGCCGCCTGGACCTGGGTCCTGCCCGCCCGCATTGTCCCAGGCACGCGGCGAGACCTGTCGAATCATGTTCCCGACGCGGTCGTAGGCGGATGCGGTCGTGACCTGCCGCAGGGGACTGGCGATGAACGTCTCCGTCTTTTTTTCGAGCTCGTTGCGGGCCGTGTAGTTGAAGCTCGTGTCGGTTCCCATCTCGTTCGTCGCTGTCTTCAGATTGCCGCTCATGTCGTAGGCATACGAAGTGGTCCGCTCAACGCCGTAGCTTGCGCCGAGAGCCTCTGTAGTTGCCCTCAGCCGATGTGCCTCGTCGTAGCAGGAGCGCTTCGTATAGGCGGGCGGAGAGCCGGCCGGGCAGTTGGGCCACGTTCCCGCTGGGCAATCCGTGCGGGCCGTCGGCAAGCCGGCGCTTGGCGCGGTCACCCAGCGGAGATCGCCGACGCCGTCGTAGCAGTAATGCGTGCGGCGGGAGGCTACGCCATCCTCGGCGTACTTGATCTCGCTGACGACGCGGTCGAGGCCGTCGTAGACATAGGCGGTCACGTAGGCGAGCGCCGGCGGCGGCGGGGTGGTGAATCCCCTCGGCAGCCGCGTCGTCGCAAGACGGCTCGCGTCGTCGTAGGTGAAGGCCGTCTTGTGCCCCTCGGGATTTGTGACCGTGAGCGGCTGGTCCATCCGGTTGTAGTCCGTCGTTGTCGTAGCACCGCCCGCGGGGTCGTCGTAGACCGGCTGGCGGGAGGTGAGGACGTTGTCGTTTACGTCGTAGCCGACCCTCCGCCAGATGAGCGTGCCGCGGTTGATGCGGGTCGACTTCGGTGCGCTGACGCGGCCGAGCCGATGGAAGCTGTCGTAGTCGAGGACGGTCTGGTAGTGGCGCGGGATGATTCCCGGGTCGCCGTAGTGGAGTGGATCCTGGGTCGCGCGCAGCAGGCCGCTCTCGTCGTAGAAGTACTGGGCGACCTGGCCCTTGGCGTCTGTGACCCGTTGGGAGAGGGGAGAAGGCCGTCGCATTCAGATTTCCGTCTTTGACTTCCTTGAGCGCGCCTTTGGGTTCGGTGTCGGTCGGAGGGCCCTTGTAGTAGTCGAAGCTGCGATAGGGGCGATCGCTGTAGATCGGATCGAAGACGCTGAGAAGGTTGATCTTGCCCGCGTCGTAGAAGAACGACCAGATGTGCCCCTCGGGGTCGGCGTAGGTCTTCAGCAGGCTGATCGAGAGCGCCGTGTCGCCTCCATCGGCCGGCTCGTTGAAGTAGGTCAGCTGCGTGCGGTTTCGCAGCTGGTCGTAGGCATCCGTGAGCCGCCCGTTCCCGTTGTAGAGAAACTCCACGAAGCGCCCTGTCGGCTGATCGGTGATCGTGTGGAGCTGGCGTGCCGTCCAGCCGAGGAGGGTCGTCCGATTGAGCGGGTCGACGAATTGGCTGACGAGGCCGTCGTTGTGGGTGTATGTCCAGTTTCGATTGAGCGGAGCTGCGACGGTCGTCGTCGAGGCCGTCGGATAGGCGAAGGTCGTCGGCTTGCCGGCGCGATTTATCCGCGTCCAGAGTTTCTCGTCATCCGGATGGTTTGTGTAGTAGCTGAAAGTCGTTGGCGTCAGGCCGTGGTCTGCGGCCCCGCGTGGATCTCGAACCGTGAGCAAGCGGTCGTGCTCTTTCCCGTGCCCATACTCGAACTCGATCGAGCGCGGCGGCAGGGTCGTACCGTCTGCGTTTAGGCCGCCTTGCTCCTCGACCCGGGTCAGGTCGTCTTGGTCGTAGAAGAAGGTGAGGGCATGACCGGAGTGATCGACGATCTGCTTCAGTCGTTTGTTGTTTCCCTCGTCCGCTAGGTAGTAGCTGAGGGTGAAGGCGCGGCCGCCTTCATCAATTACCCGGTGGACACGCTTGTTGCCGGGCGGATCGTCCTCGAGGTCGAACTGGAGCTCGTTGCCGTTCTTGTCACTGACGAAGGTCGGGTAGCCGTGGTCGTCGAAATAGTGGGTGACGCGGTCGGGGCTCGTGATCAGCCAGCGCCGATCGGTCGACTGCAGGTCCTTACGGGCATACAGATGCGTCCCGTCGGGCGGCGTGCAGTGCCAGGACTGGTCGCAGTCGAAGATGTGCAGAGTGCCGTCGGCGTCGTTGAACTTGAGCTTGCTCCCGTTCTCATACAGCTGGTTATGGCCGAATCGGATCAGGCTCGAGATCGCAAGCGACCAACCCGCTCCGGCCGGGCACTCCTCGGCCGGGCAGTGGCCCTCCGTGCTGTTGAACGTCAGCTGGACGACGCTCGGCAGACCGATCCCCGGCGCCTGAAACGGCGTCCAGCGGATCACCGAGTTGCCCGTGGCGACGTTGACGAAGTTGCTCATGCCGCCACCCAGGTCCTCCCTCTGGTACCGGAAGTAGGGCTCGAGGCCGAGCTTCTCCGGCACGCTCAAGCCGGTGCCTGGAGGATTGGGCTCGACCTGGACCGAGCCTTCGAGCGGCTTGTTTCCCTTGCTTGCAAACCACGAGCCGGTCGTCACCTCGAAGAGGTCAAAACGAAGGCGATAGGTCCCTCGCGCGATCCCTGTAGCCATGCCCGGGGGCGTGACGGGGGCGCTGACCGTGACCTGGCCGCCCGGCAGGACGGGACCGGGCAGGGAGATGTTGGCGCTGTCGACGGGCGCCGTGAAATCCCCGGTCGCATACCAGCGAAAGCGAAGCACGATGTCTGTTCCGCTCCAGGTGACCCCGCTGCTGTTGGTGATCGTCACGTTGATCGGGTACACCTGCGTCGGAAGGTCGATCACGCTCACTGGATAGGGACTCGAGCTGAAAGTGGCCAGGTACTTCGTTTGCGTCGCGTTGGCGGCGGTGACCGAGACGGAAGCCGAGGTTGTGACCTGGCCGATCCCGTCGTAGGCCTTCGTCTTCAGCGTGTGCGAGCCGTCGTAGGCGGGAAGCGCCGGATCGAGCGTGTTCCAGGAAGCCTCGTAGGGAGCCGTCGTGTCGGTCGCGACGCGCAGGTTGTCGGCGTAGAACTCGACTTTCGTCGCACTCAGGCTCGCGTTCGCTTTGACCGTGACCGTGCCCACGACTTGGCCTCCGGTCGGCGAGGTGATCGAGGTGGTCGGCGGAGGCGAGTTGTCGGCGGTCACGGGGACGGCGGTCGAGGTCGTCTGGTTCCCGGCGTCGTCGGTCGCGCGCGCGGTCAGGCTGTGGGAGCCGTTCGTCGAGTTCCACGAGCTCGAAAACGGCTCGCTCGTGTCCGTGCCGATCGAGTTTCCGTCGACGAAGAACTGCACGCTCTCGACGCGTCGATCATCCCAAGCAGCGGCCTCGATCGTGGCAGTGCCGTTGACGAAGGAGCCTGCGGTCGGCTTCGCAATCGCAACGGTTGGCGAGGTTGCGTGGCTTCCGTCCATGTAGGTGATTGCGAGCTTCGGTCGCAGAGTCGGCGCGACTGCGAAGTCACCGGCGTAGAAGTCGACCGACTTCCCGGCAACCCGCGTCTCGTCGTCGAGCTTCAACATGAGGCCGTGGTTCGGGTAGGTGCCCGCGACCCATTGCTGGACGAGTGAGGTCAACGACCACTGACTCCAGGCCGGCTGTGCCCCCGCCGGGATCGCAAGCGATGCGGCCACCGTCGCGTTGAAATCGCCTCCATCCTGGACCCAGCGGACGCCTCCGTCGGTCTCGTACCAGGTCGCTCCGTCGGCGCTGCAGGTGTCGATGCCGGTTCCCTCCTGCCAGTTGCCGGTCAGGCGGTGTGCGCGGAGCGTCAGCGCGGTGCTCGTCGTCTCGGGATGCCAGAGCGAGAGGGTCGCGTCGCTGATGGTCGCGTCGGGAGGAATGTCGGCGAGCTTGAAGCGCAGGAGCGAGCGCCAGATGGAGATCGCGTCCGTTCCGACCCGTAGGCGCTCGCTTGCGCCGCGGTTGATGCACTCAAGCGAGTCCGAACGCTGGGCGACATAGGTCTCCAGTCCCGCCAGCGCGTCCGGTCGTAGCAGTTTCCGCGCCTGTCCGTCCGCGGGCATCGTGACCGTTCTCGCATTCGTCTCCGCTCCGTTGAAGACGATCTTGTAGGTGAAGGTCGCGCCGGGCTTGGCGGTGGTATCGCGGTATGTCGTCGCACTGGGATCGCCGATGATCTTGGTCAGCATCGTCGCCGCCGAGGGCGTGAAGCTCACGCTCGCCGAGCGATGCACCTCGTAGCTGTCAAATGGTGGCGCGCCCGGCCCCCCATAGGGGATCCACTGCAGTTCGGCCCCATTCGCATGCACAGTCTCGGGCTCGAGCAGCTCGCCTCCGTTTCCGTTGTAGGTGACCTCGAGCTTGGGGCCGAGCGTCGGCTCGGCGGCGTAGTTCCGACTCGGCGGCTTCGGGCCACTTACCGACGGTGGCTCGGTCGCGCGTTTGAGCAGAAGGCCGAAGTTCGACTGTGTCCCCGAGACCCAGCTTTGCACCGTGCTCGTCAGGCTCCACTCCATCCACCGAGCGGACGGGTTCTGCGCCAGCGTGTAGCTCGCAAGCGCTGGTGTTGCAAAGGTGAGCTCCGAGCTCGCCGACTTCGACGACCACGAGCTCGTCATCCGCATGGCATCGATCTGGTGAGCCGTTCCGCCGCAGTTCCCTGTTCCCGTAAGACAGGTCCCGTCGAAGTAGAGCTTGAGCTTCGCATCCGAGATGCTCGCGCCGGCCGGGATATCGGCGAGGCTGAACTGAAGCCCTGAACGCCAGGTGCCGGCTATGCCCTCGGTCCCGATCGAGAGTCGCTCGCCGGTCAGGCCGGTGCACTGCGGGCAATTGTTGTTGAAGCTCGCGTCCTGGAAGGCCGGCTGGACGGTGATCGTCGGATCGACGCGGACCGGGAAGCGTCGCAACGGGTTTTGCAGCCAGGCGCTGTCGAGGCTCAGGTCGAGCAGGAAGTCCGCGCCACTGCGTGTGACCGCGAGCGTTGCGTGCCCTGCAGCTGCCCGGAGTTCGCCGTCTTCCGCCGCCCAAGGCGCTTCGAGCACAAAGACCGGGCGCGCGTGCGGGGCGGCGAAGAAGGACCAGGAGCCGTCCGGGTTGCGAGCCGCATGCACGTGCGAGCCGGCGGGTGGCGTCAGCCGGAAGCGATAGGAGAGCGGTACCTGCGCGCTGGCGAGGACGAGGGTCTCCTTGACTCCGTCAGGCTGCAAGTCGTAGCGAAGGTCGACGCCCGGAAAGACCTGCGGGTAGGTAAGCCCGCGAACTCTGGTCTGTGCGCCCGTGCTCACGGCCTGGTCGAGGCCGAGGCGGTAGCTGTCGCCGCCGGTCGTGAGCGAAAGGAAGTTCGCACCGAGTTGGGACTTGAAGGCCGCGCGGAAGCGGTTCGCTTCGTTCTGGTATGCATAGCCGCTCTCGAGAGAGGGAACGAGCGCAGACGAGATCGGCTGCCAGCTTCCCTGCCCGTCGCGAAAGTGCACCGGTCCCGAATAGAGCGAGGTCGTAAAGGTGCCGTCGTGATTGTCGAGGGTGCGCGAGCTCGCGGTCCGCTTTTGGATGAGCTCGCTCGGCGGCGGCGGCGGCGTCGCCTCGGCGACCGAGTCGGCCGCGAGCGGTACCTGGAGTAGAGCGGCGACAACGCCTGCGAGGAGCAACGCGAAAAACTGTCCGACAGCGACCTCGAAGCGCGTGCGGGCAGCGGACGGCCGGGCATTCGGACGAGGGAAACCGAGCATGACGCTCCTCCTCTCAGGGCGCCAGCCGCCGGTGCCCCACTGGGCTATGTGAAAACGCCGGGCGACGCTATGACTCGGGTGCTCCTTTGTCAAGATGAGATTTGTCGCCTGAAAGCAGGTGCTTATTCACCCTTTCTTCTCCAATAGTCCAGCGGATATCGCCCCAGGCGACGGCGAACCAGCTTCGGAAGCCGCGGCCCTCCGAATGTAGGGGTGCCCCGGCGGAGATTCCTGGGCGGAGATTCCGCCGGGGCAACCTTCCGAGCCTAGCGCGCCGCCTTCCCGATCTGCCGGTGCTTGGGCCCGCCCACGCCTGGCAGAGGGTGGCCGCTACAGACGGAGGATCGCCAATGCGGTGCTTTTACTACCCGCAGGCAGGACGACGAAGACGCTCGCCAGTGATCACAGAATCACCACAGGGCACGCATCCGGATTGAGGTTTGCATCCGGATCTCTGAAGCTGAACTGGGGCGCGGCGGTTGAGCGTCCGTGCAGGGTCGTGTCGGTGACGAACCAGTACACCCGTGCCCCGGCGTCGTCGTCGAGGTTGACGATCGAGCCCTTCGTCGTCACGTAGTCCGCAACTGCGATGGACTGCCCGCTTGACGCAGTCGGCGTCGAGCTTCCCGCGGCAGCCTTCCCGATTTGCCCGCCGATGATGGCTGCCACGATCACGACGACCGCGGCGACGAGCAAGGCGACGAGGATCGCCAGAATGCAGAGGATGATCGTCGCGCAGCCGATCGCAGCGCCGGCGATACAGCCGAGGAGGATCCCGCCGACGACTCCGACGCCGGCGCCGATCGTCGCGCCCGCGCCGGCGGCGCACACCTCTGGCGATTTGTAGTACGAGCGTATGAGTGGGGACATGTCCGGATCGCCGGCGCAGAAGATCCAAGCCGAATTCGTCCCCAGCAGCTGCCAGTAGATCGACTTCACCACGACGTCGATCCGTGCGTGCTGACCGGTGAACGCGAGCACCTGCTCGGAGGTGGAAGCAAAGCTCGGAACCGTTGCGTTGACGACTCCGGCAGAGCACGCATCGAGTGCGTCCGGGCTCGAGAGGCAACGCTCGTACCAGAAGGAGAAAACGAAGGCCCAGGCCGCCAGGGCGCCGATCACGGCGCCGATCCAGACCGCCGCGGGAGCCGCGACGATGAAGGTCCACTTCGTCGGCTCGGCGACGGCGGCGGCGGCGCGCGTAAAGATCGCGATGCCGGCGTTGGCGGCCGTCGAGGCGGCTCCGATCAGAACGAGCCAGAAGGCGATGCTCGTCGATGCGTGCGCTCCCTGCGATCCACAGGTCGGCTTCATCGGCTGACCAACGGGCGTGAGGCGAGTCGCTCGCAGAGCGCGCATAGGAGCGAGCCGACGAGCAAACCGACCACAAGGCCGACAAGCGCTCCGACCGCCTGCAGGTGGGCGTTGACGATGAAGACGGTGGCGATCGAGGTCAGTAACGATGTGAAGAGCGCAGGGAGCGCGATCGCTCGTATCCCGTAGCGATGGGCAACGCCGACGACGAAGAGCACGACAAGCCAGCCCGCGCCGCCGAGAATCAGAGCGGCGAGAAGCAACTTGTCCGCCGGACGCGCGTGATGGGCCATGGCGGTCCGGAAGAGCCCAAAGACAAAGCCCGTCAGGATCCCGTCGATCGCGCCTGCTGCCGCACAGATCCCGAACGAGGCGATCAGTCGGTAGAGCAGGGCGTTCATCAGTCGTCGACCCAAAGGAGGTAGGTGACTCCGCCGATCACCTCGCCGGCTGGGCCACGGGCGAGGATCGTCGTCTCGTGGAGAGGAGCCCCGCCACCCCCGCCGCCATGCAGCCCGGGGGGCACGTGCAGAGTCAGGCTCGCCTGGATCTGCTCGTAGCCCGCGAAGGCATGCGCAGCCGGCGCAACCGTCGCGCCGAGGGCATTCGTCAAGACAGCCAGGGTGATCTCTTGCGCGACCGGATCGGGATTGCGCAGCGGAAATCGGATGACCGGCGTGCGGCCAACGTCAGTCGTCGTGCCCCCGGCGACCGCCTGTTCTCCCCGGTTGTTGCCGCGGATTTCGTCGCTCGGATGCTCAATCGTTGCGACCACGGACATGTTTGGGTCGGCTCCAGGCACGGGCGCCGGAAGCGGGAACGAAATCCACCGCTCCTCGGAGGGGGCGAGCGTCAGTACCTTGCTTGACTGAGGAACATGATCGAGACCGATTCCAAATGGCGAACGCGCCAAATGAACGAGCGCGTTCACCGCCGAGGCCGTGGCGGAGAGGTTTCGAACCCTGACCTCGACGCCTGGCGGCCAGGGCCCCCACGGCAGTGTGTTGTTCGTCGTGATATCGGGGCTGTTCCAGGTCGGCTCTCGTCCGAGGGCCAGCTGCTCCAGCTGGCTGTAGGTTGCGAGGTCGGGGCGGTCGGGCGGATTCCTGAGCTCCAGACAACAGCCGCTCGGACGCGCTCGACGTTCGACGTTGCAGAAGCGCCTAGGCCGCTCGACCGCGCCCCTCGACTTGCTCTGGACGGCAGCGTCCATCATTCGGCCTCGTTGCTTGTCAGAGCGATCCACGAGCCACCACCACGCTCGTCGATGCCCGCACGTGCCCAGAGCCTTCGCTTCATTCGCTTCGAGACTCGCGAGACTCGCTCACACCGTCACCTCGGTCCTGCCAATGCCCAGCGCCAATCCGGTCGAACTAGCAAAAGCGCGCGATCAAGACCGCGATCCAGAAGACGATGAAGTAGGCGAGTCCCTCGCGAAGATCGCAGCTTCCCCACCAGTGACAGCGGAAGAGCGCCCAGATCCAGATTCCGAAGGCGACAACGATCGCGATGATCTTCCAGATCGGAATGTTCTCGACGGCGCCGCGATTGGCGCTGCGACGAACCTTCTCGAGCTCGCGGAGGTTCTGATCCAGGTAATCGGGCAGCCCCGTCGCGTCCTTGGCGACGAGCGCGAAGCCGTCGGCGAGAGCCGAGTCGATCTTCGCCACGTCGCTTGCGCTCACCTCGAGCTCGGCTAGCTGCTCGCGGAGCTCCTGCTGGAACTCCTTGAGTTCCCCTCCGAGCTTGGCATCCGGATACGACGCGAGCTCTTCGCGGAAGAGCTTGACGTGCGCACGGGCCCTCTTGAGTGTACGGAGACCCTTGTCGTTGTAGGCGTCGCGCAAGCGCGTCGCCTCTCGGGCGGTCCCGGCTCCGAGCTTCAGCGCCTGGAGACGCTCGCCGCGACGAGCTTCGAGCTCTGAGAGGCCGAAGGCGTGTATGGCCTGGATGAGCTCGCCTGCGACCGAGGCCAGCCCCTCACCATGGCCGTCGGTTGCGATCAGGCGGAGTCGCTCGCTCGCTCGGAAAAAGTCCGACGAGGCTAACTGGTTTCTGCTCAGTACGGCTTCCATCTCGACCTCCTGCCGCAGGCAGCTAACAAGAAAGTGAGATCGACCCTAGCGCGTACTTGTGCCTTGAGTCAAGAGGCTTCATGTCAGGAATTCACGGCTCTAAGCCAACAAGCGTCAGCACGGGCGGCTTTCGATGGCTCGGCTCACGCAAACACCGCTGGCGGACGCGCAGTCGGCGACCCTGACGGTGCCGCGCTCAGAGTCGTACGCCCGGCGGCGAAACCGGGCGAAGACCCGCCGGGGGCAGCGCTGCCTGGAGCGCGCGAGGCCTAGCTCGCGACTCGCGGGACATACGAAGCCGCCCTTGATTCCGCCGTTGAAGAGGAGGATGCTTACTGTCGACAACAGAGCCTCAGGGAAGGAGTCCGGCATGCCGCCCGAGCCGGAGATCACGAACCCGCCCGCCGCCGTTCGCGCAGAGGTGACAAAGCTCGCCAAGGCAATCGACAAGGTCGTGCCGCCCAAGAAGGCCGATCGCAACCTCCTGATCGGAACCTGGAACCTGCGCGCCTTTGGCGGGCTGACCAAGCGCTGGGAGTCCCGGCCGGAGGACTCGCCGAAGCGAAACCTGCGCGACGTGCTTCTGATCGCCGAGGTCGTCTCCCGCTTCGACGTCGTCGCGCTGCAGGAAACGCGCGGCGATCTGCGCGCCCTGCGCAACCTGCTGAGGGCACTCGGCAGCGACTGGGCCTTCCTGCTCACCGACGTCACCAAGGGGCCGGCCGGCAACAACGAGCGCCTCGCCTTCCTCTACGACACGCGCCGGGTCAAGCCCTCGGGGCTTGCCTGCGAGCTCGTCGTCTGGATCGCCGAGGCGCCCCAGATCAGCGAGGCGGCACTGGATCGCCAGTTCGCGCGCACGCCCTATGCCTGCAGCTTCGCCACCCTGGGCGCGAAGCCGACGACCTTCATCCTCGTCACCCTCCATGTCGACTGGGCAAACAAGGCAGCCGAGCGCATCCCCGAGCTGAAGGCGATCGCACAGTGGCTGGCCGAGTGGGCAGAGGACGAGGAGGAGTGGAAGCACAACCTGATCGCCCTCGGCGACTTCAACATCGAGGGCGACGATCTCTTCAAGGCCTTCACCTCGACCGGCCTCTCGCCCCCGGCCGGCCTTGCCAACGTCCCACGGACGATCTTCGACGACCCGGGAGCAGACCACCACTACGACCAGATCGCCTGGTTCGACAATCTGACGAAGAAGGTCCCCGTACTGACGCTCGCCTGCACAGGCGCGAACAACTTCAACTTCGTGCCCGCGCTTCGCGGCAGCCAGACGCTGAACACGCTCTCCTGGCACATCTCCGACCACTATCCACTCTTCGTCGAGTTCGGGCTCCCGCAGTGAGCGAGCCGGCGGGCGAGACGCAGGTCCTGGCCGAGAAGCTCGAGCGCGCCCGCTCCGATCCGCTCTCCTCCCCCGCCCTCGGCACCGCCTCCTCGGATCTGATCGAGCCCTGCGCAGTGCGCGAGCCGGAGCCGGCGGTTCCTCCGCCCCGCGCCGAGCTCGGGCTTGCACTCGCCTTCTCGGGCGGCGGCTTCCGCGCCAGCCTCGCCGCGCTCGGCGTCCTGCGCTTCGTCGCCGACGCCGGACTCCTCGAGCGCGTCCGCTACGTCTCCTCGGTCTCCGGCGGCTCGGTTGCCCATGGGCTCTTTGCCCGCCACTACCTCGAGCTCGAGCAGGAGCAATTCAGCGCGGAGGCGCTCGACCGAATCGTGATCGAGCCCTTCATCGAGCGCATCTCCGGCCATTCGCTGATCTGGAAGCTCGTCCGGAACGCCTGGCGCATGATCGGGCCGCGCACGCGCACGCACCTTCTTGCCCAGAGCTTCGACGAGTGGTTCTACGGCGGCCGGCAGCTCGAAGAGCTCTCGCCGCGCTGCCGCTTCGTCTTCAACGCCGCCAACCTGACGACCGGCGTGCGCTTCGGCTTCGAGCGCGACGTCTTCGGCGACTACGTCCTTGGCCGGCGGGTGACGGCCGGGAGCGGCCTGCGCCTGGCCGATGCGGTGGCGGCCTCGGCCGCCTTCCCGGGGGCCTTTGCCCCGCTAGTCCTTCGCGACTTCGAGTTCCCTTGCGCGGAAGGGCGGGTGGCGAAGCTGCTCGACGGGGGTGCCTACGACAACATGGGCCTCGAAGCCGTCGACGATCTGCCCGAGACCTTCCTCGTCGCGCTCAATGCCGGCGGGCTCTTCCACACGGGCCGCATCGGGAAGGTTCCTTTCATCCGCAACCTGACGCGGGTGAACTCGCTTCTCTACCGCCAGTCGACGGCGCTGCGGCGGCGGGAGATGGTCAGCCGCTTCCAAGCGTTTGAAAAGGCGCGCGCAGCCGGGCAGCCCCCACCCGAGTGGGGCCGGCAGGGCGTCCTCTTCGGCCTTGCGACGACCTTCGACGAGCCGAGCCCGAAGTGGATCGAGGGGCGGCCTGAGCACGAGGAGGTCAGGCTCAAGCTCGCCCTTGTCAAGACGACCTTCGCCCGCTTTCGCCGAGAGCTCTGCCGGCAGCTCGTCTACCGGGGCTGGTGGCTCGCCGGCTGCAGCGTCGCCACCTTCCACCCCGACCTCGTCGCCGAGCTTCCGCATTGGCGCCCGCTCGTAGGAGAAACATGACCACACCGGCAAAGACCGCGCCGGGAAAGCCCGACCCAGGAAAGCCCGACCCGGCCACGAGCAAGCCGCTGGTAACAGCCCACCGCTGGGCCGTCGGCGCGAGCGTGGTGTTTGTTCTGGCCGTGGCATACATCGTCTACGGCGTCGTCCAGGACCACCGGGCCGGGAAGCTGCTCGAGCCCGACACGCCGCCCGCCGAGTACCTCTACCTCGACAATGCCCGCGTCCGTTCCTACCTCGGCCAGCTCGTCAACGGGCTCCCCGCCTCCGAGAAGCGGACACTCTCGGAGAGCGAAGACCTGGCCGCGGAGGTAAAGGCCAGCGGGGTGGGGCTCAGCAGCGCGAACAAGACATCTACAAGCACCGTGATCGACGTCTCGCCGACGGTCGCCGATCGCTTCTACCTCTTGCTCCGTCTCCTTCGCAAGGGGAAGTCGAACTTCAAGAGCGAGGACTCGCGAAAGTGGCTGTTCTTTGAGAACGGCGATTCCCGGAAGTGGCTGTTCGACCTCAACCTCGGCCCAAAGAAAAAGCATCGAGGCGTCTACGAGGTGGCCGAACGTGTCTACCAGGCGGCCTGCAAGGTGCATGAAGGCGACTTCGTCCGGATCAACGATGCACACCTCTCCCTCTCGCCATATGCCGCCGTCCTTCCGACGGTGACCTATGCGACGCTCAACCTGAATGGGGAGGCGGCGCCACCGACCCCGCGCGTCCTTTCGCCGCGGACGAGAGTCGGACGAAGACGGGTCAGCCGCTACCGGCGTCTGCTCGGCAAAGATCCACGGCTGCCCTTCATCGTTCGGACGACCCCGCTCAGGCCGCGCCGCGGCCAGCCTGCGGGGGTCACGTTCTTCCTGCCCACCCGCTACAAGAGCCTGCGCAACGAGCCGAGCTTGATCTCGGGCACGCTGACGATCGTGGGCAAGATCGTCTATCTGAACCTGGGGCGAAGCAAGCCCCGGGGAAGCCGAATGGCGTGCCAAGAAAAGGTTCCGAGCTCACTCCCGAGGAGCTACGTCGACCGAATGACGGTCGCGACCTTTGTTCCGGCGCTCGAAGAAGCGCCCAACTTCGTGTTCGACAACCTCGGCTTCCGCATCGGCACGATCGCACAACAGGTGACCGCGAACATGACCGTGGCAGCACCGGTCATGGTTGTGATCCCGATCGCGATGTACCAGTGAGCAAAGACGCAGGCAGCTGATGGGAGTGTTCGGTCGAGCGCTTGGCGTGAAAGATCTTTCGCAACTTGCGGGCGAGCTTCGGTCGCCCCCTCGTTCCCGACCCACGCTCCGGAACGGTTGAATGGAGAAGGAGGCTCTCTACTTCCCCTACATTCGGGTTCCGCAAGACGCGTGGTTCCAGCGCGTGCTGCTCTATTGGGACACGGTCGGCACGATCGTTCCGTTCGATGCGCCTCTGTTGCTCGGCGAGCACACCACCGAGCTGGTCCACGCAGGGCTCGTCCGCCCCGTTCATCCAGGCGAGTACATCAATGACATCGGCGGCTTCCAGGATCGCTTCTTTGCGCTCATCGACGGCGAGGAAGCAATCCAGAGGCGCCGCGGCTCGGTGCTCGACCAAGAGGACGTGAAGCAGATTCATGTCGACAAGATGGGCGACATGATTTGCGAAGGCCTGGCATCGCGCGGACTTGGGCGACCAGCTGAGAATGGCGAGCGGGAATACTGGTGGGACCTGGAGTCGCGTACGGCCGACGTCTTCATGGCCTACCTCGCGGCCGAGCTCGGAGCGCTCGAAGAGCTGAACATGGACCCGGTGACCGACGAAGCCAATCTCTTTGTCCCGGAACCTGATACCCCGATCAGCCGCGCCGAGCAACTTCGCCTCGGCGTGCTCGAAGCCGTGTTGCCCGCGCCCCAGGAGGTCGTCCCGATCTCCGAGCTCGCCGCCTTCAAAGAAAAACACGGCGGCCGGCTCGCCGCCTTCCGGACAAGGATCGAGGAAGAGCTCCTGCAGATTGCCCTCATCGAGGACGAGGAGACCCGCCTGCGTCAGAAGAGCCTCACCGAAGCGCGGCTTCGCAGCGAGGTCGAGGAAATCAGTGCCGAGATGACCGAGCGACGATGGCCGAAGGTCATCTTCGGAACCGTCTGTGGCCTGGTCGGAGTCGGCACGGCTGCCGGCGCGGCAGTCGTGACCGGCGGGGCCGGCATCGCGCTGGCCGCGCCGGGTCTGATCGGCGCGGCTTATGCCGCCGTCGAAGGCTTTCCGGCCCGCAAGGTGCCCTCCTCGCCATTGGCATACGCAGCCCTCGCCCGCACGAACCTCACGGGTTAGCCGGGGGAACTCGGCATCGCGCCTGGACGTGCATGTTGCGCGGTGCGTCCACCACGCGCCGCCCGATCTCGCGCCGCCGTGGCCAGGCCACCGTAATCCCGGCACCCCGCGGGCGACGCGAGCGCAGGACACGAAGGTGCTCCCGTTTTTTGAGCACGAGCAGCCTTACCACCCCCTCCCGCCTTCTCCCCCGGTCCGCGAAATCGGACCGGCTTTTTCGTGAGTTTCGAGGCACTGTCATGAGCCGATGCCACGCCGACGACAACACCGAGCCACAACACCCGCGCAGATCGAACAGATTCGTTCGTTGGCCGCCGAGGAAGTGAGCGAGTAGCGGTGCCTGTTGCTTGCCTTGAGTCTGGCTTAACGAAGAACCCGCGCAACCTGTAGGCATTCAAGGACGATCAGCACCGCCCAGATGATGGAG
Organism: Actinomycetota bacterium; assembly: GCA_038040395.1. Lineage (GTDB taxonomy): Bacteria > Actinomycetota > Thermoleophilia > Gaiellales > Gaiellaceae > VAXT01. Next base: position 294,618 of record JBBPIJ010000002.1, read on the forward strand.
ATTGTCCTGAGGAGATTTCGGTCGATGGCGCGACGCGTGTGTCCAAGGCTTACGTTCGAGCCCCATAGCATCGCTTCAGGCGAAACCGGAGTACCGGGCGAATCGGGGGGAGGGGTTCGCCGCCTCCGGGCTAGTCTCGGAGATCGGATCGGGCGAGGTTGCTGGCGTAGAGAGTTGGCGCTGCTTCATCTGCGAGCTCTTGAAGGCCGTGAACGGCCCTCGCTCCCCTTCGGGAAACGCCTTCTCCTCCGCTTCGCGCAGGCGCTCCTGCCACCACGTTACGTCTCCTCCGCGAGCAAGGATCACTCCGGTCATGGTTCGAAAAGCGAGCCACGCCAAAATGAAGACAGCAATGAGTTGGACGAAAAGCAACACCGCGGCCCAGCCGCTCGAAGTAATCGCCGATGCCCCGAGCAGGATAGAGCCGACCGCAATCAATACAGCCTGGATGCTCAGCGAGATCGACCTGTAGCTCTGCAGGAGAGAGTCCTGCCAGGCGACCCCTGTGAGCAGAAATCGCATGTCATCTGGGTTCCCAGGAGTAGCCATTTCCTGTTTGGATGGTACCTCCGAAGTTCTGGGCCTGTGGGCGGATCTACCTCGGCAGCCGCGCGCACCCCGCTCGCGAAAGATCCACTTTCGGACGGTTCGGTCAAGGCCGGGCTGGGTTAGGAAGGCGCTGCGGACGGCGTTACGTTCGGCGCACCTGTGGTCGCCCACCTGGAGCGCACGTGATTCGGCCGGGTCCGGACAGAAGTGTCAAGAACCTGAACTGCTCTCTTTGAATCAACAGCTAGCGGTAACGATTCCTGGGGCTCAGCTGTGAACTGTGATTGCGCTCGCCATCGCGCTCGACCGAGCCGAGCACGTCCAGTAGGCCGTGCAGTTACTTGAGCGGTACATACGCCCGTGGGCGATCGTCGTTCGCACCCCCGGGCGCAGGCCCGCTCGCGAAAGATCCAGTTTTGGACCTTTCCTAGGGAAGAAGAGCAACAGCGGCAACGCTGCCCGCGGCGCCGCTAACACTTGCCGCGAGATACTTCCCTCCGCCGCGCGACCTAACTAGCGCTGCTACCAACGTGGCGGCGAGGAGCGCGATGAGCGCTCGACCGAGATGTTTGTTGATGTCGAGATTTTCCATCGTTTTTCAACGGTAGCGGTCCCTCGGGATGGCACCGGTTTCCATTCCGGCGTCTTAGGTGGCGCGGTCGCGGGCGTCGAGGTCGAACGGTGTTACCTTCGCCTCTCGCCGGCGTCGCGGCATAAGCGCCTCGACGAAGTTTGCTGGCTCGGCATCGAAAACGCACAGGCGGGCCTGCACGAGTTCGCCGTTGGTGTAGCGAAAGCCAGCTGCGACCCATTTGTGGTTTAGGTCGCGTCCGACGATCACCGTCAGCGGCCGCGGCGCGCGGGCGCCTGCGTTTTCTGCTGTCTGCTGCGCCGTCTCCACATCCTGCTCGCTTGGAAGCGGCAGGCCGTGGGGATGTGAGTGCCAGTCGCCGATGAAGGTCGCGATCCGCCCCGAATCGGCGTAGACCCGCGCTAGCTGCTGCCGCTGCCAGCGACCATCGGGGTTGAACGCGTACTCGGCGTGGCTGGCGCGCGGGCCGGCGTCGATCAGACTGGTGACCACAATGTCTTCCCCGCCCGCGGCGCCCTCGTAGCCGACGAGCATGCCCCCGGTCTCGGTCTCGCCCTGCGCCGCGGCCTGCCACGCGATGCGGGCGAGCAGGTGGCGCGGCAGCCAGATCGTCGTCCTCTCCAACTCACTCTCCTTCTAGGGAACGGCAGTAGGGGCAGTCGGCGTGGCGCTCGAGCGGGAACGTTGCCCAGTTCGGCGTTGCCAGCGGCCCCTCCTCCGTGCGCAGGGACAGGATCATGACGTCTCCGTCTGCGCTCGGGTAGCCCCCGCCGACGAGCGTCTGGGCAGCAACGCGCGTCGCCTGTGCAGCGACGGGCGCGAGATCGAACGACGTGCCGGTCGCGGTCGGTGCTGCACAGCCCGGCGGTTGCACCAGCTCGGCCGGGTCGCTCGGCGGCGTCGGGATCACGCCTTCCTCATGCCAGCGCTTGAGGCAGAACCAGCAGCCGGTCTGCCCCGGCAGCACTCGTGCCACGCCACCGCCCCAGTAGCCGGGAGTGCCCCAGGCGTAGACCTGCGGCAGGCGTGCTTCGCTGGCCAGATAGGTGAACAGATGGTCGATGCCGTACTCGGCGGTCACACTGATCAAGAGATCGGCGTTGTGGAGCAACTCCGTGAGGATCTCGCGCTCGCTGCGCCCCTCGGTCGTCGGCATGCCAATCTGATGATTGTCGACGCGCAGGCGCGTAAGCGGATAGTTGGCGCGCAGGAATCCGGCCAAGGAATCTGTCTTGGCGTGGCCGACGGCGCTCAGTCCTAATGGCCAGCGGACGCTGTTGCCGACCTCGACCATGTCCCAGTCGAGGAGGCGCAGCTCACCCACCTGGGCCCGAGCCAAATCGAGCGCAAGCGGCGCGCCGAGTGCCCCGAGGCCGACCAAGGCCACCCGCTTCTCACCGAGCCCGGCCAAGGCTGGGATCCGCGCCGCCATATCGCCGCGGCTCAACCGTTGGCCTTTGACGAGGTAGGACTTCGTGCCGACGCGGCCCCCGGGCGGCATCGGGCCGCGTACGCGGACGACGAAGAGCCACGCATCCTCGCGGTCACGCCCGTCCACCTCCTCGCCGTAGACGAGTCCCAGTACGGCAAGCTCGCGCCCGCCGAGGTTCTGGTACTGCGGCCCTGTCCACTCGGCGTCTACATCGCGGGCGTAGTCAACGAACGCCTCACCGCTCGCCTCGCCAGGAGCGTTGTCCGGGCGAAGGTCGACGCGCAACCAACGGCCGACGATCGTCTCTCCGCCCGTGATCGAGCGCAACTCGTCATCTGCTCGGGCGAGCCTTCGCTTCGGACCCCTCGGCGGCTTGGTCGCGACCTCAGCCAAGATGGCCCGCAAGGGCCCCGCCGCGCCGGCGCCGAGAAGTCTCACCAGGCGCAGCTCGCCGCGCGACTCGCCCGGGTCGATCGCGAGTGCCGCCTCGGGGACGAATACGACCGCGCCCGGTTCGTTGACGACAAACGCGCTGAGAGGCTCGGCCTGCGGGGTCTCGACCGCGGCCCGTTCTTCGGCCGTCCCCTCAACGGCGATGAACAGCTTCTCGAGCTGATCGGCGATATGCGAGGCCGCCGAGTCGCTCTGGGGATGCCACTGGCGTGTATCGCGATCGAGCAGACAGAGGTTCTTGCCGAACGGGTTTTGGTGATGCCCGAGCCTGAGCTCGGGCGCTAGAACCAGTGGCCGCAGAAAAGGGAAGGAGTCCGGGTAGAGGACGACAAGATCGACTTCCCCCTGTCGCGAAGCGAAGCAGGCACGAACGATGATCTGGCCCTGGTCGGGCCCGCTCGTTAGCTCGTGCGACTGCGCCAGTTGCTCGAACTGCCGCAGCTCTGTGTCGAGGCGCCCCTCGAAGGCCTCCCACCAGGGGCGCATGTTTGGCTAGGCGACCGGGCGGTCTTCGTCCGGGTCAGGCGGGTCGGGCGGCCCCGGATGTGGCGGGTGCGGCGGATGCGGCGGGTGCTCCGGATGCTCGGGGTGCTCGGGGTGCTCGGGGTGCTCGGGGTGCTCGGGCTGGTCGGGACGCTCTGCCACAACGGCTCCTTTCGCTCGTTTGTTGACGATAGTTTACGTACCGATACAGGCTAGCCCTCGCTGCAAAGAACCGCGAGGTCTTGTTCGTCGCCCTCGCTGGACAGGGCTTCATTGTCTGTCTTGTCTACCCGTAGGTCGGCGTAAGCCGGAACGCCCTTGCATGGCGTTCGCCGGGCGAGGCTGATGGTCACATGGACCGTGGTCACCTTGCCGGCCGCGCAGTAAGGCTTGCAGTCGTTGTAGTCCCATGTCGCTATTGCTTTCGCGACCGGCCCTCCATAGTCCAACCACTCCTTAATGGAGTAGGCGTTGCCGGACACGCCGATGTAGATGACATCGGGCTTGTATTCCGGAGTGCCCCCCGCTTCAGGAACGTAGACCGTGGATTCTGGCTTCTGAGTCACGACAGCCGTTTCCGTAAGCGTCTGTGTCGTTGTCTCAGTAACCACACGCGTGGAGGTTCCACATCCAGCGCTGACCGCCAAAATCACGGCGATGGGAGCAACTAGGACACTGCGACGGGTCATTGCTCCCCGGATGATGGCCTTGCTGCGCGTGGCGGTCAACGAATCGGCGTGACGGCTGGAGTCGCTGTCCACGCTTCGACGTCGAACGGGGGTACATACCTCCGTGGTGGATCCTCGCCCCTAGCTTGCGAGGCTCCTTCCGCTCGAGCGACCAGGCAGGTAGCGGCTCGCTTGAGCTGAGCGAGCCACTCAGCGATGCCAAGCTCGCGCTCTTGCCGCTCGAGCTGTCGCCTTTCGTTAGTTCGGGCAAACGCGCCGGACATGCGCACCGTCGGCCGAGGCTGCGCGCTCGATGTCGCACAAGAGCCGAAACGCGACATCACCGCAGCTGCGCCCAACACGCCCTCTCCTTGGCCCGGCTCCCCGGTTGGCAGGCATCGCCATGAGGAGCGGCCGCTGACATTGCACAGCGAAGCGCGCCACAACGTGTAAGAGTTCCGGTCTTCGGCCCCGAGCCGTGGTCCTCGAGGTCCACGGCCTCCGCAAGCCAAGGCCGTCGAGGTCCGGACTGTCGCCGCAAGCTGCTCGAGCGAAGGGTGCTTCGACTGAGAGGCTTGGGCTGAGTTTCCGACTGCGAAGCGGTCGCTAGCCGCTCGCTGTGCCGAGCGGCTGCTCGTCCGGTGGCCGCGGCACGAGGAGTTTGAAGCCCGCCGGCAGGCTCCGACCGCATGCGCCCTCGCCAGCCAGCTGGTCGAGCGCCAGCTCCGCTCCCTTCGCCCGCCGCTCCCAGTCCGGCTTTCCCCCTTCGTCAGTGGCCTTGAGGAGTGCCCAGATCGCAGGATCGCCGTTGCCCATTCCGGAGCGGGCCGCGGGGGGTCTCCTTGACGATCTGGCGAATCTCTGGCTTGGTCATCAGCCGCTCACCGGTGCGCGTGCCGATTTCGACCACCCGTGCAGCCTCGTGTTGGGTGAGGCCGCGACCGACCAGCTCGGCGAAGCGGCGCGCGACCTCCCTGTCAACTGGTTTCTGAGCCACGGGTGGGATTTTATCTCCGCGCGCTACGCCGCCATCAAAACGAGCGAGCCCCCATCTCGGCAGCAGCCTCCGGCATGTGGCGGCCTGCGGCGCCATGTGGCGGACGCACTTGTTGGCCGGCAGAGAGGGTCAAAGCGGCAGCCGGTGCGGGTTTGCGCTCGGATGTGGCGGATGTGGCGGATGTGGCGGACTCCGCCGCATCGAAGGCAGGGCTCGGACAGTTTCCGGGCAGTCGGTCGCTAGGCCAGCCTCGCCTAGTTGCTTCGTCCGGTCTGTACGCCGTCGGAATCCGCGAGCAGTACACCAGGCCCATCCTGATCCGAGATCCCGACGCGGGAATCGCGTTTCGCAGTTACGCGGCGGAGGATTTCATTCTCGATCGCTCTCGGAACTCGCCCGTGATCGTCGCCGCCTTTACCGTGAGCGCCAAGGGCCACGTAGACGCACCGGGGTTGATTCAGATACGAGCATGGACAATCGATCTTGAGGGGCTAGACAAGCCCGGCGTTGTTGGCTCGTACCCATGTGACCCATTCCCTGATCGTCCCGTGCTGACCCGAGCCAGGGACTACGAGGACCTTCGCTCGGCCTTAACGCGAACGTGGCAGCGTCTGAAGCGAACGATGTTCTGTTAACCCCGGGACGTCGAAGCGCCTAGGCGTTCGGCTTACCGCTCGGCCTTCCGCGCTTACCCTTCCGTCCGATTCTCCACCCCGGGGTGGTGGCCGGTGCCCGGGGATCGACATCGTCGCCCATTGCCTCAATGAGTGCATCCCAGGCCTGGTACCAGCCAGGGAGATCATGCATCGCCCTCATTACTCTGTTGAACCGCTCATCGTCTGGGGCCTCAGGCGCGATCTCGTGCGCCTTCGCGGCGCCGTCGGCACGGAGCTTCACCAAGACGTTGTCCAGCCTTCGCAATTTCACGCGGACATCTTTCGAGGCGTAGAGATAAACACGAGCGGTAGCTTTCGAGAATCGAGCGTCCCACCCCCCGGTCGTCAAGTCGGTCTGTGTGCGATTGCCGATGTCGTGCTTGTACTTGATGACCGCATTGACAGCCACGGACGTCAGCGCATCTGCATCGTCGGCGACCTCGATGAACTCCTCGTAGACCGCTGTCCTCGTGCGTGTATCTTCCGCCCGGACCGGATAAATGGCGGCGGCTTCTTGCGCACGAGCTGCCAGATAAGCCGCTAGGAGCGAGGGAATCCCAGCGAGCAAACCGCCGACCACAACCGCCGTCAAGGTCGAGCCGAGAATCACGAGGTAACTATTTCACTGCAAGCGGGGACGGCGCAATTTCTCTCTGCCGGGGCCGGAGCCAGGAGCGGAACGAGTCACCCGCATACGACCGAGGCCGGGGCAGTGCGGGGAAGCATCCGAGCGCGCCGGAAGTTCGACCCCGCGCCTCGGCCCCTACGGTCTGACCGACGCAGCCCGAAGCCGCCGTTTTCCAAAACAACGAAGGAGCGTTAGTGGCGGCGTGTTGCAAACGCGACTTGAGCGTGCCATATTGGCCGCCGACGTCTATGAGAGGTAGGAGGTGGCTCCCCTGGAAGGTTCGACGCCCAAAGACCAGCGGCAGAAGCTCATCGCCGGCGGGGTCATTGTTGCTATCGATTCGAACTCGGCCAGCCCGCACCTCCGACACCCAGCGACACATCCGGGTTCCAGCGGGCTATCGACTGCCTTGGATGGAAGGTGGACCTGCTCTACGAGCTTTGCGTGGATGGCACGCTTGAGCCACCAACCGGTTAGTCATCGGTCGCTGTTCGCGGGCCAGGACGATGGAGGTCGCTCGGAGTGGCCGCGCGCACGTGGGATCAGAGTTGACTTCAATGCACGCGTGCGGCGTGAGTCTTACACTCCGGGCAAGCGATGCCTCGCAGGCCGAAGCCGAACGGTAGCTTGACGCCGGAAACGAACGGTAGTCACGGTGCCCCCCCAGAGCGCTTGGCTTACTTCGTCTTGGGGCTGTGCGCGGCGGGCGTCATTCTGTTCTCATCTCTCGCCATCTGGCTCGACACAACGACGCGCGCTGAAACAACCAGGCTCGTATTCGTGTCGGTCTTGCCGCTGTTTGGGACGTGGGTCGGCCTGGTGCTGGCCTACTACTACGGGAGCAAGAACCTCGCAGCTGCGACAAGAAGTACCGAGACCCTCAGCGGCGTCGCAGGCCAGCTTGCTGGCATCGCTACGGCCGCGACGCTGGTACGCGAGAAGATGATCCCGGATACGAAGATTGAGTCCCTCTCGCTCACGCCGGACGAGGACAAGAACTTTGAGCAGCTTCCGCTGAGGAGGCTGTGGGATCGGTTCGAAGAGATTAAGCCCTTGGGCTACGACCGTCTCCCGATCCTCGGCCCAGACAAGACAATCCGGGGTCTCATGCACCGCTCGTTGCTCGACCGCTTTGCGGCAGGTCAGGCCGGCAAACTCCCGGACGCCCTCGAGGGCAAGAACATCAGCAATCTCTCAACGGACGAACGGCGCCTGCTCTCGACGTACGCGTTCGTCCCCGTAAGCGCCAATTTGGGCGACGCGCGCAGAGCAATGAAGTCGGTGCCGGACTGCAACGATGTCCTTGTAACCGAGACCGGCGTGGCGAGCGAACCGATCAAAGGCTGGCTGACGAATAGCGAGCTTGCCGAACTATCCGACTGAGGCTTTACAGCGGCGAGGTCGTTGGCGACATGTCGCTCTTTGCGGGAAGTGCGACAGGACGAAGACGAGTCCGCGGCCTCAGGCTGAAGGCGAGCCTTCAAGTGCGCTCCGGTCGAGGCGCAGCTCGACCGTCCTCTGCTTCGGCCTGACCGCCTCGACAGCGCCGAAGGGAAGGGCACGGCGCCGCTTCGGCAGCAACCCGCGCCGGCGAACGACGATCTCGTCGGGATAGTCAGCGTGCCGCTCGTAGCGGACGTGGTCGAGCCAGCCGAGGTGCACGCCATCGCTCGCCACGACCCGGTAGCCCTCGGCCGCGGCGAGCAGGCGACCAAGCTCCGCCTTCCTCCTCAGGCTCTGCTCGGCACTCTTATCTCCGATCCCCTGCCGCACGAGAGACAAGGGTAGTCCGCTTCCGCCCGGCAGACGACCCGCCGCACGGAATCGGTCACGAAAGCACCTAGCGGATTAGACCGAGTGACTGCGCCAATTCGGCAGGCTGCGCCCGTGCTAAGCGCTGGCGATTAACAATCCCCTACTAACCGGGTGCTGCTCTCGTTGGCTGGCCCCGCCAACCCGCCAACCTGCCAACGCCGAACCTCCACCCCTGCAACCAAGCCGGATCGGGCCCGCAAGGCATCCGCCTACGAAGCCGCCAACGCGGGCTCAAACTCGACCCGAAAGTTACGGAGCGACGGTGGTCGGCTACCGCCGTCAAAAGCCCTGGTGGGTTACTGGTGCGCTAACGCGACGACCCCGTCTGAGCTCGTCGGTCCCGGCGCCGGCCGAGGTCGCTGAGTCCAGCGCCGGCGGGAAGCATGTCGCACTTCCGCCAAAACGCGACAGCTGCGGGACTCGAGGCGACTAGACCGAACTGCTTTTGAGGATCGGGTCGTTTGGCGCGCGGCTGGCGCGCCCGTCGACGGGCTGAGCGATGAGGCGGGCGGAGAGCCTAGTCTGGTCGTATGGCCCCCTTCGTTGGACGGGAGAACGTCCGCAAGCGCCTAGCGCCGCTCGAGGGTGAGCAAGGCCGGACGAGCTATGCCAACGGAGTGGTGCGGATCGAGTTCCCCGGCGAGGCCATCGTCGTACGACCGCCGTTCGGGGCTCGCACATGAGCACGAGTACGACACGGTGCGACTGGCGCCGCTGCTCGAGGCGTTGACGGCCGACCACATCGTCGCTGCGTTGCTAGTCCGACTTGGCGGCTACGCGGTTGGCGTCTTCGACGGCGAACCTCTCTTTGGGCACCGAAACCACCGGCTCTGCCTTGGCTAGGGACAGGGTCCCTTCGCGGGCGGGAGCGGCCGATCGGCGAAAAAGCGCAGAGACTTCAGCGTTCCCAGGATCTCAACCTGGCCGGCGCCGCCGGGTTTGCCGAAGTTCGCCGCCACATGGCCAATGCGAATCCGGAGGCCGGTCGGGATGCGGACTCGCACGATGCAGCGTGCTGCGTTTTGCTGTGGCAGTGCCAGTGCTGCGACGGCCGCCCTACGATTCGCCGGCGTCGCTGGTGTCGCCCATCGTCCCTGGCGCGCACTGTCACCGCCGTAGACGCGGTAGACCGTGAGCGGCCGCGCGATCTTTATCTCGCGGTAACTGTTCAGCCACTCGCTCGCTTGGGGGGACGCGGTCGTAGTCGTGGCGGTGCTCGTCGTGATCGAGGTGCGGTCTTTCCTCGGGACGACCGTCACGCAGGCGTCGATGGCGCCGGCCGTCGTCGCCTCGGCGCAGCTCTTGCGGAGCGCGACTAGGTCGCGCTGGCCTTGCGACCAGTCGGCGACGCCAAAGATCCCCACGATCCCGAGGATCGTCATCAGCACCGCGACCTTCGTGAGCACGCCGTTGAATGCCTGTTGTGACCGCCACTCCAGGATCTCCGCGGCCGCCCGGACGCAGGCGAGTCGAACCTTTCCCTGCAGGCGCTCCGCCTCATCCTGGAGGTCCTTCGCCTTTGCCTTCGAACTGTGCTGGGCAATGCGGTTCAGTCGTATCGCGCGCAGCTCGACGTCGCGCAACGCGGCGGCGTCCTCTTCTGCCGCGGTGTCTGTGAAAACGCGGTCGCGTAGCTCACGCTCGCGGGGGCGGAGCGTCTCCCTCCCTGCCTCGGTTTTAATTCCGATGCGGCGCTGAGCTCCGAAGAAGCGGCCGGCGACCCAAGCCGCGCCGACGAGCGAACCAACGCTCGACGCGACCGCGAGCGCCCAAGTCCAGCCCGAGGAATCTGCGGGGAGAGGAAAGATCTTGTGCACCTGCGTGTAGCCGAGACCGGCCAAAAGCGCCGTCGCGCCGGCGCCTAGGGCTGCCCCGAAGCGGCGGAGCAGCTCTCGCATCGACTCCATCGCCTTCCGAAGATCGGCGATCGCCCCGACTGTCTCAGGCAGCTCGTCGCTCTCAGGCGTCGTCGACGCGTTTGGCTTGGCCTCGACGCCGAGCAGGCCGCGGAGGCCCCTGCGCACCCGTTCCACGTCGTCGTCTCCGGGCACCTCAGTGCGGTGCGCGTTCTGAGGCATACCTGCGCAGCACGTCCTGCACCTCCAAAGCCAACTCGCGCACCCGCGCATCCCCTGCTGCCATGCCGTCGCGGGCTGCGAACAGCAACCGCTCTACAGTCGAAGGTCTGCCGATAGCACGCAGATCGGCTTCACTCGCCTGCTGCAGCCAGTTCACCACTTGCTCCGCCGTGATGGTCATGATTCCCGCCCGATTATCAACCTTCGGTTGTCGTTTGTCGACGGGGCGGTCGGATTCGATCCCCCCGGCGGCCCGCCTTTCCGAGAGTTGACCACGGACAACGAAGGTTCGATACTCCCGTGACAACGAAGGGCCGAGCTGTCGAAGCTCTAGTAATCATCACTCCCACGTGGGTCAGCCTCCGACTCGGAGCTGAGGTGAACCTCGCGGTCCGCGTCGTTGGAGGAAGCAAGCCTTATCGCTACGCGTGGAAGCACGGCGAACGCGTAGAACCCGTCGCGACGTCGGAGACCTACGCGATTAGGGCTCTGAAGGAAGCCGACGCAGGCTCCTATGTCGTGGAGGTCACAGACAGCCTTGGTGCGATTGTTAGTTCGGCGCCCTTCGAGCTGAAGATCGACGAAGCCGCTGTCGACCCTATCCCCTTCGAGCCGACGCAGGAGATTCGCTACGCAGTCGTGATGTATGGCGGCGTCTCGCTCGCGATCTATATCAACGGCGTCGTCCAGGAACTGCTGCATCTGGTTCGGGCGACGGCTCCGGGCGCCGACGGGAGCACGCTGTACTCGGGATCCGAGCTCAAGAGCACCGAGGGCGTCTACCGCCGTCTTGGTCAGATTCTTGCGTGGGGCGAAGAAGCGGATCATGCGACCGCGGCTGACGCACCTGTTAGCACCCGCTTTGTCGTTGACGTCATCTCCGGCACATCTGCAGGCGGGATCAACGGCGTCTTTCTCGCCAAGGCGCTAGCTAACGAGCAGCCGATTGACGAGTTGAAGAAGCTGTGGGTTAAGGAAGGTGACATCACCCTCCTTGTCAACGACGCAAAGTCGTATGCGGACTTGAAGGGCCTGTCCAAGCAGGCGCCGCCTCAATCGGTCCTTAACAGCCGGCGGATGTACTGGAAGCTGCTCGAGGCGCTCCACGGGATGGACGAGCACACACCCGACGCACGGAAGGAGCGAGGCGCGTCTGCGCTCGTCGAAGAGCTTGATCTTTGGGTGACGGCCACGGATCTCCGCGGCTTGATGCTTCCGATCGACCTCTATGACCGCGTGGTCTTTGAGAAGAGGCACAAGAATGTCTTTCACTTCGTCTACGGCAGCGAGCGAGCGCGCGGTGAAGCCCGCAACGATTTTCTCCGGGCGACCAATCCATTCCTGGCCTTTGCCGCTCGCGCTACCTCGTCGTTTCCGTTCGCGTTCGAGCCGATGTCGCTCGATGACATCGACCAGGTCTTGGCCAATAAGCGCTTCAATGAATACGGTGCTGGAAACGCTCAGTCAGGTAAATGGAACAGGTTCTTCTCCGACTACATCAACGCACGTCGGTCGGGCCCCGCTGCAGCCGAAGCGACACCGCCACAGGTTCAAAGCGAAGACCCGGCGCTCTCTAAGTACTACCGCAGTGAAGCGTTCGGCGACGGCGGCTACCTCGACAACAAGCCGTTTTCATGGGCGACGGGCACGCTCGCCCACCGGAGAGCGGACATTCCGGTTCAGCGTCGTCTTCTCTATGTAGAGCCTGACCCTGGCGGGCCGCTTCCACTGGCTCATGATCGGGCCAAGCAGGTCCCACCGCCGCCCAACTGGACGCAGCCGACGGTCAAACCCGATCCGATTGAGAACGTGACAGACGCGCTGCTGACGTTGCCGCGAACCGAGACGATTCGCGACGACCTTGCAGCGCTAATCGAACGCAACCGCCAGCTCTCACGGATTGCCGACATCGCCAGAATCGCCGATCGTCTTGACGCTCAACGGCCGGTGGCTGAGCAGTTACCAGAGGTTGACGTGTGGCGCGGTCTCCCTGTGAGCGACGTCCTTGAACGTCGCGGCCTCCAATACACGGCTTACCACCGCTTGAAGGTTTCGGCTGATCTGGACGAACTCTCCGAGTGGGTTGCTCGCGCCGCCGGGCTCAACCCGGAGTCCGATGATCGTTCGGCAGTGCGCTGCGTTCTTCAGGCGTGGTTCGACCGGCGTTATCCCGAAAGTGGGACAGGCGATCAGTCACAGAATGAGTTCTTGCTCCGCTTCGATGTCGGCTATCGCTTCCGCCGCCTTGACTTTCTCAATCGTCGAATCGACGAGCTGCTGAGGCTCGATCAAAACGCACTCGGGTTGTTTGCCCGGTTCAACGAGTCCGGCAGCGGGATCGTCGCAGACGATCCCGAGCAAGCAAAACAGATTCTGCGGCGCGCGAAGAAGCTCCTGAACGACGCGCGCATGGTTCTGCGCGCTGACGTGCGTTGGATCTCCGCACAGTCCGGAGTACCCGCCGACAGCGAGATCGATCCCGGGGCCGAGATTAGGCGCGCGATCTCGGCAACAGGACTGACGCGCGAGTCGCTGCTCGCGCTGCTGAACGGCGCTTCCACACGTGATGAGTCGGTGGAGCGCGCTCGGACGCTATTAGGAGACAACTTCGGCCCAATCGAAGAAGCTGCCGACGCTGTTTCGGACGCTCTTAAGCCCGCGTTCACCCGCGCGAGGTCGCATGCACTTCAGGCGACCCGCATGGATCGTCCGGACTTTGCGCGGCCCGACGCGGTCGGAACCTACGAGCTAAACCAGGTCGTGCTCGCGCCGCTTCGGTCTTTCTACGACCAGTACGAAGAGTACGACTCGGTCATCTTCCCGATCGCTTACGGCATTACCACCGAGGCTGCGCGGGCTGAAGTGATCCGGATCAGCCCGCTGGACGCGACTAGCCTGATCAACGAGACGAGCCCATCAGAGAGCAGGCGAAAGCTTGCTGGCGTCGCGCTCGGTCACTTTGGTGGATTCTTCGAAAGAGCCTGGCGTCAGAACGACATCATGTGGGGACGGCTTGACGCTGCTGAGCGCTTGATGACCACGCTGTTGCCCGATTCCGACGAGCGTAAGCAACTGCTCAAAGACGCACAGATGGCGATTGTCAGGGACGAGTTCGGCTTGAACGACCTTGAGCCGCTGACCGCGCTGGTTGTCGACAGCATCCTCGCGGCCGACAGTAGCCTCATAGGGGTGCCAGCCGCACTTGCCGGCGCGGATCCTAAGAGCGTTGCAGCCGCCGTCGCCTCCTCCGTCACCCCTGAGCGAATGCTCGAATACCTGCGCGACAGCTACGAGGTCAACAGGGAAATCGATCGGCGCGGGCTCATGGCAACTACCGGTCGCGCCACCCGCGTAACCGGACTGTTGCTCGACGGGATCTCGGCAGACGATCGCTACAAGGTCCTCAAGAAGCCGTCGCGATGGCTAATTAGGGTCGGACGCACGCTCTGGACGTTGGTCGAAATGACGACGCCGCGCACGTTTGCTGAGATCCTGACCCGCTACTGGCTGCCGCTAGTCCTCTTCATGAGCGGGTTGCTGATCATAGGCGGCGCGGTGTTCGGCGCTCCGGCAACCGCAAAGGCCGGGTGGGTGCTGCTCGGCCTGACAGCTCTGTGGAAGCTCGCGCTTTGGTTCATTGACGACATCATCAGGAAGAGGTCGCGGCTGTTCTTCATGCTCGCAGCGCTCGCATTGGCACTGGTGCTCGGCCTTGCCGTCACCGAGGTAGCTCGGCATCTCTCGCACGACGTCGCCCAGTTGATCGCTCACTGGCACTGGCTTGACACGGCAGTGCGCTGGATCTGGCCATGGAAGCTGCCGCCTGCCTAGGTGTACTGACCACAGAGGTGTGATACGCGGCTGATCGCGGGCGTCCGCCGAGTGAGCTGTGTGGTCGGCGGTGGTTGTACCACCTGAGGAAGCCAGGCAGGGGGTTTGTCGAGCTCGCGCAGTCCGCGTTGCGCCCTCAAGGTGGACGGACTCCGGATCCGAAACGCCGAAACGCCGAAACGCCGAAACGCCGAAACGCCGAAACGCCGAAACAGCGAATCACGACCATCCTTGCCACGCTCATGCCTTCGGCCGGGTGCGTAGGCCTCGGATGTCGCGTTTTGGATGTCATAAGGGCTCTGTCCTGACGGTTTTAGGACGATCGGGCCTCTGTATCGACGAGAGGAGGTCGGTGATGTTGTACGCGGCGATCGACATCCACAAGCACGCGTTCCAGGCGGCTGTGCTCGATCCCGAGAGCGGTGAGGTGGTCGAGCAGCGCTTCTCCGCGGATCGGGACAGCCTGGCCCGCTGGGCCGAGCAGTGGCGGGGCCGGGTCGCGGCGGTGGCGATCGAGGCGACGACCGGTTGGCGCTGGGTCTGGCGCGAGCTGGTCGACCGCGGCTTTGAGGTGCGGCTGGCTGAGCCGGTGCAAACGCGAGCCCTGCTCGGCCGGCGCCGCAGCGCCAAGACCGACCGGCTCGACGCGCGCGTGGCTTGCACGCCTGCTGGCGAAGGAGATGCTGCCCGAGTCGTGGATCCCGCCGGCGCAGATCCAAGAGCTGCGCGACCGCACGCGGCTGCGTAAGGCGCTGGCCGAGGACCGGCGCCGCTGGGGTCAGCGCCTGCACGCCCACCTGCTGCACGAGGGCTGGCCCTGCTCGAGATCGAACCTGCTCAGGCCGCCGGGGCTGCGCTGGGCGGCCGCCCTGAAGGGCCTTTGCCATCTCGAGCTGGGAGGTCGCACTGAGGTCGCACGCGAATGCAAAGCGCGGCGATTCAAGAGTATTCGCGCGGATGGAAAACGCTATGGCTTACGAAATCCCGCATGGAGCAACCCCTCCTCACCTTCATGGTAAGGAGGGGGTCGACGGTTCGAGTCCGTCAGAGGGCTTGCAAAAGAGCCGCACATCGGCGCTTTCTCGTTCAGGCCGACTTGCTTCTCGTCGAACGTGCGGTGGGTATGGAGCCGTTTATGGAGCTCTCGCGCACGCGAGGCGACTCACGAGACAGGAGGTGGGCCTAAACTCGCGCTGTGACCGATGAGGAGCTCGACGACATCCTCCGCTGCCAGGTTCGCGTTCTCAGCGGCGGTGGATACACGGCCTGCGGCGCGGAGGCAACACGGTTCGAGATACATCGACCGGGCGGGAAGCTGCCGCATGACGACTATGCGTTCTTGGCTTGTTCGGAGCATGCATCCTCGGCCTCTGAGGAGATCGGGATGAAGTCGAACAACGAACTGCGGGAACTCGTTCGCTTCAAGGGCGCAGAGCCCGCCTTCTAGCGCAGCGTCGGAGCCCTCCGCGACTCAGGCGATGATTAGGCGGTGTCGATTCGCGTCCGGAAGCCCTTCATCGAGTTGCTCGAACTTCTCGAGACCGCTGTCGGCTGGCCCTCAGTGGCGCAGCTCTGCGAGCAGACACTGCTAATGGAGAGGAGTTCGCGAGTTGAGTAGGCGTCCGCGTCCCGCGACCGTCGACGCCGAACGCGTTGCTGACGACGACCGACTTCGATCGAACTACGTGCGCGAGCTGCTCTGGGAAGCAGAGCACGACACTCCCCCGCCTCCCGCAAACGAGATACCCACCACGATCATGCAGTTCTGGGACAACACGTCGGCGATACCCGCCGACGTGTCCGAGTGCCTAGATAGTTGGCGATCGGCCGCAGCCGCCGCTGGCTTGACGTACACCCTGTTCGATGACGCGAGCGCCGAGCGATGCATCGCTAGTTCGCTCGGAAGGGCTTTTGCCGATGCGTTCACTCGGTGTCCGCATCCAGCTATGCGATCGGACTACTTTCGCCTCTGCTACATCTTCAGATACGGCGGCCTCTACGTCGACGCTGACGACGTGTACAAGGGTGTCGGGCTTCGCCCCTGCTTCGACGACGGGAGGCTGAAGGTCCAGCCCCTGTGTTACGACGTCCTGAATGATGGCATGGTGCCCGCAGAGGTCTTTCGAGAGCCTCAAGAGAGCGCGTCAAGCTGGATCTTCTACGTCAACAACAATCCATTAGTCGCGCCGCCCTTCCATCCGATCGTCCGACTGGCCCTCGCCCGCGCCACATCTCTCGTCGTCGGAGACAGCGACCTGTGTTTCGATGTGCAGGCGACTACCGGGCCTGGAAACTTGACCCGGTGCCTTGTCAGACATGCTCTTACCGTTGAAACGAGCCAGCCTGAAGCACGCGACTTCCTGCTCTTGCCGGATTGGGACGAGGTCGCTAAGAGTCGTTGGCCTCTGAGCTACCGCGACGACGAGCGCAACTGGCGCCATTGGAATCCGCAGCGTGCTTCGCTAGACCACCAAACCCTCGCGCGAAAGCGCGTAGAGATGTGAACGACCAGAACTCCCGCGACGCGTTGGCCCGCCTCGCGTACCGGGCACTGCTCGGCGCGCGCATCCTGGAGCGGAAACCGACATGCCAAGCGATTGGGTCGTCCGGTCGATCACGCGCGGCCATCGAGCGCATCTATGTCATTAACCTCGAACGGCATAGCGAGCGCTGGGATCGCATGTGCTACGAGCTCGGCCGCCTGACCGACAACAGCGGAAAGCCCGCCAGCGCTCTGGCAACGCGGTTTCAGGCAGTCGACGCACGGCGTCGGGAGAGCTTGGTGGAGCCGAGCCGGGTCAGACCCAGCTACAGCCTTGCAGATCAACTCTTTGTCGACCCTCACCCGCTTCTCGAGGAGTGCTTCGACGCCGAGTCCTGGCCCGTCGAGATGACAGACCAGGAAATCGCTGTCGCTTTATCGCACATCGCAGTTTGGGAGCGGATCGCCGCAGGCGACTCCGACTACTCGCTGATTCTCGAGGACGACACGTACTTCCGACGCGGGTTCTGCCGACGTCTTGACGAGGCATGGTCGGATCTCGTCTGGAATCGTGACGAACGTTTCGCGTTCGACCTTTTGTACGTCTCCTATGAGGAGGTGAAGACCGGAAAGCGCTTCGTACCGATTTCAGGCTCACTGTACAAACCGCTCGGCGGCTTGTGGCAGTTGTCCGGGTATGTACTCTCGAGACCGGGCGCCAGGAAGCTGCTGGACGCACTACCCGTCTGCGGTCCGGTCGACGCGTGGATCAATCGTCGTTTCGAAGCGATGGAGGTCTTTGCCACGCGCCGCCCGATCGTTCAGCAACGAGCAGATTGTCCATCGTCGAACCTGTACTCAGTTCTTCCAGTGCTCTCGCAGGTGGGCGTCTTGACTGGCGAGAAACCATTGCTATCCACGCCAAGGGCGGGATCATCGCCCGTCTTTGCGATAGGCGAGCCCGACTCCGGCCTAACCGCGCTCGCGATGGCCCTCTCGATGCTGGGTTATCGCTGCTGCAGCGACCTCACCGACCTGCCAACGAGCGAACGCAAAACGTTGTTCGGGAGAAAGCGTGGCCGAGTCTTCGATGCATACGTCAACATCGGGTCTTTGACGTCCGACCACTACACCGAACTGGCACGCATATACCCGGGAGCCCGCTTTATCATCACCGCCAACCGGGATGGAGTGCTGCCGGAGTTGACTTCCTTGGCGGACGCGCTTCGGCCCATCTCTGGCGGCATCTTGACACTCAAGACCCAAGAACTAGATAAGTGGACGACACTGTGCGGCTTCCTTGGTTGCGCGTACCCGATCGATCCGTACCCCACCTGCGGCGATCGCGACCAGCGCAAGCTCACAGCACGCGACCGCCAAAGTGCAATCGCTGCGAAAGAGCTCAAGCGCGACCCCTCTCCATGGATCATCGCCTCAGACAGGTGGCAGGGCATCTGCGTCACCGAGGAAGCAGAGGCGACGGAGGAAGAAACCGAACACCGCTTCGCCGGCGTCGACAACGAGCTCTGGACGCTCAGGGACGACACATTCCCAAGCAACCTCGCCCTCTTCACACCCCGCAACGTCACCTTCGAGTCCGATCAGACACTGCGATTGACGCTTCGGAGGGAACCTACGCCAGTTCGTGACTTCACATCCGGCGCACTTTGCACCCGCCACCAATACCGCTATGGCCGGTTCGTAGCCAACGTCCGCCCGGCCGGAGCGCCCGGGTTGATCACCGGCGTCTTCCTGCATCGCAACTCACCGAGGCAAGAGATCGACATCGAGTTTCTCGGCAAAGACACGCGCAAGATGCTCGTCAACGTCTTCTACAACCCCGGCCTTGAGGGCGCGAGGATGGAGTACGGCTACCGAGGCACCCCAGCTCTCATCGACCTCGGCTTCGATGCAAGCGAGGACTTTCACGAGTATGCGATCGAGTGGACCTCAACCGCGATCCGTTGGAGCGTCGACGGACGCCTTGTATACGAACGCCTCGACTGGGATCCCACACCAATCCCACATCTACCGATGCAGCTCCACTTCAATCTTTGGCACTCGCGATCACGGGAGCTGGCAGGGAGACTGGGTCACACGGATCTACCAGCGACCGCCGAACTGAGGACGCTTCATGTCCGCTCGCGACATGCCCCCGGCCCGGCCCTGCCTCGCGCCAGAACCGCACCAGCGTTCACGGTATAAGCACCATCCGACCTGTGCGCTCGCATCTCGACGATGCTCCATCGCGTCCTAGCTCCTGCAGCATCCTCTTCGAAGCCTGGCGGGTAAACATCCGTTGCCGAGGTCCCTCGCCGAGGGCCATGCGTTACGGGAGCGACATCCGATGCCGGCGCAGCGGGCTCTCCGGATCGCATCTCATCGATGTCACCAGCCCCCGTCCTTCAAATACGCGCGGTAGCGCTCGGAACTCCGAAGGAGATACGCGCGCCCCTCGACCACGAACCCGTCCAGCTCGTGATCCGCGGTGTAGGTGTCGAGGTCGGTCAGGTTGTTGATGAACCCCTTCCCGTTGAAGTTGAGAGATGTGTTGCACAGGACTCCGTATCCGGTGCGTGCCTTGAAGGCAACGAGCAGATCGTAGAGCTGGGCGTTCGTGCTTGGGCTCACGGTTTGGAGTCGGGCTGTGCCGTTCACGTGCGTTACTGCGGCTAGCGCGTCCGTGTTGGCCCGATAGGTGTACAGCATGAACGGGCTTTCGTGGTCGCAGCCGAACCATCGCGCTGAATCGGCTTCTAGACAGACTGGCGCGATCGGGCGGAACTGCTCGCGCTGCTTGATCTCGTTCAGACGCACCCTCGTGCTGTCCTCGAATGGCGCGGCGAGGATCGACCTATTGCCGAGAGCGCGAGGGCCGATCTCGTACCTGCCGTTGACCCAGCCGAGGATTAGGCCGCTACTCAGCATGTGGGCCACCTCCTCGTAGCTCGCGTCTCGGACGTCGTAGCGGCCGGGAACGACGGGTGAGTCCGTCCTGAACCTTAATCCGGAGTACACGTTCCATTCGATCTTGGCATCGCCGGTGAAGTGGCGTTGAGCGTCGATCGCCGTCCCAATTGCCGAACCGGAGTCGTTGGCGACGGGTGGCACGAAGACGTCGGAGAAAATGCCGGTCTCCCTCCACTTCGTGTTCCAGTCACAGTTCAGCCCGCAACCTCCGACGATGATCAGCGGCAGGCCTTTGCGCAAGTTCGTTTTCGCAAAGCGGTGGAAAGTCTCGAAGATTCTGTCGCTAAAGATGCCGGCAAGGTTTCGGAACTCCGTGTCATCCGTTCCCACGTTGTAATACACGGATGACACAAGTCGGTCGTAGAGATCAAGCCGGACGTGTTGAGAGGACAGAAGGAAGGCCATCAACTCCTCCTCCTCAGCGGTGGGCACGTTCCTTTGAGCGAAGGAGGCGAGCGCCATCAACTTGCCCGCATCCGAGAAGCGAGAGAACGGCGCGTTCTTCGGGAAAGTCGGGTCTGCCAGTCCGTAGATCGAGGCATACCGGTGCCCTGGTTCGTTCATCACATCGGCGATCAATGTGATGTCTAGGTCTGAATCGATCTCATAAAACGCACCGATCTCTCCCTCCCACACAAGCGCATAGCAAGACGGGCCCTGCGGAAAGGGCGACATGCCAAATCCGCAAAGCAGGTGCGACCTCTCGTGGGAAGAAGAGAAGAACGAGACCGACTTTCCAATCAAGCGGCGACGATCCACGGTGATTCCGTCTTCAGCGATGCCGCGATACCCAACGTAAGACGGTGACCCGGTCGGGCGCGCCTCACGCGGCCACCAGCCTCCAGTGCACACGACGTCCGGCACTTGCTCTAGCCGGCCGAAGGCGTCGAGCAGGTCCCGACCAGAGAGCGGGGTGTACCGGTAGTTGGAGTCCTTCTCCGCTTCGATGGAGAAGACGAGGTGACCGTCGCGAAGGTGGGCGACGGCTCCGTCGTGACCAGGATTGTACGACAGGATGTTCACGCTCGCGAAACCCTCCCCGTTCGGTGAGCCATACGGCGACTGCGGCGAGGATCGCCGTTCGTCAGCCGGCGGCTCCCAGTTCCCGGTCGGCGCCGCCTGGGCGACCGGTTCGCGACTATCTTCGGTAGTAGCCCGCTGCTCGTCCTCGACTGCATCTACCCCGTTCTCCGCCTACTGGATGCGGGGCCGCCACCCTCGGCCTGGCACTCAGTGCCAGCGTGCCAGCTGGACGGCTAGGCCGGCTTCGCCATGTTCATGGCCGCCCAAGCCGTCAGGAGCCCGGCGTTCCGTGACGCGGCCACGCGAGCTACAGGACGGATGATCCAACGCTCGGTGCACGAGCACGCCCTTGGGCAGATCACCGACGAGACGCCGCCTGAGGAACGCGATCAGCTCGAGTACATGGCGAACCTGCGCATCCTCATCGCGGGCTTCGACCAGAACACGCTGCCGCACCTCGCGGCGCAGCTCACGTACCACCTTGGTGAAGTGCTATACGCGAAGTACTTTTGGGCGGTCCATCGTTTCGAGCTCGCGGCGCTCATCCTCGGGGCCGCCACCCTCTCAATCGGACTTCGTCCATTCGTCCATTCGTCCATTCGGCGCCTCCTTGTAACTGAACTGACCCCGAACATCCCGCATAGATAAAGGGATTGCGCCACTCTCCGCGGATTTCGGGTCGACTTTGTGACTGTCCAACCAACAGTCCATTCCGATGGCCTCAAACAGCGGTCGCCGCCCTCGCCAAGGCGCCCTCGAGACCCGCTGTCCGTCCACAGCTGTTCGCCTGTAAGCGATAGCAAGGTGTTTGCTCGCCTTTCTGACATGAGCCAGGTCGTCGATGCCCGCCTCCCCGATCCGCTCAAAGAGGCGCTGGCAGAGCACGCCTCCGCGCGCGCGCTCAGCCTGACCGCCGCCCTGGTCGAGCTGCTCGAGCAGGGGTTGGCGGCGAGCGCAGCGGAGCGCTCGCTGGCAGGGCTGGAGCGGGAGCTGGCGCTGGCAGGGAGCGAGCTTGCCGAGACGCGCGGGCGCTTGCGGGAGGCCGAGCTGGGGCTGCAGGCGGCGCGGGAGCGGGACGAGCTGACCGCTCGCTCCTATCGGGCGCTGGCCGAGCGGACGCGGCAGCAGCTCGCCTCCTGCCCGCGCTGCCGCAAGCCCGTGCGCGGCTGCGATCTCCTTGTCAGCGGTCACTGCCCGCACTGCAGCAAGCCGCTCAGCTCGCTCCTGACCCGGTCGCACGCGGTGGGCTCGAGAGCAGCGAGTACTTCGCTCTCCTGGGGGCACTTGGCGCCGTCGTCGGCTTCGCGCTGGCCGGCAGCTCCGAGAACGCGGGCTAGCGGCCGTGTCGCTCTTCGGCTCTTGTGCGACAACGAGCGCCGGCTCCGCCCCGGCGCGATGAGCGCCATCGGCTAACGAGGCCGGTTCGGACTCGGGCTCGAGTCCCGCCGCCTCCAGGTCCGATCGCCGCGCGAGCCGGTTTGCAAAGTTGCGCGAGGCGGTGGGCGACGCCGATTCGGATAGGCCTGCCCGAGTCGCAAAATGAGCCGGATGGCCCATGGCAGGCTGAGTCCGCTGGGTCGATCATAGAGCTGACGTGGATGAAACCGACCAGATCCGGTTGCCGGCCGAGCCCGATCAGTCCGCCGAGGTGCAGAGGACTCGTGTCTGGCGCCTCGACCAGTTCGTCAGTCTTGGCTTCGACCTCCCGCGCGCCGCGATCATGGCGGACGACACGCGCGTCGACCTGGCGCAGGCGCGCAGGCTC
>JBBPIJ010000003.1:0-18963 GCA_038040395.1 Actinomycetota bacterium
TCTTCTGGTTCTACTCGCACCCGGCGGTCTACATCATGATGCTGCCCGGCTTCGGGATCGCCTCCGAGGTGATCTCCGTCATGTCCCGCAAGCCGATCTTCGGCTACCGGCTGATGGCCCTGTCGCTCTGCGCGATCCTCGTCCTCGGCTTCTCGGTCTGGGCGCACCACATGTTCGTCTCGGGCATGGCGGGCTACCTGCGGATCCCGATGATGATCACGACGCTCCTGATCGCGGTGCCGACGGGAATCAAGGTCTTCTCGTGGCTCGCGACGACCTGGGAAGGGCGGCTGAACTTAGCCACGCCCATGTTGTGGGCGCTCGGCTTCGTCTCGATGTTCGTGATCGGCGGCCTCTCGGGGATCATGCTCGGCGCGGTCCCGATCGCAATCCACACTTCGGACACGTACTTCATCGTCGCGCACATCCACTACGTGCTCCTGGGCGGCTCGCTGTTCACGATCTTCGCCGGGATCTACTACTGGTTCCCGAAGATGACCGGCCGGATGTACAACGAGCGCCTCGGAAAGCTCCACTTCTGGCTGACGTTCATCGGGTTCAACGCGACGTTCTTCCCGATGCACATCATCGGCGTGCAGGGCATGCCCCGGCGGGTCTCGGATTACGACCCCCAGTTCGGGACCTGGAACATGGTCATCTCGATCGCCTCGTTTGCGCTCGGCGCCTCGTTCATTGTCTTTCTCTACAACATGATCGTCAGCTGGCTGCGAGGGCCGCTCGCGGGCGACAACCCCTGGCGCTCGATGACGCTGGAGTGGCAGGTCTCGTCGCCGCCACCGATCTTCAACTTCGACGAGATTCCGCAGATCGTCGGCGGGCCGTACGAGTACGGCGTCGAGGGAGCGCGGCACGCGGTGTTCAACGGGGCACCTGAGCACGAGGCCGAGGAAGTCGAGGAGGTGCGTACGACGTGAGTCACGTACTGGTGGTCGCAAACGAAACGGTCGCCGGCCCGAGCCTGATCGAGGCGCTGAAACGTCGTGCTGCCGACGGCGTGGATCTGATCACCGTTCTCTCTCCCGTCAGCCACCCGCACACGGCGTACGTCGTCTACGAGGACACCCGCCGAGCGGCCGCCGAGCGCCGCCTCGACCGGACGCTCTCAGCGCTGCGCGAGGCGGGCATCACGGCCGACGGGCTCGTCGTCGAGGCTGACCCGGCCGACGCGGTGGTCGACGCGATCGCGGTGCTCGAGCCGAAGGTGACCGAGGTCATCGTCTCGACGCACCCGAAGGAGCGCTCGGCCTGGCTCCGGCGAAAGGTGATCGACCGCGTCCGCGACGCAGCCCAGGGCCTACCGGTCGAGCACGTCGTCGTCGACCTGGCGTCCGAGGGCGGAGAGGCGAACGTGCTCGTCATCGGGAATGAGACGGTCGTAGGCGATCCACTGCTCGCGCGCATCCGGGAACGGGCGCAGCGCGGGCCGGCGAGCTTCCTGATCATCTCCCCGCAGAGTGATCCGAGCCAGGCCGGTCATCCTGAGGCCGAACGCAGGCTGCGGCGAGCAATCGCAATCCTCCGCGGCGAGGGGATCGACGCGCACGGCCAGGTCTCGCACCCCGATCCATATACAGCGGCGATGCAGGCCGTCCACGACGAGCACGTCGACGAGATCATCGTCTCGACCTTCGACGCCGAGCACTCCCCATGGCTGAAGAAGAACCTCGTCCAGCGGCTGCGCGACGACTCGAAGCTGCCGGTTGAGCACGTCGTCCTAGCCGAGGAGCCGGTCAGCTAGTGGCCCTCCACGCCGAAGCGCACCACGGGCCGCCCGTCGCGAATCAGAGCTCGCGCGTCGACTCGACGACGCTCGGGATGCTCCTCTTCATCGCGTCGGAGATCATGCTCTTCGGGTCGTTCTTCACGGCCTACTTCTTCGTGCGGGTCGTGAACGGGGCCCCCGAGTGGCCGCCGCATCCGTTCCACCTGCCCGTGTTCGTGGCCGGGGTGAACACGATCATCCTCCTCACGTCGAGCTTCACGATGCACTGGTCGCTCCAGGCGATCAAGCGGGGCAATCGAGCAGGCATGCAGGCAGGTCTCGTCCTGACGCTCGCGCTCGGGCTCACCTTCCTGCTCACCCAGGCGCGCGAGTACTCACGAATCGGGTTCGCGCCCCACGACGGGGGCTTCGGCTCGGTCTTCTACGGCCTGACGGGCCTGCACGGGGCCCACGTCTTCGTCGGGCTGACCCTGCTCACCTTCGCGACCGTGCGCGCCTTTCGCGGTCATTTCACGCCCCAGGCGCACTGGGGCGTAGAGATCCCAGGGATCTACTGGCACTTCGTCGACGTAATGTGGATTGTGGTCTACACGACGGTGTACATCCTCTAGTGATCAATCCGTTTCGCAGCGAAGCGGAGGCCTACCGTTTCTTGCTCGTCACGGTGGGCTACTTCGCTGCGATTGCGATCGCTGCGCTTGCGCTGGGGAAGTGGGCCGGGCTCGCGGTGTTCGCCCTGCTCACGCTCGCCGGGCTCGTCTACCTTGCCCGCGCGCGGACAAGCGAGCCCGCGCGGCAGGCGGTCTCCTCCCGGCGAAGCGGCGAGAACGAGCACCGCATTCTCGTGATCGCGAACGAGACCGTTGGCGGCGGACCGCTTCGTGACGAGATTCGTCGCCGCTCGGAGGGCTACGACGAACAGGTGCTGGTCGTCTGCCCGGCGCTCAACTCCGCCGTCCGGCACTGGACCTCCGACGAGGACGGCGCCCGCGCCCAGGCTCAGGAGCGGCTGAACGCGAGCCTTGCCCGCCTCCGCGAAGTAGGGCTGGACGCGAAGGGCGAAGTGGGCGACGCCGAGCCTCTGCAGGCGATGGAGGACGCGCTCCGACTCTTCGGCCCCGACGAGATCATCATCTCGACACATCCGGTGGGTCGCTCGCACTGGCTCGAGCGGGGAATCGTCGAGGCGGCCCGCGAGCGCTTCGCGGTGCCGGTCACCCACGTCGTCGTCGATCTCGAGGCCGAGACGGACGAATAGGACGGGTCGCTATTTCTGTTTCTTGATGAAGTCGACGAGCGTCTTGGCGTCGGCCTCGGAGACCGCGTCCTTCTTCACGACTGCGCTCATCACGCCCGGCTGGTAGCCGGCGACGATCTCCTTGTCGGGATCGATGATCGAGTCGATCAGGTACTGGTCATCCGCTTTGACGGTCTGGCCGTCCGTGAGCTTCACGGTCGCACCGAAGAGGCCTTTGAAGGTCGGGCCGCTCGAGGGGGAGCCGTCGAGCGAATGACAGCCCTGACAGCCGAGCGAGGCGTAGAGACCCATGCCCCCGCTGCCGGTGACGACTCCCGGACAGGCCGCCTTGTCCTTCTGCGTGGCGGCGGCGCAGAGCGCGACGTAGGCCGCCACGTCCTCAGCGGCTTGCCCCTCGAGGAGGTTCGCGGGCATGCCGCTCCCGGTCGTCGGGAACCGGATCTGATCGAGGACGACGTTCCGGATCGTGCTCGGCTTGAACCCCTCGGCCTTGGGCTGTCCGAAGGCCTCGTCGAGGTTCGGGCCTTTCTCTCCCTTCGAGGCGGCGTCCTTCAGCGTGTGGCAGCCGCCGCATTTCCCTTCCGTCAGGAAGAGCTTCTTGCCGCGGTTCGCGTCTCCGCCCTTTGTCGGCCCGCCCGTCCCGCAGCCGGAGCCGACGGCAACGATCAGTGCTACCAGGAACAGGAACGCGCCGGAGAGCCCTCGCAACCTACGGAGAGCTGGAGGCGCCGGTCTTGGTGAGCGCCTCGTCTCGGGTCGGATAGATCGTGAAAACGCGGTCGAGCCCGGTGATCTCGAAGATCTTCGTGATGTTGCGGTCGCTGCAGACGAGCGAGAGCCGGCCCTCCTGGGTGCGCAGCCGCTTGACTCCGCCGACCAGGACGCCGAGCGTCGTCGAGTCGATGAACGTCGTGTCGGAGAAGTCGACGACGACGTCCTTCCCGCCCTCGCTGATCACGTCGAGCAACTGCTGCTTGAACTCGGGCGCGGTGTAGAGGTCGACCTCGCCGGTCAGCGAGATGACGTACGTGACGTCGTCGACTTTGTCGGTCTTCACATCGAAATTCACAGGCCCCTCCAAGTGCCGAGGAGTCTAACCAGCCGGGACATTGGCGGCCTTGGCCTGCAGCTTGAGCAGCTGGATCTGCTGCCGCGCCTGCTGCGCTTCGGCGCTGTCCGGGGCGAGCTCGATGACCCGCGCGTAGGCCTTGACCGCGGTCGGCACGAGCTGGGCCTGATAGGCCGCCTGCGCCAGCAGCAGCTGGAGGAGCACGTCGCTGGGCTTCGCGCGGGCGACGCTCTGGTACAGCCTCGTCGCGCGCGTATACGACTCCTGGATGCTCGAGTACTGCTCGGTGAGCTTCGCGTTTGCCGCCGTGGTCAGCTCCTGGTCGATCTTCCCCGGCCCGAGCGCGCGGCCGAGCGGCGTGTTCTGCGGGAGAGCAAAGACCGTGCCGCCGGTCTGCGCGGTCAGTTCCTCCTGGACGGTGGTGGCCTCTGCGCGGAGCCTCGCGGCTTTGCCCTCATATTGGCTCGCGAGCGTGCGCATGAAGTCGTAGTCCTTGGGCCGCGCCTGGACGTACTTCTCACCCGCAGCCAGCGCCTCGTCCGGCTTGTTCTCGGCCTGGTAGGCGGTGGACAGGTCCTTGTAGGCGGCGAGGTTGCCCTTCTCGATCTTGTCGCGGGCTTCGTTGACAGAAGGCCCGGTCGAAGAGCTCTGTCCCAGGCCCTGGAAGATGTCTCCGAGCCCGCCGCTTCCGCTTCCGATGCCGAAGGCGACGAAGCCGATCCCGAACGTGAGCGCGAGGAAGACGAAGACCCACTTCGCCTGGCGCCGAAGCTTCGGGAAGAACATCGCAGCCTCGACTGCGCTGAACTCGTGCCGTGTGCTTGCAGGGGAGCCGGCACCGCGAGCTTGCGGCTTGGGCGTGGGGCGTTGTTTGCGGCGGGCGCCTGACCTGGCCATACGTTCTTAGACTAGCTCCGCCTGGCCGATTCGGGCCCAGTCGAACTCTCTCCCGATGATTCGGAGCCGTTCGCGGGTCGCCTCGTCGCACAGCGCGCCCTCGATTCCCGCTTCGTACGCCGACTGCGGATCCACCCCGAGGGAGCGCGCCGCGTCGTAGTCCCGCGTGAGATCGGTGTCGAACATCGCGGGGTCGTCCGTCGAGATCGAGCAACGGACACCGGCGGCGACGAGTCTCGGCAGGGGATGGTCGGAGAGGGAGGCGACCGCGCCGGTCCGCACGTTCGAGACGGGCGAGATGTCCAGGACGACGCCCCTCTCGGCCAGCTCTGCGACGAGCTCCTCGTCCTCGATCGCCCGGAAGCCGTGACGGATCCGATCTGCCCTCAGCGCATCGAGCGCGCCGCGGATCGAATCCGGCCCGGCCACCTCTCCGGCATGCGGCACGGAGCCGAGGCCTTCTGCCTTCGCGAGCTCGAAGACGGGCGCGTACGGTTCGGGCGGGTACTGGGCCTCGAGGCCGCCGAGACCGACTCCCACCACGCCCCGGCTCGCGTACTTCGCGGCGTAGCGCACCACCGGCTCGGCCTCTTCGAGCGGGAAGCCGCGGACGATGTCCGGGGTCAGCCGGATCTCGACGCCGTGGAGCTCGCGGGCCTCCTCGGCGCCGTCGCAGTACCCGGCGAAGATGTCGTGCCACGAGACTCCGCGCCTGACCCGCTCGGCCGGGGAGAAGATCGCCTCGAGGTAGACGGCGCCGTGCGAAGCGGCCTCAGCCGCGTAGTCGACGGCGACCTGCCGGAAATCGTCGCGCGTCCGCAGCGCGTTCGTCGTCAGGACCCAGACTTCGATGAAGTGCTCGAAGTCGCGGAACTCGTAGAGCTCGCGCAGCCCTTCGACGGTATCCGCCGGGAGCGCGTAGTCGTTCCGGCGCGCGATCTCGAGCAGGGTCTCCGGCCGGACCGTGCCTTCGAGGTGGACGTGGAGCTCGATCTTCGGGTACGTCACCGCGCAGACGCGAGCCCGGCGGCACCGGCGCGTTTCCACCGTCGTTCCATGAACACCGCGAGCCAGATGGAGGACTCGTAGAGGACGAAGAGTGGGATCACCTCGAGCACAAGCGAGACCGGGTCCGCGGTGGGAAGCGCCACCGCGATCACGAACATGATCACGTAGCCCGCCCGGCGGTTACTCCTCAGCCTCGCCGTCGTGAGGACCCCGAGCCTCACGAGCGCGAGGATGAAGATCGGAAGCTCGAAGACGAGTGCGATCGCAACGAGCAGGAACGCCGCGAACGAGTAGTAGTAGCTCGCCCGGACCTCGATCGTGTAGAGGTCCGAGTCGTAGTTCGTGAGGAACTCGACGCCGGGCGGGAGGACGACCCAGTAGGCGAAGGCGAGGCCTCCCGCGAAGAGGACCGTGGAGATGCCGACGAACACAGCGACGATCCGCTGGGCGTGCTCCTCCACCGCAGGCGCGAAGAAGCTCCAGAGCTGCCAGAGGATCACGGGCAGCACGAGCGCGAAGCCGGCCCACAGGCTCACCTTGATCGAGGTGACGAGCGGCTCCGTGACTCCGAAGGTGACCGGCTTCTGCTTGTCCTCCGGCAGAGCGACGTTCAGCCACTCGATCAGGTGCTTGTGGAAGATGAACGCGACGATGAAGCCGGCCGCGAGCGAGAAGAGCGAGATGAGGAGCCGGGTGCGGAGCTCGTCCAGGTGCTCGACGAGCGACGCCTCCTCGCCGTGGCCAAGGCGCCGAGGGATTCTCATCTCTGTGACCTAGGAGGCGGAGTCGTCGCGCGGCGGGGCAGCGGGAACGGGAGTCTCTTCCCGCGCGGGCGGTGGGATCTCGGCAGGCCTCTCGTCGTTGCCCGAGATCGACTCCTTGAACTCACGCATCCCCTTGCCGAGCGAGCGTCCCATCTCGGGCAGGCGCTTGGGCCCGAAGACGAGGAGCACGACCAGGAGGATGAGCAGAAGCTCCCACAGTGGGATCCCGAAAGGCACGCTCAGAGAGTAGCACCGGAGGTAGGTGGGAAAGGGTTAGCTACCATGGACAAAGCTGGGCGGAAATCCGCTCCGGGAAAGGGTTTTGGACCGCACAAAGTGGCTCTACTGGAACTCAAAGACCTGCACGTCTCGCTCGAGGACGGCACCGAGATCGTCAAGGGCGTCGACCTGGCCGTGAACCCGGGGGAGATACACGCGCTCATGGGCCCGAACGGCTCGGGAAAGTCGTCGCTCGCCTACGCGCTGATGGGCCACCCGGCCTACGAGATCACGGGCGGCGAGGCTCTCTTCGACGGTCAGGAGATCGCCGAGATGGGCGCCGACGAGCGCGCGCAGCTCGGGCTCTTCCTTGCGTTCCAGTACCCGCACGCGATTCCCGGCGTCACCGTCACGAGCTTCCTGCGCTCGGCGCTGAACGCGATCCGGAAGGCGCGCGCCGGCGGCGAGGACGACCCGGTGCCGGTGCCGCAATTCCGCAAGGACATGCTCGCCGCAATGGAGCACCTGAAGATTCCGCGCGAGCTCGCGCAGCGGTATCTGAACGACGGCTTCTCCGGCGGCGAGAAAAAGAGGGTCGAGATCCTGCAGATGGCGATGCTGAAGCCGCGCGTCGCCGTCCTCGACGAGACCGACTCGGGCCTCGACATCGACGCGCTGAAGATCGTCGCGATCGGGGTCAAGGAGCTCGTCGGCTCGGAGACCGGCGCGCTCATCATCACGCACTACCAGCGGATCCTGAACTACGTCCAGCCCGATTTCGTGCACGTCTTCGTCGACGGGCGTATTGTTGAGGAAGGCGGTCCGGAGCTTGCGCACAAGCTCGAGGCTGAAGGGTACGAGGCATTCATGCCGGAACCAGTAGTAGGAAGCGAGGCCTAGTGGCCATCACCGAAACCGAAGTCGTCGGCGGGATCAAAGGCGAGTACAAGTACGGGTTCCACGACCCCGAGGACTATTTCTTCAAGTCCGGCCGTGGCCTCTCGCCCGAGCTCGTCGCGGCGATCTCCGAGCACAAGAACGAGCCTCAGTGGATGCGCGACTTCCGCCTCAAGTCGCTCGAGTACTTCCTGGCGCGCCCGCTTCCCGAGTGGGGCGGCAACGTCGCCGAGATCGACTTCGACAACATCTTCTATTACATCCGCCCAACCGAGAACCAGGCCAATTCGTGGGAAGACCTGCCCCCCGACATCAAGGACACGTGGGACAAGCTCGGGATTCCCGAGGCCGAGAAGAAGTACCTAGCGGGCGTCGGCGCGCAGTACGAGTCCGAGGTCGTCTACCACAAGCTCAAGCAAGAGCTCGCGGACCAGGGCGTGCTCTTCCTCGACATGGACTCGGGGCTGCGCGAGCACGAGGACATCGTCAAGCAGTACATGGGGACGATCATTCCGCAGAACGACAACAAGTTCGCGGCGCTGAACTCGGCCGTCTGGTCAGGCGGCTCGTTCATCTACGTGCCGCCGGGCGTGAAGGTCGAGATGCCGCTCCAGGCCTACTTCCGGATCAACGCCGAGAACATGGGCCAGTTCGAGCGCACGCTGATCATCGTCGACGAGGACGCCTACGTGCACTACGTCGAGGGCTGCACGGCGCCGGTCTACTCGAGCGACTCGCTGCACTCCGCTGTCGTCGAGATCATCGTCAAACCGGGTGGGCGCTGCCGGTACACGACGATCCAGAACTGGTCGAACAACGTCTACAACCTCGTCACCAAGCGCGCCGTCGCCTACGAGAACGCGACGATGGAATGGGTCGACGCGAACCTCGGCTCCAAGCTGACGATGAAGTACCCGGCGATCTGGCTGATGGGCGAGGGTGCCCACGGCGAGGTGCTGTCGATCGCGTTCGCCGGGCAGGACCAGCACCTCGACGCCGGCGGCAAGTGCGTTCACGTTGCGCCGAACACGTCCTCGATCATCACATCGAAGTCGATATCGCGGGGAGGCGGGCGCGCGAGCTATCGCGGCCTGCTCGAGGTGGCGAAGGGCGCCGAAGGCTCGAAGTCCAAGGTCGTCTGCGACGCGCTCATCCTCGACGAGGACTCGCGCTCGGACACGTATCCCTACATCCGCATCGACGAGTCGAACGTGGACATCGGCCACGAGGCGACCGTGTCGAAGATCGGCGATGAGCAGCTCTTCTACCTGATGTCCCGCGGGCTCTCGGAGTCGGAAGCATCGGCGATGGTCGTCTCGGGCTTCGTCGAGCCGATCACGAAGGAGCTTCCGCTCGAGTACGCCGTCGAGATGAACCGCCTGATCCAGCTACAGATGGAAGGTTCCGTCGGTTGATCACAATCGAACGGGCGGATTTCGTTTCCGTTCCGGTGCAGGACATGGAGCGGGCGAAGCGCTTCTACAGCGAGACGCTGGGCATTCACAGTCCGAATCTCGACAAGGCCTGGCCCGAGTTCGAGACCGGTAGCGTGAGCCTCTATCTCGTCGATCCGACCCAGTTCGGCGAGGAGTTCAGCCCGCACGGAGGGCATATCGCGCTGCGCGTCCCCGACGTCGCCGAGGCGCGCGCGCAGCTCGAGGAGGCCGGGATCGAGTTCCAGGGAGAGACCCGCGACACAGGCGTCTGCCACATGGCGTTCTTCTCGGACAGCGAGGGGAACGCGTTGATGCTGCACCGGCGCTACGCGCCCCCGGAGTAATGCAGGTCGAACGAGTCGATTTCGTCGACATCCCGTCGCGGGACGTCGAGCGCTCGATCGCGTTCTACCGCGACGTGCTCGAGCTGCCGCAGAATCCCCGGGAGCCGACCGAGTTCGAGGCAGGGAACGTGACGCTCGCGATCTGGAGACCGGAGGACCAAGGGGTCGACTTTCCGAAGAGCGCGGCGCACGGCATCGCGCTGCGAGTAGCCGATGTCGCAGCCGCGCGCGCCGAGCTCGAGGAGAAGGGCGTGGAATTCATCGGCGACCGCGATTCCGGGGTCTGCAACATGGCGTTCTTCGCGGATCCCGACGGGAATTCACTGATCCTCCATCGGCGGTACGCGCCGTGAGCCGCGCCGACCTTCTCGAGCGCTATCGGACGATGCCGCTCCCGAACACGACCGAGGAGTCGTGGCGCTTCACCGATCTCAAGGGCTTCGACCCGGACGCCTTCACTGCGAACGGCGCCAATTCCTTGCAACAGACTGTTGCAAGGAAGTCCATGTTGGACATTGACGTGGCGGGTCTGGCCACGGTCGATTCCGGCGGCATCGAGATTGAAAACGCGCCGGATGGCGTTCGCTTCGAGTTGCTCGACGATTCACATCCGCAACTCGGGCAGCTCGTCGGAGCTGACGAGAAGTTTGCCGCGCAGAACGCGGCCAGTTGGCAGCATGGCCTCCTCGTCCACGTTCCGAAAGGCGTGGTCCTCGAGCGACCGCTGTACGTGCGGATCGCGAACCCGCCTGACGGCGGGGCGCTCTTCTGGCGCCTGCTCGTGATCGCCGAGCCCGGCAGCCGCTTCAGCGTGATCGAGGAGCTCGCGTCTTCGGACCCCGGCCTCGCCGGGTACTCGAACGCCGTCGTCGAGCTCTTCGTCGGACAGGAGGCGAAGGTCGAGTACGTCTCGATCCAGAACCTCGCGCGGGAGACATGGCACTTCGCCTCGCACCGGGCGCGCGTCGGCCGGGACGCCGAGCTCGACTGGGTCGCCGGCGGCTTCGGCTCGAAGAAGGGCAAGGTGCGAATCGAGAACGACCTCGACGGACAGGGCGCGACCTCGCGGGTCACGGGCGCGTATTTCGCGGACGGCGACCAGCACCTCGACTATGACACGCTCCAGAAGCACATCGCGCCGAACACGACCTCGGACTTCGCCTTCAAGGGCGCGCTGCGAGACCGGGCGACCGCGGTCTGGCGGGGCATGATCAAGGTCGAGCCCGACGCGCAGAAGACGAACGCCTACCAGGAGAACCGCAACCTCCTGCTTTCGCCGAAGGCGCACGCGGACTCCATCCCGGGGCTCGAGATCCAGGCGAATGACGTCCGCTGCACGCACGGCGCGACCGTGAGCCAGGTCGATCGAGACCAGCTCTTCTACGCGATGGCCCGCGGCCTGACGCAGGCCGACGCGGAGCGCCTCATCCTGCGTGGCTTCTTCCAGGACGTGCTCGACCGGATCGAGCTCGAGCCGGTGCGCGAGGCTCTCGGCGAGGCGATCGAAGCCCGCATTCCGCACGGCTAGCGAGAACTTGCGCTACTTGATCACAGCGCCGCGATAGCACGCCCTGAGGTACGCGGGCTTGCGCGTCGCTCCGTCGCAGAGCGCCTTGCGCTTGGCGAAATCGCTGTCGAGCGAGCCGAGGATCTCTCCGATCGCCTGCCAGCAGTAGTCCCGCATGGCCGTGGGCGCCGTGTTGCACAGCACCTTCGCCCGCCTGGGGCTGACATCGGTGTACGCCATGTCCTTCCCCGCTGCATAGACGCACTCGCGCGCCATGTTGCCGCCGACCTTGCAGATGTCGAGGATCCGGACCGGGTCGAGCCTCGTAAAGCCGGAGGCGTCGCGCCCGAGCGACTGGAAGCAGATCTTCACCCAGCCGGGCTCGCTCCGGCGGCAGATCTTGGCGGCCTTCGTCCAGTTGTAGTTCACCTTCGGCAGGATCCGAGCCGTGACGAGGTCGTAGCAGTAGAACTTGTAGCGCTCGGCGACGGCGTTGCACGGGTAGAGCAGGTCCTTCCTCAGCCACCTCGACTTGACCCCGTAGGACGATTGATAGTTCTCCATGAAGACACCGCCCGTGCAGGATGTCCCATCCCACGCGTTTGCGAGCTTGTCGCATGTGTGGAGCGATAGCGGCAGGTCGTACCCCGTGTAGATCATCAGGCCGTGCCCGAGGCCGTGAACGCACTGGTAGGCGATGAACTCGGATTTCCGGACCTCTGCGCCCGAGCAGAACTTCTTCGCCGCCGAACCGAGCTGGCTCTGTGGGATGCCGAGGAAGGCTCGTTCGAGAATGCCGTGGTAGTAGCCCGAGGTGCAGCTCGGCCTGCCTGCGACGAATGCCTGGCCGATGTCGCCGTCGTAGTACTTGAGCGCGGCGCCGCCGATCGAGTGGACGATCCGGTGGCAGTCCGCCTCGATCGGCCCCGGGGTCTTGATCTTCTCGTCGAAGAGGTCGAGCGCGTCCTTCGGGCTGTCCTTGTAGGAGATGTTCGCGAAGGCCTGCTCGTAGCAATGGTTGTCGCCCTCGGCGCAGTCCTCGAGCTTCGTGTCGTCGGGCTGGTACCCGGCAGCGACTGAGCCCCCGCTCGTTGCCTTCCGAGTGGCGTCCGCGACGAACACCGCCACCTGGTCGATCTCGACGGCGCTCAGCTTCTTCTCGAACGAGGGCATCCCCACGCCCCCATTCGTCACCTGGCGGACGACCCGTTCCTTCTCGGGCTTGAGCTGATCGAGATTGGGGCCTACGGTCCCCTTCGCGTCCGCCGCGGAGAGCGTGTGGCAGCCTCCGCAGCCCGCGTCGGCGAAGACCTTCGCGCCCGGCGAGTTGGACGGCGAGCTACTCGACTTGCCACCGCCGCCACAGCCTGAAAGCAGCACCACCGCGACCCCGACAAGAACCGACGCCCGAATCGATGCTCGGGAAGACACTCGTCACATTGAAGCCGAACCGCTTGGCGGAGTCGAGCCGCAACCGCATCAGCTAGGCAACTACCGGTCTTCGGGCTACGATTTTTTGATGGGACTCATCGGAGGAGACTCGGTCAGGTCGGGGTTTGCGCGCTTGCCCGAGAGCCTCTCGCAGCGCCTGCCTGAGCTCGGTATCGGCCTCGGCCTGATCAGCGGCCTAGCGTCGATCGTGGTCTACGACCGCTCGGGCTACGGCCGCGGGATGCTCGTGCTCTGGCTGGCGAGCCTTGTCGTCCTAGCGATCTCCTTTGGGAGCAGGGCGAGATCGTGGCCGCGGATCGAGCGGATCGACGTCGTGCTGCCCGGACTGCTCGCCGCAGTCCTCTCGCCGCTCTATCTCGCCGCTCTCTATCGCTGGCCCGTGCAGGTCAGCTCTGACGAAACGGCGGTCATGTTCGTCTCGCGGCACTACGCGAGCGCCCCCGATGTCGACCCATTCGGGGTCAGCACGTATCTCAACCGGCCGACACTCCTCTTCATCGGCTGGGGAAAGCTCGGCAACCTCCTGGGCGGCATCGACCTGTACCACATGCGACTCCTGCACGCCTTCGTCGGACTGCTCGTGCTTGTCGCCTCCTATGCGCTTTTCCGTCAGCTTCTCCCGAGCCGCTGGGCGCTCTTCGCGACGTTTATCGTCGGCGTCAGCCATTCCTTTTTCATGATCAGTCGCCTCGCGATGCGCGAGGACACGGCCGTCCTCGTCGAGGTGGTGGCCTTCGCCCTTCTGCTCTGGGGCCTTCGCAACGACCATGAGCTGGCGACGTTTCTCGGCGGCGTCGCCGCGGGGCTCGGGTTCTATGTCTACTTCCCCGCTCGCATCGCCTTTCCGCTGTGGCTCTTCGCCCTCGTCTGCCTGGCGCTTCTCTATCGCCGGAGCTTCCCGCTGCGGAAGCTCCTCATGTTCGGCTCGGTCGCCCTCGCCGGCGTTGTCCTGATCGCCGCGCCGATCGTGATCGCGGAGTCGAAGATCCCCGTCGGCTCGACTCAGCCGAACAAGGAGACTCTCCTCGTCTTCAGCCAGGCCAGGGAGGTTCAGCGCGCCTGGGTGTTCGCGCCGACCCAGTGGGAGGGGTACAAGCAAAACGTCGAGTGGGGGTTGACGACCTTCAACAACGAGATCGTCGACCACGGCTGGATCTACATCAACACGGGCCACGGGTTCGTGGATCCCCTGACCGGCATCCTGCTCTGGCTCGGAGTCGGCCTCGTCGCCGTTCGCCTCTGGCGGCGGCGTGAGGACGAGGGGTCATTCCTGATGCTCGCTTGCTTCCTTGCGCTCTGGCTGTCGTTCGCCTTCTTCGTCAACAAGTCGCCGAACTACACGCGGCTCCTGATCACTCTCCCATTTGTGGCCTACCTGGTAACGGAGGCGGTTCGCTGGCTCGCACACAGGTGGCGATCGGTCCGCTATGTCCCCGCGGCCCTCGTGGGAACCGTCGTCGCCGCCCTGGTGATCTGGAACCTGGCGATTGCCTGGGACTTCATCCAGGAGGGACGCGAGTTCGGCGATCCGATCGGAAGCACTGGTCGCTACGTCCAGTCACGCCGTGACATCCCCGGTCAACAGTTCTATGTCGCCAGTCCCGCCCAGACCGCGGGAGCATTGAGCTATTTCTCATTTGGCTCGGCCGCAGACAGGCTTCGCCAGTTCTCGCGCGACGAGAACCAGGTCGGAGCCGATGTCGACCCGAGCCAGCTCTCTTTCTTCAATGCCACCCCGCCGTTCTCGCTCTTCATGACGCGCAGCGTCTGGGGCAGCTCCGGGATTGCCCTCGAGGAGAAGTATCCGCAGGGCCGGCTACGGAACGTGATTCCCGACGGTACCCACGTCGTGTTCGAGGTCTCGCCGGAGAGCTAGGCGCCTAGGCACCGGCGCCGTCGAGGCAGTCCTGAAGATCGCGGCCCTTCGCGAATTGTTCGCACGCGGCGCGCTTCCCCGGGATGTCCGCATGCTGGG
Organism: Actinomycetota bacterium; assembly: GCA_038040395.1. Taxonomy (GTDB): domain Bacteria; phylum Actinomycetota; class Thermoleophilia; order Gaiellales; family Gaiellaceae; genus VAXT01. Next base: position 14,571 of record JBBPIJ010000003.1, read on the forward strand.
TGCCGAGGATCGATCCGATCCCGAAGTAGCAGCGTGAGCGGAAGCGCTGCTGCACGGCCTCGCAGAGCGTCTTGGCTCCGAAGTCCTGCGAGTTGTTGTTGAGGATGTCGCGAACGGCGCCGTACACGCACGACTGCTGTCCGCTTCCGGCGTTCTTGCAGAGCTCGCGAATTCGATCCGGGTTCTGCACCGCGTTCCCGGAGACGTCGCGGCCGTAGGACTCGAAGCACGTCTCCACCCAGCCGGGGTCGCTCTTGCGGCACCAATCCGCCGTCTTCACCCAGTCGCCGCCGACGTTCGGGAGGATGTGGGAGGTCACGAGCAGGTAGCAGTAGAGCTTGTCGCGACGCTGGACGAGCTTGCTGTTGCATGGGTAGAGCAGGTTCTTGGTGCTGAGCCACTTCGTGTGCAGGCCGAACGACGAGCTCTGGTTCTCCATGAAGACTCCGCCGCTGCAGGCGATCTTGTCGAACTCGGTGTTCAGCTGGTGGCAGTAGTCGAGCGCCTGCGGCAGGTTCAGCGCCGTGTAGAGCATCAAGCCGTGTCCGAGCCCGTGATCGCACTGGTAGTAGTTGAACGCGTTCGCCTTGATGTCGGGGCTCTCGCACGCCGTCCGCGCGACGCCCGCGACCTCCTCCGCTTTGACTCCGGCGAGCTTCCATTGCAGCAGGCCGTGGTAGTAGCCGGAGCCGCAGGTGGCGTTCCCGGCGGCGAACGCCGCGCCGACGTCCCCCTCGTACTTCAGGAGGCCGCCCGCTCCGATCTTGTGCGAGATCGGATGGCAGTCGCCCTGGACGGTCGGATTCGTGCTCGAGAGCTCCGCGAGCTTGTCGAGAGCAGTTTTCGGGCCATCGTTGTACGCGAGGTTCCCGAACGCCTGCTCGAAGCAGGCTGGGTCCTGGCAGTCCTCGACCTTCTCGTCGTTCGGCTCGAACGAGATCTTGCCGGCCTTGCCCGTGCCGGCGGAGACCGCGACGAACGCGGCGACCTGCTCGATCTCGGCCGGGGTCAGCTTGTCGGCGAACGAGGGCATGCCGTTGCCGCCGTTTTCCACCTGCCGCTCGACGCGCTCCTGGTTCGGCCGCAACTCGTCGAGGTTCGGGCCCACCGTCCCCTTCGAGCCGGCAGTCGCCATCGTGTGACAGCCGCCGCAGCCCGCGTCTGCGAAGACCTTGGCGCCCGGGGAGCCACTGCCCTCGGAGTCGCCGCCAGAGCTCTTCTTGTCGCCGCAGCCCGACGTTGCGAGTGCAAGAAAGGCGAGAGCAAGCGCGAACGGCGCGAGGCGACCCATCCCGACATTGAAGCGCAAAGCCCCGTCGGCGCGAAACGGTTACCGACCCACCAGTACGATAGGTACGTGGCCGTGACGAGCCCGCCGACGCTCGATGCGCGAAAGGTTCGCGCCGACTTTCCGATCTTCGAGCAGCAGATTCACGGGAAGCCGCTCGCGTACCTCGATTCGGCGGCGACCGCGCAGAAGCCGCGCCAGGTGCTCGATGCCGTGCGCAACTTCTACGAGACGTCGTACGCAAACGTCCATCGGGGTGTCTACGAGCTGTCGGAGCGGGCGACCGCGGCCTACGAGGGAGCCAGGCAGACGCTCGCGGCGTTCGTCAACGCGCCCTCTGCGAAGGAGGTCATCTTCACGCGAAACGCGACGGAGGGGCTGAACCTCGTCGCCTACGCGTGGGGGCTCGCCAACCTCGGGCCGGGCGACATCGTGGTCGTGACGGAGCTCGAGCATCATTCGAACTTCGTTCCCTGGCAATACATCGCCAAGAAGGCCGGCGCCGAGTTCCGGATGATCCCGCTCGACGACCAGGGCGAGCTCGATCTCGGCGATCTCGACAGCGTCGCGGCGGGCGGGACGGTGCGAGTCGTCGCCGCGAACCTCGTGTCGAACTCGCTCGGCACCGTGAACCCGATCGAGCGCCTGGTCGGCTGGGCTCACGAGCAGGGCGCGATCATGGTGGTCGACGCGGCACAGGCTGCGCCGCACCGGGCCCTCGACGTGCAGGCGCTCGGCTGCGACTTCCTCGCGTTTTCCTCCCACAAGCTCTGTGGGCCGACGAGCGTCGGGGCGTTGTGGGGTCGCAAGGAGCTGCTCGACGCGATGGAGCCGTTCAACCTCGGGGGGCACATGATCCGGGCGGTGCGGGCCGACACGACGACCTGGGGCGAGGTGCCGGCGAAGTTCGAGGCGGGGACACAGCCGATCGCCGAAGCGGTGGGGTTCGGCGCGGCCGTCGACTACATCTCGGCCGTGGGTCTCGAAGCAATCGAGCAGCACGAGCGCGAGCTCGTCACGTACGCGCTCGAGCGGCTCGCCGATCTCGAGGACATCAAGCTCTACGGTCCTCCTCCAGCGAGGCGGGCGGGCATCGTCTCGTTCAACCTCGGCGACATCCATCCTCATGACGTGGCCCAGGTGCTCGACCTGGAAGGCGTGGCGATCCGGGCCGGTCATCACTGCTGCCAACCGCTGATGCAGAAGCTCGGCGTCGCGGCGACGAACCGGGCGAGCTTCTACCTCTACACGTTGCCCGAAGAAGTGGATCGGCTCGTAGAGGGCCTGCACAAGGCCCGCAAGGTCTTTGCCTAGCCCCGAGCGGGTACGCTCAGACGGATGAGCGATTTCTACCGCGAGGTCATCCTCGACCACTACAAGAACCCCCGCGGCCACGGGGCGATGGAGTCTCCCGACGCGACCGCGGAGGGGCTCAACCCGCTCTGCGGCGACGAGGTCACGATCTCGGTCGCGCTCGGCGAGGACGGGGAGACGATCGAGGAGGTCAAGTTCGAGGGCCGCGGCTGTGCGATCAGTCAGGCGGCGACCTCGATGCTGACCGAGATGGTGCAGGGCCGCTCCGCGACCGAGGTGGCCACGCTGCAGAAGGAGGAGCTGCTCGAGGAGATCGGGATCCCGCTGACGCCGGTCCGGCTCAAGTGCGCGCTGCTCGGCCTCGGCGTGCTGAAGGTTGCCCTTCATCGGGCCAAGGGGACGCCGCTGCCAGAGGAATGGGCCGGGCTCGCCAACGAGCTCGAGATCTCCTAGGCACCCGACTTGGCGCTCGTCACCGTCGCGCCGCTGGACGAGTTTCCGCCCGGCTCCGTGAAGATCGTGAACGCGGGAGAGATCTCGGTCGGGGTCTACAACCTGGGCGGGAAGCTGTGCGCGCTCGAGGATCGCTGCTCCCACGACAACGGGCCGCTCTGCGAGGGCGACTTCGATGCCGACGAGGGCGTCGCCGTCTGCCCGCGCCACGGCGCCCGGATCGAGATCTGCACCGGGAAGCCGCTCTCGCTGCCGGCGGTCTTTCCGGTCGAGACGTTTCCGGTCACCGTCGAGGACGGCGTGGTGAAAGTCGACATTTAGTGCCCCTTCCAGCAATACATGCCGGCCCCTGGCCCGCGATCACGCGGCGCCAGAGCCCACCCTCGCCCTTGCCAAGGCTGCAAGCCTTGGCCGCGGTCGAGTGCGGCCTCTGGCTTGGTGCTCGCGACCCAGGAGCTCGGCGGCATTACTGGAAGGGGCACTGCTGATGCTGGACGACAAGGTCAGGGCCGTGCTCGCCAGGCTCGAGGCGGAGGACGCGAAGGAACGGGAAGACGGCGTTCCACGGGATCAGCGCGCACGCCAGGTTGCCCGCTCGACGGGTCAGTTCCTCTTCGGGCTCGTGGCCCCGCAATGGGACTGCGAGGTGCTCGAGATCGGCGGCTCGCGCGGCTACTCGTCGATCTGGTTCGGCGCGGGCGTCCGCTACTTCGGTGGCCGTGTGCTGTCGCTCGAGGCCGATCCCGTGAAGTGCGAGGCCTGGCGCCGGAACGTGTCCGACGCGGGGCTCGAGGACTGGGCCGAGCTCGTGGAGGGCGACGCCTTCGAGACGCTGCCGCAGATCAACGACGTCTTCGACATCGTCTTCATCGACGCAGAGAAGGACGATTACGAGCGGCTCTTCGAGCTGGCGCGAGACAAGGTCGAGCCGGGCGCACTCTTCGTCGCCGACAACGTCATCTCGCATCAGGAGACTCTGGGTGCGTACTCCGAAGCGCGTCAGGCGGACCCGACCCTGGAGAGCGTCACGGTTCCACTGGATCGTGGCCTCGAGCTCTCGGTCGCTCTCACGGACCTCACGTAACCCAACGAGCCATGTCCAAGGGACAGGCCCCCGGACCTGTCTCGGTTGGCGTACGTCCTTTCCGAACGGCTACAGTTTGGTCAACCGCGGAAAGGAGGTGGTCCGGCTTGACAGATTCCAGTACGGGCAGTGGAGGTACCAACGGGTAGAGGCGCGTCCCCGAGACCTACGGGGAATCGTCTAGCCAACGTAGGGGGCTCGCGCTACGCGCCGCCAACTCGGTACCGAGTCGGCCGGAAGCGCCTCTACTAATC
>JBBPIJ010000003.1:19063-294521 GCA_038040395.1 Actinomycetota bacterium
CAACGTTGGTAACCGGACTGGGGGCCACCTTTCGGGGTGGCCCCTATTCTTTTTTCCGCTCTTTTGGATCGACGTCGGGATGCGACCCCGGGCGGAGCCGGGCTTGGCCCGGCGGGAGCCCAAGTCTTGTCGGCTGCCTCGTGGCGTAAGGAGGGGGCCAACGGGGGAACCATGGGTTCCCCCGTTTTGAACTCGGTACCGAGTCGGCCGGAAGCGCCTCTACTAATCCAACGTTGGTAACCGGACTGGGGGCCACCTTTCGGGGTGGCCCCTATTCTTTTTTAGGTCCCGGGCCACGGGCCCGGGACCCGCGCAAAGTGCTTCGCACTTTCCGCGACTAAGAGCACGCCTGCCGAGGAACGACAGTTCGACAGGCCCGCCCAGACCACGGTCGATGGTCCTGGGGCTGGCTCTTGCCGGTTTCGGGTCGCCCCTAATCGTCTTTGAGGAGCCTGGGCTCGATCGCCGTCTCGTTGCCGGGCTCCACGCGATACGCGCAGCCGCCTTCACGTGCCGCGACGACTGCACGGAGCTCTGTGCCCACGTAGTGCAGGGCGATCGCGTCGTCGGCGGCCATTCCGGCCGGAAACCCGTCGGCGACGAGCGCCTGGTACACGGGCCGCCGTCGCTCCTCGCCGTCGTAGTGCGGACAGGCACTCCCGGGTAGGAAGCCGAGCCCGTCCCGCATGCCGTCGAGCTGCGGGCCGAACGAGTCGGTGACGCCGGCTTCGAACCAGCAGATCATCCCGGCGCTCCACCCCGCGAGGACGATGCCTTGCTTCCACGCATCGCCGAGGATCTCGTCGAACCCGTGGGCCCTCCAGATCGCCAGCATGTTCGCGGTGTTGCCCCCGCTCACGAAGATCGCGTCCTGCGAGAGGGCGAGCTCCCGCAGATCATCCGGAGGCCAGGAGAAGAACGAGATGTGCGAACAGTCCGCCTCTCCGCTGAGCTCCGCGTAGAAATTGACGATGAACTCCGGCCTCTCGGCGCTCGCCGTCGGGACGAGGCAGACCCGGGGCCGCTCCTTGCCGGTCAGTCCGAGGACGAACCGGATGAGCATCTCCGCGTGCTCCTCGTCGCCAAGGCCGCCGATCGCGACGATCTGGGAGCCCGCCGTCAAGCGGCGCGCCGGAGCTGCTCGTCCAGCGGAACGAGGGGGAGCTGGAACGCCTGCACCGCCTCGTCGTTCGAGACGACGTTGTCCCCGAGCTCGAGCATCTTCAGGAGGTCACGGGTCAGCGGGATGTTCCCCGGAAGCCTCTCCGTCACGAGTGCGTTCATCCGCATCAGCCCGATGGGAACGTGCACGCTCGGCCGCCGCAGGCCATGTACGCGCTTGAGGCGCTCCCAGAACTCGTTCCAGCTGACGACGTCCGGGCCGCCGAGCTCGAAGGTGCGGTTCGTCGCGGCTTCCAGGTCAATCGCCTTGTCGAAGTAGGCGGCGACGTCATCGACCCAGATCGGCTGAATCCGCTGCTTTCCCGAACCGATGATCGGCGTCACCGGCGCCACCTTCGCGAGCCGCCTGAAGGTGGGGAGAATCCCGCCGTCGCCTCCGAAGACGAAGCTCGGCCGGAAGATCACGTACGGAAGGCCTGACCCCTGCACGTCCTGCTCCTGCTGCCATTTCGCGCCGTAGTAGGGGACGAGGTCTTTCGTCTCCTCGGTCGTGCCGAGCGCGCTCATGTGGACGAGCCGCGTGACGCCGCGCTCCTTCGCTGCCTCGAGCAGGCCGCGGGTTCCGTTGACCATGATCCGCTGGAACTGCTCCCGCTTCCCCTGGCGTATCGCGACCAGGTGGACGACGGTGTCGACGCCCTCGAGAGCGCGCCGGAGGCTGCCCGGATCGGTCATGTCCCCCTCGACGAGCTCGCAGCCGAGCGCTTCCAGCGTGGCCGCCTTGCGCCGGGCGCGAACGAGACAGCGCACCGGCCTTCCGGCCCCGCGCAGTGCTTGCACGACGTGACCGCCGACGAAGCCGGTACCCCCCGTGACGAGGATCACTTCGCCGGCTCGCGCTCGAAGTTCTGCCAGTACCGGCTCGGAGTCGGCCCCTGCTGCCCCTGGTACTTCGAGCCCAGCCCCCCGGCGCCGTAGGGCGTCTCCGCCGCCTCAGAGAGCTGCATGAACGAGAGCTGGCCGATCTTCATCCCGTAGTAGATCGTGATCGGGAGGTTGGCGACGTTCGAGAGCTCGAGCGTCACATGCCCGTCCCAGCCGGGGTCGATGAAGCCGGCGGTCGAGTGGATGAGCAGGCCGAGCCGGCCAAGCGACGACTTCCCCTCGAGGCGCGCGACGAGGTCGTCCGGCAGCCGGATGCGCTCGAGCGTCGAGCCGAGCACGAACTCGCCCGGGTGGAGGATGAAGGGCCGCTCGTCGTCGATCTCGACGAGCTCGGTCAGGTCCTCCTGCGGCTCCTTGACGTCGATGAACGCGTAGCGCGCGTTGTGGAAGACGCGGAAGAAACGGTCGACGCGCACATCGACGCTCGACGGCTGAAGCAGCGCCGAGTCGTAGGGCTCGATCTCGATGCGGCCCTCGTCGAGGAGCCGCGCGATGGTTCGGTCGGAGAGGACCACGCTTGCGATTCTATGGTTCGCTCCATGTCGCTTTACGAGGCTGTCGCAGATCTGCCACTCGAGGTCGAGTCCCACGAGCTCGAGCGCATGGAGCTCGTGGTCTCACCGCAGTTCACGCGCGTAACGACGCTCGTGCATTTGACCGACGGCGGGGAGGAGGGCATCGGCGAGGACGTGACGTACACGGCCGGCGACCATCCGCCTCCGGCGAACCTACCTCTGGCCGGCTCGTTCACGCTCGACTCGTTCTCGCAGCTCCTCGACGGCCTCCAGCTCTTCGCCAAGGAGCCGGAGATGGACGCGTCGACGGACTACCGGCGCTGGGCCTTCGAGAGCGCGGCGCTCGACCTCGCGCTTCGCCAGGCAGGCACGTCACTCGCCGACGCCGTTGGTCGCGAGCCGCGCCCGGTGAGCTTCGTCTCCTCGATGCATTTCGGCGACCCTCCGTCGATCGAGCCGCTCCTCCAGTGGCGCCAGGCCTATCCGGAATTGCGCTTCAAGCTCGACCCGACGGGCGATTGGAGCGAAGCGCTGATCGACGAGCTGGCGGGCCTCGGCGTCGTGGACATCGTCGACTTCAAGGGCCAATACAAGGGCACTCCGGTCGACCAGCCGCCCGATCCAGAGCTCTACAGCCGCATTGCCGAGGCCTTCCCGGACGCCTGGATCGAGGATCCCGCCGTCACCGACGAGACGAGGCCGGTCCTCGATACGCACTCGGCCCGGGTGACCTGGGATGCGCCGATCCATTCCGTCCGGGACATCGAGAACGCGCCCTGGCCGCCGCGCACGATCAACATCAAGCCGTCCCGCTTCGGAAGCGTGAAGCACCTCTTCGGGGCCTACGACTACTGCGCCGCCCGCGACATCGCGGCCTACGGCGGCGGCCAGTGGGAGCTTGGTCCCGGCCGCGGGCACATCCAGTACCTCGCTTCGCTCTTCCACCCGGATACGCCGAACGACGTCGCCCCCGGCGGCTACAACGCCTCGGAGCCTCCACCGGGGCTGCCGGGGTCTCCTCTCGAGCCGCAGGCGGCCGAGACCGGTTTCCGCTGGGGCTAGCATCGCGAGCATGGCACGCCTGCTGGCGCTTGGCTCGACACTGCTCGGCCTCGCCCTCCTCGCCGGGGTGGGCTGGCTCGCCTGGTCCTGGTACGACAGCCGGCTTCCGGGAAGCTACAACGCGATGGACTACGCCACGCCCGACTACGGCGGAGGACCGCAGATGGCCCACGAGGCGATGTCGGGCCGCTCAGTCGACGAGCTCACAGGGCCTGCCGAGGGCCCCGCCGACTTCGGGCAGACGCTGACCGCGCGCAAGGCCGATGTCCGGCTCGATTCCGGCAAGGTCATCAAGGCGCTCACCTTCGATGGGCAGGTGCCCGGTCCACAGCTCGAGGTGAGCCAGGGAGAGCTCGTCGAGGTGACGCTCGTGAACGAGGACATCGCCGAAGGCGTGTCGATCCACTGGCACGGCGTCGACGTGCCGAACCGGGAGGACGGAGTCGCCGGGGTTACGCAAAACGCGGTCCGGCCTGGCGAGCGCTACACGTACCGCTTCCGCGCCGATCAGGCCGGGACGTTCTGGTACCACTCGCACCAGACCGCGGCCGACGAGGTGAGGCGAGGGCTCTACGGCGCGCTCGTCATCAAGCCGCGTAAGCCTCTGCCGCTGCACACGCGCGATCTGGTCGCCGTGGCGCACACGTTTCCGGGCGCCGTCGTGCTCGGGTCTACCGACGGGACCGAGCGGCAGGTCGTACGGCCGGAGACGCCCGTGCGGCTACGGCTCATCAACACGGACAGCTCGGCACAGCGCTTCGTTCTCGCCGGCACGCCCTTCAGCGTCGCCGCGATCGACGGGACAGACCTGAACCGCCCAACCCCGGTGGAGGACGAGTCGATTCAGCTGGGAGCGGGTGCGCGCTACGACCTAGCCTTCACGATGCCGGCGACCCAGGTCGTGCTCCAGGTCGTCGGCTCGAAAGCCGTGCTCCTCCTCAGCCCGACGACGACTTCGGGCGATGACGAGCCGGTCGCGAAAGCTGGGCCGACGTTCGACCCCGATGGTTACGGCTCGCCCGCCTCGACCCCGTTCACCGCCGAGAGCCATTTCGACCGCACGTTCGACGTCGACATCGGGCGCAAGCTCGGGTTCCTCGACGGCAAGCCCGGCTCACACTGGTCGGTGAACGGCAAGCTCTTCCCGCGGACGCCCATGTACCTCGTCAACCTGGGCGATCTCGTGAAGATGACGATCGCAAACGACTCGGGCTCAACGCACCCGATGCACCTCCACGGGCACCACTTCCTCGTCCTCAGCCGGAACGGCCGACCTCTCACCGGAAGCCCTTGGTGGGTCGACACGCTGAACGTGCGGTCACACGAGCGCTACGAGGTCGGCTTCCGGGCCTCGAACCCGGGCATCTGGATGTTCCACTGCCACAACCTCCCCCATGCGCGGGACGGGTTGACGATGCACGTCGTCTACGGGGGCGTGACGACGCAGTACCGCGCCGGGGACGCGGCACACAACCACCCGGAGTAGTGGTTCCTACGCGGCGGGCGGCGGCGCGGCCGGTGTCGTCATTCCCATCTTCCGCGCCCGCCATTCGCCTGCGGTGAGCGAACCGAACAAGGCGAGGATGATGAATGCGTTTACGGGGTGCAGAGCGCCGACCGCGGGTACCTCGCTGCCGATCCAGGCGAGCACGATCTGCACGATCACGAGGGCGAGCGCGCCCACCGTAAGCAGCACCGTCCGCTTCCCGGGTCGCGCCAGGAGCGCGAGGATCACCGCTAGCACCGTGGCGAGGAAGATCAGGTAGCCGAACCCGATGTGCGCGCCGAAGCCGTCCTCGACCACGTCCTCGTTGATGCTGGCATCGTGGGCCTTCTCGGCCACGTAGAACGCTCCGTACCCGGCAAACGCGATCTGCAGCGCCACCGCGGCGGTGACGATCGAGATCCAGTAGCGATAGACGGTTCGCAACGCACTCATTTTCCGCAGGCTCCCTTCGCTCGACGACGCTTCGGACGTGCCTACGTTAACCCGCTCCTCAGACGAGTGCGAGTTGACGGTGCGGGTCGAAGCCTGAGACGCCGACGCCCACGAGCCTGAGAGCACCCGGACGGTCGTCGAGCGCGCGGTCAAGGAGCGTGCAGGCGAGCTCGGCGATCCGGTCGGGATCGTCGGTGCCGACGGGCAGGCTCGTCGACCGGCTCCGGATCGAGAAGTCCGTGTAGCGGACCTTCGTCGTCACGGTGCGCGCCGTCTCGCCCGACCGCTGGAGATGCTCGGCGAGTCGGGCGGCCATTCGTCGGAGCTCGTCCTTCAGCCGGTCGCGGTCGGCGATGTCGCGCTCGAACGTTTCCTCGTTGCTGATCGAGATCCGCTCCGAGCTCGTTTCGAGCCCGCGAGGGTCGATCCCGCGAGCGCGGTCGCGAAGGAGGGCTCCGACCTTGCCGGGCAGCAGTCTCCGCAGGTCGGCATCGGTGAGCGCCGCGAGAGCGCCGATCGTCTCGAGGCCGGAAGCGCGAAGGCGGGCCTCGGAGCGCGGGCCTACTCCCGGCAGCTTGCGAACGTCGAAGGGCGCCAGGAAGGAGGCCTCCTTGCCCGGGGGGACGACGGTCAGCCCGCCGGGCTTGCGGTAGTCGCTCGCGATCTTGGCGACGACCTTCGAGGTGGCGACCCCCGTCGCCGCGCTGAGGCTCGTTGCTCCACGCACCGACGTCTGCACCGCATCTGCCAGCGCACGAGCCTCGCCGAAGCTACCGGCGACCTCGCCGAGATCGAGGTAGCCCTCGTCCAATCCCGTCCGCTCGACGGTCGGCACGACTTCGCGCACCGCGCTCCACACCGCTCTCGAGTACTCCTTGTAGACGCCGTGCCGCGGGCGCACGAACACCGCGTGCGAGCAACGCCGCTTGGCCTCGGCGCACGACATCGCGGAATGGATCCCGAACTTGCGCGCCTCGTAATTCGCGGTGGCAACGACGCCTCGGCCCTGCGGATCCCCGCCCACGACAAGCGGCTTGGCGCGCAGCTCGGGGTTCTCCAGCTCCTCCACGGCGGCAAAGAATGCGTCGAGATCGAGATGCCCGAAGATCACGCCCCAAGACTACGAGCCGCCTCAGACTTAACAACAGTCTGTTGCAAAGTCGCTTAGGGGCTGAGTCGTTCGATGACCCAAGTTTGGCCGGTGCGGCGATAGCGGAAGCGGTCGTGGAGCCGGTTGTCGCGGTGCTCCCAGAACTCGTAGGACTCCGGGGCCAGCCGGAAGCCGCCCCAGTTCGGCGGTAGTGGCACTTCCGCGCCCTCGTAGCGCGCTTCCACTTCGGCGAAGCGCTCCTCCAGTTCCTCGCGCGAGCCGATCGGCTCGCTCTGGGTCGAGGCCCAGGCGGCGAGTTGGCCGCCACGTGGGCGAGTCCGGAAGTACGCCTCCGACTCCGCGGGGTCGATGCGCTCGACTTCACCCTCGACGCGCACCTGGCGCCCCGGGTCCTGCCAGTAGAAGAGGAGCGCGGCGCGAGGGTTCTCGGCCAGCTCTACGGCCTTGCGGCCCTCGTAGCTCGAGTGGAAGACGAAGCCGCGCTCGTCGGCCACCTTGAGAAGCACCATGCGCACCGAGGGCGCGCCATCCTCGGTCGCGGTCGCCAGGGCAACCTGATCATGGCCGCCTGCTTCCTCGTGCCAGCGCTCGAACTGACGCAGTGGATCCGAGTCGAGATCGGCGCGGGCCAGGCTCATGTATGAACTCTATTCATCTATGCAGTAAGCCGTCCGGTGCTGTATCTTCAGGTCAATGGCGGTCACGCGCTCAATCGAGATTCGCACCGAGCTCCCCGGCCCGCGCTCACGTGAGATCGCCGAGCGCAAGGAGCGTGTCGTCGCGGCTCCGCTCTCGCTCGTCCATCCCATTTTCACGGCCGAGGGTCGAGGGGCGACGCTAACCGACGTCGACGGCAACACGTTCATCGACCTGACCGGTGGGGTCGGCTGCCTGAACGTCGGGCACTCGCACCCGCGGGTTGTCGAAGCCGCACAGGAGCAACTCGCGCGCTTCGCGCACACGGACTTCACGATCGTCCCGTACGAGATCTACGTCGAGCTCGCCGAGCGGCTGATCGCGGTGTCGCCGTTTTCGGGCCCGGCGAAGGCGGCCTTCTTCAACGCGGGCACCGAGGCGATCGAGAACTCGATCAAGTTTGCCCGCACGTACACCCAGCGGCCGGCGGTGATCGCTTTCGAGGGCGCCTTCCACGGCCGCACGCTGCTGTCGATGACGATGACCTCGAAGACGCACCCGTACAAGGCGGGGCTCGGCCCGTTCGCTCCCGAGGTCTACCGCGTCCCGTATCCGCACGTCTACCGCGGGATCGACGTCGAGTCGGCGCTCAAGGCGCTCAAGCGCGCGTTCGTGACCCAGGTCGCGGCCGAGACAGTGGCTGCGATCGTGATGGAGCCGATCCTCGGCGAGGGCGGCTTCGTCGTCGCGCCCGTCGAGTTTGTCCGGGGCGTGCGCGACCTCTGCGACGAGCACGGGATCGTCTTCGTCGCCGACGAGGTTCAGACGGGGTTCGGGCGGACCGGGAAGATGTGGGGCATCGAATGGAGCGGCGTCGAGCCCGACCTGATGGTCGTGGCCAAGTCGATCGCCGGCGGGCTTCCGCTCTCCGGTGTGATCGGCAAGGCCGAGATCATGGACGCGCCGCCCGACTCCGCGATCGGTGGCACCTACGTCGGGAACCCGGTTGCGCAAGCGGCCGCCGTGGCCGTCCTGGACGTGTTCGAGGACGAGAGCCTGGTCGAGCGCGCGGCCGCAATCGGCGAGACCATCAAATCCCGCATGGTCGCCTGGCAGGAGCGCTGGAACCAGATCGGCGACGTGAGAGGGCTGGGTGCGATGCTCGCGATCGAGCTCGTCCGGGATCCTGAGACGAAGGAGCCCGCGGCCGACCTCGCCTCGGCCGTGATCGACGCCGCCTTCCGCAACGGGCTGCTGCTCATCAAGTCCGGGACCGACGGCAACTGCATCCGCGTGCTGACGCCGCTCGTGATCACCGACGCCGAGCTCGACGAGGCTCTCGGCGTCTGGGAAGACGCGCTCGCTGCCGTTATCGGCGCGTAGTTCGCCGTTCCATACGCGGCTACGCCGGCAAAGCCGGCATAGCCTCGGTTGTCGGCGTCGCAAGCGAGCGCCTTGAGGGAAACTGCAATCCGTGGTCGGTGAGCTCATTGCGGGCCGCTACGAGCTCGAGAAGCTGGTCGGGTCGGGCGGCATGTCGAATGTCTTTCGCGCGCACGATCGGCTGCTCGAGCGGACCGTCGCGCTCAAGATCCTCCACGAGCAGTACACGCGGGACGAGGACTACGTCGAAAGGTTCCGCCGTGAGGCGCGTGCCGTGGCCCAGCTCGCACATCCGAACATAGTCACCGTCATCGACCGGGGCGAGCAGGAAGGCCGCCAGTTCATCGTCTTCGAGTACATCGACGGCGAGAACCTGAAGGAGCTCTCGAATCGCGGGCCACTCGACGTGCGCGAGGCGATTCGCCTCTCGCTCCAGGTTGCGAGGGCGCTGTCGTTCGCGCACCACCGCGGACTCGTCCACCGGGACGTCAAGCCGCAGAACGTGCTCCTGAACGACGAGGGCCAGGCGAAGGTGACCGACTTCGGGATCGCCCGCTCGCTCGACGTCCACGGCGTCACGCAGACCGGGACCGTCCTCGGCACGAGCGACTACATCGCGCCCGAGCAGGCTCGCGGACAAAAGGTCGATCCGAAGACGGACATCTACTCCCTCGGCGTCGTGCTCTACGAGCTCCTGGGCGGTGAAGTGCCCTACGCGGGCGACAACTTCGTCGCGGTCGCGATGCGGCACGTGAACGAGCCCGTGCCGAGCGTGCTCGAGCGCCGGCCCGACTGTCCCGTCCGTCTGGATCTTGCGATTCAACGGGCGATGTCGAAGGACCCCGAGGACCGGTTCGAGTCGATGGACGAGTTCGCGGGAGAGCTCGAGGCTTGCCTTGCAGAGCTCGACGGGCGGGGCGACGAGGGCGCCACGATGATCGTTCCTGCGGCTCGCCCGGCCAGGGCCCGTCGGGCACGGAAGCGATCGTTCCCGGTGGTGCCGGCGATGCTCGTTGCGCTCGTTGCGGGAATCATCGCAGCGGGGGCGTTCCTCCTGCTCAACGACGGCGGGGGCGGCGGGGTAATTCCCGGAACAAGCTCCTCGAAGCCCGTTCCGCTGCTCGGGATCGGAGCGGAGGACCCTGCCAGCGACGGCGAGCACGACGACGAGGCGGGTGACGCCACCGACGGAGACTCGGGGAGCTACTGGACGACCCAGACTTACGGCAGCTTCGACAAGGAGGGAGTGGGCCTCATTCTCGACGCGCGACAGCCGGTTGCACTCTCGCGCCTGACCGTGGAGAGCGACCTCTCCGGCTTCCCCGCGACGATCAGGGCAAGCTCCAACTCGGCCGGCGGCTTCGTCGCCGTCTCCGACGAGCAAGAGGTCGGGCCGAGCACGACCTTTCGCATCGACACCGACGGCAAGAGCTACCGCTTCTACGAGGTGTGGCTCCAGTTGCCGAACGGCGGCCGCGCGCACATCAACGAGGTAACAGCCAAGACCTGAGCCGTTAACGGGGTCTGACTCCGTAGAGATCATGGGGGTCAGACCCTGTAAAGGTTAACGGGGTCAGACCCTGTTAAGACTCGACTAGAACTTGAGCTTGGCTCGGCGCTCGTAGCGATCGAGCGCGAGCTGGACGAGGCGCTCGAGCAGCTCCTCGTAGGGGACCCCCGAGGCTTCGAAGAGCTTTGCGTAGACGCTCGTCGCGGTGAACCCTGGGATCGTGTTCAGCTCGTTGATCAACACCTCTCCGTCGTCGCGCACGAAGCAGTCGGCGCGGGCCATGCCCTCGCACTCGGTCGCACGGAATGCCTCGACGGAGAGCTCCTGCACGCGATCGATCGCCTCCTGCGGAACCCGTGGCGGGATGATCAGGTCCATGCCGCCCTCGTCGTACTTCGACGAGTAGTCGTACCAGTCCGAGTTCGCGACGATCTCACCCGGGATCGACGCGATCGGCTCCTCGTTCCCGAGCACGCTGCACTCGACCTCGACACCCGACACGAACTCCTCGACGAGCACCTTCTCGTCGTGCTGGAAGGCAAGCGCGATCGCCGCTCGAAGCTCGTTCTCGCCCCGCGCCTTGCTGATCCCGACCGAGGAGCCGAGCCGCGCCGGCTTCACGAAGACGGGGAAGCCGAACGGATTCTCGAAGCCCTCCTGAGTTCGGAGGGTCACACTCCGCGTGACGGGGATGCCCTTGTCCCGCAGGACCGACTTGAACAGGTCCTTGTCCATGCAGAGCGCCGAGGCGGTCACGCCGGCGCCGACGTAGGGCACGTCCGCAAGCTCGAGGAGACCCTGGACCGTGCCGTCCTCGCCGAAGGGGCCGTGCAGGACCGGGAAGACGACGTCAACCCCAGCGAGGCTCGCCGGAACCGGGGACGTCGGGACCGGGAGCGTCTCCACGGGCGAGCGGCCGCCCCGCTCGAGCTCCGCGAGCGACCCAGAGCCGAGCTCCCAGCGCCCGTCGCGGCCGATCTCGACTGTCACCGCCTCGTAGCGTGCCGGGTTGAGCGCGGCGAGCACAGAGCGCGCAGAGGCGAGCGAGACCTCGTGCTCGCTCGAACGGCCCCCCATGACGACCGCGACGCGGAGCTTCGGCATCACGGGGTCTCTACGAACCGCCCGACGGTGATCGTCACGGTCGTGCCGGGCTTGGCCTTCGAATTGCCGGGCGGGTCCTGCGAGAGGACGATCCCGTCCTGATTCGGGTCGGTCGTGTCCTGATCCACGACTTCCACCGAGAAGCCCGACTGCTCGAGCGACTGGGTGGCTTGCTCCTCGTCCTGGCTCGTCACGTCCGGGATCGTCGACTCCTTCGGGCCCTTCGAGACGTAGAGGATGACCGTGCCGCCGCGCGCGAGCCCTGCCCCGCCCTTCGGCTGCTGGTCGATGACGACGTTCTTCGGCTGGCTCGAGGCGACGTTGCGCCGAGCCACGGCGAAGCCCTGGCCCTGGAGCGTGCCGGCGGCGTTGTCGTACACCTGTCCGACGACGCTCGGCACGGTCAGCGGCTGGAGCCCCTTCGAGACGTTGATCTGGACCGTGGTGCCCTTGTCGACCGTCGCGTGCGCAATCGGGAACTGCGCGATGACCGTGTTCGCCTCTTCCTTCGAGAAGACGTCGCGGACCTTCACCTTCAGGCCGAGCGAGGAGAGGGTGCTGTTGGCCTGGTCGCGAGTATTCCCTCTCACGTCGGGCACCTCGACCTTCGGTAACCCCGTGGAGACGTAGATGTCCACCTTGGTGCCCTTGTCCAGTCGCACTCCGCCGAGCGGGTCCTGCCTGAAGACCTTTCCCTCCTTGGCCGTTTCGTTCGGCTCACGGTGCACCCTCGCGCCGAGCTCTCTCCTCTTCAGGTTGGCGATCGCGAGGTCTTCCCGCTGACTGACGACGAAGGGCACCGAGGTCGTCCCCGAGCCTCCGAGCGAATCCTGGATCTTGTCGAACGCATAGAAGCCGGCGACGCCCGCGAGCACGACGAGCAGGAGCGCGAGCAGCCAGGGCCAGATGGGACGCTTGCGCGCCGGAGGGTCGGCATAGCGATACGACGGCCGCGCGGCGGTGGGCGGGCGGCGAGGCGGCACGATCGCCGTCGGGGCGTTCGAGAGCGCGGTGCCCGAGAGGACTGCCGTCGCGGCATCGGCCGTCTCGGTGGTCACGCCCACGCCCTGGGCGACGCGATCGAGCTCCGCATCCATCTCCTCGGCCGTCTGGAAGCGGTCGTCCGGGTTCTTGGCGAGGGCGCGAAGGACGACCATGTCGAGATCCGGCGGAATCTCCGGCCGCTCGACCGATGGAGGCCGCGGCGTGTCCGACAGGTGCTTCATCGCGATCTCCACCGGCGATTCGCCCGTGAAGGGCACGGTCCCCGTGAGCATCTCGTAGAGGAGGATCCCGACCGAGTACAGGTCGGAGCGCTGATCGACGGCGGCGCCGCGGGCCTGCTCCGGTGAGAGGTACTGCGCCGTGCCGATGATCGAGCCCGCCTCGGTCATCTGGCTCACGCCGGCCCGCGCGATGCCGAAGTCCGTCACCTTCAGGCCCCCGTCCGCGTCGGCCATGACGTTGTGCGGCTTGATGTCGCGGTGGACGACGCCCTTGCGATGCGCGAAGCGGAGCGCGCTCAGCACCTGGCGGGTGAACTCGATCGCATCGCCGATCGGCAGCGGGCCCCGGGCCACGACGAGCTCCTTCAGGCTTCTCCCGTCGAGGTACTCCATCGCGATGTAGTAGGTGCCCTCGGCCTCGCCGCGGTCGTAGATCGAGACGATGTTCGGGTGCGAGAGGCCGGCGGCGTTCTTCGCCTCGCGGCGGAAGCGCTCGACGAACGACTCGTCGTTCGCGTGCCGGTCGTTCAGGATCTTGACCGCGACCCGGCGCCCGAGCTCTTCGTCCTCGGCCAGGTAGACGTCCGCCATCCCGCCCGAGCCGAGCTTCCGGACGATCCGGTAGCGCCCGTCGAAGAGCGTGTTGATCAGGGTGTCGACGAAAGCCATGTCCTTCTCAGGGTACGTTCGACGCTCACCGGATCAGCGCCTCCATGATCGCCTTGGCGATCGGAGCCGCTGTCGTCCCGCCCGTGCCGCTCTGGCGCTCGAGGATGACCGCGATGGCGACCCTCGGGTTGTCGGCCGGCGCAAAGGCCACGAACGAGGTGGTGTTGCGGCCGGCTACCCCGCTCTCCGCCGTCCCGGTCTTGCCTGCGACCGAGATGCCCGGAATCTGGGCGGCGGTGCCGGTTCCGCCGCTGACGACGGACTCCATCATCGCGGTGACTTCCGAGGCCGTGTTGGCGCTGACGGCTCGACCGAGAATGTCGGGCTTGGTTTTTGTGACCACCGAGCCGTCCGGAGCGATGATCCTCTCGACGACGTATGGCCGCATGACGA
Source organism: Actinomycetota bacterium (assembly GCA_038040395.1). Classification (GTDB taxonomy): domain Bacteria; phylum Actinomycetota; class Thermoleophilia; order Gaiellales; family Gaiellaceae; genus VAXT01. Next base: position 32,679 of record JBBPIJ010000003.1, read on the forward strand.
GGCCGCCGTTCGCGATCGCTGCCACGACCATCGCCATCTGCAGCGGTGTCGTTTGGGGCTCACCCGTTTCGGGCCCCTGGCCGAACGCAAGCCGCCCGGCGTCGATCTGGCTTTCTTCCTTCGGGTCGACGAGCTGTCTCTTGCTGTTGTAGAGACCGCTGATCGCCCGCTCGTTGACCGGCGTCTCGAGAGGCGGCACCGAGTAGAAGCCGAAGCTTTTCATCTGCTTGACGATGCGCAGTCCGCCGAGGGCCTGGCCGATATTGCAGAAGACGGAGTTGATCGAGTTCTGCATCGCCGATGCGAGCGTGACGTTGCCGAACGGGGACGACGTGTCGTAGTTGTTGACGTGTACTCCGTATTCGATGCAGTAGCCGGGGTCGTTGAACGTCGAGCTGGGCGTGAACTTGCCCGATTCGAGCGCGGCGCTCGCGGTCACGACCTTGAACGTCGAGCCCGGCGTGTAGAGGCCCGCGGCCGCGCGGTTCTGGAGAGGTGGGCAGCCGAACTTGGTCTGTGAGGCGAGGTTGTAGTTTTGCTCGACCAGGTTCGGGTCGTAGGTTGGGCTCGAGACGCTCACTAGAACGCGCCCGGTTCGCGGCTCGAGCGCGACCGCGGCGCCGCACTTGCCGCCCAGCGCGTTCAACGCGACCCGCTGTGCTCCTGCCCGCAGCGTGAGGTGGAGGTCGTTGCCCTTGACCGTCTTGCCTTTCAGCTTGTCGAAGGTGGTGTCGAGCACCGTGCTCAGGTTCGTGTTGGAGGCGGTGAGGAAGTCGTTCTCCGAGGCCTCGAGGCCGGCCCGCGAGCGAACCTGGGTCGAGTAACCGACGATGTGGGCCGCGAGCCCGCGCTGCGGGTACTTGCGGAAGTAGAGGGTCTGCCCGCCCACTCTGCGCCTCACGTTGTCCGCGAGGACGGTCCTACCGTCGGCTGCGTAGATCCGCCCGCGCTTGACGGAGAACTCGGCGACACGCTGGATCGAGTTGTCCTGCCGGTCGGCCAGCCCGCTCGCCGCCCATGCCTGCCAGTACGTCGTGCCGACGACGAGCGCGGCCAGCAGGACGATGCCGACCACGGCCATCCGCGTGATCTGCTTGTTCACCGGTCACCTCCAGTGCAGGCCGCGTTCGCCAGCCGCGAAACGCCGCTCTCGCAAGGACGCAGGGAGCGCTCGTAGCCGGAGGCTACGGGTGCGACTGAGGACGCCGCGAGAGCGAGGGTTGCAGCGCCCTGGCGGGCACGGACTGTGCTGGAGGGGGCCGGAATCAAGGTCTGCCCTCCATCGGAATCTGCGCGACGGAGTTCGCCCGGTGCGAGACGAGCAGGAGGCCCGCGAGCAGGATGAAGTTGGCGACGACGCTCGAGCCGCCGTAGCTCACGAACGGGAGCGTGATCCCGGTCAGCGGGATGATTCTCAGGACGCCGCCGACGATGATGAACGTCTGGAGTGCGAAGCCGAATGTGAGTCCGACCGCGAGCAGCTTCGAGAATCCATCCTGCGCCAACAGCGCGATCCGGAAGCCGCGCAGGCAGAAGAGCATGTAGACGAGCAGGAGCGCCGCCGAGCCGACGAGCCCGAGCTCCTGTGCGAGAGCCGAGTAGATGAAGTCGGTGTTCAGCTGCGGAATCAGGTCGTGGCCGTTCGTCGTCGCAAAGACACCTTTGCCGAGGCCTTTCCCCGAGAAGCCGCCATTTCCGATCGAGTAGAGCGATTGGGTGATCTGGTAGCCGCTCGTGTGCGCGTGCGACCAGGGATCGATCCAGATCGAAACCCGCTCTTGAACCCTCGGCACGAAGTGGTAGAGGAGCCCCGAGCCCCCGAGGAAGAGGACGAGGCCGCCGGCCGCATACCACGCTCGGGCGGTTGCGACGTACAGCATCGCCAGGAAGATCCCGTAGTAGAGCAGCGCGCTTCCGAGGTCGTTCGTCATGACGATGACGAGCATCGCGGCGCCCCAGATGGCGAGCAGCGGGCCGAAGTCCTTGAGGCGGCCCTGCGCGAGCACTTCGCGCTTCTCGCGGAGGTAACCGGCGAGGAAGACGATGAGCATGATCTTGGCAAGCTCGCCCGGTTGGAACTGAATCCCACCGACGTGCACCCAGAGCCGTGCGCCGTTGATCCGCTCGCCGATCACCGGCAGGGCCGGCAGGAACAGGAACCCGACCGCGGTCAACCCGAAGAGGTACTTGTAGCTCTCGAGCCGGCGGTACTCGTGCCGTAGCGTGAGGAGCGTCCCGGCGAAGGCGGCGACTCCGACGACAATCCAGAGTCCCTGGCGGAAAGCGTTGTCCGGATTCAGTCGATAGATCTCCGTCACTCCGATTGCGGTGAGCAGGGCGGCCATCGGTAGGAGATACGGGTCGGCCTGTGGCACCGCGATTCGCGCGACGCCGTGCGCCCCGACGTAGAGCGCGAAGAAGAAGAGCGCGTACGAGAGCGACCCCGTCGAGACGACTTCCTGCCGCGCGATGTAGACGCTTGCGAAGCCGAGGCCGGTGATGATGGCGACGACGGAGAGGTTGGCGAGCTCGCGGTTCCGGTAGCTCATCTGCTCTGGCCGAGCAGCCAGTAGACGAGAAGCGCGAGTGCGGCGACGACGGCGAGCGCGACGATGAGCCGCGCCGCCCGAACGCTGAAGTGCTCCTTCGGTGGCTCAGCAGGGACGGGCCTCGGCGCTGGACCGTCCGTACCGGTGAGCGCCTGGACCTGGTCAGGCGGCACGACCATCGTCTGGACCGTCTCGGGCGGCACGACCATCGTCTGGACCGTCTCGGGCGGCACGACCATCGTCTGGACCGTGGGCACGCCCTCCAGACCGGACAGTGTGTCCTCGTCGGCCTCCGGCGTGGGCGGCGGCTGGACAACGGGCATCGCCTTCGTCTCGGCCGGGGGCTCCGGCGCCTTGTCGGTGATCTCGAAGCAGACGACCGTGATGTTGTCCTCCCCGCCGCTGCGGTTTGCCGCGTCGACGAGCTCCTTTGCGACCACTTCGAGATTCCCGCTCGCCCGCTCGACGATCGCGAGGATCGCCTCGTCGTCGATCATCGACGTGAGCCCGTCCGAGCAGATCAGGAAGACGTCGCCCGGCTTGCCCTCGACCGAGAACGAGTCGACGTCGACGTCGGGGTCGGTACCGAGCGCCCGGGTGATGACCGACCGCTGCGGATGGATGTCGGCCTCCTCCGGCGAGAGCCGGCCGCTACGCACGAGCTCCGCGACGAGAGAGTGGTCCTCGGTGAGCTGCTCCACCTTCTGGTCGCGAATTAGATAGGCGCGCGAGTCCCCGACGTGGCCGATCGCGACGACGCCGTTCTCGACGAGCGCGACTGTGATCGTCGTGCCCATGCCCGACGCGTCGGCATCATCTCGCGCCCGGGCGTACACCTGGCGGTTGGCTTCGTGGATGAGTGCGACGACACGCTCCTCGCCGCTGCCGTCCACGGTCTCGCCCAGCGCGGTCGCGGCCACGCGTGAGGCGATCTCCCCTCCGCGGGCGCCGCCCATCCCGTCGGCGACCGCGAACAGCGGCGGCTCGCAGACCCAGGCGTCTTCGTTGCGCCGACGCTTCCGACCGGGATGAGATAGCCCGGTGCTCCTTCCAAGAACGCTCATGCTTCGAACCTCAGGTCGGTCTCGCCCACGCGAACGAGGTCACCGGCTGCCAGCTTGCGCGCCCTCGAGAGCCGCACGCCGTTCACGAACGTGCCGTTCGTCGAGCCGACGTCCTCGATCCAGACTCCGTCGCGCCGCGGCTCGACCCGAGCGTGCTGGGCGGAGGCGAAGTCGTCGGCGTCGAGCCGGACCTCGTTCGGGCCCCCGCGTCCGATGGAGATCCCGGCTGAATCGAGCACGAACTCCGTGTTCTCGTCGATCGCGGTGCTCTTGATGACGACCAGGCGGCCCATGTTGAGCTGGGGCTCGGGCCGAAGGCCGACCGCCGCGGCCTGCTGCGGGCCGAGCACGAAGCTCTCCTGCGGCAGCCGGAGGTCACGGCTGGCGGTGCGCACGATGCGCCAGATGAAGAGGTACAGGAGGACAAGGAAGCAAGCTTTGAGGAGTAGAAGGGCGCCCTCGACGTCGACGGACGCGCCAATCATGAGCCTCTTCGGAAAACGAGGTCTGTCGAGCCGATCGTGATCCGGTCGTCGTGCTCGAGCTTGGCCCGCTTCTGGCGGCGGCCGTTGACCGTGAGCCCGTTCGTGGAGCCGAGATCGAGGATCCAGTAAGCGGTCCCCTCTTGCCTCAGCTCTGCGTGACGGCGGGAGACGTTCGGGTCGGCGAGCCGGATGTCGCAGTCCTTCGAGCGGCCGATCACGGCGCTGCCCTTGTCGATCTCGTGTCTCGTGCCGTTCTCGTCGAGGGTGACGACCTCGGGAACGACGCCGAGCTCGCCGGGGGTGGCCGACTGCGTCGGCGGGCCCTGCGGCTTGTAGACCATCGTCGCGCCGGTCGGCGGCGCGTCCGGCAACGGCTCGGGAGGACCCTGGCCGGGCTCGGGTTGGACCATGCGCGTCGCGATTCCGAACTCGCCGACCTCGAGGTCGGCGTCCGTGTTCACGATAACCTTCGGTGAGCTGAGGAGGACGTATGACTCCCGGCGGGCGTGTTCGCCGAGGTACTCCTGCAGCTCGCTCAGGAGCGATTCCTCGTAGCTCGCGAACTGCTCGCGGTCGGCGGGCGAGAGGTAGACGGAGTACTCGTTCGGGGCGTAGACGCGCGAGACCGAGATCATGCGGTGGTCGTCCATCTCCTTCGCGAGCTTTCGCGCCAGCTCGACGGGCTGGACGTTGGTACGGAACGCGCGGCCGAAGACGCCCTCGAAAAGCGCCTCGATCTTCTGCTCGATGTTTCGAAGCACGGTCACGGGCGGGTCCTACTCCGCGGGCGAGTTTACCGAGCGCCTGCCTGCCTGAATCGCCCTTGTGCGCGGGGCCACCGCGGACCACCCGCCGCTTTGAGCCTATCCAGGAAAAGCGCGCGTGTCTGTGTCAGATATGCGCCGAGACGCCGTCGTGCGACTGCGCCTTCGGGTAGGCGGCGGGATTGAACGGTGAGCGCGAGGTAGGCGAGCCACCCGGTGAAGACGAGCGGCACTGCGGCTGCGCGCGGGGCAGCGAGCAGCGTGGCCGCGAGGAGGAGCGCCACAAAAGCCGCGATCGAGAGGTCGGCTCTGCGCGTCATGTACGGGAGGGCGCCCGCCGCCGCGGCGAGGATCAAGGCTTCGATTCCCAACGCCGGGTTGCTCAGGAGCCATTGCCAGAGAGCTTGGACGACCCCGATCGGATGCTCGCTCCCGGCCACCCCCAGCGTGGTCGCACTCGCGTCGCTGAACGGGATGAGCGACCCATGGATGCCTGCGACAGCGGCCGCCAGGAGCACCGCCGCGAGAGCGTGCGCCGTGCGCCGAACGGTGTTGGACACGTGCATGACCGCGAGCGGCACCAGCCCGAGCAGCCCAATCGGCCCGAGAGCGATCCCGGACGCGACCAGCAGTCCGCGCCGCGGATCGCCCCACATGAGCGCGATCCACGCGATCGCCAGCCCTGCGTAGGCGAGCGCAAGGCCGAACGACACGTTGCCCAGCGGGAACAGAGGCACCGCCAGCGTGAATGCAAGCCCGAGCCGGGCGCGCGCGGCGGTAAGCGCCGCCGCAACGGCGGCGAGCAGGAGCGGCCAGCGAGCAGGATAGAAGGGAAGCGCCGCCGCCGCCCAGCCCGCCGCAAGCGCGGCCAGACCGGGAGCACTGCTTCGCGCGAGCACTCTCCTCGGCTCGATCCTGATCTTCGCCGCCTTCGGACGATCGCGCCGAGGCGCCCGCTCGAGCCAAGCGGCACGAAGCGCCTTGGAAAGAGAGGCCGCGGAGGGCCTCTGAGCCGGATCGACCGAGAGCGCGCCGTCGACAGCCGTGACGAGTCGCTCTGGAAGATCGGGACGCGCCTGGCCGATCGACGGAGCCCCGGCCTTGATCACCTCTCCGGTCTCGAGCGGCGAGGTCCGCCAGAACGGGTGGTGGCCCGAGAGCGCCTCCCAGAGGAGCACGCCGACGGCCCAGACGTCAGCCGGTGGGCCTGCAGTCTCCCCGAGCAGGCGTTCGGGCGAGATGTAGGCGAGCGTTCCCGGCACGTCGCCCACCGCCGTCAGCGTCTCTGCGTCGGCGAGCTGGGCGAGCCCGAAGTCGAACAGCCGCACCGAGACGTGCTCCTCGTCGGTGACGAGCACGTTCGAGGGCTTCACGTCGCGGTGCACGATCCCGCGCGCGTGGGCAAACGCAAGGCCCTCGAGAATCTGTGCTGCCGCCTCGACCGCGCCGTCGTCCCCGAGCTCTCCGGTGCGCAGAGCCTGCCGGAGCGTCGACCCGGGCACGTACTCGTACGGGATGTAGAGGTGCTTGTCGTCGGACTGGAGCCCGTACGCGCGAAGGCAGTGCGGGTGGCGCAGTCGCGTCGCCGCCTCGGCTTCCCGCTCCGCGCGGGGGCCCGCCCGGCCCTCCTTGGCGATGATCTTGAGCGCGACCTCCAGGCCGGACGTTTCGTCTCGCGCGAGCCAGACGGTGCCTGAGCCGCCGCTCCCGAGGGGGCGCAGGGGCCGATACCGGTCAAGGACGAGACCGCTCGGGTCCACGGGTTCGAGGCCGGTCGACATCCGCCGCTCCGAATTGGCGTCCACCCCCCAAATTCCTTGTTGCGGCGTGTATTCGCGCGAGCGAGCCGCCTGGACCAGCCGGGGAACGCGATATGGTGACTCGGCTCCTAGCTCTGCCGACCCTGATGAGCGACCGCGAGAGCGACATCGAGTTCGACTTCTTCGAGGAGTCGGACACCAGAGAATCGGCCGAGGAACGGCCGCGTCGACGAGGGCCCCGGCCCCCGGTCAGGCCGCCCACGGGCCTCACGCCGCTTCTGCGCCTCGTCGGGCTGATCAGCTTCGCGATCCTGATCGTGCTCCTGCTCATCCTCTGGGTGAACGGCTGCCGCGAGGATCAGCGCAAGAACACGTACAAGCACTACGTCGAGAAGGTCGGCACGTACGCAACGGAGTCCCAGCAGCTGGGCAGGCGATTCAACACGCTGCTGACGACGACCGGGAAGAAGGAAGCGGACGTCGAGCGCGAGCTGTCCGGGCTCGCGGACCAGCAGGACCAGATCACCACGCAGGCACAGGACCTGGAGGTACCGGGCCGGCTGCGAGCCGAGCACGCCCACATGCTCGACTCCTTCGACCTGCGAGCCAGCGGCCTGAGGAGGATGACCGAGGCGTTCAAGAGCACGGCGGGCTCGAAGAACTCGAATCAGGCCGGCACTCAGCTCGCTCAGCAGATGAAGCGGCTCGTGGCGAGCGACGTCGTCTGGGAAGACCTGTTTAAGGAGCCGACCAAGGCCGAGCTTCAGAAGCTGAGCATCACCGGCGTCAACGTGCCGGACTCGATCTTCCTACCGAACTCCGACATCGCGACGACGGCCTCGATGAAGCAGGTCTGGCTGCGCATCCACGGCGCCGCGACCGGTACCTCGACGTGTAGCCCGCGCGGTACCGGCATCGTCTCGACGAAGGTGCTTCCCTCGGGCAAGGAGCTCTCGGAGTCCGACCTGAACACGATCCAGTCGACGCAAGACCTCGCGTTCGCGGTCACGATCAAGAACTCCGGCTGCGCGCAGGAGGTCGGTCTCAAGGTCAGGCTCACGATCCAGCAGAGCCCGAAGCCGATCACGCAGCAGGCTACGATCGATCTCCTCGATCCGGGCAACGAGGCGACGAAGGAGTTCAGGGACCTCGGCCTGCCGCCGCTCGATCAGCGCACGACCCTGACCGTCGAGGTCGACCCGGTGCCTCAGGAGCAGAGCACCGACAACAACCAGGCGAGCTACCCCGTCCAGTTCGCAGTCGGCTAGCCCGCCATAGCCTTCTCGACCGCCTCCTGCTCCTCGGGCGAGAGCGCGACGTTCGGCTGGCCGCGGTCGAGCTCCTTCACGTAGATCCGCGCGTAATCGCGTCCCTGGATCGCGCTGACCACGATCCCTGAGCGGCCGGCGTCGAGCAGCGCGATCGAGGCCGACTGATGCCCGCCGGCGCCCTCGTAGGCGTCGTAGCGCACGAGTGACGTGTTCGTGACCGAGCCGTCGACGCGGCGGTCGACCCGCGCGAGAGCTGCTGCAACCTCGTCGACGGCCCGATGCAGGTCGTCGATGCGGGCCTGGAGCGACACGGCGAAGTCGACGAGGTCGGCCTTGCCCCCGCCGAGCAGGACGAGCTGATTCGCGCGGAGCCGCCGGATCTGGACGGCGAGATACACGGAGGCAGCGAGCGCCGCCCCGGCCGCGCAGGCCGCGCCGATGGCAATCCAGGCAGCCGCAGAGAGCCCCATCGAACGGAAATCCTAGAAGCGATGGCATGGGCTTCGCCAAGGCATCGCTCGCGATGAATCGAGCGAACATGCTGCGAACGCGGCTCTACGCGCTACATTTTTTGAGTCATGACGCAGGTCCTGGTGCTCAACGCGAGCTACGAGCCCCTGAACGTCACGTCGGTGAGGCGGGCCCACGTGCTCGTCTTCAAGGGCAAGGCGGAGGTGCTCGAGAAGCTCAACCAGCCGCTCCGCTCGGCGAGCGACACTTACCCCTGGCCGCACGTGATCAGGCTCGTCCAGTACGTGCGCGTGCCGCGCGCGGTCCAGCGGAAGATCTCCCGGAGGGCACTCTTTGCCCGCGACGGCTGGCGCTGCGTCTACTGCGGCACGACGAGCGGCCGGCTCACGCTCGACCACGTCGTCCCGCGCAGTCGCGGCGGAGACTCGGTGTGGGAGAACGTCGTCACCTCCTGCGCGCCGTGCAACTTACGGAAGGGAAACCGGTCGCTCGAGGAGGCGCGGATGACGCTGGTCCACCAGCCGCGACCGCCCCAGCCGGTTCTCTTCATCCGCCTAGCGGCTCCGAAGATCCCGAACGGCTGGCGCCAATATCTACCGGCGCTCGACGGGCAGACCTAACCCCTCCCACTCGCTCCACGAGCCGGGGTAGAGCTTCGCGTCCGGCCGGCCCGCCTCGGCCAGCGCGAACAGGATGACGGACGCCGTCACGCCCGACCCGCAGTAGACCGCGATCTCGTCGGCGGTGAGCACGTCCTCGGGGATCGGCTCCTCGGCCGTGAACGGGAGGTTGCGCGCGCCCGGAATGCGGCCAGGCACCTTGTCGATCGAGTTGGGCTCGCCGCGGAAACGCGCAGGGACCCGCGCATCGAGGACGAGGAGGGCCGGGTCGTCCATCCGGGCAGCGAGCTCCGCGGCCTCGATCGTGTCCGGCTCGGCCGGCCCCGGCTCGAACCGGCGGGCCTCGATCTCCTCCTCTCCTCCCCGAAGCGGCCCGCGCCAGGCCTCGATACCGCCGCGCAGGACGGCGACCTCGTGGTGCCCGAAGTGGCGCAGCAGCCACCAGAGACGCTCGGCTCCGCCGAGCACCCCGTAGGCGACGACGAAGACTCCGGCTCCGATCCCCGCCCCTGACGCCGCCGCCGCAAAGTCACCCGCGTCGGGTAGCGGGTGCCGCCCGCGCTCACCGGGAGGAGCCGCGAGATCGTCGTCCACGTCGAGAAAAGAGGCGCCCGGAATGTGGCCGGCGAGGTAGAGCTCTCGCCCGCGGGCGGGATTCCCGAGCTCCCAGCGGCAGTCGACGAACTGGTACCGCACACCCCGATTGTGACGCGGAGCCTGGCCGGCGGCGTATCCAGTCGAACCCCGAAAAGGAGCAGGTCATGAAACTGATGCGAATCGCAGTCCTCGTCGTGCTCGGCGCTGCAGTCGTCGCGCTAGCCGGCGTCGGCCGACCGGAGACGGCGGGCGGCGCGTCGAAGCCGGCCGGTGGAATCACGGTCACCGGTGTCGGAACCGTCACGTCCGTGCCGAACGAGGCGGAGTTCTCGCTCGGAGTCCAGAGCAACGGCGCGACGGCCCGCGAGGCCCTCGCCTCCAACTCGGAGCGGATGAACAGAGTGCTCGCGGCGCTGAAATCGGCCGGCATCGACAAGAGCGACATCAAGACGCAGGACGTCTCGGTATCGCCGTCCTACTCGGAGAACGGGCAGACCGACGGCTACACGGCCAGGAACTCCGTCTCGGTCAAGATCCACGACCTGTCCAAGGCGGGCAAAGTCCTCGATGCGGCGTCGAACGCGGGCGCGAACGAGGTCTACGGCCCGACGCTCACGCGCTCGAACCAGGATTCGCTCGAGGCCGAGGCCCTTCGCGACGCCGTAGGCAACGCGCGCAAGAAGGCTGCCGCGCTCGCGGACGCCGCCGGCGTGCGGCTCGGCTCGGTGACGGCGATCACCGAGGGCTTCAGCGGCGGCCCTGAGCCGTACTTTGCCCAGGAGCTGCGGGCGACGGCCGACAAAGCTGCTCCCATCGAGCCCGGTACACAGGACGTGCAGGCGAGCGTGACGGTGACCTTCGCGATCGCCTAGGCGCACACGCCGATACCTGGCAGGATGGCCTGGTGCGCTGCGGCCGGCTTGCAATAGCCATTCTGGTTGTCAGCACAGCGGGCGCGGCCAGCTTCCTTCCCTCCTCCGACGCCGCGAAGGAGGCCCGCGGGTACAGCCATCGCATCTCGCTCGTGAGCGGCCAGCTCGTCGACCACTGGACCGTGACCGACTCCGCGCCGTGCCACGCGACCGGCCGTGGGACGCTGACCGTGAAGTTCAGGTTCGCGAAGACGAAGCTCGTGAAGCTCGTCCTCGACCGGTACCACAGCAGCAACACTCCGGGCAAGCTCGGCAGCTGGGTCGTCGGGATTCCCGGCCCGAACGGAGGAGGGGCCCGCGACATGCCGTACCAGCCGGCCACGGGCACGATCACGTTCGCCGACTTGACGACTCAGAACCCGCCGGCGCCGGGTACCGGCGACTGCGAGCCGCTGGACAAGTCTGGCTGCGGCACGTTCGCGCTTCCGCGCACCGCGAGGAGCCTCATCGCGGGCTACGACCGTCGTTTTCTCAGCGCCGACCTCTCGGGCGTCCTGTTCGTCTCGCGGAGCGGCGAGTGCCTCGCCGGACAGATCTCCATCTTCAGCGAGCGCCTTGCCGGGGGAACGCGTGACGGCGAGCTCCTGCTGAGGATGCCGAGCGTCTCGACTGTCGCAAGCCGGCGCGTCCTGCGTGTCACCGGCTCGAGCCACAAGGTCACCACGTACCCCGATTGCGGTGACGGGACGAGCTGCTCTGACGACATCACCCGCCGGGTGAGCGTCACCTTCAAGAAGCTGTAGCGCGCAGCGCTTCCAGTGGGCAGGCGTGGTTCGTTGGACGCCGGCTGCGTAACGAGACCTCAGGCCGCTTCGGTCGCCGGAGTCGCTTCCGGGATCGGCTCTGGCTCTTCCCGGTGCCGGTGGCCGAGCAAGTGGTTGTGCGACTCCGTTCCGTAACCGCCTAGATAGAAACACTTTTTGACATCTCTGGACGAGAGGCAGTCACGTTCGAGCGGCGTAGCTCCGGTCGAGCGAGCTACGCCGCTCATCATCATCCGACCACGGTCCCTGAGGCCCCGCCGAAAGAGACCGAGGACGGACTCGTAGCCGTCGCCCGCCTTGACCTCAAGGCACGAGTCGACCAGGATCCAGCCGGAATGACCGGAAACGAGAATCGAACGAAGCGACGTCTTGCTCTCGCCACCCTGGCGACGGCGCTCGCAGCCGCGGCGACAGTCCAGGTCGCCTCAGGCGTCGCGAAGACGGGTGCGGCCATGGGGTCGCTCACCTTCGAGGCCGTGCTTGCGATGACTTCGACGCCCGGCCCGTGCCCGCCCGGCTCGCCACCGGACGCTGATCTCTGCGCCGCGCGCACCGGCGGCGGGGCCGTCCGCGGCCTCGGCGGAGTCTCGGAGACGTACACGTTCTTCGTGAAAGAAGGAGACTGTGACCTCGTGTTCGAGACGACAGTTCGTCTCGAGGTCGCCGGCAAGGGCGAGCTCCAACTTGCGGTCGATCGATACCGGGGGGAGTGCATCGAGTCGGCGTTGATCCTGAGCCGCGCGTTCACAATCACCGGCGGCTCGGGCATCTATGCAGGAGCCTCGGGAGGGGGCACGGTGAATCATCAGGCCACTTCCACGCCGAGCGGCGGCGCAGCCGGGAGGGACACTTGGACGGGAACCCTCAACGTCCCCGGTCTCGAGTTCGACGTGACGCCGCCCACGCTCAGCGGCGCCGTCAACAAGACAGTTCGGGCCCGAAGGGGGTCGAAGCGCGTGCGCGTCACCTACAGGGTCACCGCCAGCGATGCCGTCGATGGTTCGGTCCCGGTGTCCTGCCGGCCGAGGTCGGGCAGTCGCTTCAAAATCGGCCGCACCTTCGTCAAGTGCTCGGCGACGGACACCAGCGCGAACGCGCAGACGGGACGCTTTAGGGTGACCGTGAAGCGCGGCTAGGGTTAGGCCGCCTCTAACTCGGCTTTCTCGACGGAATCTGGTTCCGGCTCGCGCGTGTGCGTGTGCCGGTGACCGAGCAGATGGTTGTGCGACTCCGTTCCGTAGCCGCCCGGGACCGGGATGTAGAACTCCGGATAGCCCCACATGCCGTGCTCCGCGACGTCCAGGCCCGCCGTCTCGACGTGCTCCTCGACGCGGATGCCCCACAGCTTGTTCATCGTCCAGAGGCAGCCGAACGACGCCGTGAACGTGAACCCGCCGACGGCCACGAGCCCGAGCGCCTGGATGCCGAGCTGGTGGAAGCTGCCGGTATAGACGAGGCCGCCCGAGCCGGTCGCGAGGTTCGACGCGAGCGCGGGGACGGCGAAGAGGCCGGTCGCGAGCGTGCCCCAGACCCCGGCCATCCCGTGCACGGCGACGGCGCCGATCGGGTCGTCGATTCCGATCCGCTCGACCCAGAGGACCCCGACGACGGCAATCGTGCCGGCGACGGCCCCGATCACGACGGCGGCCCAGGGCGCGACAAAGCCTGACGCCGCGGTGATCGCGACGAGCGCGGCGATGACGCCGTTCAGCATCATCGAGACGTCCGGCTTGCGCAGTACGAGCCATGCAACGCCGATGCCGCCCATGGCTCCCGCTGCGGCTGCCAGGTTCGTCGTCAGCGCGACGTAGCCGAAGTAACCGATGTGCTCGCCGGTGATGACGCCGAGCGTCGAGCCCGGGTTGAACCCGAACCAGCCGAACCAGAGGATGAGCGTCCCGAGGACGGCGTAGGGCATGTTGTGGCCCGGGATCGGGTTCGCGCGGCCGTCGTGCCCGAACTTGCCGATGCGCGGACCGAGGATCAGCGCGCCGGCCAGCGCGGCCAGCGCCCCCTGGTAGTGGACGACGGTCGAGCCGGCGAAGTCCTGCATGCCGATCGAGAAGAGCCAGCCGCCCGCGTGCCAGATCCAATGCGAGACAACCGAGTAGAGGACCGTGAAGAAGGCCCCGAAGGCGAAGTACACCCAGAGCTTTGCCCGCTCGGCCATCGCACCCCAGACGATGGCGAGCGCGACGCCGGCGAAGACGACCTCGAACAGGTAGCCGGCCGCGCCAGGGATCGTCGCGAAGAAGCTGAAGGGCGCAGCGCCGATCGACAGGAACTCATCGGTCGATGGGAAGAAGCCGCTCGTGCCGATGACCGAGTTGCCGTCGCCGAAGGCGATGCCGAACCCGACCGCCCAGTACACGATTGAGCAGACGCCGAAGATGAGGACGTTCTTGCCTGCGATGTGGGCGGCGTTCTTCATTCGCGTCAGGCCTGCCTCGAGGAATGCGAACCCGGCCTGCATGAACATGACGAGGACGGCCGCGACGACGACCCAAACCGTGTTGACGGCGATGACGAGATCTGCCGTCTTCATGCGACCTCGACCTCCCCCAGCGACAGGCCGGTGCGGTTGTGTCGGACGTTCTCGATCGGAGTCGTCCAGACGATGCCGTCGCCCGACTCGTGCCCCGACCGAGCGGCGTCGGTGATCGCGGCCACCACCGCGGGGGCGATCGTGTCCTCGACGACGAACGTGAGCATCGCCTTCGGCAGGAACCGCGACTCGAAGACGCGCCCTCGGTACTCGTGCGTGACTCCGCGCTGGCGCCCGTGCCCGATTGCCTCGACCACGGTCACTCCCACATGCCCGGTCTCGGCTTCGACGGCGTCGATCACTGTCTCGACTCGCTCCCGGGTGACGACTGCCTCCACCTTGGTCATCTCCATACACCTCCCAAATGGACTTTGTGTTGCATCAACACCAGCCCGATTTCCTCTCTGTAGAGCGAAACGAGAGATTCGATCGAGTGCGCGTGATGCAACACAAAGTCGGTTCGGCTCCCTTGTCTATGCGTCGAAGTAGAGGGCGAACTCCGCAGGGTGGGGCCGGAGCGCCACGAGGTCGACCTCGTTCTCCCGCTTCCAGTCGATCCAGGTTCGGATGAGCTCCTCCGAGAAGACGCCGCCGCGAGTCAGGAACTCGTGGTCGGCCTCGAGCGCGTCGAGCGCCTCGCTGAGCGACCCAGGCACCTGCGCGATCGGCCCGTGGCTCTCCTCGAAGAGGTCGTAGTCCGCGGGCTCACCGGGCTCCAGGCCGCGCTGGACGCCGTCGATCCCCGCCATGAGCATCGCCGCGAACGCGAGGTACGGGTTCGCGGCCGCGTCCGGGCAGCGGAACTCGATGCGCTTCGCCTTCGGCGACTCGGAGTACATCGGGATTCGGATGCAGGCCGAGCGGTTGCGCTGCGAGTAGACGAGGTTGACCGGAGCCTCGTAGCCCGGCACGAGCCGACGGTACGAGTTGGTCGTCGGCGCGCAGAACGCGAGCAGCGCCGGTGCGTGCTCGAGCAGGCCGGCGAGGTACGAGCGCGCGAGCTGCGAGAGCCCCGCGTAACCCGACTTGTCGGCCATCAGCGGCGTGCCCTCCTTCCAGAGGGACTGATGCGTGTGCATCCCCGAGCCGTTGTCGCCGAAGAGCGGCTTCGGCATGAACGTGACGACCTTGCCGGCTGCGCGGGCGACGTTCTTGACGACGTACTTGTAGGTCATGACCTGGTCGGCCATGCGGGTCAGAGGCTGGTAGCGGAGGTCGATCTCGCACTGGCCGCCGGAGGCGACCTCGTGGTGGTGGAACTCACACGGGATGCCGAGCTTCTCGAGCATCAGCACCATCTGCGAGCGAAGGTCGTGGAGCGTGTCGTGCGGCGCGGGCGGGAAGTAGCCCTCCTTCTCGCGGATCGTGTTGCCGAGGCCCGGCTTCCCCGAGTTCCAATGGCCCTCGGCCGAGTCGAACGCGTAGTGAGCGTGATTCGGCCCCATGTCGTACGAGACCTCGTCGAGGACGAAGAACTCGCACTCGGGCCCCATGTAGGCGGTGTCGGCGATGCCCGTCTCGGCCAGGTAGGCCTCGGCCCGGCGGGCGACGACGCGTGGGTCGCGGGCGTAGCGCTCGCGGGTGAGCGGATCGGCGATCTCGCAGATGAGCGAGAGCGTCGGCGCCTCGGTGAACGGGTCGAGAATCGCGCTGGCCGGATCGGGCATGAGCAGCATGTCCGACTCCGAGATGCCCTGCCAGCCCCGGATCGAGGAGCCGTCGAAGCCGAGGCCCTCATCGAAGGCCGACTCGTCGAACGCCCGTAGCGGCAGCGTCATGTGCTGCCAGCGGCCGAGCAAGTCGCAGAACTTGAGGTCGACGAGCTGTGCCTGGGTCTCGCCGGCCCACTCGAGTGCCTCGCGAGCCGCCGGTACTTCCTTGCTTCCGTTCGCGATGTAGTGCTTGGTCTCCGCCTCGGCCATCCCTGCCTCCTGTCCCTAGAAATGCGAAAAGCCCCGGGACAGCCGATGTCCCGAGGCTCCATTGCCTCAGCGCCCGCCTTCTTTGGCGAGCACCTGCCGGCAATATAGGAGACTCGCCGGACGGACGAAATTACTTGTGCGCGGCCGATCGTCCAGCTACCCTGATCGGCGCGATGTTGCGCCTCGGCTGATTCCGGTTTCTGCGCGCACCACCCAGTAGACGGGTAGGTGCGCCGGTTCGGTGTCCCTTCAAGTCGAGTCTGGAGCAGCACGTGCACGCAGTCGAAGTTCAAAACTTGCGCAAGGAGTTCGTCCGTAGCAACGGGAAGCGCTCCGGCCTGCTCCGGCGGAATCGCAAGCGCGTCGAGGCGCTGAAGGGCGTCTCCTTCGAGATCGCCCGCGGCGAGTGCGTCGCCATCCTCGGCCAGAACGGCTCGGGAAAGTCGACCCTGGTCCGGCTGCTCTCGACGCTGCTCCTGCACGACGGCGGCAGCGCGCACGTCTTCGGCCACGACGTCTTCAAGGAGACGCGGGCCGTACGCCGGCTCGTCAACCGCGTCTCGGTGGAGGCCTCCTTCTTCAAGAAGATGTCCTCGACCGAGAACCTCTCGTACGCGGCGCGCTTCTACGGGATGACGCCGAACGAGACCCGCGATGAAATCCCGAGAATCCTCGAGAAAGTCGGCTTTCCCTCCGATCGCCGCGGCGAGGCCATGGAGACGCTCTCGCGCGGGATGCAGCAGAAGGTCGCACTCGCCCGGGCCCTGTTGACTCAGCCGGTGCTGCTCCTGCTCGATGAGCCGACGACCGGGCTCGACCCGCGCTCAAAGCTCGAAGTGCAGGACTTTATCCGCGAGGTGCGGCAGATCCACGACGCGACGATCCTGCTCTGCACGCACGACCTCGACGAGGCCGAGGCGCTCGCCGAGCGCATCGGCATCCTCGACGACGGTGAGCTGATCTGCCTCGACACCGTCGATGTGATCAAGCGCAAGTACGACTCCGCGACCCTCGAGGAGGCGTTCTTCGCCGCCACGGGCCACGGCCTCGAAGACGTGAAGGAGGACGACTAGTGCCGGGGGCGGCCGCAGCACTCCGCCACGAGCTGATCGGTCTAGCCGGCGTCTTCGAGCGCAACGTCTACCTCGTCAAGCGCTACATCTGGTGGGACGTCGCCTTCTTCCTCTGGACGGTCGCGAACACGCTGACGATCGTCTTCATCGCCAAGGGCATCGAGGCCGGCGGTGGAACGATCGACGTCGACCGCGTGACGACGATCCTGCTCGTGGGCGCGGTCATCTGGGCCTACCTCGGGATCATCTTCGAGATCCTCACGGAGACGGTCGCGTGGGAGCGCTGGGAGGGGACGATCGAGTACACGTTCATGGCGCCGCTCTCACGGCCGATCCACTTGTTCGGGATGGGCGCGTTCGCGATCGTCTACGGCGTTATCCGGGCGGTGCTGCTCTTCGGCGTCGTCGCGCTCTTCTTCAACCTGGAGCTTGCGGGCGCGAACTTCGTCGCTGCGCTGCTCGTGCTCGTCGTCGCGTCGATCCCGTTCATCGGGATCGGGATGATGACCGCAGTCCTGCCCTTGATCTCGCCCGAGAAGGGGACGCAGCTCGGCTTCGTCGCGCAAGGGCTCCTGCTCGTCGTCTCCGGCGTCTACTACCCGGTCAGCGTCCTGCCCGAGTGGATGCAGTGGATCTCGGTCATTTCGCCGGCCACGTACGCGCTGGACGGGATTCGGGAAGCAATCCTCGAGGGAGCCGGCGTGACGTCGATGTGGCCGCACATCTGGCCGCTGATCATCATCGGGATCGTCTCGATCCCGCTTGGGCTCGAGGTCTTCCGCCGCGGCGAGCGCTACGCGAAGAAGCACGGAAAGCTGAAGCGCTCGGGATGAGCATCGAGGTCCGCCGAGCGGAGAGCGACGCGGACCTCGAGGCCTTCATCCGCATTCGCCGCACGCTCCTTCCGAACGAGTCGGGGGGCTCCGTAGAGCTCTTTCGTGCGCAAATGGCCGAGAAGCCCGAGCGGCGACTCCTCGTCGCCGAGTTCGACCGAGAGGTTGTTGGGAGCGGGCTCGTCGATCGCTCCGATATCGGCGACCGCTTCTCCGTCAAGGTCCGCGTCCTTCCGTCTGCGCGCCGCCGCGGAGTAGGCACGGCCCTCCTCCGGGAGCTCGTCGCGCACGCCTCGACGTTCGGGCACGACAGGATCGCGACGCACGTGGAGGAAGAGGGCTCGCTGCCGTTCGCCGAGCGCTTTGGCTTTCGCGAAACCGATCGCCAGGTCGAGCAAGTCAAGCACTTGGACGAGGAACCCACGCCGCGCATGCCGGACGGAATCGAGGTGGTCACCGTCGCGGATCGTCCCTCGCTCCTGCGGGATGCCTATCCCTTGGCGTCCGAGGGCTACCACGATATGGCGCTCGAGGCACCGGCGCAGCTCTCGATCGACGACTGGCTTCGGGAGGAGGCGACGATTCCCGAGGGGTCCTTTGTTGCACTGGCCGACGGCGAGATCGTCGGCTTCTCGGGCCTAGTGCGCCACGACAATCCCGGGGTCGCCGAGGATGGGCTCACGGTTGTCCGACGGGACTGGCGCCGCCGTGGCCTGGCCTCGCTCCTCAAGCGGCTGGAACTCGCCTGGGCCGCAGACCACGGTTTCCGTGAGGTCGTCACCTGGACCCAGCGCGGGAACGACGGCATGCGGCGCGTCAACGAGCTACTTGGCTACGAGTATCGCGACATCACCATCACGATGGTGGCAGCCATCCCGCTGAAGGGCCTCGACTGAGGCGCCTGCCCCCGACCACCGTCTACTACGGCCTCGAGTTCCTGCTCTCGATGCCGACCTTCATCGTCGTCGCGGTCTACCTCGTCCGCGACCTCCAGCTCTCGCCGCTCCAGCTCGTGTTGATGGGCACTGCGATGGAGGCAACGGTCTTCCTGTTCGAGGTGCCGACAGGCGTCGTCGCCGACACCTACGGCCGCCGCCTCTCGCTTACGGTCGGGTTCCTCGGCATGGGGACGGCCTGGCTCCTCGTCGGAGTCGTGTCGTCAGCGTGGCTCGTGATCGCGCTGTGGGCCTTCTGGGGGCTCGCCTACACCTTTACGAGCGGGGCCTACGAGGCCTGGATCACGGACGAGGTCGGAGTCGACAACGTGGCGCCGGTCTTCCTCCGAGGTGCGCGCGTTTCGTATGTAGGGGCGATCCTCGGCCTGGTCCTCCTGGTCGCCCTGGGCACGCAGTCGGTCCGCGCCGCGGTGATCGCGGGCGGGGCGATCTCGATTGCCTGCGCCGTCGGCTGCATCTTCCTGATGCCCGAGACGGGATTCCATCGGCGTACGGCGGCCGAACGACAGGGCCCACTGACCGAGCTGCGGACGACCGCCCGCACGGCGGCGAGATTCGTGCGCGCAGCCCCGCTCCTGGTTCTGATCATCGGCATCTCGATCTTTGAAGGGGCCTCGAGCGAGGCGTTCGACCGGCTGAAGGAGGCGCACTTCCTGCGCGACGTCGGGCTTCCGTCGATCGGTCATTTCCCGGCGGTCGTGTGGTTCGGCGCGTTCGCCGTGGTCGCGATGCTGTTCGGGTTCTTCATCCTCGGTGCCCTGCAGAAGCGCTTCGAGCGCTCCGGCACGGAGCAGATCACGATGTTTCTGCTCATGTTCACGGCTCTGCTCGTGATCTCCCAGCTCCTCTTCGCACTGACGGCAAGCCCGGTGATCGCGATCGGAGCGGTGCTTGCGGTCATTCTCGTGAGAGATGTGGGATCGCCACTCTGGATGATCTGGGTGAACAAGCAGATCACCGACTCGAGCGTGCGAGCGACGGTGCTTTCGATGACCGGCCAGGGAGACGCAATCGGCCAGGCCGCCGTCGGTCCCGTGCTCGGCGTCATCGCAAGCGCGTACGGCATCTCTTCAGGGCTCGCCGTCGGCGCCCTGTTCCTCCTGCCTGCCCTTGGTCTCTATGCGCGCGCCCTCCGCCACGGAGGCCGAGAGCCGGAGCTCGAGGACCTCCCCGCGCCGGCACCATCAGCGTGATCCTGGTACCCTCGCTGGCGTCGTAAGAGGCGACGAGGCCTCGGGCAAGCGCCCGGGGCTTTTTGCGTTCTTGAGGAGGATTTCCGTGGCGGAACAGGTCGAGTCGAAGAACAGGGCGACATCGAGCGAGGAAGCTCGCAAGGACGCGCTGAAGAAGATCAAGGAGGACGGAGTCGAGTTCCTGCTCCTCTGGTTCACCGACCTCGAGGGGCACCTGAAGAGCTTCGCCGTCACCCCGAGCGAGATTCCCGGCGCGCTCGACGACGGCATGGGCTTCGACGGTTCGTCGATCACCGGCTTCAACGCGATCGAAGAGTCGGACATGGTGGCGATCCCCGATCCGGGCACCTATCGGATGATGCCCTGGAAGGAAGGCGAGACGAAGGTCGGCCGCATGATCTGCGACGTCGTCACGCCCGACGGCGAGCCCTACGAGGGCGACCCTCGTTACGTCCTGCGCCGCGCTCTCGACCGGATGAAGGCGATGGGCTTCGAGACCTTCAACGTCGGGCCGGAGCTCGAGTACTTCCTGTTCAAGGACGACAAAGGCACCGAGACGCTCGACGAAGGCGGCTACTTCGCGATGACGACGCTGGACGCCGCCAGCGAGCTGCGCCAGGAGACCGTCCGGGGCCTCGAGCAGATGGGGATTCCGGTGGAGTACGTCCACCACGAGGTCGGCCCGTCGCAGCACGAGATCGACATCCGCTTCGCCCCCGCGCTCGAGATGGCCGACCACACGCTGACCTACCGCCTGATCGTCAAGGAGATCGCGAAGAAGGCCGGCTTCCACGCGACCTTCATGCCGAAGCCGATCTTCGGCGAGAACGGGTCCGGGATGCACACGCACCAGTCCCTCTTCAACGACGGCCGCAATGCCTTCTTCGACGCGGACGACCCGTGGAACTTGTCCGAGGTCGGCAAGGGCTTCATCGCCGGCCAGCTACGGCATGCGCGTGAGATCTCGGCGATCTTCGCGCAGTGGGTGAACTCCTACAAGCGGCTCGTCCCGGGTTACGAGGCGCCGGTCTACGTCGCCTGGTCGCGCCGGAATCGGTCGGCCCTGATCCGCATCCCGCTCTACAAGCCGGGCTCGGAGCAGGCGACGCGCGCCGAGATTCGGTGCCCCGATCCCGCCTGCAACCCCTACCTCACCTTTGCCGCGCTGCTGCACGCGGGCCTCGAAGGGATCGAGCAGGGCTACGAGCTGCCGGAGCCGATGGAGACGAACCTGTACCACCTGACGCCGGAGCAGCGGAAGGAGCGCGGCATCGTCTCGCTCCCGGAGACGCTCGGCGAGGCGATCGACGCCCTGGCGGAGTCGGAGCTCGCGCGCAAGGCGCTCGGCCCGCACATCTTCGACCGCTACATCGAGCTCAAGCGGAAGGAGTGGGACGAGTACCGAGTTCAGCTGACCGACTGGGAAACGGACCGCTACTTGTCCGTTCTCTAGGAAAGTAGGACAATCGAGATCTCACCGGTCCTTGCTGCTAGGCGAGCGGCAAGTGATCGCTGACGGCCGATTGCGGGCTGCTTTTCGGAGCAGCCCGTAGTCGTTCTAGAGAAAGTTGAGGACGGCGTCGCGGTCGACGCTCAGGCCGATCACGCCGCTGCTTGCGTCGATCTCGGAGATCGCGGCGGCCGGGACGAGGCGGCGGCGGCGCGAGAGGAAGCCGGAGCGCACGGAGATGGCGTCCGGGATATCCGGAGTGCTGCCGTACATCGGAGCCTCGACGGTGCCGATGATGCGACCCTTCACGTCCGCGACGAGATAGCCGATCGTGCGGAGGAGGTCGGCGTGGGCAGGGCTCATGAGGCGGAACCTACCCAGGCCGTGTGACGGAAAACGTCGAACGTCGTAAGGGTTTTGTTAACCATCCCAGCGAGGTTTCGCCCGCGGTGCTCGGCTCCCTCCCGCGGGGATATCGATCCCTCGGCGGGGGCGTCTCGGTCGGCTCGTCTCCATCGTCTTCCTACAATCGGCAGATGGACGCTCCGGCTCGATACCTGCAGCTCCTGACGGAGACGATCGCGGCCGTGAACTCGACGCTCGATCTCGAGGAGGTCCTCGGGCTCGTGGCCCGCAAAGTCGCTGAGGCGCTCGAGGCGGACGCGTGCTTCGTCTACCTCTACGACGAGCAGGCGGGCGAGCTCGTGCTGCGCGCGACGCACGGGACGCGGGTCGAGGAGATGACGCGCACGCCGCGGATGCGCCCGGGTGAGGGAATCACCGGCACGGCCGCCGAAGAGCGCTCTCCGATCATGATCCCGAGCCAGGCGCACCTCGACGAGCGGTTCAAGGCGTTCCCGAACCTGCCCGAGGACGAGTACGAGTCGATCCTCGCCGTTCCGATCCTGGCCCGGACGAAGCTCGCCGGCGCGTTGAATGTGCGCACGGTCGAGCCGCGGGAGTTCTCGCAGGCCGAGATCGACCTCCTCGTCGCGATCGCCGCCCAGGTGGCGCAGACGATCGAGCACGCGAAGCTCTACGCGGACGCCCAGGCGCGGGTCTCCGAGCTCGAGGCGCTGGCGAAGATCTCCGAGGCGGTGTCCGAGTCGCTCTATCTAGAGGAGTCGCTCGAGGCGATCGTGAAGACGACGATGGAAGCGGTCGGTGCGACCGGCGCTGCGCTCGTCCTCGAGGACGGGAACATCGCCTGGCCCGAAGGCCAGCCCGGAAAGCACAACGTACGTCTCCCTCTACGGTGGAAACGTCGCCAGATCGGCGAGCTCGTCTGTGACCGCGACACGCCCTTCAGCGAGCAGGAGCATGCGCTCCTCGTGTCGATCGCCCACCACGCAGCCGTGGCGCTCGAGCACGGCCGAGCCGTGATGCGCGGCGTTCTCGCCCAGGAGATCCACCATCGCGTCAAGAACAACCTCCAGACGGTCGCCTCACTCCTGCGGCTTCAGGCTCGCTCCGACGAGATCGACCCGAGGAAGGCGCTCGAGGACTCGGTCAATCGGATACTCGCGATCGCCGCTGTGCACGAGGTGCTGACCGAGCGCCGCGACGAGGAGGTCGAGCTCGGCGCGCTGCTCGACCGGCTGCGGGCGATGCTCGTGCAGGGCCTGGGAGCGGAGAAGCACGTCGAGACTGCGCTTGCGCACGTCTCGCTCGCGGGCGGGCGCGCGACAGCACTGGCACTGGTCTTCAGCGAGCTTCTCCAGAACGCGCTCGAGCACGGCGGCGACTCGGTCCGGGTCGAGCTGTCTCGGCGAGACGGTGAGGTCGTCCTCGCGATCGCAGACGACGGAAGCGGCATCAAAGACGAAACAGGCGGGACCGGGCTCTCGATCGTCCGCGCCCTCGTCCGCGACGAGCTGCGCGGCACCCTCGAGCTGAGCTCGAACGGTGGCCTCCGCGCCGAGGTGGTGTTCCCAGCGTGACCTCTTCGGCCATGTCCGTCGCCAGGGTCCGGCCGCTGGCCTCCCTCCGGTTTCAGGCTATCGGCGTCGGGCGCACGCGTGTGAAACAGAATGGCGACGAAGGCGTGACAACTCGATGAGGGTCCTGATCGCCGAGGACGAGACGATCATCCGGCTCGACCTGCGGGCTCTGCTCGAGCGGGCGGGGTTCGAGGTCTGCGCGGAGGCGCGCGACGGCGAGGAGGCGGTCGAGCTCGCACGAACGGAACAGCCGGACGTGGCCGTTCTCGACGTGAAGATGCCTCGCCTGGACGGGATCGAAGCAGCCCGCCGCATCCTCGACGAGCGGCCGATTCCGATCGTGATGCTGACGGCGTACGGACAGGAGGAGCTCGTCTCGCGAGCCGTCGAGGCGGGCGTCTTCGGCTACCTTGTCAAGCCGTTTCGGGAGCAGGACCTGCTGCCGGCGATCCATACGGCGCGCGCCCGTCACGAGGAGCTCTCCGCACTCCGCGAGGAGGCGGACTCGCTGTCGGAGGCGCTCGCCGCGCGCAAGGTGATCGAGCGGGCCAAGGGTCTGCTGATGACGAAGGAGAACCTCTCCGAGGACGAGGCGTTTGCCCGGCTCCGGAAGGCGAGCCAGGTCTCGGGACGCCCGCTCAGGGTTGTCGCCGAGGCCGTGCTCGCGACCTTCGGCGCGGAGGTTTGACGGCGTAGCAACAATGACGGGCCGTGAGCTTCCTTCGGTCCCATCGCTGGCGTCGCCGCCTCGTCATTGCCTCGATCCCTCTGTGGATCGCGCCTTTCGTCTACCTCGGGGTGCACTTCTCGCAGCCGGGCGATCCCGGCTCGCCCACTGCTCCCGGGGGCTCGTACTACGTTGAGCCGAAGCGGGCGCCGTTCACGGCTGCCGACAAGCGTGCGGTCAGGCCGGTGCTCAGGGAGTTCATCAGGACGGCCGTCGCGCGGCAGGACGTCGCGCGCTCGTGGGATCTCTCCGCGCCGAGTCTCAGGGAGGGCGTCACGCGGAAGCAGTGGAACCGCGGCGACATCCCGGTCGTGCCGTACCCCGCGGCAGACAGAGGGCTGGGCACGTGGAGTTACGTCGAGTACTCGTACGTGGATACGGTCGGCCTCGAGGTCTTCCTCTTTCCGCAACCCGGCTCGGGCTATTCGGCGCTGACCGCCGACGTCGAGCTCGTGAAGGGGAAGAACGGACGATGGCAGGTCGACTACTGGCTGCCGAAGCGTTTCCACGGCCCGCCCGCCCTTGCCGCGCGAAAGACCCCGAGCGCACACAAGGGGAAGAAAGCGAAGACCCCGGGCAAGGCCGCCGGGTCGAGGCGGACACGCCGCGCGGTCGAGCA
Organism: Actinomycetota bacterium; assembly: GCA_038040395.1. Lineage (GTDB taxonomy): Bacteria > Actinomycetota > Thermoleophilia > Gaiellales > Gaiellaceae > VAXT01. The sequence goes on from JBBPIJ010000003.1 coordinate 57,214, forward strand.
GTTCGCCCCGCCGCAAGGGCGGGCAAGAGGACTCTGGTGGGCGGTCCCGATCGGGTTGCTGTCCCTGATCGTCATCGTCCCGTTCTCGATCGTGTTCTTCTCCTGGTACCAGAACCGCAGAGCGGAGCGCGCGTATCTCCGCTCGAGGGGCGAGCTCTAGTAGCTACTAGGCGCCCGAGCGCTCGAAGAGCTGCTCCCAGCGAGAGAGCAAGGTCTGGAGCTCGTCGCGGGCGCGCCGATGGGCCGCGACGACGTCGATGTCTGCCCAGTCGTCCGCCAGCCGGCGCTCGAGCTCCGCGATCTCGGCCTCCCGGCCCGCGATGTCCGCCTCGAGCCGCTCCAGTTCGGTCGGGCCGGGGGGCTTCGGCACCTGCGCCTTGCGCTTCTTCGGCTTCTCGGGCGGCTGTTCGGCAACTGTGGCGCGGCTGTCTCGCGCAGCAACGTAGTCGGCCCAGCCGCCCTCGTAGGATCGAATCGTCCCTTCCTCGAGCGCGAGCGTCCGGTCGGCGATCGCGTCGAGGAGCGCGCGGTCGTGGGAGACGAGCAGGATGGTGCCGGGAAACGCGTCGAGGGCAGCCTCGAGGGCTTCTCTGCTCTCGAGGTCGAGATGGTTCGTCGGCTCGTCGAGGAGCAGTAGGTTCGCCCCGGAGGCGACGATCAACGCGAGCGCGAGCCGGCGCCGCTCGCCTCCGGAGAGGACCGCGACCGACCGCTCGTGCATCTCCCACCCCGTGAAGAGGAAGCGCCCGAGCAGGTTCTGCGCCTGTGGGCGCTGGAGCCCGGTGGCGTTCTGCGTGACCGCGAGCACCGACCGGCTCTCGTCGAGCTCGATCTCGTGCTGGGAGAAGTACGCGGCCTCGACGCCGTGGCCGAGCTTCAGCTTTCCGGCGACGGCCTCCCGGCGGCCGAGCAAGGTCTCGAGCAGCGTCGTCTTCCCCGAGCCGTTGGGGCCGACGAGAGCCACGTGCTCTCCGCGCTCGATCGCAAACGACACTCCGGAGAGGAGCTCCTTGTCTCCGGCGGCAAGCTCGACTCCCTCGGCCTCGACGACCGTGCGCCCGCTTCGCTTCGGCTGGAGGAACTCGAAGCCCAGGCTCTTCGCCCGCCGAGTCAGCAGCGAGATCTCGCCCTTGACCTCGGCGCGCTCCTTCTCGAGCCGGCCGATCTGCGTCAGCTTCGCCTGCGCACGCTTGGCCAGGTTCTTCTTGGCGCGGAAGCGCTCGACGAAGCGCTCGAGGCGGGCGATGTCGACGTCGAAGCGTTGTGCCGCCGTGGTCGCCGCCGCCAGGCGAGCCGCTTTCTCCCGGCGCCAGTTGTGCCAGGGCCCCGGGAAGTACGTCGACCGGCCGGCCTCGAGCTCGAGCACAGCGGTCGTCACGGCTTCGAGGAACCAGCGGTCGTGGGCGACGAGGATGACCGCGGCGTCGATCGACTGGAGCTCGCGCTCGAGCCACTCGAGGCTTGCGACGTCGAGGTGGTTCGTCGGCTCGTCGAGGAGCAGCAGGTCGGGATCTCCGCCGAGCGCGCGGGCAAGCGAGGCGCGCGTCAGCTCTCCGCCCGAGAACGTCGAGAGTGGGCGCTCGAGGGCGTCCGATCCAAAACCGAGGTTGCGCGTGACCGAGTCGAGCCGCTCGCGCCATGCATAGCCGCCGGCGTGCTCGAGGCGAGCCTGCGTCTCGGAGTACCGGCGGAGGGTCGCCGCCTCGTGGTCGCCCGCTGCCATCGCCTCTTCGAGCCGGCGAAGCTCCTGCTCGGCGGCGGTCAGGTCGGCCGCACCCGAGAGAACGTAGTCACGGAGCGAGGCTTCGCTCTCAGCCGGGGGCCGCTGGTCGTGGAGCGCGATGCGAGTCCCCTTGGCCAACGAGAGCTTGCCGCCGTGGAGCTCGGTCTCCCCGTTCAGGATCCGGAGCAGGGTCGTCTTGCCGGCCCCGTTCGGCCCGGAGAGCGAGACCCGGTCGCGCCGCTCCACCTTGAACGAAACGCCGTCGAAGAGCGGGTCGCCGGAAAGCTCCTTGCGGAGGTTGGTTGCTGTGACGACAGCCACGTTCTAAGCGTAGAGGTCGCGCTTGCTCGGGCTTCGGCGCACTTCTCGTCCCGGCTCGCGTACGTAGGTCGAATTATGTGAAGCTTCGGTAGCGATGAGCACCGACCTTGACGCTCTCTGCGTCAACACGATCAGGACGCTCGCGATGGACGCTGTCCAGGCGGCAGGGTCGGGCCACCCCGGCACGCCGATGGCGATGGCCCCTGTCGCGTACACCCTCTGGCAACGGTTTCTGCGCTTCGACCCCGACGACCCGATCTGGCCGAACCGCGACCGTTACGTGCACTCGATGGGGCACGCCTCGACGCTCCTCTACGCCCTCCTCCACCTGAGCGCCGTCAAGGCGGTCAATCCCGCCTACGAGACGCTCGGCGACCTGACGGTCCCGCTCGACGACCTGAAGCGCTTCCGCCAGCTCGACTCGAAGTGTCCGGGACATCCCGAATACCGGTGGACCTCGGGGATCGAGACGACGACAGGCCCGCTCGGCGCGGGGGTCGCGACTTCGGTCGGGATGGCGATCGCCGGCCTCTGGCAGGCCGCGTATTTCAACCGGCCGGGGCATGAGCTCTTCGACTACGACGTCTACGCGCTCGGTGGCGACGGCTGCATGATGGAGGGGATCTCCAGCGAGGCCGCCTCACTGGCCGGGCATCTCAAGCTCTCGAACCTCTGCTGGATCTACGACAACAACAAGATCACGATCGAGGGCAACACGGCTCTCGCCTTCTCCGAGGACGTCGCCACACGCTTCATCGCCTACGGCTGGAACGTCACCCGCGTCGGGGACGCGAACGACCTCGAGATGCTGACCCGAGCCTTCGAGACCTTCCGCAAGGAGTCCGAGCGGCCCACGCTCATCATCGTCGACAGCCACATCGGCTACGGCGCGCCCTCGAAACAGGACACGAGCGCGGCGCACGGCGAGCCCCTCGGCGAGGACGAGATTCGCGCGACGAAGCGGAACTACGGCTGGCCCGAGGACGCCCAGTTCCTCGTCCCGGACGGTGTGCCCGAGCACTTCGCGGCTGGCATCGGCAAGCGCGGCCAGGAGGCGCGTAAGGCCTGGATCGAGCTCTACGGCGCCTACGCGAGCGAGCATCCCGAGCTCGCCGACCAGCTTCTCAAGATGCAGCGGCGCGAGCTCCCGGACGGCTGGGACCGCGATCTCCCGGAGTTCCCGGCCGACGAGAAGGGCGTAGCGGGGCGCGACGCGTCCGCTCAGGTCATGAATGCGATCGCGCCGAACGTCCCCTGGCTGATCGGCGGCGCCGCCGATCTCGCGCCGTCGACGAAGACGAGGCTCACGTTCGAGGGCGCCGGAGACTTCTCGGCGGATGACCGAGGCGGACGGAATCTGCACCTCGGCGTCCGCGAGCACGCTATGGGCGCGATCGTAAACGGGCTTTCGCTCTCGAAGATCCGGCCGTTCGGCTCCGGTTTCCTCATCTTCTCGGACTACGGGCGTTCGCCGATCCGGCTGGCCGCGATCATGGAGATCCCGGCGATCTACATCTTCACTCACGACTCGATCGGCGTCGGGGAGGACGGCCCGACGCACCAGCCGATCGAGCACCTGGCCTCGCTGCGCGCCATGCCGGGGTTGATCACGCTCCGTCCGGGCGACGCGAACGAGGTCGCGGAGGCCTGGCGCCTGATCATGGAGACGCAGCACGATCCTGTGGCGCTTGTCCTCTCCCGTCAGAACATGCCGACGCTCGACCGCACGAAGTACGCATCGGCAGCCGGCCTGCGCCAGGGCGGATACGTGCTCGCAGATGCCAAGGGCGGAGAGCCCGAGGTCATTCTCATCGCGACGGGCACGGAGGTCGGCCTGGCGGTCGGCGCCTTCGAGCAGCTCGAGGCCGAGGGTGTCGGTGCCCGGGTTGTGAGCATGCCCTCCTGGGAGCTGTTGGAGCGCCAGCCGGCCGAGTACCGCGATCAAGTGCTGCCGCCGCACGTGACAGCACGCGTCGCGGTCGAGCAGGCGTCGACCTTCGGCTGGGAGCGTTACGTCGGTTTGACAGGCCAGGCGGTTGGCATGACGACGTTCGGCGCCTCGGCCCCGCTCAAGGACCTCCAGACGAAGTTCGGCTTCACCCCAGATGCACTCGTCGCAGCCGCCAAAGCTCAGCTCGAGTCGCGCGCGGCCCTGCTGTCAGCGAACGACTAAGGCGGCTCTTATGCCGCGCTATGGGCGCCGACCGGGGCCGCCACGAGCCGGCGGGCGGCAGCGGCAATGTGGTCTGCGTCGATCCCGGCCGCTGCCAGCAACTCGGCCGGTGTGCCCGAGGTCGGCATCTCACGCACGGCGAGGTGGATCATCCGCGGCCGCTCGTCCGCGTCGGCGAAGGCGGACAGCACCGCTTCGCCCAGGCCTCCCTCGGGCCAGTGATCCTCTGCCGTCAGGAATCGGCCCCCGGTAGCTTCGGCCGCGGCGCGGAGCGTCTCCACATCGATCGGCTTGACCGAATAGAGGTCGATCACGCGGGCGTTGACGCCCTCTTCGGCCAGCGTGTCTGCGGCCTTCAGCGCCTCGTGCAGTGTGATCCCGGCGCCGATCAGCGTCACCTCGTCGTTGTCCGAGGAGCGCACGACCTTGCACCCGCCCACCGGAAAGTCCTCATCGGGCTCGTAGATCACGGGTGTGGCGGCGCGCGTCGTTCGCATGTAGGAGATCCCGCGGAGGTCGACCATGGCCTCGAGGAGCTTGGCCGTCTGGTTCGCGTCCGAGGGGTAGAGGACGGTCGAGCTGTGCACCGCGCGCAGTGACGCCAGATCCTCGAGCGCCATCTGCGACGGGCCGTCCTCGCCGATCGAGACGCCCGCGTGCGAGCCGACGAGCTTGATCTCGGCACGGCTGACCGCCGCCATGCGCACGAAGTCGTACGCGCGGGAGAAGAAAGCCGCGAAGGTAGAGGCGAACGGCTTCCAGTTGCGAACCTGGAGCCCCACGGCTGCCGCGACGAGCTGTTGCTCGGCGATGAACATCTCGAAGTAGCGCTCGGGGTGCGCCTCGGCGAAGATCTCGGCGTAGGTCGAGTTCGAGACCTCGCCGTCGAGTGCCACGACGTCTCCGCGGCCGTCGCCGACTGCCTTCAGCGCGTCACCGTAGGCCCTGCGCGTCGCGACTTCCTCGCCGAGCTCCCAGGTCGGCAGCTCGAGCGGGCCGGTCTCGAACACGTGGGGCTCGCCGTCGAAGTCCGGTTGCGCGACGTCGATGACGATATTGCGGATCCCGCCGAGCTCCTCGATCGCCGCCTCGGGATCGTCGAGGGCCTTTCCGTGCCAGCCCTCCTTGTTCTCGACCGCCTTCACGCCCTTGCCCTTGATCGTCTTGGCGACGATCACCGTCGGCGCGCCCTTCGTCGCGATTGCCTCCGCGTATGCCTGGTCGATCGCCTCGACGTCGTGCCCGTCGATCTCGATTGCGTGCCAGCCGAAGGCCTCGGCTCGTTTCGCGTACGAGTCGAGGTCCCAGCCGTGCATCGTCTCGCCGCGCTGGCCGAGCCGGTTGACGTCGATGATCGCCGTCAGGTTGTCGAGCTTCTCGTACGCGCCGTGCTCGAAGGCCTCCCACATTGAGCCCTCGGCCATCTCGCTGTCGCCGCACAGCACCCATACGCGGTAGGGAAGCTGATCGAGGCGCTGGCCCGCGAGCGCGATGCCGACCGAAAAGGGAAGACCCTGGCCGAGCGAACCGGTCGCGACGTCGACCCACGGGAAGACCGGAACCGGATGGCCTTCGAGCTTGCTGCCGAACTTTCGGAATGTGAGGAGCTCCTCGTCCGTGAGTGCCCCGGCCGCTTTGTACAGGGAGTAGAACAACGGGGAGGCATGACCCTTCGAGAAGACCAGGTGGTCATTCCGCGGGTCCTCCGGGTTATCGAAGTCGTAGTGGTAGTACTTCGCAAGGAGCACTGCCATCAGATCCGCCGCCGACATCGAAGAGGTCGGATGGCCCGAGTTCGTGACAGCAGCAGCTCGGATCGAGTCGACGCGCAGCTGCTGGCCCAGCTCGCGCCATAGATCTGACTCGCTCATCCGTTTAACCTAACGGTTGTGGAGGGAGTCGGGCCATGAAGGTCGCCGCCGCGTTTGACCATCGCGGCGTCAAGCTTCGCGAGCGCGTGCTCGAGGAGATCGTTCGCGCGGGCCACGAGCCGGTCGACCTCGGGACGGACGCGCCAGAGCCCAAGATCGACTACCCCGACAAGGCCCAGGAGATCGGCGAGGCGATCATCACCGGTGAAGCCGAGCGCGGCGTCCTGGTCTGCGGCTCGGGGGTTGGCGCATCGATCGCGGCCTGCAAAGTCGACGGGATCCGGGCGGCTATCTGCCACGACAGCTATTCGGCCCACCAGGGAGTCGAGCACGACGACATGAACGTGATCTGTCTCGGCTCCGAGATAATCGGCGCCGAACTCGCCGGAGAGCTCGTGCGCGCCTTTCTAGGCGCCAAGTTCGACGGCGGTGAGCGCTACCGGCGCAGGTTGGAAAAAATCGAGGTATTGGAGAGGACTCATGGGTAAGTCACGGCTTCATCAGCTTTCCGAGCTCGGTCAGTCCGTCTGGATCGACTCACTCTCGCGTGCATGGCTCAAGACGGGCGAGCTGGCCCGGATGATGAGCGAAGACGCAGTTGTCGGGGTCACGTCGAACCCGACCATCTTCCAGAAGGCGATGTCGGAAGGGGACGCCTACGACGACCAGCTGCGCGACGTGATTCAGGAATACGACGACACGAAGGAGATCTTCCTGCAGCTCGCCGTCGAGGACATCAAAGACGCGTGCGATCTCTTCCGGACTGTCTGGGACGACACGACTGGAACGGACGGCTACGTCTCGCTGGAAGTCGATCCGAACCTCGCCTACGAGACCGAGGCGACGATCGAAGAGGCGATCCGCCTTCACGAGTGGGTCGACCGCCCGAATCTCCACGTGAAGATCCCCGCGACGCAGCCCGGCCTGGCGGCGATCGAGGAGATGATCTCGCGCGGGCGCAACATCAACGTGACCCTGATCTTCTCCCTCCAGCGCCACGAAGAGGTCGCCGAGTCCTATATCCGGGGGCTGGAAAGGCTGGTCGAGGCCGGAGGCGATCCGTCGACAGTCGCGTCCGTCGCCAGCTTCTTCGTCTCGCGCGTAGACACGGAGGCGGACCGGCGGCTCGACGAGGTCGGGCACCCGGAGCTGAAGGGCAAGCTCGCGATCGCGAACGCCAAGCTCGCCTACCAGAACTACAAGGAGACGTTCTCGGGCGAGCGCTGGGAGGCTCTCGCCGCGAAGGGAGCGAGCAAGCAGCGTTGCCTGTGGGCTTCGACCTCGACGAAGAACCCGGACTATCGAGACGTGATGTACGTCGAGGAGCTGATCGGTCCCGAGACCGTGGACACGATGCCGAAGGAGACGATCGACGCGTTCCAGGATCATGGAGAGGTCGCGCTCACGATGGAGAAGGATCTCGACGAGGCGCATCGCCTCTTCGAGCAGCTCGCCGAGGCGGGCGTGGACTACGACGACGTCAGCGAGACGCTCGAGCGCGAAGGCGTCCAGAAGTTCATCGACTCGTTCACGGAGCTGCTCGAGGGGATCGAGTCCAAGCGCGGTCAACTGGCGCCGGCTTGAGCTCCCTGGAGGCTGCCGAGCTCGTCGACCGGATCTGGGCCCGGGACTCGACCGTCTGGACCGGTCGGGACGAGGCGCACTGGCTCGGGTGGCTCGACGAGCCCGGCCGCATGCTGGAGCGCCTCGACGAGCTCGAGGGGCTCGACCGCGATTTCGACCACATCGTCCTGCTCGGCATGGGCGGGTCGAGCCTCGGCCCCGAGGTGATCCGGCGCACCTTCGGGAGCACCCGGCTGCACGTGCTCGACACGACCCACCCGACGGCGATCCGGCGGCTGGAGCAGGAGGTCGACCTCGACCGGACGCTCTTCGTCGGCGCCTCGAAGTCGGGAACGACGCTCGAGACGCGCTCACAGCTCGACTACTTCCTCAAGCAGGGCAAGGGAACGTTCGGCGCGATCACCGATCCCGGAACCGAGCTCGAGCAGTTCGCGCGAGACCGCGATTTCGCCTGGGTCGTCAACGGAGAGCCGACGATCGGCGGGCGCTACTCCGTCCTCTCGCCGTTCGGCATGGTGCCGGCGGCGCTGCTCGACCTCGACGTCAAGATGCTGCTCGAGCGCGCCGAGGCGATGGCGCAATGGTGCCGCCTCGGCGAGGAGAACCCCGGGTTCGCCTTCGGCCTCCAGCTCGGTGAAGGGTGGAGCGACGGCCGCGACAAGGTCTGCATCGACGAGACGCCGGGCGGGTTCGGCCTCTGGGCCGAGCAGCTCATCGCCGAGTCGACCGGCAAGCAGGATAAGGGGCTCGTGCCCGCACCAGGCGAGGATCCGCAGGCGGGGCCAGACCGCCAGCACGGGGAAGTGCGGTTCGACGACCCCTACGACCTGGGAGCCGAGTTCTTCCGCTGGGAGTTCGCCACCGCGGTCGCCGGCTCGATCCTCGGCATCAACCCGTTCGACCAGCCGGACGTGCAGGCCGCGAAGGACCGGACGACCGCCATCCTCTCTTCCAGCCATGGCCAGGGGACAGGCCCCGAGACAAGTCCCGAAGGGTCACTGGACGAGCTGCTCGCCGACGCGAAGCCTCCGGATTACGTCTGTATCCAGGCGTTCATCGATCCCGAGCGCGAGGCCGAGCTCGATCCGCTCGTCCACAGGGCGCGAGAGACCGGCTGCGTCGTCACCAGGGGCCTCGGCCCCCGCTACCTGCACTCGACGGGTCAGCTGCACAAGGGCGGCCCGAACACGATCCTCGCGATCCAGGTCGTCGACGACTTCGGCGAGGAGCTCGAGATCCCCGGCCGCGACTTCGGCTTCCGACAGCTGATTCAGGCGCAGGCCGCAGGCGACCTCGAAGCTCTCAAGGAACGTGGCCGGCGAGTGTGCCGTGTGAAACTGGACGAGCTTTCATGACGGCCCCCTCGCCCGCATCTCGCGCGCCTGAGTCGGCTGCAAACCGGCGTCATGCCGCGTCCTCAGTCGCACCCGTAGCCTCCGGCTACGAGTGCTCCCTGCGTCCTTGCCTGACTTGGTTTTCACCGATCATGCGGGCGACCTGCGAACGAGGTGGCCTATGAAACTCGGAATGGTCGGTCTCGGGCGCATGGGCGCCGGAATGACGGAACGGCTACGGAACGACGGCCACGAGGTCATGACCTACGACCCGCAGGTGGAGTCGACGGCGTCCTCGCTCGAAGAGCTCGCCACGCAACTCGAACCGCCACGGGCCGTCTGGATGATGATTCCGGCGGGCGACCCGACGGAGAGCGCTTTCCGAGAGCTGCTCGGGATCCTCGAGGCCGGCGACACGATCGTCGACGGCGGTAACTCGAACTTCCACGACTCGAAGCGGCGTCACGGTGAGGCGGCCGAGAAGGACATCCACTTCGTCGACGTCGGCGTCTCAGGAGGGATCTGGGGGTTGAAGGAGGGCTTCTGCCTGATGGCCGGAGGCCCGGACGAGGCCGTTTCGCGCCTCGAGCCGGCGTTCGAGACGCTCGCCCCTAAGGACGGCTGGGCCCACGTCGGCCCTTCCGGCGCAGGCCATTTCACGAAGATGGTGCACAACGGGATCGAGTACGGCCTCATGCAGTCGTACGGCGAGGGATTCGAGATCATGCAGGCCTCCGAGTACGACCTCGACCTCGAGGAGATCTCGGGCATCTGGCGCTACGGGTCGGTCGTCCGATCTTGGCTGCTCGACCTCCTCCACGATGCGTTTGACCAGCACGGGAGCAATCTCGGCGACATCGCCGCCTACGTCGAAGACTCCGGCGAGGGCCGCTGGACGGTCTTCGAGGCGATCAACGAGAGCGTGCCGGCCCCTGTGATCTCAGCCGCGCTCTTCGCGCGCTTCGCCTCCCGGCAGGACGAGTCGTTCGCGGCCAAGGTGAGCGCCGCCCTGCGCGAGCAGTTCGGCGGCCACGCCGTGAAGTCGCGATGACCGAGATCGAGCTCGCCGAGAACCCGCTCCTCACGGGCCTCGGCCCGCGGCGGGCACCCGAGCCGTGCGCGATGGTCATCTTCGGCGCCTCGGGCGACCTCTGTCACCGCAAGATCTTTCCGGCGCTCTACGCGCTTGCCTATCGCCGTCTTCTGCCGGAGCGCTTCGCCGTCGTCGGCACGTCGCGCTCCGACTGGAGCGACGACGAGTTCCGCGATCGGATGGAGGCCGCCGTCCGCGAGTTCGGCCGCGACGACTTCAAGCAGGAGGTCTGGGACCGGCTCGCCGAGGGGACGCACTACCTCTCGATGGACTTCGCCGACGAAAGCGGCGAGGACAAGCTCGCGGAGCTCCTGAACGAGCTCGACGAGGAACGCGGCACGCGCGGCAACCGCGTCTACTACCTCGCCGTCCCGCCGGCGGCGATGCCGACCATCGTCGACGAGCTCGGTAAGCGGCGAAAGACAGAGGGCTGGGTCCGGCTGATCATCGAGAAGCCGTTCGGGCGCGACGCCGCGTCGGCGCGAGAGCTCACGGCGCTGATCAGCAGCCACTTCACCGAGCAAGAGGTCTTTCGGATCGACCACTACCTCGGCAAGGAGACGGTCCAGAACATGCTCGCCCTTCGCTTTGCGAACGGGATCTTCGAGCCGATCTGGAACCGCGGGTTCATCGACCACGTCCAGATCACGGTTGCCGAGTCCCTGGGCATCGAGGGCCGGGCGGGGTTCTACGAGCAGGCGGGCGCGATCCGGGACATCTTCCAGAACCACATGCTCCAGCTCGTCGCGCTGACGGCGATGGAGCCACCGATCGACTTCACCGCCGATTCGGTGCGGAACGAGAAGGTGAAGGTGCTGAAGGCGATCCACACGCCCGGCCCGAAGCACATCGTGCGCGGCCAGTACGGGCGAGGCTACGTCGAGGGCAAGGAGGCGCCGGGGTATCGCGAGGAGGAAGCGGTCGCCCCGGACTCGATGACGGAGACCTACGTCGCCGCCAAGCTCTTCGTGGACAACTGGCGCTGGGCGGACACGCCCTTCTACGTGCGGACGGGCAAGCGCCTCGCGCGCCGCGAGACGACGATCGCGATTCAGTTCCAGCGAGCCCCGCACCCGCCCTTCGAGGACGCGGCGACCGAGGAGCTGCGCCCGAACCTCCTGCTCGTGCACGTGCAACCCGACGAGGGTGTCTCGCTCGCGATCGGCGCGAAAGTGCCCGGGCAGGGGATGCGGATCCGGACCGTGCACATGGACTTCATGTACGGCGGCACTTTCCGCACGGACCTGCCCGAGGCCTACGAACGCCTGATCCTCGACGCCATGCTCGGCGACCAGACGCTGTTCACGCGCTCGGACGAGGTCGAGGAGCAATGGGCGCTCGTGGATGCGATCGTCGCCAGCTGGGCGCGCGATCGTCCGGCATTCCCGAACTATCCCGCAGGCACGTGGGGACCCGTCGCCGCGGACGAGCTCATGCGCCGCGACGGGCGGGAGTGGCTCCGGCATTGAGCGCTATCGACGTCCAGGCGGCGGAGTGGAGCGCCAAGGACGTATCCATCGGCGACGTCGTCAGCGCCCTTCACCGGCTGCGGAGCGAGTCCGCGGGGGAGACCGAGGGGCCGGACCTGCGAACGAGCGTGATGACGCATCTCGCCTGGGTTCCGCCCGACTGGAGGGAAGCCGCCGTCGAGACGCTAGCCGGCCTCGGCGACCGCCATCCTTCGCGCGGCGTCCTCCTCTTTCCGGAAGACGCGGCGGGCGACGGGATCGACGCGAAGGTCTCCGTTCTCGCGTTCCCGCTCTCGCATCAGCGGAGGCACATCGCAGCGGAGGTGATCGAGCTGCACCTCCGCGGGAGCACGACGCAGGCGCCGGCCAGCATCGTCATGCCGCTGCTCGTGACGGGGCTCCCGGTCTTCCTTCGCTGGCGAGGGCGACCGCCGTTCGGCGAGGCCGCCGTGGAGCAGCTGATCGACGTCTGCGATCGGTTCATCGTCGACTCGGGCGAGTGGCCGGACGTGCCCGAGGCCTATCGTGACCTGCCGTTCGACCGCACGGCGTGCTCCGACATCGCCTGGCGCCGCACCGAGCCCTGGCGACGCTCGCTGGCCGGGCTCTGGCCGGGAATCAAGGCTGCGCGCGAGGTGAAGGTGACGGGCCCGGTTGCCGAGGCCTCGCTCCTTGCCGGTTGGCTGCGCTCTCGTCTCGAGCACGAGGTCGGTCTGGCCCGCGAGGAGGCCGGAGAGATCGAGTCTCTCGCCGTCGACGGCGAAGCGTGCCCGCCGCCGCGCGAGCATCTGAGCGGGAGCGATCTCCTCTCGGCGGAGCTCGACGAGTTCGGGCGGGATCCGGTGTACGAGGCCGCGGCGCTCGCAGCGAACGACTGAGGGCGCGTTACCTTGTGCCCCCTCTGGACGATAAGGAGGGTGTGAACGGAGTCGCCGAGGGTGCGTTTCGACGCCACTACGGGCACGTCTACCGGTATCTCCGGCGGCGTGTGGGCGATCCGGAGCGGGCGGCAGATCTCACGCAGGACGTCTTCGCCGCCGCTGCCGCGGCCCTGCCCGCCGGAACCGGCGAGCCGCCGGCGCTGGCGTGGCTCTACACCGTCGCGAAACGACGGTTCGCCGACGAAGCCCGGCGTCACGGCGCTCGCGAACGGGCAATCGCAGGCCTCTCGCGAGCAGCCACCAGGGCCGACGAGTACGGGCCGTCCGTCACGTCGGCGCTCCGCGAGGCGCTCGGCAGGTTGCCGGGCGGGCAGCGCAACGTCGTCGTCCTCAAGCTCCTCCGCGGGCTCTCCTTCGCCGAGATCGGCGCGGAGCTGGGGCTTACCGAGGACGCGGCGAAGATGCGATTCAGCCGCGCGCTCCGAGAGCTGCGCGACGACCTGACCGAGAGGGGGATCGAGCCATGACCATCCGCGACCGTGAGCTCCTGGACCTGCTTCGCGAGGAGCCCGAGCTGCTGGCAATCGCCGATGCCGTTGCCGAGACGCAGCGGGCGCCGCGCCGTGTGAATCCGCGTCGAGCGCTGGCCGCGGTTGCCCTCGTCGCCGTGGCCCTCTTCGCGCTTGTTCTCGCCTCGCCGTGGGAGCGCGGCGACGGCGACAGCCTCGTCCTCGACCGAGCGCTCGCCGCGGTCGACACCAGCGGGCCCGTGCTGCACCTAACCCTCCAGTTCGACTTCTCCTCAGGCAAGAGCAACGGCTCGCTCAGCAGCGAGATCTATTACGACAAGGACGGGCGCCTGCTTCGCATCGTGAGCCGGAGCAAGGACAAGGTTCTCGGCGACTACACGGAGACTGGCTACAAGCCCGGGTTCGAGATGTTCCCAGGCCTCCTCGAGGACGCAGGTTTCTATCGTCAGGCTCTCGCCAGTCGAGAGGCCAAGGTTCTCGACGAGGGCTTCTGGCACGGGCGGCCGGTCTTCTGGCTGGAGGTCGAGGGCGGCGGCCCCGGCCGGCTGCGGATCGGAGTCGACCATCGAACCTACCGTCCTCTCGTCTTCCAGACCCTCGACCCGAGCGGCAGTCCGGCCGGATTCGAGGCTGCGGTCCTCGGCTTCGAGTTCGTCTCGACCTCGGAAGCGGGCTTCCAGGTCGACGCGCCGATTCTCGTCTCCGGCACGGTGGTCGGCGAGGGGTGCCGCCCGGCTCGAGCTCGGGTGGGTGTCTTTCTCTCCACGGAGTCGGAGGGGACCGGTTCGCAGCCGAGCGTCCAGGTCGCGTCGGGCCAGACGAGCGCCGACGGCCGCTTCACTCTGAGGGCAGACCCGGCGAAGAGCCCGTTTCGCGAGGCTCTGGCTCGCGCATGGCAGCAGAACGACGGCTGGCTGAACTTCGACCTGAGTGCCATCGGCGAAGGCGTTCAGGGCTTCGGCTCGTCGAGCTTCGGTCGCTTCGTCGAAGACGGAAGGTGGTGGGAGCACCAGAAGGCTGACCCCAGGAAACCACAGCCGGTCACCCTCTCGATCGCGAGGGACCCTTCGGCGCGGTGCTAGCGCCGGACGATCTTGAAGCGGGGCTTCGCGATGTGGAGCACCACCGGCTTCGACCACGTCATCTCCGGTCGGACCGGAAGCGAGTAGTTGAGGCCGCGCACGCGGTAGTACCAGCGGCCCGGCGGAAGCGGCAGCGCAGCTGAGGTCGCCGGAGTCGGACCGAGGGATCCCGGACGCCAGGGGTTGAGCGTGCGGCTCCACTGCACCTCGTATGCCTGTGCGCTGTAGACCGGCTGCCAGGCGACAAGGGGGAAACCGTAGAACTGCTGCGAGAGACTCTTCGCGCCGACGAGCTTGCCGTCTGGAGAGAGACCCGAGACGAACGGCGAACTATCGCCTGTGACGACCGGCCTCCCGAGCTTGCCGAACCGCACTGCGCCGCCGGCACGGCAGACGTCTTCCGGTAGCTGGATGTCCGTGTATGGGCCGGGGCCCTGCATGAGGGGAATGACTGTCCAGTAGTAGCCGCCGCCCGGCCAGGAGGAATCCCACAGGTCGATAAAGCCGCCCAGGCCGCCGGAGTCGACCGAGGTGACAGGGGTTCCGTCGCGCATGAGGACCGGTCCGTCGGAGAAGTACTTGCCAAGGCGCGGGGCATAGGCAGGGCCGCCGACGACGGCGCCTACGTAGACGCGGTTGACGCACTCGCCGTCGGTTGACACGTAGACGTGGAAGAGCTCCGTCGTCTGATCGAGCGACGCGGGCAGTCCCCACGAGCGATAGTTCCCCGTGAAGACGAAGCCCGGCGTCAGCTCGTGGGCTCTCGGGTTCGCCGGAGTGCTGATGATGTCGGAGACGGTTGCGACGGGGTTCAGCTCGCCGACCTGGAAGGGGGGATTCACGTTCGTGAACTCGTCGCTCCACGGTCCGAAGCTCACCCGCGGCAATCCATTGGCAGTGGCGCCGTCGAGCTTGCGCACCGCGCGCACCCGCCATGTGACGGCAGCGTCGCCCGTGAGGGAGCCGTAAAACTCGCGCTCGTCGGCCACGTTCGTGGTCGTTAAGAACGTCTGCCCTGCGCCGTAGAGCCACACCTCATACGCCGTCGCACCCTCGACGGGCGTCCAGCGGACGAGACCCGGAGATTGAGGATCGAGCGGGCGCGGTTTGTCGCGCCAGCGCATGTTGAAGCCGTAGGGCGCACTCTCGGGTCCGGCCAGGCCGCCCACGCCGATGGCCTGCACCCGCGCATAGAGCGAGTAGGGGCTGCCCGTGATCCAGGGCAGCGAGACGTTGGGTGAGATCACCGGCGCTGCGCTCGCCGTTACGCCCGACCACACGGTTCCCGACGGTGCGAAGGTGGAGCTCGTCGTCAGTTCGAACGCATACCGCTTGGCGCCGGCAACCGGGCTCCAAGTGAAGGCAGGCGTGCGAGAAAACGTCCGGTCATAGGTCGAGCCGGCCTCGTTGACCCGCAGCAGGAAGCCCTTGACGTTCTTCGGGGCCTTGAGCGCGGCAGCCGTCGCAGTCTGAGCGCCCACGGTGAGTGCGAGCAGCGCGAGAGTTCCGGCGACGGTGAGGCGAAGAGGCATGGCAAGAGAGTTCTTCGGCAGCGCTCGCTCGGTTGAGCGTCCCTCAGACGAGGGAGAGGGCGCTTTCCACCATCTGCCCGGCCGCCAGGACAAGCGCATCCGAGCCCCGTGGACCTACGATCTGGAGTGACGCGGGCAGCCCGTCCTCGGCGGCGCCGCATGGAAGAGCAAGAGTCGGCCAACCGAGGGCATTGAACGGGATGGTCAGGCGGATCGTCCGCTCCCGGATCTCGAGATCGTCAACGGGCAGCGGAGGGGCGACGAAGGCAAGGGTTGGGGTGAGCAGGAGATCGACGCCATCGAACGCGGCCTGCGCGCGCTCGGCGTACTCCGCTCGCGCTCGGAGCCCGCTCTCGTACGCCCGGTCGGTCACCTCGAGGCAGCGCTCGACCTTCGTGCGCATGTTGTCGCCGTAGGAGTCCTTGAACTCGGCGAAGAGGTCGCGGTGGACGTCGGCGACCTCGCGCATGAAGACGACGCCGATCTCCTTCGGAAACGGGAAGTCGAGCTCGCGGCGACGCGGGAACAAGTCCGCGGCCTCACGTGCACGCGCGCGAACAAGAGGATCTGCGTGCTCGAGCCACGCGACTCCCACCTGCACCTCCTCGAGCGACTCGAGCGCGATGGGCTCGAAGCCGTCGGCGAGCACGCGGAGCATCGCGGCGCAACCGCCGACCGTTCGTGCCATCGGGCCCACGTGGTCGAAGCTCGGGGCGAGCGGGAAGCATCCCTCGAGCGAGACGAGCCCGTAGCTGGGCTTGAAGCCGACGATGCCGCAACAGGCGGCGGGGATGCGGATCGAGCCCCCAGAGTCCGTGCCGAGCGCCGCGTCCGCGAGCCCAGCCGCCAGCGCTGCCGCCGAGCCGCCGCTCGACCCGCCCGCCATACGCCCCGGGAACGCGGGGTTTGGGACCGTTCCGTAGTGCGGGTTCACCGAGGTGATCCCGTACGCGAACTCGTGCAGGTTCGTCTTCCCCACGTTCGCGTAGCCGGCGGCTTCGAGCCGGCTCACCGCCTCGGCCGTCTCCTGCGGCACGTGCTCGGCGTAGACGATCGAGCCGTAGGTGGTCGTCAGGCCGGCAGTGTCGAAGAGGTCCTTGACGGCGAGCCGGATGCCGTCCGCGGGCTGCTGCGGCCTGGCCAGGAATATCCCCCGGGGCGTAGGATCACCCGGACCCCCGACCGAGGAGGCGGAAGTGAACACGTACGTGATTCTGCGCAGAAGCGGCTGGCGATCGCCCGAGGATCTTCAGGAGGCCGCTGTGCGCTCGAGCAAGGTCGGCGACGAGGAAATGTCGGACCAGGTGAGGTGGATCCGCTCATACGTCCTCGAGGAGGACGGCGGCTCCGTCGGCACCGTCTGCATCTACCAGGCGACGAGCCCTGAGGCAATCCGCGAGCACGCCTCTCGCGCCATGCTGCCCGTCGACGAGATCATCCCGGTCGCCGACACAGTTCTCGTGCGGCCCGATCCGGAACCCGCCCAGGTCTAACCGAATTAACCGGGGGGTCGGTGCGCGTCCAAGACTGCAACTGGATGCAGCTGGAGGAGTACCTCCGGCAGGACGACCGCATCGTCCTTCCGATTGGCTCCACCGAGCAGCATGCGTACCTGTCGCTCGGAACCGACAACATCCTCGCCGAGCGGGTCTCCGTCGAGGCCGCCGAGCCCCTGGGCGTGCCGGTGCTGCCCGTTCTGCCCTACGGGATCACGCCGCGGTTTGCCGCCTACCCGGGTAGCCCGACGTTGCGGGTCGAGACCTTCGTCGCCGTTGTCACCGACCTGCTCGACTCGCTCTCGGGCCAGGGTTTTCGCAGGATCTTGATCGTGAACGGCCACGGCGGGAACACGCCTGCGCGCATGGCGGCCTCGCAGTGGGGCGCGAAGAACACCGATAAACGGGTGCGGTATCACGACTGGTGGGACAGCCCGCGAGTGAGAGAGGTCGTCCGGTCGATCGATCCCGAAGGCTCGCATGCCTCGTGGATGGAGAACTTCCCCTGGACCCGTCTGCCCGGGGTCGAGCTGCCGAGCGAGCCGAAGCCGTCTGCCGAGACGCCGATTCACGACCCCGCCGAGTTCCGGCGCATCGTGGGCGACGGATCGTTCGGCGGCGCCTACGAGCACTCCGACGAGGACATGCTCCGCATCTGGCAGGCCGGCGTCGAGGAGGTACGCGACTTGATCGAGAACGGATTCGGCTAGCAAGTTAGAGTCACCCGCATGGAATCGAACGCACACCGGAAGGTCGTTCGGAGGGTCGCGATGCTCTCCTCCATCGCGCTGGGCCTCGGATTGGCCGGGTGCGGGGGCGGGAGCTCCAAGAAGGAGAGCTCCCCGCCGACCACGAGTGCGACGACCACGAATGCGACGACGACAGGGACGAGCTCCGGTGGTGGCACGACGAAGCCCGGCGCGAAGCTCAAGCTCGGAGAGACCGCGCACGTGAAGTTCAAGCCGTTGAGCGCGCCGTCCACGAGCAAGAAGACCTACGACCTCGACGTGGCCGTGCTCAAGATCGAGAAGGGCTCGATCGCCGACGACTTCAAGAACGTCGACCTCGAAGCCGACCAGAAGACCTCCACGCCGTTCTACGTCTCCGTCAAAGTCACCAATGCCGGCGCCGAAGTGCCGGTCAAGAATGACGATCCGGACATCCGCTTCGACGGCATCGACGACCGCGGGCAGGAGCAGGGAAGCGTGACGTTCTTCGGCACGTTCGAGCGCTGCGACGACGCGAGCGCCCCGACGCCGTTTTCGAACGGGGAGAGCTACGAGAGCTGTCTCGTCTACCTGATCCCGGGCGGCGGCTCGATCCAGCAGGTCAACTGGTCCGGCTCGGACGAGTACGTGCTCAAGCCCGTCACCTGGCGCTGACTCAGTCGAGCGCTATTTCCATGACTCGTGGAAACAGCAGCGTTCCGGCGTCGGCCAAGGTGCCAGCCGCAAAATAGCGACGGCCCCGAGGGGGGTGAGATTCTGGCCGGATGCGGGGTATAACTGCTCCATGGCGATCTGCATCGCCGGGCTGCCGGGGTCAGGTACCAGGATGGTGGCTCGGCTCCTGGGTGACTTCGGCCTCGATCTCGGCCCGGAGGAGGAGCTCTCGCCGATAGGCGACGACTCCGACGACTCCTGGCGTAATCGGAGGTTCGTGCGGCTGAACGACGAGATCCTCGGCGTGCTCGACGCTGTGTGGGACTCACCGCCGGCCGGGGACTGGATACACATCCCTTCGCTCGAGCCCGTGCGGCGCTCGGCCGCCATCCTCTCCGAGAGCCTCGCACTAAGAGAGCCCTGGGGCTGGGCGGATCCGCGCAACTCGCTGACCTTCCCTTTTTGGAGAGACCTCTTCCCGGATCTGCGGGTCGTTGTCTGCGTTCGGCACCCGCGCGACGCAGCCGAAGCGCTCGAGAGTCGCGGCTTGACTTCGGCCACAGTCGCTCTCAGGCTCTGGACCGCCTATTACCGCGTCCTGCTCGATCTGGCTGAACACGAGCGGGTTGTGACGCACTACGAGAGCTACCGCGAGGACCCGCGGGCGGAGGTGGAGCGGCTCACCTGTGCGCTCGGCCTCGAGGTCTCGCGGGCGGAAATCGCCCGTGGCGTCGCGAGGCTGGACTTCGGCGGCGCCCCTCCCGACCACGACGATGCGGGGCTGACGCCAGACGTCGAGGAGTTGTACGACAGATTGCTCATGGAGGCGCAGTCGACGCCGCAGACGTTGCGGCCACGTCCAAACGGGCAGGGCACCCTGCCCGGTGCCGAAGAGCGGCGCGAGACAGCCGACGACCTACGCCAGGCCGTGCAGTCGCAGCGTCGTGAGCTCGAGCATCTCCGCATGGAGCTCGCTCGCCGGCGCGGCTACATGCAGGCCCTCCAGGTTCAGCTCGACGTCGGCGCGGCCATGAACTACGACCTGCCCCAGGTGATCCAGAATCTCGAGGAGCAGTTGCTCGAGCGGGACGAGGAACTTGCGACAGAACGCGAGGAGCGGCGGCGCGCCGAAGCCACGATGCGGGCGGAAATCGAGTGGCGACGCGAAACGGAGGAGTCGCTTGCGCGCGGAATCGAGGGCTTGGAGCAAAGATCCGCTGCGCTCGAGTCGACCCGCCTCGTGCGCTGGGGGCGACGCTACTGGTCGCTGAAGCAATCCATCCGAGAAGGATTGCGCCGAGGCCGGCCGTGACGACCTGCTCGATCATCATCCCCGTGCACAATCGGGCGGCTCTCACGCGCCAGTGCCTCGACGGCCTCCTTGGGTGTCCGTCGGAGGTGGCCTCGCTGGAGATCGTGGTCGTCGACGACGCCTCGTCGGACTCGACGGCCCAGGTCCTCGCGGACTACGCCGATCGGGTCCGGGTCGTCCACCACGAGCACAACATGGGCTTCGCTATGGCCTGCAACGACGGTGCCGCCGCGGCGTCCGGCGACTGGATCGTGTTCCTGAACAACGACACCATCCCACAGCCCGGATGGCTGGATGCCCTGCTCTGTTACGCGTCCGGGCACGACCGAATCGGGCTCGTCGGCTCGAAGCTCCTCTTTCCGAACGACACGATCCAGCACGCCGGCGTCGTCTTCGCCCGTGACCGCAGCCCCCATCACATTTACGCCGGGTTCCCCGCCGGCCATCCCGCCGTCAACAAGTCCAGGGAGTTCCAGGTCGTCACCGGCGCCTGCGCACTCATCCGGCGGGAGCTCTTCGAGGAGGCCGGCCGCTTCGATGCGGCGTTCGTGAACGGCTACGAGGACGTAGACCTCTGTCTCCGCCTCCGGCGCCTCGGGTACGAGGTTCACTATTGCCACAAGAGCGTCCTCTACCACCTCGAGTCGGCGACGCGGAACTACCTGACCGACCCGCAGAACTTCGCCCTCTTCCTCGAGCGGTGGGAGGATTTCGTCCAGCCCGACGACGTCGAGTACTACCTCGCGGACGGCCTCATGGACATCACGTATTGGGAGCAGTTTCCGGCACTGCTCTGGGTGTCGCCGGCCCTGGCGGTCCTCGGCCGCGAACGCGCGAACGCGACGGAGCGTCTGCTCGCCCAGCGATCACGCCAGATCTTCGAGGCGCTCAAGGAGAACAGACAGCTGAGAATCGAGCTGCTCGAAGCAGAGGAGCGGGCGAGCCGTCTGAACGGCGCAAGCATCCGGAGCGCTTGAAGGCCGAGCTCCAACTCGAGCCGCGACCCTTTCGTATTCTCGCGCGGTGACTTCCGTGCTCCCCGTCCCGCCGTCCGAGCTCGTGCACCGTGTCGGCAAGATCGACGACCCGGACGTCGCCGCGGCTTACGAGGCGATCGGCCGGGGCTGCCGCGAGCGGATCGAGCGCCTCCTTCCCGAGGACTGGTCGTGGGACGGCAAACGAGTGCTCGACTTCGGCTGCGGAGCCGGGCGGACTCTGCGCCACTTTCTGGCTGAGGCCGAGCGTGCGGAGTTCTACGGCTGCGACATCGACAGGCCGAGCGTTTCCTGGGTGACTAACCACTTCTCGCCGCCGCTCCACGTATTCGAGAACGAGGAGACACCCTCACTGCCACAGCCAGATGAGTTCTTCGACCTCGTCTATGCACTGTCCGTTTTCACGCACCTGACCGACCACTGGGCCGGTTGGCTGCTCGAGCTCCACCGCGTGCTGAAGCCGGACGGGCTGCTGTTCGCGACCTTTCTGAACGAGGGCCTCTGGTCCGACTTCGGCCACGGGGCCTGGGAAGAGGATCGCGTCGGCATGAACGTGATCAAGAAGTGGAACCCGTGGGAATCCGGCGGGCCGATCGTCTTCCACTCCGAGTGGTGGATCCGGGAGCACTGGGGCCGCTTGTTCGACGTTCTATTCCTCGAGCGGCACGATCCGTCCGAGGCGCCGCGAGGGCAGGGCGCCGCGCTCCTGCGCCGCCGGCCGGTGCGGCTCGGCTCCGCAGACCTCGAACGGTCGAGCAATGATCCTCGTGAGCTCGAGGCGGAGCGGCACAACGTCGAGCAGCTCCACCAGGAGGCAGGCGACCTGTTCGCGCAGCTCTCGCATGTGAGCGAGTCGCACGAGGCGCTCGAGCAGAATGTGGAGGGCCTGCGAACCGAGATCGACCGGCTCCAGGCGGACCTTGCGATGATCGCCCGGAGCAGGAGCTGGCGGTTCACCGCGCCGCTCCGGACGGCGACCGCGGCCCTGCGCAGGCGCGGCGCTTGAGGAGGAGTTTGTACGATGCCTGCCGTGGTCCGGGGGTCAATTCTACGGGTCCTGCTTCTCGGGGGGGTCGCCGGTTTGTTGCTGGGCGCGGCTGCCCGGGTCGAGCCTGCCCAGCCCGCCTCCGGCAAAGTGCGCCCGCCCTCGAAGTGCGTCAATGGCGCACCGCTCCGTGGCAGGCGGACGATCTTCCCCGAGTTGCGGGCGCTGGGGACGAGGGTCTGGGCGGGAGGCTTGTCGTGGGCAGGGGCAGCCCCGACTCGACCTGCCGACGCGAGCTCACCCGATGATCCCGCCTACGCCTGGCCGGCGTCGATCACCCGCGCCGTCTCGGCCGCGCGGGCGAACGGGATCGAGCCGGTCCTCAACGTGAGCAGCTTCCCGTCGTGGGCGAACGGCGGGCGCGGCGAAGCCTGGGCGCCGGCAGAGCCACAGGACTTCGCCGACTTCATGGCGGCCGCCGTGCGGGAATACCCGCAGGTGCGCCGCTGGATCATCATCTCGGAGCCGGGGAGCTTCTACAGCTTCCGCCCCCAGGGCGGCAACGGCCGGACGGCGCCGCACCTCTACGCCGGTCTGCTGGACGCGGCCTACGGCGCCATGCACGCGGCGAGACGCGACGTCGTGGTGATCGGTGGAGGCCTGCACCCCTACGGCCTCAACGATCAGTACACCACGGCGCCGGACACCTTCATTGCGAACATGGTCCTCCCGAACGGGCGCCGGCCGCGACTCGACCTGTTTGCGATCAACCCGTACACGGAACGGCGGCTCGACCTGGCGCTCCCGAAGCGCCCCCTGCGCGTCGACTTCGACGACCTCGACTGGCTGGCGCGCCGGCTCGACCGCCTCTGGCCGAGGCGCCACCTGCGCATCTTCGTCGACGAGTTCGGCTGGAACACCGAACACGAAGCGCTTGGTTGGCTGTACTTCGTGCCTCGCAAGAAGCAGGCCACAAACCTACGCAAGGCGTACGCCCTGGCGGCGAAGTTCGGTCGGGTAGACACGATGTGCTGGTTCCAGCTCTACGACGCCCCGCCGGAACGAAACAGCAACCAGTGGCTGAACTGGACGAGCGGCCTTCGCCAGTGGAACGGTGTCCGCAAGCCGGCGTGGCGGGCGTTCGCCCAGGTCCCCCGCGGGCCGAGCAGGCTGGGCTAAACGCCCGGTGGCGAAGATCTGCTTCGCAGTGGGGACGCGGGGATACGGCCGCGAGCGCACTCCTCATTGGGACGGTCACGTGGGGCCCCGAGCCGCACGAGCTCTCGCAGATTTCCTAAGGGTGATCGAGACCACCGGGACTACGCCGGTCCAGTGCGCAAATCGGCCGACCGCCGCGACCTGAGGAACGCGAGATGTGCGGAATCGTCGGGGCTCTGTCGTTTGCAGGGAGCAACTTTGCCGTGAACGCTCCGTATCTGGTTCGCATGCGCGAAACGATGGTCCACCGGGGCCCCGACGGAAACGGACTTTGGATCTCGGACGACGGGGCTGTCGGACTGGGTTTCCGGCGGCTGAAGATCATCGACCTTTCCGACGAAGCCAACCAGCCGATGCCGAACGAGGACGGCTCGCTCCGCCTCGTCTACAACGGCGAGATCTACAACCATGCGGAGATCCGCCGCGAACTCGAGGAAATCGGCGGGCACCGCTGGCTGACGGATCACTCCGACACCGAAGTGATCCTGCACGCCTTCGAAGAGTGGGGGATCGACTGCCTCCACCGCTTGCGCGGAATGTTCGCGTTCGGTCTGTGGGACGCCCGCTCCCGCGAACTCTGGCTAGTGCGGGATCGGATCGGCATCAAGCCGCTCTACTACAGCGTCCACGACGGCCGGCTCGTGTTCGCCTCGGAGATCAAGGCGCTGCTCGAGGACCCGCAGCAGCAGCGTGACGTGGACGAGGAGGCGTTCTATCACTACCTCTCGTTCCTCACGACACCCGCGCCACAAACCCTCTTCGCTGGGATCAACAAGCTCGAGCCCGGCACGTGGTTGCGATTTTCCGCCGACGGAACGCTTCGGAAGCAACGCTACTGGGACGTTTGGGACCACGTCGAGCCGCTCGACAGCGAATCCGAGGAAGAGATCGCGGAGCAGCTGCTCGCGGAGCTGCGTACCTCGGTTCAGCTAAGGAAGGTGAGCGATGTCCCGGTCGGCGTCTTCCTCTCCGGCGGCATCGATTCGAGCACGAACGCAGCGCTGTTCTCGGAGGGGGAGAGAGGCTCGGTGAAGACGTTCTCGGTCGGCTACGAGGGAGACAACGAGAGCTACCGGAACGAGTTCGACTATGCCCGCCTCATGGCGCGCCACGTCGGCGCGGATCATTACGAGCGCGTCCTGACGGTCGAGGACCTCCTCGACTTCCTGCCGCAAATGGTTCGCCTTCAAGACGAGCCGATCGCCGACCCGGTCTGCGTCCCTCTCTACTACGTCTCGAAGCTTGCGCGCGACAACGGCGTGGTCGTCTGCCAAGTCGGCGAGGGGGCCGATGAGCTCTTCTGGGGGTACCCGAGCTGGAAGACGCTGCTGCGGCTCCAGCGCTACGACGATTTGCCGGTCCCCGCCGTGCTGAAGCGGACTGCGGCCGCGACGGTTCGGCTCGCGGGAAAGGAGGAGCGGCGCGAGTACGAGCTGCTCCAACGCGCCTGCAGAGGCCTGCCGATCTTCTGGGGCGGAGCCGAGGCCTTCACCGAGACCCAGAAACAACGGCTGCTCTCCCCCCGTCTGAGGCGGGAACTCGCGGGGTTGACTTCGTGGGACGCTATCGAGCCGATCCGCAAGCGATTCGAGGAGGGGGCCTGGGAGCCGTCCCACCTGAACTGGATGACCTACGTCGACCTCAACATCCGATTGCCTGAGCTACTGCTCATGCGGATCGACAAGATGAGCATGGGCGTCAGCCTCGAAGGGCGAGTGCCCTTCCTCGACCACAAGTTCGTCGAATTTGCGCTAGGGATCCCGGAGCGAGTAAAGGCGAAGAACGGCAACCTCAAGCACATCCTCAAGACGGCCGTGCGCGGCCTCGTTCCCGACGCGGTGATCGACCGGCCGAAACAGGGCTTCGGGGTACCTGTCCGTGAGTGGTTCACCGACCGGCTGGGCGAAAGAGTGCGCGCGGAGCTGGATGAATTCTGTCGGGAAACCGACTTCCTCGATCGTCGCGAAGTCGTGAGACTCATCGACGGCCGCCGCGAGCGGGAGGCCTGGTACCTGCTCAATTTCGCCTTGTGGTGGAAGGAGTTCATCGCGTGAGGCAGGTACTCGCGCGGCGTCGTCAGGCAGTGGTTGACCGAGGTTCCGGCTCCCGTCGTCGCCGCGCGGCGCATCCTCGTGCTCGTCGCGTACTCGTACATCAGCGCCGGGTCGGAAACGACCAGGCTGCGGATGTCTGGAATGCCGCTCTACCGGCAGGGGCTCGCGCAACGGGATCAGGCGAAGCGCGTTGATCGATCTTCACTGCCACATCCTGCCCGCGGTAGACGACGGACCGCGGACGATGGAGCAGAGCGTGGAGCTTGCTCGCATGCTCGAGCGGGACGGAGTGCGCGCCGCTGCGGCGACGCCGCATCTGCGGGAGGATCACCCGCGCGTCCGCGCCGGCGAGCTCGCGCACCGCTGCCACCTCTTGGAGGAGGAGCTTCGGCGAGCCGGCGTGCAGCTCCTGCTTGTGCCGGGTGGTGAGGTAGACATCCTGTGGGGCCTCGAGGCTCAGGAGGACGAGCTTCGTCTGGTGTCGTTCGCTCAGCGAGGCAGGGATCTGCTCGTCGAGACGCCCTACGGGCCGCTGCCCTCGAACTTCGAGGAGCTGCTCTTTCGCTTGACCGTCAAGGGTTATCGCGTCCTGCTCGCTCACCCGGAGCGCAACCCCAGCTTCCAGCAGGACCCCCGGCGCCTGGCGACTCTCGCGGAACGGGGCGTGCTCGTCCAGGTGACGGCTACGTCGCTGTCCGGAAGGCCAGGTCGCTCACGGTCGGGACGCATGGCGCGCTGGCTCGTGAGGGAGGGCTTGGCGCACGTGCTCGCCTCGGATGCGCACGGACCAGACATTCCCGGGCGAATGCCTCTGGCGGCCGGTCTCCGCGTCGCACGCGAGCTGGTAGGCCCGCGCGCGGACTGGATGGTCACGGACGCGCCGGCTGCGGTCCTGGCCGGCGAGCCGCTGCCGCCGATGCCTTCCGGAAGGCGGAGGAATTGGCGAGGCCGCCTCGTGTCGCCCCAATGAAGCCGCGCGTCTTTGTCAACGCCGGCGGCTCGGTGTCGGGCGGCGGCAAGGTCTACGTGCTGGCGCTGATCGACGAGCTCGAGCGAGGCGGCGATCGGGGTATCGACTGGGAGTTCCTAGTTCCGCAGGCCGTAACCAACCTCATCCAGGAGGAGTTCGCGGGTCGTGTCCGGCTCAGGCCGCAGCCGATCGCGTCGGCACCGGCGAGATTCCTCTGGGAGCAGACGGTGCTGCCGCTGGCTCGAGACGTCAGACGGGCCGACGTACTGGTGAGCGCCGCCAACTTCGGGCCGCTGGTTCGCCGCCACCGGCACATCCTGCTCGCGCGCAACATGCTGCACTTCGAGCCGGCCAAGATTCGGGGCCCGAAGGGTTGGCGGGTCGCGGTCCAGGCCCGGCTCGGGCGGCTGTCCGCCAAGCGCGCGACCGTGACGGTGACCGCCACGAAGACCATGGCGAGTGCCGTCGCCGCACGGACGGGCCGCCAGGTGGTGAGCATTCCGTTCGGTCCGGGGCTCGTTCGCGGCCGTCGACAGTCGTCCGACGATCGGTTCACGTTCATCGACCGCAGTTGGTGGGGCCCACACAAAAGGCTTGCGGACCTGCTCCTAGCCGTGCGCGAGCTGGCCCGCACGCATCAGGCGAGGTTTGTCGTTCGCTCCGCCTGCGATCCAACTACGAGCTTCGCCCGCCGGTTCCGCGAGTCGGAGGCGGATCGGCGACTTCTTTCGGACCCTGCCATCGCTTCCCACGTGGAGTTCAAACGGTTCCATCCTCGTCTGCGCGACGAGCTGGAAGGAGATGCGGTGGTGGTCGCCAGCACGACGGAGTCCTTTTGCTTTCCGCTCGCCGAGGCAATTGGGGCCGACCTTCCCGTGGTTGCAGCGGACAGCCTGTTCGCGAGGGAGCTGTGCGGCGAGGGCGCCATCTACGTTGACCCAGGGAACCCAGATGCGTTCGCGGACGGAATGAGGAGGCTGATCCAGGGCGAGCTGCCGCCACCGTTCACTCGCGAAGTGCGCCGAACGATCTCGTGGGCCACGCACGCGGACAGGCTCGCAGAGCTGTGCCACGTCCTTGCCCGAACGTAGCCGAGAGGTAGATCAGCGCGGGGCGGCCGGCTTGCGCCCTCGCACGACCATGAACCAGCCGAGCCTGCGCCCGGTCAGAGGAACCAGGGGTCCCGCCACCCGTCGGTCATAGGGCGTTCCCACGCGCTCGAGCCGCAGCTCCTCGAGACCTGTGAAGAGCGCACGCACCTCCGGCTCGGTGTAGGCCTTCATGCCGGGACTCTCCATGTGGCCGGCCACGACGTGGGCCAGGCTCCGCCACGGCCTGCCGACCAGAAGGGCGTATCGAGCCCACAGACCGAATGCCACCCACGAGCGACGGGCGTAAACCATCGCGCAGAGCTCGCCGCCCGGCCGCAAGACCCTTAGGGCCTCCCGCACGGCGCGTGGCGTGTCGGGCGTGACCATCAGCACGCCCCACGAGTAGACGCGGTCGAAACTGCCGTCCTCGAACGGCAGCGCCTCGGCATCGGCAACTCGCACGTCGCCATCGAGGCCCTCCAACTCCAGGCGCCGGGTCACGAGCTCGACCGAGTGCTTCGTGAGATCTACTCCCGTCACGTTCGCGCCTGCGCGTGCGAATCGGACGAAGTCGGTACCCAATCCGACGCCGATCTCCAGGACCCGCTTGCCGCGGGAGCCCTCGAAGTCCGCGTACCTGGGGATGAACGGCTCGAGCTCGTAGCGCCGCTTCTCCACCTGGGCGAAGTACTCCGGCTCGCCCTCGGGGGTGTTGGCGTGCTTCGAGCCGCACGGCGTACGTTCCCAGTAGGCCTCGATCCTGCTCTTCGGGTCGCGAGAAGTGGTCGGCGCCGGGGTCATCGGCCCGCTACGGCTCCGAGCGTCGCTCGTGCGAGACCTCCTCGGCAGCAAGGGGCGCCGGCGGGCCGCTGTTGCCGGGCTCTCCGTAGCCGTACGAGTAGGCGTAGCCATACCCGTACGAGCCGCTGTCTGGCGAGAAAGCATTTAGGACCACGCCGAGGGTCGGGGCGTCGAGGTGCTCGAGCTGGTTCCTGAGGTGCACGATGGCCTCACGCGTGCTCTGCCCCAGCCGAACTACGACGATCACTCCGCTCACCTCCTTAACGAGCGGGATCGCGTCGGAGACGACGGACGTGGGCGGAGTGTCGATCACCACCAGGTCGTAGTCGTCCTCCGCATGACGGATGACCTCGCGCATACGCTCGGACTCGATCAGGTCCGCGGGGTTGGGGGGAAGGGGACCAGCCGGTAGGACGTACATGGCGCGCTCCGAGGACGAGCTGTTGATGCGCTGATGCACCGGGACCTTCTGTACAGCCTCGGCAAAGTCCTCGGATCCGGCCAGGACCGTACTGAGACCGGGCTCGGGCTTCACGTACGGGAACGAGCGCGACAGGGTGGGATGGCGCAGGTCAGCCTCTATCAGCAGAACCCTCGCGCCGGCCTCCGCCGCCGCGGCGGCGAGGCCCCACGCCACGGTGCTCTTTCCGTCGGCCGACGCCGGCGAGGTCACGAGAACGGATTGGATCTGACGATCGACGTTGAAGTAGCGGAGGTTCGCTCGGAGCATCCGGAACGCCTCCTCCCCGACTGCAGGACGTGCCCCGTCTTGCGTGTACTCCGGGCTTGCGAGTGCGCGGCTCTTCGGAATGGTCCCGAGGATCGGGCGCCTAAACGCTGACTCGATCTCCTTTGGGTCGCGCACGCGCCGGTCGAGTCGCTCGAGGAGGAAGGCGAGGCCAATGCCCAGAATGACGCCAAGCACTCCCCCGAGCACTCCGTTTCGGAACGTTCTCGGCGACGATGGCGACCGCGGCGGCTCGGCGCGCTCGACCAGCTCCGCGTTCCCTGTCTGGAGGGACGTGAGGATGCGAAGCTGCTGCGCGCGCTCCGCAAGGGACCGGCCCTCGGCGCTCTCCCGTTCTGTCGGCGAGAGCGCATCGAGCTCCCGCTGCACGAGCTGCTGCGCCTCGCGGACTTTGGCCCTGTCCGCCTCACGCCGGAACTGGATGTACTGCTGGGCGAACGTGTTGGCGAGGGTCGCGGCGAACTCGGGACTCGGATCCGTGGCGCGGACCGAGACGAGGTCGGACTGTCCCTCCGTGGAGGCTTCGACCTTGGCGGCGACCTGGTCAGCGGTCAGTCCACGCCGGACGGCTACCGCCGTCCGCCGGGCTACCGCTTTGAGGCTGACAAGTTTGAGGTTTGTGGCCGCCTCCCTGACCGGATCTCCTGCAGGCTCGAGAAAGGTGGATCCGAAGAGCTTCTGGTCGAGCCCTGGATCGCGAAAGAACAGCGAAGCCGCCGCGGTGTACTGCTTCTCCTGGACGAGCGAGAAGCCGAGTGCGGACGCGGGCACTAGGAGGGCGCACGTGAGCAGGACCCAGAGGCGGCGCCGCAGCACGACAAACGCCGCCCTCAGGCCGAGCCGACCACTCTCTCGCCGCTCGGACATGTCCGGATCCCCTATCGACATATGATTCTCTACCCCCAAGACGCTGGTGGTGGTCTATCAGAGTGTTGAGGCTAATCAAATCATGCCGTGGGATCCGGTCCGGACGATTACGACCGCGACGCGAGACCGTACGCTCGGACAGCGGCGGCTGACATTTGCGCAGGCGACGCTCTCCAGGCAGCCCCCGAGTTCGCGCAGTATCCTGGCCGCGATGATCACGGCGGGTGCGCGCGTGAGCGGGCGGGCGCTCGCCGCTGGACGTCTCGGGTGGGGGGGGCTCGACGGTCCTACTGCGGCGTTTGCCGCGGGCATAGTCATCGCCTGCGTCACGGTGGGGGCGGGGGTTTCGCTAGCGCTCCCGGAGGAGTTCAACGCGAAGGCCGCATTGATTGGCGCCTTCGTCGCCTGCGCGCTCGCCGCCCTGGGGCCGATCCTCGCCTTGGGTCGCGGAGCGGCGCGCGAGCCGATCGTCTACTACCCGGTCATCGCCTTTCTCGATCTCGCAGGGTCCTCGCTCGCTTGGTTAGGAGAGCCAGCGAGTGCGATCTCGTTGGTCCGAGCGGACGTCACGAAGGCTCTTCTCCTCGTCGCCGCCGGCTTCGCCTCGCTGTGGGTCGGGTGGTTCGCGACCACCCGGGGCAGGCGGGCGACTCGTCCGCGTGCCGGTTTGACCTCGAGTGACCTCCCGTCTCGCCGCTTAACGATCGCGCTGGGGGTCGTGGGGCTCTTTTCCCTTTTGGTGCTCGTCGCTACCGGATCCTTCGGTTATGTGCGCGACTTCGATACAGGTGGCCCGCTTGGACCCTGGACCGAGTGGGTGGTAGCCAGTCGCGGCGGGCTCGATGTCGCTCTCGCGTTCGCGGCGTTCCGCGCCTTCGGGATGTCCGATCGGGCGCGCGCGCGGCCCGACCTCGTTTTGCTTGCTGTCCTCGTCATCCTCCAGTTCGGCGAAGGCCTGCTCCACGGCAGCAAGGTGCAATACATTCTTCCAAGGCTTCTCGTGGTGGTATTTATCTACGCGCTGTTCCATCACCGGATGCCCATTAAGTGGGTGTTGGTGTTTGTGATCGCCACAGCCCTGTCAGTTCCGGTCACCGAGCAGTTTCGGGTCATCTCGTCGCAGTCCAGCGCGGAGAGGAACGCCGCCGCCCTTGTGGTCGGAGCTGCGAGCGAGACAGTCCAAGACATCGACGGCTCGACTGCAATGGCCCTAGACACGTTGAACAGACGAGCGCGCCAGATTGAGAACGTCGCTGTAATCCTCCGCGACACGCCGAGTGTGTTCTCGCACACGAACGGCAACGCGCTACCTAACGCTCTCGCGATAGCTCTCGTACCTCGCGTGTTATGGGCCGACAAGCCCATCTTCGATGGCGGGCGGAGCTTCCCGCAACTGTACCTGAAGCAAGCGACGAACTCGAGGTCTAACACGGGACCGAGCCACATCGGTGATCTCTACCGAAACTTCGGCCTTGTCGGCGTGATCCTCGGGATGGGCCTGTTCGGGGCAATATTCGCCGCTCTCGGCCGACTCACAGACCGCGGCGGCGTGCGCACCCTATTCATCGTCGCCTTTACCGTTGCGGCCTTAACGCGCGTCGAGGACTCGTTGGCCGAAGGTATTGTTGCCTTCGCCCGTATCATGCCTCCGGTGTTTCTCGCCGCCCTGCTCATTCCTCGCAGAGATCCTTGAGCTCCTTGAGCAGGTGGTCGCCAATTTGGGCCCAGGCGGAGGCTCGATATTGAGGACCCAAAGGAGTCCTGTTCGGTGGTCCATGTGATCTACAGTGAACTCTGGCACCCACGATCTTCGCGCCTGCCTTTATCTGCCGTGTCCGCCCGCGCGCAGTGACCATCGGCAGGTGGATACGCGCCCTGCTCTGGAGGCGATCGCGGCCGCGGCCACTGTGCTCCATCAGATCGAGACCGGGAAGAGACAGTTGATCTGGAAGCAGCCTGGTGGCGCTTGAAGAGGGCGAAGCCAGCACGTAGAGAGTGGATGTAGTGGGGCGACGCCTAACCGAGGCTCTCGAAACCGTGAAGCTCCGCCTTGGTCGTCTTCGGCTGACGCACCGCCGTGTGTGCGAACTGACCGAGACTCGCACCGGCCGGTTGAGGCTTTGGCTGTGTCTGTTTGCCGGCCTTGTGGAGTACTACGTGGGACCGGCACGTAGCGACCGCCTCCGGCGGGTTCGCGTGGGTCGTGGGAGCAATGCACGTGACCTCTACCTCCGCGCAAACGGGGTTGACGTCTATACGTTCTATGCAACGTTTATTAAGGGGCTCTACGATGCAGTGCTACCGCTCCCTCAGGGCGCCGTCGTCGTCGATCTTGGCGCAAACATCGGCATAACGGGCGCCTACTGGTTGACGGTCTGTCACGATGCACGAGTGGTGGCGGTCGAGCCCGAGTCGGGCAACGTCGCGCTGCTGCGGATGAACCTCCAGGCGCCGGGCGTGTCGATCCACCAGACCGCCATCTCGGAGCGGTGTGGCACGGAATTCCTCGAGATCCGCGGCGTGACCGGGCACACGCTAGTCGCGGACGAGAGCGAGGGGCGGGGCGAAGTGCAGGCGGTCCGGACGATTACGCTTGACGACCTGGAGGCCATGGAGCGCTTAGATCACGTCGACGTGGTCAAGGTCGACATCGAAGGCGCCGAAGTTCCCGTCTTCACGCAACCCTGGCGTCTCTTGCGGAAATGCGACGGCATCGTCATGGAGATCCATGATGCCGACAGGCGCAGCGATCTCGTGCACTGCTTGGCCGAACAGGGATTCAGCCATCGGGTTGGCGAACGTGTGGACTTTCCAGATGTCTTCTCTCGGTAGAGCGGCAATGTGAAGCGCAGCAAAGGGGAGGCGGCCCAGCCGCGAAGCCCTGAATGTGAATTGTCAGGACTCGACGTCTTTAGCTGTTATCCGGTGGTGGCTGCGGGGGGAGGGTAGATACCGCAGTGCCCGGCGGATCCCAAGCGCCATCAAGAGCGTAACGCCGCCCGTCGCGGTCGCGACCACGATCGCAGCACCCTGGCCACCGAACTTCGGGACGACTAATGGGAAAAGAGCAATCGTCGCAAGGATGCCAGCTGTTTCTGCGAGCGACGGAACCCCAGGGCGCCCAAGGCCCCGCCAGACGTCAGCGAGGACGTAAGCGACTGCCCGGAACGACTGTGCCAGGACCAATATCTGCGCTGGGGCTACGGCTGGACGAAACTCCGCGCCGAAAACTGCCGGAACCAGCAGCGGCGCAGCCAGGACCGCAGCGGCAGCGATCGGCAGCAGGGTCCCGAATGTGACGGTGAGACGCCTGCGCACGAGGTCTCCACGTACCTGGATATCCGCGGCCGCGATGTCCGGGAGCGTATGAATCCCTATGGCAGACGCGATCAACGTCACGGGGATCGCGTAAGAAAGCCCGACGGCGTAAAAGCCGGTTTCACGCAGCCCGGCCAGGGCGCCGAGGAAGGGCACGGCGAGGTGGGTGCTCGCCGCCAGGGCCGCTCCGCCGACGCCGGCAGTTGCACCGTAACGAAGCGCGGAGCTGGTGAATCTGCGGCTCGGCAGCCGCAGACGCCGAACCGAGGTCGGGAGGAGGCAGTAAGCGCCAGCGGCGCCTATCGCGGCGGCGACGGCGTAGACGCTCGCGAGCTCCTCTGGCGTAACACGATCAACGATGAGGACAACACCGACTATCCCGACGCAATAAGCGGTGGGGTGTAAGAGACGACTCGTGTTAAAACGCCGGCCGAGTCGGAGACCCTGAAGTATTCCGGCGGTGTTCATCGCTATCACGGTTCCTGGAATCCCGAGGAGCCCGATGCGCACGACCGCGCTAACGGTTTCGTCGTTCACGAAGGCAAGGACGAGAAGCCAGGCTAGCCCCACGCTCAGTCCGCCAATCGAAGCTCCGCTCCATACGGCGAGGCTTACAGCCATGCCCGCGGTGTCGCGTCGCGCAGCCACGAGGTAAGCGAATGCCTGCTGGAGACCCAGCCCAACGATCACGGTCGTGATTCCGGCAACTGCGAGTCCAAGCGCCAGAGCTCCGCGACCTTGTGGCCCAAGGAGGCGCGCGGCAAGGACACCCGCGACGGCGCCGAGTCCCGTAAGGAGGCCGTTAACGACGACGGTCTCAGCAAGTGCTCGGCGCCCTGTCCAGCGAGGCGCGTCGAATGACAAGGGCCCGTCCGTGGCTGTCACAGGAACTGCGGCTCCTTGCTCCGGGTTGAGCTCTCTGCACCGCGTCGTTAAGCCGGGACGCGTCACGGGTCCGTAAAGCGAGCGCAGCACTCGCGACACTACTTGGCGACGTCGGCGCTCGAAGACGGGCCGAGTCTACATTCCGCGCACGGCGCAGCTCGCTGGTCCGGGGAAGCGGGCCCCCATGGTCCGGAGTCCTTGGCTTTTGTCATACGATCTTAGGCTGGCCGGCCACCATGATCGTTCGACGAATAGAGACCGGCCCCAGCGACTGAACGACGATTACGGGCGTGTGTGGTATAGCCGGCATATTGACCCGAGACGTGACCGTTCCCGTGGAGCGAATGGTTCAGTCGATGGTCGGGAACATGGCGCACCGCGGCCCCGATGACGCGGGGGTCGAGCTAGTCAAGACTCCGCTCGGTCTCCTAGGGCTCGGAGCTACGCGGCTCGCTGTCCAGGATGTGAGTCAACGAGGTCATCAGCCGATGAGGAGCGTCCGTACGGGCAGTCTGACTTGCTTCAACGGCGAGCTCTACAACGTCCAGGAGCTGCGCGAGTCACTTCGTCTCAAGGGCCACCAGTTTCGGAGTGCCTCAGACACGGAGGTCGTGCTTGCTGCCTATGACGAATGGGGTCCGGACTGCGTTCAACGCCTTCGCGGCATGTTCGCGGTCGCAGTCTGGGACGCCGCCGGGGGGCGGTTGTTCATCGCCCGAGACCGGCTCGGCATCAAGCCGATGTATTACTCGGATGGTCCGGCCGGCTTCGCGTTCGGATCCGAGGTGAGGGCGCTGCTCTCGGGGGGTGCTGTCCCCCGGCGGCTCTCCCCGAAAGGACTTAGTTCGTACCTAGCACTCGGGGGTGTTCAAGACCCCGTCACCATAATTGAGGGTGTTCACGCGCTACCCGCGGGCCACTACGGCGTCTACGAAGGAAATGGGATCGCGCTCCGCGAGTATTGGTCTCTCGGCGAAACGTGCGCACGGCCTTCACTGGCCATCGACCGCCCGGCAGCTGTTGCTCGACTCCGTTCACTGCTGGAGGATGCCGTGGAGCGCCACCTGATTAGCGACGTGCCGCTCGGGGTGTTCCTGAGCGGCGGCATCGATTCCTCGTCGCTTGTCGCGCTTATGGCGGCGGTGGGGAAGCATCCCCCTGCCACCGTCTCACTGATCTTCCCGCAGCAAGCGTATTCGGAAGAGCGCTATATACAACTTGTCTCCCGTCTTTTCGGAACGGACCATGTCCAAGTCGAGGTCTCAGACGACGACTTCCTTGCGGAGCTTGATGGAGCAATGGCCGCGATGGACCAGCCGACATTCGACGGCGTCAATACGTATGTCGTCTCAAAGTTCGCTCGGCGGGCGGGCCTCACGGTCGCGGTCGCAGGTCTGGGTGGTGACGAGCTCTTCGGGGGATACGACACCTTTCGACGAGTCCCCAGACTCGAGACGCTCCGTGATTGGATGCCGTCAGCCTGTCGTAGGGTCGCTGTTCCTGTCGTGAACCGCGTCTACGGCGACTCTGATCGTGGGCGTAAAGTCGCGCGATGGATTGATCAGAGGGACCCACAGGTCACCGCGTACGCCCTGCAGCGGGAGGTCTTCGCGCCTGACGTCCAGGCGACGCTCACAGGTGCGCATTACGGGATCGAGGTGGACCCGAATGCCGCGGAGCTACCGGACCGCGTCAATGCCGTAAGCCTGATGGAGCTGAGTTCATACATGCGCAACGTGCTCTTGCGTGACAGCGACGTGATGAGCATGGCGCACAGTCTCGAGATCCGCGTTCCCTTTTTGGATCACGTGCTGGTTGAGTTTGTCGCCTCGCTTCCCGGGGCATCGAAGATGCGATCCTCGCGCGCGAAGCCACTCCTCGTGGACGCGCTCGAGGGCTTGCTCCCACGAGAGATCATCCGAAGGAAGAAAATGGGCTTCACCATGCCCTTCTCTCACTGGATGCGAGGTGGCTTGCGCGACACCGTGGAGATGACCCTCCTAGACAGGGACCTCGGCGGGCAGGTCGCGGTCGCCCTCGATCATCGGGTCGTAAAGGCGGTGTGGCACGACTTCCTGGAGGGTCGAACCAGCTGGTCACGCCCGTGGGCGCTGTACGTTGCCAAGACTTGGGGCGAACGGAACCTGCCACGCTTGTAGTAGGTGCGTGGAGAACAATGCGTGGGGTGCTACGACTCTACCCTCTCAGCGGCTGAATTCGTTGCCTACGGAGGCTGACGGCACGCGCCTGCTAGTCCTCGCGCCCTCGATAGGGTTCGGTGGCGGCATAGAACGGGTTGCGCGTGCCATGGAGCGGGCCTGGGATGGTCCGCTCGACCGCGTGGATCTCTACCGCAAAGGGCGCCACGCGGTGGCCGCTGGCCACCGCCGGGCAAAAACGGCGTTCGCCGCGGAAGCGCTAGCGGCGGCGAGGCGGCGGCCCGACGTCGTACTCGCGCTCCACGTCGGTCTGCTGCCGGTCGCCTCGGCGGTTTCCGCCGTTACGCGCGCCGACGTCGCTCTCATGGCGATCGGGCAGGAAGTATGGGCTCCCATGCGAGCGCGGCGGCGGGCAATGGTCCAACGCTGCTCCCATGTCCTTGCTATCAGTTCGTTCACGAGGTTCTGGATCGCTCGAAGGGCCGGGATCGATCCCCAACGGGTCATGCTGGTCCACTTGCCCGTGGATGACGCCCTAGCGGAGAGAGCATTCCGCGCTCAGCCTCGCCCCGCGGCGGAACCCAACCTCCTAACCGTGTCGAGGATCACCCGTGAGGAACGCTACAAGGGCCACTTTGACATCGCGGAGAGCTTGCCGCTGCTGCTCGCACGCCAGCCGACCGCTCGGTGGATCGTCGCTGGCCAGGGAGACGACGTCGAAGCATTGCGTGTCCATTGCCAGGACCTGGGGGTCGCCGAGGCTGTGACCTTTCTGGGGCAAGTATCCGACGCTCAGCTTGCGAACCTGTACGCGGATGCCGCTGCCTTCGTGCTTCCTAGCGTCACGAATGCGACGGCTCCGTCGCCGAGTGGGGAGGGGTTCGGCTTGGTCTATGCGGAGGCTGGAGCGTTCGGCGTACCATCCATCGCCTCTTCGGAGGGCGGCGGAAGCCTCGACTTCGTGATTCACGAGCGCACGGGTCTCACCGTTCCCCCGGCGGACCCCGAAGCCCTTGCGACGGCCATGCTACGGCTGCTTGAGGACCCTGGGTTACGCGCGCGTTTAGGGACAGCCGCCCGCGTCCGGGTGAGCGAGCGCCACCTACTCCCGCACTTCGCGGCGAGCGTTCAATCCGCCCTTTCTCGGCGGCGTTGAGAGACCGCCGTCGACAGCTGAACTGCGAAGGCCCTCCGCGAGGCGGGACGTTCGGCGGGCGACGCCGAGCTGAAATTACGTTCGGCTGAGAGTCGTGTGGTCGTGTGCGGAGCAACCGCGAGCGACGTCGGTGAGCGTTGTCCAGATGCGCAGATATTCACACTTCGCGAGGTTCTCCTCCGTCGTCTTCCGCGCCTCCGCCGACGAAATCAGGGAGAGGAGCTCCGGAAACTTCAGCCCGAGCTCCTCCGAGTTGCCGGCACGGTAGATGAGGCCGTTCTTCCCCGCGGTCACGAAGTCGCGCGCAGCCCCCACCATCGACGACGCGAGGACAGGTAAGCCTGAGGCCAGTGCCTCCTGGACCGAGACGCCCCATGGTTCATAGCGCGCCGGATGCACGAACGCGTCCGCGACTCCATACATGGCCGGTAGCTCGGGATATGGCACATAGCCGCCAAAGACCACCCCGCTGGGGCAACGCCGGCGAGCGTACTCCTCGAGCGCAGCGCGCTCCGGACCGTCCCCGACGAGCCACAGACAGGCGCCGGGGGAGTCCATTGCGCAATAGGCGCGGAGGAGATCCCAGGGGGATTCCCGCGGATGGAACTTCGTGACCGCCACGACCACGGGTCCGGCCTCTGGCAAGCCGTACTTACGCCGCAGATCGCGCCGTGAAGGTGCGCTGATCGTCGAGCCCCGTCGGAAGTGGTCGAGATCGACCGTATACGGAAACAGAGACATCTGCTCGCGCGCGACCCCCATGCCTTCGAGGAATTCGGCGGAGGAGGATCCGA
This sequence comes from Actinomycetota bacterium, assembly GCA_038040395.1. Lineage (GTDB taxonomy): Bacteria > Actinomycetota > Thermoleophilia > Gaiellales > Gaiellaceae > VAXT01. The sequence continues at coordinate 95,038 of JBBPIJ010000003.1, forward strand.
CGGGCAGGAAGTGGTCGAAGACGCGCCGGAACGTCGTGTAGAACAGTCGGCGTATAGCGCGCTTCGCCGGGCGTTCCCGGCGGAATGAGGGCGTGTCGAGACGCAGCGCGACCGGCACGGAGGTCAGCTTCGCAGCGAACGTCGCTGCAATGAGCGCCGGCTCGCTGTATCCGTTGACGACGAGGAGGTCATAACACCCGCCGCGCAGCTCATGGAGCAGCCACGAGGCACGCTTGCGGCTCGGCAGTACTGAGTACGGATAGCCCTCGAGTAGATCCATGCCCCAGGAGATCTCCCGACCGAGCTCCGCGTCGAACACGCGATCGGCGAGCTGATCTCCTCGTGTGTAGATCACCTTTAGCTCCCCGCGCAGCCGAGTCCTGACGTAGCGAAAGAACGGCGTGTCGAACTGGGTGGGGTTTCTTAGCAGGAAGCCGATTTTCATCGCGTCATCTCGGGCGAGCGTAACGGCGCGGCGTCGGCCGCCCGCCTGCTCCGCGTTCTCTCAACGCGTCGCCCGGATGCCCACGAACCAGCCAAAGCGAGGTCCCGCGATTTGCGCGAGCGCTCCGCCTACGCGACGGTCGTAGAGTGTGATGAAGCGCATAAACGACACCGACGAGAAGGCGGAGAACATCTGCGCCAGTTCGCGCTGTGTGTAGGCCTTCGTCCCCGCGCTCTCCATGTGACTTGAGAGTACGTCCGCAAACGAGCGCCACGGGCGGCCGCGCACCAAGGCGTAGCGGGCCCAGTTCCCGAGCGCGAACCACGACCGCCGCGAGTAGAGCATGACCCGCGCCTCGCCGCCGGGGCGGAGGACGCGCCGAGCCTCGCGGAGCGCGCGCTCAGTGTCGGGCGTGTGGTGCAGGACGCCCCAGGAGTAGACGAGGTCGAAGCTGCCGTCGGCGAACGGCAACGCCTCGGCGTCGGCGACCCGAAGGTCGGCGTCCAGGCCCTCGAGCGCGAGCCGCTTTCGGACGAGCTCGATTGACGCCTCCGTCAGGTCGATGCCGCTCAGAGCCGCGCCGGCGCGCGCGAAGCGGACAAAGTCTGTCCCGACCCCCACTCCGATTTCGAGGACTCGCTTGTCGCGCCAGTACTCGAACTCGGCGAATTGCAGGATGAACGGCTCAAGACGATAGCGTGCAGTCTCGATTTCGTCGAAAAACGCTTTGGAGCCAGGTTCCGAGTTCGTCAGCGAGCTGCCGCACGGCGCTGCCTCCCAATAGTTCCGCACGGCCTCCTTCGCCTCCGGAGCAGACGTTGGCTTCATCGGCGTCTCGCCGCGACGTGAACAAGCACGTGCTCGAGACGCTCGGCGTCGATGCGACGCAGCCGCGTCCGGGCGAACTCTTGCCCCCGCTTACCCATCTCGCTCGCCTCATTCGGATGCTCGGCAAGCCACTTCGCGCCCCGAGCGAGCGCATCGGGATTCTCCGGCTCCACTACTACACCGCCCCCGGCGCGCTCGACGATTCGGGCTGCCTCCCCACGCGCGGAGAGGATGACGGGTCGGCCCGCGGCCATGAAATCGAAAAGCTTCGACGGAACGAAGTCGGCGAACGTCGGATGCGCAGACAGGGGTACGAGCAGGGCGTCGCTGGCTGCGAGCACCGCGGGAATCTCCTCGAGCGGGAGCTGCGAATGGAAGCTGACGTTATGGAGCGCTCGCTCGCGGGCAGAGGCGACCAGATCTCGCTTGGCCGGGCCTTCGCCGACGAATGCGAAGTGAATGTCGTCCGCCTGCGCGGCGGCCTCGAGAGCGGCAGGGAGGCCTTGGGCAATGCCGTGGGTTCCTGCGAAGGTGACGAGAAAACGGTCCGGCGGGATGCTGAGGCGGGCTCGCGCCTTTCCGTCACCCGGGACGAAGAACCGCTCGAGAGTGCCATTCGGAATCAAGACTGTTTGCGGCGGCGCAGTGCGGATCCGATCGATGTGTGCGCAAAACGGCCGAGTTACTGCAACCACGACGGCAGCGTCCTTGTAGAGCCTTCGCTCGAGCGCCTCGGCCATACGTAGCGCCCGTCCCGTCGAGATCTCGTTCAGCCCTATCGCGGCGGCGGGCCACAGATCGCGGACATCGAGCACGAGCGGAGCGAAGTTTAGGCGTGCAATCGCGAGGCCGGCGGCAGCCGCGAAGAGCGGTGGAGTCGTGGCCAGTACGACGTCCACGCGTCCGGCGAGCGGTGCAACGGCCGTCGCGAGCCCCATGAAGGAGAGGTAGAACGCCATCCGACTCGACCGCGTCTTCTTGGGGTTTGCTTTCACCCAAACGCGTAGGACTCTGTAGGGATTCGAACGATCGTCCTCGAGCAAGCGGCCGCGATACGCGTCCGGGATCACGCCGTGGGGATGATTCGGGAACTCGCAGATCACCGTCACGGCATGCCCGCGCGCGGCGAGGAACTCCCCAAATGCTTGCATGCGTGTCTGGGTTGCCCCGATCTCAGGCGGGAAGTACTGCGAGACGATGAGGACACGAAGCGGACGTCTTACGCGCTCCACGGGTGACGCCTCGGCCTCCATCAACAGCAGCGGAACCAGCGGAGCGGTCAACCTGCCTCAAACCTCTTACTCAGGTCCACTGGAGCGGCACGCTAAGGACGGAGGCTCCGTCTCGGCTGACGTCGACGCGGTCGAGCTCGAGCCGGGTGACACGCGCGCCCCTCCGAAGCAGGCTCCATCCGAACGGCGTATCCGGCTGTACTGTCCTCACGTCCTCGAGAACGTCGATGGGCACCCTGCGACCCAGGAACGGTGAGTATGAGCCCTGGGCCTGGCGCACCTCGCCGCCGCCGAGCGCGGCGACGTCAAAACCCGCAACACCGCTGGTGCCCTCGAGTCGAACTCCGGGCGCGAGGTGCAATCGCGTCCGGACGGCATGGGCGCGCTGCGCGCGCAATCGGTCGACCACCACCACCCCGGATCCCGGTAGCCAAACGAAAGCACGGTGATGCTCGAGCGGGTCGGGCAAGCGGCGGTACCCGTCGTGGCACGCCGTGGCCACCGTCACTCCTCGATCGGTCCGCATCGGGCTGATCCGGACGCGAGGCGGAAATGCGACGCGGAAGTCCGTCCACAGCTCGCACTGGTCGGCGCCGTCGACCTCGACCGTGTTGTGGGCAGCGGTACCGCGAAACTCGTTGCGCCACGCACCCGTATAGGCGTAGCTGCCTGGATCGACGACGAGTTGCCGTCCGTCGGCCCAGAAGACAAATGAAAGGACATCGGCGTGCGCGTGTGGTGGTAGGTGGGGCGGGCTTATCTGGCCCGCATCGAAGATCGCCTGGTCGCGCTCGTGGCGGAACACGATGTAACCGCTGTCGGCGAGCTGGGAGACGGGATCGGTTGCCCGCGAACGAGTCGCCGGGCCCTCCCAGGCGTCGTTGAGCAGGGGCAGACGGCCATCCGGGCCTCTAACAGCAGCCTCCCATGTGCAGGCCCGCGCGAGAGCATCTTCGAGCCACGACGGAGCCGAGCCATCGCGTCGACGGAGGAGCTTCGCGAGGTCTGCCAGGTCGTGAACCACGGCGTGGTGGTAGGACGTGCTCCGCTCCTCGTGCCCCCCGTCAGCCAGGATCTGCCGCTCGACCTCTCGGCGAAGAAGCCGCAGCCCACCCGTCAACACCCCTGAAGCTGGGACGACGGCGCCTGCGAACACGAGGGCCGTCGCGTTCTTCAGCACGTGGTTTCCGCCGATGTCGTGTTCGACGCAGCGCCGGAGATAGCGAGCCTGACGCCCCACTTGAGTTGCGACGCGCTCGTGAAGGCTCTCCGGCCACGTAAGACGCGGAAGCGCCGCTGACCAGGCGATAAGACGTACCGAGGTCGGATACGGATGCCAGGACGGGCGTCGCGGTCGTGCCTCACTCGCAAGCCAGTCCTCGACGACCTCGGCCCAAAAACGGTCCCCTTCCGCGCCTCGCTCCCCGGCCGCATACGACGCGAGCGGCGAGAACCCGTGGAGATGAAAGAGGAAGAGCAGGCCGTCCGAAGGATCAGTCCAAAACGATCGCGAGCCGAATTGGCGCGAGGCTCCCACCGCAACGAAGGATCCCGTCTCGTGCGGCGGCGGGGTCGGACCGGACTGCGGGGCGGGGTCGACGCCAAGCCCGTTGGCGAGACGTGTCCAGCTAGGCGTCCGCGGGAGACGCGTCCCCGCGGCGAGCAGCTTCGGCGGCACAAGCCGGCGCATGCGCCCAACCACCTGACGCGGAGTCATCCGTCGAGCGGCGTCGACGTACAGGAGGGGTCTCATGCTCGATTGTCGAGCGTGACAGCGTCGCCGACTGCACGGTGGAGTGCCTCCCGCGCAAGAAATGTTGCTCGAGTAGTCTCGAGAAGGCGGTCGTACGGGATCGGCGGCTCGCCTCCGTTCCGGAAGAACTCGAAGCTCGCCCGCAGGATGGCCGCGTGCCCTTTGTCCTGGCGGGAAGAGCGCAGGCGCTTCGCCCGCCGGGGAGCGGGGAAGAGAACGACCCGACGGAAGTCATCGATCACAGCGGAACGGCGTCCGCAGAAGACCTCGATCCGCTCCTTGGGCAGCTCAGGGCTTCCAACCGCGAGGTACGAGATCGAGCCGACGGAACCATCGGCATAGCGGAGGGTGAGCGCGAAGCTGTCATGCTCGAGCGATGCCGGCCCTGCACCCAGGCCGGTCACCTGCACCGACTGTAAGGGCGAGCCTGTAAGGCGGGAGGTGAGGTCGACGAAATGGCACGCCTCGCCGACGAGGCGGCCGCCGCCCACATCGGGGTCGCGGAGCCAGTGATCCGGCTCGAGGTGCCCGGCGCTCACGCGATAGTTCACGAACAGCGGTTCGACCGATTGGCCGCGGATGTGAGAGGCGACACGAGACGTAGCCGGTGCGAGCGAGCGGTTGAAGTCGACGACCAGCCGGCCTCCTGCTTCGAGGAGCGGTTCGAGACGCGCGAGGCTTTCCTCGTCTAGAGCAAGCGGCTTCTCGAGGAAGACGCTCTTTCCGTGCTCCAGCGCTTTTGCGGCGAGGTTCGCGTGCGAGTCGTGCCGCGTCGCGATGACGACGACATCAATCGACTCGTCCGAGAGGATCTCGTCCGCATCGGCTGCGGCGAATTCCGCACCCGTACGTCGAGCGACGCCGACGGCGCGCGCAGGCGACCGGCCGCCGATACCGACGAGGTCGACGTCGAGCGAGCGCAGGAGGGGGAGGAGCGTGGCCCGGGCAAAAGTGCCCGGGCCGAGCACGCCCACGCGAAGCCGCCCGGCCCGAGGTGACGCGTCCGTGCGCGTCGTCACTCGCCGCAGTCGTTTCGGCGGTTCGGATCCGTAACGGAGCATGACTGCGAGTCGCGCTGGGTCGGAAAGAGCCTCGTAGGCGTCGACCGCGCGCTCGATCGGAAACTCGTGCGTGATTAGCTCGGACGGCCGAACCGTCCCTGCCGCGACTTCGTCGAGGAAGTAGCGAACGAGGCGGCGTTGCGTCCAGCGGACATAGCCAATCGGATAGTCGCGCCCGTGCTCCTCGTACTCGGGGTCGTAGCGGCCCGGCCCGTATGACCTCGAGAGCCGCAATTGAAGCTCCTTCTCATAGAAGGGCCTGCGCGGGATCGAGAGAGGGATGTCCCCCACGGCGACGACGATCGCTCGATCGCGTGCGATCCGGGCTGCGAGCTCTAGGGGTCCGGCAGCGTCGCCGGCAGCCGTCACGATTACGGCGTCGGCGCCCGTCCCCTCGCTTGCTTCGCGCACGATCTCCTCGAGCTCGTCCGCATCGCTACAGGCGGGGGTACCCAGGCGACGGGCGAGGTCGGCGCGCCCGGCGTTGACGTCAATCCCCACGGGACGACCGCCCGCCGCACGAACGAGCTGGGTCGTCAGCTGGCCAACGAGTCCGAGGCCGACGACAACCGCGGTGGAGCCGGCATCGAGTCCGGAGATGCGAACGCCATGAGCGGCGATCGCTCCTACAGCGGCGAACGCTCCGAGACGATTCTCCAGCGCGTCGGGGAGGCGGAAACACAAGGGGGCCGGGACGACGGCGCGTTCGGCGTGGCAGGCCGCGTTCGCCCCGACGCACGCGACGCGATCGCCGACGCGCACACCGCTCGCCCGCGAACCCAGGGCTTCGACGACGCCGGCACTCGAATAACCGGGCGTGAGCAGATCGTCGAGCCGAGCCCGCACGGCAGCCCTCGCGGCGCCAAATCCCTCCCGCCGACCCTTCTCGACCACCTTGCGGACGAGATCGGGCCGGTCGCGCGCCTTACCGAGCAGACTCTTCGAAGCCGTCTCCGCGACTGCCAGTTCGGTTCCGGCTGAGATCAGCGACCAGGTCGTCCGGACGAGAACCCCGTTTCCGTTCGGGACGGGATCCGGGGTCTCGATGACGTGCAGTTCGCCGGAGCGAAGATCCTGGACGAGCTGGCGCATCGGCCGAGGAAACGCTACACGACGGTGCGCTGGAACTTTCGTCCCGCGCTCATGGAGCTCAACTAGTTATGGGGCGCGCGCGAGATCGAAAGGGACGGGAGCCTCGTCAACGCCTGAGTCCTTGTTGCCAGAGCAGGTGACACAGTAAGCGCATGGTTCGGTCAGATCAGGTCACCGGGATCGTTTGCGATCACGTGGGGCGGGCAAAGTACTGGCAAACTGCCATGACACTAGGCGGTACTTATGGAGAGAAGAGTAAAGGGACGCTTATAAGTGCGCGAGAGGGAGAATCGTATGGGGCACGATTCCAGCGGCAACCTCGCCGATTGGGGAAATAGTGATTCCACCGGCGACGCCCTTGGCGACGCCCTTGGCGGAGCACTCACGAGCGCAGTTGTCAGCGACGGGCAGTCTTCCCATTCCGGGAAGGCTCACGAAAAGTCGGCGCTGATCACCGGAGGCGCCGGGTTCGTCGGCTCTCATTTGGCGCAGCAACTGCTCGACCACGGCTGGGAAATCTATGTGCTGGATGACCTCTCGACGGGCTCGCTGGACAACATCGCCCATCTTCAGGCGCATCCGAGTTTCCATCTCGTCATCGAATCGGTGCTCTCGCCATCGGTCGTCAGCGAGCTCGTCCACAAGTGCGATGTCGTCTACCACCTAGCGGCGGCGGTCGGCGTTCGGCTGATCGTCGAACAGCCCGTCCGCACCCTCCTGACCAACATCCAGGGAACCGAGACCGTGCTGGAGTACTGCACCCGGTTCGGCAAGAGGGTTCTCGTCGCCTCGACGTCGGAGGTCTACGGCGACCACCGCGAGGAGCTGCCACTTCAGGAGGACGCTCAGAGGATCTACGGGCCAACGACTGCCCGGCGCTGGGCGTACGCCGACTCGAAGGCGATCGACGAGTTCCTCGCTCTCGCTTACCGCGACGAGCGCGACCTCGACTGCGTCATCGTCCGTCTGTTCAACACGGTAGGGCCACGACAGACCGGCCAGTACGGGATGGTGATCCCGCGATTCGTCTCGAACGCGCTCGCCGGTAGGCCGCTGGAGATTTATGGCGACGGTAACCAGTCGCGTTGTTTCTGCCACGTCTCGGACACGATCAACGCGCTCGAGAAGCTCATGGACACGCAGGAGGTGACAGGCGAGATCTACAACGTCGGCTCGATGGAGCGCGTGTCGATCCTCGAGCTCGCCGCGCGCGTGCTCGAGAAGACCGCGAGCGACTCAGAGCTCGAATTCCTCTCGTACGACGAGGTCTACGGGCGGGGGATCGAGGACATGCTTCACCGCATCCCGGCGATCTCAAAGGTCGGCGACGCGATCGGATGGCAACCGACTCGCACGCTCGACGCCATCTTGGACGATGTGATCGACCACGAACGGCGACACGTATCCATGCCGGCCGGGGCTTCTGCGGCCTTCAGGAACTAAGCACAACGGAACTGAGGCCGTTACCACCTCGCCTTAGACTTCATCGTCGCTGAGCGGTCGGTTCCGGCACTCGAGGGTTCAGCGCCACCGCCCGACGGAAAGCAGCGCGACCTGCGGTCGCATGGCCCGAACGATGGCGAGCTTCGGCCAACGCCATCCACGCCGTCCAGTTGTTGGGCCCTCGGCGGGTGGCGTCGTCCGCGGCCTTCGCTGCAGCAGAATAGTTCCCGGCGGACTCCAGGATCGCCGAGCGCACGATCAGCGGCTGCACCGACCATGGATTCACGCGCGTCGCGAGCGAGAGCGTATTGAGCGCGCGCTTCGTGGACGTAGCCGCCTGGAGTTCGGCGCGGGCGGTCAGCGTCGTCGAGAGGTAGACCGGCACTGCGGCGACAGCGGCGGCGAGCGCACCCACGGCGACGGCGGTGCGTTGGCGGCGGGGCGCAAGGCTGATCTCCTGCGCCCGGCCCGAAGCGGCACACGCGCCGAGGACGATGAATGCGGGCAGGGCGACAGCGGCGATCAGGAACAGCCAGTCGAGCGACGCGTGCAGCACGAAATAGGCTCCGGCGCCGCCCAACGCGACGACTGCGAAGCTGCCGAGCTCCCTTCGCGCCCGGGCGAGCTGGACGAGTGGGAGGAGCATCGCCGCGGATAGCAGGGCGAAGCCGACCAGTCCCGTCTCTGACAGCGCGGCGGCCTGCCACGAGTGGGCGTCGGTGACGCTCTCGTTGATCGCGCGGTGGCGGAACCACGGCACCGCGAAGGCGCCCGCGCCCTCGCCGCGGAGGGGATGCGCCTCGAACGTGCGGGCGGCAACGCGCCAGTAGTCGTACCGGTTCGTCGTGGCGTTCCCGAAGCGCGCCGCGTCACCGGGCTGCGCCAGCGACGGGTCGCGGAACTCGTGCCAGCGGGCGGAGATCCAGGTGTCGGGTCGGCCGTAGTGCCCGACGAACGCCGTCGCGCCGACCGCGAGGACGCACGCCCAGACCGCGACCGCCGCGCCGTCCCTGTACCGCGGGAACGTGTGTGACCAGGCGCGCTCGAGAGCAGCGATCAAGCCAACGATCAGCGCCGCCGCCGCGGCGGCGAGGGCGGCCGCTCGCCCGCGAGCGACCGCGTCGGAGGCTACCTCGCCCGGTCGGCCTGTGATGAGTCGCGTGGAGAGGAGCGCGACGGGCAGAGCGATTCCGGCCAGCGTGAGGCCCAGGCGCCCACGCTCGGTGGCGACCGCAACGCAGACGACCACCGCCGCGGTCAGCGCGATTGCGGCGCCTCGGCTCAAGGTCATCAATCCTTCCGCGAGCGCCAGCGCCGCAACACCGGCGACCAGGGCTCGTCCAAGCGGGCGGATGCGTTCCGCCGCCGCGCCGGCCAGGAGAGCGGGAAAGGCGATCAAGAGCAAGGCGGCCTCGCCGTTGGCGTAGTCGATCGGCCACGCGAGGCGGGTCGTGGAGAAAGCGCCGGTCGCCCCGGCGAGGATCTTCGCCTCGACCGTGAGCGCCAGCACCGCGCCCGCTCCGGCAAGCGCGACAGCAAGGGCTCTCGCGGCGTCGGCCCGAGCCGCATACGAGGCTCCGACCGCGGCGGCCAGTACGAGCAGGGAAAGCCGCGCGACGCTTTCCAGCGTCGCCTCGGGCGAGGCCGACCACAGCATCGACAAAGCGCTCCATGCGAAGAACGCCGCCAGTGCACCGAGCGCGGGCCAGGCCGGGCGCGGCACCCTCGGCAGGCTTCCGACCGCGCCGAGGACGGCCAATGCAACGGCCGTCCCGACGGCGACAGGTGCCCACTGCTCGGGGACGATGCCGCCGCCGCGAAACGCGAGCAAGACGGCGACGCCGAGCAGCGCCAGGGGAGGAACGGCAAGGGACGCTCCCGCGAGCGAGCGAGTCGTTGACCCCGCCACGGCGACACGCCCGCGCCGCCCGCCGGCGCTCAGTCTCGAGCGGCCATTCCGCGCTTCGTGAGCCATCCGCCGAACGCTAGCGCTGCGGCAAGGGCGGCGACGATCAGGCCTCGCCCCATTACGAACGAAGCGTTGTCTTCCGCGGCGGAGGCGGCCGTGCCCGGCGAGGGCTCCGGCGGAGGGCCAGGCGGGTTCTGGCGCTTCTGCCCCGCAGAGCCATTCGACTGCCCACCGCCGGTCTGGCCCCCGGTCCCACCCGGTGCTCCGGCACCGTCATTCTCATCCTGCCGCGACCGGCCGACGTGCCGGCAGCCGCCGGCGAGCTGTTTGCGGGCCGCCAGCTTCACGCGCGCGAGCGTGTAGGGATCGCCGTACTGATTGAGCGAGCCGCTGCGGAGCAGCGCGACGAGGTCCGCACGCGAGTGATTGCAGCTCAGGACGCCGTCGGCGGCGTAGTCGTTGTAGACGTCGCCGGGCCCGCCCCCGGCGGAGGCCCCCGCGGCCCAGACGCAAGCGGCGACGATCGCGGCGAGGCTAGCTCGCGCGAGCGTGATGCGGTACGGGCTCAAGCTCCCCTCCTTCCTGGCGGCCGCGAAGGACGGCAACTCGAGTTGCTTCGCTCACGAGCGCCAGTCGCGACCCGAGTCCGACGAGCAGCGCGAGGACGGCGCCCGCAGCCGCGCCCGTGACCAGGGCGTCGTCGACTGCGACGACCAGCATCGCCACCCCGCCGCAGGCTGCCGCCAGCGTCAACAAGACCGCCACGGCCTTACGTTCTCCGAGCCCGGCATAAACCAAACGGTGCGAGAGGTGATCCCGTCCCCCGCGCCAGATCGGCCGCCCCTCCGCGAGCCGGACGAGGATCACGAGGGAGGTGTCGAGAATCGGCAGTGCGAGGATCAGGAGCGGGGCGACGACAGTCGCCGAGACCTCTCCTGCGCCTCCAGGCGTCGCGAGCAGCGCTGTCGCTCCCACGAGCAAGCCGAGGAAGAGCGCTCCCGAGTCACCCATGAAGAGCGCCGCCGGACGGCGCCGGTAGTTGAGCGGCAGGAATCCCAGGCAAGCGCCGGCCAGGGCGCAAGCTATGAGCTGCAGAGCAGAGCCGCCCACGAAGAGCGTCGTCAGCGCGAGTGTGCCCGCTGCAATCGCGGCCGTCCCCGCTGCGAGGCCGTCGATGTTGTCGAGGAGGTTGAAGCTGTTCATCGCGGCGACGAGGACGATCACGGCAACCGGCACGGCCGCGGCCAGGGGAAGCCAACTCGGGTGGATCACGGACGCCGTAGCAGCGGCGATCGCGAGCTGGCCGGCGAACTTCGCGCGCGCACCGATCCAGCGATGGTCGTCGCAGAGGCCGAGGACAAACGCTGCCGTCCCCGCGAGCGCGAGGTAGCCGAAACGGCGCTCGGACTCACCTGCCAGGACGGCGCTCCCGAGCGCCAATAGAAATCCCGTCAAGAGCGCGAAGCCACCCGTCAACGGGGTCGACTTGTCATGCCAACGGTCGGGTACCGGATCGGCAACGGCCCCGGGGAGCCGGAGAAACACGATGCTTGCGACCCACGTGCCGAGCACACCGATCAAGAGTGCTAGGACAGAAGTCATCAGCGTCCTAAATCGGCCTTCCTTCCGGGTAGACCCCTATCTCGGCCGGATATTAGGCGGATCGGACTCGGCTTGTCCAGACAAGCCGCCCCGACGTTTGGGCTAGTCCAGCGCGAGGTAGACGAGCGCGACGCCGACTGTTCCGGCGAAGAGCAGCAGGGCGATCGCGAACAGTCCGAGCCCGAAGAGCGCGTTGCTGCGTCCTTCATCGGGCGCGACCTCCCGCGGCAAGTACTGCGCCGTGATGATGGAGGTACTCGTTCGCTGCCGCTGCTCCCGACTCATGCGGTCACCGCGTCCAGAGCCATCGCGACGAAGAGTAGCGCGAGGTAGGCGAGTGAGTAGTGGAAGAGGAGGCTTGCCCGGGCCGGAGTTCGGTCGCGCCGCAGCTTCCAGGCGAGCCAGAGGAAGCCGCCGCCGAGAGCGGCCGCTGCGACGAGGTAGGTGAGCCCGAACATTCCCCACAGGGCCGGCGCGAGCGTGAACGCGACCAGGGCAACCGTGTAGAGCACGATCTGCTTGGCGGTCTCGTCCTCGCCGCGCACGACCGGCAGCATCGGTATGCCGGCTGCCGCGTAGTCACGCTTGATCAGCAGCGCGAGCGCCCAGAAGTGAGGAGGAGTCCAGAGGAACACGACGGCGAAGAGGACGAGCGCAGGCGGGGTCAGATTCCCGGTCGCCGCCGCCCAGCCGACGAGCGGCGGGACCGCGCCCGCTGCACCGCCGATGACGATGTTCTGCGGTGTGGAGCGCTTGAGGAGGCGCGTGTACACGAGGACGTAGAAGAGGTTGCCCGCGAGTGCGAGGACGGCGGTGAGGACGTTGACGACTCCGGCGAGGAGCACGAAAGAGAGGGCGGAGAGGGCGAGCCCGAACTCGAGCGCATACGGCGCCGAAACTCGTCCGGCGGCCACGGGGCGGGAGCGTGTGCGCTTCCCCATCAGCCGGTCGATGTCGGCGTCCAGCACGTGGTTGAGCGCGCTCGCTCCGCCGCACGCGAGCGCGAGCCCGGTCATGGCAGCCAGAGCGAGCCAGGCGGGCGGGAGGCCCCGGGCCCCGATCACCATCCCGCAGAAGCCCGTCAGCAGAAGCAGCGTCATGATCCGCGGCTTCGTAAGCGTCACGTAGTCCCGAACGGACTCCCTCCGAGACTTAGCAACAGTCTGTTGCAAAGTCTGAGGCGCTCCGCGCCACGACTGGGCTGCGGTTACGAGCGCGGCCGTAAAGGCCAGGGCCGCCAGGCTCAGGTGGAGACCCGGGGCGGTGACCGCTGCGGCCAGGCCGAAGAGGACGAGGGCCGAGACGGCCGGAGCGAGCAGACGCCGGTAGCTGACCCATGCCGCAGCCACGACCGCGGCGAGCGGCGGCAGCGCGAGCGCTGCGAGCACGCGGTGGCCGGCACCGAGCTCGGCCGACCCCGAGACGACCGCGAGCAGCGTGCCGGTCGCTCCACCGAGCGCCGTCAGTCGAAACCAGGGTCCGGGCCTCATGCCCGCCGCTCCCAGATCCGCTGGCGCAGGTCGCGCAAAGGCCTCGCGCTCGTCACGTACGGAACTCTGTCGAAATTCTGTGGGGGAGGCGGCGAGGTCGTGTACCACTCGAGCGTGTCACCGAGCCACGGGTCGTTGCCGGCCCGAACTCCCGCCCGCCTCCTCGTCCAGATGATGTTGGCGACGAAGACGAGCATCCCGGCGGCCATCACGAAGGCGCCGATCGTCGAGATCAGGTTGTAGGTCTCCCACGAGTGGTCGCCGTACGTGTAGATCCGCCGCGGCATCCCCATCAGCCCGAGCATGTGCTGCGGGAAGAACGCGAGGTTGAACCCGATGAACGTCAGCCAGAAATGCCACTTCCCGAGCCGCTCGTCGAGCAGGCGCCCGAAGATCTTCGGCCACCAGTAGTAGAGCCCCGCGAAGATCCCGAACATCGAGCCGCCGAAGAGCACGTAGTGCAGGTGGGCGACGACGAAGTACGAGTCCTGCGCCTGCCAGTCGAAGGGGAACGTCGCGAGGAAGATGCCCGACAGGCCGCCGATCGTGAACAGCGCGATAAAGCCGAGCGCGAAGAGCATCGGAGTCTGGAAGATCAGGTTGCCGCGCCAGGTCGTCGCGATCCAGTTGAGGATCTTCACGCCCGTCGGGACGGCGATGATCATGGACGAGATCATGAAGAAGCCCAGGAGGGGCGTCGCGAGGCCCACCGTGAACATGTGGTGCGCCCAGACCAGCATCGAGTAGAACCCGATCGCGACCGTCGAGAAGACGATCGCCGTGTAGCCGAAGATGGGCTTGCGCGAGAAGACGGGGATGATCTCCGAGATGATCCCCATCACCGGCAGGATCATCACGTAGACCTCCGGGTGCCCGAAGAACCAGAAGACGTGCTGGAACAGCACAGCGTTTCCGCCGCCCGCCGGGTCGAAGAAGTGCGTGCCCGCTTGGCGGTCGAGGAGCAAGAGGGTCAGCCCCGCAGACAGCGCGGGCAGCACCGCGATCAGCAGCGCCGCGTAGACCTCGATCGACCAGACGAACAACGGCACGCGCATCCAGGTCATCCCGGGTGCGCGCAACCGGTGGATCGTGACGATGAAGTTGATCGCTCCGAGGAGTGAGGAGATCGAGAGGATGTGCAGCGCGAGGATCAGGATGTCGACCCCGTCGCCGCCGAGCCGCTCCGAGAGCGGCGGGTAGATCGTCCAGCCGGTCTTCGGCGCGCCGCCTGAGGCGAAGAAGCTCGAGAAGAGCGTCAGCCCGCCGAAGAGGAAGAGCCAGTACGAGAGCGCGTTCAGGCGCGGGAAGGCGACGTCGCGCGCGCCGATCATCAGCGGGACGAGGAAGTTCCCGAACCCCGCGAGGATCGGGACGACGACGAGGAAGACCATCGTCACGCCGTGCAGCGTGAATGCCGCGTTGTAGGAGTCGCGCGTGAGGAAGTCCTCGTTTGCCTGCGCCAGCTGTGCGCGCATGAGGAGCGCGAGGATCCCGCCCGCTCCGAAGAAGACGAGGCAGGTGACGAGGTAGAGGATCCCGATCCGCTTGTGGTCGACGGTCGTGATCCAGCTCGCCACGCGGCCGCGGTACCAGGGCGCCGGGTAGACCGGGGCAGTCGGGGCGTTAACCGCCACTCGCGAACTCCTTCTGGACGTACGTGACGAGCCGGTCGATCTGACCGCGGTTCCAACCGCGGCCGACCGGCGGCATCTCGTTCTTGCCGTTCTCCAGCAGCTCGATGAGCTGCCTGCGATCCGCAAGCGTCGCGTTGCCCTTCAGCGGCGGGCCGATGAGGCCCTCGCCGTTCAGGCCGTGGCACGGGCTGCAAGCCCCCTCGTAGGTCTGCTTACCCAGACCGGAGCCGGTCACGAGCTGGTCCGAGACCCACGCGTCGAAGTCTCCCGGCGCGACCACCTGCACGCTGGCGAGCATGAGCGCGTGCTGGACGCCGCAGAACTCCGCGCACTGCCCCTTGAAGATCCCGATCTTCGTGGGGGTCTCGAACCGGAGGTGGTTCACCTTGCCCGGGATCGCGTCCATCTTCCCGGCGAGGGAGGGGATCCACCAGCTGTGGATGACGTCGTTCGCCGGTGCAGTGATCACGAGGTCGACCGGCCGGCCCGCGGGCAGCCGCAGCTCGTTCACGGCGACCGCGCCGTTCGGGTACGTGTAGCGCCAGTAGAACTGCCTGCCCTCGACGTGCACCGTCATCTTGGGATTCGACGCGCTTGCGTCGGGGAGGTCCTTGATCCCCGGCAGCTTGTAGAAGACGACCCCGACGATCACGGCGAGGATGAGGACGGGGATGGCCGTCCAGATCAGCTCGAGCCGCGTGTGGCCGCGAATCTGCGGGCCCTCGAGGTCGCGTGCGCGCCCGGCGTTGCGGAACCGGATGACGAAGGCGATCAGCGTGCCCTCGACGATGACGAAGATCGCTCCCGTGATCCCGAGCAGGAGCCAGTGGAGATCCTGGATCCGGCCGGCCTGCGGCGACTCGGCGGGCGGGGCGATTCCGCCGTTGCCCGCGAGAGCCGTGCCTGCGAGCCCCAAGGCGAGTGCCAGGAGGCTTAGGCAAGCAAGAGGAAGCTTCCGGCGCACAGGCGCAGGCATTCTATGAGGGCAACTTGGGAGCGGCTACTTTGATCCTTGTGTGGCATGCCTGAACACTCCCGAGTGACCATTCCTTCTGAGGTCACCGAGCCGTATGAGGTCTTCCTGAACGGGGTGCCCCAGCAGGCCGGCCGCGACTTCCAGATCGTCGGGAGGACGCTCGTCTTCGAGCGGCCGCTCGCCCGCGAAGGGAAGCTCGGGTTCTGGCGCTGGTTCTCGCTTTTCCTCGGGGCTGCCGGCACCTACCGGCAAAACGACAGCGTGGATGTCGTCTACCAGTCTGATGGGCGTCGCATGGTGACGAGCGGCTTGCCTATCGAACAGTCAGATACTCGTTCGTCGAGCTGACTGCGAGGCCCGGAGTTTTTCCGCCGCCGATCACATACACCCGATTGCCCGATGCGACCACGCCCAGCCCGTGCCGGGCCGTCGGCAGGTTCGGCAGGCGGCTCCACCGGCGCCGCCTGACGTTGTAGCGGTACGCCGAGCCGATCGTCTTCGAGGTGGTCTCGCCGCCCACGGCGACGATCCATTGGCCGACGCCCGCAGCTCCGGTACCACCCCGCTTCCCGGGAACTCGCGGAAGCCTCTTCCATCCCCGTCCGGGTGTGTAGACCTCGACGAGATCGAGGTTCGTATCGGCGCCTGCCTTTCGGCCGGCAATGGCGTAGATGCGGTTGCGGAGCGCCGTCACGGCCAGATGCTCGCGAGGAGTCGGCCCGCGCAGGGTCGACCAGAGGCGGCGGGCGATGTCGTAGACGAGCATCGCCGTCCCCAGCTTGGTCGGCTGATCAATCGTGGAAGACGTCGTGCCGCCGACTATGTAGAGCTTGCCATCGACGACTGCGGCCCCGCCTGCCGCGCGCTGCTCGGGCATCGGCGGCAATCGCGTCCAGGATCCGTCCAAGAACGAGAACAGCGTCGTGAGGCGGGAACGGCCCGGCCCGTAGCCGCCAGCGACGTAGAGGGTTCCCTTGTGGGCTGCCGCCATCGTGTGATCGACTGGAAGCGGCAGATCCGGAATCTGGCGCCAGGTGTTGTCCGCCGGCGAGTAGGCGTCCACACGAGGCGAGTTCTCGCCGTTCGCTGTAAAGCCGCCGACGATGTAGATCTCGAAGTCGGCGAGCGCGGCGGCCACTTCACCTCGCGCGAGCGGGAGTGGTGAACCGCGCTTCCATTTCTCGCTAGCGCCGGCGGCGAGGGCCGGGACGAGGAACGCCGAGAGCACAACAGCGGCATAGCGCATCTCGGAAATGTTACGAGCCGGGCGAACACCGCGGCTGGAGCCGGTAGCTGCAAGGCCGCACTTGCGCTCACCGGCAGAGCCTGAGGTCACCCGGCTCGCTCAATAGATGCCGGGAGAACCTCCTACTTACGCTCACCCTTCCAGTTGCGGAAAGCCTGGAGAAGGGCCGCCTGGGCTGCAGGATCGAGTTGCTCGGGGCTCAGCCGCCCCGAGAGCGTGACCGTGACCCTGATCTGCTCGAGGTACCGGCGGCAGCCGTCACAGGCTGCGATGTGGGAGTCGAACCGGTCCTGGTCCTCCGGCGCGAGCGCGCCCTCGAGGTAGTCGGTGACGAGCTCTACGAGCTCCTGGCAGCTGATCTCCATTGCAGTTTCGGTCACGCGTCCTCCACGAGGTACTCCTCGAGCGAGCGCCTCACCTTCGAGCGGGCGCGATGCAGGAGCACTCTCTGATTGGTCTCGGAAAGCTCCAGTGCGTTACGAACGTCCTCCGCGGTCCACCCTTGAACGTCTCGCAGCGTGATCACGGCCTGCTGCGTCGGCGGCAAGCCCTCGATCGCGCGCTCGATCACGCGCATGGTCTCGTCGCCGAGCAGCCGCTCCTCCGGCCAGTCGTCGGGAAAGGCCGCCCAGTGGCCACCGGCGAAGCGATCCGGCTGCACCGCCGGCTCCGAGTCGCCGAGCGACGAGAAGGGAATCGTCCGGCCCTCCCGCTGGGCGCGGGTCTTCGCCCGGTTGGCGAGGATGTGAAAGATCCAGGTCTTGAGCGAGGAGCGGCCCTCGAAGCGGTCGATGCCGTTCAGCACGGCAAGCCACGTCTCCTGCACGACCTCCTCGGCCACCGACCGGCTCGAGACGTACATCTGCGCCACGCGCAGGAGCGTCCCCTGGTACATGCGGACGAGCTGCTCGAAGACGCGCTCGTCGCCGGCGCGAAGCGCTTCCACGAGCTGCATCTCGTCGGCGGGGAGGGCATGCTCCACGCCTGCGACTGTAACGAGTGCTGCCTGAGACAGACTGACCGCGAGGCACTGGAAGAAAGAGAGAGGTGAGCCGCGCATGGAGAAGCACTTCGACCTGATCGTCCTCGGCTCCGGATCCGCGGCTCGCGACGCTGCGGCCAAAGCGGCCTCGATCTACGGCGGGAAGGCCGCGCTCGTCGAGAGCACCCGCTGGGGAGGAAGCTGCCCGAACGTTGCGTGCAAGCCGACGAAGGCCTACCTCGTCGTCGCGGAGCTCGTCCACGACATCAACAGGCTCGCCGGGAAGCTCGGGATCGACGTCGGCCCGGCGACGGTCGACATGGCCCGGGTCAAGGAACGGAAGGACTCGCTCAAGAAGCCGCAGCCGAAATGGGTCGAGGACCTGAACGGCAACGGCTTCGACACCTACGAGGGCGAGGCGACGCTCGTCGACGCGCAGACGGTCAGGGTGGGTGCGGACGAGCTGACGGCCGAGCGCATCCTGATCGCGAGCGGCTCGCGTACGGCCGTCCCGCCGATCGAGGGGATCGACGAGATCGATTGGATCGACCATGTCTCTGCGCTCGAGCTGACCGAGCTTCCCGAGTCGATGCTCGTCGTGGGCGCCGGGCCCGTCGGTCTCGAGTTCGCGCAGATCTTCGCCCGGTTCGGCTCCCGAGTGACGATCGTCCAGTCTCCGGATCGCATCTCGCCCCGTTCGGACGAGCAGGCTGCCGACGTCCTCCAGGCCGCGCTCGAGGAGGACGGGATCGAGATCGTCCTCTCCTCGCGCGTGCAGGCCGTCCGGCGCGACGACGGGGAGATCGTGACGACGATCGCCCCCAAAGACGGAGGCGAGTCCCGCGAGCTGCGCGTGAGCCATGTGCTGCTCGCCTCGGGCAGGGTGCCGAACGTCGAAGCCCTCCGACTGGAGGAGGTCGGCATCGAGCGGGACCGCATGGGGATCGTCGTCGACGAGCACATGCGCACCTCGGTCGAAGGGATCTGGGCCGCCGGTGACGTGACTGGCCGACACCAGTTCACGCCGATCGCCCAGTACCAGGCGCGAATCGCAATCGACGACATGTTCGGAGACGACGCTCCGGCAGCCGACTACTCGGTCCTGCCGACCGCGATCTTCACGGAGCCCGAGCTGGCCGGGGTCGGCCTGACCGAGCAGGAGGCCCGGGACCGGGGAATCGACCACGAGACGGCCGTCCACGACATCAAGTACGTCCAGCGCTCCTCGTACAAGGACCAGAAGCTCGGGCTGTACAAGGTCCTCTACGACCCCGGCTCGCGCCGCCTGCTCGGGCTGCACGTCGTCGCCCCGAACGGCAGTGACGTCGTGCAGGGCTTCTCGCTGGCGCTGCGCCTCGATGCGACCGTGGACGACCTGGCGCAGATGCACCACGTGTTCCCGACCTTCGGCGAAGGCGTGAAGGCCGCGGCAGAGCAGGCAATGCCCCAACGAGTCGACATGGTCGACGTCTGCGCCTCCTGAACGATAATCCCGGCGTGCCCGAGAAGCGTGATCGGCTCCGGGCCCTGATCGACATCGGAATCGCGCTTGCAGGCGAGCTCTCGCTGGATGGCGTCCTCGAGAAAATCGTCAAAGCGGCCGCCGAGCTGACCGGCGCGCGATACGCGGCGCTCGGCGTCATCGACCGCAGCGGCCAGGGCCTCGAGCGCTTCGTCGTGACGGGCATGGACCTCGAGACGCAGACCGCGATCGGGCAACTTCCGGTCGGACGCGGGATCCTCGGCTTGCTGATTCAGGAGGCGCGGCCGGTTCGCCTCGACGACCTGGCGGCAGATCCGAGCTCGGTCGGGTTTCCACCCCATCACCCCCCGATGAAGACCTTCCTCGGAGTGCCCGTCCTCCTGCGCGGCGTCGCGTACGGGAACCTCTATTTGACGGAGAAGGACGGCGGAGGCCCCTTCACCGAGGAAGACGAGGAGCTGGTGCAGATGCTGGCGGCGCAGGCGGCGGTCGCGGTGGAGAACGCCCGGCTGCACGAATCGGCGACGCGCTGGCTGAATCAGCTGGAGTCCCTGAACGAGATCGTGGACGCTCTCATCTCCGAGGCCGAGCTGCCCAAGCTGCTCGAGCTCGTCGCCACACGGCTGCGCGAGCTGGTCAAGGCGCGTCTCGTCGTAATCGCAATGCCGGCGCCCGGGGGCGACCTCGTGATCCGCACAGTGGCGGGCGAAGGCTCGGAGAAGCTCGTCGGAACAGCGCTCGGCCGCGACGGGTCGAAGTCCGGCCGCGTGCTCGATCGCGGCCGGAGCGAGCGAGTCGACTCGATGATCGAGGACCTCGAGGTCGACCAGGAGGCCGGGCGCCTGATGGCCGCGAGGACGGGCCTGTTCGTGCCGCTGCTGCTTCGAGGCCGGCCGATCGGAGTGCTCTCGGCCCACGACCGGGAAGGCAGCGATCCGCGCTTCACCGACGAAGATCTGCGGCTGGCCGAGACCTTCTCGGCCAGGGTCGCAGTCGCGGTCAATCTCTCGGAACGCGTGGCGCGCGACGCTCTTCGTAGCGTGGTCGGCGCTCAGGAGCTCGAGCGAAAACGGTTGGCGAGGGAGTTGCACGACGAGACCGGGCAGGCCCTGACCTCGATCTTGCTCGGATTGAAGGAGCTCGAGGACGCCGGGAGCGCCTACGACGTGAGCTCGGCGACCGCGCGGCTGCGGGAGCTCGTCGTGACCACGCTGCAGGACGTTCGCCGGCTCGCAGTCGAGCTTCGCCCGAGGGCGCTCGACGACTTCGGGCTCGTCCCGGCGCTCGAGCGTCTTGCGGAGACCTTCCAGGAGCAGACCGGCCTCGAGGTGATCATGGAGCCGCGGCTCGGGCCGGCGCGTCTACCGTCCGAGATCGAGACGGCCCTCTACCGCATCATCCAGGAGGCTCTGACGAACGTCGTGAAGCACGCCCACGCAAGCCGTGTGAGCATCGTCCTCTCGCGGAGGGACAACACAGTTTCGGCCGTGTTCGAGGACAACGGCCGTGGGTTTGCCGTGGACGACCCGCGCTCGGGCCGGCTCGGGATTCTCGGGATGAAAGAGCGGCTCTCCCTGCTCGACGGGACGCTTACGGTCGAGTCCTCGCCCGGCGGGGGCACGACCCTCGTCGCGGAGGTGCCGGTCCCGTGACGATCCGCGTTCTCATCGTGGACGACCACGCCGTTGTGCGCTCGGGGCTCCGCCGTGTGCTCGAGGCCGAGGACGACCTCGAGGTCGTCGGTGAGGCCGGCGACATGCGAACGGCCGTCTTCGAGGCGCGAGAGCAGAAGCCGGACGTCGTGCTGATGGACGTCGTCATGCCCGGCGGGACGGGCATCGAGGCGACGCCCGCGGTACTGCAGGAGGTTCCCGAGGCAAAGGTGCTCATCCTCTCGATGCAGGACGACCCCCTGTATGTGCGCGAGGCGTTTGCCGCGGGTGCGAGCGGCTACGTCCTCAAGGAAGCCGCCGACACCGAGGTCGTCGCCGCCGTGCGCGAGGTCGCAGGCGGAGGCCGGTACGTCCATCCGGCGCTAGGGGCGAGGCTCGTTGCCGCAGACGCCGAGGAACGGGCTCGAGTCGAGGCCGATCCGCTCTCGGACCGCGAGCGTGAGGTTCTCAGGTTGCTGGCACTCGGCCACACGAACCAGGAGATTGCCGGCACGCTCTTTCTCTCGGTGAGGACCGTGGAGACGCACCGAGCGCACGTCATGCAGAAGCTCAGGCTCACCACTCGCGCGGAGCTCGTTCGCTACGCGATCGATAGCGGGCTGCTCGAAGACGAGCACGCCTAGCGCGCCCATCCGACCCCAGAAACGCCAAGTCCCGCAGACCCGAGGGCCCACAGGACTTGACTCGCTCACCTTCGCATACCCAGTCGATCTCGTCAAGGGGGAACTGCGGTTTACCCGCAGCCTCGTCTCGGCGTGCACCCGATGCGCGACGGTGTTCCTCCGCCGAGTCTGTGCATATGAAGGCGAGCTACGCGGTGACATGGCAGGAAGGAGTCGGGCCGGTGCTACACGGCAAGCTCGAGCTTCGGTCGGACGCGCTCGTGCTCGAAGGCTCTGACTGCAACGGGCCGCAGAGGCAGGACGTCGCGTACTACGACGTGACGAGCGCGCAGGTGGCGCGGATACCGAGCGAGCGCCTCTCCGGTAGGCAAACCCTCGTGGTCGACCACGGGGCAGCGGGAGCCCTCAAGATCGCCGGCGTGGCGCAACCGGGCATCATCTCGGAGCTCGCGGAGAACCTGACCGCCCTTCGACGCACGGGAGAAAGGCCCAATTTGAGCCGGTTGGTTGTCGTCGTTCCGCTCCAGCAGGGCGCGCGAGACCGTGCGCGGTCCCTGCTCGGGAAGGGGCCTCCGTTCGATCCCGCGGCCGCGGGCCTCGAACGACACCACGTTTTTCTCACCGACCAGGAGGCTGTGTTCGTCTTCGAGGCGGATACGCCCGGTGCAGTCGAGCGCCTCGCGTCCGATGAGACCCTCTGGGAGGCGCTCAAGGGTTGGAGCGACCTCGTCGCGGGCCCACCGCGCCTGGCCGAGGACGTCTACTCCTGGATCAGGACTCATCCTTCCGAGCAGGTCTCGTTCGCACCTACCCCTGGCCCCGGCGACAGCGAGGGTGGCGACGTTTTCGCTCCTCCAGTGGGCTAGGCTCGCTTTCGTGCGGGCGATCGAAGTGGATGCGGTTCGGCGGCGTCTCTCGGCCGGGAAGGGAGGCTACGAGGTCGTGCACCGTTCGCCTGGGCTCGAAGTGGGGGTCTACGTCCTCGTTGCGCCCGAGCCGGACCATCAGCAGCCGCACGAGGACGACGAGCTCTATGTCGTGCTCGAAGGGCGCGGTGTGCTGACAGTCGAGGGTGAGGAGACGGCTATGACCGAAGGGCAGGCCGCATTCGTCCCCGCCGGCGCCGATCACAGGTTCACGGGTTACGAAGGCCTGAGCCTGCTCGTGATGTTCACCCGCCCGGACTAGGGAAGTTTGCGGCAAATCCGCAGCAATTCCTCGGTCGGGCACCGATGGCGTGGGGACGACGGATGGCGAGACTCCTAGCGATGAATGTTTACGAGAAAGGGAGTCGCAAAATGCGCAAGATTTTCCAGTACGGCGGTATTGCCGCCAGCGTAGTTCTCATTGCCTTCGGAGCTGGATCCATCGGAATCGGCGCCTGGGGGATCACTACCGTTCGGGACAACTTGAAGCAAGAGCAGATCTTCTTCGGCGATCGCGCCGAGGATCCGGCCGTCCCTGCGGGCCTCTCGGGCAAGCAGGTCTCGACCGGCTCCCAGGCTCACGCATTCGCCGGGATGATGCGAACGCACGCGCTCAAGGCAACGGACGGAGAGACGTACGCCCAGATGGGACGTTTCCTCGACGCCAAGGGCAACTCGACTTCGGATGAGGCGAAAGCCGCCAAGGATCCGACGACGGGGCAGCCGGTCGAAAACGGGAAGCGCAACCTCTGGGTGACCGAGACCGCACTCACGACAGCGCTCAACATGGCGTACCTGGGCGAGCGAGTCGGCGTGTTCGGAATCGTCATGGGCATCGCCCTCCTCTTGACGGGGATCGGATTCTTGATCCTCACACTGGGAGGCGCGCTGGGACGGAGAGAAGCAGTCGCCACCGAAGCAGTGGCGCGATCCTCAGTACCAGCGACAAGCTGAGCGGCGACTCCGCTCGGTAACGAAAGAGGCGGCCCCCGGGCCGCCTCTTTTTTCTGTAACGAAGTGTGTGTCAGGCAGACTGTTCCGTGATGCCAAAGATTCAGAAGACAGAGCAGGAATGGCGCGCCGAGCTGACGCCCGAGGCCTACCACGTGCTTCGGGAGAAGGGCACGGAGCGCCCGTTCACAGGTGAGTACGACCACGTCTTCGAGCCGGGCACCTACCAGTGCGCCGGTTGCGGAGCGGAGCTCTTCGTCGCCGACACGAAGTACGACTCGGGTTGCGGCTGGCCGGCCTTCTACGCGCCGGCGAGCGAGGACGCGATCGAGGAGGAGAGCGACTCGACCTTCGGGATGGTTCGCACCGAGGTCATGTGCTCGAACTGCGGTGGCCATCTCGGCCATGTCTTCCCGGACGGGCCGCGTCCGACCGGGCAGCGCTACTGCATCAACTCTGCGGCACTGAAACTCGAGGAGGAGTAGTGGAGAACAAGGCAACGTTCGGAGCAGGCTGTTTCTGGGGCGTCGAGGCTGCTTTCAGGCAGCTCGACGGCGTGACCAAGACCGAGGTCGGTTACGAAGGCGGAACCCTCGACAACCCGACCTACGAGGACGTCTGCTCGCACTCGACCGGTCATGCCGAGGTCGTCCAGGTCACCTACGACTCGGAGCGGATCTCCTATGACGACCTGCTCCAGGTCTTCTGGGCCAAGCACGACCCCACGCAGCTCAATCGCCAGGGCTGGGACGTCGGCGACCAGTACCGCTCGGTCATCTTCACGCACGACGCAGAGCAGGAGGAGGCCGCTGCCCGCTCGAAGGCGCAGGAGCAGACGCGCCAGGCACAGCCAGTCGTCACCCAGGTCGAGCCCTCCGGGAACTTCTACGTCGCCGAGGACTACCACCAGCAGTACCTGGAGAAGCGCGGCCGCTCGAGCTGCACGCCGGCCCTACGGCAGGCGGCGTCCGGCTGACGTCAAGGATTCGCGAACGGGTTCGGGCCCTTCTGGACCGCCGCGGACGAACTGGTAGGCAAGTGCGCCGGCGATCGCGCCCAGGGGCGGGCCTACGACGTACACCCAGAAGTCGTGCCACTCTCCGGAGACGAGCGCCGGGCCGAACGAGCGCGCAGGGTTCATCGAAGCGCCTGTCACCGGACCGCCGAACAGCGCGTCCATTCCGATGACGCCGCCGATCGCGATTGCGGCTGACGCGCCCACGGCGCGCGTATCGGTCGCGACGGCCATGATGACGAACATGAGTAGGGCCGTCAGCACGACCTCGTAGAGGAGGGCCTGACCGGCCCCGACGGTGGGAACTGTCGCCCCGAGGTGGGCCGGCTTGTCGGTCCAAGCCGCGTACAAGACGCCCGCGGCTGCGCTCGCGCCCGCGAGCTGAGCCGGAATGTAGGCCAGCGCATCGCGTAGGGGAAAGTGTCGGCTTACGGTGAACGCGATGGTCACCGCGGGGTTGATGTGCGCACCGGACAGATGGCCTGTGGCGTAGACCATCGTCATGATCGCGAGGCCGAAGACGATGGCGACGCCGACGACACCGAGCGCGCCGTCGTAGCGGGCATCGGCGATGATCGCGCCGCAGCCTGCAAAGACCAGAGCGAACGTTGCGCATGCCTCTGCGGCGACGCGGTTGAGGAGCGGCGGAGGGGCCATCTTCGAGGAGACCCTAAACGTGCCGCGGTGCGAGTGGTTCCTTCTAGGCTTTTGCTGACACAGGCGGTAAAAAGACGGCATGGTCGGGCGACTGAGAGCTTTTGCACTTCCTGCCGCATGCATCGCTTGCGCCCTCCTGCTTCTACCTGCCGCGAGCGCGGGGCCGGGCGCGACTGTCCGCGCGAGCGTGGCCACCGGCGGCGTCGAGGCGAACGGGCGCAGCTTCGTTCCCACGATCAACGCCGACGGTCGCTACTCCGCCTTCTACTCCGACGCATCCAATCTCGTCATCGGAGACTCGAACTCTTCGCGCGACGTATTCCTCCACGACCACCTGACGGGCGAGACGACCCGAATGAGCGTCGACAGCTCCGGCGTCGAGGGCAACGCCGACAGCTTTGCGCCGTCGATCAGCGGCGACGGACGCTTCGTCGCCTTCTCCTCAGCCGCCTCGAACCTCGTCGCGGGCGACGCGAACGGGGCGAACGACATCTTCGTTCGCGACCGTCAGACCCCGATGACAACGCGCGTGAGCGTCGCTCTAGGGGGCGCTGAGGCGAACGGCGGGAACTACGGGCCTTCGATCAGCGCCGACGGCCGCTACGTGGCTTTCGTGTCGGACGCGTCGAACCTCGTCCCCGACGACACGAACGCGATCCGCGACGTCTTCGTCTTCGACCGCCAGACGGCTACGACGACGAGGGCGAGCGTGGACAGCGCGGGCGTGCAGGCAAACGTCGACACGTTCACGCCCGCGCTCAGCGCCGACGGGCGCTTCGTCGCGTTCACGTCGTTCGCCAACAACCTCGTCCCGATGGACCTGAACGAGAGCTCCGACGTGTTCGTTCGCGACCTCCAGGCGGGAACGACGACGCGCGCGAGCGAGTTCCTGGGCGGCTTCGAGGCGGACTTCGACAACCTCAGGCCGGCGATCAGCGCCGACGGACGCTTCGTCGCTTTCGACTCCAATGCGTCGAATCTCGCCTGGGGCGATACGAACGACGCCTTCGACGTCTTCGTCAAAGACCGGCTGACAGACATCCTGACCCTCGTGAGCGTCGACGACTCGGGAGCGCTGGCGAACGGGGACAGCGTACGGCCGTCGATCAGCGCCGACGGCCGCTTAGTCGTGTTCTACTCGGAGGCCGCCAACCTCGTCCCGGGTGACACGAACGGAGCCGCCGACGTGATGCTGCACGACCGGCGCAGCGGCGCGACGAAGCGCGTCAGCGTCGTCGGTGGCGGCCGCGAGGCGAACGGCGACAGCCTCCGGCCCGCGCTCAGCGCCGACGGGCGGTACGTCGTGTTCGAGTCCGACGCATCGAATCTCGTGGTCGGAGACACCAACGGCTTCACGGACGTGTTCTTCCACGACCCGGCTGGGACGCCGCCGTCTCCGCCCGCCGTGCGATGCGTCGTTCCGCGGGTCATCGGCCTTCGGCTCGCCGTCGCCCGTCAGCGGATCGGACGCGCCAACTGCCGTGTCGGCCGCGTTCGCCGCGTCCGGTCGCGCAAGGTGGGGAAGGTGCTGTCGCAGAGCCCGAAGGCGGGCTCGCGGCTGCCGCGGGCCACGAAGGTGAATCTGGTCGTCGGCCGGCGTTAGGCCGGGGTCATCGCCCGGCCAGGCTGGCTCAACCGTGGTGTCGTCGCGATCGGAGGCGCCAGCTTCTTCGCAGATCTCGGCTACGAGGTCCCGACCTCGCTTTTGCCGTCGTTCCTCACGTCCACTCTGCGGGCGCCGGCAGCGGCGCTCGGCGTCATCGAGGGGGTGGCCGACGGTCTAGCGGGCGTCGCGAAACTGGCCGGAGGCGCGCTCGCGGACGATCCTGAGCGCCGTCGGGCCACCGCGGTCGGCGGGTACGCCGCAACGGCGGTCCTGACCGCCCTCATCGGCACGGCGACAGCCGTCTGGCAGGTCGGTGCCCTCCGGGTCGCGGGCTGGGTCGCTCGCGGTCTGCGGGGGCCTGCGCGGAGTGCGCTGCTCGCCGACGTTGCGCCGCCGGACGCCTATGGGCGGGCGTACGGGCTCGAGCGCACGATGGACAACCTGGGCGCGATCGGTGGGCCGCTGCTGGCGCTCGGGCTCGTCGCCGCCGTGGGCATCCGGACGGCGATTCTGCTCTCCGTCGTGCCCGGGCTCCTCGCCGCCGGCGCGATCCTCCTCGCGATCAGGGCCGCCCCGAAGCTCGAGGAGCACGAGCGGCGGCCGCTCCGCATTCGTGTCCGGCCGGTGCTCGCCGGCCCGCTCGGCCGCCTCCTGTACGGCATCACGGCCTTCGAGGTCGGAAACGCGGCGGCGACGCTCCTCATCCTGCGCGCAACGGACGAGCTCTCGCCGGGTCACGGTCACGGCGCGGCGGTCAAGCTCGGGCTCGGGCTCTACGCCGGCTACAACCTCGCCGCCGCGGTCGCAAGCCTGCCGGCGGGCCGGCTGCACGACCGAAGAGGCAGCATCGTCGTACTCTCGCTCGGAGTTGCCTCGTTCCTCGTGGCGTACGCGGGCTTCGCGCTCACCGGCGGGACGCTCGTCCTGCTCGCGGCCCTCTTCCTGCTGGCCGGGGCCGGCAAGGGCCTCGTCGAGACTGCGGAGCAGGCGGCCGTCGCTGCGCTCGCGCCCGTCGAGCTACGCGGCTCCGCCTTCGGCGTGCTGGCGGCGATTCAGAGCTTCGGCAACCTCGCCGCCTCCGCGACGGCCGGGGCCCTCTGGACCCTCGTCTCGCCGCGGGCGGCGTTCCTCTACCTGGCCACGTGGATGCTCGTCAGCTTGGTAGCTCTCAGCCGAGCTCGAGTCAGCTAGCCCCTACCACTTCGAGCGGCGGCCGCGGCGGCTGGTGTACAGCAGCTTCGCGCGGGCGGATTCCAGCCCGGACTGCTCGTACTGGTCGCTGTGGCCGAGTCTGCGTGCGACTCGGCTCGTATCGGCCTGCTGCTCGGGCAGGACGAAGGTGATCGCGGTGCCGCTTCGGCCCGCTCGGCCGGTGCGGCCCGTGCGGTGCACATAGCCCTTGTCCTCTTCCGGCGGATCGAAATTGACCACGTGCGTGATGTCGTCCAGATCCAGGCCGCGGGCTGCGACGTCGGTTGCGACGAGCGTCGCCACCTTGCCCCGCTCGAAGTCGGCCAGGGCCCGTTGCCGGGCCTTCTGGGACATGTCCCCGTGCATCGCCGCCGCTCGCACGCCGTGACGAGCGAGCTTCTGGACGAGCCGGTCAGCGCCGCGCTTGGTTCGGACGAAGACGAGCGTGGACTCCGAAGTGGAGATGTGCTCGACGAGCATCTGGACCTTCGAGTCCGAGGTCACCGCCACGAAGCGGTGCTCGATCTCGCCGGGATCCTCGGGCAGCAGGTCGGCCTCGAAGCGCGACGGGCTGTTGGTGTAGGCGCGGGCGAGCTCGCCGGCCTCGCCGTCGAGTGTGGCCGAGAAGAACATCGTCTGCCGGTTCTGCGGCAGGCGGCGGACGATCCGGTCGACCTGGGGCTTGAAGCCCATGTCGAGCATCCGGTCGGCCTCGTCGAGGACGAACGTCTGGACGCGCGACAGATCGATGAGTCGGCGCTCTGCGAGGTCCTCGAGCCGACCGGGGGTGGCCACGAGGATCTGGGCGCCTTTCGCGCGGTTCGCCTGCGCCCGCAGAGGCAGGCCTCCGTAGGCGGCCGCGACGGAGAGCCCCTTGGGCTTTCCGAACTGCTCGAGCTCGGCGGTCACCTGGGCCGCGAGCTCACGTGTCGGAACGAGCACGAGCGCCGTTGGACAGGCATCGCTCGGCATCGTGCGCTCGACGATCGGCAACGCGAAGGCGAGCGTCTTGCCCGACCCCGTAGGGGAGCGCGCGAGGACGTCGAGCCCGGCGAGCGCGTCGGGAAGGACGAGCTCCTGGATCCGGAACGGGTGCTCGATCGATTTTCTGGCTAGGACCGCGACGACGGCTTGCGAAACGCCGAGTTCGCGAAAAGACTGCTTGGACATGAAGTTCGACTCCTTATGGGTTCGAGACTTGCCTACCTCGAAACACCCGAAGGAGGAACGAGAAGCTCATCTCACCGGACGGCGCGATTGCCGATCCGTGTTCACACAGTAGCACCAGGCCCGCGATTTGCAGCCAAAACGCGGCGGGAGCCCGAAATGGGACCCTGCCCGACCAGCTAGACTGTGTCTACGTCTAACGCGAATCCGGTGGCGCGCCGCGCCCTCCGACTTCGTTGGGAGGTGCATTGCAAGCGGCTGATGGCCTGGATCAGAACGGAGTTGCCCAGTGGGCCGTCCTGCCGCGAACTGACAAGTATCGATCGAAGGAGAGGGACTGATGGCGTCGACTTCCAAACGACAACAAACGATGGCGAAGCGGAACCGAGAACAGGCGGTCAGGGAGAAGCGCGAGTTGAAGCTGGCGAAGAAGCACGCCGCTGCGGCCGCCCGAAATGCGCCGCCGGAAGAGATCGAGCTCTACGGGCCACTGTCGGAAAACGGTGCGTCCCCACCCGCGGACACGGATTTGCCGGAAGCACCGGCTGAGACAGGTTTGCCCGCACCACCGGCTGAGGGAGACATCGATGACAGACCTCGTAACTGAGCTCGTGCTCGACCGAGGACAGGCAGCAGAAGAGACGCGCGGAACCATGATCTGGTTCAACGAGGAGAAGGATCACGGCTACATCTCGACCGAAGGCGGCGAGCGGCTGTACGTCGCCGGCACGGGTTTTGCGGGAGGCGTGCGGCCCAAGGGTCGCTGCGCCGGGCTCGCAGTCACGTTTCGCGTGACGAAGGACGGAGGCGTTCGGCAGGCTGAGGAGACCACGCTGCTGACCGACGCTCCGAATCAGCGTGCGCGCAGGCGCCACGGCGGCACCGGGCGCGGCCGCTTCTAGCCGGTAAGTGCTTTCCCGCACGGGGTCGACGGGCATCCCCGATGCTCCGGCAGGGCAGGTGATCGATCCTGTCTTCGAGATGAGACGCCTGTTCGCATTCCTCTGCTTTGCCCTCGCTTCACTGGCGATTACGGGCGCGGGCGCTGCGACCCCCTCGTCCGCGGGTTTCGTCAAATGGCGCTTCGAGGTCAGCGGCCAATACGTGTTGCACCGGCCGGTGGTTGGCCCCGACGGCGGAGTCGTCGTCGCGAGCTCCACTGGCAACGTGTACTCGCTGACCGCCGACGGCACTCTCCGTTGGGTGCGTTCCGCAGGTTCTGACGGGCTCTCGATCGGCGCAGACGGAACCGTCTATGTCGGATCCATGAACACGATCACGGCGATTGCCCTGGACGGCTCGACCAGGTGGAGCTTCACCGAGCCCTCGGTTGGCCAGGGCGTAATCGCCGGACCGACGGTAGGGCCTGACGGCAACATCTACGTAATCTCGGACTACGGTGGGCTCGGCGCGTTTGCGCTGTCGCCGGCCGGGCAGCTCCTCTGGAGCAATTCAGGAAGCCCCACGTTCGCGGAGAACGGTCAAATCGGGGTCGAGATCGTTTTCGGTTCGGGCCTCCTCTACGCAGCCTTTGACGAGCGCACCCAAGGCCCGAGCACGATGTTCGGCCTCTCACTGGGAGGGACGCAGGATTGGGCGACAACGATGGGCGGCAGCGACGACCCGTTCATGCAGCAGCAGCGCCAGCCGGCGACCGGCTCGGACGGAAGCCTCTATCTGACGGCAATGGGCGGCGGGAACGGGTGGGGCCTGCGCCGCGTCGACTCGGGTAGCGGGAACGTCCTCTGGACCTACTCACCCTGGCCATCGAACGGGATGTCGCCTCCGAGCGTAGGCCCGGACGGCTCGGTCTACTTCTCGCGAAGCCTCTCGTATCTCGAGTCGGTGACACCCGCCGGCCAGTCGCGTTGGACCTTCTCCGACGGCTCGATCATCGACCACCCAGCGGTAAGTCCCGACGGCAGCATCGTCGTCGCCGGGAATCGGCCGGGCTTCGGGCAGCCCGGATCCGTGCGCGGTTGGAACGCCTCGACTGGAGCGCTCTCCTGGCAGGTCGACCTACCCAATGAGAACGGCGGCTACCAGGTCCTTGAGACGCAGCCACGATTCTCGGCCGACAGCGCCACGGCCTACTTCGGCACGGCCGTCCTCGGGGCCGACGATCCTCAGTACTCATTCCTCTACGCCGTGGACACCAGCGGCACCGGGGGTCCGCCACCACCGCCACCTCCACCACCACCTCCACCACCGCCTCCACCTCCACCTCCACCACCGCCACCGCCACCGCCACCGCCTCCACCGCCGCCGCCACCACCATCCCCGCCACTACCCCCGCCGCCACCACCACCTCCACCTCCGGCCCAATGCGTGGTGCCCAGAGTGGTCAACATGACGCTCAGTAGGGCCCGAGCGCGGATCCGCAGCGCCGGATGCTCAGTCGGACGCGTCAAGCGTTCTCGCTCGAGGCACGTTGGACGGGTTATCGCCCAACGTCCTGGTCGCGGCGCAAAGCTGGCGCGAGGCGCTCGAGTGAATCTCACCATCGGCCGCCGGTAGCTCTTTCTCCAACCGCTACCCCGTGGCTCCTCAGGTGGTTACGAGCCGGCGAGAATACGCTACGCCGGCTGGGGAGCGCCGCGGGTGAGCAGCAGCATCGACACGAGCGGGCCTACGGTGACGAACAGGCAGAAGAGGTAGACGCCCGCAAGCTCGAGCCTGCCCGGCGCGACGTTGCGCTCGGCGGGCGAAGCGGCCGGTACGGGCCGCCTCAGCAGAGTCGGTAGCTGTTCACGGGCGAGCGAAGCGACCTCGGGTGGCGAGACGAGGATCAGCTCAGGGCTGATCGGGAGCATCTCGGCGGCAGCGAGGGCGGTCACGACTGTGATCGATTCTCCGGCATCGCAGAACGCGGGCCATCACCCGTTCAGGGGATTGGTCACGTCGATCCGACTAACGCCCGGCGGCGCTTGACCCGCTTTGTGCGCCGGTGTACAACCGGGGGGTGGCGGTGCCGGAGGATCCCGGGCGCGCCCGCGGTCTGACGGTCGCTGCGCCAATTCCGCCCGCGGAGTTCGGCGGCGCGGGCCGGTTGAGTGCCGTCTACGCGGCGCTGCGGCTCGTCCACATCGGACGCGCGCCGGAGAACGACATCGTCGTCGACGACGTGCTCGTCTCGCGCAAGCACGCCGAGCTGCGCGGGAATCCCGTCTCGGGTTACGAGCTCGTCGACCTCGGCAGCCACAACGGCACGTTCGTGAACGGCGTGCGAATCGAGAAGGCGCAGCTCGAGCAGCTCGACGTCGTCGGCATCGGGCGCGCCCAGTTCCGGCTCGTCGGGGACTCGCTCGAGGAGTACGTCGACACCGGCGAGATCAGCTTCGAGGCGCGCGGCGTGACCGTCCGCCTAGACGGCCATGTACTCGTCGACGGCGTCGGGATCAGCCTGCACGAGCGTGCGCTTCTCGGCATCGTCGGACCGTCCGGCTGCGGGAAGTCCACGCTGCTTCACGCCCTCAGCGGCCGTCGCCCGGCGACCAGCGGCACCGTCCTCTACGACGGGCTCGACCTGTACGACCACTACGACGAGCTGCGCTCCCGGATCGGCTTCGTCCCGCAGGACGACGTCCTCCACCGAGAGCTGCGCGCCGAGGCGCTGCTGGAATACGCGGCTGAGCTCGCGTTCCCGCCGGATGTGAGCGCCGCCGAGCGCTCGCAGCGGGTCGACGAGGTGCTGCTCGAGCTGGGTCTGGCGGATTGGCGCGACCTGCGTGTCGACCAGCTCTCGGGCGGCCAGCGGAAGCGGATCAGTGTGGCGCTCGCTCTGCTGACCAAGCCGTCACTCCTCTTCCTCGACGAGCCGACAACGGGCCTAGATCCGGGTTATGAGCGGACGCTGATGGAGCTTCTGCGCGGTCTCGCAGACGGCGGGCGCACGGTGATCGTCGTGACGCACAGCGTCCAGAGCCTTCGACTTTGCGACCGGACGCTCGTCCTCGCGCTGGGCGGCAAGCCCGCATACTTCGGGCCGCCGCAGCTCGCGCCGACGTACTTCGGGCGGGACGACTTGCAGCAGGTGTTCCAGGAGCTGAGCGCTGGTCGCGACGTCGACTGGGCCGCGCGCTTCCGCGAGCACCCGGATCACGACCGTTACGGCGCCGACACCGGCGAGGCGCCGGTCGTGGAGGAGCGCCCGGTGCCGCTTGCGGAGCGCCGCGGGCCCTGGCTGAGGCAGTTCAAGACGATGACCCGGCGCAACGTTGAGCTGCTCGCAAGCGACCGCCGCAACCTCGCCCTGCTCGCGCTCCAGGCCCCCGCTCTCGGGCTGATCATGCTGGTTGCACTGCCTGCGGGCCAGCTGTCCGCTCCTCCCGACGGCGCTCTGCGGGTCGCCGCGAGGGGCGGGCTCGTGCTGCTCACGCTCGTGATGGCCGCGACCTGGCTCGGCGCCTCGAATGCGGTGCGCGAGATCGTCCGGGAGCTGCCGATCTTCCGCCGGGAGCGCGCGCTGGGCATCTCGATCTCGGCGTATCTCAGCTCGAAGGCGTTGGTGCTCGGAACAGTCGTCGTCCTCCAGGCTCTGGTTCTGGTCGCTCTCGCGGCCGCGCGGCAGGGCGGGCCGTTCGACGCGGTCGCGCTCGGCTGGCCCTGGCTCGAGCTGGCGGCCGCGGTGGCTGCTGCCGGCCTCGCGGCAATGGCCCTCGGCCTGCTCGTCTCGGCGTTGTCCGGCCGGGTCGAGCGCGCGATGACCATCCTGCCGGTGCTGATCGTCGCCGAGGTGATCCTCGGAATGGGCGGGATCTCGCCCGAGATGGTGTCGAAGCCGGTCATCAAACAGCTCTCGTACGTCGCGGGCACGCAATGGGGATTCTCGGCGGCGGCGTCGACCGCGGGGCTGAACGACCTCGAGCCCCTCAACGGTCTCAGCCGGACGGTGCCGACCCTCGAGCTGTCCGATCCAACGAAGGCGGCTCAGGGCTTCGCGAAGGCCTATCGCGGTGAGGCGCGCTGGGATCACACGGCGACGGCGTGGGGGACGAGCATGCTCGCGTTGCTCGGGCTGACCGTCGTCACGCTCGCCGGTGCCGGTCTGGCACTGCGCCGCGCCGATCGGCGGCGTCCGTGAAGGCGTTCGCGTCGGCGGGAGCGATCGCGCTGGCAATCATTGCGTTCGGCTGCGGCGGGCAGCGATCCGTGGCGCCGGTGACGCACTGGAAGCCGCCCGCGGTGTGCGAGCGGGGCGCAGCGGGCTGCGTTCCGCTCGTCGCAGCGGAGATGACGCGCCGCTACCGGCGGCTCGCGGCGTCCTGCGATCACGACGCCGCGTTCGCGCTCATGTACCTGCGCGTGACGGAGGCGGTCGGGCGCGATGCGGGCTTCGCCGACGAGAAGTATCTCGCCCGCCTCGATTCGACGTTCGCCGCGTTCTACTTCCGGGCTTTCGACGAATGGCGCGCCGGCCGAACCGAAGCGGTGCCGCTGGCGTGGCAGATCGCCTTCCAGGCTGCCGGCCGCGGCCGCGCATCCGGGATCGGCGACCTCCTGCTCGGGATGAACGCGCACATCAGCCGTGATCTCCCGTTCGCCGTCGCCGCCGTCGGACTGAAGCGCCCGGCGGGTCGCCGCTCGTTCGAGCAGGTGAACGCGCTGCTCGAGCGGGTTGCGCAGCCGATGCTCCGCGAGCAGGCTCGGCTCTTCGACCCGACGGTGACGAACTTCGCGCTGCCCGTCCTCTCCGCTAACCCGGGAACACTCGGAGCGGTCCTCACAGGTTGGCGGGACACGGCAATGCGCGACGCCGAACGGCTGCTCCGCGCGAAGACCCCCGAGGCTCGCGCGGCGGCCGCGGAGTCGATCGAGCGTACTGCGACGACGCGTGCCGCCCTGATCGCAGCGGCGACCTCACGTGTGCCCTACTCGCCCGCCGGCAAGGCGCGCGAGACGTTCTGCCAGGCGCACCGCCTCCCTTAGCCCAGACCGATGCGCGATCTCCCCTCCGGAACCGTCACCTTGCTCTTCACGGACGTCGAAGGGTCGACCTCGCTCCTGAACCGTCTCGGGGACGGCTATGCGGACGTTCTCGCGGAACATCGACGGATCCTTCGTTCCGCGTTCGCCGAGCGCGGTGGCGTCGAGGTGGACACGCAGGGAGACGCGTTCTTCTACGCGTTCACGCGGGCGGGCGATGCCGTCGAGGCTGCGGGCGAAGGGCAGGCGGGCCTGGCCGACGGCCCGCTCCGGGTACGGATCGGCGTTCACACCGGCGAGCCGCTCCTCGTAGCCGAGGGCTATGTGGGAATCGACGTCCACAGGGCCGCGCGTATCGCCGGCGCCGCCCACGGGGGGCAGGTCGTGATCTCGC
This sequence comes from Actinomycetota bacterium, assembly GCA_038040395.1. GTDB lineage: Bacteria > Actinomycetota > Thermoleophilia > Gaiellales > Gaiellaceae > VAXT01. The sequence goes on from JBBPIJ010000003.1 coordinate 130,342, forward strand.
AGACGACGCGCGACCTGGTCGACGGCGACTCCGAGCTCCACGATCTCGGAGTGCATCGCCTGAAGGACCTGACCGCGCCCGAACGCCTCTATCAACTGGGGGCCGGCGAGTTCCCTCCGCTCCGCACGATCGATGCGACGAATCTCCCCGTCACCGCGAGCCCGCTCCTCGGTAGAGAGGAGGAGCTGGAGCAGCTCGTGGCTCTCCTTACGGACGGGACGCGCCTCGTGACGGTCACGGGCCCCGGAGGAACCGGTAAGACGCGCCTCGCGCTTCAGGTCGCGGCCGAGCTGGTCGGCACGGTCTCCGACGGAGTGTTCTGGGTCCCTCTCGCCGGCCTGACCGATCCCGGGCTCGTCTTGCCGGAGATCGCGCGGATGCTGCCTGCCCGCGACGACCTTGTCGGCTATCTGCGCGGAAAGCGGGTGCTGCTGCTGCTCGACAACTTCGAGCACCTGCTCGAGGCGGCGCCCGACCTCGCATCGCTCCTCGCCTCGGCGAACGGGCTGCGCGTGATCGTCACGAGCCGAGCCCCGCTGCGGATTTCCGGGGAGCAGGAGTACCCGCTCGAGCCGCTGCCTCCGGAGGATGCGATGACGCTGTTCCTGGAACGAGCCCGGGGGGTCGGGAAAGATCTCGCGCCCGATCCGACGATCGAGGCGATCTGTCGCAGCCTGGACGGCCTGCCGCTCGCCATCGAGCTCGCCGCTGCGCGCACGAAGCTCATGAGCCCCGAGGCGCTCCTGGAGCGCCTCGATCGCGCCCTGTCCGTCCTCACGGGTGGCGCGCGCGACGCCCCCGAACGCCAACGAACCCTCCGCGCGACCATCGAATGGAGCCACGACCTCCTCGATGAGGAGACGAAACGCCTCTTCGCCCGTCTGTCTGTCTTCGTCGGGAGCTTTCCTCTCGGAGCCGCCGAAGAGGTCTGCGACGCAGACCTGGACACCCTGGCAGCGCTCGTAGACCTCAGTCTGCTGAAGCCCATAGCCGACGATCGCTTCCTGATGCTGGAGACGATCCGGGAGCTCGCCGCCGAGAAGCTCGAGGCGTCAGGCGAGGCCGACGAGCTACGCCGCCGCCATGCAAATGCATTTCGCTCGCTTGCCGCCGATTGCTATGCGAGGCGCGTCGACGCGGAAGCCGAATGCTCGGAGCTTCTCGAATCCGACCACGACGACCTCCGCGCCGCGCTCGAGTGGCTCGCTGCCCACGACCCGGAGGCCGAGCTGGAGCTGGCCGGCGCCCTGGGGTGGTTCTGGCTCTCTCACTCGCATCTTCCTGAAGGCAGACGGCGACTCACCGACGCGCTCGCCCGATCGCGCGGAGCGGATCGCGTCCGGGCTACGGCGCTCACCGCCGCCGGGGGGATCGCGGGCTGGCAAGGCGATGCCGACCGCGGCCCCGCCTGGCTCGACGAAGGCATCGCCCTGTGGCGCGAGCTCGGGGAAGTCGCGGAGCTGGCATACGCCCTCGAGACGCTCGGTTGGGCTCTCTTCGCCGTCGGCGAGAACTTGCCCTCGCTCGCCGCGTTCGAAGAGAGTCTCGAGCTCCGGCGCAGCTCCGGCGACGGGCTCGGCGAGATGCGTTCTCTCAGCGGTGTCTGCCAGGTGTTGGTCGCCGAGGGCGAGGTCGATCGCGCCGAGCCGCTCTCGAAGGAGCTGCTCGAGCTGGCCCGCAAGCGAGGCGAGCCGCGGGCGGAGCACTTCGGCCACCATTTCCTGGGCGACTGCGCGCTGATCCGCGGCGACTGTGACGAGGCCGAGGACCTGTACAGGGCGAGCCTGCAGGCAGCGCTTCCGCTCGGAGATCTCCTGGAGACGAGCTTCGAGGTGCAGGGCGTCGCCATGTCGGCGGCGGGGAAGGGCGATTGGGCGCGCGGCGTCCGCCTGGCCGCGGCAGGTGCCGCTCTCTGGGACTCGATCGGCTCCACATTGTCGGTGCCTTTCTGGAACGCGCTCCTCGACCGTTACATCGCTCCCGCCCGCGAGAAGCTGGGCTCTGAGGGGGACGCGGTCTGGGCCGAGGGCTACGCGATGCCATTCGACGATGCCGTGTCGCTGGCCCTCGACTCTGGTTGAGCATTTTGGGGGGGCGCCGCACGGCTCAGCCCGCACGGGCGTGAAAGCGCTCTAGCTCTCCAGCCACGAGCAGCGCGCACGCTCTTGCGCCCGGGAGCGGCAGCGCACGGCCGCCCGCGCGAAGTGCGATCCCGTGGAACGCGCGCGGGATCAGCCTGTACTCACCGTCGACGCCAAGCGCCCGCGCCCGCTCATAGCCGCGGCGGGAGGTTGTTGGGCTCACTCCAGGAATGCCCGGCAGCGGGCGATCGAGCATCCCGTGGATCACCGTGAACCGCCGACCGCGCAATGTCTCGAGCGAGAGCCGGTCGGGAATCCACGGGGCCAGCCCGAGGACGGTCTCGACTGTCGGTTCGTCGGCGGCCTGAATCGCGACGCCGCCGCCCATGGAGAAGCCCAGGAGCAGTGTCCGTGCCGCGCCTGCGTCACGTACGGCTGAACGCGCGTCTTCGACGCACCAGTCCCACCTGTTCCAGGACTTGATCCGGTACTTGACCTCGGCGAAGCCGAGCTCTGGGAATCGAGGCGCGAGTTGTCGCACGAGCCACTCGATCGATGCGCTCCAGGTTCCGGCCACCGCGCCGGCCTGACCGCCGTTCACGCAGACGACAGCCGCGCGTTCGGTCGGCCCCGTTACCCGCATCTCCGCGCCTGTGGTCAGTCGCCCCATAAGGCAATTACACGTCAGATCAGATGCGTTCGTCGCGGATAAAACGGCGAAAAGGTGGCCGGCTCCTGCCGCTGCGACCTCTATGGAATCGGATTCCCCCATCGAGCCGCCGGTCATCTACCAGCACCCGTTGGCGTACCTGCTCGGACTGGACGGAGTCGCACTGCTTCACGCGTTCGCTGGGGACCATGACCGCGAGTTCACCACGACTCGCTTCGACGAGATCCGGGCGCTCCTGGACTTCCTCGAGGAACTGGGCGACGGGGTGACGGTGGAGGCGATCTCAACGGAGGAGGGATACAGCAGTTGGGCCGAGGGCTACGCGATGCTGAGTTGGCTCACGAAACCGCGTACGTGATCACGACACCGATGAACATCGTCGTGCCGGCAATCGCGATGAGGCCGCGCCGATAGGCGAGCAGGACTTCGAGACGTGCGCTCGGTGAAGTCTTGCGCGGCGTCGCCGCGAGTGCGAGTAGGACGATCGCAAGCGCAAGCGCGAAGAAGAGGAACGGTGGAACAGCCTTGACCGCATCGATGGACCTCCGGAACTGCTCGGCGAGCACGCCGCGGATGCGGGGGAAGCTTGCCTTCTGGCTCGAGGCGCGCGGCCCCTGAGGCGTTTTCGGGATCGCCGCGCCGTAGGCGCCTGCCGAGGATTGGGTCGCCTCGCCGGAGGTCGCGCATGCATTTAAAGCTCGATCTGCCACGACCTTTGAGTGAAGCGGATTCGGTCGGCCGACGATTACGACCCGCACGCCAAGAGGCTTCGCGCCGTGCGACGGAAGCGTTCGAACCGTGACTCGATACGTGCCGGAGCGCAAAACATGGCGGCCGATGCGGCCGCGGAACTGCACGCGGTTCAGCCCGGCTCGGCCGTTGACCCGGAACCTTCCGACTACTCGGCAGTCCGGTGCCACGCGAACGAGCACGAATTCGACAAGCCCGCGGCGCGAGAGGCGGAAGACGAAGGTCGTACGGCGCTGCGCGCGAGGTCCCGTGCGCGAGATCCACGCGCGGGAAACCCCGAGGTGCGCGAGTTTGAGAGCCGGCTGCAGGGTGCCGGCGCCGAGGGAGCGATATCTGGCCGCGTTCCTGACCGCTGAAGACGCAGTGCCGCCCGCGGTCGTCCTTTGCACGCGCGTCGAGTGAGATTTGTAACCGCTGCCCGCATGCGAGAGGGTCGCGGGAGGTGGTACCGGAGGCGGCGTGACCGGCGCTGGTGGCGGCGGAGGCTTCGGCCGCCCTCGGCCCTTTGATGGCTTCGGGCGAGGACGAACCTTCGGCTCCTTGGGGAGAGGACGAGCCTTCGGCTCTTCCGGGGGCTTGGGCGGCTTTGGATCGGCCTGCCCGGGAGGTGGCAGCTTCGGCTTCGACGGGGCGTACGCCGATGCTCGCATCGACCAGGCACCGACTACCCCTGCGCAGAGGAGGGCGAGGCAAACGATCCTCGTGATGCGGAGGGGGCGTCTCATCCGCTTCGTAGACTCTAGGTATGCAGTCGGTCGACGCCGTTTCGGCCCAAACGGGTCCGTCGAGCAACGCCTGGGACGCCTTCGGCGTGACGGGACACGACGTGCGCGAGCGTGACTGCTACGAGGTGCTCGGAGTGCCTAGAGCCGCGGACGGAGAAGAGATCAGGCGCGCGTTTCGCAGGCTCGCGCGGGAGCTTCATCCCGACGTGTCCGCTTTGCCCCAAGCCGGGGAGCGCTTTCGCGAGCTCTCCGTCGCTTACACGGTGCTCTCCAACCCCCGAGCCCGGTACCTCTACGACCGGTTCGGCTATCGGGGGCGCGGAAACGGGTTTGGCTCCCGTAGGCGCCGCTCGGCGGGCCACGCGCCGATCCTGGCCGAGGTGGAGCTCGACACCTTCGATGCTGCGCGGGGGACACGCCGCGAGGTGCGCTACACCAGGCGGGACGAGTGCCTGGCATGTGGGGGTGAAGGCGTGGCGTCCGTCTCGGAGGCCCATCACTGCGATACATGCGGCGGCACGGGCAGGGTGCGCGTCTTCTCCGGCCTGGGTATCGCCCGCTGGCTCCAGGTCGAGACGTGCCCCGACTGCGGCGGCGAGAGCCGCGCTCCGAGCAGGGACTGTCCGGAGTGCGGTGGCGCCGGAAGCGTGACGGGGGAGCGGGTCGTGAACGTGCGCATCCCGCCGGGTGTGGAGGACGGGACCCGCCTGCGGGTAATGGGTGAGAAGCAGGACGAGCACCTTCTCGTGCGAGTGAGGCCGCTTCCCGAGGACTCCCTTCTTCTGCGCACTCTCGCTGCCGTGCTCCTCGTATGCGCGTTGGCGCTGCTCGCGTACTTCATCTTCAAGTCGTGGTCTCCTCTCGGCGCTACGCTCTTGGGCTAACGATCGACCCTGCCGCCGCGACCTCCATGGAATCGGATCCCCGCATCGAGCCGCCGGTCATCTACCAGCACCCCTTGGCGTACCTGCTTGGACTGGAGGGGATCGCCCTCCTTCACGCCTTCGCCGGGGACCATGACCGCGACTTCACTACGGCTCGTTTCGACGAGATCCGCGCGCTCCTGGATGCCGTCGAGGAACTGGCGACGGGGTGACGGTTGACCCGATCCCAACGACGGAGGGGTACGGCAGTTGGGCCTACGACGAGCCCGGAAACCAGCTCATCGACCTGGAGCAGCCGATCGTGCGGGAGATCCTCGACGGCCTGCCGCGCGGCGTCGCACTCGACGCTGCCTGCGGCACGGGCCGCCACAGCACCTATCTTGCCTCGCTTGGCCACACGGTGATCGGCGTGGACAGCTCAGCCGCGATGCTCGAACGCGCGCGCGAGAAGGTGCCCGACGGCGAGTTCCACGAGGCCGACCTGCACGACCTGCCAGTGCCCGACGATCACGTCGACGTTGTGGTCTGCGCGCTCGCCCTGATGCACGTCCCGGAGCTCGAGCCGGTGTTCGCCGAATTCGTCCGTGTCCTGCGACCTGGCGGGCACTTGGTGATCTCGGATTGGCGCTCGCTCGTCAAAGACATCGCCCTACCCGTGGTCAAAGCCAGGCCCGACGGGACCCTTGGCTACATGCCGACCAAGAGTCGCCTCACCAGCGAATACCTCGCTGCTGCTCTCCCGCTCGGTCTGCTGGTCCTGAGGTGCGAAGAGCCCCGAGTCCCGTTCCCGTTGGTCGACGCCAGCGGCGAGTCGATCCACGGGGGCCAGGACCCAGAGCACGTCCCGGGGTCCCCGCCGAACGTCTGGGCGCTGCATCGCTGGTGTCCCGCGGCGACCAACGCTGCGTATCGCGGCAAGCCCTCCTCCATCATCTGGCACTTCCAACTCAGCGAAGTCTGAGTTCGGCACCAGCCGATCAGGAGGGGTGGATTTCGGGGGGTGGCCCGCGATGCCTGTGGTGGTCGTTGCTAGCCGACGGGTGCGGCCGCGGCTCGTCGCAGTTCCTCTCCGAAGCGCGCTCGGCGGATGAACTCGCCGACGCCTGGTTGCCCGACGAGCTCGTCGCCCTCGACGAGCACTCGGCCACGCAGCAGCACGACCTGCGGTGCGCCCGTCACCTCGGTGCCCTCGAAGATGTTGTAGTCGCTCTTGGAGTGGTGCGTCGAGGCTGAGATCGTCACCTTGCTCTCCGGGTCGAAGACGACGAGGTCGGCGTCCGAGCCGACGGCGATTGTGCCCTTGCGCGGATAGAGGCCGAAGTAGCGCGCGGGGTTCGTCGAGAGCAGCTCGACCATCCGATTCAGCGAGATCCGGCCGGCGCGCACGCCGAACTCGTGGATCATCTGCAACCGGTTCTCGAGGCCGGGCGCGCCGTTTGGGATCTTCGAGAAGTCGTCGCGGCCCATCGTCTTCTGGCCGTCCCAGAGGAACGCGCAATGGTCGGTCGAGATCACCGACAAGACGTCGTTCTCGACCGCCCGCCACAGCACGTCATGGTTCTCCTTCGCCCGCGGCGGCGGCGTGTACACGTACTTCGCGCCCTCGAAGTCGGGCCGCTCCAGGTAGCTCTGATCGATGAAGAAGTACTGCGTGCACGTCTCGCCCCACACGTCCCAGCCCTTCTTGCGCGCGAGCTCGATCGGCTCGACCGACTCCTGGCACGAGACGTGGACGACGTAGAGCTTGCAGCCGGCGACGCGCGCGAGCTGGATCGCCCGGTTCGTCGCCTCGCCTTCCGTCTCCGGCGGCCGCGTCAGCGCGTGGAAGCGCGGCTCGGTCTTGCCCTCGGCCAGAGCCTCCTTCACCAGCACGTCGATCGCGTCGCCGTTCTCGGCATGCACCATCACGAGCGCGCCCGTCTCGGCGGCGACCTGCATAACGCGGAAAAGCGTCTCGTCGTCGACCATCAGCGCGCCCTTGTAAGCCATGAAGAGTTTGTAGCTCGTGATCCCCTGGTCGGGCAGCGCCGCGAGCTCCTCGAGCGTCCCGCCCTCCTTCAAGTCGGTGACCGCCATGTGGTAGCCCATGTCGATCACCTGTTTGCCGTTCGCCTTCGCCTTCCATTCGTCGAAAGCGGCGGAGAACGACATGCCCTGTGGCTGGATGATGAAGTCGACGTGGCAGGTCGTTCCGCCGAACGCGGCCGAGGTCTGGCCGGACTCGACGTCGTCGATCGTGACCGTGCCGCCGAATGGCATGTCGAGATGCGTGTGCGGGTCGACGCCGCCGGGCAACACGTACTTCCCGGTCGCGTCGATCACCCTGTCCGCCTGCTGGTCGAGCGACTCGCCGATCAGCGTCACCGTCTCGTCCTCGACGTAGATGTCGGCGACGTAGTCGTCAGCGGCGGTGACGATTCGCCCGCCTTTGATCAGTACGGACATCGCGGCAAGTTTAGGCTCGCACGCGATGCCACTGGATCCGAGCCGCACCGTCGCCGAGCTTCGCGAGCTGCAGGAGCTGACCGGCGACGCCGACGGCGCTCAGCGCGTCGCCTGGACCGACACGTGGGTGCGCGCGAAGGACTGGCTCGACGAGAGGGTTCCGCTCGAGGCCGAGGTCGACGAGGCCGGCAACCAGTGGTGGACGCTGCCGGGCCGCTCCGAGAAAGCTGTGTTGATCGGCGGGCACATCGACTCGGTGCCGAACGGCGGCTGGCTGGACGGGGCGCTGAACATCGTCGCCGGCGTTGAGGTGCTGCGTCGCCTCGCCGAGGAGGGGGAGCCGGCAGCGACCGTTCGCCTCGTCAACTGGGCTGACGAGGAGGGCGCGCGCTTTGGCCGCTCGCTGTTCGGCTCGAGCGCCGCCGCCGGCTCGATGGGCGACCAGGAGGAGCTGCGTGCGCGGAGGGACGCTGACGGGAACTCCTTGCCCGACGTCCTCGCCGAGCACGGCGTCGATCTCGACAAGGCATCCGAGGCGAACCTCAAGAATGCTGCGGCTTACCTTGAGCTTCACATCGAGCAGGGTCCCGTGCTGGAATCGCTCAACCTGCCGCTCGGCGTCGTCCTCGGCACCTTCGGCGTCGAGCGTCACCAGGTCACTTTTCGCGGTCAGGCGGCCCACGCGGGCTCAACGCCGATGGACGTCCGCCGCGACGCGCTCGCCGGCGCCGCGAAGCTCGAGCTCGAGATCCGCGAGATTGCCAGAGCAACAGGCGACGGCGCTGTGTGCACCATGGGCAGTGTCGTCACGAAGCCCGGGATCGTGACCTCGGTCGTCGAGACGGCCGAATGCCTGCTCGACCAGCGGCATCTGGACCCTTTCGCTCTCGGGGCGATGCTGGAGGCGGCGAAGAACGCCTCGGAGCGGATTGCGAAGGGCGAAAACATTGAGGTCGATTGGGAACGGATCTGGCAGATCGAGCCGATCCTCTTCGACGACGAGCTCATTGAGCTCGCCGACGAGTCGATCCGCGAGGTCGCCGGCACGTCGCATCGGCTCCCAAGCGGGCCACTGCACGACGCGGCCGAGGTCTCCCGCGCGGGAGTGCCCACGGTGATGCTCTTCGTCCAGAGCCTGCGCGGCCTGTCGCACACCAAGCTCGAGGACACGAAGAAAGAGCACCTCGAGCTCGCCGTGCAGGCGCTCGACCGCCTCGCCGACCGGACGATCGCCTGGGTCTCGTCGCGTTCCTAGAAAGACACGACCCGCCGAGAGGCGGGCCGAAGTCTGGTGAAGCGGGGAACCACCCCGCGCGCGACCCACAACCGATTCGCATCGTAGCGAACCACCACGCCAGCTTCGACCCACCGTATCGGCGCGGAGGGCACCGGACTCGAACCGGAACCGGTGGTGAGCCGGTCGCTCTGGTTGTGGGCCAGGCATCTCACCTTGAGATTTCACCCTCCGCCACGCGAGCGTACGACCGAGTCTCGGCGCTTCAGTCGTTTGCAGACGCCTTGGAGCAGAGTCGACACACTTCCGCGGCCCCGAGTACCACGACGAGAGCCCGGATCCCGACGGGAGTATGCTCCGAAACTTGCTGAGCTTCGGCGTTACCGTCATGCCGGACCCGCCCTACGGGCGCCTGATCGAGCTCTTTCAGCGCGCCGAGGAGCAGGGCTTCGAGTACGGGTGGACGTACGACTCGCACATCCTCTGGCAGGAGTCCTACGCGCTTCTGCCGCTCGCCGCGGCCCAGACAAAGACCCTCAAGCTCGGCCACTGCGTCACGAATCCGGGCATCCGCGACCCGACGATCACGGCGAGCTGGTACGCGACCATGCAGGACGTCTCCAAGGGCCGGATGGTGATGGGCATCGGCCGCGGCGACTCCTCGCGGCGCGTCGTCGGCCTCAAGCCCGTCAAGATCGTCGAGTTCGAGCGGCGTCTGCGGATGATGAAGGACCTGATGAACGGCCGCCCGGTCGAGTGGAACGAGAAGGATCTCACGCTCGAGTGGGCCCGCGAGCTACCGGAGATCCCGATGCACGTCGCGGCCTACGGGCCACGTGCGCTCGGCGTCGCGGGCCGCGTCGGCGACGGCGTCATCATCCAGCTCGCCGACCCGCAGATCATCCAGTGGATCATGGAGACGGCCCGCACCGCGGCCACCGAGGAGGGCCGCGACCCCGACGCGCTCGAGTGCATCGTCTGCGCGCCGAGCCACATCGGCGACGACATCGCCGACGCGCGCGAGCAGGTGCGCTGGTTCCCGGCGATGGTCTCGAACCACGTCATGGACCTGATCGAGCGCTACGGCTTCGACTCCGAGATCCCGGCGGCGCTGACCGACTACGTGAAGGCGCGGAAGTTCTACGACTACAAGGACCACAGCCGGGTCGGCGCCAAGCACGGCGAGTTTGTCACCGACGAGATCTGCGACCGCTTCTGTGTGCTGGGGACGGCCGAGCAGGCGACGGAGAAACTGAAGGAGCTCGAGTCGATCGGCGTCGACCAGTTCAACATCTACCTGATGACCGAGGGCCAAGACGAAACGCTCGCCGCCTATGGCAAGGAGATCATCCCGCAGTTCAGCGGTGTCGCGGCTTAGGGCGAGACCTCCTCTTCGCAGCGTGTGGTCCGGGCAGCGAGTGCGAGCCCACCTCGCCTATGTCGACCAATCGGATGCTTCAAAGAATCCCGGGGTGGCGAAGGCGTGCTGCCCGCTCCATCATTCCAGGGAAATGCGCGATCTTCCCTCTGGAACGGTCACCTTTCTCTTCACGGACATCGAGGGCTCGACGTCGCTCCTGAACAACCTCGGTGACGAGTACGCCGCCGTTCTCGCCGAACATCGACGGATCCTCCGTTCCGCATTCACGAAGCGCGGGGGGGTCGAGGTCGACACGCAGGGAGACGCATTCTTCTACGCGTTCACGCGGGCCGGCGATGCGGTCAAGGCGGCGAGCGAGGGGCAAGACGCTCTTGCCGAGGGCCCGCTCCGAGTACGGATCGGAGTTCACACCGGCGAGCCGCTCGTCACGGACGAGGGCTACGTCGGGCTCGATGTCCACCGCGCAGCGCGCATCGCCGCCACGGCCCACGGAGGGCAGGTGGTGATCTCGCAAACGACGCGCGATCTTCTCGATTCCGGGATCGAGCTGCGGGAACTGGGTGCCCACCGCCTAAAGGATCTCGTAGAACCTCAGCGGCTCTACCAACTCGGCTTCGACGAGTACCCGCCGCTCAGGAGCCTCAACCAAACGAACCTTCCAATCCAGCTGACGCCGCTCATCGGCCGCGAGCACGAGGTAGAGGATTTGCTCACTGTCCTCCGCCGCGACGACGTCCGCCTTCTCACCTTGACCGGCGCCGGCGGGACCGGAAAGACCCGTCTTGCTCTTCAAGTGGCGGCTGAGCTGGTCGAGGAGTTCGAGGATGGTGTCTTCTGGGTTTCACTCGCGTGGATCAGCGATCCCGAACTCATCGTGCCCACGATCGCGCAGACGTTAGGTGTGCGTGAGGTCCCCGGCGAGTCCCTGCCCGCCACGCTGGTTACCTATATCGACGAGAAGCGGCTTCTGCTCTTGCTCGACAACTTCGAGCAGGTGCTCGGCGCCGCTCCAGCGGTCGCCGAGATGCTTGCCGCCTGTCCGATGCTGGAGCTCCTTGTCACGAGCCGCGAATGCCTGCACGTCAGCGGCGAGTGGGAGTACCCGCTCCAGCCGCTTGTCGAGGGTGACGCCGTCGCTCTCTTCAGCGAGCGCGCACGGGCCGCACAGCCCGACTTCAAGGCGAACGCCGCGGTAGGTGCGATCTGCCGGGCGCTGGACGGGCTGCCGCTTGCGATCGAGCTCGCGGCAGCCCGCGTCAAGGTGCTTCAGCTCGAACAGATCCTCGCCCGGCTCGAGCACCGGCTCGAGCTGCTCACCGGCGGTACACGCGACTCGCCTGAGCGACAGCGGACGCTGCGGGCGACGATCGGGTGGAGCTACGACCTGCTCGACGAGGAGGAGCAGTCCATCTTCGCCCGTCTTGCCGTCTTTGTCGGCGGCTGCACGCTCGCGGCGGCCGAGCAGATCTGCATGGCCGAGCTCGACACGCTCCACTCCCTCGTCGACAAGAGCCTGCTCCGCCAGACCGAGGGCGGGCGCTTCTCAATGCTGGAGACGATCCGCGAGTACGCGACCGAGCGACTAGATGAGTCGAGCCGGGGGGATGAGCTCCGGCGACGGCACGTCGAGCACTACCTCGCGCTCGCCGAGGACGAGAGCGACGAGCGGACCTGGCTCGCTCGACTTGCGGCCGAGCACGACAACGTGCGCGCCGCGCTCATCTTCCAGCGCGGGGAAGGAGAGCCCGCGCTCTTACTCCGCTTTTGCCGTGTCCTCGGCCCGTTCTGGTTCCTACGCGGGTACTGGGATGAGGGCCGCACATGGCTCGAAGACGCACTCGCACTCGCTCCCGAGCCGACGGTGATGAGGGGGAACGCGCTGAGGGAACTCTCTAGCCTCGAGTGGCACCGTGACCTTGAGCGGGGCCGTGCTGCGGCGGAGGAAGCGATCGCAATCTTCCGTGCTCTCGGCGATGAGGACGGTCTCGCCGGTTCACTGACGTCGGCAGGAACGTTTTTGAGCATGAGCGGCGCGACAGCCGAGGCAAGGGTGCTTTTCGAGGAAGCGGCCGAGGTGGCGACTCGCTCAGGCAACCGCAAAAACCTCAGCATGGCGCTCGGCAACCTCGGCTCAGTCGCGTTCATGGAACACGACTACGAGGGTGCGTGCGATTTCTTTGAGCAGGTGCTCGAGATTTCCCGGACGATCGGCCACCGATATGGCACGGCGGTCGCCATCTCCAACCTTGGCATGGCAGCATTTCAGCTCGGCCACTACGCCGACGCACTCACCCGGTTCCAGGAGAGCCTGGTGGTGAGTCGAGACATTGAATACAAGGAGGGGCTGGCGTACGGCATCCAGTTTGCCGGTGCAGCGTTCGCTTTCCTCGGTGACGCTGCTCGGTCAGCTCGCCTGATGGGTTACAGCGAGGTCCTTCACGAGGAGCTCGCGAGCAAGCTACCGAGTGACGAAATGGAGATGCGCGATACTGCGCTCGCGGCGCTGAGGCGGCAACTCGGCGAGCGCCTGGACACCCTGTTCGCCGAAGGTCAGGCACTGGCGTTCGAGGAGGCGATCGAGGCCGCGCTCGCGGAGCCGCGCAGCCGGGCTACTTAGGAGGCCGGAGCCGCGTTGCCTGGGCCGAGGGGGTCAGCAGAGGAGCCGGCGGGGACGCCTCGGGAATCATGATGTAGCCGCATGGAGCGAACGCACGCTTTGGCAGGGCTCGCGGCCGTCGGCCTCGTTCTCGGAATAGCTCCGCTTCGGGAGTCAACCCCGGCTCAGGCCCAGGATCGACCCGGCTCCGTCTGGAACGGGGACATCTACGTTGTGAATGCAGACGGCAGTGGAAAGATGCGACTGACTCGAGACCCGGCCGAAGAGTTCGACCCCGCCTGGTCTCCCGACGGCACGAAGATCGCCTTTTCGCGCTTCACGGGGCGCCGCTACCAGATCTTCGTCATGGATGCAGACGGCACGAACGTCGTGCAGCTCACGTACGGAGACAGCGCCGCCTCAGACGCAGCCTGGTCACGGGACGGAAGCCGCATTGCGTACACCCTGTGCCGAGGCTCCTGCGACATCTACGTCATGAACGCCGACGGGGATGGCGTGAGGAGGCTGACGTACGGGGAGCATCCCGGTGACCAGAGCCCGACCTGGTCGCCCGACGGCCGGCGCATCGCGTTCGCCGATCTCACGGGTCTGTTCGTGATGGACGCCGACGGCGGCGACTGGCAACGCCTCACGGATGGTCCGGCCGACGACAGCAATCCCGCGTGGTCGCCAACCGGGCCGGAAATAGCCTTCGACGGCTCTCGAGGCTTGTTCAACGGAGACATCTACGTCGTGAACGCGGACGGCAGTGGGATGGCAAACGTCACGGACAGCCTGCCGCTCGATTCAAATCCGTCGTGGTCTCCGGACGGGCGGACGATCGCCTTCATGCGGAAGCAACACCGGAGGGCGCGTGCGCGCGTCTTCGTCATGAACGCCGACGGGAGCGTCCAGATGAATCTCGGCGTCATTGGCGATGCCTACTCGAGGCCGTCGTGGTCTCCGGACGGAACGAGGTTGGCGTACTCCTGGCTGACGGCCTGCATCGTCCCGAGTGTGGCCGGCAAGACGCTTCAGGAGGCGCGCAGCCGAGTCCGCCGTGCGAGCTGCTCGGTGGGACAGGTCCGGTTCATCGAGTCCGCGCGCCCGCGCGGCACCGTCTTGTTGCAGCAACCGCAAGCGCGAGCGGAGCGGCGCATCGGGACCAAGGTGAACCTCGTTGCCAGTCGAGGGCGCTGACGAGATGCCCCCGGCATGAATCGAACATGCGCACGCGGTTTAGGAACTAGCGTGCCGAAAGGCTATTTGCAGGGGAAAGTGCGCCTTTCGTGGGGCTGCGCGCCAGTGAATGCGCCAGTGCTCTAGCGAAGGTCCGCGGCTCGCCCCATCATTCAGGCGAATGCGCAACCTCCCTTCCGGAACCGTCACCTTCCTCTTCACCGACGTCGAGGGCTCGACCAAGCTTCTGCACGAGCTCGGGCCTGATCGCTACGCGGAGGCGCTAGCAGAGCACCGCCGCGTCGTGCGGGAGGCTTTCGGCGGCCACGGAGGGGTTGAGGTCGACACCCAGGGCGACGCTTTTTTCGTCGCCTTCCCGACGGCTCCGGGTGCGCTCGAGGCAGCTGCCCAGGCGCTGCAGGCACTCGCCTCGGGCTCGATCCGGGTGCGGATCGGCATCCATACCGGCACGCCGCACGTGGCCGATGAGGGCTACGTCGGGGTCGACGTGCACCGCGCAGCGCGCATCGCCGCCGCCGGCCACGGCGGGCAGGTACTCCTGTCGGAGACGACTCGCAATCTCGTAAGGATGGAGGTGCGCGATCTCGGTCTTCATCGGCTGAAGGATCTGGCCGAGCCGCTGCGGCTGTTCCAGTTGGGTGACGGCGACTTCCCGCCGCTCAAGACGCTGTACCGTACGAACCTGCCCGTTCCGGCCAGCGTGTTTGTGGGCCGCAGGCGCGAGGTCGCAGAGGTGGCGGCCGTACTCGCTCGCGCTGACGTGCGTCTCTTGACGCTGACGGGGCCGGGCGGAACGGGCAAGACGCGGCTCGGGTTGCAGGCAGCTGCTGACGCGTCGGATCGCTTTCCGGACGGAGTTTTTTGGGTGGGCTTGGCTGCTCTGGACGACCCACAGCTGGTACTGCCGAGCGTCGCGGACGCGCTCGAGGCGAAGGATGACTCGGCGGTGCACATCGCCGACAAGCGGATGCTCCTGTTGCTCGACAACTTCGAGCAGGTCGTGGACGCCGCGAACGATGTGGCCGCGCTGATTGGCGACTGCCCGAATCTGAACGTGATCGTGACCAGTCGCGAGCCACTGCACGTGACCGGCGAGCGGGTGTACGCCGTTCCCCCGCTAGAGGAACGTGACGCGACGTCGCTGTTTCGCGAGCGCGCGATCGCCGTGCGGTCGGATTTCAGCGCCGACGGTGTCGTGGGGGAGATCTGCCGCCGCCTGGAGGGTCTGCCGCTCGCGATTGAACTGGCTGCGGCGCGTATCAACGCGCTCTCGCCGGCGGCGATCCTCGAGCGGTTGCAGGAGCGGCTGCCCCTGCTGACGGGTGGCCCGCGTGACGCCCCGGAGCGCCACCGGACCCTCCGCGCGACGATCGGATGGAGCTACGAGCTGCTCACTCCGAACGAGCAGCGGCTGTTCGCTCGCCTCGCGGTGTTCGCAGGCGGCTGCACGCTCGAAGCGGCCGAGCATGTCTGCGACGCCGATCTCGACACTCTCGCGTCGCTGGTCGACAAGAGCCTCGCCCGCCATCGCGACGACCGCTACTGGATGCTCGAGACGGTTCGCGAGTACGCGGATGAGCAACTCGAAGCGACCGGAGAGCCAACTGAACTCCATCGGCTGCACGCCGACTGGTTCAAAAGACTCGCGCGGACGGCTGAGCCGGAGCTCCGAGCGTTGCACCAACGGCCGTGGCTGGACGCGCTCGAGCGTGAGCTCCACAACTTCCGTCGAGCTCTCACGTGGGCGCTCGAGGAGGGCGAGTGCGAGCTCGCGCTCACGCTCTTGAACGCCCTCGACCGATTCTGGGGGAATAAGGGGCGGTCTGCGGAAGCGCTCGCATGGTTCGATGGCGCGCTCGCGAAGGGTTCCGAGCTGCCGGTGGACATCCGTGCGCGGGCGCTGTGGATCGCTGGGAGGCACGCGGGGTTGGTTGACCGACGCGCACGTGCGCAAGCGCTGCTCGAGGAAGCCGCGCCTCTCCTCGCCCACGCCGGACGGCGAGAAGATCACGTGTTCTGCCTGTGTGAGCTCGCGAGCATCCAGCAAAGAGCCGGAAACGCGGTTGAAGCGACGCGGCTGTTGGATCAGGCGGTCAGGGAAGCGAAGGACCTCGGCCAGCCGCGCGCCTTGTCTGCAGCGCTCGGAGCTCGCAGCCATCTAGCAAGCGCGCGCGGCGACTACGCGGGCGCCCTCTCCCTGGCCGAGGAGAGCCTGTCGCTACGGCGCACCCTGAACGATCCCGCCGTCGTGCTCTCGTCTCTGTACGCGGTCGCACTCGCCGCGCTTGACGTCGGTGACGAGCATCGGGCCCGGATTCTGTTCCGCGAAGCCCTTGAGCTGGCGCGCAATCTTGGTCACCTCGTCATGATCGCTGCGTCGGCGGCGAACCTGGGCTATCTCGAGCTCTTCGGCGGCAATACAACCGAGGCGCGGTCGCTGCTCCGGGAAGGCCTGAAGACCTTCACGGAGATGGGGCGTGAGAGTTTCGTAGCCGACTGCGTCAGCGGCGTCGCCGCCGTCGAAGCGGCCGAAGGCCGGCCCCGGTTCGCCGTCGTGCTGTGGGCCGCTGTCGACGCATCCTTCGCGCGCGTCGGTGGTCAGCTCGACCCGATCGATTCGCTTGGACGACAGCGGTTCGAGCCCCGCGCGAGGGCCACGCTCAGCGCCGAAGACCTGGTAGCGGCAGCCGAAGAAGGAGCTGCGATGACACTCGACGTGGCGACCCAGCTCGCCCTTGAGACGTCGACGGAGTGATCGGCTCATGGTGTAGCAGGGCAGACGTTTTGACCACAGGACGTGCGCCCGGGGAAAGTTCAGCTAACGGAGCTTGAACGCAACCGAGTCGCCAACGGAGCTGCCCGGTAAACGCGTGGTAGACCGGCAGCCGCCTGGAGCGCACCAGGCGCTCGAACGCCCCCTCCGGCTGTACGAAGTCATCCCAGGCCGCCGCCGGTCTGCGGGATCTGGCGATTCCGGTCGCCTCGCTGGTGGTCTTCGCGCTCGTCGCGGCGGTCGCGGGGGTCGCCGCCGCGGCGCTCCCGGCGCGGCGCGCGGGCCGGCTCAACGTCCTCGCCGCTCTCCAGTACGAGTAGCCAGACGACTCCGGCGCAAGCTGATCTCGAGTGGAGCTAGTCGGACTCGAACCGACGACCTCCTGGGTGCGATCCAGGCGCTCTCCGCACTAGAAAAGACTTGGTTGAACCATTTCTAGGGCCTCGCAAGATCGCCCCAACATCTCCCGCAACATTCTGCATCCGGTTCTGCAGAGCCTCCGGTGCCAGTGAAGCCAAACAATCAAACGGCTGGAAGCGAAGCACGCCTCGAGCCGACTGGACCACTTCCATGGGTAAGGAGGGGGTCTCCGGTTCGAGTCCGGAAGAGGGCTTCAAGGCGGGTCGTGTTTTCAGTGGGTATGCCCGTCGCGACCAGCTTCGCCCGCCGTCCGCCGTGCTTCCTCGAACGCCTCGAGTATGTCTTCCTGGCGAGGTGGAGACTCCAGAGTGTCGGCAAGGCGATCAAAGGGAAACCCGGTCGCACGGATCTTCTCGACTGTGGCTCCCACGTCGTAGATCGTCCGACGAAGCGTGACACCTGGGCCGAGGAGAGCCCAGTAGGCGCCGGGCTCCCGCTCGTAGGGCATCCCGACGCTCCCCGGATTGACAACTCGCACCGGGCTCTTGCGGTCGTACTGCATGTGGGTATGGCCACAGACGACGACGTGCTGCTCCACGTCCTCGAGTACTCGAACCAGCACGTCGTCCGGCGTGGCCTTCGTTATGAACTCCTCGTCACTGCGGGGGGTCGCGTGGCAGAAGAGCGTCGGCCCGAGCCATTCGATGTCGATCGCGACCGTCCTCGGAAGTCTTGCAACGAACTCGAGCTGATCATCGTCCAGCCGCTCCGCCGTCCAGCGGACAGGGGCGACGAGGTGAGGCGGGAGTTCCTCGGTCTCGTCGAGGCGGTCGACGACCTCGCGCTCGCTGTTCCCCGCAATGACGATGGCACGCTCGCCAAGCGCTCGCAGTCGCTCGATCGTCTCACTTGGGAAGGGGCCCCAGATGAAGTCGCCGCCGATGACGAGTCGATCGACGGGGAGCTTCTCGACCTCGGTCAGCACGGCCTCGAGGGCCGGGAGGTTGCCGTGGATGTCGTAGAGGGCGGCGACGCGCATTCGGCCGTGAGTTATGCGGAGCTGAACCGCCAGGTCTCAGCTACGCCAAGGCGGGCGAGAAGCCTACGGGCCTTGTCTAGGCGTTCCTCCAGATCGCGGTCGCTCGAATCGAAGAGAAAGCCAGCTAGGTCTCCACTGTGAGCGACCTGCAGACCTAGGGCGCCAACGTCCCGCACCTGCTGCTCCAGCGCCTCCAGCTGGGGCACCGGCAGGTGTCGCTGGTTCAGTCGCGCGCTCGTGCTCGCGACGACACCGACGGCATGTACGTCATCTTCGGCAAGCGCGTCGCGTAGGAGGAGCCTGAGCCTCTCGAATTCATTCACTTCGCCCGCCGAGTAGCGGGCGGGGGGGAAATCGAGCGTTGAGACTCCGGACCCATCGAGGCTGGTCGAGAAGCCCAGCACGTCCAGGCTCGGGAGGGGGACGCCGAAGTCCTCGAGGACGACGCCGTCACGCTGGGCGAACAGCACGGCGCGGTCGAACATCAGCGGGTCGGACGCGACCTCGGACCGGACCGCGAGCGCTGCGATTGCCGCCTGGTCCATCTGAGCGCCGGCCGCGGAGAGGATCGCTCGGACCGCGGCGACGATGTCGCTCGTGGAGGAGCCAAATCCGCGGCACACGGGAATCGCACCACGGATGACGAGGTGGGCGCCGACGTCGTCCAGGCCGAGCGCGTCCAATGCGAGGCGCGCGGCCGTGAGAGCCTTGACCTTCCACGCCGGCGTGACCTCTACCGTCCGCACCCCCGGCTCGAGAGAGGCGCGCACCTCAGCCTGGAACAGCGTGCATTGGAGGGTAACGAGGCCGCGCACGCACCTTCCATCGACCGAGAAGACGCCTTGCAGGATCTCGCCGTGATGAGTGCCGGCTCGACCGATCCCGACCTCGGCGCCCTCCTCCCTGGACGCGTGAACGGTGCCGTGCCCGGTCAAGGCATCACCGCGGCTGCGGGCTCGGCCGTCAGGATTCCGGCGAGGGCGGCCGCGAAACGCCTGTTCTCGACCGGAGTCCGGGCCTTGACCCGAAGGTAGCCGTGCGCCTCCGACATCGATTTTCCAGAGCAGTCCTTCACGAGCAGATCGTGCTCCACGAAGAGCCGTTGCGCGACGTCCGGCCCATCGACGCCCCCGGGGAGCCGGACGAAGCAGAAGCTCGCGCTCGAGGGTGACACCTCGACCCCCGGAATCTCTCTCAGGAGCGAGGCCAGCTCGTCGCAGTCGCGGCGGACGCGGCGACAGCTTTCCTCGAGCATCTTCCTGTAGCGGGGCAAGAGGCGGAGAAACGCCTCGGCTACGCCGTTGACGTTCCAGATCGGCAGCTTCGCGCGGACGAGGGCGGCGAGGTCGGCGTTTTCGGTCAGCAGGTAGGCGAGTCGGAGGCCAGGGATGCCGCAGGACATGCTGAAGCTCTTCACGACCGCCAGATTCGGATGAGCGTCGATTTCGTCCCTCAGCGTTTGCAAAGCCGGATCGGCGCAGAAGTCGACGAATGACTCGTCGACGATGAACAGCGTGCCGCGGCGCGCGAATCTCTCGGATAGGTCGAGGAGCTCCTCGCGCGGAACCACGAGTGAGGTCGGGTTGTTCGGAGAGCTGACGACGGCGAGCTCGACATCGGCCGCGTCGGCCGCCCCGAAGAACGTGTCCGCGTCAAGGCGGAACGCCGGAGGCTGAAGCGCAAAGCGGACGAGCTGACCTGGATGAAGCGCCTGTTCGTACTCGTTGAAAGTCGGGACAGGCACGACAGCACGTCGAGTAACCGACCCGCAGACGACCTTGATCAGCTCCGAAGCGCCATTCGCGACGACGAGGCGATCTGGCGGCTGCTCGACGATGCCCGCCATCAGGCGCGCCAGTGTCGCTTGCCCCGCGGGATAGTCGGTCGCGACGCGGTCGAGCTCTTGCCGTAGATCGCGCAGCATCGGCTCCGGAGGGAAGTACACGTTGGTCATCACGAGGTGATCGACGGCACCGTGCCGCTGGAATCCGCCATGGCCACGCGCGAGCATCGCGAACCGCTCCTCCGGAGTCGAGAAGACGTACTCGGCCGTTTCCCAATCGTCGGCGTCGTCGATCTCACACCAGCGGCTGCAATCGACCGCTCGGAGACTGAGCCGTCCGCCGTGAATCGCCTCGGAGAGCACGGCCTCGTAGAAGTCCTGAACGCGCCCCTCTTCGATGAACCGCTCGAGGCCGGGGACGAGCTCCTCGCGAAGGAACGCTCTGCGCAGTACATAGACACTGGCGGTCTTGCGCGCAGGTTCGAAAGCGGGCTCGTCATCTCTGATGTCAACCATTCGGGCGACGTAGTTCTCGTCGTCGAGCTCGACCACCGTCCCTGTCATGCCAGGCTCGTACGCCGCCACCGGCACCAGGCTGTCCTCGCCCGGGCCGTCGAGCGCAACGAGCAGCTCTTGGTCGAAGACGACGTCACCGTCGAGTAAGTAGACATCCTGGTCAAGCTCCTCGCGGGCGAGCCAAAGGGAATAGACGTTGTTCGTGGTTCGGTAGCGGTCCGAGACCGCGTAGCTAATCGTCAGGTCTTCAATGGCGGACGAGATCTGGTCCAGGGAAGAGACGATCTCGTCGCCGCGGTGCCCGACGACGATGACGACCTCCCGGACGCCCCCGTTCCCCAGAGTGCGAAGTGTCCGATGCAGGAGCGGGATGCCCGCGACGGGGAGCAACGGCTTGAGCTCGCTCGCCGCCCTGCCGAGGCGGGTGCTTTGTCCCGCGGCCAGGATCACAGCCTTCGCGGGCCGGCTCACCCGACCATTCTAGAACCCGCTGCCGAGCGCCCCCGGGCTCAGCGCAGGCATTTCTGCGTGGGCCTCGACGTCATCTACGCCGAGCAGTGAGCTGAGGGCAGCTCGCCCCACATCGTGCTGGTAGAGCCAAACGCTCGTGATCGCGCGCTCGTTGCTCGGCTCCCCGCCAACGCGCTTCGGGGCCCGGATGCCCACGCCGAGCCCGTACGACAACACGCCGGGGAGCGCGCGGCCGCGCCGATCGACGACCTCGGCATCGCCGGTCACGACGAGGCCGGCCGAGGATCGCGCGGGCTCGATGCGGGCCCCGGACTCTTCGAAGAGCTCCGGAAGCTGTGGTTCGTACCCCGTAGCGGCCACCACCAGGCCCGCTTCGCCGAGGGCAGCGGCTGCCTCGCGCCCGTCGTCGGTCGCTCCGAGCCGGAGGAGTCGTATTGGGAGACCGTTCTCGGCGAAGCCGAGCGCTCGGCGGGCGAGCTCCCGCGCATCGCCCTTGAGTCCGGCCACCCGGTTCACGCGCCCGCTCACCGGGCAGACGTCTCGCTTGGGATCAAAGGGGTACTGCTCCGCTTCCGCATCCGCCGTCGTGAGGTAGAAGAGCCGGATGGGACTCCGGTGCATGAGCGTCACGGTCGGCGGCATGCCGCGTTCGGTCCTGAACCTTGGATCATTCATCATCAGCCACGCGAGGGACCACGCGCTGTGCGAACCCCCGATGACCGCCACGCGCCCGGACGTCCTGACGGCGTCGATCAGACGGCGTGGCAAACAGATTCTCTCGTCGAAGAGCGCCGACGCGTGCCGCACTTTGGGTGCATAGGGCTCGAGCGTCAGCCCAGGAAGGATCTCGAGCTTCTCGAGGTGGTCAGGCGCTCGCCCACCCATCGCGATCACGGCCTTATCGGCCCGGACGACACGAGCCGCGCCGTTTTCGGTGGCAACCGCAACGCCGCGGTCACCGACGCGCACCTCCCTCACCGTCGTCTCGCGTGCGACCGCGCAGGCGGAATGGCTCTCGAGGATCGCCTCGATCGCAGCCCCCAGCGAATCGAGATACGCCCCCGCGAGTTGCAGTGGTGCGTGCACGCCGCTCATCTTTCGCAGCTCCGCGGTCGCGGCGTCACCCCGCACGTCGTCAAACGGCCCGCTCTCGGGGATCTCGTCGAGCCCTTCGAGAAACGCGACGGCGAGCGAGTTCGACGAGATTGTGTAGTGACGCAAGCTGCCGCCGCCCAGACCCTGGCCGCGTTCAATGACGAGGACGCCCCGATCGAGGAGCTCGTCGAGGCGCCCTGTACGCGCTGCGCAGACGAACGGGCCGAGCGTTGCGGGGCCGCCACCGCAGAAGACAACTCCGAACTCCGCTTTCTTCCGCACGTCGGAAGCCAGGGGCCGGCGCAACTTTCCGACGCTTATCTCGGGAGTTGCCACATCAGTCTCCGGCTCAACACGCCTCGACTACCAGACGCAAGGAGCCACCCACATCTTGCCACTAGGACGAACATGACGGCGGCCAGCACGCTTTCAGGGACGGACGGAGCTTCTTCCCCGGCGACGAACCGCTCGATCTCGTCAGCGATGTCGAGTGACAGGTAGATGCCGAAGTAGTCGTTGCCTGAGACGCGCATCAGCCGCGCATTGGGGATGCGCGACGCCACGTCCATCGTCTCGGCCTCGTACAAGGAGCGGTAGAGGAGCTGGTACGCAATCGCGCGACTCCACCGTTTCGCGCGTACTGGATCTCAGCGTCGGCCAGCCCCCTGGACGTCCAGCTCTACCGCGACATTCTGCGCGATTCGCAACCGCGCGAGACAAACGACGGGACTTCAGCCGCTGAGGCAACCGAGCGGTAAATCGATCCCGGCAGAGGGCGCGCTGGCGCTGACCGTGAGAGTCAAGGTAACAAGGGCTACGTGCACCGGGCGAGCTACTGTGGCGCCTCGTGAACCCGAGAAAATCGTCGGAGAATCTACTGACCACATGACTGACCACACGGCCCCTCTTGAGGGGTGCCGAAGACTGGAAACCTGGCCGGAGACGCTACTGAGGCTGTCGGGCCGATCATCGCGGCGCGCGAGGCGGGCGTCTCGGCGGTTACGCGCGACGCTCGAGCGCGTTCACGACCTCCATTCGTTCGACGCCGACAACTGTCCCGGCGGCGTTCGCTTCAGCCTGCGAACGCTGTTCGCCCGCGCGCTCCTCACTTGCGTCCATCGCCTCCCGGCTATCCCAGATCGACAGCGACACGCCTCTTCCCGTTTCCCGGTCGATCAGGCAATACAGAGCACGAAGGCCAGGCATCTCGTTCTCGCGCGGGAGCGCCTGTTCCTGCGGCTCGGGCAGCAGGTCTATCCGATCCGGCTTGCCGTCGATGATCGTCAACCGTCCGTACATCGGATCGCCACCTCCTCTCGGCGCAGATCATCCCATCGCGGATGGGGCGGCGCGCGCCGTCTTCGCCGCAGGCGAAACGGGCCTTCGTTCTGCCCTTCTCGTCCTAACTGCTTTAGCGTTGCCCCGGGGCAGAAGAGCCGTGAGTTTCACATCAAGCCTCTAGTAGTAGCTGAGGGATTGGCGAAACGGGCGGTGGCGGGCGACGTAACTCGCTCCTCTGCGTCCGTTAGGAACCTGCCGCTTGCTGCTTGACGTGATTGAGCACAGCGTTCAGCTCCGGGGTGGGTGAGAAGTCGACATACTCCACATCCTCCAGCGCTTCGGGAGCATGTCCCGGCGCCCAGTAGAAGGCTTGCCCCGCCTTGTAGTCCTTTGGCCCGTTAGGCGTGTGCATACGGACCGTCCCTTTCACCATGTAACCCCAGTGCGGGCACTGGCATAGATCGCCCTCCAGCCCCGATTCCACCTTCGCCTCCGCTCGCTAGGAGGGTTTGACGAAACAGGATCGCGGGTACATCGATTAAGCGCGTTCGTCCTGGCATTAAAAGCCGCAGAGGGCTCTGCACTTCCTCTTCGAGTTGTCACATCCAGGCCTGAGCGCATCAGGGAGCTCAATCGGGTTTTCTGCCTGAACGGAGCAGAAGGAGCATCACATGCATGCGATCATTCGCCGTTACGACGGTGTGGACCAGAGTCGCACGGCCGAGCTGACCGGCAAGGTCAACGAGACCCTCGTCCCGAAGCTGGAGAAGCTGTCCGGGTTCGCGGGCTACTACCTGATCGAGGCCGACAACGGCGTCTTCAGCTCGCTCGGTCTCTTCGAGACGCCTGAGCAGGGCAAGGAGTCGACGAACGTCGTCTCTACGTGGATCCGCGACGAGAAGTTCGAGTCGCTGCTCCCGAACGAGCCCAAGATTACAAGCGGCCGGGTCGTCGCTCACAGCGACCGCGTCATGGTCGCGTAGCTCGACCGCACCGCATTTGACAGAGGGCCCGGCTTGCCGGGCCCTCTGTCGTTTCCTCCCAGAGGGCCCGGCTTGCCGGGCCCTCTGTCGTTTCCTCCCGCCGCGGTGCCGCGATCAAGGCGAAGCGGGTCCGGGCGGGCGTTTTTTGTCGGAGAGAGCCTGGGGACCCACCCCTCCCGCCTTCTCCCCGGTCCGCAGAACTGCCTTCGACCCGCGAGCTGCTCAACCGCCATCGACGACGGCTCGCAAACGCAGGCGAGCTGCCCTCGCACTGCTCGAAACGGCCGCGCCGTAGTGAAGCGGTTCCGCTCGACGGCTATAACCCCGCGACCGCGGCGATCCCGTTCTAGTGGCGCACCCGAGAACCTCCCGCAGCGAGCCATCCGCAAGTTCCTTCCCCGACGCGAGAACTAGCCGAACGGCTAGGCGACGATCCCGCGGGCATCAGCCAGAATGAGCTGAGAGGGGGATGAGGGCGGTGGCCATCTGCGGCATCTGCGGCGGCAAGTACGACGAGCGGGCCTACCAGGTCATCGTGCCCGAGCTTCGCGCGTCCTTCGACAAGGTCGACTGCTCCGAGCGCGCGCTGAAAGCGCATCGCCGCCAGGACAGGCGGCCCGAGCTTGTGGACGCACTCGTCAGCGAGGTCGAGCGGCTGCGCGAGCAGCTTCGCGAGCAAGCTCGCGTCTAGCGGCTGGCGCAGGAGGCGTAATCAGCAGCGCCACGCACGGTCATCGAGAAGAGCGTTTGCAGGGCACTGCTCGAGCCGACCCCTACGAGACCTGCGTGCCGTCATTCGGCTCTTCTGCGACGACAGAGCTGGGAGTGTGTGTTTCGGGCTGTCTCGCTCGTTGGAGGACCACAGAGGGTGTGAGGAACCCGCGGGCCGGCTTTCGTCAGGCCCGCTTCCGACGCCGCTCCCGCTCGGCGTACCAGAGCTCGAACCGCCCGTGCGGGGACTCGAGGTACGCGGCGAACTGGTCCTCGAAGGCCGCGAGCTCCGCGCGGAGCTTGAACAGCTCGTATGCGAGCCGGCGTTGCTCCGAGCAAACGTGTTCGTCGCGCGCGCCGACCGCCACCGAGGCGCCGCACTCCGCGCAGGGCATGTACGCCGGCTGGGGGATAGATCCGAACACCGCTGACTCCGAAGAGGCCTCATGGTCATCGGCAGCTCCGGCCCTTGCGGCGATCCCTCAAAATAACGAGGGCCGCGTGAGCGACCCTCGAGACGGCCTCCGAAGTTGGCTAGACGCTCGTCGGCACCGGGATAGCGCCGATCTGCTGGAGCAGGCCGAGCTGGTCGAAGAGTCCCCAGCCCTCAACGAGCTTCCCGCCCGAGATGCGGTTGATATTGATGCCGGCGGTGGTCGCCTGCTTCCCGGTCGCGGGCATCCCCATCAGCTCGCCCTCGTTCGTGCCGATCGCCGTCCAGCGCGTGATGACGGTCTCGCCTTCGGCGAACTGCTCATCGACGGTGATGCGCAGGTCGGGGAACGCCGTTCGGTACATGACGACGAACTCGCGGAACCCCTGCAGGCCCCGGATCTGCTCCGGTGCGCCGACGACAGTCGCGACGAAGTCGTCCGCGATCAGCTCGTCAATCACGTCAAGGTGCCCCTCGCTCCAGACCTCGTCGTTGACCCGGCGGACGATCGCCTTGTTCTCTTCTGTTGACATGGGCGCTCCTTTCCGAGCGGTGCGGTGCTTCCCCGCGAGCCTACTCCCCCACCGCCTTCAGCGAAGCCAGATGGAGCGCGGCTACCTAGAGAGACGTCCCCGGTATCGGTAGCCAAGGATGGCTACCAAAACAATGATGATGATGATCCAAAGCCAGATCGACACTGTGATCCTTTCGTTAGAGCGTGCCGACTCTACGGCGAGTCGACCCGTATCTGCAACCTGCGCAGCCTACGCCCGCGAGCTACCAATCGAAACGCCAATCCCTTAGCTTGGAGCGCGGGGTTTGACTAGGAGGTCGGTAGTCGGCTTCCGCTCAGGCGGGGCTCGGAAGGAAACGCAGGTCAGCTCAGTGAGGAATGGCTCGGGACCGAGCTTCTCGACACGCCAGAGTCCGTCTTCGGCAAGCGAGACGATGTCGCCCTTCACATAAACGTGCTCTCCAGCGTCAATGTCGGTCGTGCGGTCGGGCTCGCCCTGCGTCTTTAGCCGAAGCAAGTACTGGGCCATGATCGCGCCTCCTGCTCCACAAAGGGTGCTGGCCCCGCAAGTCTGAACTCTGTTTGCCTTGGCTCCTCGCCTCGCGCGCGCTATGGGGGGCGCGTCGGTGGCCTACGGGCTTCCGGCCGGGGTTCTGGCAGCAGGGCCAGTGGAAATCACTCTACTCCTCTGGCGAGCCCAGTGCCGAATCGGTACGCACCCCGTAGTGAATCCTCGCCTCCACCGTTGGTGATCACGAACCGCCGAGCGTGGGCCGCGTCGAACTTAAAGGGGTTCGGCGACGCCTCGAACTCCCCGAGGTTCTTCCCCTCGGCGAGAACGCGTCCCTCGCCAGAGCCCCCGCATCCGATGGTGACCGCCGGGACGAAGTCGTTCCGGCAGCCGCCCGGCTGCGGGACGCTGGCGCACCGGTCCGTTAAGACGATTTACGGGCGCGTAGGCGGTTGAGGAAACACGGGGAACGAGGCAATGAGGCGCAAACCAGTATGGGCAGATGCCCCCGGCATGAATCGAACATGCGCACGCGGTTTAGGAACTAGCGTGCCGAAACGCCATTTGCAGGGGAAAGTGAGCCTCTCGGCCAGCTGCGCGCCAGTAAATGCGCCAGTGCTCTAGGGAAGGTGCGCAGCTCGCCCCATCATTCAGGCGAATGCGCGATCTCCCTTCCGGAACCGTCACCTTCCTCTTCACCGACATCGAGGGCTCGACGTCGCTCCTGAACAGCCTCGGTGACGAGTACGCGGACGTTCTCGCCGAACATCGACGGATCCTCCGTTCCGCGTTCGCTAAGAGCGGCGGTCGCTCCCCTTCTTGGCCCCGCTGGAGTGTCAGATTCATCAACGACCCGCTATCCCAGGCGATACGTTTCCGTCATGGGCAGGAACGTCCTCGTCGTCAGCACGGTCGAACATGCGGACGACGTTTTGCGTGCGCATGTCGGGGAGGCCGACACAATCAAGGTCGTGGTGCCGGTCGTACGACAGGGCGCACTCGACTGGCTCGCCAACGACCAGAAAGCGTTTGGTCATGCAGAGCGAGTCGCCGAACGCACGGCCGAGCAGCTCCCTGGCGAGACCGTTGACGCTGTTGCCGGCGAAGCGAACGTCGGTCTCGCCATCCGCGACGCTCTTGCGACTTTTCCGGCGGACGAGATCGTCGTTGCGGTTCGTCCGGACGAAGAGGAAGGGCTCGTCGAGTCGATCGGGACCGACAGCGCGCCGCAACACTCCCTCGAGGGAGTGCCCGTCCGCTATGTCGTGATCCGGGACTAGTTCGACTCGGGCGGTGGCCGCCTCACTTGCGCGAGCGTGCGGGCAAGCACGCGAGTCGAGCCTCGCCGATGATCTCTTGCAGCGCGTCCGCGAGCGTGTCCGCCTGGAGATGGCGATGCTCGACAAGGGCTACGACGTGACGCCGGTTTACGAGGCGTGCGAGTAGGCCGGGGCCCAGGCGAGAAGACCGACGCCCGGGAGCATCACAGCACCCCCGCCATGGCGGAGATAGGCTCAGCCGAGTGGATGTCGTGTTCGAGGTCGCCAGCCAGCCGTACCCGCTCGACGAGCAAGCGGCGACGCTCATGGCGGAGAACCTGAGGGTGAAGGCTGCGCACGAGCCTGGCGCCAAAGGAACCGTAGGAGCTCGGACCGTCGCCGACGCGATCGAGCTCCGGCTGATCGAGGACAGAGACGACCCGATCACCCTGGGCGGAGACGGGGCCGAGGCCGTCTACTACGCGCTGGACGCCCCGACCGGCGGCAGCGAGCGGCCGTGGGCGCTCTACGACGCCGTCAAACGGCTCCACGACGAGCGGCTTCGCCAGAAGAGCTAGGACAGCGTGCCCGTCGCGTTCGAGGTCCTCGGCAAGCGCTGCGAGATCGGTGAGCGATTCGTCGACCTAAACGGCGTGAGCCGCCCCCCGTCAAGCGTGCCGCCCCCCGCAACCGGCTGCCCGGGAGAGGAGGCGAGCAGCTCCTCGTACAGGGACGCGAAGCGAGGAGCGATTTCCGCCCAGCCGTATCGGCGGCTCTCTGTCTGAGCGCGTCGGCCACGCGCCCGGCGTTCCTCCTCGCCGCGAGCGGCGCTGACGAGTGCGTCGACGAGCGCCTCCTCGTCGTCGGGCCGAATGAGCCAGCCCGTCCTTCCGTCGGCGACGATCGCCGCCGGGCCATGCGCCCGGCAGGCAATCACCGGTAGGCCGCAGGCCATCGCCTCAACCAGAACGAGCCCGAACGCCTCGGCGACGGAGGGCAGGACGAGCGCGTCGGCCGCGTTCAGCGCCTGCGGAAGCTCCTCGTGCGGGCGCCAGCCGGCGAGGAAGACCTGCCGGTTCCCGATCCTCCGCGCCGTGGCGAGTGGATGCTCCCCCTCCCACTCGCCCGGATGGCCGCCGACGAGCACGAGCGGCGCAGGCGTGCCGAGCAGCTCAACAGCACGCGCGTGGGCGCTGATCAGGAGCGGAAGGCGCTTGACCGCCGTGTAGCGACCGACGTAGAGGAAGACCGGGCCGCCGGCCCGGAAGGGAGCGAGCTCCTCGTCACGGTATGCGAGGCTCCCCGGCCGGCCGCTCTCGTCCCAGCCGCGCGGCTGCTCGACCAGCCAGCGGCGCCAAAACGCGAGCCGCTCGTCTTCTGCGAGCGGTCGCCGCGAGAAGCGCTCAAGCTCGACGCCACCCGGGAGGCCGCGCAGCTTCGCCCGCTCGAGGCCGAGAAGGAGGGCCGCCTCCGCCTCCGCCCCTGGCGGCACGACCAGGAGGGCGCAACGCCGCGCCCAGGCTCGCAGCCGTCGGCCCCAATCCGGCGCGTAGCGCCAGCCCGGCGGCGCTCCTGCCTCGATCAGGCGCAGCATGGCGAGCTCGGTCCCGTGCAGCTGGCCCAGCACGGGCACCGCGGGGAAGCCGCGTAGCGCGGCCTCGTTCGCGGGCGTCAGGTGGTGCAGATGGAGCAGGTCGGCGGCGCCCGCACCGGCACGCGCGAGCAGGTCGATCCAGGCAGCGACGAGCCGTTCGTAGGCGGCATCGTCGACGGCGGCAAAGATGCGATCGGGCGCATCCGGGCGATCCTCATAGGACGGCTGGAAAGGAACGGGCGCAGCCAGTGCCTCCGCACGCTCGAGCGCGCGCGAGTAGTCGAGCGCGTGGACGTCGAGCCCGGCGAAGAAGCTCGCCGCGTGGGTCAGCTCGCCCGGCTGTCCGAGCGAGCCCGCGGCGAGCGTCGGCTGCCAGCCTACGGCCGGCAGTGCGCGAGCGAGCGAGCGCGCGACCTGCGCCGAGCCGCCGCGGGGGAAGAAGAAGAGCGCCGAGACGACGAGTCTGCGCGCGTCCGGCGCGCGGCCGCCGCGCCGAGGATGGTGCTTCCATCCCGAATCGCCTGCTACCTGCACGGTTCGATTCTCGTCCGTCAGCCGGACACGGCGGCGCGGGCGCGGCCGCGCCGAGGGAGTCTCCCGAAGCGGCTCGACGCAGACAGCTACACGGCCAGTCGTGCATCGGACTCGAAGCGGCGCGCAAGCACCTTGTCGATGAGGCCGTACTCCATCGCTTCCTCTGGGGTCATGAAGTAGTCGCGCTCCATGTCCTTGGAGACCTTCTCGAGCGCCTGCCCGGTGTGCTGGGCGACGATCTCCTCCATCTGCCGCTTGAGCGCGATCGCCTCCCGAGCCTGGATCTCGATGTCGCTCGCCTGCCCCTCGAAGCCGCCCGAGAGCTGGTGGATGAGGATCTTCGCGTTCGGGAGCGCCATCCGCTTGCCCTTCGCGCCGGCGGCAAGCAGCAGCGCGCCCAGCGACATTGCGATCCCGACAGAGATCGTCGCGATCGCAGGCTTGACGAACTGCATCGTGTCGTAGATGGCGAGGCCGGCGTAGACGGAGCCGCCGGGGCAGTTGATGTAGAGCGAGATGTCCTTGTCGGGGTCCTCGGACTCGAGATGGAGCAGTTCAGCGATCGTCAGGTTGGCGATCTCGTCGTCGATCGGTGAGCCGAGGAAGATGATCCGCTCGCTGAGGAGGCGCGAGTAAATGTCGAGGGCGCGCTCGCCGCGCGCGGTCTGCTCGACCACCATCGGAATTAACGGGCTCATCGCTGCTTCCTGACTCTACTTCGGCCCGGTTCCCCTCGCCGAGCCCTGTGGGGTGCCCAAAATCGCGTTCCGCCTGCAAATCGCGGTTTGCTGCGACGCCGATCCGAGTTTTGCCACCCCACAGGTGTGAATCGAGAAAGCCGGTAGGGAAGTAGTCTGGTTTCGGTGATGCAGTCCCCGGACCCCGGGTTCGCCGTCGCGGAGCGAGAGATCGAACGCGCACAAGACGCACGGTCTCTCGGCGTTGAGCTTTGGTCGGGAACGGTTCCTCCCGACGCTGAAGAACTGCGGTGGCTCATCGCGGATGGCCTTGAGAAGGGGTTTCTGACCTACGACGAGATCGCAGCCGCGCTCGAGGACGTCGGCCTGACGAGGGAGCAGACCGAGGACTTCTACACCTACCTGGTCGAACGCTCGATCGAGCTGGTCGAGGGGGAGCAGCACAAGCATCCGCCGCACGAGCAGCCCGCGCTCGTCGAGGACAAGGCGCCGCCGAAGTTGGACCTGACCGTCGAGCCCTCGCTCGACTCGCTGCGGCTCTACCTGGGCGAGATCGGAAAAGTGCCGCTGCTGACGGCCGACCGGGAGGTCTACCTCGCGAAGCGGGTCGAGCGCGGGGACATGGCGGCGAAGACGCAGATGATCGAGGCTAATCTCAGGCTCGTCGTCTCGATCGCGAAGCGGCACCTCGGCCGCGGCCTCCCGTTCCTCGACCTGATCCAGGAAGGCTCGCTCGGGTTGGTCCGTGCGGTCGAGAAGTTCGACTATCGCAAGGGCTTTAAGTTCTCGACCTACGCGACCTGGTGGATCCGGCAGGCGGTGACGCGCGCGCTCACCGACAAAGCGCGGACGATCCGCATCCCGGCGCACATGTTCGAGCGGCTGAACAAGGTCATACAGAGTCAACGGCAGCTCGTGCAGCGCCTCGGCCGCGAGCCGCGTCCCGACGAGATCGCCGCCGAGCTCGAGCTGACGACCGAGGAGGTGCGGGAGATCCTGCGGATGGCGCAGTTTCCAGTCTCGCTTGAGAAGCCGATCGGCGAAAAGGAGGACTCGAAGCTCGGTGACCTTGTCGAAGATGAGCTGGCCGAGTCGCCCTTCGACGTGACCTCGGTCTCGCTCCGATGCGATGACATCGAGCACGCGCTCGCGGCGCTATCCGAACGCGAGCGCCAGGTGATCGAACTTCGCTTCGGCCTACACGATGGCCAGCCGCGAACGCTCAAGGAGGTGGGGCGCACCTTCGGCCTCACCCGCGAGCGGATCCGTCAGATCGAGAACGACACGCTCAAGACGCTCGCGTCGCTGCCGGAGGCGCAGCGCCTGAAGGACACCCTCTAAACCGGCTCGCGCCCAGGTCGCCGGCCGGCCCCTATTCGGCGAGGAAGCCGACTGAGCGCAGGCGAAGCTGCGTCAATATCGCTTCGGCGTGGAAGGCGGCCGGCTCGACGCCGCGCTCGGTCGATCCCAGCCGCGGCTACTTCCCGCGCGCGGTCTTTTTCTTCGGCTTCGGCTTCCTCGTCTTGCCCGTCTTGCCTGGGCCCGCATCCTTCTTCGGCCGCTTCGGTGACACCGGCTCCCTCCTTCCTTGGCTGGCCGTACCTGGGTGCCTGCGCGCTCGCATCCGGTCGGAGGCTCCCACTCGCCCAGCAGGGCGATCTGCCCGCAGATACAGATCGGCAAGCCCACCCCTGCCAGAGCACCGTGCCATCCGTCGCTTCTCGGCTTTTCTGCGACAAGCAGCGCCTTCATCGTGACCCAGCCCGGCCAACGAATGCTTCCGCAAATCGATCAGACCGTGACCTCTCAGCGAGTGGGCGTTCTTGGCGGTACTGTTTTCCCTGACCACACGAGTGAGAGCGAGTACCGGTTTTGGCTTTGCGCCTTCCGCTGCACGTTCGTGACGCAGTCGAGGGAGGTGTAGATATGGCAACCGGAACCGTGAAGTGGTTCAACGACGACAAGGGCTACGGCTTCGTCACGCAGGACGACGGTGGCAAGGACGTCTTCGTCCACCACAGCGCGATCAGCGGCGAGGGCTTCAAGAGCCTGACTGAGGGCGCGAAGGTGGAGTACCAGGTGGAGGACGGGCCGAAGGGTCCGCAGGCACGCGACGTCAGCGTCGTCGCCCCAGTGTGACCTTGGCGGGGCGCACAGCTGTTGGGCTGCGCGCCCTCTCGGGATAGTGCGCTCGCACTCTCTTGTCTAACTTTTGCCTTGTCTCTGGCGGGGTCGCATTCGTGTTGAGGATCCGGACAAGCCCCGGGATGATCGAGCTGAGCGATCGGGAAGCCGGCGAGCTGCGCGAACGACTACGACGGGTCGGCTCAGCTCAACCGGCGGAGGAGACGATCGCCGTGTCGGCAAATGCGAGCACCAGCGTTACCTTCACGCACGCGCAGAAGGTCGCCGTGATCGACGTCCTGGCGCAATGGATGAACGAGATGGGACAGGAGGAGATCGGTGAGGGCCCGTTCAAGCTGAGGGATGCGCTCACCGCCGACCTCGAGCGCGAGTGCCGAAGGGAATCTCGCCGAAGACCGCCTGCAGCTGTAAATAGCTCGTCGGCCGAACGGCGTCGAGCAGCAAACCCGTCGTCGAGCGCAGGGAATCGAGCCTTCCGCGTGCGTCCTCCGAGTCGCCGGTCCAGCAGACCGACAGGACGACGACGCTGTCACCACTTGCGCGATCGTGGGCAAGAACGAGGAAAGCGCGTTGCCGACGATCGTCGCAGACCAGTCGCCGAGCAGGCGCGCACCGCGGGCGGCGAACCTCGCCGTTCGCGGCACCATCGAGATGGTTGTCGTTGTCGATCACGGCGGAGAGACGTGCATCTCGCCCGCGAGCACGTTGACCGGGATCACTCCGAGATGCAGCGGAGCGACGAGCAGATCCGCCAGCGGGTCACTCGCGACGCTTACGACGCGCAGACGCCCCGCTAGGCCTTCTGCCTCAGCGCCTTGCCGGCCATCACGGCCCCGACGACGAAGATCACCGTCGCGAGGTAGATCAGGCCGAGGTGCCCGATGGTGTCGAACCCCCATGGATAGTGGGCTGGAAGCGCCACCGCGAGCGCGAGCACGGGCGTAGCGACCGCCCCGACCCACGCCCAGCCGTAGCCCCTGCGAACGCCGAACCAGGACAGGAAGATGACCGCAAGCCCTGCCGCGGCGATGAAGCCGGAGAGGGCGATCTGCAGGTGGCTGATGTAGTGGTACAGATCGTTGTCAAACGCTTTGATCTCGCTCTTGCCGCTCGCCACCTGGTCGGGTCCGATCCCGAGCTCGAGAAAATCGCCGCTGAAATTGCGGATGAAGAAGATGAGTCCGTAGCCGATGAACGCGACGCCCGCGATCGTCATCAGCCAGGTGCCCCAGCGCAGCTGACTCGACTCGCGCCGCTCGACCTCGGCCGTGGAGATGCTTGCCATTGGCTTACCTCCCGTGGTTTGCGGGGGACGCTAATCCGTCGCCCGTCATCGTTCAAGCCTAGATGACCGATGGCGGCCATCGGCGCCGCCGATAGCCTCGCGCGGAGGCGCACAGCCGCCTCCTCGCCGTCATCCGCGACGGCGGTCGGCAGCCGCGCGACCGGGGCCCGGATCCTTCGCCCCCGCTCGCAGTCGTACGCGGACTGGCTCGACGAACGCGATGCCCGTCTCCGGCCCCGCCGGATCGCCGCGTACGGCTTGTGACCGAGAGCGGCAAGACGATCGCGCGCACCGCCGAGAGCAACGTTGAGCGCATGGCCGCCGCCCTCGAACCCCGCCACGGCCCGCATCGCGGCGCGGCGGGGGGAAACGACGGAAGGCCCGGCAAGCCGGGCCCTCCGTCAAATGCGGTGCGGTCGAGCTACGCGACCATGACGCGGTCGCTATGAGCGACGACCCGGCCGCTCGTAATCTTGGGCTCGTTCGGGCTCAGCGTCTCGAACTTCTCGTCGCGGATCCACGTAGAGACGGCGTTCGTCGACTCCTTGCCCTGCTCAGGCGTCTCGAAGAGACCGAGCGAGCTGAGCTAGCTCTTCTGGCGAAGACGCTCGTCGTGGAGCCGTTTGACGGCGTCGCTCATCGAGCGCACACGGCTCCTTGGCGACCTCGAACACGACGTCCACTCGGATGAGCCTATCCCCGCCGAGAGAAAGAACGATTGTTGGGTAGGGCCGGGGCGGTGCCGCAAACCGTCCCAGCCCATATCTGTAATACGGTCCAGCCTGCTGTGACCCTTACAGGCTGCCCCCGGCGATGGGGGCCGCAAATTGCTCACGACGTGTCGGCTCGCACCCTTGCTCGCAGGCCGCAACGCTGTCATCGTGCCTGCCTTCCGGTCGGCCCTCCTTGGGTCTCCCGGCAGTTGGGGCCCCCGCGCCTAGCCGCAGGAGCGCGGGGCCCCTTCGTTAGTAGAAGCCTCGACTCGCCGTTTGCGGTGCCGCACCGCCGGCTGGCGTCGAACCGTCGGGGTGCATA
This sequence comes from Actinomycetota bacterium, assembly GCA_038040395.1. Taxonomy (GTDB): domain Bacteria; phylum Actinomycetota; class Thermoleophilia; order Gaiellales; family Gaiellaceae; genus VAXT01. The sequence continues at coordinate 165,328 of JBBPIJ010000003.1, forward strand.
CGCGCCGTGGTGAATCGTCGCTTCCACCCCGTGCGCAGACCTCGCGCGATGAGATGCAGCCGAAGCAGCACGAGGTCCTGAACGTCCGAACGAGCTGAGGCACTCCGCAGGCCAAGGCGGTCTTGGGCGGAAGCTCAGCGGGCGGTCCGAAAGGAGGTAGGCGCGCGCGCCGTTTCCCTCGCAGCGTAGTTACAGCGTTCGCCTCGCGACCCCGGGATAAGCTCACCTCGACCCCGAGCGTGGAGGATCGCGTCAGAGCATCGTTGTCCGCTTCAACCCCGCAAACCTGACGACCGAGAAGTACGACGAAAGTCGTCCTTTGGCATGAGAGCGATGCCCCCGGCATGAATCGAACATGCGCACGCGGTTTAGGAACCAGCGTGCTGAAATGCTATTTGCAGGCAAAACGTCGGCCGTGAGCGGGGTGCGCGCCAGTCAACTCGCCAGTTGCAGGAAGCGTCGCTCTGACGCTTCGCGCCGCTGAAAGAAGGAAGGCCCGCCCATTTACACAATGGGGTTCCTGAGCCTAGAATCGCTGGCTCAGTCCTCAGTCATCGCCCTTTCATGTCCAGTAAACGCTTCGCGGCCCAGCCCTGGCTCATAGCCGTCGTCTTCGCAGCGGTGGCGGCCGTCGTCGTTCTTCCTTTCATGGCGTCGCCGTTCGCGCCTCCGGAACTCTTGACGGCGCTGGCCCTGCTCATCGCCGGTCTCGCCGGTTTCCTCGGCGGCCCGCTGCCGGGCCTTGTCGTGGTACTCGCAGGTCTCGGGTCGGTTGCGCTAGTCGTCGACCGTCCGGCGCGCGTCGCGCTCGCGCTTCCGGTGGGCGTGGCGCTGGCCGTCGCCGCCGGGGTCATAGGCCTTCGTCACCGGCGGCGGGAGAACGAGCGCGCCCTCGCGCTGAAGGAACTGGCAGCGATTCGCGACACCGCTACAGAGGCAATAGTAGACCTCGATCGGGAGGGCGCGATCACGAGCTGGAGCCGAGGCGCTGAGAAGATATATGGCTATGCCGCTGACGAGATCGAGGGACGTCCATTGAGCATTCTCGCCGCCGAGGAACGCGTCACTGAGATCGATGAGCTGCTTGGCCAGGTTCGCGACGGCAGCACGGTGCGCCGGGAAACGGTGCAGCGACGAGCCGATGGAGAGACGTTCTCGGCCTCACTGACCGTCGCGCCCGTCGGTAACGGCACCCAAGAGGCCGCAGGCGCCGTCGCCGTCGCGGTCGACGTGAGCGAGCGCGTGCAGGCGCAGAGCGAGGCGAAGGAGGCCAGTTCGCGATACGAGACGCTTGTGACGCGGCTTCCGCTCGTGACGTACCTCCACGCCGCCCGTGACCGCTCCTCCCCGATCTACGTGAGCCCGCAAATCGAGGCTCTGCTCGGGTATACGCCCGACGAGTGGCTCGCGCAAGGTGACCTTCCGTCGCGCCTGATCCACGGCGACGACCGCGACCGCGTCAGCCAGGAAGCGGCAAAGAGCGCCCGCGCTGACGCGCCATTCCATTCCGAGTACCGCATGCTCGCCCGCGACGGTCACGTTGTCTGGGTCCGCGACGAGGCGACAACCGTCCGTGACGACGCGGGCGACCCCGCCTACATCCAGGGCTACCTCCTAGACATCAGTAAGCAGAAGCTCGGCGAGGAGGACCGTGAGCGCCTGCAAGAAGCCGAGCGTGACGCACTCACCCGCGCCGCCGAACGGGATGAACGGCTCAACTTCCTCGCCCGAGGGACGGACACCCTCGCAGCCTCGCAGGACTACGAGCACGCGCTCCGAGAGATCGCCGAGCTCGCCGTTCGGCGTTTCGCCGACTGGTGCATCTTCGACATCGGGGACGAGGCGGGGGCGTTGTCACGCCGAGTGGTTGCCCACGCCGAGCCGATTCCCGCTGCGCGTGCAGCGGAGCGGGCGCCCGAGGAGGAGCCGGATCAAGTCGCAAAGCGAGTAGTCGCCCGGCAGCGGGCGGAGATCGTTCCCGCGCCCGGCTCCGCACCGACGACGATCCCGTCTGTGAGTGGTATGGAGGCCGAGTCGTACATGTGCCTCCCTCTGCTCGTGCGAGAACGGGTCGTCGGGGCGGTGACGATGATCTCTACGACGGCAGGCCGCAGGTTCGCGGCCGACGATCTCGCGCTCGTCCGCGATGTGGCGCGCCGAGTCGCGCTCGCGATCGACAATGCCCGGCTCTACGCAGAGGTCGAGGAGCGCGCCGTAGCGGCGCGTGTGCTGACGTACGTTGCGAACGGTGTCTTCCTTCTCGACCGCGCTGGCGAGATTCAGCTCTGGAACCCGGCCGCCGAGGCGATGACGGGTCTGCCCGCGAGCTCCGCGATCCATCGGCCCGCAGCGGACGTCCTCCCTGGCTGGCACGAGATCGCCGAGCGAATCCCGATCCAGAGCTCATCCGATCCAAGGCACGAGGAAACGGTCCCCTTCGAGACGCCGAAGGGAGAGCGCTGGTTTTCGATCGTTGGCGTCAACTTCTTCGGCGGCACCGTCTACGCGTTCCGAGACGTCACGGAGGCGCGCCGCCTCGATGAGCTCAAGGCTGAGTTCGTAGCGACGGCCTCGCACGAGCTTCGGACTCCGCTCGCGGCCGTCTACGGAGCGGCGCAGACGTTGCGCCGTCACGATTTTGCGCTCGACGAAGCAGGACGCGCCCGCTTCATCTCACTCATCGCAGACGAATCCGAGCGGCTGAGCAGGATCGTCAACGAGATCCTGCTCGCGAGCCAGCTCGACGCCGGGCGCCTCGATCTCGCGAGCGAGCCGTTTGACTCGGCCGAGCTTGTCGAGCGAGTCACCGAGGCGGCGCGAGCGCACCTGCCGGGGAGTGTCACGTTGGACGTCACTCTTCCGGAGCCCGCGCCTTCCGTAGCCGCCGACCGCGACAAGGTGCGTCAAGTCCTCGTCAATCTCGTCGACAACGCGATCAAGTACTCACCCGACGGCGGGCGCGTCGAAGTGGGGATCGACCAGGCGGAGAGCGCTGTCCGCTTCTACGTCACCGACGAGGGGCTGGGGATCCCCGAGCTCGAGCAAGAGCGGATCTTCGACAAGTTCTACCGCCTCGATCCCGAGATGACCCGGGGGGTCGGCGGCACAGGTCTCGGCCTGTACATCTGCAGTGAGCTGGTGCGCCGCATGGACGGCCGGATCTGGGTGGAGTCGCAGCACGGTCGCGGCTCGACGTTCTCGTTCGAGCTCCCGGTTGCGGAGATGTCCCTCCCGCCGGTGACGGCCCCGGAATCGCACAAGGCCACCGCCGCGTCCCCGGGGCTCTGAGGACTCGCCTTAGAGATCGGGAATGCCCCCGGCATGAATCGAACATGCGCACGCGGTTTAGGAACTAGCGTGCGAAAGCTCCATTTGCGGGGGAAAGTGCGGCCATTTCGGTCGTGCGCGCCAGTGATTGCGCCAATCGAATCGACCACTGCCAAGCCGGAGTACCGCTTGACGGGGCCGTAGGTGACGCGAAGATGCGGGCGGACGGCTAGTTCATAGGCGCTCGCGGCCGGCCGAGGTGCGGTACGTTCCGAGGCGATGGCCGACATGGCCGGACAAGTAGCGCTCGTGACGGGCGGTGTGCGAGGTATCGGCCTCGCTATCTGCGAGCGGCTGATCGAGAGAGGCGTGCTCGTGACAGCGGGCTACTCGCGCAACGAGCAGGCGGCGAACGAGTTCCTGGAGGCGCACGAGAGTCGGGGGGCCGGCGTCGCGCAGGGGAACATCGCCCACCCTCCGGACTGCGAGCGGGTGATCAAAGAGATGGTCGACAAGCACGGCCGGCTCGACATCGTCGTCAACAACGCCGGGATCACCCTCGATCGCACCGTGCGCAAGATGGCGCCAGAGGAGTGGGCGCACGTAATCAACGTGAACCTGAACGGCGCCTTCTACATGTCGAGCGCGGCGCTGGAACAGATGATCGACCAGGGCTACGGGCGCATCATCAACATCAGCTCCGTGATCGGCGAGATGGGCAACATCGGGCAGGCGAACTACGCGGCCGCGAAGTCGGGCCTCTTCGGGCTGACGATGAGCCTCGCGCTCGAGAGCGCGAACAAGGGGATCACGGTCAACTGCGTCGCTCCGGGGTTCGTCGCCACCGAGATGGTCGCGGCCTTACCCGAGAACGTCCTCGAGAAGGTGATCGCGCAGATCCCGGCCCGCCGGCTAGGCGAGCCGGACGAGGTCGCCCGTGTGGTCGAGTTCCTCGCCGATCCCGACTCCAGCTACATTACCGGCGCGGTGTTTTCGATCAACGGCGGCCTGAACATGTGAGAGTGCCGCCGCGGAGAGATCGGCTTCCTCCGCCAAATAAACCCGCCCTCACAAATTTTCATGTCTTCAGACCCCGCCCGCCTTTCGATGCCTGCGCCCGCGACGCGGACGACGATCGCCGGCCTTTCGAGGCTCGTGGGATCGCACCTCGGGTACACGCGTTGGCGCCTAATCACGCAGGAACAGGTCAACCGCTTCGCTGAGGCGACCTGGGACGACCAGTGGATCCACGTCGACGTCGAACGCGCCAGGTCGGGCCCCTTCGGCGGCACGATCGTCCACGGCTTCCTGACGCTCTCGCTTGCCCCGGCCCTCCTCGACGAGCTGCTGCAGGTCGAGGACGCCTCTCGCACGATCAACTACGGCCTCAACAGGGTTCGTTTCCCCGCGCCCGCGCCGGTCGGCTCTCGCGTACGCCTCGGGGTCGAGCTGAGCTCGCTCGAGCAGGTAGCCGGCGGCGTCCAGGCCGTGCTCGCGCTTACTTTCGAGTCCGAGGGCAGCGCCAAGCCCTGCTGCGTCGGTGAGCTCCTGCTGCGTTTCGTCTGCGACTGAGTCCCCCGCCGCTCGTGTACAACTGACGGGATGACGACCGTCACTGACGATCCCGAGGCCCGCGCCGGCGCCGCTGAGGCGGCAGAGGCGCTCGAGCCCGAGGCAGGGCTCCTCGGATCGGCCGATCCGCTCTCGCTGGGGCGCGCTCTTGCGCAGGTCGGCGCCGGTGTCGTCAGCCATCCTCTCGAAGCCGGGCTCGCCGGGCTGCGCTATCTGAGCGACCTGGCCGCCGCCGGATCCGTCACGTTCGCACGGGCACTCGGCGCCGACTGCGAGGGCCCGTTCTCTCCCGCTCCCAAAGACGGCCGCTTCGCCGACCCCGCCTGGCAGGGCAACCCCGCCTACTACGGCCTGCTCCAGGGCTACCTCGCCTGGTCGCGCTACGCGAACGATCTCGTGGCCGTCGCCGGGCTCGACGAACGCGAGACGCGCAAGGCGGCGTTCGCGATGCAGATGATCGTCGACGCTCTCGCCCCGACCAACTTCCTCGGGGGTAACCCGGCCGCGCTCAAGAGGGCGTTCGACACGGGCGGAGCGAGCCTCGCGGACGGGATGCGCAACTTCCTCGAGGACGTGCGCTCGAACGGTGGCTTCCCGCAGCAGGTCGACCTCGCGCCGTTCAAGGTCGGAGAGAACCTTGCGGCGACGCCAGGCAAGGTCGTGTTCCAGAACGACCTGATGGAGCTGATCCAGTACGAGCCGCAGACCGAGACCGTCTTCGAGACGCCGCTGCTTCTGAGCCCGCCCTGGATCAACAAGTACTACATCATGGATTTGGCGCCGGGGCGGAGCTTCGCTGAATGGGCGATCACGCACGGGCACACCGTCTTCGCAATCAGCTACCGCAACCCGGATGCGACGCAGCGGGACGTCTCGCTCGACGACTACCTACTCCAAGGACCGCGCATCGCCCTCGACGTGGTCGGCGACGTCACCGGCGCATCGCAGGCGAACGTCGTCGGTCTCTGCCTCGGGGGGACGCTGACCGCGATGCTGCTGGCCTACCTGGCCGAGGAGGGCGACAACCGCGTCCGCTCGGCCACGCTGCTGAACACGCTCGTCGACTTCGGCGAGCCGGGTCAGCTCGGCGTGTTCCTCGATCCCGAGTCGATTGCTCGGCTCGAGCGGCGGATGGCGAGCCGGGGCTACCTTGAGGCAACCGAGATGGCGCGCACCTTCGACCTTCTCCGAGCGAACGACCTGATCTGGAACTACGCCGCCAGCAACTGGTTGATGGGCGAGCAGCCGCCTGCATTCGACATCCTCGCCTGGAACTCCGACAGCACTCGGCTGCCCGCGGCGATGCACTCCTTCTATCTCCGTTCGTGCTACCTGGAAAACGAGCTCGCGCGGGGCGAGTTGGAGCTCGCCGGTACCCGGCTGCGGCTCGAGGACGTGACCGCGGACACCTACGTGCTCGCGGCGAAGGAAGACCACATCGCCCCCTGGGGCTCGAGCTACCGGACGACGCAGCTGCTGCGCGGAAGCGAGGCACGCTTCGTGCTCAGCTCCTCGGGCCACATCGCGGGGATCGTCAATCCGCCGAATCCGAAGTCGCGCCACTGGACGCTCGACGAGCTCCCGCCGGATCCGGACGAGTGGGTCGCGAGCGCCTCGGAGCACGAGGGCTCGTGGTGGGAGGACTGGGCCGCGTGGATCGAGATTCGGGCCGGAGAGCGAGGCGCGCCTCCGCCGCTCGGGAGCGAGTCGTATCCAGTGGTCGCCGACGCTCCGGGCAGCTACGTGCACGATAAGTGAAGAGCGAGCGAAGTTAGCGCTTGCGTGCTATAGTTAACGGAACACCGAACTAGGAGGAACCGTTATGCCTACCACCACAGATAAGGCTATTCAGACGACGCAGGAGCATGTGCTGAACGCCATGCGCCAGAGCCAGGAGGCGATCGTCAAGGCCGTCACCGTCTGGAGCGAGGCCGTCGCCAAGGCCGTGCCGGAGCTGCCTGCAACACCCCTTGCCAAGGAGCTGCCGACACCCGAGGAGCTCATCGAGTCGAGCTTCCAGTTCACCGAGCGGCTAATTGCCGCGCAGCACGAGTTCGCAAAGAACGTGCTCGCCGCCGCCGCGCCGGTCATGAAGAAGACCTCAGCCGGCAACGGCTCAGAGAGCGCTTCGAAGGCTTCGTAACTTCGCCGAGCCGGCGCCCGCATCGGCGGGCGCTGGCTCCCGGACCGATCAATGGTCGAAGACGCGTGGAAGGCGCAGATTGAGGCTCTCGGGGGCTTCATCCACACTCAGCGCAAGCTGGCGCAACTCTCGCTGCGCGAGCTCGCTGGGCTGACGAACCTCTCGAACGCCTACCTGAGCCAGGTCGAGCGTGGACTCCACGAGCCGTCCGTCCGCGTGCTCAAGTCGATCGCCACCGCACTCGACCTCTCCGCGGAGACGCTACTCGAGCACGCAGGCCTCCTCGGTGAGGAGCGATCGACCGAGCCGGCTGGGGGTCCGACCGCCACGGAGGCTGCGATCCGGGCCGACCGAACGCTCTCCGAGGGCCAGAAGGAGGCGTTGCTCGCTGTCTTCAGGAGCTATTCCCGGCCGCCCGTCGAGACCTGACCGCCAGCGGCCAGTCGTATGCCCCCGGCATGAATCGAACATGCGCACGCGGTTTAGGAAACCGCTTGTCCACTCGTGCAAACCCGCTTAGTAGAGCGGTTTTCGGCTACCTGGGTTGAGCCTGAACCGCTGTAGCGCCGCTGCGAAGCCGCCGGGGAGGAGGAGGCGGCGACTCTTCGAGGCAATCAATCCCGGGGCAGCCAATCCGTACGAGGTCTGGACGACGACCGTTCTGATTCGCCCGATCGTCCCGTAACCCAAGAACACGTCGAGGAGCAGCAGCTGTCGTTGAGTCCGCCGACGCTGCTGCTCCTCCTCCCGTGATCCCTTCGCTCAGCGGGTGCGCCGAGCAGTGGCGCGAGGCTCATCGGAAGTCGTCAATGAAAGAAGAGGCAGAGAGTGCCGGGTACTTGACGACTCCTCCAACAGGGATCGGAGCAACGGAGTTAGCCCGAGTGGGACTTCGCCGTCTAATCCTCGCGATGCTCGACGAACGCTTCGGCGGGGACCTCGACTGGATTTGGCAAGCGCGGCGTATGCTCCCAGCCTCACTTAATCCGAACGCGGCGGCTCCACTGGCTACCGGGCCTCTCGGGCTGCGTGCTGCGGGCGATCCGGGCGAAGATCGGATCTTCGTGGAAGTTGCCGACCAGTCCGCGTGATATCGGGAACAGAGCCGGTAGAACTCGTTTCAGAATGACCGGTCGGGTGTGCGGCGCTGACACGTTAGGATCGGCGGCTACATTCAGCGTCGAGATCAGGAGGCGACATGGCGACTTTCGGCATCGTCCACCGGTTCCCCGGTGGAACTAAGGATCAGTATGAAGCGGGGATCGATCGCGTTCATCCGTCGGACGGGAGTCTTCCCGAGGGCCAGACCTACCACGCAGCCGGTGCCACGGATGATGGGTGGATCGTGGTCGCGCTATGGGACTCCCGAGAGAGCTATGAGCGCTTCCGTGACGAGACGCTGATGCCAGGGCTCCAAGCCCTTGGCGACGCCGCGTTCCCTACACCGCCGCAGTCAACGGAGTTCGAGATCCACAACGAAAAGCAGGCATCGTTGGCCGGGGCTCTGGCTACTCATTCTGAAGCGAGCTCTTAGGCCGGGGGTACCAATTTCGGTACCAACTAGCAGCTACCCGCTTCCTCAGAATGACGAAAGGCCCCTCTTTGCAGGGGCCTTTCTACTCCCCGGGTTGGACTCGAACCAACAACCCTCCGGTGCGGCAGACGGCACCGGGCGCGCGGGCTGACCAGTTTGGGGCAGCCCAACTCCTAACCGGCCGAACGGCCCAGGCGCACGGCGGCTGCCCCAGAGCTTCTGGCTGATGGCTGAGGCTCTCCGCAAACCGCCCTACAAGGGCAAGCCGCTACCGCCCTGGGGCGAGTGCTCTCGCACAGTCGAGCGTGCGTGCGTCACGAGAACGGCGCGGGGTTCCGCCCGTCTGTCTCGCCCCGCACTACTTGAGCACAAGGCTGAGGACGACACCGATGATGACGAAACTCGGAATCGTGTGCGCGAAGAGCGCTATCCAGATGCTCTGAAATCGCCGCGTGGGATACGCCTGAGCGAAGATGCCGTCGAGCAAGCTGGACGGAATGCTCCAAGGCTGGTGCAGGTGGTAGGCGGCGAACAGGGCACCGTTCACGACCCAGTCTCCCCTACCAACAGCATCTCGCATTCGTGGCAGCAGCAGCCCCCGGAAGAACAGTTCCTCGACCCACGGGGACAAGAGGGCAACCGCCACGAGCAGCGCGAACCAGCCCCACGCGCCACTGAAGAAGTTCTCCGCGCGGTCGGTGCCCAGGAGATTGGGGAGATCCCTGGGCGACGGACCTGTGGGATATATCGGCACCGCGTTGATTGCAGCCGAGAGAAGGACGAAGGGAAGCACCCACCACCAGACCTTTCCCCCCACCCGGCGTGTCTTCGGATCCTTGGGCCCCCGCAGCCACAGCGCGTCACGCACACGCGACCATCCGAGGCTCCCCTGCTCCTGCCGAACAAGGATCAACGCCAACACGAGTTGCCAGACGAGCCCCGCGGCAAAGCAAATCAGGAGCGCTTCAATGAACGGGTCGCGTCCCCCCAGTCGATCCCTGAGCCAGGGAGCTACGATCCACGCTAGGACGCCCATCGGCACGGTCGCCGCCGCCCAGACCCCAAGGATCTTGGCGAGGGAGTACTGCGTTACAGGTTCATACCGATCGAACTCTTCGCTGGCACCCGCAAGCGCGCGCACTCCCGCCGACGTCCCGGCGCTGGTCTCCGACATTGTCCTTACCTCTCTCTGCCGTCGGCCTCAAATGGTCGTTTGTTCTTGGGCGACCCAACGCGGGCGCAGGCAAGCCGCTCGTCGGTGCGGTCGTCCGCTGTGGCTGCGGCGCTCGTCGGCCGTACAGCCTGGAAGTAGCCGAGCGCGTCGAGCCAGACAGGACGCTGCCTAGCTCGTTGTACGCTGGCGCGTAGCTGATTGCGCGCGCCGAAGGCAGGTAGATGCGGCCGGATCGGGTTGCCGAACGCTTAGATCGGCTTACGCATTGCCCTCCAGCGGCACCTGACGGGGACGCGAACCTCGAGCGAGGAGTATCCCGCCGGGTCGCCCAACAAGACCAGGATCGCCTTCGTGAGATCCCTGCGCGGCTCCGGGTTTGGCATCTTCGTCATACGCCGACGGCAATGGGCAGCGGGTGCTCGCGCGGAACGCCTCTGTGTTCGGCCACCCCGCTTGGTCTCCTACCGGGCAGATCGCCTTCGCCGGGGACGACCTGTTGATCCACGTCATGAACAGCGATGGCAGCGGGCAGCGGAGGCTGACCGACACTCAGGCGGATACTGAGTCCCCCGCCTGGTCACCAGTCGCGAGCAGGATCGCCTTCACGAGTAGCTTCGGTGACGCGAACTATGCGATCTACACCATGAATCCCGACGGCAGCGCCCAGCGGCAGCTGACGCACGAGCATGCCGGGGACCCTGCTTGGGCACCCAACGGCACGAAAATCGCCTTCGCGAGCTCTCGTGACGGGGACACTTATGAGGTCTACGTCATGAACGCCGACGGCAGCGGACAGACGCGGCTCACCGACAACTCAGCCGCTGATAGCGATCCATCCTGGCAACCGACGCCGCGACGTCGGTGAGGAGGCCAGCTCCCGACCCCGTCGACTTAGGACTCGTTTCCACAATGACCACAGGGGGCCGCGCACCGTAGAGGAAGGCGGGCTGCGGCACAGGTCATTCGGCCTGGCGAAGCTATCTATGGCAACGGCTGCCAGTCTGGAAGCGTTTCGTCACTGCGGTCATGTGTAAGTGGCATGGCGGCGGTTCCGTCGCGGTTCGCAGCGTAGATGTCGCCGCTGTTCAAGCCGTCGTGAACGTAGACGAATCGACGACCGTCGGGCGACCACGCCGCAGCCGCTTCGTTGGCTCCTTGAAGTAAGCGCTGGAGATGATGACCATCCGCTCCAATCGTGTAGACGATCGTTGTGTGTGCGATCTGGGTGAACGCAAGCCGACTTCCGTCAGGTGACCAGGACGGATACAGGTTCAACCCAGCGAGACTAGTGAGAGCTTTCGGGTTCCGCCCGTCGGGCGTCACGAGCCAGATTTGTCGATTCCTGGTGAAGGCGATCAGTCGCCCATCCGGTGACCAGGCAGGTGGCGACAAGCCAAGGACGTTGTTGACGAGCCTGCGGACTTGGTGTGTAGAGAGGTCGAGAATGTTCAGGCTCGCGTCGCAGATGAATTTGCTGCAGAGCCGTCCTCGGATAAAGACAAGCTTACGCCCGTCCGGAGACCAGTCCGCATAACCGGGATAACCGTCGGCCGGTTCGCCTCGTCCGACGAGAAGCGACTTGAGATGCGTGCCGTCGGCGTTGATGACATCGAGCGCGACCGTGTTCGCGGTAGGCACGAGGACGGTCAGCAGTAAACGCTGCCCGTCAGGCGACCAGCGGGGCGCTGCGCTCTCAGCGGGCTGACCCTTGAGGCGGGAGCGACCGCTGCCGTCGGGGTTGATCAGGTAGATGCCATCACTCGGTCGGCTCGCATCGCTGAAAGCCTGGAAGGCGATCTTTCCGTTTCTGCCGGTGACGTTCGAGGGGTTCTCGCCGTCGCTTGAACCACAAGCAGCAACAAGGGAACCAACTGCCGCGATGACACCGAGCCTCGCGTAACAACCGGCTCTGGACTGAACGGCGGGTGCGCTTCCTAGCAGCGTCATTCGTGCCGATGCTCTCACAGTGACGCCGCACCGGCTCATTCTGAAACGACTTCTTAGCGGCCGTCGTAAGGTGGCGAGGGCGCGTGGGTGGGCCTGTGAGGGTGTGAGCAGCATGCCGATTGTGAGGGCACCGTTCACCGTCGACGCTCGACGTGTTGAGCTGGCAACACGACGACCGCGTCGAACTCTTGAGCCGAGCGGTCACACCCCGGCCCTCGCTCGGTCGAGATGATGACGATCGGCCACTTGTCCGGCGTCGCGGCATAGGTCCCCGGCGCTGCACTCGCCCGGAAAGCCGTTGAGCTGTCCCGGCCCGAAGACTTCGACCTTGGTGATCACGAACCGCCGAGCGTGGGCCGCGTCGAACTTAAAGGGGTTCGGCGACGCCTCGAACTCCCCGAGGTTCTTCCCCTCGGCGAGAACGCGTCCCTCGCCAGAGCCCCCGCATCCGATGGTGACCGGTCCGTTAAGACGATTTACGGGCGCGTAGGCGGTTGAGGAAACACGGGGAACGAGGCAATGAGGCGCAAACCAGTATGGGCAGATGCCCCCGGCATGAATCGAACATGCGCACGCGGTTTAGGAACTAGCGTGCCGAAACGCCATTTGCAGGGGAAAGTGAGCCTCTCGGCCAGCTGCGCGCCAGTAAATGCGCCAGTGCTCTAGGGAAGGTGCGCAGCTCGCCCCATCATTCAGGCGAATGCGCGATCTCCCTTCCGGAACCGTCACCTTCCTCTTCACCGACATCGAGGGCTCGACCAAGCTCCTGCACGAGCTCGGCGCCGAGGCCTACGCAGACGCGCTCGTCGAGCATCGCCGCGTCCTGCGGGAGGCGTTCGGCGCCCACGGCGGCGTCGAGGTCGACAACCAGGGAGATGCGCTCTTCGTCGCCTTTCCGACGGCGCCGGGCGCTCTGGAAGCGGCTGCTGACGCGGTGGCAGGACTCGCTCCGGGACCGATCCGGGTACGGATCGGCGTCCACACGGGCACGCCGCACGTGTCCGAGGAAGGCTACGTCGGGCTCGACGTCCACAAGGCCGCGCGCATTGGAGCCGCCGGTCACGGTGGCCAGGTGCTGGTCTCGCAGACGACACGCGCGCTGGTCGATGCCGATCTCCCACTCGACGACCTAGGCGAGCACAGGCTCAAGGATCTTTCGGCGCCGCAGCATCTCTGGCAGCTTGGCCCTGGCGAGTTTCCGCCTCTGAAAACGCTCCACCAGACGAACCTGCCGGTACAACCGGGCCCGCTCGTCGGCAGGCAACGCGAGCTCCGGGAGGCGGGGAAACTCCTCCGTGAGCAACGCCTTGTGACGCTGACAGGCCCCGGGGGCTCCGGGAAGACCCGCCTAGCTCTCCAGGTGGCTGCTGAGGCGGTTGCGGATTTTCCTGACGGCGTGTGGTTGGTCTCGCTGGCGGAGTTGACCGACCCCCGGCTAGTGCTGGCGTCTGTGAGCCGGACGCTCGGCGCACGCGGTGATCTCAAGGCTCACCTCGGCTCGAAGCGCCTCCTGCTCTTGATCGACAACCTGGAGCATCTGATCGACTCCGCGCCGCAGTTGGCGGAGCTTCTTGCGACCGGCGAACAGGTGAAGCTGCTCGTGACGAGCCGGGAGCCGCTTCGGATCGGCGGCGAGCACGAATACGCGGTCTCGCCGCTCGAGATCGATGAAGCTGTCGACCTCTTCGTCGAGCGCGCCCGCGCAGTGAATGCCGACTTTCCGGTCGCCGATCACACCGAGGTCCTGCGTGAGATCTGCGCCCGCCTCGACGGACTTCCCCTTGCGATCGAGCTCGCCGCAGCCCGTGCCAAGGTGCTCTCGCCGGAGGCGCTCCGGGATCGGCTCCAGGAGCGCCTACGCTTGCTCACCCGGGAGCGCCGAGACGTCCCCGAGCGCCAGCGCACGCTGCGCGCAACCATCGAATGGAGCCACGCGTTACTCCACGGCGAGGAGCAGAACCTCTTCGCCCGCCTGGCGGTCTTCGTCGGCGGCTGTACGCTCGACGCGGCAGAGGACGTCTGCGAGACGTCTCTCGACGCACTGGCCTCGCTCGTCGACAAGAGCCTCTTGCGCTGGTCGAACGAGCGCTTCGAGATGCTGGAGACGATTCGCGAGTACGCAGTGGAACATCTCGGAGAAAGCGCAGACCGCGACACCTGGCGGACCCGCCACGCCGATTACTTCCTCGGCCTCGCGAACCGCGCCGAGCCGAACCTCTACGGTCCAGACCAGTCGCTATGGCTGGAGCGGATCGAAACAGAGCACGCAAACCTGAACGCAGCCCGCGAGTTTCTGACCCGCGCAGGCGACGGGGAACGCGCTCTCGAATTGACGGCGGCGATCTGGCGTTTTTTGTCCATCCGAGGCCGACTCGGGGAGTGCAGGACATGGCTCGAGGAGACTCTCTCTGGGACGGCGGAGCCGACCGAGACGCGCGTCCGCGCCCTCGTCGGAGCATCCATGTCTGCGCTGCGCCAAGGTGACCACCCGCGGGCGCGGGAGCGGATCACCGAGACGATCGAGCTCGCGCGGCAGTTGGAGTACACGTGGGGCATCGCGGCGGCGATCAACCACCTCGGCATACTCTCGTCCGCCGAGGGCGACGAGGAGCGGGCGGAAGCCTTCTATGCAGAGAGTCTGCCGCTCTTCCGCGACGCCGGAGACGAGCGCATGGTCTGCACCTGCATCCACAACCTCGGAGTTTCGGCGCTTTACCGAGGCGATTACGACCGCGCGACGAAGCTCCTCGAAGAAGGTCTGGCAATTGCACGCTCGATTCAGTCAAAGCGCGACGTCGCGGGCTCGCTCGTAGACCTCGGGCTAACCGCCCTGCTGCAAGGCGACCTCGAGGAGGCGCACTCCTTGCTTCAGGAGAGCCTCGCCCTTTCGGAGGAAGACCTCGAGCTCAACATTCCCTGGTGCCTCGCCGGGCTGGCGGCCGTCGCAGCCGCAGAGTCTCAGGCCGAGAGAGGAGCCTTCTTGCTCGGCGCGGCTGACCGCCTGGCCGAGACGCTAGGTGTATCGCTTGTCGAGGCATCGTTCGACCGCAAACTGCGCGAGCAGACCATTGCCGGTCTTCGTCAGGACCTCGACGAGCAAGCGCTTACCGCCTGCCTCGCCGAGGGCCGATCGAAGACCCTCGAGGAGGTGCTCGCCTTCGCGCTTCGGGGCCTCGGGGCTCGGCCGTCCGAAGAGATGCCCCCGGCATGAATCGAACATGCGCACGCGGTTTAGGAAGGTTCCCGTCATTGCTGCGAGAATCTCCGATCTCGAACTGGAATCTCTCCGGACAGACGAGGTGATCTGTTGGCAGCTCCACGTGTGAGGCTTCTTGGCGAGCTCGCCTTGCGCGTCAACGACCTCGGGAAGATGCTGGCGTTCTACCGCGACGTGGTCGGGCTCGAGGTCTGGCGAGAATACGAGGACTGCGTGTTCTTCCGGATTGCCGACGGGGTCGAAGGACACCCACAGCTACTCGTTCTCTTCGACCGCAACATTGTGGTCGGCCCCGCGACGTCCACGATCGACCACTTCGCATTCGTGATCGGGCTGGAGGAATACGACGAATGGCGACGTCAGCTGGAACGATCGGGGATGCAGGTGCGTCCGAGCGAACCTGGCTTCCAGTGGCGGGCCCTCTTCATCACGGATCCTGAAGGAAATACCGCTGAGTTCGTCTGCCACGACCCGAGTATCGAGTAGAGCGTGCGCAGACGTGACGGCTTCCTCGGGAGCGCGGCTGCCGCTTCATCGCGCCGCGCCCGTGCAACTTGTTCAAGTGAGGTTCGCGTTCCTCGCGTGCGGTGTCCGCAGTTGCCGCACGCGAACACACGGATCGCGGAGCTGCTCTAGGAGAACGCCACAGCGGTCAACATCGGCGAGAAGGTCCGAGGCGCGAAGCAGGCCGAGCTTCGAGACGCTGCGAGTGCGCGCCACCGCAGAGCGGATCACAGCGGTGTTGAGCGGATATAGCCCGCCAGCCGTTGTCGCGCGAAAGTCCCGCGCTCGTGGGACTTCTGGCTCCACCAGCGTAGTGCCCCCGGCATGAATCGAACATGCGCACGCGGTTTAGGAACTAACGTGCGAAAACCTCATTTGCAGGCAAAATCCAGCTTCGAACCGGGGTGCGCGCCAGTGAATGCGCCAGCCCGCTAGACGCGACTTACGCGCGCGTCCCATCATTCGCCCAATGCGCGATCTTCCCTCCGGCACCGTCACCTTCCTCTTCACCGACGTGGAGGGCTCGACCAAGCTGCTGCACGAACTGGGTGCCGAGGCGTACGCCGAGGCTCTGCTGGAGCACCGGCGGGTACTGCGCGAGGCGTTCAGCGCCCAGGGTGGCGTCGAGGTCGATACGCAAGGTGACGCCTTCTTCGTCGCCTTCCCGACCGCGCCGGGCGCGCTTGCGGCGGCTGCCGCGGCGCTCGAAGGACTCTCAACGAGCCCGATCCGGGTGCGAATGGGCGTCCACACGGGCACGCCGCACGTAGACGAGGAGGGGTACGTCGGCGTCGACGTGCACCGCGCGGCACGAATCGCGGCGGCAGGACACGGCAGGCAGGTGCTCATCTCGGCGTCCACGGCTGCGCTGCTCGGCACCGACGGGCTGCGAAACCTCGGCGAGCACCGGCTGAAGGACCTGTCCGCGCCCGAGCAGATGTACCAGCTCGGCGACGAGGAATTCCCGCCGCTGAAGAGTCTCTACCGAACGAACTTGCCGATCCCGGCGACGCCGTTCCTCGGTCGCGAGCACGAGCTAGCAGCGGTGCGCGGGTTGCTGGAGAACGCTCGCTTACTCACCCTTACGGGGCCGGGCGGGACGGGCAAGACACGTCTTGGGCTGCAGGCGGCCGCCGAGGCTGCGGAGCGCTACCCCGACGGGATCTTCTGGGTGCCGCTGGCGCCGCTGCGCGATCCCGAGCTCGTCCTGGCGACGACCGGGCAAGCGCTCGGAGCCAAGGACGGTCTGGCGGAGCACGTCGCCGACAAATCGCTGCTGATCCTGCTCGACAACTTCGAACACGTCATCGAGGCAGCCCCTCGCCTCTCCGAGCTGCTTGCCACCTCCCCCAACGTCCATCTGCTCGTTACGAGCCGCGAGCTGCTTCGCGTTCCCGGGGAACAGGCCTACCCGGTTCCGCCGCTCGAGGCGGAGGACGGGACGGAGCTCTTCGTGGCCCAGGCGCGGGCGGCGCTGCCGAACTTCGTCGCGAGTGACGCTGTGCCGGAGCTCTGCGCGCGGCTCGAGAACCTGCCGCTTGCAATCGAGCTGGCGGCGGCGCGAGTCCGAGTCCTCTCGCCCGAGCAGCTCGTTGAGCGGCTCTCGCAACGGCTGGATCTGCTCAAGGCCGGCCGCGGCGTCGACCCGCGCCAGCAGACGCTGCGCGCGACGATCGAGTGGAGCCACGAGCTGCTGGACGAGGACGAGCAACGGCTCTTCGCGCGGCTCGCCGTCTTCGCGGGCGGCTGTACGCTCGAGTCGGCGGAAGCGGTCTGCGATGCAGATCTCGACACGCTCGAGTCGCTCGTCGACAAGAGCCTGGTTCGCATCCGCGAGGGCGACCGCTTCTGGATGCTGGAGACGATCCGCGAGTACGCCGCCGAGCGGCTCGAGGACTCCGGCGAGGCCGAGATGTTGGAGCGCCGTCACGCGGAACACTTCCTTGAGCTCGGCAAAGAGGCCGAGCTCAATACACGGGTCTACTCCGGCGAGTGGATCGGGCGGTTGCAGCAGGAGCACGACAACCTTCGCGCAGCGCTCGATCACCTCGCAGCCTCAGGGGAGATCGAGCTTGTCCTGCAACTGGCCGGAGACCTGGCGCACTTCTGGCACTACGGTGGGCACGTCGCCGAGGGCAGACGCCGTCTCGAGAACGCGCTCATCGAGGCTCCGGAGAGCCCGACCGCAGCGCGTGCCGACGCTCTTACCGCAGCTGCCCGGATGACGTACGGGACAGGCGACGCTACGGCGGCCAGGCCGATCGCGGAGCAGGCGCTCGAGCTTCATCGCCGCCTTGGCGACCCGCGGGGTGCCGCTCTCGACCTCAACGTGCTCACCGTTGCCTCCATCGAGGAAGGGGACTTCGAGCAGGCGCAGCAGCTCGCCGAGGAGAGCCTGGCTCTTTTCCGTCAGGCCGGCGACGAGCACAACGCGGTCGCGGCGACACGCACTCTCGCGTTCACGTACCACAGCCGTGGCGACCTCGAGCGCGCAGGCGCACTGCACGAATCGAACCTGTTCGAGGCGCGAGCACTCGGCTTCAAGGAGCAGGAGGCTCAGACGTTGGGGTCGCTGGCGATGATCGCCTTCGAGCAAGGCAGGATCGAGGATGCGCTCGCGCTGGGGAAGCAGAACCTCCTCGCCTGTCGTGACCTTGGCTCCCTTCACGGGCTCGCGCAGAGTCTCTGTCGCAATGCCAGTTCCTTCGCCGTGTTCCCCGGGAAAGCGGATACGGCCGCCCGGCTTCTCTCCTGCTTCGAGGCTCAGAGAGACAGGATCGGCGTCAGCGAGGCCTGGATCGCGAGGATGAACGAGGAGACGCTCTCAGCGATCCGCGCCCGGCTCGACGAAAGCGACTTCGCCGAAGCATGGGAGCAAGGCCGGGCGCTGACGATCGACGAGGCCGTCGCGCTCGCCCTCGAATCACTCGAGTAAGTGCGCTGCGGCGCCGCATGAACCTCGAGATGACCGCTCGTTCATAGCGAAACGAGTTCTAAGGGAAGTGCCTGCTTAGCGGTGGAATTGCCCCAGCGAGGCGGTATGCCCCCGGCATGAATCGAACATGCGCACGCGGTTTAGGAACTAGCGTGCCAAAACGCTATTTGCAGGGAAAACGCTGCTTCGGAACGCCGTGCGCGCCAATGAATGCGCCAGTGGGACGAGCCGCCCATGACGCGTGGTTCGGACCCTCGCGCTTGGGGAAGTCTCCAACCCCACGAAATATCATTCGCCGTGGAGAACCCCGGTTAGCGAGGGACTGTCCACTGTTCAGGTGCCAGGCACCGGACGTGGTTGGAAAGGCCACGAGCGTCTTCTAGGCTCTAGGTGTGACCACGTGCTCGAGCTGCGGTGTCGAGAATCCGGCGAGCTCCCGCTTTTGCGGGGGATGCGGCGCGCCACTCAGCCAGGTCTGCGCCGCCTGCGGGACGGCCAACGATCCGGCAATGCGGTTCTGCAACCAGTGCGGCTCAGCGTTGGGCGAAGAGGCATCCGGCCCGTTGGCACCGACGTCAACGCCTGCACGCGCCCGTGCTGAGCCGGTTGCCGAGCGCCGGGTGGTGTCGGTGTTGTTCGCGGATCTCGTCGGCTTCACAGCGCTGTCGGAGTCGCGTGATGCGGAGGAGACGCGCGATCTCTTGTCGCGCTACTTCGAGCTGTCGCGGACGCTGATCGCCCGGTACGGGGGGACGGTGGAGAAGTTCATCGGCGACGCGGTGATGGCGGTGTGGGGGACGCCGGTCGCGACCGAGAGTGACGCTGAGCGGGCGGTGCGGGCAGCGCTCGATCTGGTCGCGTCGATCCCCGAGCTGGATCCGGCGCTGAATGCGCGGGCGGGTGTGCTGACGGGTGAAGCGGCCGTGACGATCGGCGCCGAGGGCGAGGGAATGGTGGCGGGGGATCTGGTCAACACCGCCTCGCGGATCCAGTCGGCGGCGGAGCCGGGCACTGTGCTGGTCGGCGAGGTGACGCGGCGGGCGAGCGAGCAGGCGATCGTCTACGAGAGCGCCGGCGAGCAGGAGCTGAAGGGGAAGGCGGAGCCGGTGGCGCTGTGGCGTGCGTTGCGGGTCGTCTCGGGCGTCGGCGGCACGCTCAAGTCGGCCGGGCTGGAGGCGCCGTTCGTCGGTCGCGAGCGGGAGCTGAAGCTGATCAAGGAGCTCTTCCACGGCTGCGCGCAGGAACGGCGAGCGCACCTGGTCTCGGTGACCGGGATCGCGGGGATCGGCAAGTCGCGCGTGGCGTGGGAGTTCTACAAGTACTTCGACGGGATCGTCGAGCCGGTGTTCTGGCACCGGGGACGCTGTCTGGCCTACGGCGAGGGGGTGGCCTATTGGGCGTTGGCGGACATGGTCCGGATGCGGTGCCGGATCGCGGAGGACGAGCAGCCCGCCTCGGCGCGCGAAAAGCTCCGGGCGACGCTGGAGGAGCATCTCCTCGATCCGGAGGAGCGGGCGTTCGTCGAGCCGCGGCTCGCGCACCTGCTGGGGCTGGACGAGGCCGCTGCGGGTGACCGGCAGGATCTGTTTGCGGCGTGGCGGCTGTTCTTCGAGCGGCTGGCGGACGGGTCTCCGACCGTGCTCGCGTTCGAGGACATGCACTGGGCGGACACGAGCCTGCTCGATTTCGTCGAGTACCTGCTCGAGTGGTCGCGCGACTACCCGCTCTACGTGGTCACCCTCGCCCGGCCGGAGCTGCAGGAGCGGCGTCCGAACTGGGGCGCGGGCCAGCGCAACTTCAGCTCGCTCTATTTGGAGCCGCTCTCGCAGGCGGCGATGCAAGAGCTGCTCGAGGGGCTCGTGCCCGGCCTGCCCGAGCAGTTGCGCGCGCAGATCCTCGCGCGCGCCGAGGGCGTTCCCCTCTACGCGGTCGAGACGGTGCGGATGCTGCTCGACCGCGGCCTGCTCGTCCAGGAAGGCCCCGCCTACAAACCCACGGGCGAGATCGAGAAGCTCGAGGTGCCGGAGACCTTGCACGCGCTGATCGCGGCCCGTCTCGACGGCGTCTCCGCTGAGGAGCGGCGCCTGCTCCAGGACGGTGCGGTGCTCGGCAAGACGTTCACCCAGCATGCGCTGGCTGCGCTCTCAGGCACACCGGCCGAGGAGCTGGAACCGTTGCTGTCGGCGCTGGTGCGCAAGGAGGTGCTGGGCATCCAGTCCGACCCGCGCTCGCCGGAACGAGGCCAGTACGGCTTCCTGCAGGACCTCGTCCGCCATGTCGCCTACGAGACACTCTCCAAACGCGAGCGCAAGACACGCCACCTCGCCGCCGCCGAGCACCTGACGAGCGTCTTCGCCGACCAGGACGAGATCGCCGAGATACTCGCCTCCCATTACCTCGCCGCCTTCGAGGCCGCCCCGGAAGCCGAGGATGCGCAGGCAATGCGGGCGAAAGCGAGCGAGATGCTCGCCCGGGCGGGTGAGCGGGCCGGCTCGCTCGGCGCGCCCGACGAAGGCCAGCGCTACTACGAGCAGGCGGCGACGCTCGCGGAGGAGCCGCTGGTCGAGGCGGCGCTGCTCGAGCAGGCCGGCCGGCTCGGCTATCCGGCAGGCCGACCGGCGGAGGCGCGAGCTCAGCTCGAGCGTGCGATGGCACTGTTCGAACAGGGCGCCGAGACCGGGCAGGCGGCGCGCGCCGGCGCAGCCCTTGCGGACATCGACGTCATCGAGGGCCGTCTCGAGCAGGCCGCCGCGCGGCTGGAGTCGGCTCTTCCTGCGCTCGAGCAGGCGGGGCCGAGCGCCGAGCTCGCCGAGACGCTCGCTCAGCTCGGGAGGGTGCAGGCGCTACGCGTGGATGACGCCGCGCTCGCCACGCTCGAGCAGGCGCTGCTCCTGGCTGAGCAGCTCGGACTCGAAGAGGTGCTCGTGCAGGCGCTCACGAGCAAGTCGATCGGTCTGCTCTACCAAGGACGGTTCGTCGAGAGCCGCGTGCTGCTCGAGGGTGCGGTCGAGCGCGCGCGCCTCGGAGAGCTGCACAACGCCTGGTTTCGCGCGGCGGGCAACCTCGCCGTCCTGCTACAGGACTCCGACCGGCATCTGGAGGTGCTCGAGCTGGTCGGCGAGGTCGAAGCGCAGGCGCGCCAGCTCGGCAACCGCGAACAACTGGCGTTGGCGCGGCTGGGGACGATCTCCTCGCTCTTCCTGCTTGGGCGCTGGGACCAGGCGCTCGCGAGGGCAGACGAGGCCGAGCAGCTGCAAGCGAGCGACTCGGCGCGCTCCGAGCTGATCGAGCTCGTAGCCGTCCGTTGCGAGCAAGGCGACCTGGCAGCCGCCGGGAACCTCATGCGCGGGTACGAGTGGGCCCGCGATGCAGAACAGACGGAATACAGGTGTCTCTTCACGGCGTTGGAGGCTCGGCTGCACCGTGCCCAGAGCCGACCGGCCGAGGCGCTCGCCGCCGCCGAGCGCGGGCTCGCGCTTCGCAGTGAGCTCCCGATCACCAACACGGGGATCAAGCGCAACCTGATCGAGGCGCTCGAGGCGGCGTTCGCGCTCGGCGACCTCGCGAAGGCGGAGGAGCTCCTCGGCGGCGCTGAGACGCTTCAACCGGGCGAGCTGACGCCGTTCCTGCGCGGACACCGCGCTCGCTTCCGCGCCCGCCTCGATGCGCAGCACGGCCGGGTCGAAGGCGTCGACAAGAGCTTTCGTAGTGCCGGAGCGGTCTTTCGCGAGTTCGGCTTCGCGTTCTACCTCGCAGTCACCGAGCTCGAACACGCCGAATGGCTGGCCGCGCAGGGCCGCGGCGACGAAGCACAACCGCTGTTGGATGAAGCGCGCCAAGCCTTCGAGCAGCTGCAGGCAACCCCCTGGCTCGAGCGAGCGGCACAGGTAACCCCGGCGAGACGCGAAGCCGAGGCCGCGCTCCCCTAACGCGCTGAGTCCCGCCCCGACATGTCCGGTGCCAGGCACCGCACATGCCGGACTGGCTAGGTGCCGAGGACGACGACTGTCTGCGCGCAGTGGAGCTGGCGCAGAGTTGCGTGGATTCGAGCGATGGAGAGGCCCCCGCAGCCTCGGCGATCCGCGATAGAGGTAGGTCCGGGATGGTCGGAACGCCAAACCAGCCGATTTGCGGGTGTTCCCGCCGAACTCGGCTCGTCTAGTGGGAGTGCCCCCGGCATGAATCGAACATGCGCACGCGGTTTAGGAACTAGCGTGCTAAAACGCCATCTGCAGGTAAAAGCCGTCTCTGACCAGCGTGCGCGCCAGTGAATGCGCCAGTCCGCTTGTAAAACCAGCCAGACATGCTTTGCTCGGCTAGGCCTGAGGACCGGACATAGCCTGGGGATCGCCGCCGCGCAAAACTACAAGCTTGCGGTGCGCGGTCGTAGGCTTTGAGCGTGATCGTCTGCCCGAGCTGTTCGCAGGAGAATGCGGCCGGCGCCCGTTTTT
Source organism: Actinomycetota bacterium (assembly GCA_038040395.1). Classification (GTDB taxonomy): domain Bacteria; phylum Actinomycetota; class Thermoleophilia; order Gaiellales; family Gaiellaceae; genus VAXT01. Next base: position 188,072 of record JBBPIJ010000003.1, read on the forward strand.
GCAGTGCCTGCGGCGCAGCCCTAGAGGCTTCCCCAGCCGCGGCGCGTGAGGAGCGCAAGGTCGTGACCGTGCTGTTTGCCGATCTGGTCGGGTTCACCGCTCGCGCCGAGCAGCTCGATCCCGAGGACGTCCGCGGGTTGCTCGCGCCGTTCCATGCCCGGCTGCGCGAGGAGCTCGAGCGCTTCGGGGGCACCGTCGAGAAGTTCATCGGCGACGCCGTGATGGCGCTCTTCGGCGCGCCGATCGCTCACGAGGACGACCCTGAGCGCGCCGTCCGCGCGGCGCTCGCCATCCTTGACTGGGCCGGCGAGCAGGAGAATGAGCTCCAGCTGCGACTGGCGGTGAACACCGGCGAAGCGCTGATCACGCTCGGCGCGCGGACGGCCGAGGGGGAGGGCATGGCCGCCGGCGATGTCATCAACACGACTGCCCGCCTCCAGTCGGCGGCGCCCGTCAACGGCATCCTCGTCGGCGAGACCACGTATCGGGCGACCAAGCACGTGATCGAGTACCGCGAGGCCGAGCCGGTTGAGGCCAAGGGGAAGTCGGAGCCGATCCCGGTCTGGGAAGTGGTCGCGCCGCGCTCGCGCTACGGCGTCGACCTGGCCGAAGCGCGAGCCCCGCTCGTCGGCCGCGAGGGCGAGCTCGATGCGCTCCGCGACGCGCTCGGGCGGGCGCGCTCGGAGGTGCTCCAGCTCGTCACGCTCGTCGGGGTGCCGGGGATCGGCAAGTCCAGGCTCGTCTACGAGCTCTTCAAGTCGATCGAGGCCGAACCCGACTTCACGACCTGGCGCCAGGGCCGCTCGCTGCCGTATGGCGAAGGCGTCAGCTTCTGGGCGCTGGCGGAGATCGTGAAGGCGGAGGCGGGAATCCTCGAGTCCGATTCCGAGGCCGATGTCGAGAGCAAGCTGCGCGCGGCCGTCGCAGAGGTGGCGGCCGACGAGAGCGAGGCTAAGTGGATGGCGTCACGGCTCGGCAACCTCGTCGGAGTGCAGAGCACCGACGAGGTCGCCGGCGCGTCTCAGGCCGAGAGCTTCTCCGCCTGGCGGCGTTTCGTCGAAGCGCTGGCCGACCAGCATCCGCTCGTTCTCGTCTTCGAAGACCTCCACTGGGCCAACGACGAGCTGCTCGACTTCATCGACCAGCTCGTCGACTGGGCGCGCTCTGCGCCGATCCTCGTGCTCTGCACTGCGCGGCCCGAGCTGCTGGAGCGCCGGCCGGGCTGGGGTGGGGGCAAGGCGAATGCGTCGACGCTCTCACTGCCGCCGCTGGAGGACGAGGACACAGCACGGCTTCTTTCCGCGTTGCTCGAGCGGGCGGTCCTGCCTGCTGAGACGCAGTCCGTCCTGCTTGCACGCGCCGAGGGAAACCCGCTGTACGCCGAGCAGTACGCACGGATGCTCGTGGAGCGAGGCGACGCCGAGGACCTGCCGTTGCCCGAGACGGTCCAGGGAATCATCGCCGCCCGCCTCGACGGCCTGTCGGATTCGGAGAAGGCTCTTCTCCAGGACGCCTCGGTGGTCGGCAAGGTCTTCTGGCTCGGGTCGCTCCGGGCAATCGGCGGGCTCGAGCGCGGCCCGGCGGAAGAAGCCCTGCTCGCGCTCGAGCGCAAGGAGCTCGTCCAGCGCGCGCGGCGTTCGTCGGTCGAGGGCGAGGGCGAGTACGCGTTCCGCCACCTCCTGGTCCGGGATGTCGCCTACGGCCAGATTCCCCGCGCGGCGCGCGCCGACAAGCACCGTGCTGCGGCCGAGTGGGTCGAAGGGCTCGGCCGCTCCGATGACCACGCGGAGATGCTCGCGTCGCACTACTCGCGCGCGCTCGAGTACGCCCGAGCGGCCGGCAGCGAGGACGGCGAGCTCTCCGAGCGCGCGCGAATTGCGCTGCGCGACGCCGGCGACCGCGCGTCGTCACTCCAAGCCTGGCCTGCTGCCGCCCACTTCTACACCGAGGCGCTCGAGCTCTGGCCGGAGGACGATCCGGGGCTGCCGCACCTCCACTTCCGGTGCGGACGAGCGCGGTTCAATGCGGACGGCACCGGGCTGGACATGCTCGAAGCTGCGGTCGACGAGCTCGAGGCCGCCGGCGACGCGGAAGCCGCGGCGCAGGCGGCCGTCGTGACAGGGCGCTCCCACTGGCAGCGCGGCGAGGTCGCCGAGCATAACGCGTACATAGGGAGGGCCCTCGAGCTCGTCGGTGAACGCGAGGAATCTGCCGCAAGGGTGATGGCGATTGCCGCTGAAGCCGCCAGGCAAATGTTCGACGGCGAGTTCGGGGACAGCATCGCCCTGACCGACGAAGGCCTGCCCATCGCCGAGCGTCTCGGTCTCGATGAAGTTCGCGCGCGGTTGCTCGAGTTGCGCGGTTACGCGCGGTGCACTTCGGGCGACGCCGGGGGATTCGCCGACTTCGAGCAGGCGATCGCCCTTGCCTCGGAGTTCCATGCTTCTGAGCAGGTCCACACCGCTTGGAACAACCTCGCAGTAATACAGATCGCGATGGGACAACTCGAGGCCGCTCACGAGTCATTGGCTGCGATCAAACGGAACGCTGAACGGCATGCCACCCCCTCGAGGCTCCGCTGGGTTGAAGTCCTCGGCGTGGAATTCGGCCTGATGGACGGCAACTGGGCGGAAGTCAGCCGCGTAACGAGTGAGCTGATTGCGGAGTCGGAAGCCGGCAATCGGCACTACACCGATTATTCGTGTCGCCTGCTCCGCGCAATGATCCGCCGTGCGTCCGGTGACCTTCCGGGCGCGGTTGCCGACATGGAGCAATGCCTCACGCTCGCTCGGGCTAGCGCAGACGCACAGGTGATGGCACCGGCGCTCATCGGTGCGGGGTCCGTGTTTCTCGAAGCGGGGCGCAGCGACGAAGCTGCCACCCTGGCCCATGAGGCGCTCGCGATGGGCATCCGGCTCGTCGTCGTCTCGAACAACATGAACGTCGTCGACGCTGCCTGGCTCATGCGGGACGTCGGGTTCCGGGCTGATTATGTGGCCCTGCTCGAGGAGTCGCTGGCGACCCCATGGGTCGACGCGGCGTCGGCGATCTGCTCCGGCGAGTTCCGGCGTGCCGCCGACGTGCTCGGCGATATCGGCTGCCGAACCGGCGAGGCCTATGCGCGGCTGCGCGCGGCGAAGCAGCTCGTCGAAGAAGGACGGCGGGCGGAGGCGGACGCGGAGCTCAACCGGGCTCTCGCGTTCTATCGAGAGGTCGGCGCGACGGGTTACATCCGCGAGGGCGAGGCTCTTCTCGCGGCGTCGGCGTGACGAAGCTCGCCTCGGTGGCCGTGTTCACCGCGTGCGGAAGGCCCTATGCCCCCGGCATGAATCGAACATGCGCACGCGGTTTAGGAAACCACTGCTACTTCCCCCGACGCGGTGCTCGCCGGGAGCGACGGGACTCGAACCTACGATTTCCGGCGTGACAGTTGGGCGTCGCGGTTTGCCGTTGTTCGCCGTTAGTCGTTGATGGCCGCCTGGCGGGCACTTCTGCGCTGCGCAGGTTGCCGCCAGCTGCCGTTGGTCGCCATCGCTGCGTTCCAGAGCCGTTCCATGCGTTGCCCGGTCACAAATCGTGTCGAACTGTCATATAGGAGCCATGAGTAACGCGGAGCAACGCTCGGACGCCGCGCTTCTGCTTGGAGCACGCACATCCTCGGAGCCCTTCGGCGTCTTCTACGAGCGGCACTTCCCTTCGGTGCTTGCCTTCTTCCGCCGCCGGGTGGCCGGGCCCGAGGAAGCGTTTGATCTAACCGCAGAGACCTTCGCCGCCGCGCTCGCCTCGGTGCCTCGCTTCGAGCCGGGACCCGAGCCGCCGCGGGCGTGGTTGTTCGCAATCGCGCGCCACAAGTTCAGCGAGGCCCTGCGCAATAGCCGTATTCAGGACGACGCTCGGCGTGCGCTCGCGATGCAGCCGATCCAGCTCGATGACGAGGCAATCGACATTCTCGAGACGACGGCACGCGCCGCAGCGGTCGAGCTCCTCGAGACCCTGGCTCCAGAGCAGCGCGATGCGATCAACGCCCACCACCTCGAGGACCGCGGCTATGCCGAGATCGCAGCCGAGCTCCGCTGCTCGGAGAGCGTCATCCGCAAGCGCGTGAGCCGCGGCCTGGCCGCACTGCAAACCCAACTTCGAAACGGAGGGGCCTGATGAGTAATCCGGTAAGCCATTTGAAGCGAGAGCTTCTGGCGGCGGCCGAGCGCCAGCAGGAGCACACGGTTCTGGCTCCGAACGGTCGTCGCCGTCGGTGGCTCGAGCGTTCCCGTGCCGTCCCGGGCAGGCGTCGCCGGCTTGTCGTCATGCTGGCCGCGCTCGCGCTCGCTACGGCCGCAGCAACCGCGGGATGGGCGATCGTGCGCGAGGTCGTCCTTGACAAGAGCTTCATTGGCCTGCCTCCGGTGGAAGCTACGCCGAGCGCGCCGGAGAGCGGAGAGCTCGTCATCCAGTACTGGGCCAACATCCAAGGCCGGATCTGGGTGTACGCCGACGGGCGGCTGATCACCCTGCGCAACAACGGATTCCTCGAGCAGCGGCTCACGCCCGAGGGCGTCGAGCTCTTGCGGTCCGAGATCGTCTCGACAGCAGTACTCGCTCCTGATAATCGGCTCTACGGCTACCTCCACTCAGCCACAATGCCGCCGCCTAGAGGGGGCTGGCCGTCGTACTTCCACGCCAGCGAGCACATGCCCCCCTTCCACGCCCCGATGCAAGTGCGCAACGGCGACCGGCTTTTCTACGTCGAGCACGTGAGCAATCCTGAGCGGCTAGCTGAGCGGCTCGCGGATGCGGCGTCGTGGCTACCGGCAAGCGCGTGGAAGGACCGGCAGATCAGGGCGTACGTGGCCTCCAGGTACACGATCTCGTACTTTGCGCAGCCCAAGGAGGGTGCGCTTCCAGCCGGCGCTCAACGCCCCCAAAGCCTCAAACGGTCCCGCATCTTGGCCCTGCTCCCGGCAGCGGCCGCGGACTTGCTCCGCGCCCACGATGCCGTGCCCGAGCAGTGGTACACCGACACCGCGGATCACACGCCTCTTCCGATCACCCGTTACGTCTCCGACCTGACGACCGAGGAGGCTCGCGCGCTCGCCCAAGCTCTCGACGATGCAGGGCTCAAGCCGCAAAAGTCGGCGAACGAGCTGGGGTACAGCTTCGAGATCCCAGGCACGAGCGTCGATCGACCCTCTCCAGAGAAAGGGCGAGTGCAAAGCGAGGTCATCATCGGCTTCGAGCCCACCCTCCCGGACGGCGAACACATCTGCTCGGGTTGCGGGTGATCGTGAGCGAGGACCTGCGCAGAAGCGAGATTGACCGAAAGTCGGTACGGCCCAATTGCGCCCAGCGGGGGGAGAAGGAGGAGACATGAAAGCAAGACGAATCTTGATCGCGGCAGCCATCGCGACGGTTGCTGCCCTGGGAGGTCTCGCCTCCACGGCCAAAGGCGACCCTCCCGGCAATGCCGTGACCGAATGGAGCGTGATCGCCTCGAACACGCTCGTCGCGTTCCCCGCACCCGCCGGCGGAGCAGCGCCGGCCCTGCAGATCAACATGGGGATGACGCAGGGCGCCGTCTACGACGCGCTCAACGCAATCACGCCGAGGCATCACCGGCCGTACCTGCTCAGGCGGCGTTTCTCCGCGCGGGCGAACAAGGACGCAGCGACCGCGGCAGCGGCCTACCGCGTTCTCAAGAACGTCGTCGAGACGGTGCCGGTGGGCATCCCGTTCCCGAATAGGCAGGCCCTCTTGACGGCCCTGCTGAACGAATACAACGCCGCGATCGGGGAGATTCCGAACAGCCCGTTCAAGACGCAGGGGATCAACGCCGGGGAGGCGGCGGCCGAGGCGATGATCGCCGCGCGGCAGAACGACGGACGCTTCGGGCCGTCACAGTGGGAACCGAACGACGACCCCGGGCACTGGCAGCCGCTCATCGATCCCAACACGGGGCTGCCGATCCTCGATCCGACCCCCTGGGTCGGGCGTGTGCGGCCCTTCCTGATGCGGACCTCGTCGCAGTTCCGCACCGTGGGGCCGCTGGACTACAGGAGCGCCGCGTACGCCCAGGAGTTCAACGAGGTCAAGTCGCTCGGCGCGATCAACAGCCTTACCCGCACCATGGAGCAGACGCACAACGCAATCTTCTGGCAAAGCGCTGGCGGCCCGGCCCTCCTCTGGAACCCGGTCGCACGCACTCTGGTGTCCGATCCGGCCAACAACGTGGACATGACCGCCGCCGCCCGCCTGCTCGCGATGATGAATCTGAGTGCCGCGGACGCAGCGATCAACTGCTGGAACGACAAGTACCACTTCGACTTCTGGCGGCCCTGGAATGCGATCCACCGTGCGGACGAGGATGACAATCCGGGGACGGAGCGCGACCCGGACTGGGCGGCTCTCATCACCGCGCCCTACCCCGATCACCCCTCGGGGCACCTCTGCCTCGACGGCGCGCATCTCACCACGCTCGCGATCTTCTTCGGCACCGACGACATCGGGTTCGACGTGACAAGCAGCCGCTTCCCGAACGACCCGCCGCGTCACTTCGACGCGTTCTCGGAACCGCTCGTAGAGATCACCGAGGCTCGCATCTGGGCAGGCCTCCACTTCCGCACAGCCGACGTGCAGGGGCGGGGGCTCGGCCGGAACGTGGCCGAGTTCATGGCTGACAACTACTTCCAGCAAGTCGGGAACTGACATCTACGCAGCGAGGGGCCGCCTCGCGCGGCCCCTCGCTCTGATCTTGAGATGCTGTTCGCGCATCCATGCTGCGCTGATTGAACGGATTCCGCTGACGACGACTCGTCCTAGTCGCCTGGCACCGATCCGGCGGTCAGGAGGGTCCCAAACGATGTCTCGAGGAGCGTTCGCGTGCGGTCGGCGTTGCGGTTGGGCGGCGCGGATTACCGCTGATCGCCGTTAGGCGCAGTGACCGCCTTGGCAGGCACTCCGTGTGCGATCGCGAGGGTAGGCCGCCAAACCGAGGAAGAGCCCGGCCGTTAAGTTCGTTTACGTGGCCGTAGGCGGTTGAGGAAACACGGGGAAAGAGGCGCTGAGGCGCAAAGCCTCATGAGCAGATGCCCCCGGCATGAATCGAACATGCGCACGCGGTTTAGGAAACCACTGCTCTATCCACTGAGCTACGGGGGCCTACGGCGAAGGTTAGCCCCGGTCGGCTAGACGTCGCTCAGCTCGACCTCGACGTGGCGATCGGCGATGCACGCCCTCGCCCAGCGCTCGGCGGTCTCGACCAGCCGTCCGCGCAACTCGTCGAGCTGGTGCTCGTCATCGGGGAGCTCGCTGAGGGCGATCTCGATCCGCACTTGGTGGAGCGCCGCCTCCGAGTGCTCGCTGATCTCGTGACGATGCTCGGCGACGATCGCCATCTCGGCGACCTTGTCCAGGAGGTCGGACGCGAGCTCGTCGATCTCAGTCGCGGTCGCCTCGCGCCCCGCGAATACGCCGAAGTTGACTCGGATCTCCAGTCCGGGCGGCTCGAAGGTCCTCGTCGCGAATGCGATTACCGGTTCGTCTGGCCCCATGGGCCATCAAAGTTCCCGCTTTGAAAGAAGCTAACCCTCCTGCGGTGTCCAGCGGAAGAAGCGGGTCGCCAGCAGGACTCCGAAGATGCCCCACGCCGTGATCACTGCCACGTCCTTGGGTCGGTCCCAGATCGACACGCCCTTGAGCATCACGCTGCCCATCAGGTCGATGAAATACGTGAGCGGCAGCACGTCGGCGATCTGCTTGAGCCAGCCCGGAAAGTGCCGTTGCGAGAAGAACGCCCCTGAGATGAACGACAGCGGCAGATAGAGCGCAGTGATCACGGCCGACGCCCCTTCCGCCCGCCGCACGAGTCCGCTTACGCCCACACCGAGGACGGCGAATGAAGCACTCCCCAGGAGGAGCGCGGCCACGGCGGAGAGGAAACTCTTCGGAAACTCGGCGTCGAACAGCAGCATGCCGAGCGCGACGAGGACGATTGCCTCGACGGCGAATGCGATCAGGGTCGTCAGCAACACCGCCGCGATGTAGACGGGAGCCGGCAGGGGAGTGGCCCGCAGGCGTTTGAGGATTCCCGTTTCCCGCCTGATGACGAGCACGATCGCAAGGCCCGAGAAGGCCGTGGCCGCAACGCCGTAGCCGAGCATCCCGGTCAGCAGGTAGTCGGGGCCGCGGTACCCGTTGATGCGGTCCTCGTCCCCGTACACCGACCCGAGCAGCACGAAGAAGATGATCGGGAGCATGAACGTGAAGAAGGCGAGCTCCCTGCTTCGAGAGTAGAGCCTCAGCTCGCCCTTGAGCTCGTGGAGGAGGAGCCTCACTTCTGCTCCCGGGCGGTCAGCGCCAGGTACACGTCTTCCAGGCTCGCGCGCCTGACCTCGAGCCCCTCGAGCTCCCGGCCGGCCGCGAGCGCTTCTGCCGCGAGCTCGTGCAGCACGCGTGTCGGCTCTTCGGTCTGCAGCACGACCTCCTCGCCGTCTCGGCGGAAGCGGATCTCGGTCGCGGGCAGCGCGGCTGTGAGCTCCGTCGGCGGGCCGATGGCGACGATTTCACCGTCCCGCAGGACGGCGACGCGGTCGGAGAGGCGCTCGGCCTCGTCGAGGTAGTGCGTCGTGAGCAGGATCGTCTTGCCGAGCTGGCGCAGCCCGCCAATCGTGTCCCAGGCGCGACGGCGCGCCTCGGGATCGAAGCCGGTCGTCGGCTCGTCGAGGAAGACGAGCTCGGGATCGCCCACGAGCGCGAGGCCGAGATCGAGCCGCCGCCGCTGGCCTCCCGAGAGTGTGCGCACCTGCGAGTTCCGCTTCTCCTCGAGCCCGACGAGCTCGACCACCTCGCCGACCTGCCGCGGCTGCTCGTAGTAGCCGGCGAAGAGCGTCAGGTGCTCGGTCACGGTCAGCGTCTCGTAGAGGGAGGAGGACTGCAGGACGACGCCGATGCGCTCGCGCCACGCCCCGCCCGCCCGGGCGGGATCCTCGCCGAGAACGGTCACCGAGCCGCCGTCGCGCTCCCGGTAGCCCTCGAGGATCTCGACGGTCGTGGTCTTGCCCGCGCCGTTCGGGCCCAGGAGCCCGAAGATCTCGCCGGCGGCGATCTCGAAGCTGACGCCGCGGAGCGCCTCTACGTCGCCGTAGGACTTGCGCAGGTCTGAGACGACAACGGCAGTAGACATATCTGGTAGATATGATCTATATTTCTGGCAGATATGTCAAGCCTCACCCCGACGGCGCGCGTGATCCTCGGCATGCTCAAGCTGGGAGTGCGCACAGGGTACGACGTGAAGAAGGTGATCGACACGTCGACCCGCTTCTTCTGGACGGCGAGCTACGGCCAGATCTATCCGGAGCTGAAGCGGCTCCGCCAGGCAGGTCTCGTACGCGCGAAGCAAGATCCTCGCGGGCGCGTGAAGCGAACGGTCTACTCGCTGACGCCGAAGGGCGAGCGTGCGCTGCACGAGTGGCTGACAGACAGCGAGAACGTGATCTTCGAACTGCGCGACGAGGGGCTGCTCCGGCTCTTCTTCGGCGACGTTCTCTCCCGGGACGAGGTGCTGGCGAACCTGCGGATGCAACAGGAGTTGCACGAGATGGTGCTGGCCCGGTTCCGCGAGATCGAGGTCGACGCGCGCGAGGGGTTTGCCGAGCCTGGGCAGCGCTATCCCTATCTCGCGTTGCGCTACGGGCTCGACTTCATGACGTGGTCCCGCGACTGGTACGCGGAAGCCGCGCGCCGGCTCGAGGCCGGCGAGCCGCTAGTCGAGCTCGAGGACCGCGAGACCGGCGGGCGGGAACGCGGGTTCGCTGCCGGTTAGCGCAGCCGCGATCTGACTGCAGTCGGGTTGGTGCCCGACGACGACGACCTCCTCACCCCGGCCGGAGACCGCCGCACGAACGTCGTCCAGGCTCGCTCCGGGCGAGAGCCGCTCGTCCGGCTCGGTCTCGGCGCCGAGCGCCTGCGCCAGCTCGCCGCCCGTCTCGCGCGCACGCAGCAGCGGGCTCGTGAGCACGACCTCGGGTGATGCGTTTTCCGCTCGTAGCCGCGCGCCGAGCGCACGGGCCTGTTCACGACCTTCGGCGGTCAGGGGCCGGAGCTCGTCGGGCTCCCCGGAGGCGGCTTCGGCATGACGAACGAGGTAGAGGCGCACGGCGCGTGAGGATAGCCTTGCTGCGTGGCGCAGTACCGCTACGTCGTCGCCGACGTCTTCACCGACACGCCGCTCCAGGGGAACCAGGTCGCCGTCTTCACCGATGCGCGCGAGATCCCAGAGGAGCAGCTCCAGCCGATCGCGCGCGAGATGAACTTCTCGGAGACGGTCTTCGTCTACAAGCCCGAGGACGAGGGGCATGCGCGGATCCGGATCTTCACGCCGACGGCCGAACTCCCGTTTGCGGGCCACCCGACTCTCGGCACCGCGTTCGTCCTCGCCGGGCCTCTCCAGCTGGGGGAGATCCGGCTCGAGACGGGGATGGGCGTCGTGCCCGTCCGGCTCGAGCGTGACGAGCTGCGCATTGTCTTCGGCCGGATGGAACAGCCGCTGCCGACAGTCGAGCCGTACGAGGACGAGGCGCAGCTCCTGGCCGTGGTCGGCGTCGAGCACTCCGAGCTGCCGGTCGAGGTCTACGACAACGGGATCCGCCACGTCTACGTGACGCTCGATTCGGAAGATGCGGTCGCCGCGCTGCGGCCGGACATGTCGAAGATGGCCGACCTGGATGCGGTCCTCGGCGTCAACTGCATCGCCGGCTCCGGGAAGCACTGGAAGACACGGATGTTCGCGCCCGCCGGGGGAGTCCCGGAGGATCCGGCGACCGGATCGGCGGCCGGCCCGCTGGCGCTTCATCTCGCCCGGCATGGACGCATCGCGTTCGGCGACGAGATCGAGATCTCGCAGGGCGTGGAGATCGGGCGGCCCTCGACGCTCTATGCGCGAGTGGACGGATCGGCGGATCAGGTCGAGCGCGTCGAGGTCGGCGGCTCGGCGGTCATCGTCGCGCGCGGCGAGCTCAAGCTCTGAACCGTCAGTCGATGGTCGTGATGTAGGCACCGACCAGCTTCGCGGTCTGCTGGTCGACGCCGCCCTCCCGACGCTCGGCGTGGCCGTCCTGGAAATGCGCGAAGGCAGCCGTCGAGGCGATCGGGTTCACCTCGTCATCGCCGTGGTCGTGGAACGACACGTGCACGAAGGAATCATCCGCGAGCCGGAGGACGAAGTAGCTCACGTTGTCGGGCTTGTCAGCGTCCAGTTCGGCAAAGACCCCTTCGACTCGTCGCTGGTTCTCATCCGCCGCGTCGGGGGACGGCATCGCGTAGCACGTAAACAGCCTCTTCTGCATGGAGAGCTCCTTTCACCTATCTCGGGCTCGGGGATGGCGCACACAACCTAGCGCGACCGAAATCGAGCTCCGTGAAGCCGAGGGCTGTGTTCGGGAACGTCCATAGACTCGCCTGATGCTGTTTACGCCGGAAGCGCACGAGGCGCTCGCGGACGAGCCGTGGAGCGCTGAAGGGGCGCGGACGGCGATCGCCTCCATCGTCGCCGACGCGGAGAGCGCATTCGACGACGGCTGGCCGCTGCATCCGCTGGACAAGGACGACGAGGACGACGCGGCCACGCGGTTTCGGACGGTGTACATGGGAGGTGCCGGAGTCTTGGACGCGCTCCACCGCCTCGCGCGGCGTGGCTTCGTCGAGCTGCGACGCGACTATGTCCCGTACCTGGAACGCTCGCTCGAAGCCGAGCCGGATTTTCCCGAAGAGGATCCCGAGCGCAGCCTCTGGATGGGCGAGACGGGAATCCGCCTGGTCCTACAGAGGCTCGCTCCTTCGCAGGGCAATCTCGACCGGCTGTCGGAGCTGATCGCGGCGAACGAGCGCGACGAACGCTGCGAGGTGATGTGGGGGAGCCCCGGCACGATTCTTGCGGGCCGCGAGCTCGGGCTCGACGTGACGGCGAGCGTCGAGTGGCTGCGCGACCGACGGGATCAGGACGGCCTCTGGACGCAGCACCTGTACGGGCGAACCAATCGCCTTCTCGGGCCGGCACACGGGTTCGCGGGATGTGCGCTCGCGCTCGGGGACGGCGCCGGCGTCTCGGACGCGCTCCAGCGCCTTGCCGTCGAGGAGGATGGGCTCGTCAACCGGCCGCCGGTCGAGGGAATGCGGCTCGACGCAAACGGGGACGGCCAGATCCGCGTGCAGTGGTGCCACGGGGCGCCGGGAATGGTCGCGACGCTCGCCCGCTTCCTCGACGAGGAGCTTGCGGTCGCGGGTGGCGAGCTGACGTGGCGGGCCGGGCCCCTGCGAAAGGGCGCAAACCTCTGCCACGGCACGGCAGGGAACGGCTACGCGTTCCTGGCGCTGCTCGAGTCCACGGGAGACGAGCGTTGGCTCATGCGAGCGCGCGCATTCGCGATGCACTCTGCGGCTCAGGTGGAGAACAGCCGGTCCGAATACGGCCACGGCCGCTACACGCTCTGGACGGGTGACCTCGGAACAGCCCTCTATCTCGCCGACTGCGTCGATGGTCGAGGTGAGCTCCCCCTCCCGTAAGCCGCTCCCCACAGTTGTCTCTCACGAGGATGAGTCGAAACGACTCCCGTGTGAGACTTCGTTTCGTGGTCACAGTGACCCAACTGAGGCCGAGTGAGGTCGCGACGGTCGATCGCCATTTGCCGCTCAGCCGCCTCAGCCAGCAAGTCGACGAGCACTCGGACTACCTGATCGCATGGGAGGACGCTCAGCCGATCGGACACGCTCATATCGCCTGGAGCGGGACGCACCTCGGACTCCCGGAGATCCAGGACGTCTTCGTGTTGCCCGAGAAGCGCCGCCAGGGGATCGCGACTCAGCTCACGCAAGCGGCTGAAGAAGAGGCCCGGGCTCGTGGCTGGAACAGCATCAGCCTCAGCGTCAGCCAGGAAGGCAACCCTGCGGCGAGACTTCTCTATGCGAAGCTCGGTTACCTCGACGCGGGCGTCGATCCCGTGCGGGTGTCCGGGCCGATCATGCTGCGAGGCCGCCCCTTTGACGTCGACGACACCCTCGTCTACCTCACGAAGCGACTCTGAGCTCTACGTAACCTCTAGCGGGTCGAGCAGCCACGAAAGGGAGCGCTGGATGTCTAGCAGGGTATCGCCTGGGCACGACCGTGTACTCGCCGGGGGATGTGAGTGCGGAGCGGTGCGCTATGAGGTCGCAGACGAATTCCTCTACGCGGCAAACTGTCACTGCTCGCGCTGCCGCGCGGCGACCGGCTCGGCGTTCAAGGCGTTCGCGGGCATCGAGCGGAAAAAGCTCGAGATCACGGAGGGTTTGGACAGGCTCCTGGTCTGGGGCGAGGAAGTCCTGAACGACACGCGGTGCGAGAGGTGTGGCTCCCTGCTCTTCTCCGTCGTGCAAGACGGCGCTTATGTGCACGTGGCCATGGGATCGCTCAAGGACGATCCCAGCATTCGGCCGACGGAACACATCTTCGTGGGCTCCAAAGCACCGTGGTTCGAGATCACCGACGGCTTGCCTCAATCCCAGGAGTACTGACGGAGCCCTCAGTCAGGCCAGCACGCCGTTCGATCTACGGGCCGGTTAGTTCCTTGAACGCGGGCTCCTCGCGGATCGGATCGAAGTCCGAATCGTTCTTTGCGTACGCGCGAAACCGCTCCCTCATGTCGATCGCGCGCCGGAGGTGGTCGATCGCGTCAGCCGGCCGGCCGGCGAGGCTCTCGCAGCAGGCGACGTTGTAGAACAACCCGGCGTACTGCGGATTCGCCTCGATCACTGCGCGTCCGCGGTCCGCCGCCTCGGCGTGCTCGCCCGCCAGGTAGAGGGCGTTGAGCGGCGCCCAGGCTTCCCAGCCGTCGGGCTCGTACGCCTCTCCAGGGGTGCCGCCGAGCGCGACGATTGTCGTCTCGGGCTCCTCGGCGAACGCCGTTCGCTTCACACCGGGACGGGCAAAGACGAACGTGCCGGCGGGCGCGTCCACCCGCTCCCCGTCGAGCTCGAACACGGCACGCCCCTGCAGCACGACGTAAAGCTCCTCGTTCTCCTCCGCCTCGTCGTGCTCGTTGATGATCCGGTCGCCTGCGTCACGGCCGGTCCAGGCGTTGACACCGAAGGAAGTGATGCCGAAGTGGTGCCGGACGGGTCGCCATGGACAGCGCCCGTCGTCCTGCTCGTCGATCTCGTCGAGGTGTGCGACCGCGTAATCACTCATGAGCCCCCCTTTCACGTCGTCGTCACTCGCCGCAATGTCGACGAGCCTTGGGCGGGCGGCAAGACTCCGCGCTAACCGCCCCCGATCTTAGTAGGCCGCTCCGGCAACAGGACGGCGCATCAGGCCGGCGAGCCCCGCCAGCAGGAACGCGAGGGCGAAGCTGGGGAGCGACGCGCCGATCGAGAACTGCGCGGGATGCGCGTTCTCGACGATCTCCGTCCACCAGCCTGGGCCCACCGGTTGGAGCCACTGGTAGAGCGCGAACCCGGCGACCCAGGCTCCGATGAGGGCGGGGCGGAAGGCCGGTGCCGCGAAGAAGTCGTCGCGCCGGTACTGCGTCCCCGCGACGAGCCAGTCCGCGAGCAGCACGCCGAACAGCGGCACGAAACAGGAGCCGAGCAGGTACAGGAAGTCGAGGTAGTGGGCGATATCGATCGTCAGCGCGCCGACTGTCGAGACCGTCGAGACGGCGACGATGAGCAGGCGCTGTGAAACGCGCGGCATGAGGTTCTGGAGCGACACCGCGGTCGAATAGATGTTCGCGAAGGCCTCGTCGGTCTCGTCCACCGTCACCGCGAAGAGGGCGAGCGCGGCCGCCGCGCCTCCGGCGGCAACCGCGACGGGGATCTGGGTCGCATCCGTGAGATTACGGTCGAGGACGAGGATCACGCCCAGGACGAGGATCCACGTCGCCCCGATGAAGTACCCGATGCCCGATCCGAGGAGCGCGCTTCTGCGGTCGCGCGAGAACCGGGTGTAGTCGGCGGCGAGCGGCACCCAGGAAACCGTGATCGCGATCACGAGGTCGATCCCGAGCCAGATCGACATACCGCCTTCGCCCTTGGCCGACCAGAGCGAGCCGAGGTCGGCGTTCCAGACGACCCAGTAGGTGAGGTAGACCATCGAGGCGGCGACGGCGTACACGGCGAAGCGCCTGAGGAAGCGGCGAACGAAGCCGATCGGGCCCATGAACGCCAGGACGCCGGCGGCGACCCCGAAGAAGATCGTCCAGGCCGGCTTGGCCCGGAATCCGAGGAGGTCATCGGAGAGCGCGCTCGCGGCGGAGGCGATGATGATCAGCTCGAAGGTCGCCCAGCCGAGGCATTGGCCCACGTTCAGCACGGTCGGCAGATACGAGCCCCGGTGCCCGAGCGGCGAGCGAAGAAGCACCATCGACGGCACCCGCGCGTCCGCGCCGATCATGCCGGCGACTCCAAGCATCAGATTCCCGATCACGCTGCCGACGACGACCGCGATCAGCGCGTCGCGAAGCGAGAGCGCGGGGACGAGCAGCGCCCCGAGCACGAGGACGAGCAGTGAGACGCCGAGGTTGGCCCAGAGCATCGTCAGGTCGGCTCCGTTGAGAACGCGCAGGCGTTCCGGGACCGGCTCGATGCCCCAACTCGGAGTTTCGCGCTGCATTCGCCTCCCTTCGCCGGCATGACCCGGATCAGGTTCTGCGGGTGTGATCTCAGCCGCGACCTGTGCCGCGGCACCCCGGTTTCGGCACTCTACCGTCCGCGTGGAGGCGAGCTACGAAGCCGTGCGCAGACGCGGCAGCTGCCGCACTCCCACGGGGAGCCACCAGAGCGCGAGGCCGAGCGCGAGACCGACCGTCAGGTTCACCTCGAACCCGACGAACCCGACGAGGAGCGCCACGAGCCAGTCGCGTGCGCGCGAGAGATCTCGCAGCAGCAGGAGGTGGAGCACTCCCGCGGTCGCGAGCACGCCGGCGAGGATCGGCAGTGGGAAGGCGGCGAGGAGCCCAGCCAGCCCGGCGCCGAGGGCAAGGGCCATGGTGAGGAGCAGGACTCCCATCGCCGCGGGAGCGGCAGCCGTTCGAGCGCCGAACGCGTAATGCGCGGTCATGCCGCCGGCGCCGTGGCACACCGGCATCCCGGAGATCGCGCCCGCGAGCAGGTTCGCCGAGCCGAAGGTCGTCGCCAGCCGCCCCGGGCGGACCCGCTCGGCGGCCTTCCCGAAGTACACCCGCGCGGCATCCGCGGTCGCCAGGCACGAGTTCGCGAACGACAGCGGCACCTGGGGGACGACGAGGACCGTGAATGCCGTCCAGAACGTCGCCGAGTCGAGGTGTGGCAGCGAGATCGGCGAGGGCCCGAAGGCCGCCTTGTCGCCGGCGAGCACGACCATCGCGACCGCGCCCGCGCCGACGAGCGCCAGCGTGATCGGGTGCTTGCGAAGCGCGAACGCGAGGACGAGCACTAGCAGCGCCAGTGGCAGCGCCCAGCTCTGGCTCAGGGCGTGCTCCGTGAACCCCTTCGGCGGCTTCGTGACGAGCGTCCACGCGATCTTCAGGAAGAGAAGACCGACCGTGAGCTGCACGCCGCGGATGAGGGCCCGCGGAAATCCGCGAGCGGCAAGGTCGAGCAGCCCGAACCGCCCGAGGACGATGAAGATGACTCCCATCAGGAGCGCTCCGGCCGCGATCTCGTCCGAGCCGAGGCCCTTCGCGATCGCGATCGCGCCGAACGCCTTCAGCGGCTGAACCGGGACGGGCAGCCGGTAGACCGCGGCAGCCGTCAGGTAGAGGAGCCCGGCCGGGAGGAGCACCGCCGTTGCCGAGAGGCCGTTCCCGACGATCAGCGCGACGGCGATCGGCAAGAGCACGCCCACGTCGGCGACCGCGCCGGAGAGTTCCCGTCGATCGAGCCTCATGTCGGAGAACTTAGATCGTCAACGACGAACCTGCGCAACTTCGTTCGAGCTTCATCGGTCGGCACGGCGAAGTCTCGGAGGGCGCCGGCAACGTCGAGAAACGCTGGTGGACGAGTCAGCTCGAGCAGGCCGGAGTAGCTGCTCCAAGGCCAATGCTCCGGAGACGCGGCGAGCCCGGCGCGAACCGGATTCAGCGCGATGTATCGGTGCACCTCGAGTCGATGACCTTCCTCCTCGACCAGCACGGAGTGATAGCGAGCCTCGAAGACATGGCCTTTCTCCTTGCGATGCCGGTTGACGCGTTGGCCGTAGCACCCGTTCAGGTACTGCATTCCGGCAGCCAGGTCGGGCTCAGGAGTCTCGACATACAGGTGGTAATGGGTGCTCAGCACGCAGTACGAACGGCACGACCATCCCCGCGCCGCGACCACGCCACTGACGATGTCGAGGAAGTCTGCGCGCTCTTCGTCATCTCGAAACAGCGTGCGCCCCGTGTTGCCGGAAGAGGTGATGTGGTACAGCGCTCCGGGTGCCTGAATGCGCGGCGGGCGGGGCATGCAACGAGAGTAGGCCCGCCTGCTCCCGTCTCTCAACGCTGCGCCAATTTCGTCACACCTCTTTTCGGGTCTGACCCCATTTGAGGTGTTGGGGCTTGGTTGCGGCGACTTAGAACGTGGCTTCCCGGACCCCCGTTGCGATCACGATCAGGATCGCCGCTGCCGCTGCCAGGCGGTACAGCACGAAGAGAGAGTAGTCGTGTCTGCGCACGTAGCCGAGCAGGAGGTCGATCGCGATCAGGCCGGCGCCCGCGGCCGCGATCGTGCCGACGACGAACGGGCCGGTCGAGCCGGGCGGCAGGCTTCCGAAGACGACGTGCTTGAGCCCCTTGAAGAGGACGGCGCCGAAAACGATCGGGATCAGGAGCAAGAACGAGAGGCGAGCGGCGCTGTCCCGGTCGAGCTTCAGGAAGCGCCCGGCCGTGATCGTGATCCCCGAGCGCGAGACACCCGGCATGAGCGCGATCGCTTGCGCGAGGCCAACGCCGAAAGCCGTCCAGCGCCCAATGTTCTCGAGCTTCCGCGTTTGCGCGCTCCGGTCGGCCAGCCAGAGCAAGAGCGCGAAGACGGCAAGGTTGATCGCGATCTGCCAAGGCGCGCCCAGGTGATCCTCGATCACGCCCTCCCCGGCGGCGCCGGCAAGAGCTGCCGGGATCGTGGCCACGAAGACGACCCAAGCGATCTTCTCGTCGGCCGTCCCGACCGTCCGCCGCCCGATCGACCGGAGCCAGGCGGCGACGAGGCGCACCACGTCGTCCCAGAAGTAGGCGATCACCGCAACGAGGGTGCCGAGGTGCAGCGCCACGTCGAAGGTCTTGTTGAAGTCCGGATGGCTTTGTAGGTAGTGCCAGTCGAAGAGCCAGGGGACGAGGATCAAATGGCCCGAGGAGGAGATGGGCAGCAGCTCGGTCAGCCCCTGGACGATGCCGAGCGTGAACGCCTGCCAGTCGGTGAGCTTTCCCGACTGCTCGCCGACGCCGAACGCAGCCAAGACCACGGCGAGCACGAGCAGCGCGACGGCAGAGACATAGACCAGGCGGCGCCGCATCCGGCGGCAGGTTACTTGGGAACGGCCTCCAGCTTGTAGCCCACGCCGTAGCGCGTGTGGATGAAGTCGTGGCGGGATGCCCGCCGGTCGATCTTCTCGCGAAGGCGGCGCACATAGACGTCGACGGTGCGGTCACGGTGCCCAGCTCGTCGTCCCCAGATCTTCTGGAGCAGCTCATCACGCGTCGCGACGCGCCCCGCGTCGAGGGCCAGCGTGTACAGGAGGCGGAACTCGGTCGGCGTCAGCTCCGCGTCGACCCCGTCCACGTAGGCCTGCACCTCACGAGGATCGATGCGGAGCTCCTCGATCTCGATCGCCTCGCCCCGCTGGACGTCCTGCCCTCTCACGCCCCGGCGGGCTGCCGCCTGTACACGCGCCACGAGCTCCTTCATCGAGAACGGCTTGACGAGATAGTCGTCCGCCCCGAGCTCGAGCGCGTGGATCCGGTCGTGCTCGGTGCCGCGCGCGCTGACGACGATGATCGGCGTTCCGATCCCCTCGGCGCGCGCCGTCTCGATCACGCTCCAACCGTCGCGGCCGGGCAGCATCAGGTCGAGGACGCAGACGTCGGGCTGGTCGTAGCGGAGGCGTGTGAGCCCGAGCTCGCCCTTCGTCACCAGGACCGGCTCGAAGCCCGCAGCGGCGAGGTGCTGGGCCATACCCTGGCCGATCACCTCGTCGTCCTCGAGGATGAGGACTCGGGGCATCGTCCCGTCAATAATGGCGTGTGACCGATCTTCTGCGGGTGCATTCGTGGTGAGCATGTGGTGAATGTGTGGTGAACGACATCGACACCGATATGAGTCCTGACCCCCTCGAAGCCTACGAGGAACTTCGGGCTGGCTTCACGGCGGTTGTCTCTCACGAGCTGAGGACGCCGCTCGCCCGTGCTCTTGCGCTCATCGAATCGGGGTTAGACCCCGAAACGGTCCTGGAGCAGGTTCGGGCGGAGGTCGAGCAGATGACCGCCCTCGTCGACGACGTGCTCTTCCTGGCCGAGCTCGAGAGCGGCCGCGCGGTCGTCGCGTTCGGGCCGACCAAGGCCCTGCCGGAGATCGAGCGCGTTGCCGCTGACTTCGCTGAGCGGGCAGATCGGGCGGACGTGAGAATCGAGGTCGAGGGGGGCCCGGACGTTGAGCTTCCGCTTCGACCGCGGATGCTCGAAGTGGTCGTCCAGAACCTGATCGAGAACGCCCTCCGCTACGCGGGCCCGGGCACGACGCTCCGCCTTCGGGCGGAGGCCGATGGTGACGCACGGAGGTTCACGGCTGCCGACGATGGTGCCGGAGTTGGGGAAGCGGACGCCCCTCGCCTGTTCGAGCGGTTCTTTCGGAGCGACCGCGCTCGGTCCTCGAGGGGCACGGGGCTCGGCCTCGCGATCGTCAAGCACATCGTCACCACGGCCGGCGGAACCGTCTCCGCATCGAGCGCTCCCGGCCGGGGCCTCGAGATCACCTGCCGCTTCCCTGCGGGCTGACACCGGTCCGACACCAGCACGTCACCACCTTTCTGCCCACGCGGCGACCACCGCGGCGAACACTCGGGCAGACGACTGAATCCGACAGGGAGGACTCATGACGAAGAGGCTCGTACTTGCATTCTCGGCTGCTCTGGCGGTCGCAGCGCTCGCCGCGGCCGCCGGCAGCGCAGGCGGCTCCGAGCTCAGGGGAACCATTACCGCCGACGGCTCGAGCACTGTTGGGCCGTACACGACAGCCGCTGCCGAGGGTTTTCACAAGTTGCATTCCAAGGTGAACGTCACCGTGGGCATCTCGGGCACGGGCGGTGGCTTCGAGCGCTTCTGCCGCGGCGAGACCGATCTTTCGGACGCCTCTCGTCCGATCAAGCCCGCCGAGAACAAGAACTGCCTGGACAAGGGGATCGGCTACATCGCGTTCACGGTCGCAAACGACGGGATCGCGATCGTCGTGAACAAGCAGAACACCTGGGCCAAGTGCCTCAGCTTCGAGCAGCTGCACGAGATGTGGAAGCCGGGCTCGAACGTGGACAACTGGAATGACGTCAGCCCGAGCTTCCCGAACCAGAGCCTCAAGCTGTTCGGGCCGGGCACGGACTCGGGCACGTTCGACTTCTTCACCGAGAAGATCAACGGCAAGGCTCGAGCCAGCCGGTCGGACTACTTCCCGAGCGAGAACGACAACGTGATCGTCCAGGGCGTGTCCGGCGAGAAGGGCGGACTCGGCTACTTCGGTCTCTCCTACTACGTCGAGAACCAGAGCAAGCTCAATCTCGTCAAGGTCAACGCCGGCGCGGGCTGCGTGGCGCCGAACATCAAGACCGTGCAGTCGAAGAGGTACAAGCCGCTCTCGAGGCCACTCTTCATCTACGTGAAGCGAACCTCGTTCAAGCGGCCTGAGGTTCGCGCCTTCATCGGCTACATCCTCAAGAACGAGCGCGCGATCGCGAAGAAGGCTCGCTTCGTGGCGCTCACGGACGCACAGCTCAAGCTCGCCCGCTACAGGTTCCGCGGCGCGGGACGCTAGTCACCAGAACGTCACCAGACGTTCACAAAACGATGACCCACCCGCGGGGCGGCAATGGCGAAACTTCGTACGTGCCGCCCCGCCTCGCTCTCGTCGCCGGCCTGATCGCTCTCCTGCTCGTTTCCGGCTGCGGGCGGAGCGGAGGCGACAGTGGCGGAACGGGAAGCGGCGACCTCTCGGGCCGGGTGACCGCCGACGGCTCGAGCACGGTCGGCCCGTTCGTGACGGCTGCGGCCGAGCTCTTTCGAAAGACGGAGGGCGGCGTGGAGATCACGGTCGGGATCTCCGGTACAGGCGGCGGCTTCGAGCGCTTCTGCCGGGGCGAGACGGACCTCTCGGACGCTTCGCGTCCGATCGAGGCCGACGAGGCTGGGGCCTGTCGGAAGGAGGGCGTCGAGTACGTCGAGCTCCAGGTCGCGAACGACGGAATCGCGGTCGTCGTGAACAAGGACAACGACTGGGCCACGTGCCTGACGGTGGCGCAGCTGAACGAGATCTGGAAGCCCGGCTCCAAGGTGGGGAGCTGGCAGGACATCGATCCGGGCTTCCCCGACGAGAGACTCACCCTCGCCGGTCCGGGAACCGACTCCGGCACGTTCGACTTCTTCACGAAGGCGATCAACGGGGAAGAGGGCGCGAGCCGCACCGACTACAACGCGAGCGAGAACGACAACGTCATCGTGCAGGCTGTCTCGGGAGACAAGGGCGGCCTCGGCTACTTCGGGCTCTCGTACGCCGAGCAGAATCAGGACAAGCTGAGGACCCTCGAGGTCGACGGGGGCAGCGGCTGCGTGGCTCCCAGCCGCGAGACCGTGCAGAGTGGCGAATACCAGCCTCTGTCGCGACCGCTCTTCGTTTACGTAAAGAGCGATGCGCTGAAGAGGCCCGAAGTGAAGGCGTTCCTCGAGTTCATGCTCGATCGCCAGACGGAGATCGCCGGCAACCTCTTCGTGCCGCTGACGAGCGAGCAACTCGACAAGGCCCGCGCCGAGCTCACACAAGCGTGAGCTCCGCGGGGCTGAGCGCGCCGGCCCTGCGCGCGAGCCGACGTCGTTACGGCGAGGACGTCGTCAAGGTCCTGCTCGCGCTCTGCGCTTTCGTCTCCGTGGCGACGACGGTCGGCATCGTCGTCGCGCTGCTGTTTCCCGCGCTCGAGTTCTTCCGCGAGATCAGCATCGTGGACTTCCTAACGGGAAAGGACTGGTCGCCGCTCTTCGAGCCCGCGCGGTTCGGAGCGCTACCGCTCATCGCCGGCACTTTCGTTATCACGCTCTGGGCCTGCATCGTCGCTTTGCCGTTCGGGCTGGGCGCAGCGATCTACCTCAGCGAGTACGCCCGTCCTCGTACGCGAAGTGTCCTCAAGCCGGCCCTCGAGCTGCTCGCGGGGATCCCGACCGTCGTCTTCGGCTACTTCGCGCTCACCTTCGTGACGCCGCTCCTGCGCGACATCGGGATCCAGGTCGAGATCTTCAACGGGCTGAGCGCGGGGCTCGTGATGGGCGTGATGCTGATGCCGACGGTCGCCTCGCTCTCAGAGGACGCGATGGTGGCGGTGCCGCGTGAGCTGCGCGACGGCGCCTACGCACTCGGCTCGAGCAAACTCCAGGTTTCGACGCGGATCGTCGTGCCGGCGGCGGTCTCCGGGATCATCGCCTCGTTCGTCCTCGCGATTTCGCGAGCCGTCGGTGAGACGATGATCGTCCTCATCGCTGCCGGGCAGCAGCCGAATCTCACCTTCGATCCGCGCCGGGCCATCGAGACGATGACCGCGTTCATCGGCGCTACCGGGGCCGGCGACGTGCCGACCGGCTCGATCGAGTACAAGACGATCTTCGCGGTCGGGCTCACGCTCTTCGTGATGACGCTCGTGATGAACCTCTTCGCGATTCGGCTTGTCCGGCGCTTTCGCGAGGTCTACGAATGAACCGGCGCGGCCGCGACATCCGCGGCGCGATTTTCCGCGTTCTGCTGCTCGCCTCGCTTGCGGTCGCTTTCCTGACGCTCGGCACCCTCCTCGTCGACGTGGCGGGGAAGGGATTCGACTTCCTTGATCCGCGCTTCTTCCAGAATCCGCCCTCGACCGACCCGCACCAGGCGGGCGCGCGTCCGGCGATCCTCGCCACGGCGTACCTCGGCGTGCTCCTGCTCCTCTTCACCGTTCCGCTCGGCGTGGGCACGGCGATCTACCTCGAGGAGTACGCGGACAAGAACCGTTGGTACAACCGCTTGCTCGAGGTGAACATCCAGAACCTCGCAGCCGTTCCCTCGATCGTCTACGGGATTCTCGGGCTCGCCTTCATCGTGCGGGGCCTCGGCCTCGGGCGGGTCGTGCTGGCGGGCGCGCTCATCCTCACCCTCCTCGTGCTCCCGACCGTGATCATCGCGGCCCGCGAGGCGATCCGCGCGGTGCCGGACTCGATTCGGCAGGCGGCGTTCGCGCTCGGCGCAACACGCTGGCAGGTCGTCTCGCGCCAGGTCCTTCCGGCCGCAATTCCCGGCATCGCGACGGGCTCGATCCTCGCGCTCTCACGCGGGGTCGGCGAGACCGCGCCTCTGCTCATGATCGGCGCGCTCACCTACGTCGCGTTCGACCCGACGGTGCTCGGCCCGTTCACGGCGCTGCCCGTACAGATCTACAACTGGACGTCCCAGCCCCAGGAGGACTTCCTGAAGCTTGCCGCCACGGGGATTATCGTTCTGCTCGGGATGCTGCTGACTCTCAACGCCGTCGCGATCTGGCTCCGCAACCGCTACGAGCGCCGATGGTGAGCGCGACGCCGGTTCACATCGAGGGCGTTGCCGCCAAACGGCCCGGGCCCGGAGCGAGAGAGATTGTCTTCGACATCCGCGACCTGACCGTCTCGTACGACGGGCAGCCGGCGATCAAGGACGCCTCGTTCGAGGTCTATCGGAACTTCATCACGGCAATCATCGGCCCCTCGGGTTGCGGCAAGAGCACGTTCATCCGCTGCCTGAACCGCATGAACGACCTCATTCGCGGCGCCGCGGTGGACGGGACGATCCTTTACAACGGGGATGATCTCTACGCCGGCGACGTCGACCCGGTCGAGGTCCGCAAGCGGATCGGAATGGTCTTTCAGAAGCCGAATCCTTTCCCCAAGTCGATCTATGACAACGCCGCCTTCGGGCCGCGCGTGCTCGGCATGACCGACGACCTGGACGGGCGAGTGGAGCGAGCGCTCCAGCAGGCGGCGCTCTGGGACGAGGTAAAGGATCGCCTGAAGAAGAGTGCGCTCAGCCTCTCGGGAGGACAGCAGCAGCGCCTGTGCATCGCGCGCTGCCTCGCAGTGGAGCCCGACGTGATCCTGATGGACGAACCGGCGTCGGCGCTCGACCCGATCGCAACCACGCGCATCGAGGATCTGATGCACGAGCTGAAGCGGGACTACACGATCGTGATCGTCACGCACAACATGCAGCAGGCAGCGCGGGTCGCCGACATGACGGCGTTCTTCAGCGTGAACAAACTGGAGGGCGGCGAGCGGACCGGCGTGCTCGTCGAGTACGACGCGACCCCGAAGATCTTCACGCAGCCCTCCGACAAGCGCACCGAGGACTACGTGACGGGGCGGTTCGGATGAGAGTGACATTGCAAGAGGAGCTCGACGCGCTCCAGGCGAACCTGCTCGATGAAGGCGAGCTCGTCCTACGGGCGGTTCGGGGGTCGATCAACTCGCTCCGCGACAACGATCCCGAGCTGGCCGACGAGGTGATCGCCTTCGACGACGAGGTGGACAGCCTGTACCTCTCGATCGAGCAGGGCATCGAGTCGCTGCTCGCGCGGCAGACGCCGGTCGCGGTCGACCTCCGCTTCGTGCTCGCCGTGCTCCACTCGAACCTCCACCTCGAGCGGATGGCCGACCTCTGCGTGACGATCGCCAAGCTCACGAAGCTCGCCCACGGCCTGCCGCCGGACGAGATGCTGGTCGAGGGGTTCGACGAGATGGCCTCCCGCGCCGAAGAGATGATCCGCGTCGCTCTGGACTCGTTCGTACGGCGCGACGTGGAAGGCGCCGAGAGCCTCGTCGACCTCGACGAGCTGATCGATCGCACGAACCGCCGGGTCGTCAAGCACGTGCTCGAGCTGGGCGGCGACCCGGAGAGCCGGGAGTGGGGGCTCCGGATGATCATCATCTCCCGCTGCATCGAGCGAATCGGCGACCACGCCGTGGACATCGGGGAGCAGACCGCGTACCTGGTCACGGGCGAGTTCCGCGAGTTCACCGACGCTTCGCACCCCGAGCGCACCGACACCTAGCCCTCCTACAATCCGCCCCGCAGATGCGATTGGCCCTCGTTCCCAAAACGACCGAGTTCTACGTCCTGTTCACGCGAGCAGGCGAGAACATGCTCGAGACCGCGCGGCTCGCCGAGCGCCGGTTCCGCGAGTTCCCGCAGACCGGCGTCGACCAGAAGGACGTGAAGCACCTGGAGAACCAGGGCGACGACCTGACCCGGGAGATCATCGAGCTTCTGAACACCCAGTACATCACCCCCTTCGACCGGGAAGACATCTACGAGCTCGCGAAGGCGATCGATGACGTCGTCGACTACATCGAGAATGCCTCCGACCTGCTCGGCCTCTACAAGGTCGACTCGCGGATGGAGCAGTCGATCGAGCAGTGCCGCGTGCTCGTCGGCGCCACGGAGCACCTGGCGAAGGCGCTCTCCGAGCTCCGGCACCTCCGGCGGGCAGAGCCGCACATCGTCGGCGTGAAGGGTCTCGAGGACGAGGGTGACCGGATCGTGCGCGACGCCATCGCGGCGCTCTTCGAGGGACAGGCCACCGACGCCATCGAGATCATTCGCTGGAAGGACATCTTCGAGGCACTCGAGGATGCGATCGACGCATGCGAGACGGCCGCCGACCTCGTCGGGAACATCGTCGTCAAGAACGTCTGAGCAGGGGGAGGGAGGGTTTGACGAAATATGGCTGAGCCGCTGGGCCGCGCTGCTCGCCCCGAGGCCGCGTCCTCAGTCGCGCCGATAGTGACGACTATCGGCGCTCCCTGCGTCCTTGCCTCGGAACGAGCATCGCACCCCAGCGACGAGCAACATTCCGTCAAACCCTCCTAAGTGGACGACCTCACGCTCGCCGCCGTCGTCGCGATCGCGCTCTTCTTCGACTTCACCAACGGGTTCCACGACACCGCGAACTCGATCGCAACCAGCGTCTCGACACGGGCGCTCTCGCCCCGAGTGGCGGTCCTCAGCTCGGCGATCCTCAACTTCATCGGTGCGTTCTTCTTCTTCAAGGTCGCGGCGACCGTGGCCAAGGGAATCGTCAATCCGGACGTGATCACGCTGAAGGTCGTGCTTGCCGGGCTCGTCGGCGCGATCACGTGGAACCTGATCACGTGGTACATCGGACTGCCGTCGAGCTCGAGCCACGCGCTGATCGGCGGGATCCTGGGCTCGGCCGTTGCGGCGACCGGCGGTTTCGATGTCGTCCAGTGGGCCGGCCTGAAGGAGAAGGTGCTCATTCCCTCGCTCCTGGCTCCGGTCCTCGGCTTGCTCATTGCGGCCGCGCTGATGACGATCATCTTGTGGATCATCCGGAAGCGCGCGCCAGGACCGGTGAACAGGCTCTTCCGGCGCCTCCAGCTGGTCTCGGGCGGCTTCGTCGCCTTCACGCACGGCACGAACGACGCTCAGAAGACGATGGGCGTGATCACGCTCGCGCTGATCGTGTCCGGCCACTCCTCGTCGGAGCACTTCTCGGTTCCGCTCTGGGTGAAGATCAGTGCCGCGACGGCGATGGCGATGGGCACCTACGCGGGTGGCTGGCGCATCATCAGAACGCTGGGCAGCCGGGTCGCGAAGCTCGAGCCGCCCCAGGGCTTTGCCGCCCAGACCTCGTGCGCAGCGATCCTGTGGGTCACCGCGCGCTACGGGTTTCCCGTCTCGACGACGCACACGATCAGCGGCTCGGTGCTCGGCGCGGGCGCCAGCACTCGTTTCTCGGCGGTGCGCTGGGGCGTCGCGGGCAACATCCTCATGGCCTGGGTGCTGACGATTCCGTGCGCAGCACTCGTCGCTGCCGGCATGGAGAGCATCACTCGCCTACCCGGGGGCGTTGCCTACGTGTTCGTGCTCACGACCGGGATCGCGGGCCTCGCTTTCGTGGGTCGTAGCCTCGAGGCGCGCCGCCTCCGCGCGCGAGCCGCAACGGCTTAACGGACGCGCAAAGTCGGCTTAACGAAGCCCGCGCTATACAAGGGCCGTGCAGATCCCTTTCCGCAAGGAGTCATTGCCCATGGCCGGCGCCCTGCTCGTGGCCGCAGTGGCCGGCGGCGGCGTGGCCGTTGCCCTCGCATCGCTCGTCGGAGTCGGCGGGAACACGACGACGGTGCGCGAGGTCTTCGTCCCGGGTTTCCAGCCGCGCACCGAAGACGCGACCTCGAAGTCGACCGGCGGCGGTGCGCTGAGCCTGCAGGAGATCTACGCAAGCGATGCCCCCGGTGTCGTCCAGGTGACCTCGACCGCCACGATCCAGCTGCGTCGAAGCCAGTGGTTCGGGAACTCGTTCGTCCCCGGTACCGAGACACAGCGATCCCTGGGCTCGGGCTTCGTGATCGACAAGGCCGGCTACATCGTCACGAACTACCACGTGATCGCCGAAGCCAAGTCGATCCACGTGAGCTTCTCGAACAGCGACTCGATGAAGGCCAAGATCGTGGGCACGGATCCATCTACGGACATCGCCCTCCTCAAGGTCAAGGCGAGCTCGCGGGCATTGAAGCCGCTCGCGCTCGGCAACTCGGACGACGTCCAGGTCGGCGACCAGGTGGCTGCGATCGGCAACCCGCTCGGCTATGACCGGAGCATCAGCGCGGGCATCATCAGTGCGCTCCAGCGCTCGCTCAGGGCCGCGGACGGGAGCCCGATCGACCGCGTGATCCAGACCGACGCGCTCGTGAACGGTGGCAACTCCGGCGGCCCGCTGCTCAATGCCCAGGGCGAAGTCATCGGCGTCACCGCGGCGGTCGGAGGGAACTGGGGTGGCACGCCCAGGAACACGGGCATCAGCTTTGCGATTCCGAGCAACACCGTTCAGGACGTCGTCGCGCAACTCAAGGCGCACGGGCGAGTCGACCATCCGGTCCTCGGCGTCATCGGCCGGTCGATCACCGACGCGATGGAGAAGCAGTTCCAGCTCCCCGTCCGGCGAGGAATCCTCGTCGAGCGGATCCTCCCTGGAAGCGGCGCCGAGTTGGCCGGCCTCCAGGGAGGGTCGTCACCGGCCGTGGTCGAGGGCGAGAGTTATCGGCTCGGAGGCGACGTGATCGTCAAGGCGGGCGGCCAGGCCGTCGCCTCGACGGAGCAGCTGCGCGAGATCGTCTCCCAGCACGAGCCGGGCGACACCCTCTCGATCGATTTCTATCGCGGAAGCGAGCTCAGGAGCGTTGACGTGAAGCTTGGTCGGCAACCTCCCCCTCCCAACTAGGAGCCCGACCAAAGACGGTCCCGGTCACGGCCGGGACCGTCTCTCCCCTTCCCCTGTTGTCACACTGCCTGCGTGATCGAGTCGAAGTTCGCCGAGACGGCGTCGTTCTCCGTGGGTGTCGAGGAGGAGCTGATGGTGCTCGACGGCGAGTCCCTGGCGCTTTCGCCCCGCGCGGCAGAGCTGATCGCCGCTTCGGAGAAGGCAGACCTCCCGGGCACGCTGAAGAGCGAGCTCTTCGCATCGGCGCTCGAGCTGAACACCGGCGTCTGCGAGACGGCCGCTGAAGGGGCCGCGGCGCTCGCCGAGCTCCGGCGCGGCGCGTCGCGTCTCGCGGAGGAGCGCGGCCTGCGGCTTGCGGCAGCCGGCAGCCACCCGTTCAGCCCTCCCGAGAAGCAAGAGATCGCGGACGAGCCGCGCTATGAGGAGTTCGTCGAGTACGCGGGCGTTTCGGCTCGGCGGCAGGGGGTCAGCGGACTGCATGTCCACATCGGCATGCCGAGCGCGGAGGCGTGCTTTCACGCGCTCGAAGGAGTGCTGCCCTGGTTGCCCGTCGTGCTCGCCTGGTCGGCGAACTCGCCGTACCTCGCGGGTGAGGACACTGGGCTCGCCTCCAACCGGGCGGAGGTACTCGCACAGCTCCCACGGAACGGCGCTCCACCGGCCTTTCGCTCCTACGCCGAATGGGAGGAGTTCGCGGAGCGCTTCATCCGCCTCGGCTTGGCCGACGACTACACGAGGTTCTGGTGGGACATCCGGCCTCATCCGCGCTTCGGGACCCTGGAGATCCGGATGCCCGACCAGCCCACTGAGCTCGAGCGCACCGTCGGCTTCGTCGCGCTCATCAAGGGCCTGTGCGACGCAGTTCTGGAACGGCCGCACGTGCCGTACGACCCGGCCGGTCGCGGGGTGTACCAGCAGAACCGCTGGGCGGCCTCGCGCTTCGGGCTCGCCGCGGAGCTCGTGCATCCGGACGGCGACAGGACGGCTCTCGCATCGGAGCTCGCGACCGAGCTCGCTGCGTTGGCGGACGAGGACGGTCTCGACCCGACCCGCATGGAAGCCGATCGGCAACTCGAGGTGGGACGGGCAGAAGGCCTAGAGGCTGTCTGCGCCGACCTCGTCGAGCGAACGCTAGGTTAAGGGCCAGATGGCGGTTCTCACCGAGACGATCCAGGTCACCGGAATCCGCTGCGAGCGCTGCGTGGGGCGCCTGGCGGCGGTTCTTCGTGACGAGCCCGGCCTCGAGCAGGCGAACGCGAGCCTGATGGGTCAGGTGACGCTCTCCTGGGACGAGGAGCAGACGAGCCGCGACGCGCTCCTGGCCGCAATGGCCCGCGGCGGCTTCCGCCTCGTCGAGAGCACCTAACCCAGCGGTTCTTTCCTCGTCTGACCTGTATGAGCCCAGCCCTGGCTCGAATCGCCGTCGTTTTCTGCCTCGTGCTCGCCGTCGCGGTACCCGGCCTGGCGCGGAGCGGCGGGGATGGCCGGGATCTGCGCGTCGCTCTCGTTGCTGGCGGCGTCGGCTCGCAGAGAAAGGCTCAGAGCATCGCGTGTGCGCTGCGTGTGCCCGTGCAGACGGTCCTCAAGCGCCCCAATGGCTTTGCCGCCAGGCTCTCGGACGGGGAAGTGGGGAGGCTGCGCACCGACCCGGAGGTCTTCCTCGTCCGCTCCGATCCGGCCAGCTGGGTAGTGAGGATCAACTCCCTCGATCCCGCGGTCGTCGAGGCGAGGACGAGGGAGCTGGAGAGCCTGCTCGGGGTGACGAGCGATTACCGTTACAACACAAGGACCGTTCGCGGTTTCGCGGCGGTCATCGGCTCGTCGCAGCTGGCGCGCCTGAGCGACCAGTCCGATGTGACTGTGAGCCCGGATCCCTGGTCGCACGTCGTCTTCTACGCGCCGGGCACGGACGTGGACGCCCGCACCGACGAGCTCGAGCACCAATATGGGTTTACGAGCACGTTTCGCTTCTACGGGCTGACCGGCTTCGCCGCAGAGTTGACCAAGTCCCAACTCGTAGGGCTTGCCACCGAGCCAGACATCGACATGATCGGGCCAAGCCTGCCTTCGATCATCGGCCCACGTGCCGACTGCCTGAGGTCGTCTCCGGGTTTGCGCAGGCAGCTCAGGGCTGCCTTCGTGCGAGCTCACCCTGAGCTCGCGGGAAAGCGCCTCCGCGGCCCCTTCAAGGTCCGCTTCGCATCGTTCGCGTCGGAGTCGTTCGACCCAGGGGGCTCGCCGCCAAAAGACTATGCGCTCGCGACGTTTTCCCATCCGCAGCTTGCTGCACAGACCCAGCCCGAATCATTCTGGAAGGCGCGCCAACAGACCCGCGTTCGGTGGCGTCTCCTCGGTGCGACCAACGGGATGGTCTGCACGCCCGCCGAAGGTCGCCCGGGGCCGGAGGGACTCATTCCGAGAGCCGTCCTGCGAGCCTGGTTGCTGCCGCCGGCGGGACCGGCGGACTGCTACAGCACGCGCTAGCGCTCACGCTCCTCGACCCCGGCGACGCGATCGCCCCGGATCAGCAGCCGCTAAGCACGGAGCGGGAATAGGGCCGCTTCGTTGCGCGTTTGCGGTTGCTAGGGTCGCCGAATGAGCGAGACCTCGCCAAACGAGGCCCGGCGACTGGCAGAAGGCGCGCGTGAGCGTGTCAACTTCGAGGAGGAAGCGCTTGCTCTTGCAGATCAGGTCTATCGCGTGGCTCGAGGAGTCTCGCGCTCGAAGGAAGAGGCGGAGGACTTGATGCAGGAGACCTATGCGCGGGCGTTCCGCAGCTGGCAGTCGTATACGCCCGGGACGAACCTGAGGGCGTGGCTCCTTCGCATCCTCACGAACCTGAACATCGACCGGGGCCGTCGCGCGCAGAGGGCACCCGACCAGCAGCCGCTGGAGGAGGGCGACTACTTCCTCTACAACCGGCTCGAGGCGGCGACGGGCGAGACCGAGGAGGAGCGCGTCCTCGAGCGGCTCTCGCAGGACCACGTAGCCGAAGCGCTCTCGGCGGTGCCGCACGATTTCCGCGACGTCGTCGTCCTCGTCGACATCGGCGACTTCAGCTATGCCGACGCGGCGCAGATCCTCGACGTTCCGATCGGCACCGTCATGTCCCGCCTTCATCGTGGTCGGCGTATCCTCAAGAAGGAGCTCGCAGACGTGGCGGTGGATTCGCAATGACGGCAGTCGATCCGTGCGATTGGTGTGAGGAGGTTCTCCAGCCGTATCTCGACCGCGAGCTGACCGACGCGGAGCGGCAGGAGGCCGAGGCGCACCTCGATGGCTGCAAGTACTGCAGGAAGCGCTACAAGTTCGAAGAGGGGTTGCGTCGACTCGTGCGCCAGGCGGCGGTCGAGCCGATGGAGCCGGCGCTGAAACAGCGCCTCTCAGAACTCCGGTTAGAGCTTTAGAGCCGCGCGGGGCCGACGACCACGACGAGCCGACGGGCGGCTCCGACGCCGGGAAGCGGCCGTGCGCCGACGCGCAGTTGGCGGGCCAGCCGTTCAGCGAGCCGTTCGCCTCCGGGATGGAAGTAGACGGCCGTCTCGGGGTAGTCGAACCGGTCCGCGCGGGTGACCCGGTCGATCCGGTAGGCCATCGCTCCGATCTTGCTCGCAACTGTGCGTGTGTAGTTCATGTCGCCGCTGCCGTTGAGGACGTCTACGGAGACCTTCCACGTCGGCGGTAGCCCGGCATCCGCATTCGCCGAAGCCTTGCCCGCGCCGTGGACGAGGCCTGGGAGGACGAACGCTCCGGCCGCTGCGACGAGGACGACGGCACCGATGAGCATGCCCGCCACCTGCCGCACCTGCTCTCGGCCGGGCCGGGTCACGATCGGGAGCCCGGCGAGCCTTCTGGCCTCGCGGCGGCCGATCCCGAGGGCCGTCGAATAGAGGAGCAGCGCCAGCAGCGCGCTGTCGCTCGACGGAAATCGGTACAGCCGACCCTCCTCCAGCCAGGTCACCTCGTCGGGCGTGAGCCGGGCGAGCTTGGCCGCGCTCTCGACAGTCAGTTGGCGGCGCATGCGCGCAGCGACGAGCGGCGGAGTCTCACCGTGAGCTTCGAGTGCGGGGACTGCTTCCATGAGGGGCATCATTCGGCGGGCGGTGGCTTGAACCTCTCGGGCAGGTCATCGGCAAAATCGACGTCTCCTGGAGAGCCGAGGTCGTCGCAGGGGACGAGCAGCGCCGGCAGGCTGCGCGCGCCCTCGTCGGGAACCCGCTCCCAGACGGCCCTTGCGAGCAGCACGGGGTGGCCGCGGTCACCCCCGTACGTCGCAGCGACGACCTCTGCGCCGCTCTCGCGCCAGACCTCCAGGATCCGGTCGATTGCGGCCGGGGAGAGATCGGGCCCGTCGGCGAGGACGACGATCGCTGCGGTCGTCTCCGCGGGCAGAACCGCGAGCCCGCAACGAAGCGATGCGCCGCGTCCCCGCGCCCAATCCGGGCAAAGAACTGTCCGGGTCGAGACGTCGATCTCGTGCGCACCCAGCACGACGACGATGTCCTGGACGGAGCTCTGGCAAACCCGTTCGAGGACGGGCTCGAGAAGGACGCGCTGCTTGATCCCGCCAAAGCGCTCAGAGGCGCCGGCAGCCAGGACTACTGCGGAGACGAGGCTAGGAACAGCCTTGGAAGCGCTGCCAGAAGCGGTTGACGTTGGCGACGTAGGTGATCGTTTCGGGACCGGGTGCGCCGCCGGCGTCCTCGACTGCTCCGGGGCCTGCGTTGTATGCGGCGAGCGCAAGGTCTGGGGAGCTGAACCTGGCAAGCATCTGCTTCAGGTAGCGCGCTCCGGCCAGGACGTCCGAATCCGGCTCGTCCAGGTCGAGCCGCAGCTCGGCGGCTGTCGGAGGCATCACCTGCAGAAGGCCGCGGGCGCCCGCAGACGAGAGCGCTCTGTTGTCGAGGTTCGACTCGACCCGGGCGACCGCAACGAGCAGCGCCAGGGGCACGTGCGTGTCCCGCGCTGCGCGCTCGAAGGACGGCCGGTAGCGCGCCGGCACCGGGCAGAGGTCACGGACAGCGGCAGGCGAAGGAGCGACCGCGGCGCCGGCGCTGCGCTCGCTATTTGCCTTGGCTACTGCACCGGCTACCAGGCCGGCCACGAGCGCCACCGCAAAAAGACCCGCAACCCTACGCCGCATCCAGGCAGGGACTCTAACCGCTCTTGAGCTGCATCTCCTTGATCTCGACGCGCTCCGTCGGCGTCCCGTTCGGGTCATTCGGGTCGCCGAGCTCGCCGATCGCCTCGACGACGTCCAGCCCGTCGGTGACCTGTCCCAGGACGGCGTACTCAGGAGGGAGGTGGACGCCGTCGCTCGTGACGACGAAGAACTGGCTCCCGGACGTCCCTGCCGGCTCGTTGCCGGCCTTGGCCATCGCAACGAGGCCCTTCTCGTACTGCGTGTTCTGCGGCGGGACATCCACGGTGCTATACCCAGGCCCGCCGGAACCATTACCTGCCGGGTCGCCGCCCTGGATCACGAAGCCGGGCACGATCCGGTGAAACGTCAGCCCGTCGAAGAAGCCTTTCTGGACGAGGCCCGCGATCGAGGCCGTGGTGCACGGCGAGATGTCGGTCGCCAGCTTGAACGTGAAGGTGCCCTTGTCCGTCGAGACGACCACCTCATTCGCCTTGCTCTCGTCGAGATCCGCCAGCTCCGCCTTCGACTTGTCCCCGCCGATCTCGCAGTCCATGGTCTTCCCCTCTGTCGTGTCGTTGGTCGCGCCTCCGCTCTTGCCGCCGCACCCTACAAGCAGGATCACGAGCGGGATCAGGAGGA
This sequence comes from Actinomycetota bacterium, assembly GCA_038040395.1. GTDB lineage: Bacteria > Actinomycetota > Thermoleophilia > Gaiellales > Gaiellaceae > VAXT01. The sequence goes on from JBBPIJ010000003.1 coordinate 222,319, forward strand.
CGAGTCGCTTCATGCCACGGCCTCTCTGGCCCGGCGGATGAGCGCTTCGGCGATCTGCACCTTGTACGCCGTGCCCGGAAGCGGCGTCGCGTCCTCGAGGGATTCCAGGACCCAGGGAATGGGCGCGACGCCGGACAGGACGAGCCGAGTTTCCTCGGCGGAGCGCGCGGCTGCGACGCCGACGAGCGGGAACGACCAGCGCTGCCGGTCCATCGCCTTCAGATACGTGCTCGCCTCCGGCCGAGGCACGTCGAGCTCGAGGATCAGCTCGCCCGGCTCGAGCGTCGTCACGTCCCGGTCCTCCTCGGTGGGCAGGCGGAAGAGCTCTTCCACTGGAAGCTCGCGCTGGCTCGTCCGCATCGTCGCGCGTAAGGCTACGAGAGCGGCCGCCACGTCGGATGGATGCGCCGAGGCGCAGAAGTCGTTCGCGAAGATCGCGTGCTCGCGGTGCTCGCCTTCCCGCGCATGGCAGGTGTCGCCGCCGTGCAGCCGGCAGGGAAACTTGAGCCGCCAGTACCAGCAGCGCGTGGCCTGGAGGAGGTTGCCGCCCACCGAGCCCATGTTGCGGAGTTGCGGGCTCGCAGCCAGGCGGCACGCCTCCCGGAGAGCCTCGGGGAGCTGAGGGTCGACCTCCAGCTCGGCGAGCGTCGTCCCTGCCCCGATCCGCGTCCCGTCGATTCCGCGGGGGACGATCTCCCGCACGTCGACAAGGGTTTCGGTCGCCAGGATCCCGTCGCGCAGCAGCGGCACGACCTCGGTGCCTCCGTGGATGAAGAGGCCGCCGTCGAGCTGCGCGAGCTCAGACGGTCGCAGCAGCTCCATGCTTCTCCTTCCGCTTCGCCTCGGCTTCGCGCAACGCCCTCAGCATCTCCTCGCGGGAGATCGGCAGCGAGCGAACGTCGGCGCCCGTCGCGTCGCGGATCGCGTTCGCGATCGCAGCCGCGGTGGGGACGATCGGCGGCTCTCCGAGGCCCTTCGAGCCCAGGTTCGTCAGGTGCTCGTCGGGGATGTCGAGCAGCTCGGTGACGATTTCCGGCACGTCCGCGATCGTCGGCAGCCTGTATGCGTCGAGGGTCTGGTTGAGGGTGATGCCCGTCGCCGGGTCGAGCAGGCGGTCCTCCGAGAGCGTGTGTCCGATCCCCTGGATGATTCCGCCCTCGACCTGGCTCGACGCGCCTAGCGGGTTGATGACCCGGCCGACGTCGTGGATCGCCGCTACGCGCTCGACCCGGATCTCGCCGGTCTCGACGTCGACGGCGACTTCGGCGACCTGGACCCCGAACGTCAGGACTTGCATGCCGGTCGGATTGGGCCCGCGCGCGCCCTTGCCGAGGATCTGCGCGTCCTCGAGGAGCCCGAGGACTTCCTCGATCGGCCACGAGTCGCCGTCCGTCGAGACGACGTTGCCGCCCTGGAGCGAGAGGATGCGCTCCTCCTTGTCGTAGCGCTGAGCAGCGATCTCGATGATCTGCCGAGCCGCGTCGGCGGCTGCCGAGCGGACCGCCGGGCCCATCGACGGGGTCGTCGACGAGCCGGCCGAGATCGACGCGTACGGTCCGCGTGCGGAGTCGCCGAGGACGAGGTCGACTCGCTCCAGCGGCAGTCCGAGCTCCTCGGCCGCGATCTGCGTCATCGTCGTCGCGGTGCCGGTGCCGATGTCCTGCATCGCAGTGACGACGGTCGCGCGGCCGTCCGAGCCGAGACGAACCCACGCGTAGGAGGGTGGTCCGCCGCCGCCGTACCAGATCTGGCTGGCGAGCCCGACGCCCCGCTTCCATGGACCCTCGCTCCGGGCCCGCACCTCGTCGCGCCGCTGCCAGTGCGGCTCGGCGCGCTTGTAGCACTCCATGAGGTTCTTGGACGAGAAAGGACGGTCGTCCGCCGAGTGCGCGTAGTTCAGCTTGCGGAGCTCGAGCGGATCAACCTTCAGCTTCGCCGCGAGCTCGTCGAGGAGGCATTCGAGCCCGAACGTCCCTTCGACGAAGCCCGGGGCGCGAAAGGCCTTCATCGGCGGCGTGTTGATCTTGGCCGGCGAGAGCACCGTGCGGACGTTTTCGCAGTCGTAGAGCATCTTCATCGGCCCGTCCGTCGGCGCCGGCCAGCCGTCCCAGCCCGTTGCGTTCACGTACTCGCCGGCAAGCGCGACGAGGGTGCCGTCCGAGCGCGCTGCGGCGGTCAGCCGCTGGATCGTCGAGTTCCGGTTGCCGGCCGCGAGGTTCTCCTCCCGGCGGGTGAGCATGCAGCGCACCGGCCGGCCCGTCCGCCTGGCGAGCTCGGCGGCCACGTAGGTGTGGTCGCCCGCTCCGTTCTTGGAGCCGAAGCCGCCGCCCATGAACTCGCAGACGACGCGCACCTTGTCTGGCGGGAGCTCGAGCTTCGACGCCACCTCGTCGCGCACCCCCCAGATGAACTGGGTCGAGATGTAGATGTCGAGTGAGTCGCCGCGCCACTCGCAGATCGACTGGTGCGTCTCGAACGAGCTGTGCAGCACGGTCTGCGTCCGGTATTCGGCCTCGACGACGACGTCGGCCTCGGCGAGAGCCTTGTCCACGTCGCCGCGCTCGTAGCGGTCCGGCTCGCTCACGAGCTGGCCGCGGCGGACGGCCTCCTCCGGGTCGAGCAGCGGCTCGCGGATCTCCCAGTCGACGTCTACGAGCTCCACCGCAGCGCGCGCCTGGCCGAACGTGTCGGCTGCGATCGCCGCGACCGGCTGTCCCTGGAAGCCTGGCTCGTCCGTGAGCATGTTCGCCTCTCCGGGGCCGATTGCGGCTCGCACTCCCGGTGCGGCAAGTGCCCGCTCGAACGAGATGCCCTTCACGCGCGCGTACGCGTGCGGGGAGCGAAGGACGGCCGCGTGGAGCATCCCTGGGAGCCGGAGGTCGGCCGTGTAGCGGGCCTCACCCCGCGCGCGGAGCGGCCCGGTCACGCGCGAGGCCGGTCTGCCGACGATGTCGCGCGGGCCGGCCGGCCACTGCTCGAGAGCGTCCTCGTCGACGACGAGCCAGACCTCCTCGAAGCGGCCCTCGACCTCCTTCTCGGTGCGGATCAGCCTTGCCATGTCGAGATCGCCTCCTCGATCTTCGGATACGTGCCACAGCGGCAGAGGTTGCCGGCCATCGCGTGTCGGATCTCCTCGGAGCTCGGATGCGGGTTGCTCTCGACGAGCGCCGAGGCGGAGACGATCTGGCCCGGCGTGCAGAACCCGCATTGGAGCGCATCCGTACGCACGAACGCTTCGACGAGTGGATGCTCGCGCAGCCCCTCGATCGTCGTCACCTCGCGGTCGCCGACGGTGTGGACGAGCGTGATGCACGAGTACACCGGCACGCCGTCGAGGAGCACCGTGCAGGCGCCGCAGTGCCCTTCCGCGCAGGCGATCTTCGTACCGGTCAATCCGAGCTCGTCCCGCAGGGTCTCCGCGAGGGTCTGCCCGACCGGGCCGTCGACCGAGTGCCGCTGGCCGTTGATGGTGAGCTCAGGCACCTGCACCCGAGGTCACCGCGAAGATGTCGGCGAGGTGGATCAGGTGCCGGGTCGTACGAGCGACGTCCGCGCGGTCCTCCTCCTCGATCTCGGGAAACACCCGCCAGAGATCGCGCGCGGCGGTCAGCAGCTCACGGATCCCGTCGAGCTCGTCCGGATACCCGTCGCGCTCGTCGCACGCGTTCAGCGCGAGGCCGAGGATCCCGATCGAGTCGGGCTGGCTCATCCACAGAAGCGGCGTCGCCATCGAGAGGTACTGGTGGATTCGTGCCAGAGTCATCGGTTGGGTGAACGTGCCGTCGCCGGTCGGCTTCGACGGCTCGCGCGGCGGCTCGCCGTTCGCGATGCGGTTCGCGCTCCCGGCGAGCATGTCGCGAAGCTGCTCCTCCGAGAACCCTGCGACCTTTGCTGTTCTGACCGCGTTCAGCAGCGAGCTCGGCGGGCGGGCGTACGGGTAGTCCGAGGCGTAGAGAACCTGCTCCGGCGAGACGAGGTGGAAGAAGCTGAGCAGGTCGACCGGGCTCCAGACCGAGGTGTCGAAGAAGACGCCCGCCTTCCCCGCGAAGCGCCCGGCCAGGCCGGCGAGATCCGCGATGCCCGCGTGAGCGATGATCAGCTGCGCCTCCGGATACTGCTCTACGAGCCGCGCGAGGTGGTCGGCGATCGGTGGGAGGCCGCGGCCGCCGTGGATCAGGATCGGAACGCGGCGTTCGGCGGCGAGCGCGAAGACCGGGGCGAGTCGCTCGTCGTTCAGCATGAACCGTTGCGCCCTGGGGTGAAGCTTGATCCCGCGTGCCCCCAGGGCGAGGCAGCGCTCGGCCTCTTCGATCGGGCTCTCCGTCAGGTCGAGCCGGACGAAGGGGATGAGGCGGCCGTTCGAGCGTTTGGCGTACTCGAGCGTGCGGTTGTTGGGCGCGCGAAAGCCGGGATGACGGTCGGCCTCGTCCATGCAGAACATGAACGCGTGTGAGATGCCGTACCGGTCGAGGCTGCGCTCGAGTTCCTCGTAGACGCCGCGCATGCCGTCGATGTCGTTGCCGAGGTGGACGTGCGCGTCGAAGAGCTCAGCGCCTTCGGGCAGCTGCCGCCGCAGCTCCTCGTCGTAGGTCGCGATCAGGTTCTGGGCCCGCTCGAACTCCTGCTCCACGAATGATGAGTCTATTCACGGATTGGTAGGGTGCCGCCGCTATGCCTGACGTCCTGATCTTCGCCGACTCCGTCGTCTCGCCCGAGATGCGCCACGAGGTCCCGGTCATGGTTCCTGACCCGTTTCTCTATGCGGAGAAGGACGGCAAGCGCTACGCCGCTGCCAGCTCCTTCGAGGTCGGCCGGCTTGCGGAAGCCGGGATCGAGGCCCATCCCTGGGAGGACTTCGGCTACGACGAGCTGATCGGACAGGGACTTCCCCGCGAGGAGATCACCTGGCTGCACGTCAATCTCAATGCCTGCCGCGCGTTCGGGATCGAGGATGCGGTCGTGCCGAGGTCGTTTCCTGCTCTCGTCGCCGACCACCTGCGCGCAAACGGGATCACGCTCAACCCCGACTACACGTTCTTCGCCGACCGGCGCCGCGTGAAGACCGAGGCCGAGCTAACGGGAATCCGCCGAGCGCAGAAGGCGGCCGAGGCCGGAATGGGCGCAGCGAGGGAGATGCTCTCCCGCGCGGAAGCCGTGAACGGCGGTCTCACCGTCGACGGTGAGTCTCTCACCTGCGAGCTCGTGAAGTCCGCAATTCGCCGCGTGATCACCGAGCACGGGATGACGAGCGACGACTTCATCGTCTCCCATGGGGCCCAGGCCGCGGTCGGCCACGATCTCGGCTCCGGCCCGATCGCCTCTGACGAGCCAATCGTCATCGATCTCTGGCCAAAGGACCCTGAGTCCGGCTGCTACGCCGACATGACCCGAACGTACGTCGTCGGGACGCCCCCCGACGAGCTCGTCGAGTACCACCGCCTCGTCAAGGAGGCGCTCGACCGCTCGTTCGCGGCGACCAAGGCCGGCGTCCCCGGCGCCGATGTGTTCAAGCTCGTCTGCGAGCACTTCGAGGAGAACGGCCAGCCGACCGCGCTCTCCAAGCCGCCCGGTGAAGTGCTGGAGAACGGGTTCTTCCACGGACTCGGGCACGGGGTAGGGCTCGAGGTTCACGAGGCACCCGGGATGGGACGGGGAGCTTCCGGCAACCTCATAGCGGGCGACGTCGTCACGCTGGAGCCCGGCCTCTACCGCCAGGGCTTCGGCGGCTGTCGGCTCGAGGATCTCTTCCTCGTCACCGAGGACGGCGCCGAGAACCTCACGGACTTCCCGTACGACCTGAAGCCTTGAGCTCGGAGGAGCCCGGGCTCCCGCGTTCCTCGGCCGTCGCTGGCGGTGCGGGGCCGGAGGGAACAGTATGAGTAATACGGGCCCGGAGAGCCACGTGCCGCCAGCCGCCGCCGGCGAGGGGCGCGGGCACGCTATCGAGACGATGCTCCTCGAGGAGCGGCGGTATCCGCCGCCCGAGGACTTTGCCGCACAGGCCAACGCGCAGCCGGAGATCTACGAGCGCGAGTTCGAGGAGTTCTGGGCCACCGAGGCTCGTGAGCGCGTCACCTGGTTCGAGCCGTTCTCGGAGCTGCTGGACTGGAAGCCGCCGTATGCGAAGTGGTACCTCGGCGGGAAGCTCAACGTCTGCTTCAACTGCGTCGACCGCCACGTCGACGCGGGGCTTGGCTCCAAGGTCGCCTACCACTGGGAAGGCGAGCCCGAGGAGGACCGCCGGACGATCACGTTCTCCAACCTCCAGGGCGAGGTCGTCAAGCTTGCGAACGCGCTCAAGCGGCTCGGGGTGGGCAAGGGGACCGCGGTCGGGATCTACATGGGCATGGTTCCCGAGCTGCCCGTGGCGATGCTCGCCTGCGCGCGGCTGGGCGCCCCGCACACGGTTGTCTTCGGCGGTTTCTCGGCAGAGTCGCTCTCCGGTCGGTTGAACGACATGGGCTGCGAGCTCCTGATCACCCAGGACGAGGCCTGGCGCAAGGGCTCACCGGTACCTCTCAAGCGGAACGTCGACGATGCGCTGGCGCAGGCTCCGACCGTGAAGAAGGCGATCGTCCTCCGCCGGACGGGCAACGACGTCCCCATGCAGGAGGGCCGGGACGAGTGGTGGCACGACCTCGTCGCCGAAGAGAGCGACGACGCGGCGTCATGCCCATGTGAGCCGATGGACTCAGAGGATCTTCTCTACCTGCTCTACACGAGCGGGACGACCGCGAAGCCGAAGGGGATCGTGCACACGACCGGCGGTTACCTCGTGGGCGCGGCGACGACCCACTACTACATCTTCGACGCCAAGCCCGACTCGGTGTACTGGTGCGCGGCCGACGTCGGCTGGGTCACCGGGCACAGCTACATCGTCTACGGCCCCTTGTGCAACGGGACGACGGGCGTCATGTACGAGGGGGTTCCGGACTACCCGGATCGCGACCGCTGGTGGGCGATCGTCGAGCGCTACGGCGTGGACATCCTCTACACGGCGCCGACCGCGATCCGCAGCCACATGAAGTGGGGCCGCGAGCACGCACAGAAGCACGACCTCTCGTCGATCCGCCTGCTCGGGTCCGTCGGAGAGCCGATCAACCCGGAGGCTTGGGTCTGGTACCGGGAGGTGATCGGCGGCGACCGTGTGCCGGTCGTGGACACCTGGTGGCAGACCGAGACGGGGATGATCCTGATCACTCCTCTCCCTGGCGCGACGACGCTGAAGCCCGGCTCGGCGACGAAGCCGTTCCCCGGCGTCGATGCGGCCGTGTACGACGAGCAGGGAAACGAGGTCGGTCCCGGCGGCGGTGGCTACCTCGTGCTGCGCCGGCCCTGGCCGGCGATGCTGCGTGGGATCTACAACGACCACGATCGCTACGTGGAGACGTACTGGTCGAAGTACGAGGACGTCTATTTCGCCGGCGACGGCGCGCGGATCGACGAGGACGGCGACTTCTGGCTCATGGGCCGAGTCGACGACGTGATGAACGTGTCGGGCCATCGAATCTCGACGATCGAGGTCGAGAGCGCGCTCGTCGACCACCAGCGGGTTGCGGAGGCCGCAGTCGCCGCGCGCGCGGACGCGACGACGGGGCAGGCGATCGTCGCCTTCGTCTCGCTGAAGGGAGGCGAGGAGGGCTCGGTCGAGATGCTCGAGGAGCTGCGCAACCACGTGGCGAAGAAGATCGGGCCGATCGCGAAGCCGGCGAACATCGTCTTCACGCCGGAGCTGCCGAAGACCCGCAGCGGCAAGATCATGCGCAGGCTGCTGCGAGATGTCGCGGAAAAGAGGCCGCTCGGCGACACGACGACCCTCGCCGACCCGACGGTCGTCGAGGAGATCCGCGACCGCTCAGCTGCGGAAGCGCCCGACGAGTGACCGACCACCGGCGGCTCGGCGTGGACCTCTTCAACGAGGCCTGGCGCCTCATTGAGACTCGCGAGGACGACGACCGGATGCTGCACGCGGCGCACGCGTCGCGCTTCCACTGGGGCGAGGCGCCCGAGCACGACCCGGCGAACCTCGCGCGTGGCGAGTGGCAAATCTCGCGGGTGTACGTCGTCGTCGGGCGAGCCGAGCCTGCGATCTGGCACGCCCGCCGCTGCCTCGAGCACTGTGAGGAAGCGGGCGTCGGCGACTGGGATCTCGCGTATGCCTACGAGGCGCTGGCCCGCGCGCACGCGCTGGCGGGAGACAGCGAGGCAGAGCAGTGGAAGGCGAAAGCCCGAGCCGCGGGCGACGCGATCGTCGACGCCGAGGATCGCGAGCACTTCGACGAGGACTACTTGACTCTCCCCTAAGAGGAGCGACGACGATAGGCGCAATGAAGCTCACCGAGGAGCTGGTGCCGATCGGCCGCTTTGCCCGTCTGTCAGGACTGACGGTCAAGGCCCTGCGTCATTACGACGAGATCGGACTGCTCAGGCCGGCCCACGTTGACGAGTCGAGCGGCTACCGCTACTACGCGCTCACCCAAGCTCGCTCCGCGGAGGCGATTCGGCGGTTGCGCTCGCTCGAGGTGCCGCTGGACGAGGTTCGCGATCTGCTAGATGCGGACCAGTCGGCGCTGCGCGAGCACCTGGTCGTGCACCGGTCCCGCCTCGAAGGGCTCGCGGTCGAGACTCGGCGCATCCTCGACGAGCTCGATCGTCTCATCGACGGAAAGGAGAAGCTCGTGCCGGAAACCAAAGACCTGATCCGCCTCGAATTGCAGATCAAGGAGGTGCCTTCGCGCCGCGTCGCGCTCGTCCGCGAACGTGCCCACATCGACGAGATGACGAAGGTCGTTCCGGCCGGCATCGACCGCGTCGCCCACACGATCGGGATGCGCCATGCCGGGCCACCGTTCTGCCGCTGTCCGTTCGCTGACCCCGACGGCTATCTGGAGACCGAGATCGGCTGGCCGGTGGACGAAGACGTAGACGCCGAGTCCCCTGTCGAGATCACCACCTACGGGGCAACACGCGCCCTTGTCATGAAACACGTCGGCCCGTACACCGAGCTCAGCCGCTCGTACCGGCTCATGGCGGAGGCGATGGACCAGCACGGCCTCGTTTCTGCCGGCGACCCTGTCGAGTGGTACGAATCCGATCCCGAAGAGGTCCCGGACCCGAAGGACTACGTCACGATCATCGAGTGGCCGATCGGGCCGGAGGGGAAGCTCTAGGACTTCGCCGGCGCTTTAGGCGAGCAGCTGCTCGAATTGTTCTTGCCGGTCCTGCTCGAACGGGCCGATCAGCGCCAGGTTGAGACCATGCCCGCCGATCACGTCCTGGGCCACGCGCTGGACGTCCTCGGCGGTGACCGCGTCGAGGCCGGCGAGGATATTCTCCGGCTCGGTCGCTTCCCCCTCGAGGACCTCGCGGCGCAGGCCGAACATGACGAGCCCGTGCGGGCTCTCGGTCTGGAGCACGAAGCGGCCCTTCGCGACGTTGCGCGCTTTCTCGAGCTCGTCCGACGGAACCGTCTCCTCGGTGATCGTCCGTAGCTCGGCGACGATCGTCGTGATCGCCTCGTCGATGCGCTCGATATCGACGCCGGCCTGCGAGAAAAGCGAGCCCGCGTCGGTGTAGCTGTGGTTGACCGCGTAGATGTAGTACGCGAGGCCGCGCCGCTCACGGACCTCGGTGAACAGGCGCGACGACATTCCCGTGCCGAGCACCGTCGACAGGATCTGGAGCGCGTAGCGGTCGGGATGGACGAGCGGGTAGCTGGGAACGCCGAGGCAGAGGTGCGCCTGGTCCGAGGCCTTCGTATGGATCTTCACCCGCGGAGTGCCGTTCGCCGGGAGCGCGGCGGTAGCGGCCTTGCCCGTCTCGGCCGGCTCGAGGTCACCGAGCAGGCGCTCGATCTCGGCCTCCAGGTCACCATCGATCTTCCCGGCGACCCCGACGACCATCCGCTCGGGCTTGTACCAGCGGTCGACGTACCCGAGGAACGTGTCGCGCGTTGCCGCGCGGATCGTCTCCTTCCGCCCGATGATGTCCCAGCCGAGCGGCTGGTCGCCATAGAGGAGCGAGTCGTAGACGCCGCTGATGAAGTCGCGAGGCGTGTCGAAGTACATGTTCATCTCTTCGACGATGACGCCCTTCTCGCGCTCGATCTCCTCCGAGTCGAACTTCGAGTGACGGAGCATGTCGACGAGGACGTCGAGCGCAATCGAGCGGTGCTCGCCCGCGCAGCGGACGTAGTAGCCCGTGTACTCCTTGCCTGTGAAGGCGTTGAACTCCCCGCCGATACCGTCGATCTCGTTGCCGATGTCGCGCGCGGTGGGCCGACTCTCGGTGCCCTTGAAGAACATGTGCTCCGCGAAGTGGGCGATGCCGCTCGTGTCCGGAGTCTCGTAGCGTGAGCCGGCGGCGAGCATGATGAAGCACGAGACCGACTGGGCATGGTCCATGGGCGCCGTCAGGAGACGAAGCCCGCTCGGCAGTGTCTGTCGCTCGTAGACGCCCATCAGGCGGCGAGCGCCTCCCGCCACGCTTCGGGCAGCTCGACCGAACGGCCCGACTCGTAGTCGAAGGAGACGATGACCGTCTTCGCCTCGGCGGCGACAGTCTCACCCGTGCGCAGCTCGTACTCGAGCTCGAAGCTCTTCGTGCCGACCGTGCTCGGCCGCACTCCGATGTCGATCTCGTCTCCCATTCGTAACGGCGCGCGAAAGTCGATCTCCACGCGGGCAAGGATCATGTGGGGGACCTCGGCGCCGAACGGCAGCAGGTAGGCGATCCTCGCCTCCTCGAGGTAGGTCAGGAAGACTGCGTTGTTGACGTGACCCATGGAGTCGACGTCTCGGAAACGGACGGTCTCGCGGTGCACGAAATCAAACCCCTCCACGGCCGGGATGCTACCGAGCCTCCCACGCGGTGAGGAGCTCAGCCTCGCGCTCGGGTGCCATTCCGGCGGCGTCCGCAGTCTCGGCCTCGTCGAGCGCGCCGCGAACGGTTTCCTCGAGCGGCCGGAACGTGAGGCCCGCGCCGATGGCCCGCGAGACGTCGGTCTGGTGCATGCCGACGGCGTCGTCGTCATGGAGCCAGAGCGGAAGCTCCATCCATTGGCCCACCTCCTGCTCGGCGAGGTAGTCGCCGTCGACGTACGTGATGCGGGCATCGCTGCCGGCGACGTCCCGGCATGTCTCTGCGAGCGTTCTCCACGAGACGCCTTCGTTGATCGCGTTGAAGCTTCCTCTGACTTCGCGCTCGGAGAGGTCGATCAGCCAGCTCGCCAGGTTGCGGACGTCGATGAACTGGACTGTTTCCTCGGGCGGCCCCGGAACGAGGACGTCTCCTCCGCGAGCCATCCGGTGCGGCCAGTACGTGAATCGCCCGGTTGGGTCGTGCGGGCCGACGATGAGCCCGGGGCGCACGAGCGCGTGGCGGTCGGGGATGGTCTCAGCGACCGCACGCTCGCAGAGCACCTTCAAGGCGCCGTAGTTCGAGTAGTCCTCGAGCAGCCGGTCCGCGGGCTTGTCGTCGGGCAACTCTTCCAGCGGACTGTCCTCGTCTCGGGGTCCTTTGAAGTCGTTGTAGACCGAGACGCTTGAGATGAAGAGGTAGTGGCCCGCCGAGTCGGCGAGCGCTTCGGTCGAGGCACGCACGATGTGGGGGACGTAGCCGCTCGGGTCGAGGACGGCGTCCCACGTGCGGCCCTGGAGCGCGGAGAGGTCGTGTTCGCGGTCGCCGCGGAGCCTCTCCGCCTCGGGGAAGAGCTCGGGGTTCGTCTCGCCGCGGTTGAACAGCGTGACCTCGTGGCCGCGCGCGACGGCGGCCTCGACGGCCGCGCGGCCGAGGAACTTCGTTCCGCCGAGAACGAGCAGCTTCACGGCTCGAACGCTACCTCTCCACAGCCTGTGGATTTTTGACTGCGCCGGCGGCGAAGCAGTAGGTTGCGACCGTGCGGCTGAGGTCGCTGAACGAGGCTGAGTGCTACGCCCGCTGCCACGGCGAGGGCGATGGCGACAACGTGCGCGTGGTCAAGCTCGAGCCCCGGCGGCCACGCTTCGATCTCGAGATCTCCGGCGAGGATCTTCGGCGCGCCTTCGAGGTGAGGCTGGACAAGCGCGAACCGCCGCCCGAGCCGAGCACCGAGGACCCGGTCGCCGGTCAGGCACCAGAGACCTCGGTCGCGGGCCGGGAACCAGCCGCAGCCGCTTAAGCCCCCGTCACCTAAAAAAGGTTCGCCCGGCCTCCTCCCCACTGCGATCCTAGTAGTGAAATGCGCACGCGTGGGTCACAGAAGAGCGCCGAAACTCAGACATGGACAGGCGCCGTTCCAGATGTCCTCGCGCCGGGTCTCGACGTCCTCTTCTGCGGGATCAATCCGGGCCGCTTCTCGGACGCTGCGGCGGCGCACTTCGCGAACCCGCGCAACGACTTCTGGCGGCTCCTCCACGAAGCCGGGTTCACGCCGCGAGCGCTCGACCCCACCGAGCAGTTCGAGCTTCCGCGTTACGGGGTCAGCGTCACGAACGCCGCGTCCCGCACGACGCCGGGGTCCGGCGATCTCCGGCGTGCGGACTTCGCCGGTTCTGCTGATCGGCTCGAAGGCATCGCGCGCGAGCTTGTTCCCCGGTTCATCGGGTTCGTCGGCAAGGAGGCCTACCGCGGCGCGTTCGGCGAGCGCCCAGCATTGGGACTGCAGGAGCGACGCCTCGTGGACACGAAGCTCTTCGTCCTCCCCTCGACCTCACCCGCCAACGCCGCCATTCCCTATTCGGAGCGGCTGAGCTGGTTTCGCGAGCTCAAAAAGCTCCTCGACTAAGGAGGGTTTGACGAAATATGGCTGAGCCGCCGGGCCGCGCTGCTCGCCCCGAGGCCGGGTCCTCAGTCGCCCCGATAGTGCAACTATCGGGGCTCCCTGCGTCCGCGGCCTCGGAACGAGCATCGCGCCCCGGCGACGAGCAACATTCCGCCAAACCCTCCTGCTACACCTCGAGCGCAGTCAGCAGGACAAGCACGACGGTGGTGACGGCGAGCACGCCGTGCAGTGCAACGACCGGCACGGGGAAGTGCTGCTCGGCGGGCGTTCCCGGATCGACGGCCTCGGCAACCGCCCCGCGCGACCCCCGGCGCTGGTACCAGATGAAGAACATCGTCCAGCCCAGGAGCGCAACGACGGCGAGCATCGCGAAGGCGACCCACGCGAGCGAATCGTTGTCGGTCGCGAGGTAGGCGATCCAGACTACGAGCCCGGCCGCCGCCAGGAGGAAATGGCTCAGGATCAGCGCTGGCCGGATCCTCGACCCGGGCTCCCTGCCCTGTTTCATCCCGCCTCGCGCCAGCCAGATCGCCAGGAGGACGAAGCCTCCCCCTGCCGTTGCGACCCATGTGATCAGAGCTGCCCATTCCATGATCCGCCTCCTTTGGACGTCTGTTCCTGGACTATCCCATTACGGGCCGTCCAGTCGCGCGGCTTTCAGCCGCGCCAGCGATTTGTGATCGGAAGGCGCCAGTCGCGCCCGAAGGCCTTGGGGCGCAGCTTCACGCCCGGTGGCGCCTGGCGGCGCTTGTACTCCGCCCGGTCGATCATCGCGAGCGCCCGGTCGACGACGTCGGGGTCGAAGCCGTCGGCGATCATGTCCTCGCGCGAGCGATCGAGCTCGACGTACTCCTCGAGCACGCGATCGAGCTCCGGGTACGGAGGCAGAGAGTCCTCGTCGAGCTGGTTGTCGCGCAACTCGGCGCTCGGGGCCCGTTCGATGATCGTCTGCGGGATGACCTCCCGCTGAGGCGTCGCTTGCGACGCCGCCAAAGAGGCCTCGCCGGCTTTGCTGGTGAGGCCGTTCTGGAACCGATCGTTCAGGTGCTTCGCCAGGCGGAAGACGTCTGTCTTGTACACGTCCTTGAGGAGCGCGAATCCGCCGGCCATGTCGCCGTAGAGCGTGGCGTATCCGACGGAGAGCTCCGATTTGTTCCCGGTGGCGACGACGAGCCAGCCGAACTTGTTCGAGAGCGCCATCAGCAGGACGCCGCGGGCCCGCGCCTGGAGGTTCTCCTCGGTCGTGTCCGGCTCGCGCCCGGCGAAGACGTCGGCGAGCGTCTCGAGAAAGCTCTCGACGATCGGCTCGATCGGCAGCTCGAGGAAATCGGCGCCGAGCGACTCGGCGAGGGCGCGCGCGTCGCGGCGCGTCGCCTCCGAGCTGAACCGCGAAGGCATCGAGACGCAATGCACGCGATCGGGACCGAGCGCCTCAGAGGCGATCGCGGCGGCGAGCGCCGAGTCGATCCCGCCCGAGACCCCGATCACGACCTCCTGGAAGCCGTTCTTCAGGACGTAGTCGCGCAGGCCGAGCTCGAGGCCGAGCCGCATCTGCTCGAGGTCGTCCGGCATCGGAGCGATCTGCGGCTCGACCGGGCTTCCGTTCGGCCGCGGAGTCCCGATGTGGACGACCGGCACTTCCGGCACTGCCTCCCGCTCGCTCTCGAGCGAACGGCGACGCACGTCTCGCAGCCGGCGGCCGAGGGCTTCCTGGGGCTCGATGTCGACGATGAGCAGCGCCTCCTCGAAGCCGGGCGCACGCGCCACGACCTCCCCCTCGTCGTCGATCACGACGGAGTGACCGTCGAAGAGGAGCTCGTCCTGACCGCCGACGGCGTTGACGAACGCGACGTAGCAGACGTTGTCTCGCGCGCGCGTCTGAAGCATCTGCTCCCGCTCGCGCTCCTTGCCGACGTGGAAGGGCGAAGCCGAGATGTTGACGATGAGCTGGGCGCCGGCAAGTGCCAGATCGGTTGCGGGAGGCCCGGGCTGCCAGATGTCCTCGCAGACGGTCGGCCCGATCAGCGCCTCGCCATGCTCGAGGAGGACGAGATCGCGCCCGGGCGCGAAGTAGCGGTGCTCGTCGAAGACCCCGTAATTGGGGAGGAAGCGTTTCCGGTAGAGCGCCTTCACTTCGCCGCCCGCGCACACGGCGCAGGCGTTGTAGAGGTCGCGGTCGAGATGGGGGACGCCGACGAACGTGACGAGACCGCCGCGAGCTTCCTTCGCAACCTGTGTGAGCGAGCTCTCCGCGGCGCGCACGAAGCTCGGGCGAAGAAGCAGGTCCTCAGGCGGATAGCCGGTGATCGCAAGCTCCGGAAAGAGGACGATGTCGGCTCCCGCATCGCGCGCCTCGTTCATGCGGGAGAGGATCAGCTCGCGATTCCCGTCGAGGTCGCCGACCGTTGTATTGATCTGCGCGAGCGCGAGCCTCATAGGTTTTAGACTACCAGTCGAAAACTACCTTTGAAGCCTGATCGCGTTCAGATCCTCGCGCTCGATCTCGTCTGCGCGGGCGATCAAATCCTCGATGTCGTCGTGCTCGGCGTGGATGTAGCGGCCCGCGAGCGCATCCGCCCGCCCCGACGCGAGGACGTGCACGAGCGCTGGCGCAAGCTCGGGCGGCGTCCACGGCATGTCGTCCCCGAAAACGCTGGTCATGTCCGTCCGAACAAGGCCCGGGCTGAAGACGAAGACCGGGATCTGCCCGCGCAACTCGTTCGCGAGGGTCTCGCCGTAGCGGCAGACAGCCGCCTTGCTGGCTGAATACGCGGTGCCGCTGCTGCCCGGGAGATACGCGGCGCCGCTGCCGGTGATCACGATTCGTCCCCGGCCCCGCTCGAGCATCCCGGGGATGACAGAGCGGCACGAGAGGTGGACGCCGAGCATGTTCACCTCGAGCACGCGCCACCACTCCTCGGGATCGACCTCCCAGGTCGAGCCGCCCTCGGTCCCGATGCCGGCGTTCGCCACGAGCAGGTCGATCGGGCCCAGCTCGGACTCGACCTTCCCGATCATCGCCTCGACGTCCTCGCCGTTCGTTACGTCCGCGACGACCGCGAGCCCGCCGATCTCGTCCGCGACCTCCTCGACCTGTTCGGCCGTGCGCGCGCTGACCGCGACCTTCGCTCCGGCTGCGGCGAGCTCCCGGGCGATCGATGCTCCGATCCCACGGCCGCCCCCGGTGACGAGAACGATCTGTCCGTCGAGTGAGTCCTCAGATGGCATTTGCGATCTCCTCCAGTGACTCGGGGTTCTCGATTGACGACAGATCGCCCGGGTCGGTTCCGAGCGCCTGCGCCCGCACCGCTCGACGAACGATCTTCGCACTCCGTGTCTTCGGCAGCGCCGAGACGAAGATCACGCGGTCGGGCTTGAACGCCTTGCCGAGCTCATCTGCGACCGCCGTCGACACCTCAGCCACGAGCTCGTCTCCCGCTTCGTGGCCGGGAGCGAGGACGCAAAAGATCCATGCCACCTCGCCTTTTACCTCGTGCGGCACACCCACAGCCGCCGCCTCGGTCACCGCGGGGTGCCCGACAGCGGCCGACTCGAGCTCGGCAGGCCCGATCCGCTTGCCGGCGATGTTGAGCGTGTCGTCGGAGCGGCCGTGCAGGAACCAGTACCCGTCCTCGTCCACGGAGGCCCAATCCCCATGGACCCACACACCGGGCAGGCGCCGCCAATAGGTGTCGAGGTAGCGCTCGGGGTCGCGCCAGAAGCCGCGAGTCATGCCCGGGAACGGCTTGCGGCAGACGAGCTCGCCGACCTCGCCGCGAATGGAGTTGCCCTCGGCGTCGACGACATCCATGGCCATGCCCAGAGCAGGGCCGCCGAGCGAGCAGGCCTTGATCGGGATCGCGACCGTCGGCGAGAGGAAGCATGCGCCGACCTCGGTGCCGCCGGAGCAGTTGATGATCGGGCAGCGGCCGCCACCCACCTCGTCGAAGAGCCATTGGTACGGCCCCGCGTTCCAGGGCTCGCCCGTCGTGACGATCGTGCGCAAGGACGACAAGTCCGTTTCGGGCTCGCCGTGAGGGATCAGGGCCCGCGTGAGCGTGGGGGAGATCCCGAGCACCGAGATCTGTTCCGACTCGATCAGCTTCCAGAGCCGGTCTTGCGGCCAGTCGGGTGCGCCCTCGGCGAAGACGAGCGTCGAGCCCATCGCGTGCCCGCCCACGACGGTCCACGGCCCCATGATCCAGCCCATGTCGGTGACGAAGTGGATCCGGTCGTCCGGCCCGGCGTCGGCCTGGTAGCAGACCTCGCGTGCGATCGAGACCAGGAAGCCGCCCTGCACGTGGACGACGCCCTTCGGAGTCCCGGTCGTCCCGGATGTGTACGTGAGGAGATACGGCGTCTCGGAGTCGAGCTCAGCCGCCGGCAGCTCTCCGGGCGAGTCGGCCACGAGCTCGTCCCAGGGGGCGACGACGATGTGCTCGACGCTCGGAGCCTCGCGCCGGGCTTCCTCGACGATCTCGAGCATCGGCACCTCGCGGCCGCGCCGGCTGGTCGTGTGCGACGTGATCACGACTTTCGCTTCTGACGCCTGCAATCGCTGCGCCACCGCGGGCGCCGCGAACCCGGAGAAGATCGGCACCTGGACGGCGCCGATGTGTGCGCAGGCATGCGAGGCGATCGGTACCTCCGGCGACATCGGCAAGAAGATCGCCACGCGGTCGCCTTCGCGAACGCCGAGGCGGAGGAGCGCTTCCGCGAGCTTCGTTACCTCGCCCGAGAGCCCGCCGAAGGTCTGCTCGCGCCGGGAGCCGTCCTCGCCGAGACCGACCGAGGCAATCGCGTCCGGCCGGGTCTCCGCCCACCGGTGGACGCAGTTCCACGCGATGTTGAGCTTGCCCCCGACGAACCACGTCGCCCACTCGGGGCCGCGCGAGAGGTCGACGACCTCGTCCCAGGGCTGCGAGAACTCGAGGCCCATGTCCTCGATCGCGGCGGGCCAGAACCACTCCGGGTCCTCCTGCGACCGGCGCACGAGCTCCCAGTAGTCGTCGAAGCCGTGCGTGCGCATCAGGCGCACGACGTTCGCGCGCGCAAGTGTCTCGTCGTCGGGCTGCCAGACGTACTTCGAGGCTGCTTTGACCATGCGGGTGTGCTTTGCTAACTTAGTACGCGCTAACCTGACAGGAGGCCAGGGCGTTGCGAGCACGCATCTTCGCAGAGGAAAACAAGAAGTGGTGGACGCTGGGCGCAGTCGCGTTCGGCCTGTTCATGATCATGCTGGACAACACGGTGGTGAACGTCGCGCTGCCGTCGATCGGTCGCGACTTCGACATTCCCCAGTCCCAGTTCTCGACCCTCGAATGGGTCGTGAACGGGTACGCGCTCACCTTCGCGGTCCTCATGCTCACCGGCGGAAAGCTCGCCGACCTCCTCGGGCGCCGGCGAATCTTCATTGCAGGGCTCGCGATCTTTACGCTCGCATCGCTTGCGTGCGGGCTCGCCGGGAGCGCCCACATGCTCATCGGCGCGCGGGTGGTGCAGGGCGTGGGCTCGGCACTGATGAACCCCGCCACCCTCTCGATCATCACCGCGACCTTCCCGCCGAGGCAGCGCGGCATGGCGATCGGGATCTGGGCTGGAGTCTCCGCAATGGCGTTGGCGATCGGGCCGCTCGTCGGCGGCCTCATCACGGAGCAGGTCAGCTGGAGCTGGGTCTTCTTCATCAACGTCCCGGTCGGAATCCTGGGCATCATCGTCGCGAGGCTCGTCATCACCGAGTCGCGCGACCAGTCTGAGAACCAGCGCCTCGATCTACCGGGCCTGCTCGTCTCAGGAGGCGCCCTCTTCGCGCTTACATACGCGCTGATCGAGGCGAACAAGCACGGCTGGACGTCGCCGCTGATCCTGAGCCTCTTCGCAGCCGCGGCGGTCGGGTTCATCGCGTTCGTTCTGCTCGAGCTCCATCAACGGGCGCCGATGCTCGACCTCTCCCTTTTCAAGAACCCCACGTTCGCGGGCGCGAACACTGTCATGCTGCTCGTCGGCCTCGCGATGTTCGGGGTCTTCTTCTACGTCTCGCTTTACGTCCAGAACGTCCTCGGCTACTCCCCGACGCAGGCCGGCGCCATCTTCCTGCCGATGACGATTCTGATCGTGCTGCTCGCTCCGATCGCGGGCAAGCTCTCGGACCAGATCGGCTCGCGGTGGTTGATGGGCGCCGGAATGGCTTTCCTCTCCGTGTCGCTGTTGCTCGACTCGCGCTTCGACACGAACACGAACTTCTGGGGCTTGCTGCCGGCCCTGCTCGTCGGCGGTGTCGGCATGTCGTTTGCGATGACCCCGACGACCGCTGCGGCTATGGGCTCGGTCCCCGTTGACAAGGCGGGTGTCGGATCGGCGGTCTTGAACAGCATGCGCCAGGTCGGAGGCTCGCTCGGAATCGCGATCATGGGCGCGATCGTGGCCTCTTACGTGCACGTGCGTCCGCCTGATCCAAGGGTGAAGGCTGAGTTCGTCGAGGGCTTCCAGCATGCGGTTCTCTTCGGTGCGGTGCTCACGCTCGTGGGTGCTGCGGTGGCCGTCGGGACAATTCGCAAGTACCGCGAGCCCGAGGCACAGGCCGCGGTGGAGCCCGCATGAGCACGCGCCTTCCTGCGGTGGAACGGAAGGCGGCTGTCCTCGACTGCGCCTGTGGCATCTTCTCGACGGGCAGCTACCGGGGGACGACCACCGCGGAGATTGCGCGGCAGGCGGGCGTCACCGAGCCGGTGCTCTACCGGCACTTCGCGTCGAAGCGAGCGCTATACCTTGCGGTCCTCGATGAGTCGTGGGACAGGCTGCGGGCCTTGTGGACGGCAGCCGTCGACCAGGAGCCCGATCCTCGCTTCTGGGTGAGCGCGATGGGGCGGGCGTACTTTGCGGCCAAGGACCCGAAGGTGATGTGCGCGGATCTCTGGATGCAGGCGCTGACCGAGGCGAGCGACGACGCGGAGATCCGGAAGTTCCTCCGCAAGCAGATGCGCGAGGTGCACGACTACGTGAGCGAGGTGATCCGCCGCTCGCAGGCCGCCGGAGGCGTCTTTCCCGAGCGCGACGCAAGCGCAGAGGCGTGGATCTTCATCTCGATCGGCCTTCTCGGCACAGTCGGCCGCCGGGTCGGCAGCCTCCTGGAAGAAGACTTCGATGCAATAGTCGCCTCGCGCCGCGCCTGGATGGCCGGCGCCTAACGAGTCGCCGCGGGGATCGGGCCCCGGCTGCGGCCCCCGGGCCCAATCCCTTAGCGGCGAATTACCCACCTGCCCCTTGAGGGAGCGCCTTGGGAGGCGACGACCCGGAGGCTTTTGGCTCTGCGGCCCAGCCAACGCCTCCGGGCTTCCGTCGCCATATCGTGGCGCGCCCCTTGCAAGAGCGGCCTGGCGTCCGGCCGTGCTGCAAGGTGAACCGCACAATAGAACTGGATTCGGCTGAAGTCAAGTAGCTCGATCAAGTGATTTTGCGATCCCGCACTTCACCACGGTTTCCCTTGTGGACATGACCCTTTAGGGGGATATTCCCAGTAGGAGGTTGCAGAAAAGTGAAGCGTGCGCTTGACTTCGCTAAGGAGTACAAGCCGTCCGTGAATCAGACCTCTCTCTCGCAAGCCTCAAAGCCTGCTGCTCTCCGCCTCGGTGAGCGCTTGCGCCAGCTGCGCGTTGCAGCGGGCCTGACGCAGTCCGAGCTCGCGGGCGAGCGGTTCTCGAAGGAGTACGTGAGCCAGATCGAGCGCGGCAAGACGCGCCCGACCGGCGACACGATCGCCTGGCTCGCAAGCCGGCTCGACACGGATGCCGGCTACCTCGCGCACGGTGTCTCGACGGACGAGCGCGGACGCGTCGAGGCGACCCTGACGCGCGCCGAGGCGCTCGTCGAGGCGCATCGCTACGAAGAGGCGGTTTCCGAGTTCGAGCAGGTTCGGCCCCTGGTGGCCGCTACCGGCGCGAAGGAGCTCGAGGCGCGTCTTCTCTCCGGCGAGGCGTGGTCGAGGATGCAGCAGGGCGAGCTTCGTGAGTCGCTGGAGCTCCTTACCCGCGCGCGAACCCTCGTCGAGGGCGAGCCGTTCTCGGATCTCGACCGGTCCGAGGTGCTCTATCGCCTCGGAGTCTGCCGGTACAAGCTTTCCAGCATCTCGACCGCGATCGGCCTCTTCAACGAGGCCTACGCGATCGCCGAGCGCTCCGAGCTTCCGTGCGACCTCCTCCGCTCGAACATCCTCGCCTACCGCTCGCGCTGCTACCGGCGCCAGCGCGACCTCGAGGCTGCGCGTGAAGACGTCGAGCGCGCGCTCGAGCTCGCCCAGTCGCTCGACGACAGCCCGACGATGGCCGGTGTCTACGTCCAAGCCTCCCTCGTGGCCGAGCGCATGGGCCACTGGGTGCTCGCGCGAACCTACGCCGAGCGCGCGAAGGGCTTCTACGAAGAGTTGAACGACCAGCGGAACCTCGCCGGGCTGCTGAACAACCTCGGCGGCCTGAACCTCATGCTCGGCAAGCCCGAGGAGGCGATCGAGTACCTGAAGTCGTCGTACTCGACAGCCCTCGACGCCGACAGCATGGAAGAGGCCGCGCAGGCGACTGGCTCGCTCGCCGCCGTCCACCTCGAGATGAACGACTTCGAGCAGGCCGAGCGCTTCGCGCGCCAGGCGCTCAGTCTCCTCGAGGGCCGTGTCGATTTCCTCCACGAGATCGGCCCGTCGCAGCTCGTCCTCGGCCGCGCTCTCATGGAGCAGGGTCGCCTGGACGAGGCCGAGACGGCTTTCAAGGCGGCCGACTCCAGCTTCGAGCAACTTTCCTCTGCCAGCCACCGCGCACGCTCCTGGATCGCGCTCGGCGACCTCGCCGCGCGCAGGGGTGACGACCGGTCGGCTGCCCGTCTCTACCGGAACGCCGCAGAGGCGCTCCAGGACGTCAGGTTCTAGGAAGGAGGTGAAGGCATTGCGCGGAAAGCTCGTGTTTCTCGTGCTGTTGGCGTGCCAGCTCTCCATGCTGCTCGGCTCGTTCAACCCCGTCAGCTGGTGGGACGGCCCGTAGGGCCTTAGGTTTTCTCCCGGTCGCTCGCCGTTAGGGGTCTCTTAGCGAGCGGCCGTCGGCGCTGGGCTCGTAGCGCCAGGCGTTTTCCCGATCCGCCTGCCGGGTTATCCGTAACCGGTGGGGGCTGCGGATCCGGGCCACAGGCCCGGGACTCGCGCAAAGTGCTGCGCACTTTCCGCGACTAAAGAGCACGAGAGCCGCGGGAGGCTCCTCGATCGTCCCGCCCCGCGCCGCGGTCGAAGCAGAGGAGCCCTCATGCGCTCGTCGAACCCGCAGGGTGAGACACAAGCTCCTCCTCTCCCCTGACAACGGCGGCGGTTTTTACCGCCGCCGTATTTTTGAGCGTGTTTTGGGGAATATGTGTTTGCCCTGCACGTTGAGCGCTGTACAGTCCCCCGCTCCAACGAAGGAGGTGCCTGTGGATCTCGATGCCGCCAACGTCAAGCTGACCGATCTCGCCTCCTGCGGAGGTTGCGCCGCGAAGTACTCCGCCGCCCGTCTCGAACAGCTGCTCGCAGGGTTCGTTCCGGTGGAGGCTGAGAACCTGCTCGTCGGTCTCGGGACTCCGGACGACGCCGCCGTCTACCGCCTAGATGACGAGCGCGCAATCATCTTCACGCTGGACTTCTTCCCGCCGATCGTCGACGACCCGGGTGACTACGGTTCGATCGCGGCCACGAACGCATTGAACGACGTCTTTGCAATGGGCGGCACACCGCTCCTCGCGCTCTCGATCGCCGCGTTCCCGGAAGAGCTGCCGATCGAGATGCTCGGCGCGATCTTCAGCGGCGCCGACGAGACCGTGCGCAAGGCGGGGGCCATGCTCGTCGGCGGGCACACGATCCGGGATGCAGAGCCGAAGTACGGGCTCGCGGTGGTCGGGATGGTTCACCCACAGGGCGTCTGGGCGAAATCGACCGCGCAACCGGGAGATGCGGTCTACGTGACGAAGCCGCTCGGGACGGGACTGATCATGACCGGCTACAAGCGGGGCCAGGCCGGCTCGCAGCAGCTCGAGCGGGCTGTCGGCTGGATGAAGACTCTGAACAAGGAGGCCGCCGCCGTTCTGCGCCCGGTGAAGGTGAACGCCGTTACCGACGTGACCGGCTTCGGCCTCTTCGGGCACACGTATGAGATGGCGGAACGGAGCGGCGTCCGCATCCGCCTCGAGTCCGAGCGCTTCCCTGCGATCGACGGCGCGCTCGACATCGCGCGGAAGGGCATCCGCACCAGTGGCGACCCGCGGAACCGCGATTTTGCCGGCCGGCATGTCACGCTCGACGGCGTGCCGGACACGCTCGTCGTGCTCGGTTACGACCCGCAGACCGCGGGTGGGCTACTCGTCTCTCTCCCCGCCCAGCAGGGCCCGGTGATCGAGGCCGAGTTCACCGCACGCCACCTCTTCCTGCGCCGCATCGGCACGGTGGAAGAGGGCTCAGGCATCTACGTCGAATAGTCCTTCGCGTGAAGCGAGGAATGATCCACGGGCGGTTCCAACCCTTCCACTTGGGGCACCTGGAGTACATGCGCGGGGCTTCGGAGCGCTGCGACGAGCTATGGGTCGGCATTACGAATCCCGACCCGGCCCGCGTGAAACAGGAGGCCAGCGACCCCGCGCGGCACCTGCCGGAGTCGAACCCCTACACGTACAACGAGCGCCTGCTGATGGTGAAGGCTGCGGCTTCGGATCTCGGTCTCGGCCCGGAACGAGTTCACGTGATCCCGTTCCCGGTCAACGAGCCTGACCTGTGGAGCGCCTATGTGCCGGAGGGGGTCACCCAGTTCCTGCGGCTCTTCTCGGCGTGGGGGGGCGAGAAGCTCGAGCGGCTCCGCGAGGCGGGCTACGAGGTCGTGATCCTCGACGAGGGCGCCGAGAAGGAGCTCTCCGGCGTGGACGTGCGCGAAGCGCTTCGCTCGGGAGCCGACTGGGAAGCGCTCGTCCCACCGGGAGTCGCGAGAGTCCTGCGCGAGCTCGACCGAGTCGCCGTCTAGCTTCACCGCTGCCCTCGGTGAGTTCCGGGCACCTCGACCGTGGCATGGGCGGGCCCGTCGAAGTGTTGTTCCTCGGCTTGCGTGCTTTTAGTCGCGGAAAGTGCGAAGCACTTTGCGCGAGTCCCGGGCCCGTGGCCCGGGACCATTTAGCCTCCGCGCGGTGTACCCGATCTTCGTCGTCCTCCTCGACGGGCTCGCCGACCGCGCGCACGAGTCGCTCGGCGGTCGGACCGCGAACGAGATCGCTGACACGCCGAACCTCGACCGGCTCGCGGCGAGCGGCTCGTGCGGGCTGATCCATGCCGTCGGGCCGGGCCGCGCCCCGTCCAGCGAGATCGCGCACTGGTCGATGCTCGGCTACGCACCCGAGGAGTTCCCCGGGCGGGCGGCCTTCGAGGCCCTCGGCGACGGGCAGGAGCTCGACCCCGGGCAGGTCTTCGCGTTCGCGGCGCTGCGACCCGCCGACCGGCGGCCGGACGGGCTCTGGCTCACCGGCCGGCCTCGTCGGAGCGGGGAGGACGAGGACGACGCGGCGGAGCTCGTCGCCGCCTGCGCCGAGCTCGAGATCGACGGTTTCCGATTCGCGTTGACCCACCTACGCCGCGGCGAGAGCGTGCTGCGGATCTTCCCGGGCGCTGACGATCGAGTCACCGACTCGGACGCGTTCTTCAGCGACCGTCATCCGGTGCTCCGGCCCCAGGCGCAGGTCCCGGAGGCCGAACGTACCGCCCGGGCTGCGGAAACCTGGACTCGGCAGACGCTGGAGATCCTCGCCGGGCATCCGGTCAACGAGCGCCGAGCCGAGCAGGGCCTCGCGGCGCTGAACGTAATCACGCTCAAGTGGTGGGGCCGGCCGCGTGCAGTGCCGAGCTTCCCGGAGCGCCACGGCCTGCACGGAAGCTTCCTCGGCGACTCACGGTTCCTGCTCGGGCTGGCCCGCGCGGTTGGGCTCGCGCCCCGGTACGTGCCTGAGGGAGACGATTCTCCCGCCGATCTACGCGCGCGGATCGACCAGGCAAAGGAGCTACTGGATGCCGGCGACACGTTCGTCTTCTCGCACTTGAAGGCGACCGACATGGCAGGGCATACGAAGGATCCGCAGATCAAGAAGCGGACGATCGAGGCCCTGGACGCCGAGCTCGGCTCTCTCCCCACCGATCGCGCAATCGTCTGCGTCACCGGAGACCATGCGACCCCCACGTATCCCGACGTGATCCACTCGGGCGATCCCGTGCCGTTTCTCGTCGCAGGGCCGGGCGTCCGGGCCGACACGGTCGAGCGCTTCGGGGAGCTCGACTGCGCAGCCGGGATCCTCGGCCGGCTCCGCGGGCCCGACATGATGCCCGTCCTCCTCAACGCGGCCGACCGCCCGCTCTTTCTGGGCTCCAGGCCAACCCCGTTCGCAGGTGCGGACGGCTATCCAGAATTGCTCGAACCCCTTCTCTAGAGTGGCCGAGGTGGAGGCCTCGACCGCACTCGCACGCTTCCGGAGCTTCGAGCTCTCATCGACGCGCTTCCTTCAGTTCTCGGTCGCGAACGCAATCGGCCTGTGGCTGATCGTCGGCAGCGGCGCGGCCGTTCGCCTGACCGACTCGGGGCTGGGCTGCCGCCACTGGCCCGGCTGCGAGCGCGGACAACCGCTGCCCGAACGAGACATCCACGCCTTCGTGGAGTTCGGGAACCGGCTCGTCGGCGGCGTTGTGATCACGCTCGCACTCGTCACCTGGCTGGCGGCGCTCAAGACGCCCGGCCTTCCGGGGTGGGCGCGTCGAGTCGCCATGCTCGTCTTCCTGGGTGCGCTCGCGCAGGCGCCGCTTGGCTATCTCACGGTCGCCAGCGACTTGCGCTGGCCGGTCGTGATGTCGCATCTCCTGCTCTCGATCGCGCTGCTCGCCGGGGCTGTCGTGCTCGTCGTCGAGGCGCTGGGCCTCCGCGATGGACGCTCTCCTCCGCTCGTCCCGCGCGAGCTGCGCCTGCTCGGCCTCGTCTTCACCGCTGCCGGCTTCGTGCTCATCGTCAGCGGCACGTTCGCAACCGCTGCGGGCCCACACTCGGGCGGCGGGGAGCACATCGATCGCTTCGGAGAGCTCGAGAGAACCGTGTACCTCCATGGCGCAGTCGTGGGCCTCTTCCTCCTGTCCTTCCTGTTCGCGATCGGCTACCTCGCGGCCGTCCGTGACCGCTCGCCCGTTCTCTTCCGGGTCGGGATCGTCCTTCTCGGCTTGCTCCTCGTGCAGATGGCGATCGGCGAGGTCCAGTGGCGCACGAAGCTCCCCTGGGAGCTCGTTCTCGTGCATGTCCTGCTCGCTGCTGCAGTCTGGGCAGGCACGGTTGCGCTTGCCACGCTGTTCTTCCGGCCGCCTCGGTCGCTTGCTTCGAGTGAGCGCCTAAACTGAGCCAATGACCGACGAGCTCCAAATCTCGAGCCGCCCGGAGCTCGAGCGGCCGATCCTGATCGGTGCTTTCCGGGGTTGGAACGACGGCGGGCAGGGTGCCTCGCTCGCCACGGGCTACCTGGCGAAGCTCTGGGAGGCGGAGCGCTTCGCGGAGATCGACCCGGAGAACTTCTTCGACTTCCAGGCGACTCGCCCGCACGTCTCGCTGGATGAGGGCCTGACGCGAAAGATCGACTGGCCGGCGACGGTCTTCTACCACGCTCGCCCGCCGGGGTTCGACCGAGACGTCGTCCTGCTGCTCGGGATGGAGCCGAATCTCCGCTGGCGCACCTTCACCGACATGATCGTCGAGTTCCTGAACGAGCTCGGCGTCGAGCTCGTCGTCACGCTCGGCGCGCTTCTCGCGGACGTCCCGCACACGAGGCCATGTCCCGTGACGGGCAGCGCCACCGACGAAGAGCTCGTGCAACGTCTGGGCCTTTCCGCTTCTCGCTACGAGGGGCCGACCGGGATCGTCGGCGTCCTCCACGAGGCTTGCCGGCAGGCCGGGATCTCGTCCGCGAGCCTCTGGGCCGCGGTCCCGCATTACGTGTCGCTGACTCCGAGCCCGAAGGCGGCGCTCGCCCTCAGTGACAGGCTGGCGGACGTGCTGGGCGCCAAGATCGACACATCCGAGCTCGCGGAAGCCTCGGAGAACTACTCGGAGCAGGTCTCGGAAGCGGTCGCCTCCGATCCGGACACGGCGGCGTACATCGAGGAGCTCGAGCAGCGTGCGGACACCCTTGCCGAGGAGGCCGACCTGCCTTCAGGGGACGCGCTCGCGGCGGAGCTCACGCGCTTCCTGCGCGAGCGCGAGCGCGACGACGACGATCAGCCGCCGTTCGCCAGCGGCCAGTAACCGGTTCCGGCTAACCGAACGTGAAGGCGTAGCCCCGAACGCCGGGGCCGAAGCGCAGCTCGAGCAGTCCGCTCGTCAGCGACCGAAGCCGCAGGAGCGTGTAGAGGCGGCTTCCCCCGACGTCCACGATCCGCCGAAGCCTTCCGTCCAGGAGGACTCTCACGGCGCCGTGTCCGCCGAGGACGAGGTGCACCTTCCGCGCGGTGAAGTTCAGGCGGAGCCGAGCTCGGGGGCCGGCGACGATCTCCTCCGGAGTCACCTTCCACGTCCCCGCATAGGCGAGCTCGGTCGGCCGCAAGGCTCGGTTCGGGAAGTGATACTGGCCGAACTGATCGGGCAGGATCGTCCTCTGCGCGAATCGCGCCAGGCGCTGGTAGCCGAGGTATGTCTCCGGCGTCAGGACCGTCTTCGGAGTCGGGTCCGAGAGCTTTGCCGCGACTGGAAGCGTCGTGGCGCTCTCCCCGAGCAGTGTGCGGATGCGCGTCTCCGTCGTGTCGTACTCGCCTTCACCGAAGTGGTAGTAGCGGAGATGGCCCTGGCGGTCGACCAAGTATTTCGCCGGCCAGTACTGGTTCTGGTAGGCGTTCCACGTTCCGTAGTCGTTGTCGAGGGCGACCGGGTAGTCGACTCCCAGCCGCTGCACCGCACTCTCCACATTTCCGGCGACATGCTCAAAGGCGAACTCCGGCGTATGGACGCCGACGACGACGAAGCCGCGATCGCGGTATGTGCGGTACCAGGCCTTGACGTGCGGCAGCGTGCGCAGGCAGTTGATGCAGGAATAGGTCCAGAAGTCGATGAGGACGACCTTGCCGCGAAGCTTCTTCATAGTCAGTGGCTCGCTGTTGATCCACTTCGAGATGCCGGCGAACTCGGCGGCGGCTCCGAAATCCTTGAGCGAAGAGTTGCTCGCCGCCTCGCGAGTGTTGCCCCTCAGCTTCCGTAGCTCGCTTTGCGCTCTGGGATTCTCTTCGATCCTGTTTTGCAGCGCATCCGTGTAGCCGGGGATCGCGGTCTGGAAGTGCCGGTCGACGTTGAAAGCGATGGCGAGCGCCGTGAGGGCCACGACCACGCCGAGGACCTGGCGAATCTTGTGCGCCCGCGGCCTGAGCGCGTTCATGCCGGCACGCCCGCCGAAGGCGATGAAGAGCATCGGCACAGCCGCGCCGACCGAGTACGCAAGCGTGAGGACGATCGATCGGGTGCCCACGTCCTGAGTCGCGCCGACGATGGTGATTGCAGCCAGCACTGGGCCGGCACAGGGAACGAAGACCAGCCCGAGGCTGGCTCCGAGCAGCAAGCCTCCGCCGAGGTCTCCTCCAGGCCTTCGGGTGAGCCGCAACAGGGGGCGTTGCACGATCTCCTCGAGGCGAGGGAAGAGGAGCGTCGCGGCGACGAGAAAGAGTAGGCCGATCGCCACGTCACGCAAGAAATCCTGAGGAAGTCCCAGCTGGCGGAGCACCCAGCCTCCGAACAGGGTAAAAGCGGAGAAGCTGAGAATGAGGCCGGCCACGATCGCGAAGGGCTTCCTCCGGCCGCCGGTCGCACCGCCCGCGAAGATGATCGGCAGTACCGGGAGGACGCAAGGCGAAATCGCGGTTATGAACCCCGCCGCGAGACCGATTCCGATCAGAACCAGCATTGGCTCACCAGGCTACGGTCTCGGCGATTAACCGACCATTACGCTTCTGCTGCTTTGGCGGCCTCGGGCCTCGGCCCGGAACCGTCTAGCTGAGCCGGCTTCCGTCGCCGCCGGCGGCGCTTCGGCGCATCGCTCTGCGCGGCGCCGTCCTGCCCGGCCTGGGCCTCCGTGGGCTGGTGGCCGTTCCGCCGCTTGCGGCGACGGCGCCTCCGCCGGCTCGTGTGGGCCTTCGGCGGCGGGAGGTTCTCCGCCAGCGCATGGGCGACCTCCGCCAGAGTGCCGATCTTCTCGCGCGCACCCTCGATCAGCTTCGTGGCCCGCGGCGTGTAGCCCTCCGCCGAAGCGAGCAGCGCGACCCCTACCTCGAGCGGCAGCTCGAGCGCCGCGTTGACGAGCCTGGCGGAGTTCTCCTCGTGACGGTGACCACGCGAGTTGGCCAGTGCGCCCAGAAGCCGCTTTGCCTCTGGGAACTCGGCGCTGACGCGGCGATCCTGGGCCTTACGGGTAGCGCGGGCGAGCTTCCACGTCCAGCGCTCCAGGATCTGGTCGGGCGCGTCGGCCTTGGCCTCGCCGATCGCGCGCAACAGGATCCGAGCGCCCTGGATGCGATCCTTCTCCCAGGTCGGCGCCTGGGTGACGAGCGTGACGAGGTCGTCGAAGTCCGCCCGCTCCACCGACATCGACACGCGGTCGGCGAGAGCCATCATCCGCAGGCGGCGATTCGGGTTCTCCGCGGCAGCCGTGGCGAGGAACTGCTCCAGGCAGGCCTTGCTGGCCTTGCCCTCGGAAAGCTTCTTGACGAACTCGGCCCGCTCCTCGAACCGCACCTGCCTCCCGGCGATCGCGGCCCAGTAGCGCTGCTCGTCCTCGTCGAGGTAGCGCGGGTCGATGCGCTGCCACTCGCGCTGGATGACCGAGAGCCGCCGCCTCACGTCAGGCGTCACCGGGACGAGCCACGGGGCCGGCGAGAGCTTGCGTCGGGCCCGGCGGTTCGGCCGCCGGCGCGGCGCGGGCGTCACGCGCGCGCCCTCCCGGTAGAAGTCCGCGCCGAGCAGGCTGTGCAGCGAGACGGCGCGGTCGTTGTGCGTCGCGCCCTTGTTCACGAAGTCGACGACGATCCCCGCCTCCTTCCGCGGGTGCATGCGCATGATGCGGCCGATCCGCTGCTGATAGACGCGCTTGCTCGCCGTCGGCGCAAGGTGCATGACGACGGTCGCTCGGGGCGAGTTCCAGCCCTCGGCGAGCAGCATCGCGTTGATGAGGATGTCGATCTCCCCGCGCTCGTAGCCGGCCAGGATCTCCGCGAGCTTGACCGGCGGCGTCTTGCCGCTGACCGCCTCGGCCTTGAGGCCTGCGGCCCGGAACTCCTGGGCGAGGTTGTACGCGTGCTCGACGCCGGCCGCGTAGACGATTCCCGGAGTGGAATCGAAGCGGTCGCGATAGAGGCTCGCCGCGGCCTGGTTCAGAGCCGTGTGGTCGAGGACCGCCGCGAGCGCTCGCTCCTCGAAGTCACCGCCCACGATCGGCACGGAATGGATGGCGGCCGCGGGCGGCACGCGCAGGTTTCGCAGCGGCGCGATCAACCCGCGGCGCGCGGCGTCCTGGAGCGGAAGGTCGTCGACCGAGGCCGGGAAGACGTCCGAGACCTGCTTCGCGATCAGCTGCTCGGTCGCGGTCATCCCGATGTAGATCGGGTCGGGGAAGGCGCGGATCGCGGCACTCGTCTTCTCGCCGAGCGCCGTGTGGGCCTCGTCGGCGATCACGAGCTGGTACGTGTCGCGGCTGACGTTGCCGTGATGTCGCGCGAACCAGGCGTAGGTCTGGACGGTGATCGGGCTCGCTTGCGGAGAAGCCTTCCCCTCCTCGACGATCGGGGTCAACCGGTCGCCGTAGCCCTCCGCCGTGAGCTCCCGGTTGAACTGAGAGACGAGCAGCCGGCGGTGCGTGAGGATGAGGACGCCCATCGTGCGTGCGGCCTCGACGAACCCGGCGGCCGCGATCGTCTTGCCCGATGCGGTCGGATGGCGGAAGCGGTAGCGGCGGACCGCACCCGGGTCCTCTGCCGGCGAAAGCTCTTCGGGCAGCGGCTCCTCGTCGTCGATGAGCTCGACGTCCTCGTACTCCTCGTCCTCGAGCTCGACGTCGGCCGGCTCCGCGTGGCCGTTCCCGTTCAGGGGCTCCTCGGGGCGCTGGTTGGCCGCTATCAGCTCCGTGAGCATTCCCGCGAGCGCGTCGATCTGGTGACGCCGGAGCTCGGTTCCCGAAGCCAGGGTCGGCGGCTTCTGGGAGAGGACCCGCTCGAGGCCGAGCATGAGTGCGAAGCGCACCTTCCACTCCGATGAGGGCTCCTTGCCGCCGGCTTCGATCTCGGCCGTAGCCTCGTCGAGTGCGTAACGGCGCGCGGTGCCCTCGGCGAGAACGTCAGCCGGCTCTTCGCCGTTGTGAAGCAACGGCTCGCCGGCCCAATCCTCCGCCCGTGTGGCTGCCGCGACGAGATCGTCCGTCGCAGGAGTTCGTGTTCGCTGCTCGGTCGTTTCCTGCATGTAAGCGGCGCGCTTCGGCCGCATACCTCCGAGATAGAGAGAGGGCGCGCTCGAGATCCCCTGTGAGCGTCGCTCCCGGAAGCATACCGGATCGAGGTCCCGGGCCACGGGCCCGGGACTCGCGCAAAGTGCTTCGCACTTTCCGCGACTAAAAGCACGCAAGCCGAGAAACGACGCCTCGACCAGCACGCCCATGCCACGGTCGAGAAAAAGGTACTAGACGAGTCGCCGCTCGAGGTAGCGCGAGAGCACCGTGAGTGGGAACGAGATGGCGAAGAAGACCACCAGCACGAATCCATAGATCGTGAACGGATGGCCGTTTCCGGTCTGTGTCGTCAGGTTCTCGAACTGGCGGGTCCCGGCCTGCAGGAATTCGTTCACGCCGATCACGTACGCGATCGTCGTGTTCTGGATGATGTTGACGAGCAAGCCGACCATCGGAGGCAGCAGCCGCCGAAGGGCCTGGGGCGCGATCACGTAGGAGTGGCGCCCGACCCAGCCGAAGCCGAGTGCCGCGGCAGCCTCGTGCTGCTCCTTCGGGATCGACTGAACTGCCCCGCGAGTGGCCTCGGCGACCTGTGCGCTGCCCCACAGCGAGAGCGCGATGGCGGCCGACATGTAGGCGTTCAACTGGATGTGGAACGGACCGACCTCGTAGTCCGGAAGCCAGTAGATGAAAAGGACCGTGACCAGGATTGGAAGGCCGCGCCAGACCTCGATGTAGAGGCGGATCAGCCATCGCAGCGGACGGAACTTGATCGTCATCAATGTCCCGAGCAGGACCCCGACGACCAGGCTGGCCGTGACCGCGATTGCCGCGAGCCTGAGCGTCTCCGGCAGGCCCTCCCGCAGCATGTACTCCGCGACGGGACGGAACCATTCGGGCAACGCGGGCATCTAGAGCGCCTCCGGGAGAGCCAGCCGCCGTTCGAGCACGCGGATGAGAGCCGAGAGCGTCCAGACGATGACGAGGTACACGGCTGCGAGCGCGGCAAACATCTCGAAGGTCCGGAACGTGAGCGCCTGAATGTTGTAGGCGACGGTCGTCAGCTCCGGGTAGCCGAGGGCGAGCAGCAGCGAGGTGTTCTTGAGTACGGAGATGTACGTGTTGATCGAGGATGGCAGCGCGATCCGCCCGCCGATCGGAAGCGTCACGTTGAGAAACGTCTTCAGCGGGGTGAAACCGAGGGCGTAGCCGGCCTCGCGAAGGCGCTGCGGCACCGCCTCGAATCCGGCGCGGAAATTCTCGGTGTTGAAGGCGCCGCCCCAGATCGTGATCGCGAGCCAGGCGACCGTGAAGGTCTCCAGTTGGAACCCGAGCTCGGGAACGCCGTAGTAGAGGAGGAAGATCTGGACGAGGATCGGCGTGTTCCGGATCACTTCGACGTACACGGCGGCGATCTGACTGAGCACCGGGATGCGGTGGGCCCGCACAGCGCCGAGGACCAGGCCGATGGCGAACGATCCTGCGATGCCGATCGCAGCCGTCTTGATCGTGTTCTTGAAGCCCTCCCAGAGCTGGTCGCGGTTGTCCCAGATGAAGGACCACTCGAACGACGCCAGGATTCTCATGTGCTCATGAAACACGAGCGGCCGCCCTGAGGACGGCCGCTCGTCGTTTGTTCCTTGGCTCCTAGCTTGGACAGCTGTTTTCTGGCGGTGCGGCCCTCGGGTACTTCAAGTTGACCGTCGGGCTTGGGGCGTTCTTCTTGAAGAGCTTGAAGAAGCGGCGCGGAATCGTCCGCCTCAAGATCGCCCAGAACATGTCGCGGGCCTTCATTCCGCGAATCGCGGCGTCGACCCAGCGCTTCGTGGCCGTGTCGCCCTTTCGGATGCCCACTCCCCACGGGACGCTGAGGAACCTGTGGCTCGTCATCTTGAGCCCGGGGTCGTTGGCGGCGACTCCGACGAGGAACGCGTCGTCGTACATGAGCGCGTCGGCTTGCCCGTTCTTGACCGCGAGCACGCCGGCGCTCGGGCTCGAGACGACCTGGAAGGTCGTCTGCTTGAAGCAGTTCTTGATCCAGGTGTCGTAGATCGACCCCGACGTGGAGACGACCTTCTTCCCCTTCATCCAATCGACGAGCTTGCCGGCCGTGACCGAGTTCTTGACGAGGAGCTTCCCGGCCGCGCCGTAGTAGGGGAGCGAATAATCGATCGTCTCCTCGCGCAGCTTGGTCCACGTTAGCGTCGAGACGATGATGTCCACCCGCCCCCCCGTCAGCGTTGGGATGCGGCTCGCGGTCGTCACGCACGTGAACTCGACCTTGCTCGTCGAGCCGAACGCCCATTTCGCGAACTGGCGGGCGACCTCGACGTCGTAGCCGCGGTTGCGGCCGCTCGTGTCCTGCCAGCCGAACGGCGGGGTGTCGCACTTGACCCCGATCTGCCACTTGCCGCGCGCCTTGACTGCCGCAGGTAGAGCAGGGAGCTTCGGTCTCGGAGGCAGCGCGGTCGCTGCGGATTTGCCTGCTGGCCCCGACGGGGCGGCTGAGCCGAGAGTCGCGGCCACCACGGCCAGCATTCCGACCAGAGCTGTGAGAGCAATTAGTCGTTTCATTCGACCTCTCCTTCGTCGCTGATTGTCAATTCTTCCAAGGAATGCGCCATCTGCAGCGAGCGGCGAAGGAATCTCTTCGTCCGCTCCTGCTTCGGGTTGTCCAGCACGTCCGCGGGAACGCCTTGCTCGACGATGTGACCTTCGTCCATGAAGACCAACCGGTCACCCACTTCCCGCGCGAATTGCATCTCGTGGGTGACCACGACCATCGTCATGCCCGACTTGGACAGGTCGCGCATGACGACCAGCACCTCGCCCACGAGCTCCGGGTCGAGGGCCGAGGTGACCTCGTCGAAGAGCATCACGTGCGGCTCCATGACGAGAGCACGGGCGATTGCCACGCGCTGTTGTTGACCGCCCGAGAGCTGGTGAGGGTAATCACGGGCTTTCTCGGGCAGGCCAACCCGCGCAAGCAGGTCGAGTGCGCGGGCTTCGGCGTCCTTTCTGGGCATCTTCTTCACCCGGCGCGCACCGAGGGTGAGGTTGTCGATCACGCGCAGGTGCGGGAACAGGTTGAACTGCTGGAAGACGATCC
Organism: Actinomycetota bacterium; assembly: GCA_038040395.1. Classification (GTDB taxonomy): domain Bacteria; phylum Actinomycetota; class Thermoleophilia; order Gaiellales; family Gaiellaceae; genus VAXT01. The sequence goes on from JBBPIJ010000003.1 coordinate 256,671, forward strand.
CGATCTTCTGCCGCACCTGGGCAATCTTGGCGCCGCGGGCCGTGAGCTCCTCGCCCTCGAGGAACACCCGGCCGCTGTCGATCGGCTCGAGCAGGTTGATGCACCGGAGGAGCGTGCTCTTACCGCTGCCGCTCGGTCCGATCACTACAAGCGTCTCGGCCGCGTCGACGCTCAGGTCGATCCCGTCGAGGACCACGTTGTCGCCGAAGCTCTTGTGGATCCCCTCGAGTCGGATGACCGGGCCCGGTCCGCGATCGGCTACGAGTGTTTCCTGCGCGAGTGTCGCGTTCCCCTGCTCCTCCTCCACGTAGGGGGTTATAGCTCCCCCGAGCTCAGGCCGGGGCGCCGGTTTCGGCGAACGTTTCTCCCGCGACGCGTTCTGAGACGCCTGTCTGGTCGAGGTATTTCGTCAGGCCGCCCATGAACAGTGGGAAGCCCGCGCCGAGGATGAGCGCCGTGTCCACGTCCTTTGCAGACGCGACGACTCCTTCGCCCAGCATGTGACTTACCTCGTCCGCCAGCGCCTCCAGGACGGCCTCCCGGATCTCTTCGACGCTGCGGACGGGACCCTCGCCGGTGATTGCGAAGCGGTCAGGATACGCCGCGAGCAAGGTCTGGCGGACGTGATCTGCCACCTGCTGCCCAACCATCTGGAGCAGCACCGAGGGCGCCATCGGCAGGCCGAGGGCGAGGACGGCCTCGTCGGTCTCTTCGACTGAGTTCCCGCGCTCGATCGCATCGAGGAGGACGACCATCATCCGCGTGAGGAGCCGGTTGACGACGAAGCCGGGGGCGTCGTTGACGAGGACCGGTCGCTTGCGGAGCTTGTCGGCGACCGCCCACGTGGTCGCGAGCGACGCCTCGTCGGTCTCTGGAGTGCGGACGAGCTCGACGAGCGGCATCATCGCGACCGGGTTGAAGAAGTGCATGCCCACGAGGCGCTCCGGGTTGGCCAGCCCCTCGGACATGGCCGTCACGGACAGCGCAGACGTGTTCGTCGCCAGGATGCACTCGGCCGGGACGACCGCCTCGAGCTCCCCGAACACCTGCCTCTTGACTTCCAGGTCCTCGAAGATCGCCTCGATCACGAAGTCGCAGTCCTCGAAGCCCTCGTAGGAGGTCGTGCCCTTCGCGAGCGCCGCGAGTGAGACCGCCTTTTGCGGGTCCAGGCGCCCGCGCGCCGCTGCGCCTGCCAGGTCGTCGCGGATCGTCTCGAGCCCTCGTTCGACGATCTCCTGCTCGAGGTCGCGGAGTACGACCGGCACGCCGAGGCGCCGGAGGAAGAGCGCGCCCAGCTGGGTGGCCATCAGGCCCGCCCCTGCGATTCCGACCTTCTTCACCTCGCGCGGCTCGGCGTCCGGGCGACCCGCTCCCTTCCGCGCCCGCCGCTCGACGAGGTCGAACGCGTAGAGCGAGGCCTGCGCCTGCGGCGTGAACAGGAGGTCGGCGAGCGCCTCCTCCTCCGCGCGGTAGCCCTCTTCGAGGCTCCATCCTGCGGCGCCTGCGATCAAGTCGAGCGCCCGGTACGGGGCCGGCGCCGCGCCGTGGAGTGAGTCGTCGAGCTGTCTGCGGGCGCGGGCGACGACCTTCTCCATCTCGGACAGGTCCTCGTCCTCGCGGGCAGGCTGTTCACCGGCGATCGCGATCGCCTCGTCGACGAGCCGCTCCTGCTCGACGACGCGGTCGACGAAGCCGAGCTCGAGCGCCTGCTCGGCGCCGAGCATCTTGTTCTGCCGCATCGGGTTCAACGCGATGAGCTTGACCGCGGCCTCCGGCCCTGCGAGCCGGGGCGCGAGCTGCGTCGCTCCCCAGGCGGGAACGAACCCGAGCAGGCACTCCGGCGAGGCGAAATGGCGGACGTCGTCGGCGATCACGCGGTAGTCGCAGTGCAACGCTAGCTCCACGCCACCTCCGAGCGCAGCCCCGTTGATCGCGGCGACCGTTGGGTAGGGCAAGCCCCGGATCCGTCCGAACAGGTCATGGCCCGATCGGCTGCCCTGGATCGCCTGCTCACGGTACTCGATCAGCGGAAACTCGTTCAGGTCGGCGCCGCCGGAGAAGCTCCCGGGCTTGCCGATGATGACGAGGGCGGAGAAATCGCCCTCCTCGAGCTCGGGCAGAAGCTCCGCGAGCGACTCGAGCGCCGCGCGGCTGAAGACGTTGGGGCGACCCTTGCCGCTCCCGTCGTCCATCGTGACGAGGGCGATCGAATCGACTCGCTCCAGCTTGAACTGCGTCACAGGGTCGGCCACACCTCGCAGTCTAGGGTTGGCGGCCATGGCGGATTGGGCCGGGCACGTCGAACGGGAGATCGAGCGCTACCGCGACGGCGAGAGGCGGCTTCCAGATGCGGCTGATGCCGACTCGGGTCAGCGGCAGCTGACGCGGATGGGGAACGCCGCCGGCGGGGCCGGGCTCGCGCTGCTGATGGACGGTCGCGCCGAGGAGGCCTCGGGGTGGCTTCACCGCGCCGCGGAGCGTTACCGCGAGAGCATGGCCGAGGCGCCGCCCGGGAGCTGGGGACGCCCGATCGGCGCGATGAAGGCACTCGTCGTGGCCGGCGACTGGGCCGCCGCCGAGGAGGCTGCGCGCTGGGCGCTCGAGCTCGGAGCCGGCGAGGCGGAGTCTCCGATCGGCGTCTACGCCGGCAGCCTTGCGCTACTCGTCCTCGGCCGAGATGCGGAGGCGAGGCCACTCGCCGGTTCGATCCGGGAGAGGGACGACTTCCCGCGCGATGTCGCAGACGCTCTCGCCACGCTTGCAGCCTCCGACCAACTCGGGTACGTCCTCGCGATCGAGAGCGTTCTCGAGTCGTTCGCGACCCGCGACGAGTACCTGGAAGACATCGCCGTCGCGGACACAGTGCTCGTGCTCCAGGCGCTCGCCGCCCGCCGCGACATTGCGGCCGAGCTCGCCTCGCCGCTTCTGCCTAGCCAGAAGTAGGCGGGTGGAGGAAGGCCGTGATGATCAGCGGGTCGACCGAAGAGTCCTCCATGACCCGGGCCTTCTCGACGAGCTCCGTGATCAGCTCGAGCGCCTGCTCGGGCGTCACGCGCGCGTTGACCTGGGCGCTCCGAAACTGGCCCTCGTCCCTCTTGGCGAAGCCCTGCTGGACCTCCTCGAGCATCGCGGCCTGCAGGTCGCCCGTCAGGCGCGAGCGCAGGAGCTCGGGCCCGACGCGAACCGTCGTGGCGACGGCGCGGTAGGGCTTCTCGCGCCCCTTGCCGCCTTCGGCGCGCTCGATCAGGCCGGCGCGCATGAGCATCTTCACGTGGAAGTGGAGGTGGCCGGGGTCGACGTCCAGCCGCTTGGCCAGCTCGCGGTTCGTCAAGGACTCCTCGCCCTGCCCGCCGAGCATCTCCAGCACCCGCAGCCGCAGCGGATGGCCGAGTGCCTTGAGTTGCTCCGCCCGCTCGATCGTCAGGACGTCGCTGGGAGCAGAGGGGGCGGCCTCAGGCATCGAAAATCTATATATAGGACTTCAGCCTACGTTGTCAAGCTTGGCGGCGGCCGTGCGGTCCAGTAGCGCGATCGTCTCGCCGTGCGCTGAGCGGAGCAGGCTGGCGGGCGTCGCCGGGTCCGGCGGGCCTGCGAACGCGCGCGCGACCGTCTCGGCTTTCGCCTCGCCGACCACCAGGAAGACGACCTGGTTTGCCCCCGAGAGCACCGGCAGCGTCATCGTCACTCGCTCGACGTCTTCGCGCGGGACCGCGATCGCCCGGCGCACGCGCTCCTCCAACGCGGGTGAGCTCGGAAAGAGCGAAGCCGTGTGCCCGTCGTCGCCGAGGCCCTGGAGAGCGAGCCCGAGCATCACCCCCTCGAGCTCCTGGTCGTACTCGGCTGCGGCTCGCTCGCCGCCGAGCTCGCCGCGGATGCGATGCACCTCGGCCGGCTGGATGTCGATCCGGTCGAGGAGTGTTTCCTTGACGAGGCGGTAGTTCGACCGTTCGTCCTCCGGCGGCACGCAGCGCTCGTCGCCCCACCAGAGCTTCGCGGGGGCCCAATCCGGCTCGAGCGCTGCGGCTTGTTCATAGGCCGGCCCGGGTGTGCTCCCGCCCGACAGCGCGATGTTCTCCCCTGCGCGGGCGGCCCGGACGAGAAGCTCGGCCGCTGCGGTCTGAGCCTCGTCTGGAGAGTCGAAGACCCGGAGCTCGACCACGGTCCTAGGAGTCGCCCTCGGCGAGCTCCTGCGAGCGCTCCATCGCGGCCTGGATCGCGTTCAGGAATGCCGCGCGCACGCCCGCGCGCTCCAGCTCGCGGATCGCGCGGATCGTGGTCCCGCCCGGCGAGGTCACCATCTCGCGCAGCTCCACCGGGTGCATCTTCTCGTCCCGGAGCAGCTTCGCCGTGCCGAACATCGTCTGGACGACGAGCTCCGTGGAGACCTCGCGCGAGAGCCCGAGCAGGATCCCGGCCTCGATCATCGCTTCGGCGAGCAGCGCGAAGTACGCCGGGCCTGAACCGGAGACGGCAGTGACGGCATCCATGTACGGCTCCGGCACCTGGACGACGCGGCCGACGTGCTCGAGCACCTCCTGAGCCATTGCCAGGTGCTCGGCGTTCGCGTGCGCGCCTGCGCACAGGCCGGCAACGCCCTCGTGCACCGTCGCGGGCGTGTTCGGCATCGCTCGCAGCACCGGGACCCCGTCAGAGAGGTGCTTCTCGATCTTCGCGGTCGGCATGGCGGCTGCGACCGAGAGCACGGTCTGGTCGGAGGTGAGGAGCCCGCCGACTTCGCCGAGGAGCACCTCGAAGTCCTGCGGCTTGACCGCGATCACGATGAACGCCGCCCCGGAGACGGCTTCGCTGTTCGAGAGCGTCGTCTGAACGCCGTAGCGCTCGGCGAGCTCGTCGATCCGCTCCTGCCGGCGGCCGGTGACCACGACCTCCTCCGGCTTGCGCCAACCAGCGCTGAGCAGCCCGGAGAGCAGCGACTCGCCGATCTTGCCGCCGCCGAGAATGGCGATTCGCCTTTCGTTTGCCATTACGTGGTAATCCTGACTCGAGTATTGATCTTAAGGCGCTCGCTTGCGACGCCGACCAACAGAGGCCATGCCGGCTTTGCCGGCGTGGCCGATTTATGCTGCATATCGCGCTTTTACGCGCTCTCGCCGAACCTCGGGCCTGTTCAGCTTCAACGGCACGAGGCCGCGTCCTGCGCCGGCCATCAGGTACACGCACGCGAGGCCGGCCCACTCCTCGTAGCGGCCGAGGATCTGAGCGGTCTCCTCGGCCTCGACCCAGCGGCCTTCGATCGCCGAGCAGATCTTCAGGAGTCCGAGGTCGCCGACGATCCCGCGGTCGAAGCGTCCGAGACCCTCCGTCCAGACGACGCCGATCGAATAGGGGCCGATCCCCCGCTCGCGCTCGAGCCTCCTCGCGGCGGCCTCCGGAGGGAGCCTGCGCAGCCGTTCGGGGTCGAAGGTGCGACAGATGCGGACGAGAGCAGTTGCCTTCCGCGCGGGGAGCCGGAAGCGATAGAGCTCGGCCGGAGCGAACTGCCCGAAGTGGTGGGGGAGTGGCGGCGCCTGCAGGTCGCCGACCGCCTCGGTCGTCGCGTGGATGAGTCGCCACTCGATCGAGCGCGCCTCGCGCGACGTGATCAGCTGGCTGACGATCGCGCGCATGAGCGCGTGGGTGACCGTCGCGGTGCGGATCGGGCGCAGGCCCTTCAGGTGGCGGATCGGGCCCGCGAGCAGCTCGTCGTTGCGAAAGCGCTCGAGGAACGGCGTGTGGTCCTCGTCCGCGCCGAGCACGAAGCGAAGCTGCTCGAGCCCAGCCTCGCTTTCCGTGCGCAGGACGAGCGTACCGTCAGGAAGCTGCCGCGCAGAGACCCGCTCGCCGCCCGCGAGCACGCAGGTGAGGACGCCGTTGCCAAAGCGCCTGGTCGTGTCGTTGGCGCGCCGCGCGGAGAGCGCGAGCGAGTACGGCCCGCGGGGCTTGATCGTCGTCTCCAGCGACACCCACGCAACCCTACGCGCCGGGACGGCTGGGTCCAGGCCTGCCATCATGGGCGTCGTGGCTGACCCGATCGACCCGGGCGTGGACATCGGGCACGTCCACCTGAAAGTCGCCGACCTCGATCGAGCGCTCGCTTTCTACCGGGACGTGCTCGGCTTCGAAGAGCAGCAGCGCTACGGCGACCAGGCCGCCTTCGTCTCGGCCGGCGGCTACCACCACCACATCGGGCTCAACACGTGGGAGTCGCAGGGCGGCTCGCCGTCCCCGCCTGGGACGACGGGCCTGTACCACGTCGCCATCCGCTATCCGACGCGCGCCGCGCTCGCGGACGCACTCAGGCGGCTGGTCGAGAACAAGGTTCCGATCACAGGCGCCTCGGATCACGGCGTGAGCGAGGCGATCTACCTCAACGACCCCGACGGGAACGGGATCGAGCTCTACCGCGACCGGCTGCAGGACGAGTGGCCGCGCCCGCCGGACGGCAAGGGCGTCGCCATGATGACGCAGCCGCTCGACCTGCAGGCGCTGCTCGAAGAATCCAGCTAGCCGGTTGGCTCGGTGCTATACCTCTGAACAGAGGTAGATGGCCAAGCCGGTCGAGCAGCTGGAACAGGTGATCATCCGCTTCGCGGGTGACTCCGGCGACGGCATGCAGCTCACCGGCGGGCGCTTCGCGAGCGAGACGGCGCTGCTCGGGAACGACCTCTCGACGCTGCCGGACTTCCCGGCCGAGATCCGTGCTCCGGCGGGCTCGCTGCCGGGGGTCTCCGGTTTCCAGATCCACTTCTCGGACCACGACATCCTCACGCCCGGCGATGCGCCGAACGTCCTCGTCGTCATGAACCCGGCCGCCCTGCGCACGAACATCAAGGACTTGCCGGCCGGCGGGACGCTGATCGTCGACACCGACGCGTTCACCGACCGGAACCTGAAGAAGGCCGGCTACACGGCGAGCCCACTCGAGGATGGGACGCTCGACGACTACAACGTCCACGAGGTGCCGCTGACCTCGCTCACCCTCGAGGAGCTGAAGGAGGTCGAGGTGACGAAGCGCGAGGCGGAGCGCTCGAAGAACATGTTCGCGCTCGGCCTCATGTCCTGGCTCTACACGCGCCCGACCGAGGGGACGATCGAGTTCCTCGAGACCAAGTTCGCCAAGCGGCCCGAGATCGCGGAGGCGAACACGCGAGCGTTCAGGGCCGGCTATGCGTTCGGCGAGACGAGCGAGGGGTTCGTCACCCAGTACGAGGTCGCCCCGGCCGAGCTCGAGCCGGGCACCTACCGCAACGTCACGGGCAACCAGGCGCTCGGTCTCGGCCTCGTCGCGGCGAGCGTGCAGTCGAAGCTGCCGCTGTTCCTGAGCGCGTACCCGATCACGCCGGCCTCGGACATCCTGCACGACCTCGCGCGCCACAAGAACTTCGGCGTCCGCACGTTCCAGGCCGAGGACGAGATCGCCGCCGTCGGCGCAGCGCTCGGCGCAAGCTTCGGCGGCGCGCTCGGCGTCTGCACGTCGAGCGGCCCCGGAATCATCCTGAAGCAGGAGACAATCGGGCTCGCGGTCACGCTCGAGCTTCCGCTGCTCATCCTCGACATCCAGCGCGCCGGCCCCTCGACCGGGATGCCGACGAAGCCCGAGCAGGCCGACCTGCTCGCCGTCATGTTCGGCCGGAACTCCGAGTCGCCCGTGCCGGTAGTCGCAGCGTCGACGCCCGGCGACTGCTTCTACGCGGCGATCGAGGCGACGCGGATCGCGCTCAAGTACCGGACGCCCGTCTTCCTGCTCTCGGATGCCTACCTCGCGAATGGCTCCGAGCCTTGGCTCCTCCCGGAAGTCGGGTCGCTGCCCGACATCTCGGTCGAGTTCGCCGAGCAGCCGAACGTCGACGGCGGCTTCATGCCGTACCTCCGCGACCCGGAGACCCTCGCGCGCGAGTGGGCGGTCCCCGGGACGCCCGGGCTCGAGCACCGAATTGGCGGGCTCGAGAAGGAGGACGTCACGGGCAACGTCTCCTACGACCCGGACAACCACGACCACATGGTTCGCCTCCGCGCGCAGAAGGTGGCCGGTATTGCGGCCGACATCCCCGAGCTCGAGGTGGACGACCCGGACGGCGCAAGGCTGCTCGTGCTTGGTTGGGGCGGGACGTACGGGCCGATCCAGTCGGCCTGCCGCAGGCTGCGCAAGACGGGCGAGAACGTCGCGCATGCGCACCTGACGCACCTGAACCCGTTCCCGCGCAATCTCGGCGACGTGCTGGGCGGGTACGACAAGGTGCTCGTGCCCGAGATGAACCTCGGCCAGCTGCTCAAGCTCGTGCGCGCGGAGTTCCTCGTGGACGCGGTCGGCTACAACAGGGTTCGCGGGCTGCCCTTCCGCTCGGACGAGCTCGCCGAGGCGATCGAGGCCATGCTGTGACCTCGCCAGCCGACAGGTTCCTGTTCAGCACCGGAGACGGACTGGGCGCGCTCTGGTGGGCGATCGTCGCGTTCATCCTCGGCTTCGCCGGCATCCTCGGCCTGATCAAAGGTGCCTGGTGGGCCGGCTTCCTGCTCCTGCCCGCCTGCGTGCTCGCGATTCAGGCCTCGCGCTCGTACAACGGGGGTGAGCGGTGAGTCTCAGAGGCCGCTTCCCGTTCGCGACGCTCATGGGAGTCGTCGCCGGTGTGGTGCTGATCGTGTCTGGCCAGTTCCTCTGGGCCATCGTGTTCTTCGCGCTTGCCGCAGCATTCGGTGTCATGACCCTGAGGAGCGCCAGATGAGCGAGAACGGCGGAAACGCCAAGCTGGTGCAGCTGACTGCGAAGGACTTCAAGTCCGACCAGGAGGTGCGCTGGTGCCCGGGCTGCGGCGACTACGCGATCCTCGCCGCGATGCAGGGCTTCATGCCGGAGCTCGGCATCCCACGCGAGCGGATCGTCTTCATCTCCGGGATCGGTTGCGCGGCGCGCTTCCCGTACTACATGCAGACCTACGGAATGCACTCGATCCACGGCCGCGCGCCGGCGATCGCGACCGGTCTCTCCACATCTCGTCCGGACTTGTCCGTCTGGGTCGTGACCGGCGACGGCGACTCGCTTTCGATCGGCGGCAACCACCTGATCCACGCGCTGCGCCGCAACGTGAACGTGAAGATCCTCCTGTTCAACAACCAGATCTACGGGCTGACGAAGGGGCAGTACTCGCCGACGAGCCCGCTCGGGACGCGCAACAAGTCGACGCCGATGGGCTCGCTCGACTGGCCGTTCAATCCAGTCTCGATCGCGCTGGGCGCGGAGGCGAGCTTCGTCGGCCGCTCGATCGACACGGACAAGAAGCACCTGACGGAGGTCCTGCGCCGCGCGGCGAACCACAAGGGGTCCGCGCTCGTCGAGATCTACCAGAACTGCAACGTCTACAACGACGGCGCCTTCGACGCGGTCAAGGAACAGACCGAGAACCAGATCCGCCTGGAGCACGGCCGGCCGATCCGCTTCGGCGCCGAGAGCGAGCGCGGCGTGAAGCTGCGTCCGGACGGCTCGTGCGAGCTGGTCGACGTGGCCGAGGTCGGTGAGGAGTCCCTGCTCGTCCACGACGAGCACCACGAAGCCGCGAGCCTCGCGTTCTCGTTGTCGCGGATCTCACACACCCCGCACGGCCCGACGCCGATCGGGGTTTTCCGAGACATCGAGCGCCCGGTTTACGACGAGCTCATGGCGGAGCAACTCGAGACGAGCAAGACCGAGCGCGGTGAGGGCGACCTGACGTCGCTCCTCCACGCGGGCGACACCTGGACGATCTAGCCAGCGGTCGGCACCCGGGTTGTAGCGAAGATCGACTGGTGGAAGAGCCCGCCGACGGGCTCCGTTGCGAGCGAGAACACAGGGACCGGGCGGCCGCGCACCCACGAGACCGAGACGTAGTCGCCGAGCATCCGTCCGAGCGCCGTGTCGGCGAGCCAGCTCAGAGGCATCGAGACGGCATTGAGTTGCTGTGGGCTCGTCCACGTCGTGCCGCCGTCGCTCGAGGTGACGAGCCCGACATCCGCGGCGAGACAGATGTCGGCGGGATCGCAGACGTTCGGTGGCCTCAGCGAGTGGTAGAGCAGTGCGAGGCGGGCTTTGGTGCCGGCGGTGCCGGGATCGACGGCCAGCGCAGGCAGGAAGTAGTCGAGCAAAGTCTCGGGCACACCGGTTGGAACAAGGACCGGCTCCGTCCAGTTGATCCCGTCCCGCGACCGGGCGAGCACGATGTCGTCGTCGCACTGCTGGCAATCGCTCCAGGTGGCGTAAACCGTCCCTGCTGCGTCGACGTCGACAGACGGGAAGGGCGGCGCTCGCAGCCAACTCGAGCCGAGGTCGCGCAGGCGGGCAACCCGAGCGGGAAGGGCAAAAGTCCGTCCGCCGTCGGTCGAGCGAGCCGAAGCGATCTCGTTTTCGAGCGGGGGCAAGGATCCAAAGGCCGAGTAGACGAGCAGGAGGTCTCCGTTCGGGCGGACGACCGGCTGGAGCCCGTTCGCGTTGGTTCCCGGTGGGCCGGGATCGACGCTCACCGGCGCAGACCAGGTGAGCCCACTGTCGGTCGAGCGCCGAGTCTCGATTCGGTCCTCGGCGAAGTTCATGTACGAGAGGTAGCAGCGTCCCCGGAAGCGGCTTGCGACCCAGTTGTCGCAGGCGATCCACTCCTTGTCGTACTCGCCGGCGGGATCCCTCGCCGCTCTCACGGGCATGTTCCAGGTCAACCCATCCCGCGAGCGGCTCAGCAGCACCCCGTCCGAGTCGAGGGAGGCTGCGAGCCACCACCGGTGGGCGGCGTCGTAGGCGATCACCGGGTCGCTGACAGCGAAGGACGAGCCCGGCGGTGTCGAGTAAGACGAGAGGCCGGGCAGCAGGCCAGACCGCCACGTTTGGCCGCGGTTGCGCGACGTCGCGAAGCCGATGTTCGCGGCACCGCCGTCGAGGAAACGGCCGGACTGGAAGACGGTGACGATCGCGGAGCCGAACGAATAGCTGTCGGGCTCCACCTGCGTCTCGTGCTGCGCGTCGCTCACCCGGTCGAGGTCTCGTGAAAGCCGGCGGCTGACCAGTTCGCAGTCGCCCCTCACGATGTCGGCGAGGTCGGCGTTGACGATGTCGCGACCGCCTCCGCACTGGACCGTGTCGGCGCGCCCGTCTCCGCTCGAAGTGAGCCAATCCGAGCCTGGGCCGCCCGCCAGCCGGTCACGGCCGGGTCCCCCGTCGAGGAGGTCGCGAGAGCCGCGGCCCCGGAGGGTGTCGTTCCCGGCCCGTCCGTAGAGCTCATCCGCGGCGGCGGTCCCGCTCAGCTGGTCCGGCCCCTGGGTGCCGCGGAAGATCGCGCCGCTCGCAGCCTGGATCGCGGTCAACCCCATCCCTACCAGGAGTGCCGAGATCAGCAGTCGACGCATGCGCACCCAGCCTACGGGTGCGCGTCGGTTTCGTCGAGCCTACGAGGCGGGCTTGTCCGAGTGGAGCGTCGAGATCAGGTGCTGGACGTCCTTGACCTCGAGCAGTCGCTTCTGGTGCTCGTAGTGGGCTCTGCGAGCATCTGCTCGCCGGCGCTCGGGTGACTTGCCGTCGCCGAAATCCAACACGAGCTCCTGCTCGGGGGCGCGGTGTCTTCGTAGTCGGAGCACGGGAACCTCCGTGTGCTCACGGCGTGACCGCACCGCCTAGGGGTATCTGTCAGACGCCTTATCGGCGATCCGGGCTTGCGCCCTGATCCCTTGCCTAAGTGAGAAAGGCGGCGGCGCGGCCGATCGCGCCTGCGCTCGCGGCGCCGAGCAAGGCGAACGCGGCGAGAATGGTGAACGTGATGACGGTCAGCACGGTCGCATACTCGGCCAGGGTCTGAGCTTCTTCTCGTGGGAGCAACCTGTCGAGCTTCTCCATGGTGCAGACCTCCTGGACGGATCGGCATGGAAGTGATGCGTCGCCGAAAGGACCTGCGGCGCGGCTCGAATCTCTCCGAGCCACGCCGCTATGTAGTTGTCCGCGTTACGTGATGACGGCGGCGACGCGGTTCAGTGCGGCAACAATGTTCCCGGAGAGCAGGGCCAGAGCGCCGAACACCGCGATCGTGATGACTGCCAGGACGACGCCGTACTCGGCCATCGTCTGGCCGTCTTCACGTGCGAGCCAGTTGTAGAGCTTCTGCATCGGAGCAGACCTCCATTGGGTGGATCGGCACGGCCGCTGCACCGACGATTGTGTTGCGTTACATCGATCACGAGAGCCCATCTGCCTATCCCTTGAACGAGCGTTTCTCACCAAAACGACGAAGCCCGCCTCTTTCGGGGCGGGCTTCGCGGGGAGCGAGGTATGGGGAGGGGAGTCCTTAGTCGTCCGTTTGGGTCGTCGAGACCGTGCGGACTACCTCGCAGTTGACGTATGTGTCGTTCTCGTTGGCGTTCAGCCAGACCACGTCCTGCCCGGGCCCGCAGTCGAGCACGTCGACCTGGTTGTCATGCGCGAGCGCGTGGAGGACGTCGTTTCCGTCGCCACCGTTCTCGACGTCGGTTCCGCGCCCGACGAAGAGGCGATCGTTGCCAGGCCCGCCGTCGACGTTGTCGTCTCCGTGGCGGCCGCGAATGCGGTCGTTGCCGTAGGAGCCGTTCAGGGCGTCGTTTCCGGGCCCACCGATGAGGCGATCGTCACCGGGGCCGCCGTCAGCCACGTCGTTGCCCCAGCCGGCGAAGATCCGGTCGTTCCCGGCGAGGGTGTTGATGGCGTCGTTCCCGGCCTTGGCGAGCACGAGATCACGGTGTGGCGTTCCCGTGAGCACGTCATCGCCGTGCGTGCCCCGGATGACGACGACGTGCCTGGCCGCTGCAGCGCTGACGACGACGAGTGCGAGCATGGCCACGAGTGTGAAGAACCTGAGCTTGTTCATGCCACACAGTGAAGGCCCTGCCCGTGAGCAGGGAGTTTTCGATCCGAAAGGATTCAGTAAGGATTCGGAACGAGGAGCTCGACGTTCCGGTCGAGCCGCGTGCCGCGTCGGTCGGGGAACCCGTCCTCTCCGTTCTCGGCCTGCGGGTCGTTGAAGGACAGCTCGCGCGCGATCGAGGCGAGCCGCGTCACCTCGGCCGCGCTGAGCAGGCGGCCGCGTGTGCGCATCCGTAGGCCCGGCCTCGGGGGCGCCTTGTGCTCGATGACGTGGGTGAGGATCGAGAGCGTGTGCTCGACGTCCTGGTTGTCGACGATGTCGATGATCCGGGACTGCTGCGGCCAGTCGGTGTGGGAGGAGCTGACGATCTCCCAGAAGCCACCACCCGCCCGTGGGTAGGGGGTGATCCTGTTGCGGTGGCTGTGGCCGGCGACGAACGCGATCACCGACGGGTGGCGCGAGAAGAGGCAGAGAACGGATTCGTCCGGGGCCGGCGGCGTCGCAGGTAGAGCGGAAGGGCACGAGCCGGTCAGGCCCTGATGCGTATTGCTCTCGGGCTGTCGCATCGACGCAAGCGAGTGGTGGGCGAAGACGACCACGAGCTCGTGCGCGGCTTCGGCTGCGAGGAGCTCCGCGTGCAGCCACACGAACTGCGTCTGGTCGAGGTTCCCGTCGGGGCCGGCTGCGGCGACGGAGTCGATGGCTACAAAGCGGAGGCCAGGCTTCGGGGCGAAGGAGTAGTTGCCCTCGCCAGAATCGAGGTTGACCTGGCTGAAACCGTGGCCGGCGGGTGTCCCGCGTGTGTGCAAGTGCTCGCGCATGAAGTCCGGCTTGCGGAAGAGGAGCCTTCGCTGCGCGTCGCTCGGGATCCGCTTCCAAAGCCCGCGCTTCTTACTCGGGCTCGAGATCGTGGCGAGGAAGTCGCCGTAGATGATCTGGACGACCTGCGTGTTCTCCTCGTCGGTGATCCCGCCTTCCGCGAGCGGCTTGATCAGGTTCCACGCGCGCCGGGAGAGGTCGGTCACCTTCACGCAGGCGGCGGCGGCCTGCGAGAAGAACGCGTTGCCGGGGACGTTGCCCTGGATGAGCGCGTCATGGTTCCCGATCACCGTGTACCAGGGAACTCCGAGGCCGGGCGCGCGGAACGGACGGTTCATCTCCTCGAAGATGCCTGGGTAGTCGCGGACCGAATTCGAGCGCTGTACCCGTCTCATGTTCACGCGCATGAGCGGCGAGTAGCCCGGACCGTCCTGGCCGACGCTTCGGTCGGGCTCGTAGAAGAGGCGTGATCCGCGGACCCCTCTGAAGCGGCTCCGGGCCGGGGCGCACTTGCGGCTCGTTCCCGAGTCGGGTGTGACGACGCCGCCGTCGAGGATGTCGATGAACCACCGTGTCTCGTTGCGCTGGGTGTTGTCGGCGTTGTCGCCCGTGACGATCACGAGCTCCGGCTTCTCGGCTCGGACGGCGCGTACCTCCTCCGAGAGCACCATCGGCAGCAGGCCCTCCTGCGGGCGGTAGGCCGCCTCGTACGGCCGGCCGACGCGGTCGACGAACTCCACGCGCGCGGGCGACTCCTCGTCGACGAGCTGCGTGTCCGTCATCTGCGCGAAGTGGATCAGCCGAACCGGCGGCAAGTTCCCTGTGCCGCCGGCCTGAACCAGGTCTGTTCGTCTCGTGCGGCTCTCGCGCGGCCCGTACTCGAGCCGGTTGTCGTGGTTCCGGTCGACGATCGTGCGCGGTGCATTGAGCGGTGGCGCAGTCCCGGCGGCTGCGCCCGAGACGAAGGGCAACACGAGCGCGGCGGCGGCTATAGCTAGGCGCCTCACACCGGGGATTCTCTACCTACTGCGAGCGGTAGTCGAAGCCGGCTGCGTAGCCGCAGACTCCGTTGAACTCGAACTGGAGCGGACCGTCGTCGACCTTGAGCTCGTCCGCGATCACTTCCTTGCCGGAGCGCGCGTGGCCGGGGATGACGCAGGTGACTGTCTCGTCACCGGGATACGGCCCCGAGATGCGGACGTTGACGACGTCGCTCACGCGGAACCACTGGCGCCGCGGCGTGTGGTCGATCTCGATCTGCGCCGGCTTGATGCCGACGAGATTGCTCGCCTTCCAGGCCCAGGGGAAATGCTCGAGCTGCTCACCGGCGACGTGGCCTGTCCAGATCTCCTCGATGGCCCGTTGCTGGTCACTGTCGGCGCGCTCGTCGACATAGAGCATCCACGTCCACGGCGAGCCCTCCTCGTCGTCGCTGTACCGCGAAGCCAGCGCGACGTTGAGGCCGGAGAGATCGCGATCGTCCGCCGTCCCGTCGACGATCTGCCAGGAGAGCGCGCCCTCGCAGACGCCGTGGGTGGAACGGCCGCCGGGAACCCCGTTGATCCGCCGGCAGGGGCAGATCGCGTCGCAGTTGCACGACTCGAGGTACGTGCCGGCGACGCGCCAGTCCACGTCAGGCGGCGGCGAGCTCGACGACGCGCTCCGTTCGCGCGTCGCGGTAACCCTCGCCGAGCGCCTCGGTCAGCTTGCGCTCGAGCTCGCCGCTTGCGGCCAGCTCCTCGACGATGTCCGCGCCGCCGACGAGTTCGCCCTTGACGAAGATCTGCGGGATCGTCGGCCACCCGGAAAGCGCCGAGAGCTCCTGGCGAAAGCGCGGGTCGGGGAGGATGTCGACCGTCGTCACCGGCGCACCTGCCGCGCGGAGGGCTGCGAGGGCGCGCTGGGAGTTGCCGCACGCCGCGAAGCTCGGCGACCCTTTCATGAAGAGCGTCACGGGCTCGGAGTCGATGAGCTCGGCAATCTGGGTGCGGAGGTCAGTCACTGGGCTGTCCTTTCGTCTTGATCCGAAGTTCGTGGATGGTGCCGTCCGCGAGCGGGGCGGCGAGAGCGTCGTAGACGAGCTTGTGCTGGTCGACGAGGGAGAGTCCCTCGAAGCGCGGGCTGGAGATGGTCACCTGGAAGTGGTCGCCGCTGCCGGTCCGGTCGAGGACGGCGAGCTCAGTCGCATCCGGAAATGCCTGTTGCAGAAGATCCTGAAGCGGTTCGGTCGCCACGCCAGCATCGTAGCCCGCGCGGCTCGCGGCGCCGTCACGGTCTTGCTCCAATTCGGTCACACACACGTGCGTTTTTCCCCGCTACGCTCGCATCGGGGAGGAGGCTCGGGCACCTAGGCAAGACGCGTGTACATCTACCTCGGCTCAGGAGGCCTCGTTGTCGGCTTCGGCGGGCCGAGCTCCTCCACGCGCCAGTCGCGGCCGTACGTTCTCGTCCGGCGTTGCACTCGCAGGCGCGGCCGGCGGCGCGCAGGGAGCACGGCCGTCACTCGCGCGCGGGCCCGAAGCGCGTTCTCGACCGCGGCGCGCACGGCTCGCGGCGGCTTCGCGAAGCCGAACGCCTCGAGCAGCGCGTCGTCCATGAGTGCCTGGATCGCCGGCGCCCCGAATCGCTTCGGCAGGCCGGGGAACCACGCCAGGAACATGTCGCGCGTCGCAAGCCCGACGCGGCGGGCCTCATCGGTGTACCGGAAGTTCCGCCGCTCGTACTCCTCGTTGAAGCACTCGAAGTCGGCATAGCTCGTGGGGATCTCCTTGATCGCCATCAGGCGGCCGACCTCTCGCCAGTACTCGAACGTCGCGAGCTTCTCCGTCTCGATCAACGAACGCCAGCCGAACCGGGCGTTCCAGCGGATCGGCTCGAACACGAACGACGAGAGCACGTAGAGGAAATCCTCGTTCGAGATCAGGAAGCGGCCGTGGATCCGGTTCATCTGCCGGATCGCCTGCTTCCCCTCCTCGCTGTCATATCCCGCCTCGACGATCGTCGAGAGGATCAGGTCGGTGTCGTCGTAGCGCTTCTGAGCCGCACGGCCGAACTCACCGGTCGAGTCGAGCAGCGCGGCAATCGACGGCGAGGCGAAGGTCCGGAAGAGCGCAAGCTCCAGCGAGCGGGTCGTATCCCAAGGGAACTCGAAGCACGTATCGAGGTAGACGATGCGCCGATGGTCGGCGATGGGATCGAGCGACCGGATCTCGCGGAGATGAGTTGACTCGCGCACCGCTCGGAAGATACTCAGCCGCGAGCAGCGTGCTCCGACTCGGGAGGCTTGGCCGCCGAGAGTTGCCGCGCTACGATCACCCGCGTGATTCGGCGCGTGCCCCTGATCGTCGTAGCCGCAGGGCTTCTGCTCGGCACCGCTGGCTCGGCGCTCGCTTCACAACCCTTCACGATCAACTTCAACAATGTTGATTTCAACTCGGGGACGATGAACGGCCTCGTCAATTCGGGCGGAACGCTGAGGCTTACGTCCGGAACGCTCCCGACGTACACGTACACCGATCCCTACGCCTCCGTGCCCGTGCTCGGCGACGAGGTTGACGGGTCCGGCAGCTACGTCTACGGCACGTGGACCTCAGACGAGTACCCCATGCCGCATCCGTTCACCCAGGTCGTCTCGTCGTGGAACGCGAGGACGTCACCCGGGACGTGGATCAAGTCGGAGGTGCTGCCGAAGCTGAGCAACGGCCACTGGGCGGATGACTGGTACACCCTCGGCCAGTGGACGTACAACGACTCCGACTTCCACCGCACGTCCCTCGGCGGCCAGGGAGACGCGGACGGTTTCGTCGCGATCGACACCTGGTTCGCGAAGGATCATCCCGGCGTCTCCTACCGCTTGAAGCTCACGATCTACCGGCGCACCGGCATGACCGAAGCGACCGCGCCGGTCTCCGTCAGCCGCTACAGCGCCGTCGCGTCGAACCTGAGGAACGAGAAGCGCGGCTTCCCGAGCGCGACGACTATGAACGGAGTGACGAAGGATCTCGCCCTGTCTCCGTACTCGCAGGAGACCCACCACGGCCATTACCCCGAGTTCGACAACGGCGGGGAAGCGTGGTGCAGCCCGACCTCGACGGCCATGGTGGTTCGTTACTGGCAGGAGAGGGATCAGGCTGCGCACTACGCGCCGGACGCGACGGAAACGGCGTGGGTCGACCCGTCGTTCGATGCCGCCGTCGACTACACGGCACGCTTCGTCTACGACTACCACTACCAGGGAGCCGGCAACTGGCCGTTCAACACGGCGTATGCGGCTGAGCGCGGCCTCGTCGGAGACGTGACGCAGCTGCACAACCTCCGTGAAGCCGAGCCGTTCATCACAGCGAATATTCCGCTCGTGGCGTCGGTGGCATGGTCGTCGAACAAGCTCGACACCGCGATCAAGAGTACGAACGGTCACCTGATGGTGATCGGCGGATTCACGGGGACCGGCGACGTCATCGCCTACGACCCGGCTTCGGACACGAACGCCCAGGTGAGGCACACCTACGACCGCGAGCAGTTCGAGCGCGCGTGGATTCCCGCGTCGGGCGGCATCGTCTACGTCATCCGCCCACCCGGCTTCCCGACGCCGTCGTTGACCGAGCACAACGACTAGCCTGCAGCGCGCCGCCGCCCGCTACTTGCGCCCTACTCGGCCGGGGACGATTAGATTCGCCGCCGAGGAGGGATCACACCTTTGATGTTCCGACGACGGCGGCGACAAGTGACCGAAGAGATCCCTGCTGGGCCTCCGCCTGCGGGCCGATACGTCGAGGAAGAGGTCGTCACCCCGCCGCCCAGGCGACCGCTTCTCTGGCCGTGGCTCGTGCTGTTGCTCGCGCTCGTCCTCACCGGCATCGCGGCGGCATATTTCCTGACCCGGGACGATGCGGCGAAGACTGAGGTGCCGAACGTCGTCGGCCTCACCACCGCGCTTGCGACCGAGAAGCTCGGTCAGGACGGCTACCTAACCGTCGTCAATGCGAAGGCGAGCAACCGTCCGCTGGGAACGGTCATCTCCCAGAACCCGCCCGCGGGGACCGAGCTCGATCGCGGAGGCCGGGTGACGATCGTCGTCGCGGGCGGCCCGTTGACGGTCGAGGTGCCGAACGTCGTCGGCCTGCCGGTCGACAAGGCCCTCATACGCCTTCAGGCGGCGAACCTGAGGGGGCAAATCGTCAAGGTCGCCTCCACCAAGCCAAAGGATCAGGTCATCCGCCAGTTGCCGCCCGGCGGCAGCAAGGCGAAGAAGGACTCGACGGTCGCCTTGACGGTCTCGAGCGGCCCGGGCGGCGCCACGGTCCCTTCGGTCAAAGGCCTGACCGAGGCATCGGCCACCGCGACCCTGAGCAGGCTCGGCTTCCGTCTGAGCATCTCGCGGATCCCGTCAACGCAGCCCAAGGGCATCGTCATCTCGCAGCAGCCGCCGCCCGGCACCAAGGCGCCGAAGGGGTCGATCGTCGGCCTCAACGTCTCGGCCGGTTCCGCCCCGGCGGCGGGCGGCGTCGCCGTGCCCCAGGTCGTGGGGCTCGATCAGGTGGCTGCGATCGACAAGATCGAGCAGGCCGGGCTCACGGTCGATTCCTTCCCGGTGGGCTCGAGCAAGCCGCGGAACACCGTGGTCTCCGAGCTGCCGGGCGCCGGCACGAAGGTCCCACCACGATCGGTCGTGCGGATCAACGTCTCGCTCGGCCCGGGGACGGCACCGCAGCGTCCAGTTCCCGACGTCACGAGCCAGCCCGAGGCTGACGCGAGGCGTGCGCTTGCCCGTGCGGGCTTCACGGTGCGAACCCTCGATCAGCCGACGGCGGATTCGGCCGAGAACGGCATCGTCCTGAAACAGAAGCCGGCCGGCGGCGAGCAGGCCACTGCAGGCTCGCAGATCGTGATCTACGTCGGACGCCTTCCCACCGCGGAGGGCTAGCGCACTTCCTGCAAGCTACGGGCGTGAGCCGCATCGCCTGGACAGCCGTCTCCGCCGCCGTCGTCGCGCTGGGGCTCGTTGCCGCTCTTGTCGCGCTCGTCGTCGGAGGAGGAGGCGGCGGCTCCGCCGACTCGGTGGTCAACACGACGCCAAGCTCGTCGACACAGGGCTTCTCGCTGCCACTTGCCCTGGATTCCTCCGCGCTCGCGCTTGGAAAGCACACCGGCAACGTGCTCGTGGGGCTCGCCGCCAAGCGCGGCGGTCCGATCCAGGTGGCGGCCATACACGCGGAGACCCCGCTTCCGACCGACGAGCTGAGCTTTACGCTCGACGGCCGGAGCGTCGAGAGCCAACCGTGTGGGAACGGCTGCTCCCGCATCGACTCGCCGGTTCTTGACGGTACGCCGAGCGAGCTGACGGTACGCGCGGGCTCCGCCCAGGTCTCCTTTCGGCTGCCGGCCCTCCTGCCTCCGAACGGCGAAGCCATATTCGCGCGCGCCGTAAGGACGATGGATGGGCTAAAGGCGTACCGCTTCACAGAGACGCTCACTTCGGGCCTGGGCGGAGTCGTCAGCGAGTACCAGGTGCAGGCCCCGGATCGCCTCAGCCTCAGCACCGGTGAGTTCAGGACCGTGATCATCGGCCGGAAGCGCTGGGACTATCACGACGGGCGCTGGGAGAGCGGACCGTTCCCCGGGCTGAACGTCGCGGACATTCTCATGTGGCACCGGGCAAAGCACGCGCGCGTCGTCGGTCACGGGCCCAACGGCGTGACCAGGCTCGCTGCGTTTGGCCTCGAGCCGGTCCCGGCCTGGTTCCGACTCACCGTTCAGCCTTCGGGACGGGTTCTCGAAGCGGAGATGACGGCGGCGAGCCACTTCATGACCCACCGCTACCGGGACTTCAACGGCAGCATCGAGATCGAGGCTCCGAAATGACACACCGGCACGATCACCGAGTGGGCAGCCGGCGGGCGCTCGGAATCGTCCTCGTGCTGACCATCGCCTTCACGGGGGTCGAGATCGCAGGCGGCATCCTGACGGGGAGCCTGGCCCTGCTGGCCGACGCGGGCCACATGCTCGGCGACTCCGCGGCGCTGGCCCTCGCGCTCGGCGCCGCCTGGCTCGCGATGCGGCCTGCCACTCCGGAGCGGAGCTTCGGCTTCCGCCGCGCGGAGATCCTGGCCGCTCTCGCGAACGGCCTGGCTCTCGTCGCGATCGCGATCTGGGTGTTCGTGGAGGCGCTGCGCCGACTGGACGATCCGCCGGAGGTCCTCGGCGGCTGGATGCTCCTCGTCGCGGTGATCGGGCTCGGCGTGAACCTGGCGGCGGCGGGAATCCTCTCGCGGAGCGCCGACGAGAGCCTCAACGTGCAGGCGGCGCTTCGCCACGTTTTCGCCGACATCGCGGCTTCGACGGGGGTCGCGGTCGCAGCGCTCGTCGTCATCACGACGGGCTGGCGCCAGGCGGATCCGATCGCCGGGCTCGCGATCGCGCTGCTCATCCTCGGCAGCTCCTGGACGATCCTGCGCGACTCGGTGGCGATCCTGCTCGAAGCGACCCCGGCCGGGATCGACGCCGAGGAGGTCGGGCGCCGCATGGCCGAGGCCGATGGCGTGGTCGAGGTGCACGACCTCCACATCTGGACGATCACGTCGGGATTCCCGGCTCTGTCCGCCCACGTGCTGGTACGAGCCGGCGACGATTGCCATCTGCGCCGGCGTGAGCTTCAGGAGCTACTCGTCAGAGAGTTTCGGCTCGAGCACACGACGCTTCAGGTCGAGCACGCGGGCGAACGAGAAGGCCTGCAAATCACCCAGCTACGGCGCGAGGACAACTAACCGCGCTGCGAGTGACTATCCGGAGCTTCCGGTCTCTTCGTGGGGCGCACCGACCGGCTTCGACTCCGGCGAGCCGCGCTGACGCAGATAGACGGTGAAGATGACCATCGTCCCGACTGCGAGGAACTCCGATTGCCAGTTCTGGAGGCTCTTCTCCCAGAAGTCGGGAGTGCCGATGTAGGAGGCCCAGGAGACGGCCGCCTGCTGGTGGTCGAGCTGATCGGCGTTGTACTCGGTCCAGCCCGTGACGGACTCGGCGAACCAGGTTGCCAGGAAGATCGCGCCCATGACGACGAGCAGCGAGTTCGCATACAGGTGGTAGCGCAGTCCGCCCATCCGCTTCGCCCAGCTCGGTGACCTGGGAGATGCGTGCGTGCCGACGCGTTGAGCCTCATCCGACTCGAGCCCTGCCCCGCCGAGCTTCTTCGACTCGTTCGAGCCTCTCTGCAGGAGCCAGATCGTGGCGAGGATGAAGGTGAAGAACTGGAGGAACTCCGACTGCCAGTTCTCCATCACGGCCACGCCGAATTTCGACGAAGCGACGAAACGTCCCCAGGAAATCGACGGGTCGTCGTGCTCCTTGAGCTCCTCGTTGTAGTCGAGGTGGCCGGCGTACGACTGTGCGATCAGAGTCGCGAGGAAGAGGACAAGGAAGGCGAGTGACAGCGAGTTGTCACGGACCCAGCGCACGGTCAGTTGTGCGTGATCCCGATCACGGCGTAGAAGGCGATTCCGCCGGCGATCAGGACGAGATAGACGACGAACATCGTCCGCATCGCCGCCGATGGTAGGACGGGGTTCGGCTAGTTCTTGCTCGGCTGGCGCTGCGCGTGGCGCTCGTGGCTTGCGCTCGCCAGCGCCTCCAGGCCCGCGAGGAAGCCCGTCGGAACCGAAGGCGGCTCGGATCGACGCGCCAGCTCCGCCTGCTCTTCGGCGAGCTTGCGCTCGCGCGCTGCGAGCTCGGCGGAGGCCTGTCTCACTCGCTGGGCCTCGTCCTTCCGGCTCTGCTCTGCCGCTTCGGCGGTTTCCTCGAGCCTGGCCAGAGCGGCCGAGCGGGCCTCGAAGTCGGCCTCGGCCTCGGCGACGGCGTGCTCGCGCGCCTCGATCGTCCGGATCGCCTCGGCTGCGGCCTGCTGATCCTGCTCGACGTCCGCCTGGAGGCGCGTCAGCGTCCGCTCGATCTCCTCGAGCGTCTTCCCCCGCTCGTCGAGCTCGGCTCTGCCCGCGGCGATGCGATCCTCGACGCCTTCGACCGCGGTCGCACGCTTCTCGATGTCCCGCTCTCTCGCGGACAGGGCGGTCGACAGGTAGTCGGGATCCGCGGCCGACGAAGACGTGCGGAGGCTCAGCCCACGCTTGCGCCGGAGCTTGCGCTCGCGCTGCTCGACGTCGGTCTGCGTCGAGTGGAGCGCCTGCTCGCGCTCCTTGACCCTGCGCTCACGCTGCTCGAGCAGACGCTCATGCTGTTTGGCCTCCTCGGACGCCGTTGCCAGCGCGCGCTCCCGCTCGCCGAGCTCTTGCTCGCGCTTGGCGACCTCCGCCAGCCGGCCTTCGCCCGCTTCGCGCGTCTCGTCGAGGGCGGCGCTGCGAGCCTCGAGCGCTTCCTCGCGGCTCGAGAGGTCCCGAGAGCGCTCCTCGAGCTGCTCTTCCTCGCGCGCGCGCCGTTGCTCCGCGTCCGAGACCTCCTTCAGGCGGCCGTCGAGGTCGGCGAGCAAGCTCTCCCGTTGCTCGAGGTCCCCGAGACCCGCGTCGATCTGCGCTGCCCGGGCGGCCACTGCCTCGCCCTCGGTCGAGACCTCTTTGCGCAACCGCTCCAGCTCCGACTCGCGCTCCTTGAGAGCGGCTGAGTCATCGTCGAGCTGCTTGCGGAGCGTCGCACCGTCGGCCTCGGCCTTGGCAAGCTCTTCCGAGCGGCGCTCGAGATCGCCCGCGCGCTCTTCGCTGCTCCGAGCGAGCGCTTCGAGCTCCGCCGCTCGCGCCTCGAGCTCTGCCGCTTGCGCGTCGAGCTCTGATCCTCGCGCCTCACCTTGCGCCTCGAGCTCTGCCACTCGCTTCTCGAGCTCTGAATCTCGCCGGTCGAGCTCGGCGCGGGCGGTTTCGAGGTCGTCTCGGCGTGCCTCGACCTCGCGCCCAAGAGCTTCGAGCTCGGACTGTCGTGCGCCAAGCTCCTCCTCGCGTCGCACCAGAGCCTGCTCCGCGGCGGCGAGCTTGGCGGCGCGCTTGGCGGCGCTGCGCTCGAGCTTCGCGAGGTTCGGACGCTCGTCCGACCGTTCCGCAACCTTTGCCTTGAGCGGCGCAAACCAGTCACGCTCCGCACGCAGCAGGCGGAGCCTGCGGCCGAAGCGGCGTTCGCGCAGCTCGAGCTTTCGCCGTTCCCGGTCGAGTTCGCGCTCCCGCTCGTCGATCGCCTGCGCGCGCTCGCGCAGCCCCCGCTTCAGCGCCTCGAGCTCCTGGTCGAGCTCGACTGGGCGCTGCCGCTCTTCCTGCTTCCGCTCGAGCACCCGTTTCGCCACCGAGCCTCGACCCTACACGCTCTAGGAGAAGGCGAAAAGGGGGTCTAAGATCGCGTCACGGTGGGGGAACGAGGTTGAGGGGAGCGCGGAACAGGCTCGCCGCGGTCGCGGCGGCTCTCGGCCTGCTTCTCGTCGCGAGCGGGTCGGCGGGAACCGTGCTCGCCACTCCCATCAGCAGCGACCCGTACACGAACCCGGACAGCCAGCACGCGACCCAGGTCGAGCCCGACTCCTTCGCCTTCGGGAGCACCATCGTGACGGCAATTCAGACGGGCCGGTTCGTCAACAGCGGCGGCGCCAGCAACATCGCGTGGGCGACCTCGACCGACTCCGGGCGGCACTGGCGGACGGGCGTCCTCCCCGGCACGACGGGCCACTCCGGCGGCCCGTGGGCGCGGATCAGCGATCCTGCCGTCGCCTACGACCCGGCCCACGATGTCTGGATGATCTCGAGCCTGGTCTTCGGGTTGGCCTCCTCGCCGCGCGGTGCCCCGAGCGCCGTCCTCACGAGTCGCTCGACCGACGGGGGCCTCACCTGGCAAAACCCGGTCACCGTCTCGCTCGGAGCAAACAACTTTTACGACAAGAACTGGATCACGTGCGACACCTGGGCGTCGAGCCCGCACTACGGGAACTGCTACACGGAGTGGGACGACTTCGGGCAGGGCGGCGTGCTGCTGATGAGCACCTCGACCGACGGCGGGCTCACGTGGGGCCCGGCCATCACGCCGGCCGGAAGCCCATCCGGCCTCGGCGGCCAGCCGGTGGCCCAGCCGAACGGGAATGTCGTCGTGCCCTACGAAGGCGGCGCCGGAATCCGCTCGTTCCGGTCGACCGACGGCGGGGCGAGCTGGACGGCGTCGGTTCCGGTCGCGAACGTCAGCGAACACCCCGTTGCCGGAAACCTCCGCACGTCGCCGCTTCCGTCTGCCGAAGTCGACGCAGCCGGCAAGGTCTACGTCGTCTGGCAGGACTGCCGGTTCCGGACGAGTTGCTCCGCGAACGACATCGTCATGAGCACCTCCACCGACGGCGTCACCTGGACGGCGGTCACGCGCATCCCGATCGATGTCGTGACCAGCGGCGTCGACCATTTCATCCCGGGAATCGCCGTCGACAGGGCCACATCCGGCAGCAGCGCCCACCTGGCGCTCGGGTACTACTACTACCCGGTCGCCAGCTGCATCGCGAGCACGTGCCAGCTCACGGTCGGCTTCGTCTCGTCGCTCGACGCAGGCGCCACCTGGACGCCTTCGACGCGGGTCGCCGGTCCGATGAACCTGTCCTGGATCGCGAACACAGACCAGGGCCGCATGGTCGGCGACTACATGTCCACGTCCTTCACGGGCGACGGCAAGGCCCATCCGGTGTTCGCGATTGCGAAGCCGCCCACCGGAAGCGTGTTCGCGGAGCGGGCGGCGAGCGCGAGCTTCGACATCACCGCTCCGCCAAGCCCTCTAGGCGAAACGCGCGCGAAGGGCTAACATCGAGCCGTGGGGGAAAGAGGGCTGAGGGGAGTGAGAACCTGGGCCGCTGCTGCGACACTTGCCGCATGGCTCCTCGTCGTGTCGGCCGGATCGGCCGGAAGCGTGCTTCCGACGACGATCAGCAACGACCCGTACACGAACACGGGCCCCCAGCACAGGACGCAGGTCGAGCCCGACTCGTTCGCGTTCGGCCAGACGATCGTCGCTCTCACGCAATCGGGGCGGTACTACGGCGGAGGCGGCGCGAGCAACCTCGTCTACGCCAGCTCGCAGAACGGCGGACGGACGTGGACGACCGGCGGCCTCCCCGGCACGACTGTGAACCAGGGCGGCCCGTGGCCGAGGATCAGCGACCCGTCCATTGCCTATGACCCGCAGGACGGCGTCTGGCTCGCTCTTGGCCTCGGGATCGACTCGGGAGGAACCGGCCACATCCTGCTCGTCAACCGCTCCATCAACGGTGGCGTGACGTGGACGAACCCGGTCACCGCCGCGGAGTCGACCGGAAGCTTTTGGGACAAGACCTGGATCACGTGCGATACCTGGGCCGCGAGCCAGTACTACGGCAACTGCTACATCCAGTACGACGACAACACCGCCGGAAACGCGATGCGGATGGTCACGTCAACCGACGGCGGCCTCACCTGGGGCCCGATTCGCACCCCGGACTGCTCCTCCGGGCTCGGGGGCCAGCCCGTCGTCCAGCCGAACGGAACGGTAGTCGTGCCCTACTCGAACAACGGCGGCGCGATCAGCACATTCCGTTCGACCGACGGAGGCGCCAACTGGGGCGGCTGCACCACCATCGCCAGTGTGCAGGAGCACGGCGTGGCGGCGAACATCCGGACCTTCGCGCTTCCGTCGGCCGAGGTCGCCGGCGACGGCAAGGTCTACGTCGCCTGGCAGGACTGCCGGTTCAGGGCGGGCTGCCCCGCGAACGACATCGTCTACAGCACGTCGCTGGATGGGCTCGCCTGGTCTTCCGTGACGCGAATCCCGATCGACGCGACAGGTAGCGGAGTCGACCACTTCCTGCCCGGGATCGCCGTCGACAGGGCAACGTCCGGCGGCTCGACCCATCTCGCGGTCGGCTACTACTACTTCCCGAACGCGGCCTGCAGCGTGAGCACGTGCCAGCTCACGGTCGGGTTCACCTCCTCGCTCGACGGCGGGGCGACCTGGACGGCAGGGCGGGCGCTCACGGGGCCGATGAACGTTCCGTGGATCGCGTTCACGAACCAGGGCTACATGGTGGGCGACTACATCTCGACGTCGTTCACCTCAGACGGCAAGGCTCATCCGGTCTTCTCGTGGGCGAAGGCTCCTAACTCCGGGCCGGCCACCTCGTGCTACCCGAGCAACATCACGGTCTGCAACCAGCGCATGGCGAGCGTGAGCATCGACATCACGGTTCCGTCGGTCGCCGTGGCCAAGTCCGAGACGGGGCCGGTCTTCCTACAGCGCACGGGCCAGAAGCGCACCTTGCCGAAGCGCTCGGCGCGTCTCGTCACAGCGAACTAGCGCGTCGCAGAGACCGGAACCGCGGCCTCGAGCCACGGCCTGAGATCGGCCAGGAACGCCGGATCGACGGTGTGCGGAAGCGGCGACTCTCGATACGTGACGTCTGCGCCCGCCCTCTCGAGTAGCTCCTTGGCCTGGCGGCCCCACTCGACTCCGATCACAGGGTCGTACGCGCCGTGCCCGATCGCGATCGGAGGCAGAGGGCGGTCGAAATCGAGCTCGAGCCCTTCGACCGTGGGCAGGAAGCCGCTGAGCGCGATCAGCCCCGCCGGCCGGGGGCGGTCGGCGCCGAGACCGAGCGTGTAGCTCATCATCGAGCCCTGGGAGAACCCGCCCAGAACCGTGCGTTCCGGAGGAATGCCCGTCTCGGAGGCGAGGCCGTCGAGAAACGCGGACGCCAGCCGGTAGGACGGCATGAACGTGTCCGGCGGCGGATAGCCGAGCTCGCCGAGCACGTACCAGTGCGCCCCGCCGGGCGGCACCGAGAGTGGCCCTCGTGGAGTCACGCCGAGCAGGCGCCGCTCGGGGTCGAGCGCGTCGAGCAGTGAGAAGAGATCGTTCTCGTCAGTGCCGCGGCCGTGGAACAGGACGAGCGCGCCCTCGGGCTCGCCCGCGGCAGGCCGCGTCCTGTAGACGAGCTCGCTCAGCGCTTGGCCCAGCTCTCCCGCGGGTTCGGGAGCGGCGTCAGCACCGGCTCGACCTGATCGCGGAGATGCTCGAAGTCCGGCGGCAGCGACAGGCGCTCGCCGAGGGTCTCCAGCGGCTCGTCCGTCGTGAACCCCGGCCCGAGCGTCGCGATCTCGAAGAGAACGCCGCTCGGCTCTCGGAAGTAGATCGACTTGAAGTAGAAGCGGTCGATCACGGGAGTCGGCGAACCGCCGCCCTCCCTGACCCGCTGTTGCCACGCCTCGTGCTCCTCGGCGGGCGAGGACCACGCAACGTGGTGGACGGTGCCGGCTCCGGGAGTGCCTCGCTCGCTCGTCTGGTCGTAGGCGTAGAACGATCCCCGGCGCTCGCCGCGCACCTCGAAATCGCTCTCGCCGCGAGGCTGGAAGGCGAGAGTGCCTTCCAGAAACGCTCTGCTCGCCTCGGGATCGGCCGTGTAAGCGCGCACTCCCTCGAACCCTTGCAGCGCGAGCTCGGCTGGAATGTCCGGATTCTCGGCGACGAGCGGCTCGTCGTCGATCTCGACGACGGCGAGCTCGAGCCCGAGGCCCTCGGGATCCGAGAACGTGAGGCGCCCGTCGGAGCGCGAGACCGGGACGCTCTCGCCCCGCAGCCGCTCCTCCCAGAAGTCGAGCGCGTCCTCCGAGGCGACTCGCCAGACGACGCGGTTCACCATGCCGGCCCCCGCGCGACCGGGCCTCGCGCCCGGGTACTCGAAGAACGTGATGTCGGAGCCGGCAGAGCCGCGCTCGTCGGCATAGAAGAGGTGGTACACGGTCGGGTCGTCCTGGTTGACCGTTTTCTTGACGAGGCGCAAGCCCAGCACGCGGGCGTAGAAGTCGACGTTTCCCGGCGCGTCGCCCGTGATCGCGGTGACGTGGTGGATTCCCTCGAGGCGCATCTGGCGGCTCCCTGGTCGCTTTCCTTCTAGGAGAACGAGAACCCGGCGATCGTATTCCGGCCGGGGGCCGCGGACGTCGATGCGCCGGAGGTCTCCGAGTGCCACAATCACCGCAGTGACCGCCGGCGTCGACGCGATCCAGATCGATGAGACCGCCTTTCGTGGGGACGTCGTTTCCCCCGGGGATCCGGGCTACGACCTCCATCGCAAGATCTGGAACGGCTCGTTCGACAAGCACCCGGCGCTGATCGTTCGCTGCGCGGGCGTCGCGGACGTGATCGCCGCGGTGAAGTTCGGCCGTGAGAGCGGCCTGCCGGTCTCGGTGCGGAGCGGTGGGCACTCGTTCCCGGGCCTGTCGGTCGCAGACGATGCATTGATGATCGACCTCTCGCCGATGAAGGGCGTGCGCGTCGATCCGGAGAGCCGCACCGCCCGGGTACAAGCCGGCGTCCTGCTCGGTGAGCTCGACAGGGAAACACAGGCGTTCGGGCTTGCGGTCCCCTCCGGCATCGTCACGCACACCGGAGTGGCCGGGCTCACGCTCGGAGGCGGGATCGGCTGGATCCAGCGCAAGTACGGGCTATCGATCGACCACCTCGTCTCGATGGATCTCGTGACCGCCGACGGAGAGTTCGTGAAGGCAAGCGCGGACGAGAACGCCGATCTCTTCTGGGGCCTGCGCGGGGGCGGCGGCAACTTCGGGATCGTCACCGAGTTCGAGTTCCGCTGCGTCCCGCTGGGGACGCAGGTGCTCGCAGGGCCGGTGTTCTGGCCGATGGAGCAATCCGGCGACGTCCTTCGCTTCTATCGCGACTGGGTCGCCGAGGCGCCCGACGACTTGATGACGATCGTCGTCCACCGCAAGGCGCCGCCGCTGCCGTTCGTCCCCGAGGAGCTGCACGGGAAGCCGGTCGTCATGGTCGTGTGCTGCTGGGCCGGCGACGTGGAGGAGGGGGAGAAGTTCATCCGACCGCTGAGGGAGTTCGGCTCACCGGTCGCCGACGTCTGCGCGCCGAAGCCGTACTTGACGCACCAGGCGATGCTCGACCCGGGCTTCGTGCCTGGGCGTTGGTACTACTTCAAGAGCTGCGACGTTCCGGAGCTGAGCGACGAGATCATCGACATCACGGTCGAGCGCTCGCTTCAGATCGACTCTCCGCTGACGTCGTTTCCGATCTGGCAGATGGGCGGGGCGCTCGCCCGCGTCGGGGACGACGAAACCGCGTTCAACGGGCGCACGGCGGGCTTCACCTACAACATCGGCGCGTGCACGGAGACGAGCGAGGGGTTCGACGAAGAGCGGGAGTGGGTGCGGAGCTTCTGGTCGGCGCTCGAGCCGTGGCACGAAGGCGTGTACGTGAACTTCCTCGGCGACGAGGGGGCCGATCGGGTTCGGCAGGCCTACGGGCCGGAGAAGTACGACCGCCTGCGAACCCTGAAGCAGAAGTACGACCCGGACAACTTCTTCCGGATCAACCAGAACATCTCGCCGAACTAGCCGTAACCAGCCTCCTAACGTTCTCGCGGGCAACCCCGGTGCGAGATCATCGCGGCATGGAATCGATCCTCGGGGCGATCGGAGGGACGCCGCTCGTCCGGCTGAGTCACTGCGCGCCCTCGAACGGGGCAGAGCTGTGGGTGAAGCTCGAGTACCGCAACCCGACCGGGTCGATGAAGGATCGAATGGCTCTCGCGATGATCGAAGGCGCTGAACGCGACGGTCTGATCTCCGCAGGCGACATCGTTGTCGAGTACACGGGCGGCAGCACCGGCCCCGCGCTCGCGCTCGTTTGCCGCGCGAAGGGATACCGAGCTCTGATCGTGATGGCGGACTGCTTCACCGAGGAGCGCTTTCAGCTGATGCGCGCGCTTGGGGCGGAGATCGACGTGATCCCGTCCGTGGAAGCCCGGCCGAAGGTGACCGCGAAGGACATCGAGAACATGGTCGTGCGCGCCGCGGAGCTCGCGAGGGCTCCGGGCCACTACGCGACCGACCAGTTCAACAACCCGTACATCATCCCCGACCACCGCGATCGCCTCGGTCGCGAGATCTGGGAGCAGAGCGACGGCCGCGTGACCGCGTTTTGCCACGGCATGGGCACGGCGAGCTCGGTCATGGGCGTCTCGGACGCGCTCAAGCCTCACGGCGTTTTCATCCAGGCTCACGAGCCGGCGTCGTCGGCCGCGATCGGCGGCGGCGAGCGCGGCCCGTTTCTCATCCAGGGGTGGACCGGGCTCGTGATGCCGCACTGGGACCCCGAACGGGTCGACCACCTCGAGCCGATCGGCGACGACGAAGCGGTCGAGATGACGCTTCGGCTCTCGCGCGAAGAGGGCATCTTCGCGGGTATCTCGAGCGGGGCAAACGTCGTCGGCGCGCATCGTCTCGCCGAGCGTCTCGGACCGGAGGCCGTGATCGTGACGCTGGCCGTCGATACGGGGTTCAAGTACATGAGCGTCAGCCCATTCGCCGAGCTGTAGGCGGTAGGTCAGCACGTGCAAGCGTCCGCGGGCGTTCGCTCGCTCGATCAGCTCGACGGGTATCTGGTCGAACGCGGTCTTCCGCCGCGCGCCGTCTGAGCGGCGCGATCCTCAGGTGCGAGCGATTCGCCGAACGCCGATCAGCGCACGACCGTAATGCGAGTTGCCGAGCCGGACGACCTGTACTCGCGTCCCGGAATGCGGCGCGTGCACCATGCGCCCTCGGCCCACGTATATGCCGACATGGCCGAGCCCCCAAAAGAAGACCAGGTCGCCCGGCTTCATCCTGGAGCGGGCCACGCGCCGACCCTCGCCATAGAGTGCGTACGAGCTGTGCGGAAGCTTGATGCCGAGGCGTCCATAAGCCCAGTAGACGAGCCCTGAGCAGTCGAAGCCACTCGTGGGCGAGGTTCCTCCCCAGTGATACGGCACGCCGACTGCCCTGAGTGCGATCGTGGCTGCGCGTTCCCCAGTCGTTCGTTTGGGAGCCGCTCGCCTCCGATGGCGTGGCGCCGTCGGGCCAACGGCCGCGGCGGCACTCTCTGCTCCGCCGAGGACAGGCGCGGCATCGCCCGAGAGGCCGAGCGGCATCGAGCCGGCGCAGCCGACGGCGCCCGCGGCAAATGCGAGCGCCAGCAACAGAGTGCGGGGGCGGCTTGGCATACAGAGGAAACGAAACGGCGGGCTGCAAAACGCGTGTAGGCGCAGCCCTGGCTGTTCGTTGACCGTCGGATCGTAGTCGGGATCGCGACGCTGTCCACCCCCAGTTGCGCGGCTTTGGCTCTACGAGGGGGTTTGCTGTCGAAACGAGGCCGTTGCGTTACCGGCCTGCGTCAGGCCGAGTCCCGGAGCTTCTCGAGACCGTCGAGCAGTAGGTCGAGCCCGAGCTCGTAGGCGTTCACATCGTCGTGGTCATCCTCCATGTGTTGCAGGGCGTGCTCGGTGAAATGGGGGAATTCCGCGGCGAGCTCCCCCCGGGCGAAGCTCGCCGCAATGTCCCCGAACTGCTCCGGGTCGACCGCCAAGTAGCTCAGCACCTGGTCCGTGTAACCCATGATGTAGCTCTCGATGATGTGATAGCCGTGATACGTCTGATCCTTCGAGAAGCCCGCGTTCCGGAGGCATCCGAGCAGCGAGTCGCCGTAGCGCAGCCGCGCGGGACCGGGCTTCTGACGCATCCGGAGGGCGGGCACCCACGGGTGGCGCAACAGCGCCTCGTGGACCGAGATCGCAATCTCACGGATTTCGGTCTTCCAATCAGCCTCGCCGGTTGGCACGACGACCTCGCCCCACGCGGCGTCCATGATGGCGTCCAGGACGTCGTTCTTGTTGGCGACGTGGTTGTAAAGCGACATCGCCTCGACCCCGAGCTCCTTGGCGAGCTTGCGCATGCTGAGGGCCTCGATCCCGCCCTCGTCGGCGAGTTTGATCGCCGCGCGCAGTACGCGCTCTCTGCTCAGGGGCCGCCTACGCCCTGGTCGCGACTTGGTTTCCTTAGCCATCTGATTGGGCCTTGACATGCTTACGGCGTACGTTTAGCCTTACGCTATAAGCATACAGTGTACGTGAGAGGAGAGACAGATGTTGGCCACGGAAATGGAACAGGAGAGCACGATGGCGAATCCGAAGACGACGATGAAGGCGATCATCCACGAGCGATATGGCCGGCCCGACGTGCTCGAGCTCCGAGACGTCGAGAAGCCGGTGCTCGAAGACGATCAGGTGCTGGTGCGCGTGCACGCGTCTTCCGTCAATCCCGTCGAGTGGTACGGGGTGACCGGGCCCTACTTCGCACGGATCGGGAACGGGTTTCGCAGACCCAAGGACACGACCGTGGGTGCCGACTTGGCGGGGCGGGTCGAGGCCGTCGGCAAGGACGTTAGCGCGTTTGAACCGGGTGACGATGTGTACGGCACCTCGGGCGGTTCCTGGGCCGAATACGCGCCCGCCCGCGAAGAAAAGCTCGCGCCGAAGCCGGCCAACGTGTCGTTCGAGGAAGCGGCTGCCGTGCCCATAGCGGCACTCACAGCCCTCC
Source organism: Actinomycetota bacterium (assembly GCA_038040395.1). GTDB lineage: Bacteria > Actinomycetota > Thermoleophilia > Gaiellales > Gaiellaceae > VAXT01. The sequence continues at coordinate 289,702 of JBBPIJ010000003.1, forward strand.
AGGCGCTGCGCGACCATGGACAGGTCCAGCCTGGGCAGAAGGTCCTGATCAACGGCGCGTCCGGAGGCGTCGGCACCTACGCGGTGCAGATCGCAAAGTCGTTCGGGGCAGTCGTGACCGCCGTCTGCAGCACGAGGAACGTCGAGCAGGCGCGATCGCTCGGCGCAGACCGCGTCGTCGACTACACGCAGGAGGACTTCACGAAGCGCGGCGAGCGCCACGACCTGATGCTCGACATCGCCGGAAGCCGCTCGTTCTTGGCCTGCCGGCGGGCCTTGACTCCGGAGGCGACCGTCGTCTTGATCGGAGGACGGATGACCTATCGAGGGCTCGGGCCTCTGCCTCACCTGGCCGGAACGATCTTGAAATCACGCTTCCGCAGCCAAGCGGTGAAGTTCTTCGTCGCGAAGATCACGACCGAGGACCTCGTTGTCTTGAAGGAGCTTCTCGAGGCCGGAACGGTGCGGTCGGTCATCGACCGGGAGTACCCGCTGAGCGAGGCCCCCGAAGCGCTCAGGTATCTCGGAGAAGGGCACGCCAGGGGAAAAGTCGTCATCACCGTATGAGGCGGTTCTTCACCTGACCCAGAGCTGGTCGAGCAGCACTCCGAACAGCGGGTGGTGCTGGTAGTTGCCCACCCGCTTCGAGACCAGGTCCACGTTTCTCGGCGTGTGCGTCGAGACCCAGATCGCTTGATCGGTCGCGTCGCGGTCGATCTGTTCCCATACCTTCGCCGCCGCACCGGGGTCTCGCGTCTGGACCACAGTGGCCCGCTCGAGCTTTCGATCGAATGCCGCGGAGCAGAAACGGGACGAGTTCGCTGCTGGGTCGCCGAATGTCTTGCAGCTCATCGGCTCGAAGAAGTTCGAGGCGGCCGGGTAGTCCGCCAGCCAGCCGGTGGTCCCGGAGTTTGGCGCATTCTTCGGCGCCTTTACGAGCGCCTCGAAATACTGCTCCGGGTCCGGAAAGATCTTCTCGACGTAGCGGTAGCCAAGCTGCGTAAAAGTCTGACGGGCGACCTCGGCGTCGGCGAGGACTTTCCCGTTGATCTTGAAAGTCCAGAACGTGACGCGAGCGCCGGACGTCCCGCTCTGCCGAACAAGCGCACGGGCTTTGGCAAGGTCGGGGGCGCTCCAAGCCCCACCGGCGTCCGCGTCGGTGGTGTAAGGGCAGTACGGCCGGTAACCGGGGAGGTTCGGCGGCAGCACCTGGCACGTGATCTGGGCGGTCTCTTCCTGACCGCTGCGGCGGAGCAGCCTGACGCGGTCGAGCGCGAACGAGACCGCACGACGCGCGCGAACGTCGTCGAACGGGGGCACGGTCGTGTTCAGGTACCAGTAGAAGGTTGCCAGAGCAGGCGTCGTATGAACCTGCGCGGGGTATTGCCTCTCGAACTTCGCCAGTCGAGCTCCGAACTCGCCGCCGAAGCCGGACGCGACGTCCGCTGTGCCTCGCGCGACCTTGGCGGTTGCCTGTCGATCACCGCCGGCCGTCAACTCGATCCGATCCACATACCCCTCGGGCGTGGCGATGGCGTCCCAGACGTGAAAGTAGCGATTGCGGATCAGGATCACGCGCTTCGGCGTCGCGGTCTGGATCACATAGGGCCCGCTCGCCGGAACGGGCCGCGTGCCCCGCTTCGAAACCGGCGTGCCCGATGGAAGGATCGATGCGAAGGGGATGGCGAGCCTGTGCAAGAACTCGCTGTGGGGTGCCGTCAGGTGGAAGGTCACCGTTCCCGATTTGTCGTCGGTGACGATCCCATCCGACAAATCACATGCGGTCGGTTTCTCGATGCACGCGGAGGCGCCGCGGATCAAAGCGTAGTAGTCCGGTCTCGCGGTTCCACCCTTGAACAGCCGTTCGAACGTCGAACGGACGTCGGATGCCTTGAGTGTTGCTCCGTTCGAGAAGCGGATCCCCTTCCTCAGGTGAAAGGTGTACGTCCTGCCGTCTTCCGTCGGGGCGGGCACCGAGGTCGCGAGGTCGGGGACGAGCTGGGTGCCCGCGCCGCCCCCCGCCCGTTTGAAACTGACGAGGCCGTCGTTCGTGATGCCGAGCAGATTCCAGCTCGTCCCCCCATAGGCCTGCGCGGGATCGATCTGTTCGTCCGTCCCCAGGGCGCCGACGACCCTGAGCGTGCCGCCCCGGTGCGCTCCTGCAGCCGCCTGTCCCGCGACCCAGAGAGAGCCTGCGATGGTCAGACCCGTCGGGCGGGTGCCGGTATGGACGATCTTTGCGACGGCGCCACTCCGCGGATCGAGCCGGACGATCGTCCGGCCCGCCTCGTTCGAGACCCAGACGGCATCGCCGCTCGCGGCAATTGCACTCGGGTTCGCCCCGACCGGCACCGTCGCGCGAACCTGGCCCGATGCAGGATCGATCCGCGACACGGTGCCGTCGAGTGTGTTGGCGACCCACAGCGCCCCCGCACCGAGCGCAAGTGCGCTCGGCCCGCTGCCGACGCCGATCTCCTGCGTCACGGCCTTCGTCCCTGCATCGACGCGAACCACGCGATTCTCCGCGCTGTCTCCGATCCAGACGGATCCGTCCCCGACGGCGATACCGCGTCCGGCTGCTCCGACGTCGAATGTCTCGACCTCGCCGGATTTCGGGTCGATGCGCGACACGGACCGGTCGTCGACGTTCGTCACCCAGACCGCGCCCTCGCCGAACGCGACGGCGGTCGGATTGTTGCCGACGCGAATGGGCTCGCCGACGACCTCGTTCGCGTCAGGGTCGATGCGCGAGACCGTGCCGGCGAGGGTGTTCGCAACCCAGACGTCGCCGGCGCCGAAGGCGATCCCGCTCGGCCCATCGCCGACGCGGATCGTGTCTCGAAGTTCGTGCGAGCTCGCGTCGATGCGGGAGACGCTGTTCGTATCCGTGCTCGTCACCCAGATCGCGCCTTCACCCGCTGCGACGCGCGTGGGCGTGGGCAGGTCAGTGACCTCGTCCTCGATTGAGCCGTTCGACGGGTTGACGATGCCCACGGAGTTCGCGCTCAGCCGCGAGAGCGAGCTTCCACTCGAGCCGCCGCCGAAAGCAAAGACGGGAATCGCGATCGCGGCTGCGAGGACGCCGGCGAAGGTGCCGATCACGATCGGGCGGCGGTAGAGGGGCGTGGGGGCGACCACCGCGCTCTCGGTCTTGAGGGGCGCAAAGACCTGTTCCAGGCCGTCCACCTGGAGCTCGTAGATGCGCTCCGGACGCGCGAGGTCCTTCAGGTTGTGCTCGCCCAGATCCCTTAACGAGACGCCGTCGAGATCGTCGTCTGCGAGGACGGATGCGGTGGACTGGGACGCGAGGATCTGTCCACCGTGTCCGGCGGCCATGATGCGTGCCGTCCGGTGGACGCCCATCCCGTGGTAGCGGCCCTCGTCGGAGACGACGGGCTCGCCCGTGTGCATCCCCATGCGGACGCGGAGCTCGGCACCCTCCGGCCAATCGTGCGAAGCGAGCGCGCGCTGCCCGTCGACGGCCGCGGCCGCGGCGTCGCGGGCTCGTGAGAAGACGTAGAAGAAGGCGTCACCCTGCGTATCGACCTCCTCGCCGCCGTGCGCGGCGAACGCCTCTCGGAGCAGGCGTTGGTGCTCGGCGAGGACTGCTCCGTACTGGTCGCGCAGCTGCTTCAGCAGGCGCGTCGAGCCCTCGACGTCCGTGAAGAGGAAGGTGACGGTGCCCCTCGGGCGCTGGGCCATGCCTGCTAGTTACGACTCTTTGGAGCGGCGTGTCAAGGTGCGCCGGAGCAGGAACTCAACGCACCGGGTCGAGATCCGACTCAGCCTCGACCTCGGTAGCTACTCTTGAGTTGCATGAGCAACTCTACGGATCTTAGTAGTGAACCTGTCGCGCTTTTTCGAGAGCTCACGGACGAGCAGCTCGCCGCCTGGTCAGGCTTCCTCACGAGTCACGCGCGGATCGCGCGGGTGCTCGACGCCGATCTGGAGCGCGAGCACGGGCTCCCGCTCAGCTCGTACGACGTGCTCATTCAGCTCAGCCTCGCCCCCGACCGGCGGCTGCGGATGTTCGAGCTCGCGGACGCGATCGTCCTCAGCCGGAGCGGGTTGACGCGACTCGTCGATCGACTCGAGCGGGCCGGGCTCGTGGAGCGGGAGCGGGGGGACGTCGACCCGCGCCAGATGTACGCGCGACTGACCGACCGCGGTCTCGAGGCCCTGGCGGAAGCGACGCCGACACACATCGCCGGCATCAAGGAGCGCTTCCTCGAGCGACTCTCGAAGGAGCAGACGAGGCAGCTCGCCGCGATCTGGCGCGCATTGCTCGGGCCGGATGTCGAGCGACAAGTCCTCGAGACGATTCGCAACACGGAACTGGATACACCCCGAAAGGAGACGACATGACAGAGCAACTTCAAGCGACAGGACGCGAAGCCGTCCTGGTGGAAGACGCAGCAGAGATCCGGATGATGGGCTTCCCCATCCTGGAAGCCTTGCCTTCACGGACGGTGCCGTACGAAGAGGTCGATCCATTCATCCTCGTCCACGAAGGTCGCATCCGGCTGTCGGACATGAAGGGCAAGGACACCAAGCATCCTCACCGAGGGTTCGACAACCTGTGGTACGTGCTCGAGGGGTCGGCCAGCACGGGCCACAGCACCGGGCCGGGGGGCGCGATGGAGAGGGCGCGATTGTCCGAGGGCGCGCTGCTCGCGCTCAGGACGGGGAGCGGCGCTTGGCACGCCGAGGCGATCGGGGCGGACGAGCTCGATGAGGGCCAAGACTCCGAGTTCCGAGGCGTGCTCTTCTGGGTGAACCTCGCCCGGAAGGACAAGCAGATGGAGCCGAGCGCACAGGTGC
>JBBPIJ010000004.1:0-198041 GCA_038040395.1 Actinomycetota bacterium
ACGAACGGCGGCGCCGAGGCGAACGAGAACGCGATCAAGCTCGCCCGCTGGTACACGGGCCGGCCGAAGATCGTCGCGCGCTACCGCTCCTACCACGGCGCGACCGCCGGGGCGATCTCGGCGACCGGAGACCCCCGCCGCTGGCCGGCCGAGCCCGGCGTTCCCGGGATCGTCCGCATGCTGGACCCGTACACGTATCGCTGTCCCGCCGGGCATCCCGATCCGTGCCCAGTCTGCGCGGGCGCGCCGCACCTCGAGGAGATCCTCCAGTACGAGGGGCCCGAGAACGTCGCGGCCGTGATCCTCGAGACGGTGACCGGGACGAACGGCGTCATCCCGCCCCCGCCTGGCTACCTCCAGTCGGTGCGCGAGGTCTGCGACCGGCACGGGATCCTCTTGATCCTCGACGAGGTGATGGCCGGCTTCGGCCGCACCGGCAAGTGGTTTGCCTGCGAGCACTGGGACGTCGTCCCGGACATCATCACGCTGGCGAAGGGGATCAACTCCGGCTACGTGCCGCTCGGCGCGATGACGATCTCGCAGAAGATCGCCGACTGGGTGCGCGACCGCTACTTCGCTGGCGGGCTCACGTACTCGGGGCATCCGCTCGCGTGCGCCTCGGGCGTGGCGTCGATCGAGGCGTTCCGCGAGGAGGGCATCGTCGAGAACGCGGCTGCGATGGGCGAGCTGCTCGGCGAGGGGCTGGCGGCGCTTGCGGACAAGCACGAGTCGATCGGGGAGGTGAGGGGCCTGGGTCTCTTCTATGGCGTCGAGCTCGTCAAGGACCGCGAGACGCGCGAGCCGCTCGTCCCGTTCAACGCGTCAGGCGAGGCGTTCGCCCCGATGGCGAAGATCGGAAAGGCCGCCCTCGCGAACGGCCTCTACCTGATGACGCACTGGAACGTGATCATCGTCGCCCCGCCGCTGACGATCACCCGCGAAGAGCTCGACGAGGGCCTCGAGAAGCTCGACGAAGCCCTCGCCGGCGCGTAAGGCGATGCGCAGACGGATGGGGTGGCTGCTCTTCGGCGTCCTCGTCGGGAGCGTGCTGACTCTGACAATTTTGGCCGTTGCGACTCCTGTGCGCCTCTTTGGAGTCACTCGCCCGGCGCTCGAGTACTCATTGTTCAGACAGACGCTCGACGACCCGGACTGCAGTCGACTCGCGCCCGCTCGCTGGAGCTGTGATGTGTTCGACGGCCGGGAGAGCTTGTCTCATAAGTACCTCGTAGTTGTCTCACCCGGCGGATGCTGGAAGGCGACGGCAGCCGGCGGACGTCGCGAGCGTGGCTGCATCCGGTTCCGGGACTACGTACGGCTCCTGGACCGCTAATGGGCGAAGCCTCGACGACACGCTGACGGCGTCCTAGACTGCTCCGCATGAACACGGACGAAAAGCAGGACGAGCCCGAGCGCGAGCTCGAGGATCTCGAGGTGGACGAGGAAGCGGCCGAGGACGTACGCGGCGGTCGAGCCCCTGGTCCAGCCCCGGTTCCGATCCCGTATCCGAACCAGCCCTAGACGGCAACGCCCGCGAGTTCGCGGCGGAGCTTGACGAACAGCGCCTCCAGGGCGAGCCCCGCCTGGAGCTGGAGCTCCTCGAAGAGGCGCCACGTCTCGCGGACCGCCTCGGCCGCGGCCTCCGCGCCCGGTAGCTGCTCGACGGTCGCGTCCTCACGAAGCTGCGCTAGGCGGTCGACGTGCGCTGCCGCCGACTCCGCGCCCGCTGCGACGACGACGAGGTCGCGGTACCACGCTTCGAGCTCCTCGAGGCAGAGCAGGACCTCCTCGCGCTCGGCTCCTCTCATCGCGCGCTTGACCCGCTGCTCCTTCTCGCGCGGCGTCAGGCCGAGCTCCTCGTTCTCGGTCTCGGCGCGCTCCTTCGCCTCGGCCGAGCGCTCGGCGGCAATGCCCATGAGGACGTCGGCCGCCTCGCGTGGCTCGAAGCTCGGCTCGCGGTAGACGGAGCGGGCGACCTCGAGCACGGCCTCGCGCCGCCGCGCCGCCTGCGGATCGAGCAGCCGGTCGACCCGGTCGAGCCGTCCGCCCGCGACCCGTGCGAGTGCGGCCGCCGCGTTTTCCGAAAGCTCCGGCGCGCGACGTGCGATCTCCTCCCGGACGGTCTTCTCGGCGAGCCGCCGAAACGGGACGAGCTGGCAGCGCGACCGGATCGTTGCCGACAAGGGGCCGAGGTCATCGGCGACGAGCACGGCGACTGCATACGGAGGCGGCTCCTCGAGGTCCTTCAGCAGCGCGTCGGCGGCCTCGTCGTTCAACGAGTGCGCTCCGAAGATGAGGTAGATCCGCCGGTCCGCCTCGAAGGGGCGCATGTGCAGGTCGCGCCGAAGCTCGCGGATCGCGTCGATCCGGATCTGGTCGCCGAGCGGCTCGAGCACGTAGAGATCCGGGTGCGCGCGGCGCTCGACTCGGCCAGGGTCGCCTAGCAGCGCTCCCGCGAAGCCGATCGCGGCGCGGCGCTTGCCGACTCCCGGCGGGCCGTGGAAGAGGTACGCGTGCGCCGGCCCTTCGGCCAGTGCCGCGTCGAGCAGCCGCCTCGCCTCGGCCTGCTCAGGAAAGCCCTGGAAGCTTGTCACGCACCTCCTTTGCGATCTCCTCCGGCGGCCTCGACCCGTCGAGCGCGACGATCCGCCCGCCGAAGATCGAGCCTAGCTCGCGGTACGCCTTGTCGACGGCTCGGAGGAACTCCTCGCCTTCTCGTTCGATGCGATCCGAGGCCGAGCCCGAGCGCTTCGCCGCCTCGTCCGGGTCGACCAGCAGCAGGAAGGTCACGTCCGGGAGGATGCCGCGGATCGCGTCGATGTTCAGCGCGAGGACGCGATCGACGCCCAGGCCGCGGGCGATCCCTTGGTAGGCAAGCGACGAATCGAGGTAGCGGTCGCAGACGACGTCGGCCCCGCGCTCGAGGGCCGGGCCGATCACCTCTGAGACGAGCTCCGCCCGGGCGGCGGCAAAGAGCGCCGCCTCGGCCCACGAAGAGATCGGCGTGCCGCCCAGGAGGAGTTCGCGCACTTTCTCTCCCAGCTCGGTGCCGCCGGGCTCGCGGGTCGCGACGACGTCGCGCCCTTCCGCTTCGAGGTGCGCCCGCAGAAGCTCGGCCTGCGTTGTCTTCCCCGAGCCGTCAAGGCCCTCGAAGGTGACGAACACGCGCCTAGGATACGAGCGTGACGGTTCTCGTCACCGGAGGAGCGGGGTTCATCGGCTCGCACGTCGCAGAGGCGCTCGTCGCCGGCGGCGAGGACGTCGTGGTCCTGGACGATCTCTCGAGTGGCAGCCGCGAGAACGTGCCCGACGGCGCCGAGCTGGTCGAGGGCGACATCCGCGAGCCGCAGGCAGACCTCTTTGCGGACGTCAAACCCACGGCTTGCTTCCACCTTGCGGCGCAGGCCGACGTACGGGTCTCGGTGGCCAGGCCCGACCACGACGCGAAGATCAACATCCTCGGCACGGTCAACGTCCTCCAGGCCGCCCTCGAGCACGACACGCGGGTCGTCTTCAGCTCGACCGGCGGCGCGATCTACGGGGAGTGCGAGCGGCCCGCTCCCGAGGATGCGCCGAAGCAGCCGCTCGCGCCGTACGGGACGTCGAAGCTCGCCGGCGAGGAGTACCTGGCGACCTACAACCGGCTGCACGAGACCCGCCACGTGACGCTGCGCTACGGCAACGTGTACGGGCCCCGCCAGGACCCGCACGGAGAGGCTGGCGTTGTCGCCATCTTCTTCAGCCACCTGCTGAGCGGGGAGCAGCCCAGGATCTTCGGCGACGGGAGCCAGACGCGCGACTACGTGTACGTCGCGGACGTCGTGCGGGCGACGCTGGCCGCGGCCGAGCAGGACGGCGGCGTCTTCAACGTCGGCACCGGGCGCGAGACCTCCGTCGTCGAGCTCTACGAGGTGTGCCGGCGGGTCGCGGGCAAGGAGGACGTCGACGCGGCGTTCGCGCCGCCGCGTCCCGGCGAGCTTCAGCGGAGCGTGCTCAACATCAGCCGTGCCGTCGACGAGCTCGGCTGGCGGCCCGAGCACAACCTCGAGGACGGCCTCCGCGAGACCTGGGCGTGGATGTCAGCCTAGGAAGGAACGGCGCGGGTCGAGGCGAATCACGCTCGGCCCGTGGAGATCTCCGTCCCCGCCCCTGCCCAGCTCGACCATCCGTGGCGTACCGCGACGCTCGTCGCCGCTGGTGTCGCGGCCTTCGAGCTGGTCATCCTCCTGATCATCGGCCTCGCCCTTCTGTCGAAGCCTCTCTCGGCGCACGCCAAGCAGGCCGCGGTCACGCGCGCGACCGGAATCGCGCCGGCTCGGCCGGAGCCGAAGAACGCGACCCTCTCTCGCGACGAGACCTCGGTGCTCGTTCTGAATGGGAACGGCATCGCCGGGGCGGCCGCGGACGCCGCCTCGCGCATGCGCGCGCGTGGGTACTCGATCACGGATACCGGTAACGCGGGTCAGACCTACGGGCAGAGCGTCGTCATGTACCGCCCCGGCCGCCGGCCGGAAGCCCAGCGCCTCGCCGCCGACCTCGGCATCAGCCTCGTCGGCCCCCTCGACGGCATCAAGCTGCGCCAGCTCCTGGGCGCACAAGCCGTCGTCGTCCTAGGCACCTAGCCCTTCCAGCCACGTCTCGGTGCCTGGCACCTGGACATGTCCGGTGCCTGGCACCACACATGGCCGATCGGGACGATGCTCCTCTCCTAAGAAAGCGGCCAGGGCGTACGAAAGCCATGGCCCGCACCCCCACGTCCGTGCCTGGCACCGGACATGTCGGCGTTGGACTAGCCGGGGCAGGCTTGGCCCAGGGCGACGCGTGCTGGGCAGCCGTGCGGGTCGAGCTCGATTGCCCGCTCGAGCTCCTTCTGAGCGGCGGTGTCGTCTCCGATGACCTCCTGGTCGAAGCGCCCGAGCTCGTACCAGGCAACCCAGTTCAACGGCTGGAGCTCGACCGCGCGAACGTAGAGCTCCCGCGCCCTGGGCAAGTGTCCTCGCCCCTCCTCCGCCGCCGCCCACGCCTCGAACGGCTCGATCGAGAGCGGATTCAGCGAGTGAGCGCTCTTCGCCGAGTCGATCGCCTTCTCCACCGACCCCTGCTCGAGCTCGGCGTACGCGTCGTCGACGCGACCCTCAGCAACCCTCGGCGCCGCGACCGAATACAGCGACGCCCACGCGACGAGAACGAGCACGAGCGCCCAGAGCGGCCGCCGCACGCGAACCGCCTCGCGCCCGGTCGTGAGCAGGAAGCCGGTCACAAAGAAAACCGGCCCGCAGAGCGCGACGAACTCCCAGTCGTAGTCGATCGTCCCGTGGACGAGGAACGTCGGCAGCACGACGGCGAGCGCAGCCACAGCCGCCTGTTCGTCTCCCTCCAGCCACCGAAGCGCGCGCCAGGCGCCGAGCAGAGCCGCGAGCGCCGCGCCGCCAGCGAGCAGAAAGCCGACGAAACCCGTCTCGGACAAGAACTGAAGCGGCAAGTTGTGCACCTCGCGCACGGCCACGTTGCTCGTGCGCAGCTTCCGGTGCACGAGCTCGAACGAGCCCGCGCCCGTGCCTCCGAGCGGCTGTCCCTCGAACCCCTGCCAGGCCTCCCCCCACCAGCCCCACCGATTGTTGAGGCTGCCCTGGCTCAAGCGACTCGGGCTCTGGTCGACGTCCTCGGCCTTCAGCGGATTCCCCCGCGAGGCGATCACGCCCACGCCGACAGCCAAAAAGAGCGCCGTGACCCCCGCGGCGATCCGAAGCAGGAGGCGCTGGCGCTCCGGGCTCGGCCGTTCCCGCGCAAAGTACGCCGCCGCGAAGACGACGCCCGAGCCAACCAGAAAGACGAGCGCAAACACGACGCCGTCGTGCACCCGACCCGAGCGCGGCTGCCCGCCCTGCGCGATCCCGGGCAGCGCGAGCGAAACGGCCAGCACCGCCGCAGCGGGGACGGCAGCCGTGACGAGCGCCGCCACGTTGTCGTAGCGCTCCCGGGTCAGCCAAAGCCAGAGCCCAAGCGCGACGAGCGCCGCGAGAATCCCCCCGCGCGAGAACGTGAGGACGAGCGCAACGAGGAGCGAGTACAGGACAACGACCGCGCCGGCCCGCACGAGCCGTGAGCACCGCGGCCTCGTCGCCACCCACAAGACGAGCGGAAGACCAAAGACGACAACCAGCGCGAGCGCGTTCCAGTAGCCGACCGGCGAGCGCAGCCGGGCGAGCCGCCCGTAGTCGTCGAACAACGCAGGCACGGCCTTCCCGGCCAAGGCCCAAAGACACGTCGCCCCGATCAGCGCTCCGAGCAGCCACACGACGAGCCGCGGCGCGACAGCCGAGCCGACGAAAGCCCCGACGACCCCGAACGCGAGATAGACGAGCCCACGGTTGAAGTAGTCCCAGGACCGGTCAGGCGCAGCCGACCAGAGAATCGTCACCGCATTCCAGGCGACGAACCCGCCGGCAAGGAACCCACAGGCGAGACCCTCTCGGCCGAGCACCGGCGCCGGCAAAAGCCCCCAGAGCGAAGCTCCGCACGCGACGAGCGCAGCGAGGATCGCACCCGCCCCGATCCAGGAAACGGGCCCGATGCTCGAGCCTCCTCCGAAGAAAAGCGAGGCGGCGAGAAGCACGCCGGCCGTCGCGAGCAGCGCCAGCGCTCCCGTCCGCATACGGCGAAGCTACCACCGGTGCCGGTAGTGACTCAGTTTGAAATGACCGCGCCCCGCTAGGGCTCGTCGTCCACCTCGAAGCACTGGACGAACACGATCTGCGGCTTGCCGCGAGTAATCCGCGGATCGGGCGAGACGTTGCTGACCGCACAGCGCCGCCCTCCCAGATCGAGGACTTGCCCTACCTCGATCTTCGCCGAGCTCTGGAAGTTGAAGGTCCTGGACGTACCGGGTCGGCTCTCGACGGTGACTCGATAGTCGTACTTCGGGGCGTCTTCTGGCACCAGAAGACCTTAGGGACCCCACGTCCGCACGCTTCGAGAACGGGAACCTCTTGGTCGCAAAGGCCCGCCTCTCGGTTTTCTCCCGCCTTACAAATGGTTAACAACTGGCTAACGGGGGGATCACCCACGTCCGAAAGACTCCACACAATGTCAATGATCCCGAGTAGGTAGGTTTCGAGCTATCCGTCCCGCCCGGATAACTGCCGTCACCGTGCTGGTCGCCGCCCTGGCCGCGCTTGCGCTTGGAGCAGCGACCCCGCAGGCTGCCGCCAAACCCTCATGCGGGCGCCAGATCATCGACGACTGGGTCGACGACAACAGGATCGACGGCACCTACCCGCTCCACTGCTACGGCGAGGCGACAGCAGCAGTCCCCGAGGACCTGGCCGTCTACACCGGGATCCTCGAGGACATCGCGAGCGCCCGACAGCGGGCGAGCCGGCTGCGCCGCCTGACCGTCAACCCGACCCCGACGACACGCACGGCGAGCACGCCGTCACGAGGTGTCTTCAAGCAAGCGCTCGACAAGCTCGGCTCCCGGAACGTGGATACGGTGCCGCTCCCGCTCCTCATTCTCGCGGCCCTCTCGCTCCTCCTGATCGGCGCGGGCGCCGCCGGCCTCGTCTCCCGGCGTCTGCGGGCTCGAAAAGTCCCTGGTTAAAGGCACTTTTTGCGATCCGTCCGACGCCGCTCCTAGTCTGGCAGGTCCGCTCGCCGACGGCCGTTCCGCCGACTGGGCGCTCATAACTAGGCTTAGACGAGGAGGTAAGGAATGGCGTCCGCCAAGCAAGCCCAGACCGCAGAGGTAACACAGGACGAGGTCGTAAACACGGTCGTCGACGACGCCGCAAACGTCGCCGTTCGCCGCCTGTTCACGATCCCCGGGCGCGACCCTTTCGAGGAGGTCGAGTGGGAGATCCGCGACGCGCTCATCCCCGGCAAGGACAAGCCGGTCTTCGAGCAGAAGGGCGTCGAGTTCCCGAAGTTCTGGTCGCAGACGGCCACGAACATCGTCGCGCAGAAGTACTTCCGCGGCCAGATGGGCTCGCCCGACCGCGAGTCGAGCGTGAAGCAGATGATCGGGCGCATCGTCACGACGGTCGGCTCCTGGGGCCGCGAGGGCGGGTACTTCTCGGACGAGGACGAGGCTCAGACGTTCGAGGCAGAGCTGAAGGCGATCCTCGTCAACCAGTACGCGGCGTTCAACTCGCCGGTCTGGTTCAACGTCGGCTTCGAGGAAAAGCCGCAGTGCTCGGCGTGTCAGCCCTATCACGCGCTCGTCTCGACACCTCAAGGGATGGTTCCGATCGGCGACCTCGTGGCGGAGGACCAGGTCGGCCGCGAGGTCTACGACGCGGGCGGTGTTACACGTGTCGTGGCTGTGGCCCACAACGGCCGCAAGCCCGTCTATCGCGTCTCACTACGAAACGGTCAGTTCGTCGAGGCTACACCTGACCACGTGGTCAAGGCGGTTCACGAACGGCGCACGGCGCCAGAGTGGCTCCGGGTCGACCAGCTCGAGGTCGGCATGCGCATGCACCTCCATCCGCATCGCGCGAAAGTTGCTGCTCCAACCCTGGTTGCCGTCGGAGCAGGCGATGACGCTGACAGCTCTAGCCTTCTGGAGTTCGACGGTCAGCACCGCGTCGCCGCGGCGGAAGCAGCGCTCGCAGGCTGGCTTCAGGCCGATGGGTTCGTTGGCCAGTACGAGGCAGGTACCAATCGCTCGTTGACGATCGAATTCCAGGTCGCGAACGACGACGAGTTCGCCTGGGTCATGGAGAACCTCGACTTGGCGCTGCCGCACATCCATCGTCATGTCAGCGACGTGGAGACGAAGGACGAAGCGCTCAAGTGCCGCCGCATTCGCCTATACGGAGAGGTGCTGCGCGACTTCGTCGAAGACTGGCAACTTCTCAATCGAGGCGTTGACATTCGCGTCCCGGCGAAGCTCTGGCGCGCCACCCATGAGGAGATAGCCGCCTATCTCAAGAGCATCTTCCAAGCGGACGGCTTCGTCACCGTCCAGCGCCGGAACGGCAATGAGAACGGCCGAGTCGCATTCGCCGTCATCGGTGAGCGCTGGGTCGAAGACGTCCAACTGCTTCTCAACGTGCTCGGTATCTATTCGAGACGAATTCGCAAGGCGGAGTCGCGCGATGACCGGCATGACCTCCACGAGGTTCAGATCAGCATCGGCTCCGAGCGCGCGCGTTTTGCCGAACTCATCGGCTTCGTCGGGGAGACCAAGCAGCACAAGCTTCTCGAGTCTCTAAGCCTTCGCGGCCTCAAGGGCTGCCCCGACCTTCGCGAAGAGGAAATCGTCGCGATCGAGCCGATGGGCGTCCAAGACGTCTACGACATTCAGACGGAGTCTGGCGAGTATCTCTCCAACAACGTCTCCGTTCACAACTGCTTCATCCTCTCGATCGAGGACTCGATGGACTCGATCCTCGACTGGATCCGCCGCGAGGGCGTCATCTTCCGCGGCGGCTCGGGCTCGGGCGTCAACCTCTCGAAGCTGCGCTCGTCGAAGGAGCAGCTCTCGAAGGGCGGCTACGCCTCCGGGCCGGTCAGCTTCATGCGCGGCGCCGACGCCTCCGCCGGCACGATCAAGTCGGGCGGCAAGACACGGCGCGCCGCGAAGATGGTCGTCCTCGACGTCGACCACCCGGACATCGACGAGTTCATCTGGTGCAAGTCGAAGGAAGAGGAGAAGGCGCGCGTGCTCGAGGCGGCGGGCTACGACATGACGCTCGACTCGGCCGACTGGGCCTCGATCCAGTACCAGAACGCGAACAACTCGGTGCGCGTCACCGACGCGTTCATGGAGGCCGCCGAGTCAGGCGCCGACTGGAACCTCACCGCCCGCACCGATGGCACGGTCGTCGACACGATCCCCGCCAGGAAGCTCCTGCGCGACATCGCGACCGCGGCATGGAAGTGCGCCGATCCGGGCGTCCAGTACGACACAACGATCAACCAGTGGCACACGCTCCCGAACACGGGCCGCATCAACGCGTCCAACCCGTGCTCCGAGTACATGTCGATCGACGACTCGGCGTGCAACCTCTCGTCGATCAACCTGCTCAAGTTCCGCCGTGAAGACGGCGAGTTCGACGTCGACCAGTTCGAGCACACCGTCGACGTCATGTTCCTAGCGCAGGAGATCCTCGTCGGCTACTCCTCGTACCCCACTCCCGAGATCGAGGCCAACGCGAAGGCGTTCCGCCAGCTCGGGCTCGGCTACGCGAACCTCGGCGCGCTGCTGATGGCACGCGGCCTGCCCTACGACTCGGACGAGGGCCGGGCGTACGCGGCTGCGATCACGGCGGTGATGACCGGGCGCGCGTACCGCAAGTCGGCCGAGATCGCGTCGCGCATGGGCGCGTTCGCGGGCTACCAGCCGAACGCTGCCGCGATGATCGGCGTGATGGCGCAGCACCGCGCCGCGGTCGGCAACATCGAGAACACCGACTCGGTGCCGGCCGATCTCCTCTCCGCGTGCAGGCGCGCGTGGGACGACGCGCTGAACCTCGGCGAGGTGCACGGCTACCGGAACGCGCAGGCGACCGTGCTCGCGCCCACCGGGACGATCAGCTTCATGATGGATTGCGACACGACCGGGGTCGAGCCCGACTTCTCGCTCGTCAAGTCGAAGAAGCTCGTCGGCGGCGGCGAGATCACGATCGTCAACCAGACGGTGAAGGCCGCGCTCGAGCGCCTCGGCTATGCGCCGAACGAGGTCTCCGACATCGAGGCCTACGTCGACGAGAAGAACACGATGATCGGCGCCCCGCACGTGAAGACCGAGCACTACCCGGTCTTCGACTGCGCCGTCGGCGACCGCTCGATCCACTACATGGGCCACGTCAAGATGATGGGCGCCGTCCAGCCGTTCATCTCGGGCGCGATCTCGAAGACCGTGAACCTGCCCGAGGAGGCGACCGTCGAGGACGTCGCGCAAGTCGTCTTGGATGCGTGGAAGCTCGGCGTGAAGGCGATCGCGATCTACCGCGACAACTGCAAGGTCGCGCAGCCGCTCTCGTCGAAGAGCCAGGCCGCGATCGAAACCGTCAGCGGTGCCGCCGCGCCACCCGTGCCTTTGACGCATCGCCGCCGCCTACCCGACGACCGCGTCGAGGTCGGCCGCAAGTTCCGCGTCGGCGACTACGAGGGCTACATCCACGTCGGCCTCTACGAGGACGGCACTCCGGGCGACATCTTCGTGGACATCGCCAAGGAGGGAACGACGCTCGCCGGCCTGATGAACGCGTTCATGATCTCGGTCTCGCTCGGCCTCCAGTACGGCGTTCCGCTCGAGGTCTATGTCTCGAAGTTCGCGCACATGCGCTTCGAGCCGAGCGGCCAGACAAACGATGCGGACATCCGAGTCGCGAAATCGATCGTCGACTACATCTTCCGCTGGATGGGCAAGAAGTTCCTCACCACCGACCAGCAGGAGGAGATCGGGATCCTCTCCCCCGAGGTGAAGGCGCGGATGGCGGAGCGCTACAACGGCGGCGGCTCAGGCACGACGGAAGCCCCGGCAGCCCCGCTGGAAGCGCCACCCCCGGGCCAAACAGCCCTGTTCAACGCGTGGGAAGACGCAGTCGAGTGCGCGAAGTGCGGAGGCCGGATGATCCGCACGGGTTCCTGTTACACCTGTCGAGATTGCGGAACAAACACCGGCTGCTCATAGCCTGAGGGCCGATGTAACCCTCGCGCGTATCAGGTTGAAGGGTCCACTCAAAAGGGGCCGCGAAAAATCGGAAGTCAAGTCCATACCGATGAGGAACTGCTACGGCGACTGGCTGTGGATCCCGAAGGAGGTCTCCGGGAAGTCGTCGACAAGCACGGGGCCCACCTGATCGCTCGGCTTAGACGGTATGCCTCGAACCGCAACTACGGAGACCTTGACGTGGACTACGTCTTCAACGAGTCCCTTCTGCAGTTAGTTGACCCCTCCTATAGGGCGGGACTCAGAGCTAGGGGAGGAGATATCCTCGCCTATCTGACAAGGTGGGGGAAATGGCGTCTCGCCGAAGCAGCCAGGGCGCGAGGAGAATCCCGACTTCCAGAGGAGCTCGCGGCTCGTGTGCACCCCAGCGCTACCGAGCCCGACCCCGAAAGCCCAATCGTCCGGGCGCTCGCCCGCTTGAGTCCACGTGACCATGACGTCCTTCAGTGGCGTCACGTTGAGGGCTGCTCCAACAAGGAAGTCGCGACCAGGCTCCAAATCAGCGAGGCTGCGGCAAAGAAAGCCGCGCACGATGCCCGGGCACGTTTCAAGTCAGTGCTCTTCGAGGAGGGGTTCGAGACCACATGAGGGAGGTGGTAACGATGTCGCGGGACGCAGATGATCAATTGGAGCACTTGTTGCGGAAAGCGTTCCGCGATAGTGCGGCCAAGCCGCCTGACGCTGCCGACGAGGCGGTTCCCGAACCCGTTCCTGCCTATCTCCGAGATGAGGTTCTCGTGCGTGCCAGCCGTGCAACGGCTGAGCTATTCGCGTTGCGAGTCCTTGAAGCGGGCGAGCGAGCCGGGTGGGGCCTCGAGGAACTCATTGAAGATGCCCCGGAGAACGAGCCTCTGCTTCGAGAACTGCTTCAGGGCCAGGCGGACCCCATCGCGCTGTCACCGGAGGTCTTCGCCCGGGTTCTCTGGCGAGTTGAATTCGATCCCAGCGACTGGCGAGATCTTCTATTTCAGCTAGTCGCCAGCACTGTTCTCTTCGAGCGGCCCGTCGAAGGAGAGACATGGGGCCGAACTACGGGACTTAGTGGAAGCAGACGAAGCGACGCACTTTTGGGGGAAGCTCTCGACCGAGAGCCGTGGCGCGCTGAACGGGTTGCTAACGCGTTCGTCGAGGAGGTCGTTGACGAATGGAAGAACCTAATGGCTGGGACGTCGGACGACCCGGCGACCGACTAGACGAAGACGTACGCGCGGCCTTCTGTCGCAAGTTCGCGCTCCAGACCCTCAAGCGGTTCGGAATCGCCGACGCTCCCGTTCCTGTCGAACGTCTCGCCTCTCGTCTTGGTTTCCAAGTCGAGACTAAAGCGCTTCCTCGGGGAGTCGACGCCAAGCTCCGCGTAGTCGACGGCGGCAGAGTTATTGAACTAGCGAGCGGCCAGCCAAGAACCAGACAGCGCTTCAGTATCGCCCATGAGCTAGGGCATCACCTTCTTAAGCATCGTCACGGCGAAAGTGACGTCGCGGAGAAGCAGGCCAACATCTTTGCCGGCGCACTTCTTGCTCCTGGAGCCTGGCTAGCGCGAGATCTTGCGACAGGACATACCTCAGCCTCACTCGCTGAGAAGTACCAGGTGAGCAAGGAGGTCATCTTCATCGCAGCGAAGGACGCGCGGCTGCTCGGGCGCCTGGCGTAACCCTCGGTCGTACATAGGTAGGAGCTGGAAAAAGGCCGGCTCATCCACTACGACGGAGGTTTAGATGCCCACCACCGAGAAGCGCCAGAAGATTGCGCACGTCAAGCTCGGGACAGAAGAGAAAGAGGTTCCCGCCGGGCCGACGCTTGTCCGAGTGCTTAAGCAGGAGCTTGGAGTTGACCCAGCCGATGTTCTCTACCTGGTGCATGGCCTTGAGCGTCGCGTTTTGGCAGACGACGAGACGATCGACGTCAAATCGGGCCAGCATTACGAAGCGATTGGCGGCGGCGGGGTCAGCTGAGGTGGACGAGAACACTCGGCTCAACGTCACCGAACAACTAGGAAAGGCATTTGGTCAGGCCGAGAACGTCACACCTGATCCGAACCAACCGTTGCATGTTCTTCTTCCAAGAGTCCAGCTGCTTCCGCCGTGGCGCCCCTGTCCAGCTAGAGCCCTTGTCTGCTTTGCCAATTGGCCCCAGGAGCGGCCTCTGTTTTGGATTGATCCCGCTGTAGCGAACGAAGAGGGGCACGCGCCAAGAAGCAATAGTGAGCAACTCGTTCTGGGCGACACGTGGCGCTCCTTCAGCTTTTCGTTTCCCTGGCCTGTAACGCCAGTGAGTCCAGTGCGCGCAGTCCAAGCCTGGCTCAATCGATTCCGCGAGCCGACATGAATGAGGGCGACCAAGTCGGCAAAGACAAGCGTCTGATTCGACTAAACATCGCCCCGTCTCTGTTTTCCTCGGTGAAGACGCACGTCGAAAACACGCGCCGCGGCGAAGAAGCCGGCTTCCTTCTTTGCGGACATGCTGCAACCGACCACGCATACGTCTTGCTCGCACGTGAATGGCATCCCATCCCCGAGGACGCAGTAAGCGAACGGAACGGACCGAACTCCGTCCTCGCCTGGGATGCCTCGTTTAACGCGACGATGGTGGCCCGCGCAGACGATCTTGGCGCCTCCATCGTGTTGGTCCACGCCCACATCGGCTCAAAGCGGCCTAGGTTCTCTCCGGATGATTGGCGAAACGCAGATCGCCTCTTTCCTGGTGCGAGCCGCCTCTTGGCCGGAAGGGTCTCGGGCATGCTCGTTCTTGGCAAGAACAGCGCTGAAGGAGCCTTTTGGTTCAACGGCCACGCGTCCGGCAGATTCGATCGACTTCGCGTAGTCGACTCGCCTCTTCGAGACCTGCGACCCACAGCAGACCTGAGCCCACCATGTCCGCGACCGCGCCTTGATCGCCAGTCTCGCGCGATCGGCCCAAAGAGCGAAGCTAGGTTGAAGAGTGCAACTATCGCCGTCGTTGGAGTTTCAGGTGGCGGGTCACACGTGTGCCAACAGATTGCTCATCAGGGCGTCGGCGGCCTCATCGTCATCGACGACCAGCTCGTGGAGGAGGTGCAACTCGGTCGGATGGTTGGGACGACCCCGGCTGATGTCGGGACGTCGTTCAAGACAGCCGTCATGCGCCGAATGGTCGAGACGATTGATCCAGCAGTTCAAGTAGAGGAGATTCGGGCGCGCGTGCCGTCTCGCCCCGCCCTTGAGGCCCTCAAGCGAGCCGATCTAGTCGTAGCCGCTGTCGATACGTTCGGAGCCCGAGAGCAAATCAACGCGTTCTGCCGGCGTCATCTTCTCCCGCTGATCGATATCGGAATCAACGTTCGAACGGATGGCGAGCATCTCCAGTCAGCACACGGCCAGCTCATCGTCGTGACCGCAGATTCGCCATGTCTTCGATGTACGCCACTCCTCGCGGACCAGGTGCTTGCACGAGAACGAGAAGCTAGACCGCCGGAGTACGAGATCAACGAAGAAGCAACAGGCGAACCACAGGTCGTTTCTATGAACGGCGTTCTCGCCTCCGAGGCCTCAAACGCAGTACTCGACTTCATCACTGGCTACGCGAACGGCGCGCGAGGTTCTGGATGGTGGCTCTACGATGGCCGAGGCGGGACGATGAGTCGAGCGGCCCTTCCCCCACCTTCCTCTGGCTGCCCCGCCTGTGCAGAACTTGGTCACGGCGACTTTGTTAGCTCCAGAGCCTAACCTGAAGCTTTGGAGTCGAACCGGGCCATTCGCGTCCAACTTAAATTTCTGTAAGACCTAAAGGAATCAGGCCTGGCGTCCGATACCTTGCGTACATTGTGTTACTGCGTTACAGTGTGACGCGGACAAAGGAGGTCATCGCCCATGGCTGTTCGCACAAAGCCCGTACGAATTTTTGAGACTGATCACGCGCCACTACGTCTGCTGGCCGAGCTTCAGCAGCGCTCACCTCAGGAAGTCTTTCATGCGGCGCTTGCTGAGTACCTTGTGGCCCATCGTGACCAGCTTTCGACTGTTTTTAGTGAAACGCAAAGGGCTGTTGCTTCAGGCGATCTTGAGGCTCTGACTGCCCAGCTGTCCGCGTCTGCTGAAGCACAAGCGGACGAGCTCTTGGCAACGCTGCCTGCCGACAACTGAAATTCATCCAAGCGGCAACGTAGGGTTCTCCTACTGTGGCGAGTGGTGCGAGAAATAGTGGCGACTTCATCCCTCGTGTCACAAAGCGCTGCCTCACCGAAGACCTTGGGCTGAACCCAGAGAGCGTCGATCTAACGATCGACGAACTAGCCGACGCAAATGAGGTCGCCGCCGCATTTCGGGATCGGCGCGCTGAGGTTCAGTCGGCTGGCCAAGAACCCATCCGGTCGCTTCTGCCGGGCGTAGTTGCCTTCTCGCTTCATGTCGGTCGGTATCGGGCTGCGACCTGGCACCACCAAGAACCTGGAGTGATCTGGCTACTCGCAGTGGGTTATCACCGCGAAGGTGCTCAAGACGATGCCTATGAGTACTTCGGCGAACTCAAGGCTGCGGGGCGGCTCTTGCCTGACAAGCAAGACATGGTCGCGTACATTCGGTCACAGGTTCCGACCCTTGCTCGGAGCCTCCTTGAAGACGTTCCGAATCTGGTCTCGGCCGCTCGACAAAGTCCTGGAGAGATTCAAATTGGTGTCATCGGCGAACGAATTGGAGTGCGTCTTGTCTACGAGGACAACGACCCTCCTATGTTGACCGTGGCGATCAGTCAGCGACTTTGGCCCGGTGAGATGACGGTCCCAGCAGATTGGCTCATCAGAGTCGCCGCTGCCTTCTTGCCGGATACGCCCGCCGAGAAACTCTCGATCGTCTTTGATCTTGGGGGTCACGACCTTCAGCCAGACGAAATTGCGTTCTGCGATTTCTCTGATTAGAAGACGCTGAAATGAAGGCGGCGCTCCGAGCGGACTTCGAACTCGAGCTCGACGCCAAGGCCGCTAGTGGTTCTCGCGCTCGCGATCGAGAACGTCCGCGCAGGGCAGGCAAAACGGCGCGAGCTCAGCCGCCTTCTCCGCCAGGCGCCGATTGACCTCGCCGTCGCCAAGGTCATCGGCGTACTTGCGGATGGCCTCCACGTACTGGTCGGTCAACGGTTCGAGGTTCTCCTGATACGGCGGCGCGCTGAGGGTCATGTTCGAGATCGCGTAGTCGAGCTCGGCGAACCTGGCATTCATGGCGGCCTTCTCGGCTGCGGACTGTTCATTCTCGCGGCACCCCACGAGCATGGCCGCCGCGATGAGAAGGACGCCTACGGTCTTGGTCGCCGCCATGTAGAGCTGATGCTAGGCGCAGTCTGGGAATAGCCACGCCGCAACTTCGTTGACCTGTCACGTAACGCCTGCGTGAGACAGCAGGCCAGTCTCGGGGGGAGTAAGGAGCCGCAATGAACGCCGCCAGCACCGATCCGACCGGAGCCGGGACGATCGTCCTGATCCACGGGCTCTGGATGACGCCGCGCAGCTGGGAACACTGGGCTGAGCGCTACAGGAGCAAGGGGTACACCGTCCTCACGCCGGCCTGGCCGGGGATGGAGGTCGAGGTCGAAGCCCTGAACGCCGATCCGTCGCCGCTCGAGAACCTCGACGTCGACACGATCGTCGACCACTACGAGAACATCATCCGCGAGCTCGACAGCCCGCCGATCATCATGGGCCACTCGTTCGGCGGAGGCTTTACGCAGATCCTGCTCGACCGTGGCGTGGGCGCGGCAGGCGTCGGCGTCGCACCGGCGACCGTCAAGGGTGTGCGCGACCAGCCCCTCTCGACGATCAAAGCAACGGCGCCGCTGCTCAGCCACCCGTTCAGGAAGTACGGCGGGCTGAACGAGAAGCAGTTCCACTACGCGTTCGCGAACACCCTCAGCCAGGAGGAGTCGGACCAGATCCGGGGGCGCTACGCCGTGCCGGGGCCTACCGAGGTCCTCAAGGAAGGGGCGTTCGCGAACTTCATGCGCCACGCGGCGATGGCCGTCAACTTCGAGAACGAGAACCGGGCGCCGATGCTCTTCATCGCGTTCGAGAACGACCACATCATCCCGCCGAAGGTGGCCCGCCACAACGCGGAGAAGTACACGGCGAAGGCGGTCGAGTTCAAGGAGTTCCCGGGCCGGCCGCACTTCCCGGGCGCACCCGGCTGGGAAGAGGTCGCCGACTACGCCCTCGGCTGGGCCGCCGCGAACGCGACGACACCGGTCACGGCCGGTCAGGCGCACTGAGAGGAACGTGATCGCCCTCTGATGCCGGTCAACAAGCGGCCCGTGGTCAAGGAGTACGCGACCGAGGAGATCGTGGTCGAGTGGGAGCCGCGCCTCTGCTACCACTCGCTCAACTGCGTCCGGTCGCTGCCGCAGGTGTTCGACAAAGAGGGCCGACCGTGGATCAAGGTCGACGCCGCATCGGCCGACGAGGTCGAAGCGACTGTCCGACGCTGCCCTTCGGGGGCGCTCCGCTCGCGGCGGCTGGGCGCTCCCGTGGCAGCGCAGCAGCAGCATTTGGAGATTCGGGCATCGCCGCAGGGGCCGTTGCTCATAACAGGCGGCGTCCGCATCCTCGACGACGAGGGAAACGTCCTCTACGAGGGCGAGCGGGCCGCGCTCTGCCGGTGCGGCGGTTCGAGCAACAAGCCGTTCTGCGACGGCACGCACAAGACGAACGGCTTCGAGGGCTGACGAATGCTGACGCTGTACCAGGCCGAGTGGTGCCCGTTCTCCTCAGCTGTGCGCGAGATCCTCACCGAGCTCGGCCTCGACTTCGTCGCTCGCCAGGTCGAGCCCTGGCCCGTGGAGAGAGACGGTCTGCGCGCGGTCGCCGGGACGGACCAGATCCCGACGCTCGAAACGGAGGACGGTCGCTTCTTCCACGGCACGCGCGCGATCTACGGGTACCTGCGCGAGCTGGAGTCCGGGGAGTACGCCGAGGCCCACCGGCAGCGCTTCCGCGATCATCACGACGCACGCGAATCCGATGCGGCCGGGCAGCTCGTCGAGTTCTTCCAACCGAGCGAACCGGCGGAGCCGGTTACTGCGACGCCGGATGAGGCGCTCGTCGTCGACGTTCCGACGCTTCACGCTACGAGCTGCGACTCGACGAGCGCGTGATCGGAGCCGCCGCGTACCACCGTCGAGGGAACCGGATCGCGTTCACGCACACCGAAGTCGACGAAGCGTGTGCGGGACGCGGCTTCGGCAGCCGTCTGGCGGCGGCGGCGCTCGAAGACGCGCGTCGACAGGGCCTGGAGGTCGTTCCGCTCTGCCCCTTCATAGCGCAGTACATCAACGGCCACCCCGAGCACGAGGATCTCGTCGCTGCGAGCTACCGCGACCATGAGGCCCGTGCCGTGACACGATGACTCCGGAGGTTCCGATGGAAGACGAGCAGATCCACGGCAACATCGAGAAACTCGTCGCCGAAGAGCACGAGCTCTACGAGCGCGGCGTCGGCGGAGGGCTGAGCGAGACCGAGCACGGGCGACTCGAGTCGATCAAGGTCTCCCTCGACCAGTGCTGGGATCTTCTCCGCCAGCGCCGTGCGCTCCGCGAGGCCGGCTTCGAGCCGGACTCGGCCAAGGTCCGCGATCCCGAGGTCGTCGAGCGGTACGAGCAGTAGCCCGTTGAGGATCGTCGGCCTGGGCGGCTCGCTCGCCGCTTAGCGCCTCCCGGGTTACTCGTCCCTTCGAGACCGGTCCAGGCACTCGTCGATCGCCGGATCGCGAGGCCCATTGAAGAGGACGTTGCCCCGGCGTGGGCTGCGCTCACTGTCCGAGACCTCGCCGTGCTTGGCATCCTGGGGCGTCGGCGCGAACCACAGCGACGTCCACTCGCTGACCCCACCGCCCCGGAACGTGACCTCGAGCTCTCCCCAATCACGGCCGGCCGGGCGACGCTCCACGGTGCGGCCACGTGCTTCGAGGCACCGCTGCGTCATGACCATCGAATAGGAATGACCGTAGTCGCTGACCGCCTCAACGACGCGGGCGCCGAGCACGATGCCGAGCGCGACGAGGAAGACCAGGAACACCGCCGTCGCGACGGCGTAAGCGGGGATGACGAGTGCGGCTATCGCTAGACGGCCGATCGACACCCCTGATCCGGTCGGCTCCTCAACCCGTCGAGCGCTGACCGATGTAGATCGCGTTCCCGTCGGGGTCAACGACGGTCGCCACCCGCTCCCCCCACTCCTCGTCCGCCGGCTCGCTCACCACGGAGACGTCCACCTCGCGCAGGCGGGCTACCTCGGCATCGACGTCGTCGCAATAGAGCCAGAGCGAGGCCCGACCGGGCGGCTCGACTTCGTCGACAAGGGTGAGGCCGAGTGAGAACGACCCGAGTCCGACCAAGACAAAGGACGACTTCCCCTCGTCAGGAAACCGATACCGCTCCTGGAACCGCAGGTGCTCGCGGTAAAACGCAACCGCCCGCGGTAGGTCGGCCGTGTGGAAGATAGGAAACGCGTCCCGGAACGCCATGCCTCGACCTTAACGCGACGAGCAGGTGTCGGAGTCCGTTTCTTGTCAAGGCCTACGTGTGCCCATTCTGTGACAACGTGCACTCGGAGCTCGCCCGGGGTTTTCGTTAGAACTCCGGCCGTGATTTCCAATCGGTCCGTGCCGAACGCTCAGGTCATTCCCGAGCTCCCGTACGACGACGTGGGCGAGGCGAGCGACTGGCTCTGCCGCGCCTTCGGATTCACGGAGCGACTTCGCATCGGCAATCACCGGGCGCAGCTCGTCTTCGGCGACGGAGCCGTGATCGTGGTCGAGCGGGGCGACGACGCCTCGGCGAGCTCCGTCCTCGTGCGCGTTGAGGAGGCCGACAGCCATCACCAGCGAGCAGCGAGCCACGACGCGCTGATCCTGCAGCCGCCGACCGACTATCCGTACGGAGAACGGCAGTACACGGCCAAGGACATCGGCGGCCACCACTGGACGTTCTCTCAGTCGACCGCCGACGTCGACCCCGCCTCGTGGGGCGGAACCTTGTCCGAAGGCGACTAGATCCGCCTGCTCTTCAAACCATCGCGAGGGCGGTATGCGGCCGACCGCCCCGCCGCTTCACTCGCAGCAGCGCGACACCAAGCGTCACCCACGCAGCCTCGAACACGACGAGCCCCGCGTCGTGGATCGGGTTGTCTCCGGCGGTAAGGGCCACGAGAAGCCCGGCCACCGCCGCAATCGGCAAGAGCCACGCACGACCGAGCGTTGGACGCAGATCGCGTGCGAAGAGCAGCTGCCCAACGAGGATGAGCAGGAAGCCAAGGGCAAACAGGATGAAGTTCTCCGGTATCTCGCCTGTTCGGATGAGCTCGACTACGACCTGGATCGCGAACAGTGCGAGGAGGCCGAGTCCGACAAGTGCGAGCCGCATGCCAATGCGCCCGAGCCGCGTGCCCGTGATCACACGCCGCAATCCCCAGAGCGCCACCCCAAGCGCCAGGACGCCCGCGCTCCAGAGCCCCACGAAGACGCCGTCCACGAGGTCCGAGGGTGAGCCGAACACGAGCTCTCCGCCGTGGCCGGCGAAGATCAGCGCGCCGGCAAGGATTGCTGCGACGCTGGTACGCAGGTCGGAACGCGACACGATGGGCGAGGATAGGTCGCTGGGTGGGGCGGATGCAACCGGAGGCGAAGGCTTTAGGTCGCGTCGGCGGAATCGGCGCGCTCACGCCGCACGAGCGCGTGGGTTTGTCCGTCCTCGGGATCGACGAACTCCTTGACGACGCTGAAGCCGGCCTTCTCGAAGGCGCGGATCGACGCGACGTTCTGAACATCGGGGTCAGCGACGCAGCTCGTCGTCGACGGTAAGGCGAACACGATCTCGTCCACGAAGCGCCGCAGGATCTCACTGCCGATGCCTTGCCCGGTCAGCTCCTCGTCGCCGATCAGGAGATCGACTCCGGCAACGCCCTCACCCTCTCCGATCAGCGCCGCGTAGTCGGGATAGTCGGAGACCAGATAGGTCTGGACAAAGCTGATTGGCTGCTCGTCGAGAACCGCGAGGTACAGGTCGGTCGGATCCGTTCCTTCGATCGACGGCAAGTAGTGCTCCACGATCTCGTCATAGGTCTCTCGGTCCTTCCACCAGCGCCGCACGTGAGGCCGCTGCAGCCACTCGTGCAGCAGCCGTAGGTCGCCCTCCTCCATCGGTCGGAACCGGAGCTTCATCTCAAGGGGATCATCGACCAAGGAAGAAGAGCGAGACCGATGGAGACCGTCCTCGCGACCTCGGCCGCGGCCTGGGGAGTCCTGATGGCGATCTCGCCGGGGCTCCAGATCCGCAAGATGCTCCACCATCGCTCGTCGCGGGAGGTCTCGATCTTCTACTTCTGGGTGCTGCTCGTCGGCTTCACGCTCTGGGTCGCCTACGGGCTCACGATCGACAACTGGTTCCTCGTCGTCCCGAACGCGGTCGCGTTCACCGTCTGCGTGACGACGATCGCCGTTGCGCTCCGCTTTCGCCTCGGCTCAGGCGGCGGCGCTGTCGACACCGCCGCCTGAGCTTCGTACGAGCTCCGCGAGCCGGGCGCGAACCCGATCGATCTCCTCCGTGTGCCGCTGGAGCTCCTCGTTGCTCACTCCTCTCGCCTCGAGGATGGGCTGAACCAGCACGAGACCCTTCAGCTGCGTCAAGACGTCGTTGATCTCGTGGGTGCCTCGGTCGTACTCCACGGCGTTCACGCTGCCTCCAACAGGACGACGGGCTCCTCGGCGGCGACCGGTGGCGCCGACTCCGTCAGCAGGGCCGCCACGAGCGCGCCCACGGCTGCGATTCCCGCGAGGGCGTAGAACGCGATCGTGAAGCCGTGCGTCAGGGCACTGGCCCCGAGCGGGCTCGAGCCGGGATGCGCGTTGACATAGTGGGTCGTGAACGTCGTTGCGATGGTCGTCGCGACCGCGACTCCGATCGCGCCCCCGATCTGCTGGCTCGTGTTGATCAACCCTGACGCCACGCCGGCATCGGAGTGGCGCACGCCCGCCAATGCGCCGATCGACATCGGGACGAACGCGAGGGCGAGCCCGAGCCCGCTGAGGAGGAACGCCGGGAAGAGGTTCCAGAAGTAATGCCCGTGCACCGGAAGCTGGGCGTAGAGGACGATCGACGCGCCCGAGAGCACCATCCCGGCAGTTAGGAGCCGACGAACCCCGAACCGGGTCGTGAGCGCCTGCGCCACTCCGGCAACGACGATGACGGTGAGCGTCAGCGCGATGTACGCCACACCGGTCTTGAGCGCCGAGTAGTGCAGCACCTGCTGCATGTACAGGGTGAGCAGGAAGAACTGCGAGAACAGCGACCCGGCGAGCAGGAACCCACTGATATTCGACGCGGACAGCGTCCGGAGGCGGAAGATCCTCATCGGCAGGAGCGGCGCTTTCGAGCGGAGCTCGATGACGACGAATCCGACGACGAGCGCCATCGAGGCCGCGAGGAGGCCGATTGTCTCGACGGTCACCCACCCGTGCTGGGTTGCGCGCGTCATCGCGTAGACGAGGAGCATCAACCCTCCTGTGATCGACGCGGCGCCGGCGGTATCGAAGTGCCTGTGATCCAGGTCGGCTCGGCTCTCCCGAAGGAGGAACGGCGTGAGCCCCAGGAGGAGGACTCCGACGGGGAGGTTGACGAAGAAGATCCAGGACCAGCTGAACGCGCTGGTCAGCGCACCGCCGAGGAGCACGCCTGCGGCGGCGCCGCTACCCGAGACCGCTCCCCAGATGCCGAGCGCGAGATTCCGCTCGCGTCCTTCCGCGAACGTCGTCGTCAGGATCGAGAGCGCCGCGGGGGAGAGAAGCGCCGCGCCGAGGCCCTGGAGCGCGCGGAAGGCGATCAGCGACCCCTCCGACCACGCCAGGCCGTCGAGCAGCGACGCGATTGTGAAGAGAGCCACACCCGCGATGAAGAGACGGCGCCGACCCAAGAGATCGGCGAG
Organism: Actinomycetota bacterium; assembly: GCA_038040395.1. GTDB lineage: Bacteria > Actinomycetota > Thermoleophilia > Gaiellales > Gaiellaceae > VAXT01. The sequence goes on from JBBPIJ010000004.1 coordinate 23,613, forward strand.
CCGGCCTCCCAGTAGCAGCACGCCTCCAAAGATGATCGCGTACGCGGTGACGATCCACTGCAGGCCCTCCTGGCTGAAGTTGAGGTCCGTCTTGATGGACGGGAGCGCGACGTTCACGATTGCGACGTCGAGCACGACCATGAACTGTGCGATGACGATGACTGCCAGTCCGAGCCAGCGTCTACGATTTTCCAGAAAGCTCATCGGTTGCTCCAATCGTTGAGTACTTCCACAATATACACATCACATCATGGTCGTGCGCTACACTAAGTGACGATGAGCACTCCAGCCCTCACACAACTCGAATCGCCGATCAAGCCCTGCCTCCCCAAGGAGCTCGTGTCGAGCACGGCGTTTCTGCTGGCGCGGGTGGGCATGGCGATCAAGATGCGCGTGATCGAAGAGCTCGGGCAGGCCGGCTGCGGAGGCTACGAGTACAGCGTCCTGGCGATGCTCGGCGAAGCGGCACAGGAGACGCAGGCAGCGATCGCGGATTCGCTGGGCGTCGACCGAAGCCAACTCGTTGGCGTCCTCGACACGCTCGAGAAGAACGGCCTCGTCGAACGCAAGCGCGACCCGCACGACCGGCGCCGCCATGCGGTCTCGATCACCGCAGCCGGAAAGCGTCAACTGGTAAGGCTGCGATCGACCGTCAGGGAGCTCGAGGAGTCGATCCTCGAGCCGCTCGACGAGAAGACCCGCAAGACCGTGCACGAGGCGCTGTTCCTCGTTGCCGCCAACCTCGATCCGCGCTACGTACGCCCGGAATAGCTAAGGCGCCGGCAGGGTGAAGCTGAGCGACGGGCCGAGACGGTTCGCGCCGAGCTTCCATGTCACCTGATAGCGGCGCGGGCCCCGCACGGGGAAGTTCCGCTGCCAGATCACCGTGCCGCCCCAGTTCGCGCCGACCTTCTTGACGGGGAAGCTCTTGCACGTCGCCACCTGTCCCAACGGGCGGACGCAGATCCGATAGCGCGTGAAGTACTTGGCAGCCGTGGTCAGCCGGAAGCGGATGGTGCCGGCCTGGTCCTTGAAGATCCCGTAACAGACGTCCCCGCTTGCGCTGCAATGGCTTGCGATCCGCGCCTGATTTGCCGATGAAGCGGGGGATGCAAGAAGACCGACTGCCAGCGCCAGGAGAAGACCGATCCGTGCCATCTCACACAGTTTGCCCAACCTCCGAGCCCGACGGCTACCATGAAGGCGTCGTCGAGTCAGGAGCGGTTATGAGCGTTCGCCGGCCAGGGCGAGCGCAGAGATCGCTCTCGTACCTCCGACACGCAGCTTCATCGAGAACCGGACATGTAGTCATTGCCGTCGCCTCGGTGGTCGGCGGGGTCGTCGCGGTCGGACTCGCGCTGCTGCACATCCGCAACGCTCCGATGCCGTTCACGCACGGACGTCCCGTTCTGCTCGTCTCGGTCAGCCTCCTTTTTCTCGCCGCCTTCCTCCTCAAGGCGATCGGCTGGGCTCGGCTCTTCCACGTGCGAGAGCGTCCAGGCCCGGTCTCGCTGGCCGCCGCCGGCGGAGGCGCGACGCTCATGGGCCTCGTTCTTCCGGGTCGATTCGACGAGCTGATCCGGATCGCGATCGTCCGTCGCTTCCCGGGCTGTCCCGCGGGCGTGCGAACGATCTGCCTCTCGCTCGTGACGCTCGGCCTGATCGACAGCGTCGCCCTTGCTCCGTTTTCTTTCGTCGCGGCTGCGTGGCCGGGCAACTCGGTCGCGGTTCGCTTCGGTTTTGCAGTGGTCGGAGCAGGCGGGGTTGTGGCGGCAGGCATCGTCGTCGCTCTGCCTCACGTCTCCCGCAGCGAACGGCTGATGCGGTTCCGGATCGTCCGCTGGCTCGCACCGAGAGCGACACCGTTCCGAAGCGCTGTCGAGGCATGGGCGCTCGTGTCCTCCTCGTGGGCTGTGCGGGCGACGGCCTTGACGCTCCTGCTCGCGGCTCTCGGGCTCGGCTTCTCGTTCCCGCTCGCGATGATGTTCCTCTGCGCAGGCGCCGCAGCGGCTGCGCTGCCGATCGCGCTCGGCGGGGCGGCGACCCAGGTCGGAGCCGGCGCGACGCTGCTCATCGTCTCGGGAATCGGCGCGTCGGAGGCGTTGGGATTCGCCTTGGCCGCTCAGACCCTGCTCATCCTTACGGGCGCGGCCGTGCTCTTCCTCGCGGTGACCTGGAAGACGACGCGCTGGCTCGTCGGCGTCACAGCTCCGTATTTCGTCGCGCTGCGCCCGCGGCTTCCCTGACAAGCCGGCCGAGCTCGGCTGCTGGGACAATCCGGCGGTGGAGGCTGAACGTTCTCATCTGCTGACGGCGCCCTTCGTCCGCATCTGGCTCGCCACGCTCGGCGCGTTCGCCTCGTTCGGAATGCTCGTCCTCGCGCTGCCGCTCTACACGAAGGACGTGCTCGACCGTGGCTCGGTCGGGATCGGAGTGGCCATGGGCGCCGCCAGCCTGACCTCGATCATGTTCTCGACGCTGGCCGGGAGATTCGCGGACCGGCGCGGGCGGCGCCCGCTCCTGCTCGCAGGCGCGTGTGTGATGGCGGCTTGCTATCTCGCGCTGGCGCTGAGCCCCGGGCTCGCGGGGGTCGTCGTCGTGCGCCTGATCGCCGGCGCGGCCGAGGCGACGTTCGTGGTCGGTGCTTACACAGTGATCGCGGACATCGCTCCCGACGATCGCCGCGGAGAGGCGATGAGCCTCGTCACGCTCGCCTCGTATCTCGGGCTGACGATCGGGCCCGTGCTCGCCGACCTCGTCCTCGGCGGCCACCGCTTTGCGGCGGTCTGGCTCGTCAGCACCGGGCTTGTCCTGTCCTCGGTCGCGCTGATCTCGACCTTCCACGAGACGAAGCCGCACGTGGATGAGACAGCATCGAGTAGCTGGCTGCCTCCGCGCGGGGCCCTCCTCCCCGGCCTCCTCGTCCTGCTCGGCCTGCTCGGCTTCGGCGGCTTCGTGACTTTCGCCGCGCTCTATGGCCGGGATCTCGGCATCGATCGGCCCGGCCTCGTCTTCGCGCTCTTCGGCGGCGTCATCTGCCTCGTTCGCGCCTTCGGCCGCAAGCTGCCCGACGCGCTCGGCGCAGGCCGCATGCTCATGCTTTCGTTCCTGACCCTGGGGGCCGGTCTCGCCACGATTGGCGGTTGGCAGACGACGACCGGTCTCCTCGCCGGGACGGTCGTCTTCGCCGCGGGCCAGGCGCTCATGTACCCCTCGGCCGTGCTCCTTGCGATGGAGTCGACGACCACGGCCGAGCGGAGCGCCACGGTCGGCACCGTCGGCGCGTTCGTGGACGTGGCGATCGGCCTCGGCGCGTTCACGCTCGGCGGAGTCGCCGCGGTCTGGGGCTACGGCGGCGCGTTCATCGTCGCCTCACTCGTAGCGCTCAGCGGTTTGCTCGCCCTCGTGCCACTGCGGCCTTTCGGCCGGATTCCGGCAGAGGAAGGGGTGCCTTGAGCTAACGCCGAAGCAGGGCGCGTGGCAGGCGCCTGCGCGCCGTAGCAAGCGCTTCCCGCAGCGCAGGCGCAGCCGTCGGTCCGTGCGCGCCGTCGCCGTGGCCGAAGAGGATGTGCTCCGGCTCGAGGCTGCCGAACGTGCGGCGCGGGGGGAAGAGACGGAGCAACGGATGGACGCCGAACGGCTCGTTCCTCGCGCGGAAATAGCCGAGGCTGCCGAGAGCATCGCCGCAAACGAGGATCCGCCGCTCCGGAAACCAGAGAGCGGTCTCCCGCCAGAACCTGCGTCGGACGAGGGGCAGCACGACGAACGGCGCGCCCGGGACATCCGTGAACGGGACCGTGTGGAGTGCGATTCCGAGCCGCTCGGCGACGGTGGCGCCGTCGCGCTTGTGACGATCGACGAGCTGGACGACTCCTGCGGGCTCGCCCAGCGCGCGGATCCGCTCGTCGACGCCGGGGCCGTCGACCGCGTCGGTCAGCCACACGCGTCCTTCAACACGGATGGCGTGAGAAGTCCGCTGGAGCCGGTCTTCCTCCCGGCTCCAGGCGAATCCGTGCTCGAACTCGTCACTGAAACGCAGCGGCATGGCTGGGGCTCTCTCGCGCCCGGCTAGGCGTCCGCGTCCGTGCCCGGGCCGGTCGTCGTCCACTCGCGCACCTCGTACCAGTGGCTGTCCCGCAGAGCCGCGGCCACCCTCGGATCCGTGTGCTCGTCGTAGAACACGTTCTTGTCGAGATCGGCGCAGATCGCGACCGTTTCGGTCGGAACGTCCTCCAGGTGCACGAACGCGTCCGCGGGGAGCTTTGCCTCGGCGACGGTGTAGTGCTTGAACTGGAGGTCGGGGGCGATCTCCGTCAGCTGTGGCCAGTCGGGACAGGTTCTCGAGCTCATGCCGCTCCCACCTGGCGCCGCGATCCCTCCAGCGACCACGCGCCCTCGAGGAGCAGCGGGCCGCGCGAACCGTCCGCGCCGGAGACGACAAACTGCGCCGCGCGATCTAGGCGGTGATAGCGATGCGACCCGGCCGCGTCGACGATGCTGACGCCGAGCTGGAAGGAGCCCTCTGCAAGCGGCAGGCGATCGACGGCGAACCGGATCTGCCCGATCCCGGGCTCGCCATCCCAGCCGAGCTCGCCGAGATCCTGCTGACTCGCGCCGAGCAGGGCACCGGTGAGATCCCGCAGCTCCAGAGAGAGGCGCGGCGCCGGAACCGAGCGCTCCGACTCGATGAGGAACCGGACCGAGACGGGCTCGCCTGAGACGAACTGGTCGCGCGACACGCCGTCGGCGCCTTCGACCGCGACGCCGGCGACGCGCACCTCGCCGGAGCCCCATTCCTGAAGCCCCGCGCCGATCTCGGGAGGCGCCTCCTCGTCGGCGAGTTGCGCGTGGTAGCGCCTCAGCGCCTCCTCGGTCTCGCCGTCGTACTCGACCCGGCCGCCTCGAAGCAGCACGGCCCGGTCACAGAGGTGCTCGACCGCTGAAGCCACGTGCGACACGAAACAGAGAGTGCCACCCTGGCCGGTGAACTCGTTGATCTTGCTCACGCACTTGCGCTGAAACGCCTCGTCCCCGACGGCGAACACCTCGTCCAGCAGAAGGACGTCCGCCTGCACGTGCACCGCGATCGCGAACCCGAGCCGCATCTGCATCCCGGCCGAGTAGGTGCGAACCGGGAAGTCGATGAACCGATCGAGCTCCGCAAAGTCGACGATCTCGTCGAGCCGCTCGTTGACCACGCGCCGCTTGAGGCCGTAGATCGACCCGCTCAGGTAGATGTTCTCGCGGCCGGTGAAGTCGGGGTGAAAACCGGCGCCGAGCTCGAGCAGCGAACCCACGGTGCCGCCGACCTCGACGCGCCCCGTGGTCGGCCCGAAGATGCCGGCGATCAGCCTGAGGAGCGTCGTCTTGCCCGAGCCGTTGCGGCCGACGAAGCCGATCGACTTGCCGGGCTCGATGTGCAGCGACACCTCACGCAGCGCCCAGATATCCGTCGGCTTCAGGTCTCGCCGCCGGACGATCGCCTCCTTCAGCGTCATGTTCCGCTTCGGGTAGACCCGGAACCGGCGCCCGACATTCTCGACGAGGATCTCGCCTTCCTTCATGGCTTCGAGGGTACTCCAACGACCTCACGTGACAGGTCGGCCAGCCCGCGGATGAACGCGGGATCGTCGTTCAGCGACTCGATCCGCTCGAGGTCGAGCCCGAGCGCCGCGGCCCGCTCCCGCGCCTCGACGTCGATGTCCCAGAGAATCTCGAGGTGGTCGGAGACGAACCCGATCGGGCAGACGAGGACGCGCGTGACGCCGGCCGCCGCGAGCGTGTCGAGCTCCTCGAGCAAGTCAGGGCCGAGCCACGGCTCGCCCGTCGAGCTCGCGCTCTGGTAGGCGAACGACCAGCGTTCGAGCCCTGCCCGCTCTGCGACAAGCCGCGCGGTCTCGAGCAGTTGATCCTCGTACGGGTCGCCGGACTCGAGAATCCGGGCGGGGAGGCTGTGCGCCGTGAAGACGACGTGTCCGACCTCGCCGCGCACGCGGTCGGCCAGCACCTCGAGGTAGGGGTCGTGCGCGTGCCAGCTCTCGACGAAGCGGAGCTCGGCCCGGTCGGCCAGGGCTTCGACGAGCCGCTCGCGATAGCCCTCGACGGACAGGCGCGAGTAGTGCGGCGCCAGCACGATGCCGACGATCGTCTCGGCGCCGGCGGCAAGGGCCCGCTCGACCGCGTCTGCGATGCGCGGCTCCCAGTGCTTCATCCCGACGAAGACCGGCGCGCCGAGCTCCTGCTCGAGCGCGGCCCGCTGTGCCTCGGTCGCGTCGTCGAGCGGCGAGCGCCCTCCGATCCGTCTGTAGCGCTCCGCCAGCTCCTCGACGGCTCCGTGCGAGATCGGCTTGCCCTCGCGCACGTCGGCGAGATAGGCCGGTACGTCCTCCTCGCTGGAAGGGCTCCCGTACGCCATGAGTACGACAGCGAGCTTCACGCGGCGACCTTCGCGGTCTGCTCGTGCACGAGCTCGACGAGACGCCGGAGGTCGGCGGGATCGGTCTCGGGGAGCACCCCGTGGCCGAGGTTGAAGATGTGGCCGGGGCGGCCGCCGGCAGCCTCGAGAATCCGCAGCGCCGCTTCGCGCGTCCGCTGGAAGGGCCCGAGCAAGAGCGCGGGGTCGAGGTTGCCCTGCACGCCCCGGTCGGAGCCGACCCGCTGCCAGCCCTCGTCGAGCGGGACGCGCCAGTCGAGCCCGATCACGTTTCCGCCCGCGTCGGCCATCGCCTCGAGCAAGTGCGCCGTCCCGGTCCCGAAGTGGATGGTCGGCGCGTCGACCGACGCGAGGATGCGGGCCGAGTAGGTTGCGACGAACTCCTCGTAGTCTGCCCGCGAGAGCGCGCCGATCCACGAGTCGAAGAGCTGGACGACGTCCGCGCCGGCGGCGACCTTCGCCCGCAGATACGCGATCGAGGTCTCCGTCAGCTTCTCCATCAGGCCGTGCCAGACCTCCGGCGATCCGTACATGCAGCGCTTCGTCTCCACGAAGTCGCGCGTTGGCTTCCCCTCGACGAGGTAGCCGGCGACCGTGAACGGCCCGCCACAGAAACCGACGAGCGCGCGCTCGGGCTCGAGCTCCGCGCGGACGAGCCGAACGGCCTCGAGGATGAACGGCACCGCCTCCTCCGGGTCGGGTACCCGAAGCGCCTCGACATCGGCGAGGGTGCGTACCGGCTTGTCGATCACGGGCCCGACGTTCTCGACGAGCTCCACCTCGATCCCCATGCCGAGGATCGGCAGCATGATGTCGGCGAACATGACCGCGGCGTCGACGCCGTGCACGCGCACGGGCTCGAGGGTCACCTCGGCGCAGAGCTCCGGCCGCCGGCAGACCTCGAACAGGTTGTGGCGCTTGCGGATCTCGCGGTAGCCAGGCAGCGAGCGCCCCGCCTGGCGCATGAACCAGACCGGAGTCCGTTCGACCGGCTCCAGGCGCGCGGCTCTGACGAGGAGAGGGGTGGTCAAGGCAGTTAGAGATGGGCCGCGAGCTGGTCGTCAACCCGCCGGAACACTGCCGCCGCAACTGCCAGCGCAACGAGAGCGGCGACGATCACGTACGCCACGTCGCCGACCTGCGGGAACCGTCCGAAGAAGATCGGGTCGCGAATGGCGAGGACGAACGGCGTGACGGGGTTGCCGTAGTGGATGACGTCGACGAGCTTGGGGTGGCTGCCGATCCCGGGGAGGTCGAAGGTGTAGAAGACTGGCGTCAGGAAGAACCAGGGAAGCAGCACTGCTGTGAGGAGATGCTCGACGTCCCGGAAGATGACCGTTATCGATGCGAGCACCAGCGCGAGGCTGCCGGCGAGCGCGACGAGCGGTAGCACGAGCGGGATCGCGACCCAGAACGTCGATCGTGTCTCCGGAATGACGATCAGGTTCACCGGGATGATGACTGTGAGCATCACGAGCAGGGTGACTGCGTTCGTCGCAACGACGGCGAACGGCAGCAGCTGGCGCGGGAACCGCACCTGCTTCACGAGGCTCGCCTGGCCCAGCAGGCTGGTGCACGAGCTCTGAATCGCGCCCTGGAAGAAGACCCAGGTAACCAGGCCGGAGAGCAGGAAGAGCGGGTAGTGATGGATATCGACCGCCTTCAGGAGCACCGAGAAGACGACCGTGTAGACGCCCATCAGGACGACCGGCAGCACGAGCGTCCAGCCCAGCCCGAGCACCGAGCCGCGGTACTTCACGCTCATCTCTCGCCGGAAGAGGTTCCGGAAGAGATCGCCGTAGCGGAAGAGGTCGCCGTAGAGCGTCACGGGCGTGGAGTGTAGGAGGGATTGGCGGAACGTTGCTCGTTGCAGGGGTGCGATGGTCGTTCCGAGGCAAGGACGCAGGGAGCATCCAGGCTAGTCAGCCTGGATGTGACTGAGGACGCCGCCTCGGGGCGAGCAGCGCGGCCCTGCGACTCAGCCACGTTTCGCCAAGCCCTCCTCGGTCTAAGGTGACCCTCCGTGCGCATCGTCGTCGACGCAACGCCGCTCTCACACCCGCGCACCGGGGTCGGTAACTACCTGCGCGGTTCGCTGCAAGGGCTGGCCGAGGCGGCGGGGGCGGAAGACGAGATCGTCGCCTTCGCGGCCGTCAGCATGTTCTCCCGAGCACGGCTCCAGGAGGCTCTCGCGGGGATTCCCGTCGAGCGCCGCCTCGTCACGCTCCCTCCCTCGGCGCACGTCTGGCGCACGCTCTGGAGCCGTCTGGGCGTTCCGCCGGTGGAGCGGCTCGCCGGGGCACTCGACGTCTTCCACTTCTCGGACTGGATGTACCCGCGACAGCGTGGAGGCCTCCGCTCGACGATCGTCCACGACCTCATCCCGCTCCGCTTCCCCGAGTGGGTGCATCCGCGGACCCGTCGGCAGAACCTCGCCAAGTACGCGCACGCGGCCCGCACCTGCGACGTGATCGTGACCATCTCCTCGTTCACGGCGGACGACATCGCAGAGCGCCTCGGCTTCCCACGCGAGCGCATCGTCGTCGCCTACCCCGGCGTGGACGAGCGATTCATGCCCGAGGGGCCGCAGCACGACGGGGACTACGTGCTCATGCTCGCCCCGGGCGATGCCCGGAAGAACTACGGGACGCTCGCGCCGGCGGTCGAGCTCGTCCGCGCCCGTAGGCCGGAGCTGAGCCTGCTCGCGCTCGGCCACGTGAGCGACGAGGACCTGCCGTCGCTCTACCGCGGCGCCGCCGTCTTCGCCTACCCGTCCTTCTTCGAGGGCTTCGGGATCCCGATCGTCGAGGCGATGGCGAGCGGAGCTCCTGTCGTCGCCTCCTCTCATCCGTCGCTGGACGAGGCCTCCGGCGATGCGGCCGTGCGCGTCGACCCGAAGAGCCCGGAGGCGATCGCCGAGGGGATCGAGCGGGCCCTCGCCGAGCGCGACACTCTCGTCGCCAAAGGCCTCGAGCACGCCAAGCGCTTCACGTGGCGCGCGTGCGGCGAGGCTCAGCTTCACGGGTTCACTACAGGTCTCTGAGACACTTCGGCGGTGCTCCGCGTGGGCCTCGACGTCTCTCCGCTCGCCCTGACGAAGGCTGGAACCGCCCGGTACCTGACCAACCTCCTCGACGGGCTCCAGCGCGACTCATCGCTAGAGATCCGCCGCTACTCGCTGGGCGGTTCCGGCCGGCTGAGGAAGGTCGCGCGGGACGCGGTCTGGTACCCGGTGACACTTCCGCGGGCGGCGAGGCGCGACCGGGTCGACGTGCTCCACTGCACGACGATGCGGGGCCCCTTCGCCTCCCGCGTGCCACTGGTCATAACGATTCACGACGTCGCGGTACTCCGGCGCCCGGAGACCTTCAACCGCTGGACGCGGAGATATAGCGCGGTGGCTCTGCCCCGCGTCGCGCGCGCCGCAGACGCGATCGTCGTCGGGTCCGAGTTCTCACGCGACGAGGTGACGGAATTGCTTGAGGTTCCCGAGAGCAAGATGCGCGTGATCCCGTACGGCGTAGGCCCACCTTTCACCGCCGATGGGCCCGCCGCCGAGGGCGACTACGTCCTCGCCGTCGCCACGTTCGAGCCGAGGAAGAATCTCCCGCGGCTCCTCGAGGGCTTCCGCAGGGCGAACCTCGAAGGGCTCGAGCTGCGAGTTGTCGGCGGCGAGGGCTGGGGTGGCGTGAGCATCGACGGCGACCGCGTACGTCGCCTCAGGAACATCGACGACGAGGAGCTTGCGCGCCTCTACCGGGGAGCGGCCGCGGTCGCCTATGTCTCGCTGTACGAGGGTTTCGGCCTCCCGGTGCTGGAGGCAATGGCCTGCGCTCGCCCGGTGGTCGCGCCCGCAGGGCGGCCGTACAGCGAATTTGCACGGGGAATCGCGTTCGACGTCGATCCGCTCGATCCCGATTCGATCGCCCAGGGACTGCAGCACGCGGTTGCCGCGGGTGCGCAACGGGCGGGCGCCCGGCGGGCGGCCGACTTCAGCTGGGAGCGAGCCGTGCAGGCACATGTCGACCTGTATCGCGAGCTCGCACGATGAAGCCGCTCGTTGCGATCGACGCCGACGTTCTCGGCCGGCGGCGGACCGGAGACGAGAGCTACGTGGCTGCCCTCCTGCGGGAGCTCGTCCCGATCGCCGATCAAGAGCGGCTCGCGGCGATCACGAGGCACCCCGAGCTCGTGCCCAGCGGAGTCGAGCCCGTGCAGCTGAAGGCGCGCAGCCAGCCACTGCGCATGGCGGTAAGGCTGCCGCTGCTGCTTCGCCGCCTCCACCCCGCGCTCGCGCATTTCCTGTACGTGATCCCGCCCGGTTATCGAGGTCAGGCCGTGGTCGCAGTCCACGACCTCTCGTTCGAGCTGATGCCCGAGCTGATGTCCCGAACCGACAGGTTCTTCTTCCGCACGTTTGTCCCCCGCTCGACGCGGCGAGCCGATCGCGTCCTGACGGGCTCGGAGTGGACGAAGCGCGATCTCGTCGAGCGGTACGGCATCGACGAAGGGCGGATCGTCGTCACGCCATACGGAGTCGATCCGATCTTCAGGCCGGAAGGTCCTACGCACGGCGGATCGCCCTACGCGCTCTTCGTCGGGGCGATCCAACCGCGCAAGGATCCGCTGACCGCGCTCGAGGCGCTCGCCCGCACGAACGGCGACCTACGGCTCGTCCTGACGGGGCCCGAGAAGCGCGGCGGCGGAGAGCTGCGCGCGGCCATCGAGCGGCTCGGCCTTGGCGGGCGCGTGGAGCTGACGGGACACGTCAGCCTGGACGAGCTCGCCGCGCTCTATCGCGGCGCGGCCTGCTTCGTCTACCCGTCGCGCTACGAGGGCTTCGGCCTGCCGGTGCTCGAGGCGATGGCTTCGGGGACGCCGGTCGTCGCGACGGCCGCGGGGGCAGTCCCCGAGGTGGCCGGCGACGCGGCGGTGCTCGTCGAGCCCGGCGATCCTGCCGCGCTCGCCGCCGGGATCGAGCGGGCCCTCGCGGATCGAGACCGGCTCGTCGCCAAAGGACTGGAGCGCGCCCGGCAGTTCAGCTGGGCCGAGACCGCGCGGCTGACCCTCGAGACCTATCGTGAGCTCCTGTGAATCCGGAAGTCGCAGCCGTCGTCGTAACCCACGGGCCGCACGCGGAGCTCGATCGCTGCCTCGTGGCGCTCGGCCCTCAGGTCGACGAGCTCGTCGTCGTCTCGAACCCGCCCGCGCCGGGGGTGGACGCGCGTCTGATCGTCAACGAGACGGCCCGCGGCTTCGCGGCGAACGCGAACCGGGGAATCGCCGAGACAACGGCGCCGTTCGTCATCGTCGCCAACGCCGACACAGAGCCGAGGCCGGGAGCGGTCGCGATCCTGCTCAACTTCGCCCGGGAACATGCCCGCTGCGGGATCGTCGGGCCGCTCCTGCGCAACTCCGACGGGACGCATCAGGCTTCCCGCCGGAGCTTCCCGACGGTCTCGGGCACGGTCGTCCGGCGCACGCCGCTGCGGATCCTGCTCAAGCCGCAGGAGCGGCAACGCCGCCATTATCTGATCGAGGAACGGCCCCAAGAGCCCGTGGAGTCAGACTGGATGCTCGGCGCGTTCCTCCTCCTGCGCCGCGAGATGCTCGACGAGCTCGGCGGCTTCGACGAGGGTTACCGCCTCTACGGGGAGGACATCGACCTCTGTTACCGGGCCATGCAGGCAGGCTGGGAGCGCTGGTTCGTCCCGCAGGCTGCCGTCCGTCACGCCCACGCGGCCGTTACGGACAGGCGCTTTCTGACCCGACAGACCCTCTGGCACTGGCGCTCGATAGCGAGGTTTGTGCGCAAGCACCCCGAACGATTACGCAACATCTAGTCGATAATCTCCGAGCGCAGGAACGCCATGGAAAACGAGCCCATCGCAGTCGAGAAGGCCGCCCCCACGCCTCCCCACGCCTTCAAGTACACCGAGTTCCAGGCGGATCCAGGCTCGACGCACACCAAGATCGTGTCTCTCGTGCCGCCCGCGACGCGCGTCCTCGAGTTCGGCTGCGCGACCGGGTACATGTCCGAGGTGCTGAAGTCGAAGCTCGGCTGCACAGTCGTCGGGATCGAGATCTCGCCCGAAGCGGCGGCGATCGCCGAGCAGCACTGCGAGCGCGTGATCGTCGGTGATGCCGAGAGGATCGACTACGCCGTCGAGCTCGCCGGAGAGGAGTTCGACGTCGTCCTCTTCGCGGACGTCCTCGAGCACCTGAAGGAGCCGGCCGACGTTTTGCGCCGGATCCGCCCGTTCATCGCCGAGAACGGCGTCGTCGTCGCTTCGATCCCGAACATCGCGCACGGCAGCGTCCGCCTCGCGCTGCTCGGCGGCGAGTTCCGTTACCGCGACCTAGGCCTCCTCGACGAGACCCACCTCCGCTTCTTCACCCGCGCCTCGATCCAGGACCTCTTCGAGGAGACCGGCTATGTGATCACCCACTGGCTCCGCCAGCGATTCGACGTCGGCGCGACGGAGATCAGCGTCCCCAACGTCCCGGATGCGGTGCGCGAGTGGCTCTCGGCCGATCCGGAGACGACGACGTACCAGTTCGTGCTTCGCGCGCTCGTATCGGATCCGGCAAGCCAGCTCCGGACGCTGCGCGAAGAGCTCGAGGAGCTCCGGCCGCACCGAGACGCTGCGGAGCAGGTCGCCGCTGCTCGGGAGGAGCTGGGCCAGCTTCGAGCCGAGCTTCCGGCGCTTCGGGAAGAGGTTGGGAGCCTGCGGGCCGAGATCGCAGCCGTGCGCAGGGCGCACGAGGTCCAGGGGCAGCGCCTGATCAACGAGCGCGTCTCCTTCGCCGAGGGCCTCACGCAAGTCCAGGCGCTCGTCTACGGGTCGCGCTCCTGGCGCCTCACGGCTCCGCTGCGCGCAGCGACCAGCATGCTGAAGCGCCTGCGGGGATGAGCGGGCTTCGCTTCCCCTCAGTCGACGAGCCGCTCGTCTCGGTCGTCATGGTCACGTACGGGAACTGGCCGCTCGTCCGCCGCTCCCTCGAGGCGCTGCTCGAGCGCACCGATCCGGTCTACGAGGTCATCGTCGTCGACAGCGCTTCGCCCGACGATACGGCCCAGAAGCTGACCGAGGCGGTCGAGGGCGCGTCGCTCGTCCTCAGCAAGGAGAACGTCGGCTTCGGCGGTGGCTCAAATCTCGGCGCCGAGCAGGCGCGCGGCCGCTTCCTCTGCTTTCTGAACTCGGACGCGATCGTCGAGCCCGGCTGGCTCGAGCCCCTGATCGAGTCGCTCGAGGAGGATCCGACCACCGGCGCCGTCGTTCCGATGTTCCTGAACCCGCACGGGACGATTCAGGAGGCGGGGTCGGTGATCGACTCGGTCGGGTGGCCCCATGCGCTCGGCGCGGGCGAGAGCCCGAACGCGTTCGCGCACCGGTTCCGGCGCGAGATCGACTATGGATCGGCGGCCTGCCTGCTGATCGAGCGGCAGTCCTTCTGGGACTCGAACGGCTTCGATCCCGCCTACGGGATCGGCTACTTCGAGGACGTCGACCTCTCGTTCAAGCTCAAGGAGCGCGGCCTGCGCACGATCTACGAGCCCCGCTCCAGAGTCGTGCACGAGCGGCACGGCTCCGGATCCTCCGACCAGGCTCGCCGGCGCATGGAGACGAATCGGGCGGTCTTCTACCGGCGCTGGAGCGGACGGCTTTCGCTCCGACCCAATCTCGTCGACCTGCCGACGAGCTCACCCCGTCTCATTGCCGCGCGCGACGCAGAGGTCGTCGACCGCATTCTCGTGATGGACGACAGGGTGCCCTTCCACGACCGCGGTTCCGGCGACCCGCGCATGGCGAAGATGCTGCATGAGCTCGTGGAGCTCTGGCCCGACGCGCGGATCACCCTCGCCGCCGCGGACGGATCCGAGGCGGAGCGCTACGCCGAGCCCCTGCTGGCCCGTGGAATCGAGGTCGTCGCCCCACCGGTCGACTGGCAGCAGTGGTTCGAGCGCCGGATGTTCCACTACTCGGTGGCAATCGTGAGCCGAGGCCAGAATCTGGCGCGCTTCGGCGGTCTCCTGCAGCTGACCCAGCCGCAGGCGCTGCGGGCATTCGACACAGAGGCGCTCACGTTCCGGCGACTCGAGCGGATGGTCGGCTTCCTCGAGGACTCGGCGGAGATTGCGCAGGTGCGCGCGGAGGCGACGGCGATGCGGCAGGCGGAGCTCGGCGCGCTGCACCAGTCAGAGGTCATCTTCGCGGTCTCGGACGAGGAGGCCGACTACATCGACGAGGTCGCGACCGGCAAGCCGACCTTCGTCCTGCCGAACTGGGTCGCGACGGTCCCGAAGGCGGCCGGCTTCCAGGAGCGCAAAGACCTGCTCTTCTTCGGCGGCTTCCTCGCCGGGGCAGGCTCGCCGAACGAGGACGCGCTGCTCCATCTCGTCAACGAGGTGATGCCCATCATCTGGGAGAAGGAGCCCGACTTGCGCCTGCACGTCGTCGGCGCAGATCCCACTCCGGCGGTTCAGGCCACGCACGGCGAGCGCGTGAACGTCGTCGGCTATGTCGAGGATCCCGCCGAGTGGTTGTCCCGGACTCGCATCCACGTCAGCCCCATGCGCTACGGCTCGGGGATCAAGCTCAAACTGCTCGACACGATCGCGGCCGGTCAGCCGTTCGTGACGACGGCCATCGGCGCCGAGGGCCTCCCGCTCGGAAGCCTGCGCTCGGTGCTCGTGGCCGAGGAGCCGGCCGACCTGGCTGAGCTGACCCACGCGCTGTACACGGACGAGCAGCTCTGGCGACGGGCCCAGCGCGGAGTGGTGGACATCGCCCGCAACAAGTTCGACCGCGCGACGTTCCGCAGGACGCTCGCCGACGCGATGAGCTACCTCGGCGTCCAGCCGCCGGAAGGCGTCTTCGCCGGGGCTCCGTACGAGCTCGCAGCAGCGCGTGGCTGAGCCAGGAGTCACCGAAGCGTTCCACCGCCTCTACTACGACACCTCGGTCTGGAAGGACACGTACTGGCTCGGGGTGCCCACGCAGAAGTGCCCGCTCGACCTCTGGATCTACCAGGAGATCCTCCACGAGGTTAAGCCGGACCTGATCATCGAGACCGGGACGGCTCACGGCGGGAGTGCGTACTACCTCGCCTCGCTGATGGATCTCGTCGGGCGCGGCGAGGTCGTCACGGTCGACATCCACCCCATCGAGGGCCGTCCCGCGCACCCGCGCATCACCTACGTCACCGGATCGTCCACCGCGGACGAGGTCGTCCAGGAGGTCGAGCGGCTCGCCGAGGGCCACGAGCGCGTCCTCGTGATCCTCGACTCCGACCACTCGCGCGACCACGTCCTCGACGAGCTGCGCATCTACAACCGGTTCGTCACCCCCAGCTCGTACCTGATCGTCGAGGACACGAACGTGAACGGCCACCCCGTGCTCCCCGAGCACGGACCGGGCCCGAGGGAGGCGCTCGACGACTTTCTAGCCGAGACAGACGGGCTCGAAGTGGACACGTCACGCGAGAAGTTCTTCATGACGTTCAACCCGCGCGGGTTCCTCCGGAAACGCGCGTGAGGCGTTTTCGGCGCGACGCGGCGAAGAGCCGCGAAGAGGTCGAGCGGGAGATGCGCTCCCTTGGCTGGTGGTACCAGCACTTCGAGCTGCCGAACGGCGTCTGGACCGGCGACGGCAGGCCACCTGCCTATGACCCGCGCGACCGCTGGAATGCCTTCGAGCCCTACCTCCCGCCCGACCTGAGCGGCAAGACCGCGCTCGACGTCGGAGGGAACTCGGGCTTCTTCGCGATCCAGATGATGCTCCGTGGCGCAAAGCGCGTTGTGCTCGTCGAGCCGTTCAAGGAGTTCACCGACCAGGCGCGATTCGCCGCTGAGCAGTTCGGCGTGGAGCTCGACATCGTGAATTCGGACGTCCACACGTACTGCCTGACGACAGAGGAGCGCTTCGACTACGTCCTCTTCCTCGGCCTCTTCTACCACCTGAAGTATCCGGGGCTCGTGCTCGACCGGCTCGCCGAGATGACGAAGGAGCGGTTCGTCCTCCAATCGCACAGCGTCGGGCCTGCCGGCGAACAGCTGCCCGAGCTGCCGGAAGCCGAGGGCGCGCTCGACGACCCGGACTATCCCCGGCTTGCGTTCGTCGAGCACCGGTACAAGAACGACCCGACGAACTGGTGGGTCCCGAACCATCAGGCCCTGCCGCCGCTCGTCCGGAGTGCCGGCCTGAAGATCGTGGCCCGCCCCTCAGCGGAGATCATCGTCGCCGAGCCCGACCGAGAGCTTGGCAAAGTCGTCTACGACAAGCTCGTCTTCCCACGCTACGGCAAGCCCGGAGAGGCGGTCTACCCGGAGCAGCATCAGCTCGACCCCGCGCTCTGGGCCCAGCTCAACGAGCCGCCTGACGGGTAGGAGGGTTTGGCGGAACGTTGCTCGTCGCCGGGACGCGATGGTCGTTCCGAGGGCGCGGACGCAGGGAGCACCCAGGCTCGTAGCCTGGGTGCGACTGAGGACCCGGCCTCGGGGCGCTGAGGCGTCGCTTGCGACGCCGACTCAGAGGCCCTGGCGGCTTTGCCGGCAGGGCCGTCTTCGACGCGGCCCGGCGGCACAGTCCATGTTTCGCCAAACCCTCCTTTAGCGCGCCTTCGCGACGACGTACGTGAAGTCGCTCGGGAGGACGCCCTGCTCGATCAGCGTCTTCTCGTAGAGGCAGATCAGGTCGATCAGCGCCACGTCCTTCGGGTCGGCGGGATCGAAGTTGCCGACGATGTCCGAGAGCACGAACTGGAGCAGTGTGCCACCGAAATCCGCCCGGTAGACGGTCTCGAAGCGCTCCTCGACGAGGTCCATGATGTCGTCGGAGCGCACCGACTCGGACGGGTCGACACGCTGAACCTCCTTCGCATTCGGGCGGAGAACCTCTTGCTTGACGTGCCCGTTCCGCAGGCTTCGCCGGTGCGACTCCGGGATCGCCGCCAGCAGCTGGTTCATGAGCGGCAGGCGCTCGTCGGGGAACTGGAAGCGCGCCGGGCCAACGTACTCGTTGATCACGAAGAGGCCGTCTTTCCGGAGCGAGCCGCGGATCTGGTCGAGCAGGTGCTCGAGCGCCTCGATGTGGTGCAGGGTCTGGATGGCGAACACCGTCCCGTAGCGGTCGGGCGCGAGCTCGATCGCGTTCAGGTCGGCGGCGGCGTAGTCGATGCGGTCGGCCAGGCCCTGCCGCTCGGCTTCCTCGCGCGCGACCTCGACCGCCTCCGGCGAGATGTCGAAGGCGTCGAAGCGCTGGGCGATGTCGAGCTTCGCGGCCTCGCGCTCGAGGACGCCGTAGCCGCAGCCGAGGCTGAGCCCGAGCTCCACCGGACGCTTGAAGAAGCGCCGCTTAGTGAAGTGGAGCCAGTTCTCGTCCGGATCCCCCGCGATCGCCGCGTTGATGTGCCGCTGGGTGAGCGTGTAGGACTGCCAGTAGAGCCCCTGCCACTCGTCGCCCTCGACCTTCGTCCGCGCCTCCTCTCCCCAGTGCTCAGCCGTCACGCCGCGCTCCTCGTCGGTCGAGAACGTCCGCTTGAGGAGGGCTCGGGCCCTCCGGGCCGGGTTTCTCATCGGCGCACGACCTCGAAGGAGACGAGCACGCCGAGCTGGCGGCCGTCGGCCGACAGTCCAAGATCCGCCGGAGAGAAGGTCGGGGTGACCCCGAGATCGACGTGGAAGGGCGGGCGAGGGACGGGGATGGTGACGACCTTCGTCTTCTCCCGAACCACCAGGGTTGTCGGCGCGGCGCCGGCGATCGTGATCGTCACCCGGGCCGGGTCGAGCGGGACCCCGATACTCGGCCGCCGGAGACGGATCACGAGCAGAGCGGGATCGGCGCCGGGAGTCGCGAACTGCGTGAGCGAGGCCCGGTCGGCAGTCCAACCGTCGGCATAGATCCCGCTCGTGACCCGGGCGAGCCGCAGCGGCTGTTCGAGCCGGTAGAGGACTAGCCGACCTGGACGCGCCAAGACGCGTCCGGCGAGCTCGAGGGTCGCGGGAGCGACCGCGTACTCGGCGGTTCGCGCGTCGCGGGCGACGTCGGGCTCAACGGCTGTGATCCGTCCCGTGCCGGAGTCGAGGGTCGCCGTACGCCCGAGGACGTCCTGTGGGACGGAGAGATTCAGCACCGGGTGGACGCTCCGGTTCCAGAACTCCGTCTGCCAGAGCGAATGTGGATCGCCGTCCAGGCCTTGGTCGTTGACGAAGACGACCTTGGCGTCCGTTCCGACCCGGTCGTCGATCCAGTTCGCATCCGCCACGCCGGGCGCCGCGCGGGCCGCCACCGCCTGGAACCGCGCGCTTCCGAAGACCGAGTACGAGGTCAGCGCCAGGAACACGCCGACACCCGCCGGCAGGACGTAGGCACCGAAGCGTGCCGGCAGCCAGAGGAACGCAAGGGCCGCCGCCGCCGCGCCGAGCATCAGCAGGATGCGCATGTCGTAAGTCCCGCCGTTCAGGACCGAAGCCAGCCGTAGGAGCGGGACGAGCGAGAACGTGTCGCTCTTGATCGAGACGTTGAGGAGATTCTCGAGCGGCAGCGAGACGAGGAGCACCGCGGGCAGGAGTGCCGCAGTACCGGCCAAGACGGGGGGCCTCGGAAGGCCCCTCGCGGTCCAGACCATGAGGGACAAGAGAAAGAGCGGCATCAGATAGATGAGATTGCGCTCTTCTATGCGCTGGGAGAACTGCGAGGCGAACGCGGCCACCTGAAGGACCATCCAGAGAGAGGTGGCCACGGCGACCGCGAGAAACGCGCGCTCCGCTTCGGTCGTGACCGCTGCACGCCGGAGCGCGAGACCGAAGATGACGATGAAGGCGCTGACCGGGACGAGAGCGACAGTGAACGGGAGCTCGGCTATGTGGAACACGAACCATCTCGCGACCGGCGCGGCCGAGTAGCCCGCCTCGGTGCCCTGGTAGGCGCCGAGGATGCCGGATACGCCCGCTCCCTGCCCTACCTTGACCGCGACGTACGCAAAGGCCCCGAACACGATCAAGCCGAGCGCCCAGACATACCGACGGAGGCTGCGCACGACGAAGGCTCCCGTCCGGTCTGCGCTCACCGCCCTCGCGTCGAGCAGCCCCTTGAGGACGATGGCCGTCGGGAAGCCGATGACCAGCACGAACGCCTGAAGCCTCGCCGCGCACGCGAGCCCGATGGCGGCGATCGCGAGCACCTGGCGAACCGGGGTCGGCCGCTCGAGAGCACCAGCCATCGCAAGGAGCGCAAGGAGGATCGCCGGGAAGGCGGCGTTCTCGGTCATGACCTCGTCCGTGTAGACGAACGCGGGCAGCAGCAGGAAGAGGATGAGCGCTCCGATCGCGTGGGCCGGCGGAACGAGCCTCCTCGCCCAGAGGTAGAACGGAATCGCAGCCAGGCTCATCAGGATTGCGTTCAGCCCTTTCACGATCGAGTAGGCGCTCGGTACCGAATCCGCGAGCCAGGCCGGGGAGATCAGGACCGGGTAGATGCTCTGGAAAGGCCTCGCGTGATCGCGAAAGAGCATCTCGTGGTGCTCGTGGAAGCTCTCCGCCAGGTCTGAGTAGATGAGCTCGTCGCTCATGATCCACGGCGCCGGCATCCGGTGCGAGACGATGATGCGCACCACGACCGAGAGCAGCACGAGGCCCGCCGCGACGAGTGTCGAGGCTACCGCTGGGACGCTGAGCAGCGTGGCGACAGAGCGGGCGGGCGGGGCCGGGGGGCGCCCGGTGAGGCGGTCACCGGCCATCGAGCCATCTTAGGCTACGACCGTGGTCGGTATCAGCCTCCTCACTCTCGTGCCCGGCGTCTTCGGGGGCACGGAGACCTACGCCCGGGAGCTCGTCCGTGCACTGGCGCGCGTCGGCACGCTCGAGTACAAGGTCTTTACGCCGGAGCTTGCCGAGGACGCCGCTGACGGTCTGCCGGGCGTACGGGTTCGCTCGTACCGTGCGAGGCGAACGATGCGGGGGCGCCTGCTCGCCATGGGCCTCGCCACGGCGTCTCCCCGGCTGCGTCGCGAGCTTCGCCTCGACGAGCTCCAGGCGATCCACTTCCCGCTCAGCATCATGATGCCGCCGATCCGGCGGCCGCCCGCGGTGACCACGGTGCACGACGTCCTCGACAAGATCCACCCGGAGGTCTTCTCGCGGGGCGAGCTCGCTTACCGCCGGATCGTCTACGGGTGGACGGCGCGCCTCAGCCGGCTGATCATCGTCCCGAGCGAACATTCGAAGGAAGTCTTCGTCGAGCGAGCGGGCTTCGACCCGGGCCGGATCCGGGTGATCCCGCTCGGCGTGAGCCCGGAGCGCTACCGGCCGGGTACCGAAGAGCGCGAGCCGTTTCTGCTCTATCCGGCCGACAACTGGCCGCACAAGAACCATGAACGCCTGCTCGAGGCCTTTGCTCGAGTCCGCCAGTCCAGGCCCGATCTGCGCCTCGTCCTCGTCGGCGCACGGCTCGAGAGCATGCCCGCCGCGCCGGGCGTCGAGGTGCGCGGCTACGTCTCACCGGACGAGCTGGCAGCGCTCTATCGGACCGCGACGGCGCTCGTCTTCCCCAGCCTGCACGAGACGTTCGGCCTGCCCCCGCTCGAGGCGATGGCCTCCGGTTGTCCGGTCGCGGTCTCTCGGGCCGGCTCGCTCCCCGAGGTTTGCGGAGACGCCGCCCGCTACTTCGATCCGCGCTCGCCCGAAGAGATAGCCGAGGCGATCCTCAGCGTGGTCGACGACCCTGTGAGCCTCGTGGCAAAGGGACTGGAGCGGGCAAAGCGCTACACCTGGGACGAGTCCGCCCGCCGGCATGAGGATGTCTACCGCGAGTTAAGCGGGCTGTGAGGCAGCCTCGAGCGAGAGCCGCTCGAGGTCCGCGTCCACCATCATCTCGACGAGCTCGTGGAAGGAGACGCGCGGCTCCCAGCCGAGCTTCGAGCGCGCCTTCGAGGCGTCCCCGACGAGATGATCGACCTCGGCCGGCCGGAGGAACTCGGGGTCGACGACGACGTGCTGCGCCGGATCGAGGCCCACGCGTGCGAACGCGACGTCCACGAACTCCTGGATCGAATGGGCCTCACCCGTCGCGATCACGAAGTCCTCGGGCTCGTCCTGCTGGAGCATGAGCCACATCATCTCGACGTAGTCGCCCGCGAAACCCCAGTCCCGCTTCGCTTCGAGGTTGCCGAGGCGAAGCTCCTCGGCGAGCCCGAGCTTGATCCGCGCAACGCCGTCGCTCACCTTCCTCGTCACGAACTCCAGGCCGCGCCGAGGCGACTCGTGGTTGAAGAGGATTCCCGAGACGGCGAAGAGCCCGTACGACTCGCGGTAGTTGACCGTGATGAAGTGCCCGTACGCCTTCGCGACTCCGTATGGGGACCGCGGATAGAACGGCGTCCTCTCGTTCTGCGGAACCTCGCGCACCTTGCCGAACATCTCGGAAGAAGAGGCCTGATAGAAGCGGATGTCGGGGTCGACCCGGCGGACCGCTTCGAGCATGCGCGTGACGCCAATGCCCGTGAATTCAGCCGTCAGCACGGGTTGCCGCCACGAAGTCGGGATGAAGCTCTGTGCGGCGAGGTTGTAGACCTCGGTCGGTCGCGCGTCCTCGAGCGCCGAGATGAGCGACGTCGGATCGAGGAGATCGGCCTGCACGAGCGTGATCCGGTCGGCCAGATGCTCGATCCGCTCAATGTTCTCAGTGGACGAGCGCCGAGCCATGCCGAAGACCTCGTAGCCCTTCTCGAGCAGGAGCTCGGCGAGGTAAGAGCCGTCCTGGCCGGTGATCCCCGTGATCAGCGCGCGCCGGTCGCTCACGTGCGTGTCGCCTTCGCCACGGTCTCGCGAGCATAGTCCAGCGTGTCCGAAAGGGTCTGCTCCAGCGGGATCTCGGCCTTCCAGCCGGTCGCCTTCTCGAGCTTGGCCGGGTCGCCCCAGAGGGCCGGGATGTCGACCGGGCGCATTCGCTCGGGGTCGCGCTCGACCTGGATCTCGCAGCGCGCCAGCCCGAGCAGCATGTCGAGCACCTCTTGCATTCCGACCGCCCGCCCTGAGGCGACGTTGTACGTGTCGGCCTCGACCTCAGGGCCGAGCAGCAACTCGTATGCGCGGCAGGCGTCCCGCACGTCGACGATGTCGCGCTCCGCCGAGAGATCCCCGACCAGGAGCGTTCCGCCGCCAGCCTGCTCGAGCTCCGCGATCTGCCGAGCCCAGGAGCCGAGCGCGAACCGCTCGTCCCGGCCGGGCCCCTCGGTGTTGAAGGCACGGGTGATCACGATCTCGAGCTCACCACGGGCACGCGCGGGGGCGCATGCGAGCTCGGCGGCGGCTTTCGAGGCGCCGTAGGGCGAGACGGGGTTGAGCAGAGCGTCCTCGGACGCTGGGAGGTCCCTCGCATTCCCGTACACCTCGCCCGTCGACGCGAGGAGGACGCGAGTGCCGGACGAGGCTGCCTGCAGCACGTTCAGAGTGCCGAGCACGTTCACGCGCCAGGTCTCGACGGGATCGGCCCAGGACTCGCCGACGGACGACAATGCGGCGAGGTGGACGACAGCCTCGGGCTCGACCGCGCGCAGCTCGGCTGCGACTGCGGCTGCGTCCCGCACGTCGGCCTTGGCCACGACCGCCCGCTCGCCGAGGCTCGGCAGGAGATGCCGTCCGACGAAACCGTCCGCACCGGTGACCAGGATCACTAGGCGAGCCTCCTGACGAGAGCCCAGTAGCGCTCGAGGACTGGGTTGGCGATCTTGACGAGCCCCGGCACGTCGACCATCTTCGGATCGACGACCGACGCCAAGTGCCGCGCGAGGTCGCGATCGGGCACGACGCGCTCCGATTGGAGCTTCCGCCGGTGAGCCGCGAGCCAGCGAGCGTTCCGCGCGACCCAGGCCCAGCCCCGGACCTTGTCGCGGAACCACCCTTGGCGCAGCGCGACGATCGTCAGCCCGGCCTCGGCCGCGAGGAGCGCCGGAGCGAGGAGGAGCAGCATGCGCAGGGAGTACGCGGAGCTGACGAAGATCAGCCGATTGCGCTCCATGAAGTAGTTCTTCTTCACGTTACGGCTGTAGTCGTACTCGTGCAGCACGTCGGCCGCGGGGTCGATCACGACCCGAAGCCCGCGCATCCTTACCCGCCAGCCGAGCTCGAGGTCCTCGTGGTAGATGAAGAGCTCGGGGGTGAAGCCGCCGAGCGATCGGAAGAGCTCCGTCCGGATCGCAAGCGCGGAGCCGTTCGCGTAGGTGATCTCACGCGGCTCCGTGAGCGAGTCGGCGGGCTCACCGTAGCCGTCTGACCAGGCGAGACCCGTGAAGTGGATGACACAGCCGGTCGAGTTCAGGAGCTCCGGCTGGTCCATGAGCCGCAGCCGCGCCATCGCGATCCCGACCGACGGGTCTTCGAGAGCGCGGGAGAGCGCCTCGATCGCGCCCGGCTCGACCGTGGCGTCGGGGTTGAGGAAGACGAGGTTCTCGCTGCTCGCGTGCTCGGCGCCGAGGGTGCAGCCGGCTGCGAAACCGATGTTCCCGCCGGCCTCGACGAGCTCGACGCCCGGCAGCTCTGCGACCGCATCGATCTCTGCTGCGCGGGCCCCGTTGTTCACGACGATCACCTCGTGATCCGGGTCGTCCCGCCGCACGGAGTCCACGCAGCGCTCGAGGACCGGTCCCGAGTCGTACGCGACGATGACAACGGAGGCGGGCATCACGAAAACCTTACGTGGGGCCTGCAAAGAGCCTGTAAATGCTCTGGTACCGTCCGTTGAGCCGATGGAGGAGGAGCTGACCGCAGTGGTCGAGGTCTCAGTCGTCCTGCCTTGCCTCGACGAGGAGGAGGCAGTCGGCGCGGTCATCGACGAGGCCTGGCGCGGTCTCGAGAAGGCGGGCGTCGAGGGCGAGGTCGTCGTCGTGGACAACGGCTCCACCGACCGGTCGGCGGAGGTTGCTGAGGATCATGGCGCGCGTGTCGTGCACGAGGAACGACGTGGCTACGGCAGCGCCTATCTGCGCGGGCTTGCCGAGGCGAAGGGCGACATCATCGTCATGGCCGACGCCGACGGCACGTATCCGCTCGATGACCTACAGCCGTTCATCGACGGGATTCGCAACGGCCAGGACATGGTGCTCGGCTCGCGCTTCCGGGGCCGCATCCAGCGCGGGGCGATGCCGTGGTCGCACCGCTGGATCGGCAATCCCGCCCTGACGGCGATCCTCAACGTCTTCTTCGGCGTGAAGGTCTCGGACGCGCACTGCGGCCTTCGCGCGATCAAGCGCTCAGCCTTGCCGGTGCTCCACCTTCAGTCGACCGGCATGGAGTTCGCCTCCGAGATGATCCTGAAGGCCGCGAAGCGGGGCCTCGTGGTCGGAGACGTCCCGATCGAATACCGGCCGCGCGTCGGCGAGTCGAAGCTGAACACGTTCAGGGACGGCTGGCGCCACCTGCGCTTCATGCTCATCCACTCCTCGACGTTCCTCTTCATCATCCCCGGCGCGCTACTCCTGCTCCTCGGGCTTGCGATCATGCTTCCGCTGGCCGGCGGCCCGATCACGGCATTCGGGTTCGAGTGGCACATCCACGCGATGATCGTCGGCTCGACCGCGACGCTCGTGGGCGGTCAGGTTCTGCAGATGGGGCTCTTCGCCCGTACCTACGCGATCCTCTATCTAGGTGACCGCGACCCGTACCTTCCGCGACTCTGGGGAAAGGTCCGCCTCGAGCACGGGCTGCTGCTGGGGCTTCTTCTCTCCCTCACCGGGATGGGGATCATCGCCGGCATCTTCGTCGAGTGGGCCTCGGGCGGCTTCCAGGCGCTCGGCCGGGAGCATCTGGCCCTGCTTGGGCTGACGCTGACCGGGCTCGGGGTTCAGACGATCTTCGGCTCGTTCTTCCTCAGCGTCCTCGGGCTGAGGCAGCACTTCATCCTCGACGAGAGCGGGCTGCCGACGCAGGTCGAAGAGCCCGCGCAGGTGCCAGTCGGCGGGCCTCGCTGACCTGAGCCTCGTTCTCTCGCACCTTGGACTCCAGTAGGGCAAGGCGCTGAGCAAGCGTCTTGTTCTGATCGGAGAGACGCGAGAGCACCGTCGAGTAGTGCAGGAGCACGACGAGGACGAAGAGGCCGGCGACCATGTAGAGCGCCGAGGGCGGGTAGGCGACGCCGGTGACGTCGGCCAGCGCGTAGAGGGCGCCTCTCCAGACGGCGAGCACGAGCATGACGACACCGGTGGCGATCCAGAGCAGCGCATAGCGCTCCTGGAGCTTCCGCTGGCGGATGAGCTCGATCACGACGCCCACGATGACGACCACGGCCAGTGCCGCAACGAGCGTCAGACGTCCCGACGAGTAGGTCATCGCGCAGGCCGGGGACGAAGGAGCCCGACGAACAGGGCGAGGGAGACCTTGCTCATGTAGTAGAGGGAGCCGAACGCGGTGATCGACGAGCGACCGGACTCGCGCTGGCGCATCGCGACGGGCACCTCGACCATCCGCAGTCGGTGGCGGAAGACGAGCACGGTCGCCTCCACCTCCGGATAGTCGTGCGGATAGTCGGAGGCAAAGAGGCGAATGCCGCGGCGGTTCATGGCGCGAAAGCCCGACGTCGTGTCGGTGACCCGCTGGCGGACGATGAGCGAGACGGCGCTTGCGAAGAGAGCGATGCCGATCCGGCGGCTGAAGGAGGGGCGGTAACGGCGCTGGCCCGCGAAGCGTGTGCCGACGGCGATGTCGGCCTCGCCCGCGAGGACCGGCTCGAGCAGCAGGGCGAGCTCGCGTGGGTCGTGCTGCCCGTCCCCGTCGATCTGGACGGCGACATCGAAGTCTTCCTGGCAGGCGTACTGGAGCCCGGTCTGTACCGCGGCGCCGATTCCGAGGTTGTAGGGCAGGCGGAGGACCCGGGCGCCGGCGGCTTCCGCGATCTCGGCGGTACCGTCGGACGAACCGTCGTCGACGACGACGACCTCGAAGTCTGGGTCAGCCTCGCGAATCTCCGCGATCACTGCGCCAATCGAGCCCGCCTCGTTGTAAGCAGGGACAATCGCAGCCTTCCGCATAGCGCCTGTATCGGCCGCGCAGGCGTCCTGCTTGAAGCCTATTTCCCCCAGAACAAGCGGTGCAACGCCTGCTCGAGACGGGCCGGCACCGGCCGGTAGCCCCAGAAGGCCCGCTGCCAGAGTCGAGGCAAATGTCCGAGCGCTCCTTTCGGAGGATTCCGGTAGAGCTCCGCGTGCTTGCGCCTCAGCTGGCGAAAGGCCTGCCGGTACTCGGGCCGGTCGCGTCCGTGCTTCGAGCCTGGGTGACGCCGGTACTCAACCGTCACCGCGTCGACCTGCTTCCCCTCCCAGCCGTGAACGAGTGCGTGCACCCAGTGCTCCCAGTCTTCGAACTGCTGGAACTCCGGGTCGTATCCTCCGGTCTCCTCGAAGACCTCTCGTCGCGCGAGTGCGCTGAGCCCGATCGTGTGGCGGTACAGGAGCGCGTACGGGTCGTACGGCGGGAAGCGGAGCTCGCCCTCCCAGTCGCCGAAGAAGCGCATCCGCCCGTACGCGAACCCGAGCCGGGGGTCCTCGGCAAGCGGCGCGCGAAGGCTCGCAAGCGCGCCGGGCGCGAGTCGGTCATCCGCATCCAGGACGAGGACAAACGGCGTCTGCGCCCGTGAGAGTCCGGCGTTTCGCGCACGTGCGACGCCCTGGTTTTCCTGGCGGATCAGCTCGACCGCCGCGGGCAGTTCGGGCAGCGGCTCGGTCGAACCATCGTCGACGACGACGACTCTCGCGCCCTCGCGGATCGCGCTGTCGACGGCCTCAGTCAGGTAGCGGCCGTAGTTGAAGCACGTGACCACGACCGTGACATCGTCGTTCTTCAGGCCGCTGGGCGTGACCATCCTGGTCTGTATCGTGCCGGTCGCGTGGCCACGACGACCGGATCGGCGCAAAAGGAGCGAGTTCGGAGCTTCTGGGAGGACGAGCCGTGCGGCTCGGTTTACTCCGATGCGCCCGAGGGAACGCGTGAGTTCTTCGACGAGATCGAGCGCAACCGGTACCGCGTCGAGCCGCACATCATCCCCTTCGCCGACTTCGAGGGAGCCCGCGGTAAGCGCGTTCTCGAGATCGGCGTGGGAATGGGCACGGATTTCATGCAGTTCGCCCGGGCAGGCGCGGTCGCCA
This sequence comes from Actinomycetota bacterium, assembly GCA_038040395.1. Taxonomy (GTDB): domain Bacteria; phylum Actinomycetota; class Thermoleophilia; order Gaiellales; family Gaiellaceae; genus VAXT01. The sequence goes on from JBBPIJ010000004.1 coordinate 51,181, forward strand.
CCGGAGTCGACCTGACCCAGCACGGCGTCGACCTCGTGCGGCGGCGGCTCGAGCTCGAGGGGCTGGAAGCGGAGGTCAAGGTGGCCGACGCGGAGAGCCTCCCGTTCGACGACGGAACTTTCGACCGGGTTTACTCGTGGGGGGTCCTCCACCACACGCCCGACACGGAGAAGGCCGTTCGCGAAGCCGTGCGCGTGCTGCGCCCGGGCGGAGAGGCGTACGTCATGCTCTATTCGCGCCACTCCTGGGTCACGTACGCACTCTGGACCCGGTTCGGCTTGCTGCGCGGACGGCCGTGGCGCAGCCTCAGGGAGATCCTCGCGCACCACATGGAGAGCGAGGGCACACGGGGCTTCACCAAGGGCGAGCTGAGGGCAATGTTCGACGGCCTGACGGACCTGACGGTCGAGAAGGTCGGCACTCCCTACGACCGGAAGATCGCGGGGCCGTTGGCAGCCGTCACCGGAAGCCGGCTCGGATGGTGGCTGACCATCCGCGGCCGCAAGCCGAGCGCGGGCTAGCCGAGCGCGCCTCGAACCAAACGAGCGATCGCGCGCGGCCGCGGCCAGAGCCGGTCGTAGCCCCCAAGCTCTTGCGCGAAGAGACGTATGTGCAGGACGAGCAGGAGCGCGTAGGTGAGGCTCGAGGCGAAGGCGGCTACCCAGGCGCCCCGACCCGGTAGGAAGAGGACGTTCAGCGCGACGTTCAACGCGAGCCCCACGGGCCATACCGCCACGGCTCCGATCGGATACCCGCGCCCGGCGAAGTGGTGGGCGAGGAGCGTCAGGAGGCCCAGGCAGTAGATGCCGGGCAGGAGCCAGTAGTAGAGAGAGACGGAGCCCTCGAACGCCTCTCCGAAGACGAGGCGGATGCCGGGTCCCGCAAGAGGAACCGTCATCAGGCAGAGCAGGCCGTAGAGCACGGCCAGGGCGCCGAGCACCTCCGCCGTCGCCTCGGCAGGGTCGCCTCGGGCAACGCGCGGAAAGAGATTGATGCCGACCACCATCGGCAAGACGAACATCCCGTCGGCGATCGTCGCCGTGACCGAGTACAGACCGGCCTCCTGTGAGCCCAGGTATGCGTTGACGAGCAGCAGGTCGACCCGGATCACGAGGTACGAGACGACGATTGCGACGTATGCGCGCAGCCCGTAGCCCAGCATCCTGCGAGCAAGCGCCCGGTCTGGACGGGCGAGCCACGGTCCCCTGCGGGCGAAGAGGATGAAGTACGTGAGAGCGGCGCCGAAGCGGCTTCCGGTGACGACCGCCAGAGCGCCTGTCACCTGGAAGTCGAAGACCCAGAATCCAACCGCAATCGCGGCGAGCGTCAGCGCAAACTGCGCAACCTCGACGGCGTTGTACGCGACGACCCGACCCTCTCCGAGCAGGATGCTCTGGAGAAAGAGAGCCGCCAGAGCGGCCGGGATGCCGGCGAGCGCGACGAGCAGCGCCGTCCACCCCACTCCTTCGACGAGGCCGGGCGCGACGAGCTTGAGGAGAATCCCGACGCCGACCAGGGCAAAGCCGAGCACCCCCGCGAGCCAGAGGGAGTTCGTCACGATGCTCGGTCGCAGCTCGCGCTCCCGGGCGGCGAAGTACGGGTTGGCGCTCGTCACGCCGAGCCCGCCGAGGTGGACGAGCACGAGCGTCAGGCTGAACGCCACTGCGAAGAGGCCCTGCCCCGAAGGCCCGAGCTCTCGCGCCACGACCACGACGATCCCGAGGCCCAGGAGCAGGCTCGAGACCTTGCCGCCCAGAGTCAGGAACACGTCCGTTCGCAGGCGGGCCGGTGGAACGTCCATCGCGGGAGTGCTTTCGTTCACGTGTGATGAGATTCGGCCTGTGAGGCGGCTCCTCCTCGTTAGTCACCGCCCGGTCGACCAGGCGGGAGGCCCGGCGGCGCGCTGGCGCTCGTTCGTTCACCACTTGCCGGAGCACGGCTGGGAGGTCGCCGTTCTCTCCGGGCCGGTGCGGGCGAGCTCGGACGAGTACGGCGCCGGGGGCCGCGCGGAGACTCGCGCGCGCGTGATGGGAGCGCTCGGGCGGGTCGCCGATCCGGGCTTCCGGCTGCTCGGGCTACGGCCGGAAGCGCTGCCTCTCTCGACGACCTGGATTCCGCGGGGGACGGTGCACGTGCGGCGGCGCCTTCAGGCCGAGCGGTACGACGCCGTCCTCGCGACCGGCCCTCCGTTCGCAGGGCTCGTCGCAGCACGGCGCGCGGCCGGCGACGTGCCGCTCGTCGTCGAGCTGCGTGACCTGTGGGCCGGCAATCCAGCGTACGACCGAGGCGGCCCGGTCCTGCGCCGCCTCGAGTCCTGGGTCGTACGTGGAGCGAGCGCCGTCGTCGCCGTGACGCCCGAGGCCGCGGCCGATCTCCGAGAGCGACACCCCGGCGCGCGCGTCGAGGAGATCCCGAACGGCTTCGAGCCCGAGCTCCTGGAGATGCGCCGCGACACGAGCGGGACGACGATCCTCCATTCGGGAACGCTGACGAAAGACCGCCCGCTCGCGCCACTGCTGGCCGCGTTGAAGCCGCCACTGCGGCTCGTCCTGCACGGCTACGTGGCGCCCGAGATCCGTGCGGAGATCGAGACGTCGGGAACCGAGGTCGAGATCGTGCCGCCGTCGGAATGGAAGGACGCGATCCAGCGCATCGCCTCCGCCGACGTCGCGCTCGTCACGCAGGCGCGCACCGCGGGCGACGCAACCGCAGTCGCGGCGAAGGTCTACGAGTACCTCGCTCTCGGGAAGCCCGTCCTCTCGATCACCGAGGGAGGCGCGACCGAGGCGCTTCTGCGCCGGCTCGGAGCGGATCAGTTCTGCGCACGGCTCGACGACCAGCCCTCGATCGAAGCCGCCCTCGACAAGATCCGCGCCCGCGACCTGCCGCCGCCGGTCTCACCGGAGAAGCTGGCCCGATACGAGCGCCCTCGCCTGACCGCGGAGCTCGCGGACCTGCTTCAGCGGGTCTCGGCGACCGCCGGCTCCTCGAGGGGGTAGCCGGCCAGGACGTCGACGATTCGCTCAGACGCCTTGCCATCCCAGAGCGGCGGTACGCGGGCTTCCTTCTCGGTCGCGGCGGCGAGCAGTGACGGCACCTCCGCGATCCGTTCCGGCGCGAGCCCGAGCAAGACGTTCGTGCCCATCGAGACCGTGATCGGCCGCTCGGTGTTCGGGCGCAGCGTGAAGCACGGGAGCCCGAGAAACGTCGTCTCCTCCTGGATGCCGCCCGAGTCCGTCAGGACTCCCGCCGATCCCGCGACAAGGCTCATGAACTCGATGTAGCCGAGCGGTTCGAGCAGTAGCAGCCGGTCGAGGTCGACGTCGATCGCCATCGCCTCGAGCGCCGCGCGGGTCCTCGGATGCACCGGGAAGACGATAGGCAGCTCGGCGGAGAGAGCAGCGAGCTGTGCCATCGCCTCCGCGACGAACTGGCCGTCCACCCAGTGCCGGTGGAGGGTGACGACGAGGTACCCCCCGCGCTCGAGGCCGCGCTCCGCCGGCGCGTCTCGCGCCTCGATCCGCTCGCGCATGGCGACGAGCGAGTCGATCATGGTGTTGCCCACATCGTGAATCGCCGAGACAGAGCAGCCCTCGGCGAGCAGGTTGTCGCGAGCCTCGGGGGAGTGGATGAAGAGCAGCTGGGAGAGCTGGTCGGCGACGACCCGGTTCAGCTCCTCCGGCAGCGAGCGGTCGAAGGAGCGCAGGCCTGCCTCGACGTGGCCGAGCGGAATCTGCAGCTTCGACGTGGCGATCGCGGCCGCCATCGTGGAGTTCACGTCGCCCGGGACCAGCACGATGTCCGGCTCGGACTCGAGCAGAACCGGCTCGAGCCGCTCCATGACGGCGGCGGTCTGCTGCGCGTGCGAGCCGGATCCGACCCCGAGCGAATAGTCCGGCTCGGCGATCCCGAGCTCCTCGATGAAGATCTCGGACAGCTCCCGGTCGTAGTGCTGCCCCGTATGGACGAGGACGTGCTCGAACTCGTCGCCGCGGCGCTGAAGCTCGGCCGCGATCGGTGCGATCTTCATCATGTTCGGCCTCGTGCCGACGACCGACAGGATCCTGCGGCGGGTCGCCATCGGCTTCAGAGGATAGATAGCCGCCCCGTCACCGGCCTTCCTTGCCGATACTCTCAACCGCATGAAACAAGTCGTTTTGCGGGGCGGAAAGACCCAGGTCGTGGAGGTGCCCGAGCCGGGGCCAGCTCCCGGTTTCGTCCTGGTCGCGAACGCTGCGTCTGCCATTTCGAGCGGCACCGAGCGCTCGGTGGTCGCGTCCGGCTCCGGCTCGCTCGCCGCACGGGCGATCAAGAACCCGCAGCTCGTTGCACAGACGCTTCGTCACGCACGGGAGCACGGCGTGCGCGAGACGATCGGAGTGGTCAAGGGCGCCGTCGCCGAGGACTCTCCGCTCGGGTACTCGACAGCGGGAACGGTGATCGACACCGGCGGAGTCGCGGGAGTGCACGTGGGGCAACGTGTCGCGGCGGCCGGCGCGGGCCAGGCGAACCACGCGGAGGTCGTTTCCGTGCCTGCGAACCTCGTCGCGGCCGTGCCGGAAGGGGTGTCGCTTCGCGACGCGTCCTTCGGCGCGATCGGCGCGATCGCCGTTCAGGGCGTGCGCCGCGCCGCCCCGACACTCGGCGAGCGCGTCGTCGTCGTCGGGCTCGGGCTGCTCGGGTTGATCACGGTGCAGGCCCTCCGAGCGGCCGGTTGCCGGGTGGCCGGAGTCGAGCCGGTTGACAGACGGCGCGAGCTGGGCAAGGAGCTCGGCGCCGAGCTCGCGCTGGAGCCGGCTGAGGCAGTCGACGCGGTGGCGGCCTGGACGGGGGGCATCGGAGCCGATGCGGTGATCGTCACGGCATCCTCGAAGAGCGACGACCTCGTCAACGACGCGGTGCGGATGCTGCGGCGGAAGGGTCGTGTCGTCCCGGTCGGCGACGTCGGCCTGGGGCTCGCTCGAGAGGCGCTCTACGAGCGCGAGGCGGACGTCCTCATCTCCACGTCGTACGGGCCTGGTCGCTACGACCCGTCCTACGAGGAGGCGGGCGTCGACTACCCACTTCCGTACGCACGGTGGACAGCCGGACGGAACATCGAGGAGTTCCTGCGCCTGCTCTCGGAGGGACTCGTCAGGCTCGACCCGCTCATCCAGCTCGAAGTCCCGGTCGAGCGCGCGGTCGAGGCCTACGAGGCGCTCGCCGGCAGCTCGCCGCCGCTCGCGGCCGCTGTGACCTATCCGAAGCGGAGCGCCAGCCAGAAGCCGGTGGCACGCTCCTCCGCGTCCCCGGCGCCGGGCAACGGCTCCGAGATTCGCGTCGCCCTCGTCGGCGCCGGCAGCTTCGTGCGCTCGATGCACCTCCCGAACCTCCTCCGAGAGGGCGCCCGGATCACGACCGTCGTCAGTCGCGGAGGCTCCTCGGCCGCGTCCGTCGCGCGCTCACTCAACGGGGCGCGGACCGAGACGGATTGGCACGACGCGGTGGACGCGCCCGACGTCGACCTCGTCGTCGTCACGACGCGACACGACTCGCACGCGGAGATCTCCGCCGCGGCGCTCAGAGCGGGCAAAGCGGTCTTCGTCGAGAAGCCGCTCGGGCTCACGCGCGAAGAGATAGACCAGGTCTGGGCGGCAGGCGAAGGCAACGACCGCCTGGCAATCGGCTTCAACCGCCCGTTCGCCGAGCTGTCGCGCCTCCTCGAACGAGAGACGAGCTCTCTGACAGGTCCGTCCCAGCTCATGTACCGGGTGAACTCCGCGGTCGCGCCCGATCACTGGCTGAACGACCCGCTCCAGGGAGGCGGCCGCATCCTCGGCGAGGCGTGCCACATGTTCGACTTCGCCAACTGGCTGCTCGGCACGCCCGAGCGCGTCAGCGCGGCGGCGGTGCCCGCCCCAGCCGGGGTCGGCTCGGCGGAGAGCGCCTCCGTGACGATCCAGTACGCTGACGGCTCGGTGGCGACGATCCACTATTCGGGTCTCGGTCCCGCCTCGATGCCGAAAGAGCGAGTCGAGTTGTTGCGAAGTGGACGCTCCTGGGTCCTCGACGACTTCCGCACGTTGACGTCATACGGCGCCGGCGAGACGCGGACGAAGAACGCTCGTGGCGACAAGGGTCACTCCGAGCTTCTTCATCGCACGCTCGCCGCGACGCGCGGGGAGCGTGCGTTCGAGCCCGGGCTCGGGGCCGCCTACGTCGCTCAGAGCGTGGCACTCGCGGCGCTCGAGTCGATCGCGTCGGGCCAGCCGGTCCAGGTTCAGCAACCACCCGAGAGGGCCGCCGGCTGATGTGCGGGATCTGCGGGATCGTCGGGCTTCGCGACGACTTCCGGGTCGACGAGGAGCTCGTGACGACCATGCGGGAGGTAATCCACCACCGCGGCCCTGACGACGGAGGCTCGTGGCACTCCCCCGAGCACCGTGTCGCGCTCGCCCACAGGCGGCTCTCGATCATCGACCTCACTCCCGCCGGCCATCAGCCGATGTCGAACGAAGACGGGACGGTCTGGATCACCTTCGGCGGCGAGATCTACAACCACATGGACATCCGGCCCGAGCTCGAAGCCAAGGGCCATGTCTACCGGTCTCACTGCGACACGGAGACGATCATCCATCTCTATGAGGAAGAAGGCCCTCGCTGCGTCGAGCGCCTGGAGGGGATGTTCCACTATGCGATCTGGGACGGCCGGACGCGCGAGCTGCACGTCGCGCGGGACCGCCTCGGAAAAAAGCCGTTCTACTACGCGCATACGGACGGGGGCTTCGTCTTCGCTTCCGAGATCAAGGCCCTCCTCGAGCATCCGGCGATCTCACCGGAGCTCGACGAGGAGGCGTTCTTCCACTATCTGACCTTCGTCTGCACGCCCGCGCCCCTGACCATGTTCAAGGGGATCCGGAAGCTCGGCCCGGCGGAGCGGATGACGCTGCGCCCGGATGGCTCGACCGAGATCGAGACCTACTGGAGCCCGATGTCGCAGAGTGCCGCGGCGGAGGTTGCATCGCTCGAGGAGCCCGAGCTGGAAGAGCGGCTGCTGGCTTTGCTCCGGGAGTCGATCCGGCGCCGCATGATGTCCGACGTCCCGTTCGGGGTCTTCCTGTCCGGTGGCCTCGACTCGTCCACGAACGTCGCGCTCATGTCAGAGCTGATGTCCAGTCCGGTACGCACGTTCTCGGTCGGATACGCGGACTTCGAGCAGTACAACGAGCTCGATCACGCACGGCGGATCGCCAAGGAGTTCGGCGCCGACCACCACGAGGTGATCATCGACTCGGGCGACCTCGAGAGCTTCCTGCCCGAGCTCATCTACCACCAGGACGAGCCCATCGCCGACTGGGTCGCGGTGCCTCTCCACTACGTCTCCAAGCTCGCCCGTGATGACGGGACGGTCGTCGTGCAGATCGGAGAGGGCTCCGACGAGCTCTTCCACGGGTATCCGGGGTACCACAGCCACGCCCGCTTCGACTCGCGGTACCTGCCTCCGTTCCAGCGCGTTCCGCGGCCGCTGCGTCGCGCCCTGAGTCGCGGGGCAACCGCCTTCTCGAAGCGCTTCGGCCGATTCGTCGGACACGCCGAGGCGATCGAGCAGGCGGCCGAGGGACGGAACTCATTCTGGGGCGGCGCGATCGCCTACCACGGGGAGCTGAAGAACAGGGTCCTCTCGAACGGACGAGCCCACCCGGACTCGTACGAGATCGTCGAGCGCTTCTGGCGCGAGGCCGAGGAGCAGCTCCCGGGAGCCGACCTCCTGCAGAAGATGACCTACCTCGAGCTCAAGAACCGGCTCGCCGAGCTGCTGCTCATGCGGGTCGACAAGATGACGATGGCGAACTCGGTCGAGGCGCGCGTCCCGTTCCTGGACCGCGCGGTCGTCGAGTTCGCCATGGCGCTCCCACCCGAGATGAAGGTCCGCGGGAACGAAGGGAAGTACCTCCTCAAGCGCGCTGTCGCGGGCATCCTTCCGCCGGAGATCGTGAATCGCCCCAAGCAGGGCTTCTCGGCGCCGGTCAGCGAGTGGTTCCGGGCCGACCTGGGTGTTCGCGCGCAGCGGGAGATCCGCGAGTCGTCGCTCGTCGAGCGGGGGCTCCTGGACTACGGCGCGATCGACGACCTGTGGGCCGCGCACCGAGCCGGCCGCGGCGACTGGGCCTTCCAGCTTTGGAACATCTACAACGTGAGCGTCTGGCACGACCTCTGGGTCGCAGGGCGCACTCTGGCCTGAGCAGGTGAGACCAAGTCTCCGCGAGGGGGTCGCCCTCTGGCGGCGTGCAGGCCTGAGGAGAGGTGGCCTTGCCGCAGCACGGCGAGTCGGAGGCCTGGCACGGGGAGCCGCTCGAGAGGCCCAACTTCGTGCGCGCCCCTTAACGGCTCGACCGGGCGAGCTTCCCGCTGCACTCGGCGGAGCCGACCCCGTCGATTCGCTCCGAGGTCCCGTGCTTTCTGCGCTGCCGAGCGTCGCTCGCTTCGAGCGGGAGCTGCCCGACTCGGTCGTCCAGCGGGCCGACGAGATCCTGTCTCATCGCTTCGACCTCCTCGGCTCCGGCCCGACGCAACTCGGCCGGAGAATCGATTGGCGAGCGGACTTCAAGACTTCTCGGCGCTGGCCGCTGCGGCACGGCTCTCTCCTTCCCGTTTCGTACGAAGACGGGTCCGACATCAAGGTTCCGTGGGAGCTCTCACGGGCGCAGCACCTTCCAGTCCTCGCCGGTGCTCACCGCTTGACCGGCGAGAGGCGCTACCTCGACGAGCTCGGTAGTCAGCTCACCGACTGGATCCAGGCCAACCCGGTCGAGCTTGGGCCGAACTGGGCCTGCACGATGGACGTCGCGATCCGCGCGGCCAACTGGACGGCCGCGCTCGCGATTGCGGCCGAGGCCGCCGCAGACGAGCCGTGGCTCACTCCCGCTCTCGAGAGCCTGCTCCTCCATGGGCGGTTCATCCGGACGCACCTCGAGGACGGCCAGGTGCGCGGCAACCATTACCTCTCCGACGTCGTCGGCCTCCTGCCGCTCGCCGCACTCTTCTCCGGCGGACACGAAGGCAGGAGATGGGCCGAGTGGGCGGTGGACGAGCTCGCCGCGGAGATGGAGCACCAGGTTCGCGGCGACGGCGGAGCGCACGAGGCGTCGATTCCGTATCACCGCCTCGTCACCGAGCTCTTCCTGTGCGGTACTCAGGCCGCCGAGGCGCTTGCGCCTGGCCGACTACCCCCCTGGTATCACGAGCGGCTCGACGAGATGCTCGCGTTCGTGACCGGTTACACCCGGCCCGACGGGCTCGCGCCCCAGATCGGTGACGGCGACGACGGGCGCTTCCTCCCGCTCGGCGACTACGGAGGAGACCCGCGGGACCACCGGCATCTCTTCCACCAGGCCGGGCGCGCGTTCGAGCCGACGACCGGGCCGGTCGCCTTTCCGGAGAGCGGGTTCTTCGTGATGCGGGAGAGCGGCCTGTACGTGATCGTCCGGTGCGGCGACACCGGGCGCTATGGCCTCGGGGGCCATTCCCACAACGATCAGCTCTCGTTCGAACTGTCGAACGGGGCCGAACCGCTCGTCGTCGATCCGGGCACGTTCCTCTACACGCCGGACCCCGAGGCGCGGAACCTCTTCCGCTCGACGGCATTCCACTCGACGCTCGGCATCGACGGCGAGGAGCAGAACGAGCTGCGCAGCGACGATCTCTTCGCGATGCAGGACCGAGCCCAGGCGGAGGCCATTCATTGGGACGGCACAGTCTTCGAGGGGCGGCATCACGGGTTTCCGGGCGCGACGCATACCCGGCGACTCGAGCTCACCAGGGACGGGCTCCTCATTCGCGACACCGTCAGCTCAGCCGTGCCACACGACCTCGAATGGACCTTTCCATTGGCTCCGGGGGCGGAGGGCAAAGTGGAGATCCGCGCCGAAGGGCTGGAGCTCCGGCCCGAGCAAGGCTGGTACTCGCCGAGTTACGGCGTTCGCGAGCCGACGACCTTCCTGCGCGCCCGCGGCCGGTCGCAACCCGGGGAGGACGTCACGGAGATCACGGTCAAAGTAGCTTCGTGACGAGTTTCCAGTAGCCGCGCACAACCGGGTTCGCAGCACGGAGCAGCGCCGGCGCCGCGACCATCCCCGGTGAGAACGTCGGGGTCATGTACGCGGCCAGGTCTCGGTCTCGGACACGCCGAAGTTGCTGCGTCGTTCGCCGCCGCCGTGCGACGAGACGAGTATTTCGCGCCAGCCATCCCCACCCCCCGACCTTGTCGCGAAGCCAGTGCTCTCTGGCCGCGATCGCCACCATGCCGAGCTCCGTGGCAAGCAGGAGAGGCGACATGAGCAGGAGCTGGCGCAGCGAATACGAGGAGAGGACGAAAACGAGCCGGTTGCGCTCGAGGAAGTAGCTCTTGCGCGGGTTGCGCTCGTACTCGTACTCGTGGAAGACGTCCGCAGCGGGATCGAGAACGACGCGGTACCCGGCAAGCCGCGCGCGCCAGCCGAGCTCCAGGTCCTCCAGGTACATGAACAGCTCCTCGGCAAAGCCGCCGAGCTCGCGGAACGTATCGGAGCGAATCGCCATCGCGGTACCGCTTGGCGCCGGGACGTCCTGCAGCCCGTCGACAGGGCTCGCCGGTTCGCCGAAGCCCCCGGCCCAGCCGATGCCGGTTACGTGCACCTGGACACCCGAGGAATTGAGCTTCTCCGGCTCATCGAGCAGCCGCAGACGCGCCATGGCGATCCCGATCTGCGGGTCCTCGAGCGTGCGAGCGAGCTGAGCCACGGCGCCCGGCGCAACGACGGTGTCGGGATTGAGGAACGCCAACACGTCTCCGGCCGCCTCAGTCGCCGCGAGGTTGTTCGCCCCCCCGAACCCGAGGTTCACCTCTGGTGCGAGGACCCGCACGCCTTCTCGCTGCCGCGCCTCGTCGATCTCCGCCCCGCCTCGGCCGTTGTCGACGACGAGAATCTCGTCAGCCTCGCCCGCCAGGGAGTCGAGGCACCTCGTCAATGCTGCGCCCGTGCGGTAGGCGACGGTGACGACCGTGACGCTCACTCGGTTAGGCCGGGCGAACGTAGTAGCGAAGGCTGAGAATGCCGTCCGTCCTCTTGGGGTGCTCCTCGACGAGCTCGACCTTGCCGCCGGCAGCGTCAACCGTCGCGCGCACGTCCGCCTCGGAGATCGCGAGCAGCCTCGTCGGAGTGAGCTGAAGCCGGTTGAGCAGCACCTCGCCGGGCACGCCGACCCTACGGAGGACGCTGTAGGCGCGGCGGCGAGGCTGAAGACGAAGAGGCAGAGGCAGACGCGCGAGCGTCTGGAAGACCGCGAGCCCACCGGGCCGCAGGATCCGGACGAACTCGGAGAGGTATGCGCGCAGCAGCTCTCGGCGCGGCAAGTGCTGCAACACGAGTGTCGTGTAGACGAGGTCGAAGGACGAGGCCTCGAAGCGGGAGAGATCGGGCTCGGTGTTGACGACGAAGGTGCAACCCGGAACCTCGCTGTTCAGCTCTCCGGCCAGCCGGACCATCTCCTCGGAGATATCCACGCCTACCGCCTCGTCGAAGCGAGTCCCGAGCGCACGGGTCAACCGACCGACGCCGCAGCCGAAGTCGAGAGCCCGTCCCATCCCGTCCAGGCCTCCCACCTTTTGGACGCGCTCGATCAGCTCCGCGATCTCCTGCTCGCCGGTGGCGAAGAACTTCCCCGTGTCCCAGCGACCGCCGCGCTGATCGGGCCCGGCGAGGATCGCCCAGAGTGGATCGGCTGCGGCGAGGTCTTCCCAGTCCCGGCCGTGGCGCTCGAGTGTCTTCATCGAGCTAGTAGGCGCCGCGCGCGCGGAGGACGGCCGGAATCGTCTTCAGCAGGATCGAGACGTCGAGCCAGATCGACCAGTGCTCGAGGTAGTAGAAGTCGAGCCGGACGAGATCGTCGAAGCTGAGACTCGAGCGTCCGGCGACCTGCCAGAGCCCGGTCATCCCCGGCAGGACGAGGTAGCGCTTTCGGTGCCAGGCCTCGAGCAGCTCGTAGTCGCGGACCGGGAGCGGACGCGGCCCGACGAGGCTCATCTCGCCGCGCAGCACGTTCAGCACCTGGGGGATCTCGTCGATCGACAGTCGCCGGAGCAGCTTCCCGACACGCGTCACGCGGGGATCGTCGCGGATCTTGAACAGCGCGCCCTCGGCCTCGTTCTCCGCCTCGAGGTCGGCCTGTTGGGCCTCCGCGTCGACGCGCATCGTGCGGAACTTGAGCATGCCGAAGTCCCGCTCGTTCAGGCCGACCCGCTTGTCGCTGTAGAAGACGGGGCCGGGTGAGTCGAGCTTGATCGCGAGCGCGATCAGCAACCAGAAGGGCAGGCCCAAGACGACCAGGATCGCGCTGACCAGCTGGTCGAATCCACGCTTGACGACCCAGTCGGCGCCCGCAAAGACGGGCGGCCTGAGCTCGAAGAGCGGCACGCCCTGCCCGGGCACGTACTCGCCGCGCCGCTCGATCAGCAGCTCCGTCGCGCGAGGAGCAACCCGGACCTTCACGCCTCGCCGGTGGGCTTGCTCGACGATCTCGATCAGCTCCCGGTCGCTGAAGTCGGAGTCGGTGACGATCAACTCGTCCACCTCGCGTTGCGCGAGAACCGTGGGCAGGGAGGAGAGATTTCCGAGCAGCGGCAGGCCCGCGCCGTCCGAAGAGATGGCGACAGCTCCGACGAACTCGTAGTCGATCCCGCCTCGGCTCGCGCCGAGGGTCCTGCGCAGCCTCGCGAGGCTCTCGCCCTCGCCGACGAGGATCGCGCGGCGGCGGACGCCGGCGAGCTTGAGCAGGTCGCCTGTGACCACGTCGTAGCTCCCCCGCAGCAAGCCGATGCAGATCGAGGTCAGGAGGACCGCCGTCGGCGCAAGTCCGTACGTGCCGAACTGGTGGCGCGTGCCGAGGGCGAAGATCATGGTGATGACCGCGACGAGGGTGAGCGAGGCAACGATCCGCCCGAGCCCGCCGCGTCGTTCGCGATCCGCATAGAGGCCGGCCTGCCAGAAAACGAGCAGCGTGATCAGCGTCAGAAACGGGAGCCAGTCCGTCTCGCCTTTCCAGAGCAGGCCCCAGAGCGGGTCGCCGTTCCCGTACACGAGCTCCCGCACCACAAGCGCTCCGTAGACGCCGAGCACCAGCCCGACGAGATCGAGCACGATGAGCGACGCGATGCTCGCCGTCCGCCTGATGGCGTTGCGGATCGGAAAGTACGGCCTCGTCGACCTGATGTCGCCGAGCGGCGTGGCGTCGCCGATTCCCTCCCGGCGGCTCGGAGCGGATGAGGGCGGCAGCGCCGGAGGCGCGTGTTCGGAAGCCACGGGCCGTTCCATGATACGGCCCGGGCCGGGAGGCCTGGCCAAGCGCTCCTCTACTTGGGCATTCGCCGGAACGCGAGCCAACTCGGCTTCCGTCGGCCTGAGGCCGTGAAGAAGCCGGATTGCCAGCCGACGATCCGCGCCTCGTCCTTCATCAGGAACCAGATCATCATGTCGATGCGGGGATTCTTGCGCGCGATCGCAAAGGCCTGCTTCAGGTAGAGCGCCTGCTTCGAGAAGGTGACGCCGAAGCTCCTGTCGGGGGGCTTCGTCTGGTAGCCGTACTCGGTGATCCACAGCCGCTTCGGCCCGTAGAGACGGCTCAGCTCACTCGTCAGCACGCCGATGTTTCCGAGCGTCACGGCCGTACCCCTGGCGGGAGGGGGCATGCTGGGAGTCTCGCCGGGATGCTGGTAATAGGGATGGTGCGCGTAGACGTCGAACCTGGCGCCGGCCCGCTTCATACCGCGGAGGAACGGGATCGGCGAGAGTGAGGACCGCGGCTGCTGGCCGCTGTTGTTTCCCCTCGGCGCGGTGACTCCACACGCGACCTTCTCTCCGCCGAGGCCGGTCAGGTGGATGCCCGACCAGATCGCGTTGCACATCTTCGTGTAGATGCCCGGGCTCACGGCCTTGTAGCGGCCGTTCCCCGCGTAGAGGAACTGCGGTCTGAGGAACACCGGGTTGTTCGGCTCGTTCCAGGCGAGCCAGTGGCGCACGGCCGGCAACGGCGTCGAGCTGCCCGTGGGGCGGAAGCTTCCGCTGTAGCGCTTCGCCGCAGCGTACGCGAAGTTCCGCAAGTCGATCATCCGGGCGGGCGCGCGGTTCTTCTTCTTGACCGGCCCGCCTACTGCCCAGGTGGGCGTCCAGAGGATCGAGAAGACGACTTTGATGTTGTTCTCCTTCGAGCGCTTGACCATCGCGTCGTACTGCGACCAGTCGTACGCGGGGTCGGCCGGATTGACGGCGTTGGCGGGCCGACGCTTGCGGGCAACTCCGCTCGCGCCTCCCCAGTAGAGGTTGACGCGCAGCGCTTCGACGCCGAGTGACTTGTACTGGGGATACGCCCAGTCCGGGAGCCCGAGCGTCGCCTGCTCGTCGAAGATCCCGACGATGAGGCCACGCGAGGGCTTGGCCGACGGCGCCGCCAGCCCGGCGAGCAGGGCAACGATCCCGGCGACGATCAGTTGCCTACGCACGGACGGGCTCCACGCTGGGAAGCATGCGCCGGAGCCCTTCTTCGAGCTCGACTTCGGGTTGCCAACCGAGCACCTGCTGGGCGCGGGTGATGTCGGGCTGGCGGACCTGCGGGTCGTCGACCGGCAGGGCCTCGAAGACGATCTCGCTTTTTGACCCCGTGACGTTGAGCACGGTCTCCGCGAGCTCGAGAATCGTGAACTCGCGTGGGTTCCCCAGGTTCACGGGCAAGTGCTCGTTGCTCGTGGACAGGAGGTAGAGGGCTCGGATCAGGTCGTCCACGTAGCAGAAGCTGCGCGTCTGCGAGCCGTCGCCGAAAACGGTCAAGGGTTTGTTCTCGACCGCCTGGCGCACGAATGTCGGGATCGCCCTGCCGTCCCAGGAGCGCATGCGCGGCCCGTAGGTGTTGAAGATCCGGGCGATCGAGGTGTTCACCCCTTGCTGGCGGTGGTACGCCATGGTCATCGCCTCGGCGTAGCGCTTCGCCTCGTCGTATACGCCGCGCGGCCCGATCGGGTTCACGTGACCCCAGTAGGTCTCAGGCTGCGGATGGACCTGAGGGTCGCCGTAGATCTCGCTCGTCGAGGCGAGCACGAAGCGGGCTCGCTTCCACTTCGCGAGCCCGAGCGCGTTGTGAGTCCCGTGCGAGCCGGTCTTGAGGGAGGCAAGCGGCTGGCGGAGGTAGTCGATCGGGCTGGCGAGCGCCGCCAGATGGAACACGATGTCGACGGGCTCGTCGATCTCGATGTGCCCGATCACGTCGTGGTTCAGGAACGTGAAGGCGTCGTCCCGGATGTGCTCGATGTTGGAGAGCGAGCTCGTCTCGAGGTTGTCCACGCAGATGACGCGGTAGCCCTCCGCGAGCAGGTATTCGCAGAGATGAGAGCCGAGAAACCCGGCTCCGCCGGTGATGACTGCGGTAGGCACGAGGGCGCAGGATAGCCGCGGCCTCGGAAACGCCCTCCAATCCTTACGAACTGCTAACCGCGGCTCGTATCAACGAAGTTCGCGGTTCGACTCCATGTCGAAGAGCATCGCGAACAGGGTGAACAGGAGGCCCGCAATCAGCAGGAGTGCGACCAGGACGACAGTCGCCACGGTCAATTCGTTGCCGAGGATACGAAGAATCGAGACTGTCGCACCGAGCACGAGCCCGATCAGCGAGAACAGGATCCCGAAGACGTAGAAGAAGACGAGCGGGTGGAAGTCGCGGATCACGTACTTCTCGCGCATCCGCCAGAAGAACGCCTTCGTCAGCAGCCAGGAGATCGCCGGAATGACCCGGCGCAGGCGGATGCCGGAGGTTTCGCCGACGCCGTAGACGGGCCGCGAGGGCACGTCTCGCACCCGCGCGTTGACGACGTTCAGGTGGACGAGCATGTCGTTCGGAAAGCCGTAGCGCGCGTAGATGCGGTCGAGGTCGAGCAACTCGAGCGTGGAGCGGCCGAGCGCGGTGTAGCCCGACTGCGAGTCGGCGACGTGCCAGTAGCCGGAGGCGATCTTCGTCAGCAGCGACAGGACGGCGTTGCCGAGATAGCGGGTGTGCGGGATCAACTCCCAGGCCCGTCCGGTGAAGAGCCGGTTCGCCTTCGCGTAGTCGACCTCGCCCCGGGCGACGGGGCCGGCGATCGCCTCGAGGTCGGCGGGATCCATCTGGTTGTCGCCGGCCATCACGCACGTGACGTCGAACCTCTCCTCGAGCGCGCGCCGATAGCCGGTGAGGATGGCGGCGCCGACGCCCTGGTTGCGCTCGTGCGAGATCACCTCGACGCGCTGGTCGCCGGATGCGAGCGCGCTTGCGGCCGTGCCGTCGCGGGAGGCGTCGTCGACCACGAAGACCCGGTCGACGAACTCGGGAATCCCGCCGAGCGTCATGCCGATGAGGCGCTCCTCGTCGAACGCCGGCACGACGACGGCGACTCGTTTTCCCTCCAGCATTAGTCGCGGGCGCGGCGCGCGGTGATCGGCTCCCAGAAAAGCGCGGCGAGGATGCCGATGATGAGGCCGATGAGGCCTGCGACGGCGGCCGAGTTGCGCGTGCTCCGGGCGGTCGTCTTCGCCGCCGACCCGCGATCGAGAATTCGGGGCAGCTCGACCTGCTCGGCGAGGGCGAGCAGCTGCCGCGCCTGGAAGCGGTCCTGCTCGAGCGTCCCGCGCCGTTGCTCGGCAGTCAGCAGCGACGTTGCGATCGTCAGCCTCTCGATCCCGGAAGCGCCGCGCATCGCGTCTTGCGTCTCCTTGATGAAGCTGTCGATCGCTGCGAGCTGGCGATTGTCGGAGGCAAGCTGTTCCTGGAAGGTCTTCCGCTTGAGCCGGGCGTAGCCGCCGACCTCGTCCTCGATCCGCTCTGCGATCGCGGCGGTCGCCGCGCTGACCTCGAGCCGGCGGCTGCCCTTGACCGAGACGACGTAGAGCTGGCTGGACACAGCCTTGGCCAACCCGGTCCTGATCGCCCGCGTCGAGATTCCCGCTCGTAGCTCTCTCGGCGACATCCCCGACTCGGCGGAGACCTTCTCGATCGTCTCCTGGCCGCGTGCGATTCGAGCGACCGTGCTCGGGTTCGTCGAGAGACCCTGGAGCGCGGTATTGCCATTCGGCCCGTACGGAGTGCCGACATACACAGTCGCCTCGGCGCGGTAGACGTCCTTGCCCCCGAGCGCGAGCAGGTAGCCGATCGCGACTCCGACGACGATGCCCAGGAGCGGCAGCCACCAGCGTGCGACGAGCGCCTCGAAGTAGCGGCCGAGGTCAACCTCGCGCTCGGCGTCGAGGTCGGGCTCTTGGGGCCGCGTGCTCACGTCTCCCCCGGCTCGCTGGCGACCGGCTCGGGCAACTCCTCGGCGAACGGCTCGAGCCGCCCGTCTCCGTTCTCGGTCAGGCAGAGGTCGGAAAAGAAGCGCGTCATGACGACACCCTCGCGGAACTCGCCGACGGTCGGCTCCGGACGCTCTCCGTTCGCAAGCGCGAGCGCGAGCTCCGGGTAGCGGCTCCCTGCCGCGAGCGGGAGCGGGAACCCGCCGCCGAAGCGAGGGTTGACGTCGGTGACGAGGAGCGTCCCGTCGGGCTCACGGAAGCACTGGATGTTCGCAGGCCCCCAGATCGGCAGCGCTTCGGCGACGCGCCGGGTGTGCTCGATCAGGTCCCAGTCCTTGATCGTCATCCCCTTGATCGATTCGCCGCCCTTCGACTCGATCATCGTCCGTGGGATCGCGTTCAGGCACCGGCCGTCGAAATCGTTGAAGACGTCGACCGAGAACTCCTCGCCCTGGCAGTGCGCCTGGACGAACGACGGAACGGTCGTCCGCGCGAGATGGAAGTCGAGCTCTTCGCGGTCGTGCGCGGTGTAGATGTGGCGCGAGCCGAAGCCCTCGCGGGCCTTCACGAGCACGGGGAAGTCGAGCTCTACGGGGAGGTCCTCGGGCAGCCAGCTCGGAGGTGACGGGATTCCGAGCCCCTCGAAGGTCTCGTGTGCGAGGTACTTGTCGCTCATCCGCTGGGCCACCTCGGCGGGCGACAGGAGGAGGGCGGCGCCGAGCTCGTCACGTGCGCCGGCAAGGGTCATCTGGTCGAGATCGGTGAGCGGGACGACGAGGTCGATGCCGTGCTCCGAGACGATCTCTCTGAGCTGGGCGACGTAGCCGGGGTCGTCTACGCGGACTACGAGCTCATAGTGGTCGGCGTGGTACAGCGCCGGCGCGAGCGGATTGACGTCGGCAGCAACGGTCGTCGCGCCGGCCCGGCTGAAGGCCGAGACGATGTCGACCCGCTGGCCTGCGCAGGTGAAGAGGACCGCCGTCACGGCGAGAGAGGGTAACGACTCCACGCGAATCGCCCGCTTGCGAACGGTTTCGGTCGGATCTCGCCGGCTCGTAGGATGGCCCGATGGACGAGCGCCTGGAAACACTTCTCGTGTGCTCCGTCTGCCAGTCGAGCCTGACGTCTGAGCGGAGCGGATTGCGATGCCCAGGGTGCGACCGCGTGTTCGCGATCACGGACGGGGTTCCTGACCTGACCCCGGTTCCACCGCCCGATCCCGGCGTGCTGGAGCGATGGCCGCTCTGGGAGGAGCTCCAGCGCAACGGCGAGCACATGTACGTCGCCGATCCTCCCAGCAGCCTGTCCGTGGGCGCCCGTGAGGACGTCGCGCTGTTCGCCGAGTTCGCTGACCTTCAAGGCCTCGTCCTCGACATCGGCTGCGGCCCACAGTCAGAGCCGTCGTACGCCGTGGGCTTCGGCGGAACGTTCGTCGGCATCGACCCGCTCCGTGGAGCCGGCCCGGCTCGGCATTTCCCATTCGTGCAGGGGATTGGCGAGTTCCTGCCGTTTCGCTCAGCGACATTCGATCGTGTGTTGTTCGGCGCCTCTCTCGACCACACGCTCTCGCCTGAGCTCGCTCTCCGGGAGGCACGAAGGGTCGTGAGCATGGAGGGTGCCGTTGTGATCTGGCTCGGTGAGCTCCCCGACCCCCCGGGGCTAGCCGAGCACTTGCGGACGGCCGCCACGATGCTCCGGGCCGGCGACCTTCGTGGCCTCGCCGGCGGCCTCCTCAACCAGGTGCGGTCGCGCAGAGGTACACCGGCGAGTGAGGCAACCTTCAGCACTCCCGATGGTCAGGTTCTGCTCGAAGTTCCAAGCGGCGCAGTCGACGCGTTCCACGTCGAGCACCCGCGAGCGGAAACCGTCGCCGAGTGGCTTGCGGCTACCGGCCTGCTCGTACGCGAACTCGAGAGGCCGCTCGCCGGCAGCTGCTTCATCCGGGCAACTCCGGCTTGAGCGCCTAGCTCGCGCGCCAGCCGCCGGTTTCGCCTTTGTACGTGCCTCCGAAGAGTGCGCGCGGCGTGCGCATCAGGATCCTCAGGTCGACGCCCGCCGAGCGGTTCTCGACATACCAGACGTCGAGCTCGATCCGCTCCTCCCAGGGCAGGGTCGCGCGGCCGTGGATCTGCGCCCAGCCGGTGATGCCCGGTTTCACCTCGAGCCGCTTCCGCTGCCGCGGCGTGTATTGCTCGACCTGGTAGGCAAGCGTCGGCCGCGGCCCGATCAGGCTCATCTCACCGCGGACGACGTTCCAGAGCTGCGGAACCTCGTCGAGTGAGAGGCGCCGCAGCGCGCGGCCGACCCGGGTGATGCGCGAATCTCCGCGGTTCACCGCCAGCCCAGCTCCCTGCTGCTCTGCGCCGACGACCATCGTCCGCAGCTTCACGAGCTCGAACTCACGCCCGTCCTGACCAACCCGGCGTTGCCGGTAGAGGACGGGGCCGCGGTCCTCGAGCTTGATCGCGAGCGCGGCCACCGCCAGCGCCGGGCTTGCGAGAGCGAGGCCGAGCGAAGCGCCGGCGACATCGAGTGCCCGGTTCACCGGGTCCCCTCGATCCGCTCCCAGAGGAGCGGCGGCCCGAAGCGCACGTAACGCGCGAGCCCGGCCAGGGTCGCCCACGTGACGACCAGGTAGTAGTAGGCGAGCCCCGCTCCGGGGATGGGCAGCCGCAGCCGGCCCGCCCCCGCGAGTAGGAGCCAGACGAACTGCGCTGCGAGGACGGCCTGGTAGACCCATCCCTCCCCCACGAGGACGGCACTGGAGATCAGCAGCACGACGTGCAAGATCCCGCTTCCGTAGCGCAGCAGCCGGTGCGAAACGAGCTCGGCGAAGTAGACGGGCCCGACGCGGCGCATCATCCCGCGGAACACGTGCACCCAAGCACCTCGCATCATGCGTACCTTCCGGCGGTATTCGTCCTCGATATCGCGGGAAGGCTTCTCGATGGACACCGCCTCGGGGTCGTAGACCGCGCGCCGCCCGCGCTGCACCATCAGGTAGGGAAGCCCGAGGTCGTGGCCGCACCAGGGCTCGAGGTCGACCCAGTCCGAACGGCGAACGGCATAGATCGGGCCGTTGCCGGCCGTGATCGAGCCGAGCCGCGACTCCTGCATGCGCAGCCAGAGCTCGAAGCGCCAGTACGCGCCCTCGCGATTCGTCCCGTCCGGGGCCTCGTACGACGCACGGCCCGAAACGTAACCGACTGCGGGATCGGCGAAGCTGCGAACGAGCAGCCGCAGCGCACCGGGCTGCCAGACCGCATTGGCGTCCGAGAAGCCAACGATCTCGCCGGTCGACGCGTGCACGCCGAGGTTCTGGGCGGCGACCTTGCCTCCACGGGGGCAGCGAACGAGCTTCACCCGTGAATCCTCCCCCGCCAGGCGCTCGACGATCTCATCGGTGCGATCGGAAGAGGCGTCTGAGGCAACGACCACCTCGAGCCGGTCGGCGGGGTAGTCGAGCTGAAGCAGGTTTCGCACCCGGCGCTCGATCACGTCCTCCTCGTTGTGAGCCGCGACGACCACGCTGACCGACGGCTCGATCTCGGCTCCCCTCAAGGGGCGGCTGCGCAGGCGCGCTGCGAGCGCCGCGAAGAGCGCGTAGCCCACGTGCGTCCACAAGAGGGCGGCGAGCGAGATCCAAAACAGGAGTTTGAGGACGAGCATGGGCGGTTCGTGTGCGTATTCTCACGGCTCATGCCACCAGCACCGATCGAAGGCTCACGCTTCCTCGTCACCGGCGGCTCCGGCTTCGTGGGCTCGCACGTCGTCGACGAGCTCGTCGCGGGCGGCGCGAGCGAGGTCGTCGTCTTCGACAAGATCGTCCGCGCCGAGAACCTCGAGCAGGCGCGCGCGGCCGGCTCGGTCCGCGTGCTCGAGGGCGACGTCACCGACCGTGGCGTGCTCGCGGAAGCCGCAGCCGGAGTAGACGGCGTCTTCCATCTGGCGGTCCTCCCCATCGGGCCGAGCGAAGCAGACCCGCGCCTCGCGCTCGACGTGAACGTCGTCGGCACGTTCAACGTGATCGAGGCGGCCCAGCAAGCCGGGGCGAAGAAGGTCGTCTACTCGTCCGCATCGTCCGTCTACGGCGACACGAACGAGACGATGGACGAGTCGCACCCGCTCGAGGCCCGCTCGATGTACGGGGCCTCGAAGATCGCCGGCGAGTACTTCCTCCGCGCGTTCCATGAGATTCACGGCCTCGACTACGTCACGCTCCGCTACATGAACGTCTACGGGCCCCGCCAGAATGGCGGCCTGATCGTGAGCGTGCTCCGGCGCATCGAGTCGGGCCAGCCGCCGGTGATCCAAGGCGACGGGAGCGCGTCGTTCGACTTCGTTCACGTCGCGGACGTCGCGCGGCTGAACGTCGCGGCGATGGCCTCCGACGTGAGCGGCGAGGCCTTCAACGTGGGCAGCGGCGGGGAAGCGAGCGTGCGCGAGGTCGTCGAGCAGCTGATCGAGCTGACAGGCGCCGACCTCGAGCCTGAGTACGACCTCGAGGCCAAGGTCCTGATGGCGCGGCGTGTCGGCAGCAACGAGCGTGCGGTCAAGGAGCTCGGCTGGCAGCCCGCGCTCGACCTCGAGACAGGTCTCACCGAGGTGATCGCCTTCGAGCGCTCGAAGGCCGGGACCGCGCGTGCGTAAGTCACTGATCGACCTCCTCGCCGACCCCGAATCGCACGCACCGCTCGAGCTCGAGCAGGGCGCGAGCGCCAACGGCGAGGTCCTCGAGGGAACGCTGCGGACAGCCGACGGGCGCACCTACTCGGTCGTCCGTGGAATCCCGCGCTTCATCGAGATCGAAGACGCCGGCCAGCAGCAGACCGCCGACACCTTCGGCTTCAAATGGCACCAGCGGGACTCGTATGACTCGCCGGGCTTCCGGGAGTTCGCCCTCGACTGGTTCCTGGAGCGGTACGGCTTCGAAAGTCGGGACGACCTCCGCAGCTTTTTCCGCCGGCAGCGCCTCACGCTCGATGCGGGTTGTGGCGCCGGCTTCACCGCCTCTCTCTGGCTCGAGCCTGGCTGGCGAGGAGATGAGCAAGCGGAATGGGTCGGCCTCGACATCTCAACCGCGATCGACGTGGCGAAGGACCGCCTCGGCTCCGTGGACGGCGTGCACTTCGTCCAGGGCGACGTCTCGAGCCCTCCGTTCGCTCCCGGCACATTCGACGCCATCCTCTCGGAGGGCGTTCTCCACCACACACCCTCCACCGAGGCCGCGATCCGAGCACTCGCCTCCGCGCTCGCTCCGGGGGGCGAGCTCCTCTTCTACGTGTACCGCAAGAAGGGCCCGCTTCGCGAGTTCGCCGACGACTACATCCGATCGGTCGTCTCGAAGATGCCACCCGACGAGGCCTGGGAGGCGCTGCGTCCGCTGACGAAGCTCGCGCAGGCGCTGGCCGAGCTCGACATGGCCGTCGAGGTGCCCGAGGACATCCCATACCTGCAGATCGCGGCAGGCGAGCACGACGTCCAGCGACTCCTGTACTGGAACTTCCTCAAACTGTTCTGGAACCCGAAGCTCTCGTTCGAAGAGAACAACCACGTGAACTTCGACTGGTATCACCCGCAATACGCCCACCGGCAGACGGAGGAGCAACTGCGCGAGTGGTGCGGCGACTGCGGGCTGGAGATTTTTCACCTCGTGGAGCAGGAAAGCGGCTTCACGATTCGGGCGAAGAAGGTCTAGTCATGTGCGGCCTGACCGGAATCGTCAATCGCACCGGAGAGCCGGCGGAGCGGCACGTCCTCCAGAAGATGACCGACGTCGTCGCGCATCGCGGGCCCGACGGCGAGGGCTATCACCTCGACGGGCCGGCCGGGCTCGGTCACAGGCGCCTGGCGATCATCGACCTGTCGGACGCCGCGATTCAGCCGCTTCCGAACGAGACGGGTGACCTGCACCTGATCTTCAACGGCGAGATCTACAACTTCGCCGAGCTCCGTGCGGAACTGGTGGCGAAGGGGCATCGCTTCCGCTCGAACACCGACTCCGAGGTGATCCTGCACGGTTACGAGGAGTGGGGCGATGCGTGCGTCGATCGGCTGAACGGCATGTTCGCCTTCGCCCTGTGGGACAAGCAGCGCCGGCGCCTCTTCATCGCTCGGGACCGCTACGGCATCAAGCCCCTCTACTGGTACGACCGCAACGGGCTCTTCCTGTTCGCCTCCGAGATCAAGAGCATCCTCGCGCACCCCGCCGTGTCCGCCGAGGTGTCCCATCCCGCGCTGCACGAGTACTTCGTCTTCCAGAACGTCTTCAGCGACCTGACGCTGTTCGAGGGCGTGCGGATGCTACCGCCGGGATGCACGCTCGAGGTGCTCGAGGGCGGGGAACCCAGGATCAACCGCTACTGGGATTTCCCCGCTTTCGAGGAGCAGCTCGATCTCTCCGAGGGCGAAGCAGCCGAGCGGCTCACCGACCTCTTCGTCGAGGCCGTCACGAGGCAGCTGGTCGCCGACGTCCCGGTCGGGTCGTTCCTGAGCGGGGGCATGGACTCGGGCTCGATCACGTCGGTCGCGGCCCGACACCTGCCGCGGATGCGCACGTTCACCGCCGGCTTCGACCTGAGCTCGGCCTCCGGCCTCGAGCTGAACTTCGACGAGCGCGCGACTGCCGAGCTGCTCTCGAACCAATTCAAGACCGAGCACTACGAGGTCGTGCTCCACGCAGGCGACATGGAAGTCGTGCTGCCCGAGCTCGTCTGGCATCTCGAGGACCTCCGGGTCGGCCAGTCGTATCCCAACTTCTACGTCGCCAGGCTCGCGAGCAAGTTCGTAACGGTCGCGCTGTCCGGAGCCGGCGGCGACGAGCTCTTCGGCGGCTATCCGTGGCGTTACTACCACGGCCTCGACGGCTCGAGCTCGGACGACTATGCACGGCAGTACTACGGGTACTGGCAGCGGCTCGTTCCCGAGAGCGCGGCCGGGGACTTCTACCGCGACGAGACGCTTCGAGAGATCGGCGGCCACTCGACCTACGACGTTTTCAGGAACGTCTTCGGCAACCGGCTGGAGGGCCTGACGACGCCGGAGGACTACATCAACGCATCGCTCTACTTCGAGGCCAAGACCTTCCTGCACGGTCTGCTCGTCGTCGACGACAAGCTGAGCATGGCTCACTCGCTCGAGACTCGAGTCCCGTTCCTCGACGACGCGCTCGTCGACTTCGCCGCGCGCCTCCCGGTGCACCACAAGCTTCGCAACCTCGATCACGCGCTTCACATGGACGAGAACGCGCCCGTGAAGCAGGTCGAATCCACGGACGGAAAGCGCATCCTGCGACGCGCGATGAGCAGTCTCGTGCCCCAGGAGATCAGCGACGGATCGAAGCAGGGGTTCAGCGCCCCTGACGCCACCTGGTTCCGGGGGGAAAGCATCGACTACATCAACCGCCTGCTTCGCGATCCGAAGGCGCTGATCTACGAGTTCGTCCGGCCCGAATACGTCGCGAACGTCCTCGAAGAGCACAGCTCCGGGCGATCGAACCGGCGGCTCCTGATCTGGTCGCTGCTCAGCTTTGAGTGGTGGTGCAGGTGCTTCCTCGACGGCGACTCGAGGAGCGCCGCTCCGGCCGACTCGCTCGAGCTCGCCGCCCCGTGACGGGCAAAGAGCTCGTGCGGATCTCGGGCCAGGTCGCACTCGCGCCCCTGGCGCTGCCCTTGCTTGCCGGAGCGGCTCTCCACGCGCGACGGGATGCCGGGCGCCGCCGGCGAGACCGTGAGCGCCCGCGCCTTCTCTACGGGCCGACTCCGATCATCTCGATCAAGTACATGCGTGACGCGATGGAGCGGGCGGGCTACTACGCCCGGACGGTGGTCTACAGCTCTCTGCCGATCTTCGCCCAGTCGAACTACGACTACTCGCTCGAGAGCTTCTTCAAGACGTCTTCGGCGGCGAGTGCCTGGCGACGCGGCGCGTCCGTCATCCTCGGGCCGTACCGCATCTTCTTCTGGTCGCTCCGCCGGTTCGACGTGTACCACTTCTTCTTCGATGGAGGCCTGCTGACCGGAACGCCGCTCCGCTTCCTCGAGGTGCAGTTGCTCCACCTCGCCGGCAAGAAGGTGGTCGTCTTCCCGTTCGGAGCCGACGTCGCTGCTCAGAGCACGATCCGCTCGGCCGAGTGGCGCCACGGGCTCGAGGTCCACTACCCGGAGCTGATCAGGCGCGAGCGGTCGATCCTTCGTCAGATTCGGTACTTCTGCCGTCGAGCCGATTACGTCGTGGCGTGCATCGTGCACGCCGAATCCCTCCCCCGCTGGGATCTCTTGACGACTCTCTACTACCCGATCGACACGGATCGGTGGCGTCCCGTCGAGCGCGCCGTTGACGACGGGCCGGTGACGATCGTCCATGCCCCGAACCACAGGGTGATCAAGGGGAGCGACTACCTGATCGAGGCGTGCCGAGAGCTGCAGGAGGAAGGGCTCGAGCTCGAGCTTCGGCTCGTCGAGGGAATGCCGAACGAGGAGCTCAAGCAGCTGCTCGAGGCCTCGGACATCGTTGCCGACCAGTTCGTGCTCGGATACGCACTCGCCGCGGTCGAAGGGATGAGCGTCGGGAAGCCCGTCCTCTCGAATCTCTCGGACCCGGCGTACTACGACGTCCACCGGGAGCGCACGGGCCTCGACGAGTGCCCGATCGTGAGCACTGCTCCCGAGGACCTCAAGGAGACCCTGCGGCGGCTGATCGCTGATCGCCCCCTTCGCGAGGAGATCGGAGAGGCGAGCCGGGGCTACGTCCTGAAGTACCACTCCTACGAGCCCGTCGCCCGCATGTGGGGGCTCGTTTACCGGAAGATCTGGTTCGGTGAGGACCTGGAGCTCGAGTACTGGCACCCCGACCGCGCACCGGACCGAGAACCGGTGACCCCGCTAGCGGCGGCGTAGCGATGCGCACCCTGGTCACCGGAGGAACGGGCTTCGTGGGAGGGCATCTCCTTCCGCGCCTGGCGGAACGCCACGAGGTCTTCGCGCTCGCCCGGAAGCTCCCGGACGCCGAGCCCGACTCTGTGCACTGGATCGAGCAGGACCTCGCCCGGCCGCTGGAAGGGCTTCCCGAACAGGTCGATGCGGTGATCCACCTCGCGCAGTCGAGACGGTATCGGGAGTTCCCGGACGGCTCTCGTGACCTCTTCGATGTCAACGTCGAGAGCACGTTTCGGTTGCTCGAGTACGCTCGCGAGGCGGAGGCGCGGTCCTTCCTGCACGCGTCGACGGGGGGTGTCTACGGCGGCGGCAAAGGAGAGCTGGACGAAGATGCGCCGCTCAGGGTGCTTGGTTTCTACCCTGCGTCGAAGCTGAGCGCCGAGGCTCTCGTGCAGGGATACGACGAAGTCTTCACCACGATCCTGCTGCGATTTTTCTTCGTCTACGGACCGGGACAGACTGGGATGCTGATACCGACGCTCATCGACAAGGTTCGTGCCGGCGAGGAGCTGACCGTGCAGGGAGACGAGGGCTTGAGGATCAACCCGATCCACGTCGAAGACGCCGTGGCCGTGTTCGAGCCAGCGCTTGCCCACGAGCGATCCGATGTCTTCAACGTGTCCGGAGACGAGGCCGTGTCGATCCGACAGCTGATCCGCGTGATCGAAGACGCAGTCGGCCGGCCGGCTGTCGTCCGGACCGCCGACGACACGCCGCCGGAGGATCTGGTCGGCGCAAACCAGAAGATGAAGGACGTGCTCGGTGTGACGCCGCGGACCTCGCTCGCCGAGGGCATCCGCTCGATGCTCTAGTGGACATCCCCCCTGAGGCAACCGCCGAAGTAGGCCCGGCGCCCGCCGAGACACCGACGCATTTCGGCCGCCTCGGCCGCGACCTCTTCATCTACGGCTCGGGTCGGATTGCCTTCCAGTTCCTGATCTTTCTCTCAATCCCGATTCTGACCCGGATCCTGAGCAAGGACGACTTCGGAGTGATCGAGACGATGACCTCCGTGACAGCGGCGCTCGCGGTGATCGTCCTTCTCGGGCTCGACTCGGCGAGCCAGCGCAGCTACTTCGACTACGGCGAAGACCAGCCGGAGGAGCGCCGTCGAGTGCTCTCGACGACGTTCTGGACACTCCTCTGCTGGTCGACCTTGCTGGTCGGCTTGCTCGTCCTCATGAGCGGCCCGATCTCACGCGCGCTCTTCGGCGGCGAGACGTACAGGGTCGTCGTCGCGATCGCGATTGCCGTCGTCGCCGCCGAGACCATGTTCCTCTTCATCCAGGAGGTGCTCCGCGTCCGGCATCAGCCGGCCCGGTACGCCGTGCTCTCGATCGTCTGGGGCCTGGCGACGATCGGGCTCATGGTCGCCCTGGTCGGCGTCTTCGACAAGGGGCTTCGGGGGTACTACCTCGGATTCTTCCTCGGTGGGCTCTTGGCGGTTGCTGTCGGCTTGCTCGTCATACGCGATGCCCTGCGCTTCACGTTCGATGTGCGTGAGCTGAAGGTGATGCTCGCGTACGGGCTCCCGCTCGTGCCCCTCGCCGCCTCGACCTGGATCATTCAGCTCGTCGACCGCTTCTTCCTCTTGCACTACTCCTCGATAGCGGAGCTCGGCGTCTACGGCCTCGGGGTCAGGCTCGCCAATCTGCTCATGCTCGCGGTCGTGACCTTGGGGCTCGCCTGGGCCCCGTTCATCTTCGAGCTGGCCCAGCGCGCGCCGGAGGAGGAGCGCGAGCTGCGAGGGCGGTCGCTCACGTACACGGCAATCCTGCTCGGGTTCGGCGCACTCGTGATCTCGATCTTCGCGCGGGAGGCGTTCCTGACCGTGACCGACCCGAAGTTCGAGGAGGCTTACAAGGTCGTCGGGTTGAGCGCCGCGAGCGTCGTCTTCGTGGGGCTGAACGCCGTGACGGTGACCGGGATCAGCCTACGGCGGAGGACGGGCTACTTTGCGCGCTACGCCGTCTACGTCGCCGCGCTCAACATCGCCCTCAACTTCCTGCTGATTCCGCCGTACGGAATGGTCGGCGCTGCGCTCGCGACTGCAGTGACCTATGCAGTCCTGGCAGCCCTCTACTACTACCGCGCTCAGCGCGTCGATCCGGCCCCTTTCCAGGCGGGCAAGGTGCTCGCGATCCTGGCGGTCACCGGTGTGCTGATCGCGATCGGCACGTTCGTCAACCTCGATCCGCTCTGGCTCAGCGTCGTGGCAAAGCTCCCCCTGGTCGTCGCGTTTCCTCTCGCGATGCTCATGATCCGCGCGCTCGATCCCGAGGCGATGGAGTTGCTTCGCCGAGTGCGCTCGCAAGGCTGACATGGCACCGCTCCGCGTTCTTCACGCGCCGCACAACGTCGGCAACCAGCCGCAACAACTGGCTCGCGCCGAACGGGAGGTCGGGCTCGAGAGCTGGTGCGTCTCGCTCGAGGAGACCTACCGGCGGTACCCCACGGACGAAGTGCTCCTCGAGCCACACGAAAGCAGGCTCCTCCTCGAGGCGAAGCGCTGGGGACTACTCTGGCGGGCTTTGCGCCGCTATGACATCGTCCACTTCAACTCCGGCCAGTCGCTTCTACCTCCGCCGGCGCCCTTTTCAACCTACGCGCCGGAACGGAACTACCTGCTGAGGCGCGCTCACTACTTGTACGGCCGCGCCCTTGACATGAACGACCTCCCCCTCTTGCGGAAAGCCGGTAAGGGGATCGTGGTCACCTATCAAGGCGACGAGGCGAGGCAGGGCACGTCCTGGGGGCTTCCCGGCTCCCCGTTCGAGATTGCCTTGGCGAAGGAGGCAGATCACTACACCCTCGAAGGCGACGCGGCGAAGAGGCGGGCGATCGCCAAGATCGGCCGCTACGCGGACCGGATCTTCTACGTCAACCCCGACCTGGCGGCGGTGTTGCCCGAGACTGCGACGTTCCTTCCGTATGCCAGCCTCGACCTGCGCGACTGGCAACCAGTCGAGGAGAGAGGGCGGGTCTCCTCTCCTCCTCTCGTCGTGCACGCCCCGTTCCAGCAGGGCGTCAAAGGGAGCCGCTTCGTGATCGAGGCAATCCGCCGGCTGCAGGCCGAAGGAGTCGAGTTCGAGTTCGTCCTCCTCGAAGGCAAGACGATCGAAGAGGCGCGCCGGCTGTACGAGCGGGCCGACCTGCTCGTCGATCAGCTGCTCCTGGGCTGGTACGGCGGGATCGCGGTCGAGCTCATGGCTCTCGGCAAGCCGGTCCTCTGCCACATCCGCGAGTCGGACCTCGGCGTGCTGCCCGATGAGATGCGGGCCGAGCTGCCGATCATCCGCGCGACGACGGAGACGATCCACGACGTCCTCCGGGAATGGCTCACGGAGCGACGCGATGAGCTCCCGGAAATCGGCCGCCGGGGGCGGGCCTACGTCGAGCGTTGGCACGATCCGCTGAAGATCGCGGCGCAGCTGAAGAGCGTTTACGAGGAGATCGCGTCCTCGTAGGCGCCGAGCGTGTCCTCCTCGTAGCGCTCCCAGGTGAAGCGCTCGCCGATTCGCTTTCGCGCCGCGGCGCCGAACCGCCCGCGCAGCTCCCGATCGGCGAGCAGTCGCTGGAGTGCCTCACGCAGCGCGGCGGCGTCTCGCGGGGGGACGAGCAGGCCGGTCTCCTCGTGGACGACGAGGTCTCGAAGGCCACCGACGTCGCCGGCGACCACCGGCCGCCCGTGGGCCATCGCCTCGGCGCAGACGACGCCGAAGCCCTCGCGATGCGACGGGCACGCGACGACTGCGGCCCGGTCGTAGTGCCCGTCGAGCTCGTCCCGCGGTACGAAGCCCAGTGCGCCGGGCACCTCGTTCCGGAGCGGCCCGTCGCCCACGACGACGAGCGGAAGGCCCTCGGCCGCGGCGACGAGCTCTCGAACCCCTTTCTCGGCGGAGAGACGGCCTGCGTACAACACGTGAGGCGGCTCGGCCTCGTCGGCGACTCGCTCCGGGAGGTCGACTCCGGTCGGGATCGTCCGAACCTCGCCGGCCCCGAGCCGGCGGGCATCATTGGCGAGCGCAGTCGAGGGGGCGATCACGAGCCGTGCCCGCGACAGCACGACGCGAGCCAGAGCGGGCGCCCGCCGCGCGAGCTCGAGATCGGTCCCGTGGACAGAGACCACGAACGGCTTCCTCGTTGCCAGCGCGACGACTCCGGTCGGCAGCCAGTGCGCGTGGACGAGGTCTGCGCCCCGAGCAGCCCGGCGCGCAGCTCGGGCGAAGCCGCCGAGCATGAGCGGCAGCGCGAGGGCCAGGTACGGCCTCCGGCGCAGGTTGGCGGCGACTCCGTGCTCGTAGGCGATTCCGTAGTGGCGGAAGCTCGCCGGCGAGACGACGTCCAGCTCCAGGCCTCGCTGCCGGAGGCGGTCTACGCCGTCGGCGAGAAACCGCCCCGCAACATCGTCAGCGTTTCGAGGGTACGAGGTGGTGAGTACGACGACTCTCAACGCGGAGCGACTCTGCGGCCGAACACGATTGGAGCCGTCAGCGCGAGCAACGCAAGCGCATAGAAGTAATAGAACTGCATCGTCAGATAGAACGCGTTGGCCGCGATCGTCCCCGCGATGGCGGCCGTGAGCCCCCACGCGAGTGGGCGAACCCGCGCCGCAACCGGATCGCCCGCTGCGGCAAGCGCGCGCCCGATTCTCCGCGTTACCTGGAGCCGCTGGAACAGGTAGACGAGGAACAACGCGAAGACGATCGTCCCGATGAGCCCGGTCTCCACGACGGTCGCGACGTAGTAGGAGTGCGCGCCCCAGCGAGTCCGCCCGGTGACGAACTCGAAGTACTCCGAGAACGTGTTCAGGCCGAAGCCGAAGAGCGGGTGCGCGTGAATCGTCTGCGGAATGAAGTCGTAGACCTGGAGGTGCAGTGTCGAGGACGAGTCACTCGTCTGCAGCCGCGCGTGGAGGATGTTCGAGAAGTAGTCGAGCCTCCGCACGACTATGAGCCCCAGGAGCGCTGCAACGGCGCCGAGAGGCACGAGGAGGGCGCGCGTCAGGAGCAGAGGCCGGTAGACGACGGCGAGCAGCGCGCCGCCGACCGCGAGCCCGAGGAAGCCGCTCCGGGAGAGCGTCGACAGCTCGACGATCAACAGGAACCCGAGCAGGACGGCTAGCGGCACGCGCAGCCTGTGTCCGCGCTCGAGGCGCAGGTAGAGGGGCGTCAGGAGCAGCAGCGGGACGACGAGCATCACGCCGAGATGGTTTGCGTCCCCGGTCAGTGCGTTGACGCGGTAGACGCTCGACTCGCCCACCGCGCCCCAGATGTTGATCGTCGCGGCCCCGCCCGTGATCGGATTGAGGACGAGCGCATCGAGATTCCGCCCTGCGAGCGTGGCCGCGAGTTGCAGGATCCCGTACATCGCATTCGCCGCGAAGCCCGCGATGAACCAGCCGACCGTTCGCCAGTAGAAGCGCTCGGGGCGCCGCGCGAGATAAGCGACTCCGGCGGCGACGAACGCGAAATGGATCGCGAACTTCGTCAGGCCTTTCTCGTAGAGCGAAAGTGCCTGTTTCGTCTCGATATTGAAGAATCCGAAGAGGTAGACGACGAGCAGGGCGACGCCGAAGCCGAGGACGGCGAGCGCGGTGGGCGGCACGAGGCGGTCCCGTCCGCTGATCCGGGCGGCGACGAAGGCGACGAGGAAGAGCAGCGCCAGCACGTCGGCGAGATTCACGCGCCCGGCGACGTTCCAGTACACGTTCTGAAACGAGACCGCGAAGACCGTCGCCAGGAAGAAGAAGGCGAGGAGGCGCCCCCGAGACGTGTCGACAGTCTGTCGCAACGTCTGCTTGGCGCTCATCCGAGGCTCCTGAGGACCTCGGCGAATTCGCCCGAGCGAGTACGGCGCGAGAGCTGCTCCCGGAGTTCGGGCGAAAGGCTCCCGTTTTCGAGGGCGCCTTTTTTCCAGCGGGCGCGCAGCCCGGTGATGGCCGCCTCGAGAGCAGCGACATCGTCCGGCGCAACGACGACGCCCGCATCTGCGCGGCGCACGAGATCTGCGGCGACGCCGTCTGTCGGCACCGCTGCGAGGATCGGTCGCTCGGCGGCGAGATACTCGAAGATCTTGCCGGACGGGACGGTCTTTCCCCGCCCTCCTGCCTCGGGCAGGAGCAGGAGGAGCGCCTCGGAGTCGCGCTGGAGCCCGAGTGCCGCGCGCCGCGGAACGTGTGGGATCTCCTCCACGCGATCGCCCAGACCGAGTGCGTCGGCGAAATCTCGGTCGGCCGATCGCAGCCCGCCGACGAACCGAGCGACTACGTCTCCGTTCGCCTCGGCGAGAGCTCTCAGGAACGGCCTGGGATCGCGATGCCCGAAGAAGCTGCCCGTGTGCGTGATCCGGAAGCGCTCCCCTCGCCGGTACTCGAGCCCCTCGAAGTCGTCGAAGTCGCAGCCGTTCGGAATCGTCTCGACCCGCTCCGCACCGAGGTCCCGCATCTCCTGCGAGATCGCGTCCGAGACGGTGATGACGGCGTCGGCACGGTTCGCCACCATCTGCGCGACAAAAACCTGGCCGCGCTCCTTGACCCGCACCGCGAGCCGGTCGACCCGCCGATCCGGGTTTGCGGCGACCGAGTCACGCAGGTCGGCGACCCAGCGGACGCCAGTCGCCTGCTTGACGGCAGCACCGATCAGGTTGACGGAAGCCGGCGGAGACGTCGTGACGACGATGTCGATTCCCTCCTCGCGGACGATTCGCCGCGCGGCCGGGATCGCCGTCAGCCCCCAGCTGACGAACTCGTCGGGGACCAGCAAGCGGCGCGAGAAGAGCGCAGCCTGCCGGAGCGCGCGGTCGGCGCCCGAGAGCCCGTGCAGCTCCTCGGCCGGCAATCGTCCGCGCGGGCCTACGTAGCGGGCGCGATGAACCGTCGCCTGGGGCGGGATGTCCAGCTCGTCGTCGCGCGCAACCCATTTCGGGTCGTCGGGCGCGAGCACGTGCGTCTCGATCCCGAGCTCGGGCAGGTGGGTCGCGAGCTTCAAGGGCCGCGCCACCCCCCCGCCGCCCGCGGGTGGGAAGTACATCGTCACGAGGAGCACCTTCACGGGCGCCTACGTTAGCCGGACGCGGCGGCTAAGCCGGGAGGGGCCTGGTGCGGCGACCGACCACCGTGAAGAGCGGCTTGCGCCTACCGGCGAAGCGCTGCACGTGGTAGCGGACGGTCGTGTCCTCGAAGCCGAGGATCCCGAGCATCTGCTTGATCGCGGCCGGCGTGAAGTGCCACCAGGACTCGCGTGGCTGGACTCGCTCGAAGTTCGGCAGGAACGCCATGTTCGGCTTCAGCAGGCTCGCCGCCATCTGCGGCAGCGAGTAGCGCAGCGACGGGTTCTCCGTGACGATCACCGTCTCGGTCGTCAGGCGAAGAGCGCGCTCGAGCGCCAGAAACGGGTCGCGGAAGTGTCGAAGCACGTTGCCGAATGTCGCCACCTCGACGCGGCCGATCTCCTCCGGGATCTCGTAGACGGTGCCGTAGACGACCTTTGCCGACGATTCGAAAGCCCGGTGCGCGAGCCACCAGCTGTTGTTCAGCTTCAGCAAGTGCTCGCGGCGCTCTGACTCGAACGCGGCGTGGTCGTACTGCGCGTACGGCACGACGTCCCACGACTGCTTGTCCGAGAGGTCGTAGGCGACGACGTCGGCGCCGCGGCCCTCCATCGTGAAGCAGAGGAACCCGCTTGCCGTCCCGACTTCGAGCACGCGCTTGTCGGCGAGGTCGATCCCGCCGAGGTACTCGTCGACGCCGCCGCGGAGGTCCCACGGGCCTTCTACGAGCCCGTAACCAGGGATCTCCATCGAGTGGTAGAAGTAGCACTCCTCGAGATCGGTGACTGTGCGCGGCTCCGCGTAGACGGAAGTCCCGGAAGCAGTCACAGTCTCCTGCCCAGTCATGACGCGGCACCCTAGCGAAATGCGTTGGTACAACTCAGCTGTGAGCCGACCGCTGCGGTTCCTCCTGGGGCTCGCCGTCCTGGCATTGCTCGTGCCGGCGGCGGCGTCCGCGTACTCGTGGCCGCTTCGACCTTTCTACGAGGCGCATGCGATCCGCGGCTATTTCAACGACCCGCGGCTCTCCGGCGCCGAGACGGGATTCCACTTCGGCGTCGACATCTCAGCGGCAGACGGAACGCCTGTGTATGCGATCGAGGGCGGGAAGGCGAGGGTTCGCGGCGGCAGCATCGTCTCGATCGTCCCGAAACGAGGAGGGCATCGCCTCTCCTACTGGCACGTGATCCCGGTCCTCCTCCCCAATCAACGTGTCCGCCGCCATCAGCTGATCGGGCACGTCGCCCCGGGCGCCGGGCATGTGCACCTCGCCGAGTACAGGGACGGGACCTACATCAACCCGCTGAGGATCGGCGGCCTCGCGCCGTACATCGACGACACCGTGCCCGAGATACCGAGGGTCAGCTTCTACTCGTCCGGGAACCCGATTCCGTCGGACAGCGTGAGCGGCGTCATCAACGTCACCGTGGATGCCCACGATTCCTCGCCCCTGCCGCTGCCCCCGGCCGAGTGGGCGCAGGCGAGACTCGCGCCGACCTTCATCCGCTGGCGACTCGTCCAGGGTCAGAACATCGTCAGGGACTGGGAGACCGCCGTCGACTTCCGGACGTTCGTGCTGCCTCTGTCGCTCTTCGACTTCGTCTACGCCCCGGGCACGTATCAGAACCGGCCGAACCGCCCCGGCCGGTACGAGTACTTCCTGGCGCACGACTTCGACACGGCGCTCCTTCCGAACGGCGCCTACGTGCTCCAGGTCGATGCGCTCGACGACCAGGAGAACCTCGGTCAGGCGTCGTTCGCGTTCACGGTCCGGAACTAGGAGGGTTCGGCGGGACGTTGCTCGTCGCTGGGGTGCGATGCTCGTTCCGAGGCCGCGGACGCAGGGAGCCCCGATAGTCGAACTATCGGGGCGACTGAGGACCCGGCCTCGGGGCGAGCAGCGCGGCCCAGCGGCTCAGCCATGTTTCGCCGAACCCTCCTTCAGCCTGTAGAGAACGAAGCGCTCGTCCTCGTAGGCCTTCGGCAACGGGAGCTGGAGGTCGAATCGCCGCTGGGCGACGACGACCCACTCGGCCTGGTAGCGACGCGGGATCGCAAGGCTGCCGGTGCGGAGGAAGTCGATCACCGCCTGGCGCCGATGCTCCGGCTGGTTCTCCTTGGTATCGGCGACATGAGCGGGCGGAGCGGCCGCGACATAGACAGGCGCCGCGCCCTCGATGCGGTAACTCGTCTCGAGGTCCGAGAACACGACGTCCCTGGGCCGAACCTCGGTGCGCAGCGCGTGGACGAGCCCGGGCGTGAGACGGAAGCGGTCCGGTTCGTCCTGCTTCAGATAGGCGATCCCCGCGAGGCCCACCGGCGCGACCAGGGAGAGCGCCACGGCAGCGGTCCAGATTGGTGCGGCTTCGGCGAGCCCTCGGCGAACGACCGCCGCGACGATCAGGCCCGCAGCCGCGCCGGCAAGCGCGAACCACACCGGCCACGCGGGCCCGCCCACGACGAGGAAGTACGAGAACTCTCCGGGGTAGACGAGCTGGAGGAGCCCCCCGGCGCCGAATGCGGCGAGGCAGCCTGCGAGTCGGAGCCGGCCGAGCAGGCTCGCTGCGCCCGCGACGGCGAACGGAATCGGCAGGAACGCGGCCAGCCGCCGAGCCTGAGAGAGCGAGACGGCGTCCGAGAGGTGGTCAAAAGCCCAGGGGAAGAGCACCAGGGCCAGAATGGCGAGGGAGCCACCGAGAACGTATGCGGCCCAGCGGCGCGGCCCGGCCAGGGCAGCGAGTGGGATCGCGAGCAGGCCGGCGACGGCGATGGCGCCGCCGCGCGAGATCGTCTCGGGCGAAAGTCGCAGCAAGCCGCCGATCACGTCGATCTGGCCCGAGTAGTGCGCAATGTCTTCCGCGCGCTTCGCCGCTTCGGGCTGGTGCGAGACCGTCTTGTCCACGATCGGTTTCAGCCAGAGGGCGTACAGCAGCGCGGGCAGGAGCACCGCCGGCAGCGCCGCGGCGAGGCGTAGCGCCTCCCGCCAGCGGGTCGTCGCGAGCACGACGCGCGCGGCCAGGAAGCCCGCCAGCGGGACGACGACGAAGAAGGCATACGTCGGATGGACGAGGGCCAGGGCGAGCCCGGCCGCGGCGATGGAGAGCACGCCGCGCCACCGGCCGCCGGCCGCGATCGAGAAGACGAGGGCGAGCAGCGCCGGCGTGATGAGCGCGCGCGCAACTGTGGGTGGGAGAGCCAAGAAGTCGAAGGACCCTGTGCCCGAGCGCGAGAACCCGAGCAGGGCGACCTGAGCGGCTGCGGTCGCGATCCCGCCGCCGAAGGAGCGGAAGAGCGCCGCGCCGGCGGCATATGCGAGCACGACCGCGAGCGGTGTGAGGATCGCCGGCAGGTGCGTGAGCGCAACGGCGGGATCGACGTCGGCCAGGCGGGCGATCAACGCAACCGCGGAGTGCCAGACGGGGAACGCGTAGCCGGGGTGGAGCCCGCCGTGCTTGAACTCGTTGAGCACGTTGAGCGAAGTGAGATCGAGGGCTTCGAGCTTCCGGATCCGCCCCAGATGGAACAGGCCGTCTCCGTAGATCGTGTTCGCGGCCCACCAGACCGCCGCCGCGAAGACCACACCGCCCGCGGCGACCGCGGCGAGAGCCCGCCGCTCGGTCGGTTCAGAGGCGACCGGCGAGCGCAGGAGCGCAGGCACTAGCGCGGCCACGCCGAAGCCGGCGAGTAGCCAGAGCGTCGTCGCGATGGTGCCGTCGAGCGCAAAGGTCAGCGCGAGCGCCCCCGCGAGGGCGGCCAGGCTCCAGACGAACGAGGCGGCGAGGGCAACGCCGAAGGCGGCCGGGCGGCCGAGCGCGCGCACGAAGATGCCGCCGGGAAGGAGTAGCACGCAGGCGGCTGCAGCGGTCAAGCGGAGAACGAGCCCCGGCCCGTGCGCGGGGAGCAGCCGGCCGAGCGCGAGCGCGGCAGGCGCCGCGGCGAGGAGCGCCAGGAAGAGCGCGGCCGATCCGATCCGCCCGGCGCCGACGCGGTAGATGCGCATCGGCACGCTCACGACAGCCACGCGCGCGCCTCCTCGGCGAGCGTGCCGGCCTGCACGCAGATGCCTCCGCGCGCGCGGACGTCCTCCATGAATCGGCGGTACAGCCGGTCCCAGCCGGGCAGCAACGCCGAGTCGTACTGCTCCGAGTGCCAGAGGACCGCGAAGCCGCCACCGTGCTCGGCAGCCCAGTCGAGAAGCGTGCGCAGCCGCCCCTCGGCCTGACTGGCGTTGAGATTGAGGTAGCGCTCGGCCGAGAGAGTCACATCCATCGTCGCCAGCGGAACCTCGACGAGGTCGAGCGGCTCGTCGCGCTCAAGGTTCCACGGCCGGAAGGGGTGGGCGATCCCGGCACGGAAGCCGGGCGCATCGCTGAACCCGAGCGTCGAGTCGTAGGCGAATCCCGCCGCCTCGAGGTGGGACAGGTTGCGGTGCGGGTCGAGCCGGAGGAAGTGGTAGCGCTGTCCCCGCACCGGCCCGGCGAGCTGCTCCAGGCGTTTCTTCTCCCCCACAAGCCGGTCGCCGTCGTCCGCGGCGGAGTAGCTGCCGTGGAGGCCGATCTCGGCGGCTCCAGCGAGCAGCGTCCCGACGAGGCGCGGGCGCAGCCGCTCGTAGGAGTCGGCGGCGGGGCCGTCGAGCTCGTGCGCGTGATCGGCCATCACGAAGAAGGTGGACGACGCATCGCTGCGCCGCTCGTCGGCCAAGATGCGCTCGAAGCTCCAGAAGGGATCGCTGCCTCTCGCCTTGTGGAGCGGCCAGCCGGCCAGAGATCGCACCTCGCGCAGCCCTGAACGCGCTCGGCCGCGGAGCAGGTCGGACTTCGCGCGGGCCGCCGCTCCACGGAGACCGGTCGGCGTCCACTTCCACGGAGTGTCGACGTCGTGGGTGAGCGCGACGGCGAACCGGGCGCCGCCCCAGCGAGGCGGCTCGACGCCGAGCCTGCGCCGCAGGCGCTCGAGCGGCGGGTCGAGGGGGTCGAGAGAGGACGAGGCCGCTCGGAAGCGATCGTGCTCGTCCCGAGAGCCGGCTCGCTCCTCGATCCGCGCGAGATGGAAGAAGGCCTCGGCGAGCTCGTCGCCTTCAGGCCGCTCGGCGCGCTCGACCTGCTCCCAGGCCTCGGCCCGGTACGGCACGTCGTCCCCGAAGCCCACGTCGCGGGCCCCGATCGTGTCGAGGACCCAGCGCGCCTTCCGCTCGACGGAGTCCGGGATCAGCGGAACACTCCTCGGAAGACCCTGGCGGCGTGAACGAGGCCGGGCTTCACGTCATCGGGCGCGAAGACCGCGTCCACGAACGGGGGCCGCGGAAAGGAAGGCCGCTCGCCGGGCATGAGCGAGATCGTCCACACGCGGCCTGAGCCATTCATGGAGACGACGGGATCGACCTTCTCTCCGGTGAGGTCGCGGTACGCGATCATGGGCAGGTCGACACCGCAGGCAGCGGCGAGGCTGTGCCACTGCCAGAGGCGCGGGTTGATCTCCATCAGCTTGAACCGCCCGTCGCGCGGATCGCGCTTGAACTCGACTTGCGAGATGCCGTGGAAGCCGAGCTCGCGCAGGAACCGGAGGCCGGCGTCCACGACCTCCTGCACCCAGACCGCCTCGCCCGTACGGCAGGTGCCGATCCCGGGCGGAACCTGGAGCAGCTTCCGCCCCGAGAAGAGGCCAAGCGGCTCGCCGTCTGCTCTCACGTAGCTGCCGAGGCTGTAGAGCTCCTCGTCGCCGCCGGGCACGAGCTCCTGCACCATCGCGCCGAACGGCTCGGCGTCCGCGTAGGCGCGCTCGACTTCGTCAGAGGTCCCGCATCGGAAGGCCTGCTTGCCAAACTGGCGCTTGAAGCCGTCGGGGTGCTGCGGCTTGACGAGAACCGGGAGCCCGAGCTCCTCCCCGGCCGCCCGTGCCTGCGTCGCGCTCGCCGGATATCTCGTCTCGGGCGTGTCGACGTCGGCAGCGGCTGCGACCTCGAGCTGATGCCGCTTGTCCTGGATCGCCTCGAGCGCCGACCAGGCGGGACCAGGGAAGAGCAGACCGGGCAGCCGCCCGCGGTTCCGCGCGAGCGCGTTCAGCGGCGGATCGTGGGTGGGGAAGACGACGGCCGGCGTCTCGATCTCCGCGACGGCGGCCACGAACGCCTCCTCGTCGACCGCGGGGTCGGGCACGCGCACCGGGGTTGCGTAACGCGAGCGGAACCCGAGCGCGCTCGAGCGGTGGTCGAGCGCCAGGACGGTGATTCCAGCTCGTCCGAGCGAGCGAATAGCGGCCAGGCCGTTGACCCAGCCGACGTCGACGACGAGGGCCTTCACCCGGTCGATTCTAGGAGGGCTTCGGTGTGGCCCGATCCGAGCCAGCGGGCCACATCCCGGTAGGCGCGCCCCCGGTCGCCGCGGAACAGGAGCCCTCGCATGCGCAGGCCCCAGAGCATCACGCGTCGGGCCCGCTCGGCCTCACTCGCGCTGTGATGCTTGGCGAGGAACTGGAGGTGGCCGCGCACGATCGCCTTGAACCGGGCCGGGTCGAGCGATGCCCCGACCACGTGGTAGGCCTCCGCGTCGGGGTAGAAGAGCACCTTCCAGCCCGCCTGGTGAAAGCGGTAGCACCAGTCCACCTCCTCGCTCATCAGGAAGAACTCCTCGTCGAAACCGCCGATCGAGTCCACGGCCTCCCGTCGCACGAGCAGGCAGGCGCCGAACAGGTAATCCGCCTCACGAACGGACTTGTGGTCGAAGCCCGCGCCGAAGAGCGCGTTGAGCGCCTTGGAACGGGGCGCGAGCTTGCGCAGGAAGAAGTATTCGGTCGCGAGCCGCCAGGGGGTCGGATAGCCGCGGACCGAGCGCTGGAGCGAGCCGTCGGGATTGAGCAGCCGTGGGCCGAAAACGGCCGCCTCCGGATGCTCGTCGGCGAAAGCGACCAGGTTCTCGAAGGCCCCCTCGGTGAGCCAGGCGTCCGGGTTCAGCAGCAGGAAGTAGCGGCCGGACGCGGCGCGCATGCCGGCGTTGTTGCCCGCGCCAAAGCCGCGGTTCTCCTGCTCGACGATCCGCGCCTCCGGAAACCGTTCGCGGACGAGCTCGAGCGTGCCGTCCGTCGACCCGTTGTCGACGACGATCACCTCGGCTTCCGTGCCCCGGAGGCTTTCGAGCGAGCGCTCGATCCAGGGTGCCGCGTTGTAGGTGACGACGATCGCGCTTACTTCAGCCATCGGCTTCGCGCGGCAAGGCCCGGCCCGACCCCCGCAGGCCCTCCCACGCGAGGATGAGCGCGCCCGGAGCCGATATGAGCAAGGTGATGACGAAGAAGACGAAGCCCGCGGCGAACGCGCTGTCGGCATCGACGCCGACGTTCCCGAGGAAGCTGACGAAGAAGGACTCGCGCACCGCGAGCCCGTTGACGGTGAACGGCACGAGCATGACGAGGAAGAGGAGGGGGCCCATCACGTAGTACGGGCGCGGCGACAGGTCGATCCCCACGGCCTCCCCGCTGAGCCAGACCGCGAGCACGCGCGTTGCCTGCACGACGAGTGTGATCCCGAGCACAGTCAGCAGGACGCCCGCGTGATCGCGGTAGGAATGCATCGCCGAGTAGAGCCGCACGACGAGCCGGTCGAGCCTGACAAGCGCGAGCAGCGGCCTTGCCAGACGAAGTAGCGGCCGAGCGCGCCGCGAGAAGAGGAGGAACCCGGCGATGATCGTCCCCACGACGAAGAGCGCCTCGATCCAGAGGTAGGCACCCACGTCGTAGTGGCCGACGGCCAGCGCGAAGCCCACGGCCGCGAGCATCAGGGTCGCGGCGCCTCCGATCGCCCGTTCGAGGAGGACCGAGGCTGCCGCGGTGTTGCCCTCGCCGGGGTGCCGCCGCGCCGTCTCGAAGATGCGCACGGCGTCCCCGCCGATCGACGTCGGCAGCACCTGGCCGGCCGCGTAGGAGACGAAGTACGCGCGGGTCAGCCAGGGAAGGTCTTCGTGGACGCCCTTCGCCTTGAGCAACAGCTGCCAGCGCCAGGCCATCGGGAGGATCGTCACCACCACCAGGACGAGGGCCAGCAGGAAGTAGAGAGGCTTGACGTCGGCGATCACGCTCGCGGTGCGGCCCACGTCGATCTTCCAGATGACGTACGCGGTGCAGAGCCCGGTGACGACGAGCGTGAGTGCGACGCGAAGGGGCCGGTTCATCGAAATGAAGCGTGCACCCGGCGCAGCGCGGCGATCACATCGGCGATGTCCTCGTCCGAGTGGGCCGGCGAGAGCGGCAGCGAGAGGACCTCCGTGCCGGCCCGCTCTGCGATCGGGAGCGGCGGCTGGTCTGGCAGGAGCTCGCGGTACGCGGTCAGCTGGTGCACCGGGAGGAAGTGGATGCTCGTCGCGATGTTCTCCTCGGCGAGCCGCCGCTGATAGTCGTCACGAGCGCCTCCGGCCCGCTCGGCGTCGATTCGCACGACGTAGAGGTGGTAGGCGTGCGTGTCCCGCGCGTCGCGTGCGAGCGGCTCGATCCCGTCGAGCTCTGCGACCGCGTCGTCGTAGGCGGCGAACTGGCGCCTCCGGATCTCGCCGTGGCGCTCGACCTTGTCCAGCTGGCAGAGCGCGATCGCCGCCAGCACGTCCGACAGGTTCGCCTTGTAGCCAGGGACGACGACGTCGTACAGGGAGCCGTCGCCCCGGCGCATCAGCCTCAGGCTCTCGATCGCCTCGGCGAGCGTCGAGTCATTCGTCGAGATCAGCCCGCCCTCCCCGGCCGCGATGTTCTTCGTCGCGTAGAGGGAAAAGCACGTCGCATCGGAGAGACTGCCGATCTTGCGCCCGCGGTAGGCGCTCTCCGCCGCGTGGGCGGCATCCTCGACAACGGGGATCCCGTGGGTCAGCAGTGGATCCATGTCGGCGACCTGGCCGGCGAGGTGGACGGGCAGGATCGCCTTCGTCCGGTCGGTGATGAGCTCGGCGACCCGGTCGGGGTCGATGTTGAGGTCGGAGTCGCGCACGTCGGCGAAGACCGGAGTCGCGCCCGCATGCACGATCACGTTCGCGGTCGCGGGCCAGGTGATCGGGCTCGTGATCACCTCGTCGCCCGGCGCGACGCCGACGGCCAGCAGGGAGAGATGAAGCGCGGCGGTGCCGGAGGCGACGGCGAGCACGTGCTCGGCCTGCACGAACTCGGCGAAGCGCCGCTCGAGCTCCGCGGCGTTCGGGCCGGTCGTCAGCCAGCCGGAGCGAAGCGTCTCGGCAACCGCGGCGATCTCTTCCTCGCCGATCGCCGGCGGCTGAAAGCCGAGCATCGTTTTTCTTTTCTCAGACGAGAGTTTCTGCACCGACCTCGAAGCGTATGAGACGAGCCGCCTCGTCGGCCCGTTGCAGCGCTTCCTCGCGGCTATCGCCGACCGCGAGCACCGCTCCGGCCCGGTCCGCGCCGCGTAGGAACGGCCCGAAGACGTGGCCCGGCTCGCGGTAGACCCGTACGTCCTGGACACCTTCGACGGCGCGCGCCTCGTCCACGCCCTCGACCTCCTGGAGCACTCCCTCCGGCGGAACGAGAAAGCGGACGACCGCGCCGCCCACCTGCGGGACCGCCTGCAGCGCGGCCGACCAGGTCGACTCGCCGAGCGCCGCCTGGAGCGCGAGCCCGTTCAGGTCGACACCGAGCGCCGCGTTCACGAGCTCGGCGTCATGGCCGCCGCCGAGGCGCGCCGCGACCTCGATCACCTGCGGGCCGTCCGGGCCGACCCGAAGCTGGGTGTAGCTCGGTCCGTCCTGAATGCCGAGCGCCTCCACCGCTGCCCGTGCGACCTCGGCCGCCTTCCCGCCGGCCTCGCTCGGCCAGACGTGCGCGAGCGCGACCCCGAACGCGGGGGGCTCCGCGGTCATGCGGTCGGTCACCGTCAGCGGGTGGAACTCGCTGCGCACCGAGAAAGCGTTGACGGTCACCTCAGGCCCGTCCACGAGCTCCTCGACGATCGCCAGGCCGCTGCGGGACTCGTCAATCGCCCGCGCGATCGCGCCCGGAAGCTCGTCTTCGGAGCTCACGAGCGCAAGACCTT
This sequence comes from Actinomycetota bacterium, assembly GCA_038040395.1. Classification (GTDB taxonomy): domain Bacteria; phylum Actinomycetota; class Thermoleophilia; order Gaiellales; family Gaiellaceae; genus VAXT01. Next base: position 94,509 of record JBBPIJ010000004.1, read on the forward strand.
TCTGGCCCTGGCGGTCAGGCGCCTTGACGACCCAGGACTTAGCAACAGTCTGTTGCAAAGTCTCGTCGGGGGCCTTGACGATTTGCCAGCTCGGCTGAGGCACTCCCGCCTCCGCGAGGCGCTCTCGCTGCTTCTGCTTGGACACCGCGAGACCAGCCGTCGCTGCGTCGATCGGATGCGGCAGCCCGTGGCGCTCGGCGACGCGCGCGGCGATCCCGACCGGCCAGTCGATCCCGGGCGCGATGATTCCCTCGACGTTCTCCGCGGCGGCCAGGCGTTCGATCCCCTGCTCGTCCTCGGTCGAGATGATCGCCCGCCGATCCGCGTACCGAAACCCGGGCGCGGCCGGGTCACGGTCGAGCGCGATCACGAACAGCCCCCGCTCACGGGCCGCCGCGAGCAGCCCGAGCTGCGCCGGCCCGGCCCCTAGGACGAGAAGACGTCTGCCGGTCGCCGCTCCGGGGCCCTCCACCAGGCCTCATTGTCGCGGTACCACGAGATGGTGCGCTCGAGCCCGTCCTCGAACGACGTCCTCGCGCGCCAGCCGAGCAGCTTCTCGGCCCTCTCGGTCGAGCCGATGTGGCGGTCGACCTGCCCGGGCCGCTCGTCGAGATGCACCTTCAGGGACTTCGGCTTGCCGAGGATGTCCAGGACCTGGTCGGCGATGTCCGCGACGGTGATGTCGACGCCCGTCGCGACGTTGATCACCTCGCCGACTACGCGATCGTCGGCCGCGATGATCGCTTCGATCGCCTCGGCATCGTCGTCCACGTAGAGCCAGTCCCGGCTCGCATGCCCGTCGCCGTGGATGGTCAGCGGCTCGTCCGCCAACGCCTGCGTGATGAAGCGCGGGATCACCTTCTCCGGATGCTGCCGCGGCCCGTAGTTGTTGAAGGGGCGAACGATCACGACCGGCAGCCCGTAGGTGACGAAGTAGGAGTACGCCAAGCGATCGGCGCCTGCCTTCGTGGCCGCGTAGGGGCTGCGCGGGTTGAGCGGATGCTCCTCGTCCATGGGCGCGTGCAGCGCGGTCCCGTAGACCTCACTCGAGGAAAAGAGGATGAAGCGCTCGACGGGCGTCTCTCGAATCGCGTCGAGCAGGATCTGCGTCCCTTCGACGTTGGTCGTGACGAACTCGGAGGCTCCGGCCTCGATCGACTTCTCGACGTGCGACTCGGCGGCCGCGTTGACGATCACGTCCACCTCGGCCACGACCTGTCGCACGAGCTCGGGATCGCGGATGTCGCCGTGCACGAACGAATGGCGCTCGTGGCCGCTCACCGAGGCGAGGTTGTCCATGCTCCCCGCGTACGTGAGCGCGTCGAGGGAGATGACCTCGTACGGCGTTGCCTCGAGGATGTGGCGCACGAAGTTCGACGGGATGAACCCCGCGCCGCCGGTGACCAGGACTCGCTTTGCTCGCGGCACGGTGCCGAAGCCTACCGTGGCGGAAAGTTAGGCTCCCGGTCGTGACGAACTTCGTCGTCCTCTCCACCCAGCGCAGCGGCTCCACATGGGTCGTGGACATGCTCACGAGCCACCCGCGGGTGGTCGCTTACTCCGAGCTATTCATGCACGGCGGCGAGGGCACCCCGAGATGGGGGCAGGAGAAGGATCTCCCCTACTGGCAGACCTACGCCCGCGACAAGGCCGGCGGCCGAGTCGCTCGCCCCGTCTGGCTGTGGCGGTACCTCGGAGAGGCATTCCGCGAGCGCCCGGACATAGATGCGATCGGGTTCAAGCTGATGTACAGCCAGCTGACTCGCATCAGCAAGCCGCTCATGCCCTCGCTCTGGCTGAAGCGCGTTCGCGTCATCCACCTCATCCGGAGGAACGCCCTCGACGTCGTTCTCTCCAAGGAGGCTGGGGCCGCGCGTGGCGGAAGGCTGCACGCGCGGGAAGGGGAGGACGTCGAACGCGTGCGCATCCGGCTACAGACCGACGACCTCCTGCGGCGGATGACACTCCACGAGCGCGCGATCGAGGGCGCGCGGGTTCGCTTCAAGCGGGTGGGCCTTCCCTACCAAGAGGTCGTGTACGAGGAGCTGGCGGAGGACGACAGCGGCTTCGCCACGCTCTTCGAATTCCTCGGCGTCGAGCCCGCCCCAGTCTCGTCCTCGCTCAAGAAGGTCAACCCGACCGTTCATGAGGAGCTGATCGAGAACTACACCGAGGTTCGAAAGGCTCTGGACGGCACGAAGTTCGCCGAGCAGCTCCGCTAGCTGAGGCTCAGACGAAACGATTGGCGAAACGCCGTCGAAACGCACATGCGAACGCGCGGAAGTCGGTTAGACCAGACGTCGTCCCGTACTCGACTTGGCGAACCGAGACGATCTCGAACATCGGCTCCACCGCATCCGCAATCTCAGCGAGCGATAGACGCGGGAAGCCAAGCTCTTGCGCTTCCTGAGGATCGTCCGGTGTGTCGGCGCTTCCCGAAACATCCAACCACAGCGCACCGGAGTCCTGAGTCTGCGCGACCGCGTCTGCGAAAGCCCGTCGACCAGGGCGGTTTGTGAACGTGTGAAGGAGGCCACGAGAGAAGACCACTTCAGATCTCGGCAGCTGTGGGCCATCGACAAGAACGTCAGCAACGACGAAGCGCACCGCAAGGTTTTCGCTCTTCGCGCGCGTCTTTGCGCGCGAGATCGCCGTTGCGGAAATGTCACATGCTGCAACCTCGTATCCCTTGCGAGCCAGCCATAACGCCGTGGTTCCCAGCCCGCAGCCGATCTCCAAGACGGCTGCGGGGGGCGGCGCGAACGTCGCGAAGAGGTCCACAACGGCCGGCGCAACGTTCTCATCCTCCCATGGAACGTCCTCCCGCCGAAAACGCTCCTCCCAGTCGACGGTGTGCTGCTGAAGCCGCCGCACAGGGCGAGCACGATATACCTCTGAGCCTCTACGCCGCAACGGCGGAAGTTTCGCCCGATACGTCCCCGTTCCGGTCCTTGAACAGCCGCGCGGAGTAAAAATGCGCCGATGCCACGGCCTAGCCTCAGCGTCGTCATACCTCACTGGCCCATTGACGACGAGGTCAACGACGCGCTTCGGCTGTGTCTCGCGTCGCTTCCCGCAGACTGCGAGAAGATCGTCGTCGTCAATGAGGGCACGGGGTTCGCGCGCAACGTCAACCTCGGGATCACGCTCGCAATCTGCGAGTACATCGCTGTCATGGGAAACGACAGCGTCCTGCTTGACGGGAACTTCTATGACCTCTGTGTGCCGGGCACCGTCGCAAGCCCGCTCGTCGCGGGTAAGCCCGGCATTGAACCTGGTGGCCTCCACGGCGCGTGTTGGGTCGCTCCCCGCGACGTGCTTGACCGCGTAGGACTGCTGGACGAACGATTCGAGGGGGCGTTCTTTGAGGACGATGACTTCCTCGAGCGACTCCGCGAAGCTGGTGTCTCGCGGCAACAAGTCTCGTCAGTGCGCATCGAGAGCCGACGAATCGGTCTCACCATGTCGAAAGTTCCAGACAAGGCGGATGCGTGGTACGAGGCGAACGAGAGGCGCTTCGCGCAGAAATGGGGGTGGGTTCCTCCTCCGACTGACCCGGAACTGGCCGATGAGCCAGAGTTCAAGGATCGCCGCTAGCAGCTAGGGGGAGCTCGCGGTCGATCGTGTAGAGCGGGCGGCCTTCGACCTCCCGCTGGATGCGGCCGAGGTACTCGCCGACCAGGGCGAGGATGAAGCCCTGCATGCCGAGGACGAAGATGACCCCGACCCCGCCGAAGAGTGGGCCCGGGAAGTTCGACCTGTCGATCCAGTAGAAGACGCCGTACGCGCCGAGCGCGAGGGCCGCGATCGTGCACAGAGCCCCCAACGCGATCCCGATCCACTGGATCGGCTGCGGCCAGAACCCGGCCAGTACGTGCAGGGCGAGGCGAGTGAGCCGCAGCGGCGAGTACCGGGAACGGCCGGCACGCGGCGAATGCGTCACGTTCACCTCGACGACGCTCGCCCCACTCGAGAGAACGAGCGCCTTCGTGAACTTCTGCTTCCCAATCGCGCCAAGCATCGGCTCGATTGCGCTCCGCCGGTACGCGTTGAACGCGCAACCGAAGTCCGAGATCTCGACGCGGGTGAAGCGGCGGAGCATCCCGTTGATCACGAGCGAGGGCAGCGTCCGGCCCCAGGAGTCCCGCCTGGCGGCCCGCGTCCCGCTCGCGACGTCCGCCCCGGACTCGACGGCGTCGACGAGCAGAGGCAGGTCCTCCGGAGCGTTCTGGAGGTCGCCGTCCATCGTCACGAGGATCTCGCCACGAGCCCGCACAAGCCCGGCGTGCATGGCGGAGTGCTGGCCGAAGTTGCGCTTGAACCGGACCGCGCGGACGCGGCCGTCGGCGGCGTGGATGCGCTCGAGCTCGGCGAAGGTCGCATCGGTCGAGCCGTCATCGATGAAGATGAGCTCGAAGGTACGGCCCGCCGCGTCGAGAGACTCGACCGCCCGTCCGTAGAGCTCTCGGATGCTTCCGCCCTCGTTGTAGACCGGAATCACCACCGAGATCGACGGCGCGGGCGCGTCGGAATCGGCCGGCAGCGGCCGCGGCAGCGCTTCGTGCCGTGTACTCGCCACAACGGAAATCTAACTACCTGGGGTTAAACTCCCTGCATGTCGGCCCTTGCCGCCACGGTCGAAGAGCTACGCAGCGACCGCGAGCATGGAGCGAGCTGGATGGCCAGGCGCGCCGTCGAGACCCTCCTCGAGGTGAGCAAGGAAGCGGCCGAGAGCACCGATTCGCTCGTCAACGGTCTCGTCAACGCGAGTCGAGAGCTTTCCGAGACGCGGCCCGGAGTCGGCGCGATCGCGGGGGCGACCGGCCGCATCCTGGCTGCAGCGAACGCGCATCGCTACCTCGACCTCGACGAGCTCCGCCGCCTGATCGACGAGGAGGGCCAGGGACTGCTGGACAGTCGCCGCCGCGCGGGGGCCTCGATTGCGATCCAGCTCCAGGAACGACTGGCGGGCGCCGTCGTCCTCACGCATTCGGCGTCCGCGACGGTGCGCGAGGCGCTGCTGCACGCCCCGCCCGCTCGGGCGATCTGCACGGTCTCGGAGCCGATCGGCGAAGGGCGCGCGTTCTCGGAGGAGCTTCGAGGAGAAGGCCTGAACGTCGAGCTTGTCGAGGACGCAGACGGGCCCGCCGCCCTCGACGAGGCGACGATCTTCCTGCTCGGAGCCGACACCGTCTTTCGCGACGGGACGCTCTGCAACAAGATCGGGACGACGGCTCTGGCCGAGGCCGCGGCCGCCCGCGACATACCCGTAGTGGTTGCCTGCGAGATCGTGAAGCTCGCGCCGATCGACGCCGCGGCGGCTCCGGAGCTGAGCCCCGCCGAGCGGGCGCTCTTCGAGCTGACTCCGCCCCAGCTGATCACGGAGATCGTCACCGAGGAGGGATCGGTCCCGAGCGACTGCGTCGGCTCCCTCGTCGACCGGACTCCGTTCCTGCGGGAGGGCTATGCGCTCCTCCTGCCGACAGCGGCTCTCTAAGGCGTGAAGACCGCCGTCCTCGTTCTCGCGGCCCTCGCCGTGACCGGCTGCATGGGGCGAAGCACCGCCTCCAGCAGCCGCCCAGTCAGTACGAGCACGACGGCGCTGACGATCTCGATCTCGGCGGAAGACCAGGAGCGGCTGACGAAGGTCTGGACGCTCACCTGCCCGGACCAGGGCACGCTTCCACGTCCCGAACGAGCCTGCCAGCGGCTCGCCGCTCTGAACAAGCCGTTTGCGCCTGTCCCGAAGAGCGCCGCCTGCACGGAGGTCTACGGCGGCCCGCTGGTCGCCGACGTCAGCGGCCGGTTACGCGGACGCCGAGTTGCCGCCCACTTCAGCCGCACGAACGGATGCGAGATCGCTCGCTGGAACCGCGTCCGCTTTCTCTTCCCCGACACGTAGTTGGCGCTGCGCGTCACCCACTGCCCGGTCAACCTGGCCGGGGTCGGCTGGACGAACGTGCAGGCGCTCCGCAGCCGCGGCATCGACGCACGGCTCGTCGTGTTCAACACGCAACCGTTCCGTCCCGACCAGGCCGACTGGGACCTGAAGCGCCCGCGGTCGGGCCTCGTTCGCCAGCAGGCCGTCCAGTGGCGCGCCTTCGCCCAACTGCTGCCGCAGACGGACATCTTCCACTTCTACTTCGGCCTGACGCTCGTCCCGAAGAAGCTCCAGTTCCCGATCCTGCGCGCGACGCGCCGCAAGTCGCTCTTCCACTTCCTCGGCGCCGACATCCGTGAGCGGCCCAAGGAAGAGCTGATGTACGGCCTCAAGGCCGACGCGCGGGTCGTCGGCTCGTTCGCCGCGCTCAACTTCATCCCGTTCGAGGCCGAGGTGCTCCCTCCGGGGATCGATCTCACCCGCTACGACCCGGTGCCGCCGGTTGAGCGAGAGCGGGTGCGGATCGTGCACGCGCCGTCGAACCTCGAGAAGAAAGGCACCGAGCACGTGATCGAGGCCTGCAAGCAGCTTCCGGTCGACCTCGACGTCGTCCACGGCGTGCGCAACGAGGAGGCGCTCGAGCGCTACAAGCAGGCGGACATCGTCGTCGACCAGGTGCTGCGCGACTGGCACGGCATCTTTTCGATCGAAGGTATGGCCCTTGGCAAGCCCGTCGTCACGTCGCTCGACGAGGACTCCGTGCGCCAGACCGAGGAGGCGTTCGGCGTGAAGGTGCCGATCGTCCGCGCGACGAAGGACGACCTCGTGGAGAAGCTCAGGCCGCTGGTCGACTCGTTCGAGGAGCGCAAGCGGCTCGGTGAGGCGGGTCGCGCGTACGTCGAAGAGGTGCACGACGTGGAGCGGATGACCGACCGCCTGCTGGACATCTACGCTCGGCTCTGAGTGGCGCTCGTCCAGCAGATCAAGCGGCTCGGAAAGCACTCGGCGATCTACGGGCTGGGTGGACTGATCCAGCGAATCGTCGCCGTCCTCCTGCTCCCGGTCTACACGCGCTACCTCTCCCCATCGGACTACGGCGCGATCGAGGCTCTCATCGCCACCTCGGCGGTCCTCTTCGCCCTCCTTCGAGCAGGCATCCAGAGCTCGTTCTTCCGCTTCTACTTTCAGGCAGACGACGACCGGGCGCGCCTGACGATCGTCCGCACGGCGTTCTGGTTCACGATGGGGACTGCGACGCTCGCGCTCGTGGCCGGCGTCTCGCTCGCCGGGCAGATCTCGGAGGCGCTCTTCGGGTCGACCGAGCATACGGACCTCGTCCGCGCGGCCTTCGTCGGCCTCTGGGCCGCGATGAACTTCGAGCAGCTGACGGCGCTCTTCCGCGTCGAGGAGCGCTCGGTGAGCTACTCGCTCGCGAGCCTCGCCAATGTGCTGGTCACGGTCGGCGCCACGATCCTGCTGGTCGTCGTCCTCGACAAGGGTCCGCTGGGCGTGCTCGTCGGAAACTTCAGCGGAACGCTCGCGGTCTATGCCGTCCTCCTCGCCTACAGGCGGACGCAGCTCGGCCTCGAGTTCGACACCGGCGTCTTCCGGAGGATGATCGAATGGGGCATGCCGCTAGTGCCGTCGGTGATCGCGCTGACGGTGATCGACTTCAGCGATCGCTTCTTCCTCGTCCGCCTGCAGGACCCGCACGAGCTCGGGCTCTATGCCATCGGGCTGCGAATTGCGGCCGCGCTCCTCTTCGTGCTGGCGGCGTTTCGGACCGCCTGGCCCGCATTCGCCTACTCGATCCGTGACGACGGTGAGGCCAAGCGGGTGTACGGCTTCGTGCTCACCTACGTCACCTACTTCTCCGCCTGGGCCGCGCTCGCGCTGGGCCTCGGCTCGCCCTGGCTCGTCCGGCTGCTGACGACACCCGACTTCTACGACGGCTCGCGCGTGGTCGCGCCGCTCGCCTTTGCATTCGTCGTCTTCGGGGCATACATCGTCGTCGTGACGTCGATCGGGCGGGTCGGACGGCGAGGATCGAACTGGATCGTCACCGGCGCCGCGGCCCTTCTCAACGTCGTCCTCAACCTCGTCCTGATCCCGCGCTACGGGATGACCGGCGCGGCGGCCTCGGTCCTCGTGTCCTACTTCGCGATGTTCCTCGGCATCACCTGGAAAGCGCAGCGCGTCTTCCCCGTCTACTACCAGTGGCGCCGCGTCCTGCTCGCCGTCGGGACGGCAGCCGCGCTGACGATCGCCGGGAAGGTGTTCGACCTCGGACTGGCCGCCACAGTCGCTCTCGTGCTCACGTATCCCTTCGCTCTCGCCGTCCTGGGCTTCTACCTCCCGCAGGAGCGCGCGAGGATCGCCGCGTTCGGCCGCCGCGTGTTGCCGGGCACTCGATAGACCGTCCGCGTTTAGCGTTCCCAACCGATGGACTCTGGAGACGCGGCCCAGCTCGCGGCGATCGCAGGGGCGCTGGGCGCTGCTCTGCTCCTCCTGGTGCGCGCCCGCCTACTGCTGCTCGCGGGCCTGGCGCTCGTCGCGGTGGCCGAGGCAGGGCTCGTACTCGACCTGTCCGACCACGGGTACCGGATCTCCCCGAAGCTCGCTGCGCTCGGGGCCGCGCTGCTCGTGACGATGGCGATCGGTGGCGCGGTTTTCGTCCGCTGGCCGGCACTCGTGACCCCGATCGTCCTCGCCGCCGCGCCGTTCCGCCCGCCGCTCTCGTTCGGGAGCGAGCACAGGTACTACGTCGGCGTCGCGAGCTCCGGGCAGCTGGGGAGGCTGCTCCCGCTGTACGGCGTGCTCGGAGCAGCAGCGCTCGCGTTCGCCTGGCACTGCCTGCGCGGCCGCGATCTACGGCGCGTCCCCGCGCTCGTCTCGGTCCCAGCGGTCGCGTTCTTCGGAGTCGCGGCGCTCTCGCTCCTCTGGACGAACGATCTCCATGCGGGCGAGAACCTGCTCGCGTACTTCCTCTTGCCTTTCGCCGTCCTCCTCGCCGTCGTTGCGCGCGCTCCGTTCCCGGACTGGTTGCCGAATGGGCTGGCGGCGATCGCGGTTGCCCTCGCGACGTTGTTCGCGGTCGTCGGGCTCATCCAGGCTGCGACCCACAAGCTCTGGTTCTTCTCACCCGGCGTCGAGATCGGGAACGCGTACAGCTCGTTCTTCCGCGTGACCTCGCTCTTCCGCGACCCCAGCCTGTACGGGCGCCACGTCGTGATGGGGATCGCCGTCCTGCTCGTCGTAGTGCTCCACCGCAAGATCAGTCCGTTGATCGCTGCGCCACTGATCGCGCTGCTCTTCGCGGGACTCTGGTTCTCGTACTCCCAGTCCAGCATGGCTGCGCTCTTCGTCGTCACCGTGGCGCTCGCCGCGTTCGCCGGCACCCGGAGCCTGAAGCTCGTCGCGGTGCTCACCGCTCTTGTCGTCCTGCTCGGAGCCGCCGGGGTCGTCCTTGCCTCGATCGGAGATCATTCTGCCCGCCGGTTCACGAGTGACCGGTCGCGGAGGGTCGAGCTGACGCTGAAGGTCTTCCGGTCGCACCCGGTGGCGGGAGTCGGGCTCGGTGGCCAGCCGCTGGCGAGCCAGCGTCGCTCGAAGCAGGGAGGCTCGCCGACCCGCTTCGTGTCGCACACGACGCCGCTCACGGTCGCCGCGGAGCTCGGCGTGATCGGGCTGGCTGCCTACCTTGCGCTGCTCGCCGGAGCCGCAACCCTCATCGAGCGAGTGCGCCGCCGGGCGCCGGCTCTCGCGCTCGGGCTCGCAGCCGTCCTGCTGACCCTCTTCGTCCACTCGCTCGCCTACAGCGGCTTCTTCGAGGATCCCGTGACGTGGCTCGTCCTCGCGGTCGCGGCGGGCTTCGTCCTGTCACGGGCCGACGACGACGCCATACTCGAACCGTGAAGGGTCGCCAAGGCGACGCGTGCGGCGCCGCCCTCAGGACGGGCGGGCTTCGCCCGCTCGTCCGTCGGAAATGACCGGCCGATCCAACACAACTCCAAGCCGAACGTTCTCAAGCGGCGTCGAGATCTGGACGCTGCTGACGACACTCGGCGTCCTCGTCGCTGTGACGGTGCCCGACCTCGGCTCGGGCGGCTGGCCCTTCACGCCGCAGTCCGTTCATCCGCGCGGCATTCTCGGGCCGCTCGTCCGGGCGGCCGACCGGGAGTGGGACCTCGGCATCATCCGCTCGATCGCGCTGCTCGCAGGGCTCGTCGTCGCACTCGCTGCCTCTGCCGCCTGGCGCTTTCGCGCGTGGCCCCGCTGGGTCGGCATCGGGCTGGCGGCGCTCGTGTGCGCAATGCTGCTCGTCCCGGCGGTCCTCCTCCAGGTCGGCCTACGCGACGCGACCGATCCCTGGTACTTCACGAACGACTCGACGTACCAGATCGAGCTTGCGGGCGAGCTCGTGCTCGACGGCGACAACCCGTACGGACACGACTACGAGGGCTCGGGCCTCGAGCGCTTCTATCCGGCGGCGAAGTACGAGGCGACCGATTTCCCGCCGGTCGCCCTCGAGCACTTCGCCTACTTCCCGGGCACGGCGCTGACCGCTGCGGCGTGGCGGCTTCTGCCGCGGCCGTTCGACGACTACCGCATCTTCGTGCTGCTCGCGACACTTGCCCTGCTCCCCGCCGCCCTGCTCTTTCCCGGCGGGCTCCATGTGCGCCTTGCGATCGGAGCCGCCCTCGCGGCGAACCCACTGCTCGTCCACGGAGCCTGGCTCGGCACGGCCGATGCCCCCGCACTCCTCGCGCTCGTGCTCGCGTTCGGCCTCCTGACACGCGGCCGGATCGCGTGGGCCGCCGCGAGCCTCGGCGCCGCGCTCGCGCTCAAGCAGTTCGCGCTCGTCGCGGTCCCCTTCTTCGCCGTGATGCTGCTGACGATGGGGGTTCCGCGCCGCGTCTTCTACCGGGCAAGCGCGGCGTTCGGCGGAGTCTTCCTCGCCTGCCTCCTACCGTTTTTCATCGCCGACCCCAGCGCGCTGTGGGACGACACGGTCGCCTACGGCGCCGGCACGTATCGCATCATCGGCTACGGCCTGGCCGCGATCCTCTTCAACGTCGGCCTCATCGACAACCGCTACGACTACTACCCCTTCGTGCCGCTGGCGCTCGTGATCTGGCTCCCGCTCACGACGTGGCTGCTGTGGAACCAGAGGCGGGCCGCGACCCTTTGGTCGGGGGCTGCCGGCTTTTCGGTATCGATGTTCGTGCTGCTTTACCTGAGCCGCGTCTTCCAGAACTCGTACCTCGTCTGGCCCTTGACTGGCATCGCGCTCGCTTTTTTGCTCGCCGGATTCGAGCGCATTTCTCGAGCGCCTGCCAGCGCCGGATCTTCCGCTGACGTGCCTCCGAGATGAACGCGTAGAGCTTTCGCTTGCCCGCGACGTAGATCCGTCCGGAGTCCGCGACGACCGGAGAGTAGTGGCCATCATGAAACCGCCAGATTCGAGCCCCGGTCCGTGCGTTGAGCGCGAAGGTCCTCCTGGGCCCGCTCTTCACGCGCCTCAGGTGCCGCTGAGAGAAGCGGCCGAAAGTCGAGAAGTAGACGAGGCCGTCCAGGACGGTCGGCGCGCCCATGATCCCGCCCGGAGCGCTGAAGCGCCACCGGAAGTCGCCGGTCCGCGCGTCGAGTGCCGAGAAGTACCCGTCCCAGGACCCGACGTAGACCATCTTGCGCCAGACCGCGGGCGCCGAGTAGACATAAGTCCCTGCCCGACGGGCCCAGAGCAGGTGCCCGGTGGTCGCCCCGTAGGCGTAGACCGTGCCGTCGGTGTTGCCGAGGTAGACGCGTCCGTAGGCGACGGCCGGCGTCGCGTAGAAGTACTCCCGGCGGCCAAACCGCGAAAACGACTCGGCGCGCCAGCGCTGTCGTCCTGTGCGCGCGTTGAACGCGTACACCCGACCGCCGAACGTGCCCACGTAAACGGTCCCGTTCGCGTATGCCGGGGCCGCGACCACCTTGCCGTCGGTCTCGTGGCTCCAGATCATCCGATTGCGTCGCTTGCGCACGTTGAGCGCGTAGACCTTGCGGTCCCACGAGCCGAAGTAGAGGACGTGGCCGACGAGCAACGGCGCTGACTCGATGGGACCGGCCCTGAAACGCCATTTGGTGCGCCCCGTCTTCGCGTCCAGAGCGACCATCATCCCCCGGGCCCGCGGATCGTTCTTCGCGCAAGGCCGGCGGTGCATGAGTGGGACGTAGAGCGTTCCGCGCGCGACCGCGGGGGAGCCGGCGATGCAGTTCCGGAAGGTCCGCTTCCACACGATCCGCCCGCGCCTCGCGTTGATCGCGAACAGCACGCCGCGGCCGTTCGAGATGAAGACCCGCCCGTAGGCGATTACCGGAGGAGGCTCGAGCGGGCCGTTCGCCTTGAACGCCCAGAGGCCCGCAAAGGGCGGCCGGAGGTGAAACGGCGCAAAGCGGCTGCGCTCGACGTTGTAGCCGTAGAGTGGCCATGGCTCCTCCGAGAGCTCCTTGCGCGGACGCTTCTTCGGCTTCTCGGTGGGGACGAACTCCGTCGTCGGCGAGCCGCGCACCGTGCGATCCCGCTTCTCGTGCCAGGCCCATCCCCCGACGGCGGCACCGGCCACGAGGGTCGCGACAGCCACCACGAGGAGCGGCCACCGAAGGAAGCCGATCCGGCGCTGGAGAAGCCCCCAGGCGAGCGCCAGGACGACGCCGGCTGCGAGCAAGAGCTCGGCGCCGTGCGTGACCGCGCGTTCCAACGAGGCTGCGAGGAGCAAGAGGCCAGACTAGCGGCGCTTCGAGATCGACACGGCGGCGAAGCCACGGTGTCTTTTGTCGGCATCGCGAGCGAAAGCCTCAGCGAACGACGACGGTTGCCCGGGCACTGCGCCCGTTCGCGGTCACCGTCAGGCGATACCTGCCGGACCGGCTCGGCACGGGAATCGTGAAGACGTGCTTGCGGACGGTTCCGCCGCTTCCGCCTAGTCGCCAGCGGAGTCGCTTGACGTCGGTCGAGACGCGCAGGCGCAGCGTCCTGCCGCGGACGACGTAGCGGCTCCTTGGGAGCTCGACGTAGCGGATGCGCACGGTGAACTCACGGGTGAACGCGAGGTTGCCGGCGAGATCCTGCGCCGCGAGCGCCAGCCGGTGCTCGCCCACCCGAGCGCCTTCCCCGTACCACTGCCTCGTGTCGGCGGGCCGCCGGCTATGGCTCCGCCCGGGCAGGCGCTTCCCGTCGACGTAGAGGATCGCGTAGGCCGGCTCGCTGAACCGGTATCGGAGATCAACGCGGTCGGCCTGTCCGTCACCGTCGGGGGAGAACACCGAGTGCCGGGGCTTCACGTCCTCGATCGTTGGAGGCGTAGAGTCCACGCGGATCTCGACCGGAAACTCGAACGTCCTATTCTCGTCCTCGAGCGTGAGCTCGGCCTTGTAGGCGCCGTCCGCGACGACGCGGCCGGAATCGTCCCGTCCGTCCCAGGCAAACACGTGTGACGACTGGCCGAACACCCCGGTGCCGACCCCGCGGCGGACGATCGTGCCGCTCGAGTCGGCGATGTCGAGGCTGATGCTCTCCTCCCGCCGCAAGCGGAAGCGGATCTCCGCGCTACGAGAGTCGGGCGGACATTTCGTGCAGACCGGAGAGAAGAGGCGATCAATCTTCGTGCCGAGGACGGGACTGTCCTCGAGCTTCAAGCGCTCGGTGACGGCGAAGGCGGTCGCGGTCGCGACGAGCAGCCCGGCAACGAGGAGCGTCAGTGCGTGTCGGGCCACAGTGGATGATTTAAGCAACGCGGGCGCACCTGGCCGCGCGGGTCGCGAGCAGGCGGCCGCCGCGGAGGCGGGCCTCGCCGGCCAAGTCCGGCCGGTACGGGACGCTTGCGATCGCGATGCGCCTGACGTGACGAGTCGGCACTCCCGCGATCAGCCCTCGCCCACGGCCCCCGACGCTGACGACGAACACGCGCTCGCAGGAGCTTCCGTTCCTCCAACCTGCCGCGACCTCCAGCCGATCACCAGGCAGGTACCAGTCCAGCGGATGCGCGAGCTGGTACGGAGGGCCGAAGACGAGAATCGGGTCTTGCTCGTTCCATCCCTCCCGCACGAGCGCGGCAGCGACGAGGTCGTAGTCCGGAATGATCTGACCGCGCCTGTCGACATAGCCCACCACGAGGAGCACGGCCGCCAAGGCCGTGGCCACCACGGCCAGGGAGCGCGGCAGTGCCGTGAGCGCAGCCGCGATCGCGACCGCGACAAAGGGCGCCGCTCCCATCAGGTTCTTCACCGTGTAGATGTCTGGGCCGGCCAGCCAGACAACCGAGGCGAGCGCGACAGGTACCACCGCGCCGAGGGCGCACAGGCGCCCGGTATCCGAAAGGCGCCACAAGCGAAGGGCTCCGAGGAGGACGAGCGCGAGGACGAGCAGGGCCAGCAGCAGGTTGACCTCACCACGCACGAGCAGCGCGCCGTAGGTCTCGAGCGCAGACCGGAGGCTGAAGTCCGGATTCGTCTGGAACCCACCACCCTCGAACTGCTTGTAGAAGGCCGGCAGCCACACGACGAGCGGCGCCAGGCCGACCCCCATGGCCACGAACATGCGCCGAAGGTCCTCTCGTGCCGGGCCGAGATAGACCCAGAGCACGCCGCCGCAGAGAGTGAAGAGAAAGAAGTAGTGCGTCATCACACCGGCCGCGACCGCTCCCGCCAGGAGCGCGAGCCGCCTACGGGTCGGCTGCTCCGCCGCCCGCTCGAGCGCGAGGACGAAGAGCAGACAGGTGAGCGCGAACAAGCTGTACGGGCGCAGCTCCCAGCCGTGCCTCCAGAACTGCCAGCCCAGAGCGGTGACGAGCCCGGCGAGCCCCGCTCCCCAGAGGGGCATCATCCGACGTGCGTAGAAGACGACGAGACCGCTGACGACCATCGCCGCCAGCACTGAGATCGCACGATCCCAGACGACGGGCACACCGACGCGATCGAGGATCCAGGCGAGCGAGTAGAAGGCCGGCGGATGGTTCTCGGTGCCCACCAGAGCGCGCAGCATCGAGAGCGGGCTCGAGACGGTGATCACGCGTGCGGATCCGACCTCGTCCTGCCAGAACGCTGTCTCCACGGCGCGCGGGACGTTCACGGCTGCGCTGAGCGCCGCTGCGGCCACGGCGACGACAGCGGTCTGCAGGCGCGGAGAAAGGTGCGAGAGCCGGGCGCTCACTGACCAAGCCTAGGCCGCGGAGGCATCTGCTAGCCTGCGGCATCCCTCTCCGTCGGAGGGCTTTTGGCTATGCAGGCACTTCTCGCGTATCTCGATCCCGGCTCCGGCAGCATGCTGCTCCAGCTCCTTCTGGGCGGCGCGGCCGCCGTCGGCATCGGCTTCAAGATGACCTGGCGCCGCATGCTCCGTTTCTTGCGCCTGGACAAGAAGCAGAGCGACCCCGAAGCTCCTGCGGCCTAGCCCAGGCCGCCCGGCGATGAGCGCCGCGACGATCGAGCCCGGGTCGTTCCGCGATCCGCACAGTCGCGTCGTCGAGGCAGACGGGGCGGTTCTCCGCCTGCTCAGCTCACAGGGCCTACGCGATTGGGACGCGCTCTCGGCGAGCGAGCTCTTCCGGCGAGCGGTCGCCGAGGGAAAGCTCGTCGGTACCGAGGTCGAGCCCGACGGATTGGCGAGCCTGCCCGACGCGCTCGTCGACGGCGCGGCAGCCGTGCTCCGGCACGAGGTCGTCCCGTTCGTCTCCTACCCGTACGAGTGGACCTTCGCGATGCTGAAGGATGCGGCCCTGCTCCAGCTCGAGCTGCTGCGCGGCGCGCTCGACGAGAACCTGATCCTCAAGGACTCGTCGCCGTACAACGTGCAATGGCGCGGCGCCGAGCCCGTCTTCATCGACGTCGGCTCGTTCGAAGCTCTCCGCGAGGGCGAGCCGTGGGTCGGCTACCGGCAGTTCTGCATGCTCTTCCTCTATCCGCTCCTGCTCCAGGCCTACAAGGGCATCCCGTTCCAGCCCTGGCTCCGGGGGAGACTCGACGGGATCGAGCCGCAGGCGTGCCGGGACCTGATGTCGTTCCGCGACCTCTTTCGGTCGGGGGTGCTCAGCCACGTCGTCCTGCATGCGCGGCTGGAGCGCAGCCAGGCCGACTCGGACCGCGACGTGAAGCGTGAGCTGGGGAAGGCCGGCTTCAAGAAGGAGCTGATCGTCGCGAACGTCAACCGGCTGGAACGGCTCGTCCGCAAGCTCGAGTGGCGGCCGGGCGCATCGGAGTGGTCGGACTACGGGCCGCGGGGGCACTACACCGACGCGGACTCGGGCGCGAAGGACGAATTCGTTCGCCGAGCGGCCGCCGAGCGGGACTGGGAGCTCGTCTGGGACCTCGGGTGCAACGACGGCCGCTTCTCGCGAATCGTCGCGGAGCACGCCCGCACCGTGGTTGCGATGGACGCCGACGCAGCCGTCGTCGACCGCCTCTACCGCTCCCTCCGCGAGGACGGCCAGACCTCGATCCTCCCCCTCTTCGTCGACCTCGTCGATCCCTCGCCGGCCCTCGGCTGGCGCGGCGCCGAACGGCGGACCCTGAGCGACCGCGGCTCGCCCGAGCTCACGCTCTGCCTTGCTCTCATCCACCATGTCGCGATCAGCGGCAACGTCCCCGTCAGGGACTTCCTGGAGTGGCTCCGCTCGCTCGAGACGAAGCTCGTGATCGAGTTCCCGACCACCGACGACCCGCTCGTGAAGCGGCTGCTGGCCCGAAAGCAGGAGGGGACACACCCCGACTACGAGCGCGGCTACTTCGAGCGCTGCCTCGGCGAGCTCTTCGACGTCGGGTCGAGCGAAGAGCTGTCGTCCGGCACGCGCGTTCTCTACGTTGCTCAGCCGAAGGTCTGACCGGACCGTGCGGGTGCGGCGCGTCCGCGTCCCGCCGCTCGTCGTCGATGCCGCGCATGTCGCGGCTCTCTCGGCCTTCGCGATTGCTCAGCCGATCTTCGATCTCCTCTCGAACAGCGCCCAGTTCTTCGCGGTCCGGGGATCGACGAGCACGGAGATTGTCGTCTTCGCCATCGCGGTCGTGCTCGCGCCGTTCCTGTTCGCGCTGCTCGCGGAAGGCCTCGCCGGGCTCGCCGGTGAGACGCCACGCCGAACGCTTCATCATCTGTTCGTTGCGGGCCTCGTCGCGCTGATCGCAATTCGTGCCCTGAAGCAGGGCTACGATCCTCAGGCCGAGACACTCGCTGTGGGCGGGTTGGTCTTTGGGCTCGCGGGCGCGCTCTGCTATCGGCGCATTCGGGCGGTGCGCTCGATGGCGAACCTGCTCGTGCTGGCACCCCCGGTCTTTCTAACCCTGTTTCTCTTCTTCTCGCCGGTCGAGAAGCTCGTCTTCTCACCAGAAGTACGCGCGAGCCTCGTCGCCGAGAACGGTCAGAACGATGTCGTCTTCGTCATTCTCGACGAGTTCCCGACGAGCTCACTGATGAATGAGCAGGGAAGGATCGACGCGATTCGCTACCCGAACTTCGGCGACCTCGCGCAGCATTCCACATGGTTCAGGAACGCGACCGGCGAGCACGAAGGAACGCACCTGGCAGTGCCGGCCATCCTCGACGCGCGGTTCCCTCGGCGACTCAAGTTCCCGACGTTCGCCTACCACCCGCAAAACATCTTCACGCTGCTCGGGGGGCATTATCGGATGAACGTCTGGGAGCGGCAGACACATCTCTGCCCGCCAACCCTTTGTCGAAACAACGGCGAGCTGCGCGGATCGTTCGCCGGCCGGATGCACTCCCTCTTCGAGGACATCGGCATCGTCTACCTGCACATGGTCGTACCGACGTCGCAGGAGGACCGGCTCCCGGATGTCAGCACGGCTTGGGGCCAATTCCGGCAGATCGGCAACAAGGGGTTCGAGAAGTCCCGCTTCGAGCGCTTCATCAACTCGATCCCAGGGCCGGACGGGCGTCCGACCCTCAGCCTCGCGCATGTTCTGCTTCCGCACGGCACATGGTCGCTGCTGCCTTCCTGTAAGGACTACATCACTCCGGCTTACTCGCCGGGCCTCGTGTTGCCCGGGAAGCGCTGGGGGACCAACACGTGGTTGGTGGCCCAGGCCTACCAGCGCCACCTGCTCCAGGTCGAATGCACAGACCGGCTGCTCGGCGAGCTCCTGCGTCACCTGCGTGCGGTCGGCATCTACGACCGAGCCATGCTGATTGTGACGGCGGACCAGGGCGTGAGCATCGAGGCGGGACAGAGCCGCCGGTCGGTCGATCCCGCGCACCCGTCGAATCTCGCCGACCTCGCTTTCGTGCCGCTCTTCGTCAAGCGTCCTGGGCAACAGGACGGCTCCGTCGTCGATGCTCACGTGCGCACGCTGGACATCGTTCCGACGATCGCCGACACCCTCGGGATCAGGATTCCCTGGCGCGTCGACGGTCGTTCCGCGTTCGAACCCGGTCATTCTGCACGCGTGAGCTTTCTCACCGATCGCGGGCTCGCCCAGGCAGAGTTGCGCGCACTCGTCCGGCAACGCGACCGGACCGTCCACCGGAAGGCCGCGCTCTTCGGCGCGGGCCTGCTCGTGCTCGGCCCCCACCCGGAGCTGAGGGGGCGGCAGGTCGCCGACCTTCGAGTAGCCCCGGCGCCTGCGCGCGCGAACATCGATGCCGGGATCTCGCGGCTCCTGCGCTCGCTGCCGTCCGGTTCGGACGTCGTGCCGGCGCAGGTCATGGGTTCGATCAACGGCGCCGGCGCCGATGCGGACCGGCCGCTCGCACTGGCGCTCGACGGACGGATCGCCGCGGTCACGCGGACATACAGGGAGGGATCAACCGTGCGCTTCTCGGCGATGGCGCCGGAATCGGCCCTCCACCCCGGCCGAAACGAGGTCGAGCTCTTCTGGATCGTCGAGAACCGCGGCGGGCTCACGCTCGAGAGGCTCGGCAGGTAAGTCCGTGGCCAAGCTCCTGCTCAGCTTCGACTTCGAGGATTGGCACCAGCTCGTGCACCGTCGCCTCGGGCGGGCGGACTGGAGCTCTCCGGGCGACGCGCTCGAGCGGCAGGCGCAAGCGATCTTCGATCTCCTCGAGGAGCTGGGCGCGGGGGCGACCTTCTTCGTGCTGGGCATGACCGCCGAGCGCTACCCCGACCTGATCCGAGAGATCGCGCGCCGCGGACACGAGCTCGCGTGCCATGGCTATGCACACGAACGGGTGCACGATCAGACCCCGGACGCGTTCCGCCGCGACGTCGAGCACTGCGCCGAGATCCTCGAGCGGCTCTGCGGGCGGCGTCCGTTCGGCTACCGGGCGCCCGCCTTCTCGATCACCCGCGACACCCCCTGGGCCTACGAGGCGCTCTCCGAGCTCGGCTTTCGCTACGACTCGAGCCAGTACGACTCGCCGCGGATCCCTCGGCGGATTCGCCCTGTGCCCGTGACGCCGTACCGCCTCGAGCTGCCCTCGGGCCGAGAGCTCTGGGAGTTTCCGATCACGGTGTGGCGCGTTCGCGGCCGGTCGGTGCCGATCGGAGGAGGGGCCTACTGGCGCGTGCTGCCCGCTCCGATCCTTCGGCGCGCGCTCCGGCAGGTCGCCGACGACAACGCCTACCCTGTGCTGTACTTCCATCCGTACGAGCTCGACCCGCGCCGGCTGCGGGCGGCGCTGCCAGAGAGCCCGACTCCGCGGCAGCGGCTGCTCACCGCCTGGAAGAGCGTGCAGCGCAATCCAGGCAGGCGGCGCGTCGCGGATCGGATTCGTGCAATCGCCCGGGAGTTCCCGCTCGTCAGCTACGAGGAGGCACATGGAGAAGTCGTCGAACGCTACGGAGCTCGTTCGAGATCACTTTCGCGAGAAGGCGTCCTCCTTTGACGCGCTCTACGACGAGGAGCACCTGCTCCAGCGCGCGGTTCGCCCGGGGCTGCTGAAGCGGCGCGACTTCGCGATCGACGTCGTTCGGGAATATGACGCGCCGCGCGTACTCGACATCGGCGGCGGGTCGGGACGCGTCGGCGAGCTCGCACTCGAGGCCGGGGCCGGCGAGTACGTGAACGCCGACATCGCCCAGGAGATGCTCGACCTCTCGAAGCAGCGGCTCGCGCGCTTCGGCGACAAGGTCAAGCTCGTCCAGGGCGACTTCCTGACGGCGCCGCTCGAAGGCAAGTTCGACGTCGTCCTCGCACTCGGCTTCTTCGACT
Source organism: Actinomycetota bacterium (assembly GCA_038040395.1). GTDB lineage: Bacteria > Actinomycetota > Thermoleophilia > Gaiellales > Gaiellaceae > VAXT01. The sequence continues at coordinate 114,550 of JBBPIJ010000004.1, forward strand.
ACCAGTCCGACGCGCACGTCTTCGTGCGTCGCATGGCCGAGTTGACCTCGGGGAGCGCGATCGCAAGCTTCCCGCGCTGGAACTGGGTGAAAGGCCCCGTGCGGAAGCTGCGCTACGAAGTGATCAACAACTGCCCGATCTTCGACTACACCGAGCGGGAGCTCCGCTTCCTGTTCGGCGGAGCAGGGTTTGGCCGCGTGCTCATCAAACAAGGGCGCAGTGGCTTTCTCGTACGCGCCGATAGCTAGCCTTTCACCGATGAAGCGGCTCTTCGTCGTCCTGCTCGGCTGCGTCGCGCTCTTCGTGGCCGCGCCCGGCCAAGCTGAGGCCCGCCCGTGCGGGCTCTCGAACGCCAAGCCGCTCTGGATCGACTTCGCCGACGGGTCGGTGCCGTACTGGCCGATGTTCGCGCGGCCGGGCGTCACCGCTGCCGCCGCCAACTTCCTGTTCCCACCCCAGATTCGCGCCCTCGGCGCGGACACCGTCTACTGGGAGATGTACCTCCGCCAGCGGGTGGGGACGCCGTCCAAGCCGAAGGACCCGGCCGACGTCGAGGACTGGGCCAACCGCGTCTTCTACCGTGCGGTGGCGTCGTCCGCCTGCGCGACGCCGTGGATCGCGCTGAACGAGATGTGGGGCTCGAACCTGCCCACGCCGTGGTCACCGACGAACGCGCAGTACCGCGAGAACGTGCTCATCTTCGTCCGCCGCCTGCGAGCGCTCGGTGCGCACCCCTTCCTCCTGCTTTCGACCCGACCGTTCACGGACGGCGAAGCCGGCGACTGGTGGCGGGAGATCGCCCTCTACACGAACTTCGTTCGGGAGATCTACTTCTCGGCGCCGCAGCTCCATCACCAGGGGCCCACGCGCAGCTCGCGCAACCTGCGCAACGCGTTCCGGCAGGGCGTGAGCGACCTGACCTCGATCGGGATCCCGTCGTCGAAGATCGGGATCTTCCTCGGCTTCCACACCAACCCAGGCCAGGGCGGCCGCGAGGGCCTGAAACCCGCGAGCGCCTGGTTCAACACGATCAAGCTCCAGGTGCTCGCGATCAAGCAGGTACGCCGCGAGATTCCCTTCGAGACGGTCTGGTCGTGGGGCTGGGGGGAGTGGGCGGCATCGGACCGCGATCCGGACAAGCCGGCCGCCGCCTGCGTCTACCTCTGGACGAGGGACCACAGCCTCTGCGGCGGCCCAGGCATGGCCGGCCCCGGATTCGACCGTTCGCTTACCGTCGGCCAGCTCATCCTCCCGAGTGGCGCTCAGTGCCGCACGCCCTGGGGGCCCGTCCGGACAGGGGCTCTCTCGAGCCTGACAGGCGTCACCGGAGACCGCGAAGTGGCGTACACGGCGCTGTTCGCGCGACTCGTGCTCAAGGGCAACGTCCAGATCACTCCCGCGGAGCTGGCAGCTGCCGAGCGCGCGATCGTCGCCTACCGCTTCGGCGGCAACGGAGCCGCGTACCGGCGGGCGCTTGCGCGCGAGGGAGCGACGCGGCGGATGGCGCTCGGCGTCATCGGCGACGAGCTCCGGCAGGCACGGATCGAGCGCCAATTCCGCGTCGCCTCGCCTTCACGCGCTCAGGTCGCGGAATACCAGAGCACCTTCTCGGAGAGCTCGGCGCGCCTCGTCGAGGCCACCCCCGCCCAGTCGTGGCTCGGTGGCAGGGGCCGGGGAGTTGCGATCGAGGGAATGGCGCCTGCCCCGGTGTTCCGAATTCCAGCGGGCCGCTCCGTCACCATTCACACCGGCCTCAGGACCGCTCAGGTGCGGGCGCTCAGCCCCACAGCTCCCCTCGGGGCGTTCTCCCTCTCCGTCGCCGGCACCTCGATCCGCGCCGCCCTCGTTCGGATCGCCCAGGACCAGGCCTTCGACAACTGGCTCATGCGGCGCGAGGCGAGCGCGCTCAGCTGGACGACGTGCAGGCGCGACTGGCTTCCCTCACTGGGCACGCTCGAGCTGACGAGCGAGCTGCCTTTCCTCAAGTTGATCGGGTAACCGCCTCGGGCGGCTTTCTGAAGACGGCCAGGTCCTGAGAGCGGCTTCCGACTGAACCGCCTTCGGGTGTGAACTCGAGAAGCTCCAGCTCAGGCGCGAGTCGCTCTCGGACATAGCCCTCGGGATGAAACGTCGTGCAGAGATTCGTCCCCGCGACGCTCGCCCAGCGGACGACAGCGTCTCCGGCGAGGTATCGCTCGCGCTCCGCGGCGTCCAGCCGGTCGAGGTAGCCCTCGCCGTGGGTGGTCAGCAGAAGGAGCCCTCCGGGCGCGAGGATCCGCCCGAGCTCGGCGATCCACGCACGCTCGAGGTCTTCCGGGAGGTGCGTGAAGACGGAAATGCCGTAGGCGAGGTCGAAGGTGCCGGATTCGTGCTCCAGGGGCGGGTGCAGATCGTTGACCGAGAACTGGGCGAACGGGAGGTTCGACTCACACCAGCGGATCAGCCGGCGGTTGTAATCGCTGCCGTGGATCTCCGGCCCTGAGAGATCGGACCAGTGCCGGAGCACGCGGCCGCAGCCGCAGCCGAAGTCCAGCATCCGGTCGGCTTCGTCGACCGGCTTCCCGTGGCGCTCGAACGCTTCTCGGATGATGTCCGCCTGCTGCCGGCCGCTCTCGACGAACCACGTCACACCCGGAGTCCCCGCGACCACGGTCCGGAGGCTCGCGGGCGGAAGCGGCAGACCGTCCGCCGCGTGGCGACCATCGTCGGCGCCGCGCCTCACCGACCTGAGCGCCTCGTATGCCCGATAGGCCGCGTGGAGCAGGGACGCGCGGTCGAGCGCTCGCAGCGCCAGCGAGCGAGCTGTAGGAAGCCGCCGGGTTCTCATCGGTGCCTAGGGAGTCTGAAAGACCCTGGTGCGGCGCGGGCGGACAAAAATGCTCCCACCCGGCGCCAGCTCGAGCTCGTCGGCCTCTTCACGCGTCACCTGAGCCCAGCATTCGCGGCCGTCCTCGAGCAGAAGCTCGACACGGACCTCGAACCCGAGATGGACGACCCGCTCCACGGTGCCGGGCGTCGTCTTCCCGTTCGGCTCGCTGCGCAACTCGAGGTCGTGCGGCCGCACGAACGAGTCGCCGAGCCGGTTCACGGGCCCGACGAAGCTCATCACGAACTCGTTGGCGGGCTCTTCGTAGAGGTCGCGCGGACCGCCGACCTGCTCGACGCGCCCATGGTTCATGAGCACGATCTGGTCGGCGATCTCCATCGCCTCCTCCTGGTCGTGCGTCACGAAGATCGTCGTCACGTGCATCTCGTCGTGCAAGCGGCGGAGCCAGGCGCGCAGATCTTTCCGAACGCGCGCGTCCAGGGCGCCGAACGGCTCGTCGAGCAGCAGGACCCGGGGCTCGACCGCCAGCGCGCGCGCAAGCGCCATGCGCTGCCGCTGGCCACCCGAGAGCTGCGCCGGGTAGTTGTCCGCCCAACCGGCGATCTGCACGAGCTCGAGCAGCTCGTCGACGCGCTTCCGCACCTCGGCCCGCGGGCGCTTCCGAACCTTCAGCCCGAAGGCGACGTTCTCGCGCACGGTCATGTGCTTGAAGGCTGCGTAGTGCTGGAAGACGAACCCGACGCCGCGTTTCTGCGCCGCGAGCTTCGAGACGTCCACGCCGTCCAGTTCGACCGTACCCGACTCCGGGCGCTCGAGCCCGGCGATCACACGTAGAAGCGTCGACTTCCCGCTGCCGCTCGGCCCGAGCAGTGCCGTCAAGGACCCGGCCTCAACTTCGATCGAGACCTCGTCCAAGGCGGTGAACGAACCGAAGTGCTTGGTCAGCGACCGGCCTACGATCGCCATCACGACACCTCCTCTCGGGGCTTGAACAGGCTCATCGCGAGCAATGTGGCGATTGCGAGCAATGCGAGCACGACCGAGCCGGCGTAGGCACCCACGTAGTCGAAGCTCTGGAAGCGCTCCTCGACGTGCAGCGTCATCGTCTCGGTCTTGCCGACGATGTGGCCCGAGACGACGCTGACCGCGCCGAACTCGCCGAGTGCCCGTGCGGTCGTGAGGACGACTCCGTAGGCCACGGCCCAGCGGATCGCGGGCAGCGTCACGCGCCGGAACGTCTGAAACGGGGAAGCGCCGAGCGTCGCCGCCGCCTGCTCCTGCTCGATCCCGATCTCGCGCAGCACGGGCACGACTTCGCGCACGACGAACGGGAGCGAGACGAAGATCGTGACGAGGATCATCCCGGGCAGCGCGAACACGACCTGGATCCCGTGCTCGGTGAGCCAGCCCCCGAACCAGCCGGTTCGACTGTAGAGGAGCAGGAACGCCAGCCCGACGACGACCGGCGAGAGCGCGAGCGGTAGGTCGACGAGCGCGTTCACGACGCCCTTGCCCGGAAAGCGCCGGCGGACAATCGCAAGCGCGCAGACGACGCCGAAGATCGTGTTCGCGGGGACGGCGATCGCTGCGATCACGACCGTGATCGTCAACGCGTGCTTCGCATCCGGAGTCGTGACCGCGTCCCAGGCGGGGCCGAACCCGTGCTCGAACGTCCGCCAGAAGACGAGCCCGACAGGCGCGGCGAGAAGCACGCCCAGGTAGGACAGGCCACCCAGTCGCAAAACCCACTTATGCACGGTCGTGCCTCGTCGTCCAGCGGCGCAGTGCGCCGATCGCGAGCAGCACCGCAAAGGAGATGACCAGGATCACGACCGAGACGGCGGCCGCCCCGGGCGCGTCGCCGCTCTCGATGCGCCCGAAGATGAAGACGGACACGACTTCGGTCTTGAACGGGAGGTTGCCGGAGATCAGCACGACCGAGCCGAACTCGCCGATCGCACGCGCGAAGGCGAGCGCGACGCCGGAAAGGATCGCTGGAAAGAGGTTCGGGAAGACGACGTGGCGGAACGTCAGGAGCGGCCCCGCGCCGAGCGAGGCGGCCGCCTCCTCCATCTCGCGGTCGAGCTCGAGCAGAACCGGCTGCACCGTGCGGATGACGAACGGAAGCGTCACGAAGAGGAGAGCGAGCAGGACGGCCGCGCGCGAAAACGCGATGTTCACGCCGACCGGCCCGTTCGGGCCGTACAGGGCGAGCAGGGTCAGCCCGGCGACGATCGTCGGTAGCGCGAACGGGAGATCGATGATCGCATTGACCACGCCCTGCACGACGAAGCGGTCACGCACGAGGATCCACGCGACGATCGTCCCCATCACCGCGTTGATGAGACACACGGCGAGGGAGAGGAAGAACGTCAGCTTGAGCGCCGAGACCGCCTGCGGGTCGGAGATCGCCTCCCAGAAGCCTGTCCGCCCCGTCTTGCCCGACTGCCACACGAGGGCGGCGAGAGGCAGTAGGACGATCAGGCTCAGGTACGCGGTCGCAAGCCCCATGCCGATCCCGGCACCGGGTCTTCGCGCCCCTGCCGCAGGAGGAGCGAGAGCCTCCGAAGCGGAGCTCAGCCCCCGCCCTTTCGCTTCTGGATCTTCGTGACGATTCCGGTTCGGGGGTCGAAGAACTGCTTGTCGACCTTGGCCCAGCCGCCGAGGTACCGGATCGAGAACTGGAGCTTCGGCACCGGAAAACCGAACTTCTTCGCCGCGCTCTGCAGCACGGGCCGGTACCCGTTCTCCCCGAAGATCACCTGAGCCGGCTTCGTGCGCAGGTAGCTGACGAACGCCCGGGCCGTGGTCCTGTTGCCGCTCTTCTTCGTCACGGCGATCGGGTTTTCGATCGAGATCGTCGCTTTCGGGATCACGTAGTCGAGAGGCTGATTTTTCTTCTGCGCGAAGGTCGCCTCGTTCTCGTAGGCGATGAGCACGTCGCCGCGGCCGGCGAGGAACGTCTGCAAAGCCTCACGCGCGCTCTTGTCCTGCGAGACCACGTGGTCGTACAGCTTCTCGAGGTACTTGACCGAGCGGGCGTGCGTCAGGCCGATCTTCCGCTGCGCGCCGTAGGCGGCCATGACGTTCCATTTGGCGCCGCCCGACGTCTGGACGTTCGGAGTGACGACGTCGACGCCGGGCTTGATGAGGTCGGCCCAGGAGCGAATGTTCTTGGGGTTCCCCTTCCGCGTGGCGAAGACGACCACGGACCGAGAGACCATCCCGCCGAACGCGTTCTCCTTCCACGTCTTCGCGACCAGACCGGCCTTCACGAGCGACGTCATGTCGGGCTCGAGCGAGAACGCGACGACGTCCGCCTTGAGGCCGGCGATCACCGCGCGCGCCTGCTCGCCGGAGCCGCCGTAGGACTGCTCGAACGACGTGCCACGTCCAGCCGAGGTGTCTTGAAAGGCGGGAATCAGCTTCGCGTACGCCTCCCGTGGCGTCGAGTAGGCAACGAGCCTGACCGTGCCGCCCGTGGGGCGCGCGGAGGCCTCGCCGGAGGTGAGCATGGCGGCCACCGCTGCCGCTGCCAGCACGACGATCAAGCCTGTAAGAGCGATGATTCGACCGGTTGGGCGCATGGACCTGGAACCCCCGCTTTCCCTAGTTGTTGACAATCTTGACTGTTTCAGTAAACTTTCTCGACAATGAACTCTAGGTGCGTGTTCTGCGTCCGTCAAATGGGAACTGTCGATGTGGGTTTCACGCAGAACTGACTACGCGACGCGCGCGCTCCTGGCGCTGACGCTCGAGGGCGGCGGTCCGATGAAACTCGAGGAGCTCGCCCGCCGCACGAGCGCTCCTCAGTCGGTGCTCGAGCAGCTCATGCCGACGCTGCGGACCGCCGGAATCGTCCGCTCCGAGCGAGGTCCGAGCGGCGGCTACCGGCTGAACAAGGCGCCCGAGGAGATCACCATGGAACGCGTCGTTCGGCTGTTCCAGGGCCAGCTTGCGCCGATCGGCTACGCGACCCGGAGGAACCCGGACAGCTGTCCAAAGTTCGTCGCCGACTCGCTCCGTGAAGCCTGGGGCGACGTGCGCGACGCGACGATCGAGATCCTCGAGGCCGTTACCTTCGCCGACCTCGCCAAGCGGGCCGGCGGCAAGTGGCACGACGACCTGTCGGCGCTCGTGCCCTAGTAGGAGGGTTTGGCGGAATGTTGCTCGTCGCTGGAGTGCGATGCTCGTTCCGAGGCCGCGGACGCAGGGAGCGCCGATAGTCGTCACTATCGGTGCGACTGAGGACCCGGCCTCGGGGCGAGCAGCGCGGCCCAGCGACTCAGCCATATTTCGCCAAACCCTCCTACGAGGGCAACGGGCGGGCTTTGAGCCGCCGGAACTCGGCAACAATCGCGAAGACCCCGCCGACGACGAGAATCGCGGGCACGACGATCTGGTAGCCCGGCAGCTCGAGCAGCCTGACGCCGCTCGCGGTGAGGACCGAGCCAAGCCCAACCCGAAGCGCGCCGTCCGGGACGCGCACGGTCAGCTTGCTAGCCAGCAGAACGCCCGGAATCGAACCGAGCAGCAGCCAGGCCATAGCGCGGACGTCGACGTTCCCGTGCAGCAGATGGCTCACGCCCGCTACCCAGAGGAGAGCGGCCGCGTGGAAGATGTCCGTCCCGACGATCTTCGCGGCCGTGAGCGGGAAGACGAGCAGCATCACGAGACCGAAGAAGGTGCCGCTGCCGACTGACGTCAGGCCGACGATGAAGCCGCCGCTCGCACCGAGCGCGAAGCAGATCAGGCGATCGCGGTCGGCGAGCAGGAACGGAGCGTCCGAAGGCTTGGCACCGCGCTTGACGAACGTCTTCGCGAGGAAACCGAGGCCGCCCAGCACGAGCGCGCCGCCGATCACCTTCGCGGACGCCGACTCGACCCCACTCCCGTAGTGGCGCTCGAGCCAGTCGGCGACCTCGACGCCGAGGAGCGACATCGGCGCCGAGCCGAGGAACATCCAGAACGTGATCCTGGCGTGCACCGTCCCGAGCCGCCGGTGCCGGACGGCGCCGAAGGTCTTGAAGATGGCACCGTGGAGGATGTCAGTGCCGACCGCCAGCGTCGGCTTGAAGCCGAAGACGAGGATAAGGATCGGCGTCATCAGCGAGCCGCCGCCCATCCCCGTCAATCCCACGAGCGCCCCGATCAGCAGACCGGTGATCGAGAGCTGCCAGTTCATCGGCTAGCGGTACGCGTCGATCAGCACCTCTGCGACCTCGGGCCGCGAGAACTCGACGGGCGGCAACTGGCCGGCCTCGAGGAGCTCGCGCACCTTCGTCCCTGAGAGGAAGACGTGGTCGTCACCTTCGTGCGGGCAGGTCTTCGGCGTCGCCATCGAGCCGCAGGCCTTGCACCAGAACGCGTGCTCGAAGAACATCGGCTCGATCCCAAGCTCGTGCGGCTCGAACTCGTCGAAGATGAGCTGAGCGTCGTAGGTGCCGTAGTAGTCGCCCACGCCGGCGTGGTCGCGGCCGACGATGAAGTGGGAGCAGCCGTAGTTCTTGCGGCAGATCGCGTGCCAGATCGCCTCGCGGGGCCCGGCGTAGCGCATCGCCGCCGGGAAGGCGGAGAGCACGACCCTGTCCGGCGGGTAGTACCCGTCGAGCAGGACGCGGTAGCACTCGACCCGCGTTGCGGCCGGGACATCGTCGGACTTCGTGTCCCCGACGAGCGGGTGGATGAGGAGACCGTCGACCGTCTCCAGCGCGACCTTGGTCAGGTACTCGTGCGCCCGGTGGATCGGATTGCGGGTCTGGAAGCCGACGACGCGACGCCAGCCCCGCTCTGCGAAGGCGGCGCGCGTCTCCGCCGGGTCCATCGCTAGCTCCGCGAAGGCCGGCTCGGGCCGGTCGAAGACCGTTACGCGTCCCGCGAGGTACAGCGGATGCTGCGCGTAGAGCCGCTCGACGCCGGGGTGCGCCTCGTCGGTCGTTCGGAAGCAGTTTTCGGCCTCGCGCTCCCTGTCGTACTCGTAGACCTCTTCGACCTCGAGCAGCGCGAGCTCGCGGCCAGCCTCGTCGGCGAGGACAACGCGGTCGCCCTCGGGCGCCTTCTCGACCGCGAGGCACACGGGCAGCGCCCACGGCAGGCCGCTCGCGAGGTGCATGTCCTCGATGACGCGCTCGTAGTCCTCGCGGCCCATGAAGCCCTCGAGGGGCGACAGCGCGCCCGAGGCCAGCATGTCCAGGTCGGACACCTCGCGCGAGGTCAGCGTGATCGTCTCGAGGGAGTCGAGGTCGCCGGGACGGTCGCCGGTCCGATCGACCAGCGTCCCGCCGTGCGGCTCGATCAGACCTGTCCCAGGGACTGTCCCCAAGACATGGCTCATGCGGGCACCTCGTCGGCGACGAGGCCGAGCTCGGCGAGCTTGCCGAGAACGAGCTGGGCGCTCTCCTCTGGCGTATGGGCCTCCGTGTCGACCCGCAGCTGGGGGCTCGTCGGAGCTTCGTACGGATCGGAGACGCCGGTGAACTCCGTGATCTCTCCGGCGAACGCCTTCGCGTAGAGGCCCTTCACGTCCCGCTCGGCGCACGCATCGACCGAGGCATCGATGTGCACCTCGACGAACGGGCCGAACTCCTCGACCATCTCACGCGCCTTCGCCCGCGTCTCGGCGTAAGGCGAGATCGCCGACACGATGACGGCGCCTCCCTGCCGCGTCAGCCGGGATGCGACCCAGCCGACTCGCTCGATGTTCGTGTCGCGGTCCTCCTTCGAGAAGCCGAGCCCTTTCGAGAGATGCTGGCGGACGGCGTCGCCGTCGAGATACTCGACGAGGCGGCCGCGCCGCTCGAGCTCGGGGCCGACGATCTCCGCGATCGTCGTCTTGCCGGCTCCCGAGAGGCCGGTGAACCACAACGTGAAACCTTCAGGCATACGTTTCTGTCTCCTTGACTAGTGGTGTCTCTTCGTGGATCCCGCACTCCAGCTTGTCCGAGCCGGCCCAGCGACCGGCGCGCTCTTCTTCGTCCGCCGCAATCGGCCGGGTGCAGGGGATGCAGCCGATCGAGCGGTACCCGGCCTCGTGCAGCGGGTTGTAGGGAATCTCGTTGACCTTGATGTAGGCCCACACGCGCTTCTCGTCCCAGTCCGCTAGCGGGTGCACCTTCCAGACGCCGTAGCGTTCCGACCACTGGAGCTTGGGCGTCTCGGCCCTGCTCGGCGACTGGTCGCGGCGGATACCCGAGATCCACGCGTCGTAGGGCTCGAGGGCGGCCAGCAGCGGCTCGACCTTCCGGATGTGGCAGCAGCGGTCGGGATCGCGCTCCCAGAGGTTCGGCCCCTCCTGGCGGTGCTGCTCGGCGACGGTGATCATCGGCGTCGACAGCAGGTTGATCCCGTAGCGCTCAACGAGCCGGTCACGGGTGTCGTAGGTCTCGCGGAAGAAGAGCTGCGTGTCGAGCTCGATCACGGGCAGGCCGAGGCCGAGCTCCGAGACCATGTGCACGAGCACCGACGACTGCTTCTGCCACGAGCAGGTGAGGCAGAGCTTGTCGCCGTACTCGCCGTAGACCCATGTGAGCAGCTCCTCGGCGGTCATCGTCTCGAAGTCGAGATCAGGAAGTGCGGGCGCGCTCGTCAGGGAGCAGCACCTCCTTCAGCGTGTCGCCGCGTAGTCCGAGACGCAGCGTCTCGAGCGGGATCACCTCGTCGGGCGGGATGTTCCCGAGATTGACCGTCGGGCCGAACTCCTTCACGAACCAGGCCTGCGAAGCCTTCGTCGGCGCCTCGAAGATCAGGTCGGCGACGTCGATCTCGTGGACGATCTCGTCGATCAGGCCTGTGCGCATCTCGCCCGTCGGACGAAAGATCCCGGCGGTGCCGCTCTCCCGCGACTCCGTGATCACCTTCCACGCGCCGGCCTCGAGCTCTTCCTTGATCCACTGCACCCAGAGGTAGGGGGCGAAGTTGACCTCGGTGTCCTTCGAGCCGACCTCGGAGAGGACCGTGAAATCGCGTCCGAAGTCGCCGATCAGCTCGAGCTTCTCCTCGCGGGGGATCTCGACCGTCCCGTCGGAGATCTCCACATGCGTGAGGCCGAGGTCGGTCAGCCACCGCTTGTACTCGTCGAGCTTCCCTTTGACGTACGCGACCTCGAAGAAGGTGCCGCCGATCACGACGGGCTTCTCCTTCAGCACCTCGAGCTTGCGGCGCAGGTTCGGCGTCACGTACGCGGTGCCCCAGCCGAGCTTGACGACGTCGATGTAGACGCCGCACGTCTCGAGCACGTCTTCCCACGCGTGCGGGCCGAGGCCCTTGTCGAGGACGTGCGTCAGCCCTCCGGATCGCGGCTCAAAGTCCAGCAATGAGTCCCTCCAGCTTCTTGGTCGCTTCGGTCTGGACGTCGTGGTACATCGAGTTGCCGTGGGAGTCGATGCCGACCCACAGCGGGCCGAAGTCCTTGACCCTGAACTTCCAGAGGCACTCGGGCATGAGCTCTTCCCACAGCACCTCCTCGATCTCTTCGATCTGCGTCGTCTCGAGCGCGGCCGCGCCGCCGACGAGCGCGAAGTAGACCATCCCGTACTTGGCCATCGGCTCGATCGCCTCGTCGGGCAGGCCGCCCTTGCCGGCGATCGCACGCACGCCGTAGTCGCGGCCGAGCGGCTCGGTGAAGCGCACCATGCGCGCGCTCGTCGTCGTTCCGACGCACATCGGCTCGTACTTGCCTGGGCCGATCTTGCGCACATTTGGCGCCGTGTGCAGGAGAAAAGCGCCGTTCAGGTCCATCGGCGGCTCGACGCCCTGGTCGAAGATCCGGATCTGAGTGCGGTCGCGGATGCCGATGATGTGGCCGTCGACCGTGACGAGGTCGCCCGCGCGAAGCTTGCGGATGTCCTCCTCGGTCGCCGGAAACTTGAGCTTGTGCTCGGCCATTTCTAGAACTCGCGGTCGAAGTCGACTTCGCCGTCGGCCGAGACGTGGGCGCTGGCGCGGCGCGCCGCCCAGCACTGGTAGTTGACCGCGACGGGGTTCAGGGTCATGTGCGTGTCCGCGTGCTCGATGTGGCACTGGAGGACGGTGACGTCGCCGCCGAGGCCCATCGGTCCGATGCCGGTCTGGTTGAGGAGGTCGTACAGCTCCTCCTCGAGCTTCGCCACGTGCGGATCCTGGTTCCGAGTGCCGACCGGCCGCGCGATCGCCTCCTTCGCGAGGTACATCGCGTAATCGGCCGAGCCGCCGATGCCGACGCCGACGATCCCGGGCGGGCACGGCTTGCCGCCCGCACCGACGATCGACTCGAGGACGAACTGCTTGATCCCCTTCACGCCGTCGGCGGGGACGCACATCTTGAGAAAGCTCATGTTCTCGGAGCCCGATCCCTTCGGGACGCACTTGACGTCGAGGCCGTCCCAGTCCGGGATGAACTCCCAGTGCACGATCGGGAGGCGATAGCCGGTGTTCGGTCCGGTGTTCTCCCGCGTGATCGTGTGGACGGCGTTCGAGCGCAGCGGCGTGTCGATCGTCGCGCGCTCGGTCCCGATCTTCAGCGCCTCGTAGATCTTGGCCGGGTGCAGGGGAAAATGCTCGCCGACGCGGCACGTGTAGACCGCGATGCCGGTGTCCTGGCAGACGATGTTGTTCTCGCGCTCGGCGACCTGCACGTTCTTGACGATCGTCTCGAGCACGCGCCGACCCGGCACCGAGGTCTCGCGATCGAGAGCGCCCGCGATCGCGTCCCGCAGGTCCTGGGGGATGTCCTTGAGCGCCCAGACGTAGAGGTGCGCCGCAGCGTCCTCGACGGCCTGGCGCAAATCTGTTGCGACCGTACTCATGCCGCCTTCTCCGCGGCGGCCTTGCCGGCGCGCCGGCCGAACACGGTGCACTCGAGGAGCGAGTTGCCCATCATCCGGTTCCGCCCGTGCGTCCCGCCGGCGATCTCGCCGCAGGCGTAGAGGCCCTCGACCGTCGTCTCGGCGTGCTCGTCGATCACGAGCCCCCCGTTCTGGTAGTGCAGCACCGGAAACGTGAAGATCGGCTCCTCGAGCGGGTCGATCCCACCGGCGCGATAGCGGCGGAGCATGTACGGAAGCGAGATGTCGGCATCGGCCTCGGGGATCCGCGTCGTGTCGAGGTAGACCGCTGGGCGACCGTCGGGGGTCTCGACCCCGCGACCGGCCTCCACCTCGTCGAAGATCGCCTGCGAGACCGCATCGCGCGGCCCGAGCGAGTCGGTGAACTCCTCGCGATCGGCATTGAGAAGCACGGCGCCGTATGCGCGCGTCGTTTCGGGAATCGAGTAGCCCTGCATCGGCTGTGGCCATGCCCCGCCGTTCGGGTGGTACTGGAGCGCCTCGTAGTCACGCGTCTCGGCGCCGAGCTCGACGGCGATCTGCGTCACCTCGCCCGTGGCGCCCGGATGATTCGTCGTCAGCTCGCCACGCTCCTCGGCGACCCTGTAGCAGCGCCCGCCCGCCGCCAGGACAACCGTTCCCGCTTCGATCACGTGCTCGCCGCAGAGGGCGCGCCAGCCACTCTCGCGGGGCTCCAGCTCGGTGAGCGGCGAGCGCGGGAAGACCTCGATGCTCGAGGTCTCGACGGCGTCCCGCAGGGCTTTCGTGATCGCGTGGCCCGTGCGGTCGCCGACCTGGAGGAGCCGCTTCCGCGATGCCCCACCGCAGCGCGCGAGCCTGTAGCCGCCGTTCTCGCGAGTGAACTCGACCCCGAGCTCCTCGAGCCAGTGGATCGCGCCTGGTGCCTCGCTCGTCAGGACCTCGACAAGCCGGCGATCTGCGCTCTCGTGCGAGCTCTGCCAGACGTCCTCCGCGTGCTGCTCGGGCGAGTCGTCCTCGCCGAAGGCGGCCTGGATCCCGCCCTGCGCCTTTGCGGAGTTGCACGACTGCACGGCGTCCTTCGCGACGAGCGCGACGCCGGCTCCGGCGCGCTGCGCCGAAACGGCAGCCGCGAGCCCGGAGGCCCCGCTCCCGACCACGAGCACGTCAAAGACACGGGGGGCGGCCATCGCAGCGACTATACCAGCGTTCTCCTAATCGTAGTAATAAGGTTCACTTATTCAGATTCAAGGCATCGCGCGCCTCGGCCGATCGCTCGTTCATGGCTCTGCGGTTGGTGTCGCTCGTCTTCTCACTCCCCTTGATGGGCGTCCTCGCGGATACGCAGTCCCCCCCGGACGAGGGACGCGCAGATCCCGCTTCCGCGTCACTGTTGAGAGCGGGACGATGACCCCTCGCACCCGGCTCAAGCCGCTCTTGAGAAGCCTTCCGTTCGGCCCCCTTGCCGAGCGGGAGTTTCGCCTTCTCTTCGTCGGTCGGACGATCTCCCTCTTCGGAAGCGCGTTCGCGCCGATCGCCCTCGCCTTCGCCGTCATCACGCTGACGGGATCGCCCTCCGACCTCGGCCTCGTCCTCTCGGCGTACATGCTGGCCCACCTCGTGTTCCTTCTCGCGGGCGGGGTCTGGGCCGACAGGCTGCCGCGCCATCTCGTCATGGTCACCTCGGACCTGCTCAGCGGGGCCTCGCAGATCGCGGCGGCCATCCTGCTGCTCGGTGGAGTCGCCCAGACGTGGCACCTGATCGTCCTCGGGGCGATCCGCGGCGGCGCCTCCGCCTTCTTCATGCCCGCCTCGACCGGCCTTGTCCCCCAGGTCGTCAGCCCGCCGCGCCTCCAGCAGGCGAACGCCCTGCTCAGCCTCTCGCGCAACTCGACCCGGATCGCGGGCGTGGCGCTCGCCGGAGTGCTCGTCGCGACTGTGGGAGCCGGCTGGGCGCTCGCGCTCGACGGCGTGACCTACGCCTTCGGAGCGGTGTTCGTCGGCATGCTCCGGCTCCCGGCCGTCCAGCCGGACGAGAACCGTGAGTTCCTGCGCGAGCTCGCCGAGGGCTGGCGCGAGTTCCGCTCACGATCGTGGCTCTGCGCGACGATCGTCCAGTTTGCGCTCATCAACGCCTGCGCGATCGGCGCCTTCCTCGTCCTCGGCCCGTTCGTCGCGGAGCAGCAGCTCGGCGGAGCCGCCGCCTGGGGCTTCATCCTGGCCGCCGAAGCCGTGGGGATGATCCTCGCGGGTATCGTCGCCCTCCGCTACAGGCCCGAGCGACCGCTCTTCGTCGCGACGCTCGCCGTCCTGACGATGGCACCCCTCCTCGCGCTGCTCGGGCTAGGGGCGCCGCTCTACCTGATCCTGCCTGCTGCGCTACTCGCCGGCGTCGGCCTCGAGCTCTACGGCGTCTTCTGGGACACGACGCTCCAGGAGCACATCCCCGAGGAGAAGCTCTCGCGGGTGAGCTCGTACGACGTGCTCGGCTCCTTTGCGTTGATCCCGGTCGGCGTCGCGGTCATGGGACCGATCTCGGGAGCGATCGGCGTCGCGGACACGCTGATCGGCGCCGCGCTCGTCGTCGTCGTCGCAACGGTCGCAGTCGCCTGCGTGCGGGACGTGCGCAACCTCCGGCGCGTCAACCCTGTCGTCGTGCCGATCAGGCCCGAGCGGGTTCCGCTTCAAGGGCGTACGCGATGGCTTCGTCCAGAGCCAGCTCCCGCCCAAGCCGCCACTCGGCCCTGAACTGCTCCTCGCCCAGGGCCTCCCGGATGGCCGTCGCCGTCTCCTCGTGGGTCTCCCGCTCGGCGGGAGCCAGGTCGACGCCGAGGTTCTCCCGTAGCGCCTCCGCGGCCCCGAGAAGCCGCGCGGCCGGGCCGGGCCGGCCGGTGAACGCCAGCACCGCCGCAAGTCCCTCGAAGCAGTAGCCGATCACGTCCCGGAACTCGAGCTCGGCCAGCTTGCGCAGCGCCCGGCGGAGAAGGGCAAGCGCCCGCTCGTGCTCGTGCTCCGAGAGCGCGGCGAACCCCTGGTTCACGAGGGCGAACGCCATCCCCTCGGTGTCCTCGAGCGTCTCGAAGAGCCCGTAGGCCTGCTCGCTCAGCGATGCGGCCTTCGCATACTCGCCGCGCTCGAGCGCGATCCCCCCGAGGTTGCTGACCGCCAGCGCGTGGCCCCGCCGGTCGCCGGACTCTCGATAGAGCTCGGCTGCGCGCTCGGAGAGCGAGATCGCCCGCTCCTGGTCCCCCTGCTCGGCGGCGACGGTGCCCAGCGACAGGAGCGAGCGGGCGGTGCCGGAGACGTCGCCCAGCTCCTCCCACAACGCGAGGCTCTGTTCCGAGAGCTCCGCGGCTCGGCCGTAGGCCCCCTGACGAGTCGCCAGGCTTGCAGCCGCATGGAGCGCGCGCGCCCGGAGCTCTGGCGGCTCGGACGCGGCGCGGACGAGGGCGTCGTCCAGCCAGCGGCGCCCTTCGGCCAGGTGTCCGCGAACCCACCAGAACTCCCACAACGACGACGCGAGCCGCAGGCCGAGGCCGGCCTCGCCGGTTTCGACAGCCCAGGCGAGCGCCGCTCGCAGGTTGTCGCGCTCGGCATCGAGCTGTGCGAGCCAATCCGCCTGGCTGGACACGGGCTCCGTCTCCGCGAGCTTGAGGAAGTGCTCGGCATGGCGTCGGCGGACCTCGCCGGCCTCGCTCTCGTCCTGGGCAAACTGCTCGAGGGCGTACTCGCGAATCGTCTCCAGCATACGAAGCCTCCCGTCGATGCGCTCGAGCAGGCTGTCGTCGATAAGCGTGGCGGTCTGATCGAGCGATGCGTCACACACCGCAACGGCGGACTCCAACGTGCAGCCGCCGGCGAAGACCGCCAGCCGCGCGAACAGGCGCTGTCCATCGGGCTCGAGGAGCTCGTAGCTCCAGCCGATCGTGTCGCGAAGATCGCGATGGCGCTGCGGCTTGTCACGGGGGCCGCGGCTCAGGAGATCGAGCGGCTGATCGAGCCGCTCGAGCATCGCGTCCGGAGGAAGGAGCTTCGTCCGCGCCGCAGCAAGCTCCAGCGCAAGGGGAAGACCGTCGAGCCGCACGCAGATCTCCTCCAGGGCGACGGCGTTCTCGTCGGTGAGCCGGAAGGCTGGATCGGCGGCCTGGGCGCGCTCGACGAAGAGGGCGACCGCATCCGTCGGGTGGAGCGGCTCGACCGGGTATTCCCGCTCTCCCGCCAGGCGGAGGGCGGCGCGGCTCGTGACCAGAAAGGTGAGGCCAGGCGCGGCCTGGAGGACGTCCGTGAGCAGCGGCGCGGTCTCGGCGAGTTGCTCGAAGTTGTCGAGCAGTACGAGCACGCGCCGGCCGGAAAGCTTCTCCCTGAGACTCTCCAGGAGAGGACGTTCCCCCGTCTCGCGGACGGCCAGGGCGTGCGCGATCGCCGGGAGCAGAAGGGCGGGGTCGCGAATCGTGTCGAGCGGGACGAAGAAGGCGCCGTCCGGAATCTTCCCGGCTAGCGCGTTCGCCGCCTCGATCGCAAGCCGCGTCTTGCCCGCCCCGCCGGGGCCGGTCAGCGTCAGCAATCGCGCTTCACCGGCCGTCAGGGCGGCACAGATCTCGGTCAGCTCGCGGTCTCGCCCGACGAGCGTGCTGACCGGCACCGGGACGTTCCCCTCGGGCAGCGGCCGCCGCGACAGCGCCTCGTCCTGGCGGAGGATCGCCTGCTCGAGCTCCCGTAGCTCCGGACCGGGCTCGAGGCCGAGCTCGTCGAGGAGGACTCGGTGCGCCTCGCGGTAGGTCTCGAGCGCGTCAGCCTGCCTGCCGGCGCGGTACAGCGCGAGCATGAGCAGAGCGCGGAGCCGCTCGCGAACCGGGTGCTCGGCGACGAGAGCCTCGAGCTCGCCGATCACCTCGTCATGGCGCCCCAGCTCGAGCGCCGCCTCGAGCCTGTTCTCGACAACGGCGACGCGCAGCTCGTCGAGGAGCAGGATCTCGGGCTGCGCGAACGATTCGTACTGAACCTCGGCCAGCGCCGGGCCGCGCCAGAGGGCGAGCGCCTCTTCCGCGAGCGCCAGGGCCTCGCCGTACGCGGAGCGCCCCAGAGCCGTCGCAGCCGAGGCCGCCAGCTCCTTGAAGCGCGCCGCGTCCAACTCGTCCTGCTCCACGCGCAGGCTGTAGCCCGCGCCTCCGGTGGCCAGGCGGTCGCCGACGAGCTTCCGTAGCTGCGACACGTAGACCTGAAGCGTGTTCGCGGCCGTCGCGGGAGCCTTCTCGCCCCACAGCCCGTCGATGAGCTGCTCGGCGGGCACGTTCTCGTTCGCGTTCAGGAGGAGGAGGGCGAGCAGCGCCCGGGGCTTTCGGCCCTTCAGAGTCGCCGCATGGCCGTCGAGCGCGACCTCGAGCGGACCGAGAATCCGGTAGTGCATTCGGGTTCCTCCTCGAGCGATGGTAACTCCCTGGAGTTTCAGCGTCTCTTCAGAGCCACTTGGAAGCATCCTCGCGAAGTACGAATCGAAGCCTCCAGCCAGGTGTGAAGCCGTCAGACCGACTGGAGGCTCGACTCGCCAGAAGAGGGGAGTTGGCTGTGGCAGGCATCAAGAGCAGCTGGTGGGACGGCCCGTAGGGCGCTCACCAGATCGACAGCAGCAATTGAGTCACGTCGTCAGGCGTGACGGGACGCGGATTCGCCCGGGCACCAGGCCGGGCGGCTACCGCTTCTGCCACCTCCTCGAGCTCGGCCTCCGGCACGCCCAGGTGGCGCAGTCGCTCGTAGCCGCCGAGGCGTGCGAGCTCCTCGACGCGACCGACGGGGTCGTCGGTGCCCATCGCCTCGCCGAAGCGCGCGATCTCGGCCGCGGCCACAGGCTCGTTGAAGCGCAGGGCCGCCGGGAGCGCCAGCGCGTTCATCGCGCCATGTGGAAGGCCGTAGCGGCCGCCGAGCGCCTGGGCCATCGCATGGCCCAAGCCGAGGCCTGCGGCTGCCAGGGCGGCTCCTGCGTGCATCGCCCCCTCGAGCAGGGCACGCCGCGCCTCCAGGTCGTGGCCGTCCTCGACCACCTTCGGCAGCCACTCCGAGATGAGGGCCGCCCCGGCAAGGGCCTCGCGGTCGCCTTCCGGGTTCCGCCCCTTCACGTACAGGGCCTCAGCCGTGTGCGCGAGGCCGTTCAGCGACGTCCCGACGGTCTCGGCCCTGGGTAGGTCTAGCGTCAGCTTCGGCTCGTAGACGATCCCCGCCAGGTGCGCTCCGGAACCACCGCCTTTCATCAGCTTGCCGGGGTCGCGGATGCCGAAGCTCGGCGTCCACTCCGCGCCGGAGTACGTGGTCGGGACCGAGACGAGCGGGAGACCCGTCTCGGCCGAGATCGCCTTCGCGAGATCGATCGCGCTTCCGCCGCCCAGAGCGAGCAGCCCGTCGGCGTCACCTGTCGCGGCCGCGGCGTCCTGGATTCGATCCGACGGCACCTCGGACCAGGTTCCGGCCACCTCGACAGGGGGCGACCAGCGCGGGCTCGCGACGAGGAACGGCCGCTCGATGCCCAGCTCGGCGAGGAGCCCGGGCAGCTTCTCCACGCCCCAGCGGACGATCACAGGCGTTCGCGGGCGAACTCGACGAAGGCGTCGGCCACGCGAGTCGACACGCGTCCCGTCGCCCGGACGAGCGAGATCTCGCGCGAGGGCTCGAGACCCTCGACTCGAGCCGCCGCCAGCGTTCCCGCGGCGAGCTCCGACTCGACGGCAGTGCGCGAGATGAACGTCACGCCGTGCCCGGCCTCGACGGCGCTCTTGACGGACTCCTGGAGGCCGAGCTCGAGCCGCACGTCGAGGTCCCGGAGGCGCGTGCCCGCCCGTCGCAGCTCGTCCTCGATCACCTGACGGACGCCCGCGCCCTCCTGCATCGCGATCAGCGGCTCGCTGCGAAGGTCGTCGAGCGTGACCGTCTTGCCGGCGAAGGGGTGCTTGGGCGGGCACACGAGGACGACCTCGTCGCGGAAGAAGGGCTCGTAGGCGACCGAGCGGTTGCGCGGGGTCGCGCCGACGACGCCGAGCTCGAGCTCGCGGCGGGCAACGCGGTCGACGATGGTCTGCGTGTCGGAGATCGTGAGGTCGACCGTGACGTCGGGGTTCGCCTCGGCGAACTCGCAGAGGAGGACCGGGACGACCGTGCCGCCCGGCCCCGTCGAGGCTCCCATCGCGAGCTGGCCGCGCAGCGGGCCTTCGGCCTCGCCGGCGACGTCCTCGAGCAGCTGCCGCTCCTGCGCGAGCAGGCGCTGGGCTCCGCGGTAGAGGCGCCGCCCAGCCTCGGTCGGCTCAACTCGACGGCCCGATCGGTCGAGAAGCTGCTGTCCCAACCGCTCCTCGAGCGAGCGAATCTGTTGGCTGACCGCAGGCTGCGTGACTCCAAGCCGCTCAGCGGCCTCAGAGAAGCTCTTGCGCTCGACGATCGCGCAAAAGGCGGCTAGCTGCCGCGTGTCCATAAGGAGAGCTTATCTCGCCTATTGCTCCATGCGTATCGACGGGTTGCCCGGATCAGACGGATCCGTGAGCCCCGGCACGCTGCCTGGCGAGATTGCGATCCAGAGGCCGAGCGCTACGAAGGCGACCGCAAGAACTCTCGTTAGACGCTCGCCGTACGGGAACACCTTCTCGGCGAAGATCACACCTGCGATCACGGCCATCCAGAAGAGGCTCATCACGCCGAGGCTGAAGAGGACGATCATCAGGCCCCAGCAGCAGCCGACGCAGTAGAGCCCGTGCACGACGCCCATGCGCAGGGCGCCGAGCTTGCCCTCGTGCCAGCCGTGCAGGAAGAAGTGGAGCGGCGTGCGGCAATGGCGCAGGCAGCCGTCCTTGATCGAGGTCAGCTGGTAGAGGCCGGCCGCGACGATCGCTCCGCCGGCGACGTACGGCCCCGCACGACCCCATGCGAGCGCGCCGCCGGCCGCCGCGTCCACGATCCGGAAGACGCCGTAGGCGAGCAGCCCGTACGCGGTCCAGGCCGCCAGGTATCCGACGACGAAGACCCACGTGGGGACGAACGCCACCTGCCCACGGCTCGCGCGCTCCCTGCTCACCCTCGCGAAGGTCAGCACCATCGGCGAGACCGACGGCAGCATCATCGCGGCCATCATCGTCACCCAGACGCCGATGAACCATCCGAGGCCGCCGAGATCGGTGCCCGGCCCAGCATCCATCCCCCGCATCCGGTCCACGGTGACGATCCAGGCGACGAGCGCTCCGGAGAGGATGACGACTGCCGTCGTCACCGGGCTGAGTCGCCAAGGAGAGCGCCCGGTTTCCACCGTTGTCATGACCTCACGTCCGCCTGGTTGATCAACGTAAGCACGATGCCGACGACAAGGGCAATCCGCGAAGTCCGTCGCAGGTTCGGCCGGTGACCGCACGTATCGAGCACAAAGCGCCAGCCCGTGAGCGGTGGCTCGTACACGCGTGCGCCCGTCATGGCAAGAATTAGAACCCTGTGAGCCTGATCATGCAAGGCGGAGACAGCCTTGCCGAGCGCTATTCGCGGCTGGCCCGGGAGATGCCGGACCGGCGGCGGGTCGATTTCGAGATCCGAGCGCTCGACATCCTGTTCTCGACTCTCTTTCTCGCCGCCGCGCTCCCGATCGCGGTTCCGATCGGGGTCGGCCTCGTTCTGACTTCGGGCCGGCCGATCTTCTACCGGGGGCAGCGAGTCGGTCGCGGCGGCCGCGTCTTCACGATGACGAAGTTCCGCACGCTGCGACCCGGGGCCGAGGCGAGGCTAGGACATCACCTCGGACCTGCCCTCGTCGAGCGCACCGAGGCGGAGGTCACCCTCATGGGACGCTGGCTCCGCGCGGCGCAGCTCGACGAGATCCCGCAGTTCTGGAACGTGCTCAAGGGCGACATGAGCCTCGTCGGGCCACGCCCGATCCGCCCCCGCTTCTTTGAAGAGCTCGCTGCCGAGCTGCCCGCGTACTGGCAGCGGCTCGTCGTACGGCCGGGCCTGACGGGGTTCGCGCAGGTGCGGCGTGGCTACGAGACGTCGATGGTCGAGAAGCTCTCGCACGACCTCGAGTGGATCGCCGACCGCTCGGTGCGGCTCTACCTGCGGACGCTCGCCGCCACCGGCTGGCGCGTGCTACGGCAGTCTCTACACGTCTAGCCGGGAGTCCTCGAGGTCGAGGTCGCGCTCGACTCGGTGCATGACGTCTTCGCTGATCTTCCCTTCGTTTCTCAGCGCGTGCACGGCTCCGCGCTCGGCGTCGAGCAGCTCCCGGCGCAGGCGCTGATAGGCCTGAGAGCGCTCCTCGATCTCGCCGTCGTCCTCGTCGTCGAGCCGGGCGCGGAACCGGTTGGTGCGGAACCTGTATTGGGCGCGGACACGCTCGGCGGTGTCGGGCCGCACCCAGTCCTCGCTCACGAGCTCCTCGAGTCGCGCAACGGCAGCGTCGGCTGCGTGGATGCGCGCCTTCGACTCCTCTCGAGCATCGCCGTCGTCCTCCTCGAGCCCCAGGACGCGAACGACGGCGGGCAACGAGAGCCCCTGGAGGACGAGCGACCCGAGGACGACGGAAAACGCGAGAAAGATGATCAATGACCGGTCGGGGAACGGCGCGCCGGAGTCCGTGGTCAGCGGGATCGCGAGCGCGGCCGCGAGCGTGACGCCTCCTCTCATCCCCGCCCAGGCGATGAACGTGACGAACTGCCACGGAGGCGCGGGATCGCGCTCTCTCAGACTCGACGACACCCACCGCGGGATGTACGCGATCGGGTACCCGTAGACGATTCGGATCAGAAACACCATGCCCCACACGAGCGCCGCGTAACCGACCAGCTCCAGCCACGAGAGGCCGTGCAGGCTGTCGAGGATCGGCTCCAGCTGCAGGCCGACAAGGCCGAAGAGCAGCGCGTTCAACAGGAAGCTGAGGATCGTCCAGAAACCGGCGCCCTGGAGCCGTGTCTCGACCGTCGTCAGCTCCGGCGTGTGCCAGCCCATGTAGACGCCCGCCGTCACGACGGCGAGCACACCGGAGGCGCCGATCGCAGACGCGGGCAGGAACGCGAAGTAGCCGGTGAGAAACGCGATCGTCACCTCGAGCGGCGGGTTGAAGACCCGCTTGCGCACGAACCGGATTGCCCGGCCGATCACGAGGCCGACGGCAATGCCGCCGAGGACCGACCAGATAAAGCTCCCTGCCGCTTCGAAGAGCGAGAACGAGCCGGTGAGCACCGCTGCGACGGCGAACTTGTAGAGGACGAGCGCCGTGCCGTCGTTGACGAGGCTCTCGCCCTCGATGATCGCGACTGCGCGCCGCGGAACGCCTAGTCGCCGGGCGATCGTCGTCGCCGCGAGCGGATCGGTGGGCGAGACCACGGCCCCGAGCACGAACCCAGCCGGCCACGACAGGTCGATCACGTAGTGCGCGATGGCGGCAACCACGACCGTCGTGACGGCCACGAGCCCGATCGCGAGGAACGAGATCGGCCGTAGGTTCCGCCTGAGATCGCGGAGACCGGTGTTGAAGGCGGCCGTGTAGAGCAGAGGCGGCAGGATCCCGATGAGCACGAGGTCCGGAGGCAGGGCCAGGTTCGGCACGCCGGGCGTGAAACCGAGCAGCAAGCCCCCGACCACGAGCAGGATCGGATACGGGATCCGCAGCGGGTCGGCCAGTAGGAGCAGCGCCGCAGCGGAAACGAGGATGGCCAGGAGCTGGAGCTCCTCGTGTGCGCCGAACCCGCTCACCGCGGCACTAGAGTAATGACGTGTGCGGGATCTGCGGAATCGCGATGGCCCGCGGCGCCGTCGATCCGGATCAGCTCGCGGCGATGAGCGCGACGCTCGTCCACCGTGGGCCGGATTCCCACGGGTCTTTCGTCGACGGGTCGGTGGGGCTCGCGGCCCGGCGGCTCGCGATCATCGACCTCGCGACAGGCGACCAGCCGATCTCGAACGAGGACGGTCGCATCACCGTCGTCCAGAACGGCGAGATCTACAACTACCGAGAGCTACGACACGAACTCGAGAGCGCCGGCCACCGGTTCTCGACGAGCGGCGACACGGAGGTGCTCGTCCACCTCTACGAAGAGCACGGCGAGCGCTTCGCCGATCGTCTCCGCGGCATGTTCGCGATCGCCCTGTGGGACTCGGAGCGGAGCCGGCTCGTCCTCGCGCGCGACCGCTACGGGATCAAGCCCCTCTACTACCGGGAAGCCGCGGACGAGCTGGCGTTCGCCTCTGAGCTGCGCGCGCTGCCACGCGGCGAGGTCGATCTGGACGCGCTCGAGGCCTTTCTCGCCTTCAACTCCGTTCCCGGCCCGCTGACGATCTTCCGCGACGTGCGAAAGCTCCAGCCAGGGCACGTCCTGACGTGGGAGAACGGGCGGAGCGAGCTCGTCCGGTATGCGCGCCCCGCCCCGGTTCCGGCTTCCGCGGTGCGCAACGAGGACGAGGCCGAGCTCGCTGAGGAACTGCGCGGCCGGATGCGCGACTCCGTGCGCGCGCATCTCGTCTCCGACGTGCCGGTCGGCGTGCTCCTCTCCGGCGGCATCGACTCCGCCATGCTGGCCGCGCTCGCGGCGCAGGAGGGATCCGCGCCGCTGCGCACGTTCTCGATCGGCTTCGAAGAGCGAAGCTTCGACGAGCTCGCCGATGCGCGGCTCGTGGCCGAGCGCTACGGCACGCAACATCGCGAGCTCGTGCTCCGTCCCGATGCGGCGCTTCTCCTCCCCGCCCTCGCCGAGGCGTTCGACGAGCCGTTCGCCGACTCTTCGGCTCTGCCGACCTACCTCGTCTCGCAGCTCGCCGCCGAGGATGTCAAGGTCGCGCTCTCCGGCGAGGGCGGCGACGAGCTCTTCGGCGGCTACTACACGTACGCGGCCGACCTCCTCGCCCAGCGGGCCGGCTGGGCCGCTCCGCTTCTTCGCCCGCTGGTCGAGCGGCTGCCGAGCTCGTCCAAGCGGGCGAGCTTCGACTACCGCGCGAAGCGCTTCGTCCGAGCCGCCCACCTGCCGCCCCTCGAGCGCCACCACGGCTGGAAGGAGATCTTCTCGCCCGAGGCGCGGGCCGAGCTGACCGGGCGCCAGAACGATCGCGACCCGGTCGATCTCCTCCGTGCGCGATTCGCCGAGACCGAGGGCGCCGAGCTGCTCGCGCGGCTCCAGGACGTCGATCTTGGCACGTACCTCGTCGACGACCTGCTCGTGAAGACCGATCGCGCCTCGATGGCGCACTCGCTCGAGGCCCGGGTGCCGTTCCTCGACCCCGCCGTCGCGGACTTCGCGCTCGCGCTGCCGAGCCGCCACAAGGTGCGCGGCCTGCGCAAGAAGGTGCTGCTGCGAAAGGCGGCCGCCCCGCTGGTACCGCCGGAGCTGCTGCGGCGGCGAAAGCGCGGCTTCTCGATTCCCGCGGCCGCGTGGCTTCGTGGCGAGCTGGAGCCGTTCGCACGTGACACCCTCTCGGCCGAGACGCTGCGCCGTCAGGGCTTCTTCCGCCCCGAGGCGGTCACGCGGCTTCTGGACGACCATGTCGCCGGCCGCGAGGACCTGAGCCGCCAGCTCTGGGGCCTCCTCTCGTTCACGCTCTGGCACGAGCGGCACGTCGAACGTACGCCGGGGCCCCTGGCGGAGCCGCGGCTCGAAGCCCTCTCCAAGTGAGAATCTGGATCGACATCTCGGCCCCGGCTCACGTGCTGGTCTTCCGGCCGCTGATGAAGCTGTTGCGCGAGCGGGGCGACGAGATCGACGTGACCACGCGGGACTACGCGCAGACGCTCGAGCTGCTCGAGCGGCACGAGATCGAGGCGACGGTGATCGGCCGGCACGGCGGGCGGTCACGCATCGGCAAGGCCGCATCGCTCGCGGGCCGACTCCGTGCGCTCAAGCGCTACGCCCGGGGGCGCGACTTCGACCTCGCGCTCGCGCACGGCTCGCACGAGCTGACGATCACCGCGCGGCGCCTCGGTATCCCGAGCACGACGACGCACGACTACGAGTACGCGACGCTCCAGCACCACCTCGGCGACCGCGCGGCGACGAGGGTCGTCGTCCCCGAGGCGATCCCGCTCGAGCGCATGGCCCGGTTCGGCGCCCGGCCGCCGAAGCTCCTCCAGTACCCGGGGCTGAAAGAGGAGTACTACCTCCACGACTTCGAGCCCGACCCGACGGTGCTCGACGAGCTGCTGGTCAACAGGCAGCGCACGCTCGTCGTCGTGCGCACGCCGCCGGACGTCTCGCTTTATCACCGGCGGTCGAACCCGTTCTTCCCGCGGCTCCTTGCTCATCTCGGCCACCAGAAGGACGTGCACGCCGTCGTCCTTCCTCGCAGCCCCGAGCAGCGCGAGTTCGTGCGGGGACTGGCCCTTCCGTCGGTGATCGTCCCCGACCGCGCCGTGGACGCGCAGAGCCTGATCGCGCTCGCCGACCTCGTCGTCTCGGCGGGCGGGACGATGAACCGCGAGGCGGCAGCGCTCGGAGTGCCGGTCTACACGACGTATGGCGGTCGGCTCGGCGGCGTGGACGAGATGCTGCTCCGCGAGGGCCGGCTGCGGCCGTTGACCGACCCGCGGGCGCTCGACATCGCCAAGCGGGTGGATGACGACTCCCAACGCGTGCGGCGCGACCCGCAGGTGATGCTCGACCTGCTGCTCTCGGCAGTGGACCCCCTTTAGACTCGCGGCGCACGCGAAAGCAAAAGGGGGAGAGATCATGAGAAGAAAGCTGTGGGCTCTTGCGGCCGGGGCGGCGGCGGTCGGGGCGGTCATCGCCTTGCCGGCGGGCGCCGGAGACAACAATTCCGGTTTCCATACTTCGCTGCCGGCAATGCTGACGCCAATTGCTCCAGGCTCGAGCGTCACTCCGATCATTTCGGTCGGCGACACCGTCGGGAACTTCAAGTTCGAATCCCTCCCGGACGGGATCTCGTTCACGCGCAACGGGCAGGGAACGATGGACCTGTACGTCAACCACGAGACGTCCCTCGTCCCGTTCCCCTTGGCGCGGAGCGACTTCTCGAACGCCCAGGTCAGCAAGTTGAGGCTGAACCAGCACAGCGCCGGAGTGTTGAGAGGCGACTACGTCATTCCGTCGAGCGCAAACTACCAGCGCTTCTGCTCGAACTTCCTCGTCGGCCCGGCACAGGGCTTCGAGCGCGAACTGCTCCTCACGAACGAGGAGGCCCGGGACATCGTCCTCCGAGAGGGGTACGCCTGGCATCCACCCTTTGTCACCCTGGACGAGCCCTCGGCCGAGCAGGCAGGTGTCGTCGTCGCCATGGACGTCAAGAGCGGCGCGTACCGATCGATCTACGGCATGGGACGCCACAACCACGAGAACGACGTCGGCGTGCCCGGCTACGGCCATCCGGTCGTCCTCTCCGGCGACGACTCGTTCGATGCTCCCGCATCCCAGCTGTACCTCTACTCGGCACCGAGCGGCCAGGCGCTCTGGAACGACGACGGAGCGCTCTACGCATTCGTCGCCGACAACCCGGCCGTCAACGATTACGGCGATTTTCCCGCGGCGAACGGGGCTTCCGGGCACTTCATCCCGGTACCGCCCATGATCGCAAGCGGCAAGCGGCCCAACGGAACCGACGTGCGGGCGATCGACTTCAGTTATCCGGCTCCACCCACGGGCATTCCGGACGGGCCCCAGTGGGTGCTCGAGTACTGGAGCCACAACGTCGTGCGGGCCTTGCAGTTCATCCGCATCGAGGACATCGCGTACGACCGGACGACGCCGAACGTCGTCTACTTCGCCGACAGCGGCGAGCCGCGAGCGGTTTCGGACGGGGCAGGCCGCCTACGGCGCGCGACATCGGGCACCCGCGGGCCGTATCCCAACGGCCGAATCTTCAAGCTCGTGCTCGACCCGGACGACCCTCTGACGGTGCAGAGCCTGTCCGTGCTCGTCGAGCAGGATGTGCTGGGCTACGACAACCCGGCGGCGATGCACCAGCCGGACAACGTCGAGACGACGGCGCGGAGCCTCCTGATCCAGGAGGACCCGGGCGGTCACAACCAGGGCGCAGTCGGCTACGCCAAGGTCTGGCGCTACACGCTGCCGGCGGGCCCGCTCGTCCCGGTCGCCCAGGTGAACCAGTCGCAGAGGCCAGGCCTTCCGCCCGGCTCCTGGGAGTCGAGCGGGATCATCGACGCCTCGGCGGCCTTCGGCCCAGGGGCGTTCCTGCTCGACGTGCAGGCCCACGGCTGGGAGATCGAGACAGCGCCCAGCCCCTATCCCGGCACGAACCTGAACCGCGAGGCCGGACAACTGATGCTGTTCCGGCTGCCTGGCGCCTGAACCCAGGTTGCTCCCCCGCCGGGGCCTCGAGGGTCCAGGCGGGGGAGCCTCCTCGTCCGTTGGCCGCCGTGAGGTTGATAATCGGCCGATGAAGCTGACCGTGGTCCTTCCTGTCCGCGACGAGGGTGACGTGATCCCGGAGCTCATTCCTCGCCTGACGGGTGTGCTGGACCCGCTCGACGGCGACTGGGAGGTCGTGGTCGTCGACGACGGCTCGACAGACTCCTCATGGCAACTTCTGAAGGCTGCTTGTGAACGCGACGAGCGCATTCGGGGCATCCGGCTGACCCGGAACTTCGGCCATCAGCTTGCGTTGACGGCGGGGTTGGAGGCTGCCTCGGGCGATGCGGTCGTCACCATGGACAGCGATCTTCAGCACCCACCGGAGCTGATTCCGGCGCTGCTCGCGAAGGCCGCCGAGGGGTTCGACGTCGTCTACGCGGTTCGCAGCTCCTCCGATTCCGCGCGCTGGTTCAAGCGGAGGTCGGCCCTATGGTTCTACTGGCTCCTCAATCGCCTCTCCTCGCTCGATGTACCGCAGGCCGGCGGGGACTTCCGGTACATGTCGAGGCGGGTCGTGGACGCCCTGCTGTCGATGCCCGAGCGCCATCGCTTCCTCCGGGGAATGACCCGTTGGGTCGGGTACGAGCAGGCGACCGTCGAGTATCACCGCTCTCCACGGGCCGCCGGGGAGTCGAAGTACACGCTGCGCAAGATGCTCGCCTTCGGCTGGGACGCGATCATCAGCTTCTCGTCGCTCCCGCTGCGAATCGCCAGCATGCTCGGGTTCGTCATTTCCTTCCTCGGCCTCCTGTACCTCACCTACGTGCTTGCGGTCAGGATCTTCACCGAGGACGCCGTCGCGGGCTGGACCTCCGTCGTCGCGGCGGTCTTGATCCTCGGCGGAGTCCAGCTCCTGTGCCTGGGCATCATCGGCCAGTACGTGGGCCGGATGTTCGAGGAGAGCAAGCGTCGGCCGCTGTTCCTCGTCGCCGAGGACACCGGCGATCGGGGAGCGGTCGGGCTCAGCGGAAGAGAAGGGCCATCCCCGCAAGGATGACGAGGATCCCGAGCACCCGAGTTGCCGACAGCGACTCGCCTAGGAAGAAATAGCCGCCGAGGACGACACAGGCGTAGCCGACCCCGACGAAGACGGGGAAGATGGTCACGACCTCGTACCGCCTGAGCACTAGCAGCCAGGTCATGAAGCTCAGGGCGTAAAGCACGAAGCCGATCAGAAAGGACGGCTCAGCGAGCAGCGTCCGCACCGTCGCGAAGGAAAGCTCGTCCAGGTCCTTGAGCGCGGTCCGGAGCAGGAGGACACCGCCCGTGCTGAGCAGCGCGTACGCCGCGACGTAGAGAGCCGTCGTCACGGTTTCTCGCTCCGAGCCACGACCGTGACGATGTCCCAGAGGTTCAGCGGCACCGCGACGGAGCCCAGCCTGGATGCGCCGAGCCCTCGCTCGAGGCGGCGCAGCGAGCGGAGGTCGCTGAGGGTCCGAAGCTTGTGAACGAGGTAGCGCACCGAGTAGCGAGCCGCGAGATACCGCACGGCGAGCACCGTAAAGCCTGCTCGCTCGAGCGCGAGAGAGAGCGACCGGCGGGTGAAGAAGTAGTTGTGGTGCTGGGGGGTCAGCAGGTGCCAGCGCCGGCTCGAGGCGCGGGCGACGACCGAGCCCACGTCGCCGGTCGACAGGGCGAGCAAGCCGTCCGGACGAAGAGTCCGGTGCGCGAGACACAGCTCGGAGAAGGGGTCGAGCGTGTGCTCTATGTAGTCCCACATGGTTACGCAGTCGAAAGCCGCCTCCGGCCACTCTTGGCCGGTGAATGTCCCGCGGATCACGTCATCGATACCGAGCTCGTTAGAAGCCCAGGTCGCCATCTCGTCCGAGAGCTCGACACCCGTCACTGTCCACCCTCTCTGCCGAGCCTCGTCGAGGAAGAAGCCGGCAGCGCAGCCGACGTCCAACAGCCGGCCGGGAGGGACGGAGGCCTCGATGAGCGACAGGCGGCGTCGAGCGTTCAGGCGGTGCAAATCCCCCTCGGCGACGTAGTCGGCGTAGCCCTGGCCCCCTTCGGAGCGCTCCTCGGATCGAAAGTAGACACCGCTGTAGAGCTCAGGAAGCTCCTCAGGTGACGGGAGATCGGCCCGGAAGACCAACCCGCACCTTGGGCACCGGAGCAGGTCGAAACCGTCTTTTACCCAGGCGAGGTCGCGCTCCGGGTCGACCGGAGCCTCGCAGGCGTTGCAGCGCGCCGTTCGGCTCATCGGGAGGGAAGTGTTACCCGCGCAGAGCGGCCAGGACGGCGTCACCGTACCGTTCGAGCTTCGCGGGACCGACGCCCGGGACCGCGGCGAGCTCGTCCAGCGTCTGCGGCGCGCGGCGCACGATCTCGGCGAGCGTAGAGTTGTGGAAGATCACGTACGCCGGCCGTTCCTCGGCCTTGGCGCATTCGAGGCGCCAGCGCTTGAGCTCGGCATAGAGAGGATCGTCGGGCTCCATCGGCTTCGGCGGCGGCGCTGCCTCGATGTCGAGCTCGGCGAGGAACCGACTGGGCTTGCCGGCCCACGTGACGGTGAGGTGGCGCTTCGCCCGGGTCAGCCCGACGTAGAGCAGGCGGCGCTCCTCGGCGATCGCTGCGTCGGTCTTCGAGAGCTTGGACGGGAGCTCGCGCTCCTCGAGCCGCGGCAGGAAGACCGCGTCGAACTCGAGCCCCTTCGCTCGGTGATACGTGAGGAGGTGGACGCCCTTGCCCGAGTTGGTGCCGAAGCGCTCCTCGAGATGCGCCACGAAGTCCGCTACGTAGCCCTCGCCGAACTCGTCGGCCAGCCGGACGAGGCGCGCGAGGTCGTTCTGGCGGGTCACCTCGCGCTCACCGAGCTTGTCGGGGATCGTCTCGAGCATCCCCTGGTCGAGCGCGACCCCGCGCACCTCGGAGACAGACCCGCCCGAGCCGCGCAGCGCCTTCAGGAGCTGCCTAGCGCCGTCACGGCTCAGGAACGCCGCACCCTGGAACGGGATCTGCGCATCGGTCAGCGCCTCCTCGAAGTCGGCCGAGCGCGCGTTCGTCCGGAATAGGAGAGCCATCTCCTCGTAGGGAGTACCACTCGCGTGGAGCTCGCGCATGCGCTCGACGATGAACGAGGCCTCGTCCTCGGCCTCGCGGAAGAGGCGCGTGACGGGGGTTTCGCCGGCTGGACGCGTCGGCCGCAGCACCTTCTCGGCACCGCCGAGCCGCGGCACGAGCCGGTTCGCGAATTCGAGTACTTCAGGCGTCGAGCGATAGTTCTCCTCGAGCCGGACGACCGTCGCGCCCGGAAAGCGCTCCGGCATCGAGAGCAGGTGCTCCGGGCTGGCGCCCGTGAAAGCGTAGATCGACTGGTAGTCGTCCCCGACCGCGCAGAGCTCGTCCCGGTCGCCGAGCCAGCGCTCGAGCAGCGTCTGCTGGAGCGTGTTCACGTCCTGGTACTCGTCGACGGTGAAGGCGCGGTAGCGCTCACGGACCTGCTGGAGCGCGCCCTCGTCCGCGTCGAAGAGACGGATCGCCAGCTCGAGCAGGTCCTCGAAGTCGACGTAGCCCTGATCGGCCTTGCGTCGCTCGTAGTCGCGGTAGACCCTCACCATGAGGTCCTTCGGGATCGGCGGCTCGTGGTCGCCGAGCGAGCGCAGGTAGTCGTCCGGAGCAATGCGGCGGTTCTTCGCCCACTCGACCTCGGTCGCGAGGTCGCCCGCGGGCCTGAACTTGTAGGGCGCGGGCAGCGAGTTTCCGATGTAGCGAAGCGGCAGTGCCTTCGACGCCATGATCTTGCCGATCGGCTCCGGCGCGAAGAAGCGAAGCTGCCCGAGTGCGGCGGAATGGAACGTGGACGCCCGCACGCCGGTCACCCCGAGCCTCTCGAGCCGAGCCCGCATCTCCCCGGCGGCCTTGTCCGTGAAGGTGACGGCGAGGATCTCGTCCGACCGGAACGCGCCGGTCGCCACCTGGTTCGCAACGCGGTGCGTGATCGTCGTCGTCTTGCCCGAGCCCGCGCCGGCGAGGATGCAGACCGGCCCACGCACCGCCTCGACGGCGCGCCGCTGCTCGGGGTTCAACCCGTCGAGAACTGGATGCTCGGGCACCGGGCCACCCTACTCAGGGCAGCGGAAGACCTTCGTTATGGGTTTGCTCCGAAATCGTGTCGCCTTTTCGCCGGGCTTAGGCCGCGTGACGCTCACGCCGGGTCACGACGACCAGGGCGATCACGAGAACAACGACTCCGACGCCACCAAGGATGTTCGTCACCACGGCAATCGCACCGGCAACGTCGCTGGTATCCGCCCAGATCAGGCCGATGATCGTCCCCACGACGAGCACGGTGACCGCCGCAGCCAGCCAGTACAGAATCCGTCGTCTGGTGATGGTGCGGAGCCTACTCTCGTTCGCCAGTCCGAGCGAGCGGAGGACTAGTGCAGCGTTTGCTCCGAAACCGCGTCGGGTTGCGCCACTCCGACGCGCCGCGGGGCCCGCACCATTGCCGAGAGACGCGAGATGACTTTGAGCGTCTCGCCCGCCTCGACGAGTTGCTCCAGCGACCCCAGCTCTTCCTCGAGCCACACGCCGTCGATCGGCGGGCGCCGAGCGCGGTGGATCTTCGGATGCGCCGTCTCGCCGACCGTCTCGTTCTCGCCCCACAGCTCCTCGTGCAACTTCTCGCCCGCCCGGACGCCGGTGAACTCGATCGGGATGTCGCGTTCGGGCTCCTTGCCGGAGAGGCGGATCATGCTGCGCGCGAGGTCGAGGATCTTCACGGGCTCACCCATGTCGAGCACGAAGATCTCGCCCCGGCCGCCGATCGAGCCCGCCTGGATCACGAGCGACACGGCCTCGGGCGTCGTCATGAAGAACCGTGTCATCTCCGGGTTCGTCACGGTCACCGGCCCGCCCTTGGCGATCTGCCGCTTGAAGATCTGGATCACGCTCCCCGCCGAGTCGAGGACGTTGCCGAAGCGCACCGCCACGAACCGCGTGGAGACGTCCTCGCGGGCGCCGTAAGCCTCGACCATCCACTCGCAGAGCGCCTTCGTCTGGCCGTAGATCGCCTGCGCGATCAGCGCCTTGTCGGTCGAGATGAGAACGAAGCGCGCAGCCTCGAACTCGATCGCGACCTCCGTCACGACCTTCGTCCCGAGCACGTTGTTGCGCACGGCCTCGAGCGGGTTCGCCTCCAACATCGGCACGTGCTTGTACGCGGCCGCATGGAAGACGACGCTCGGGCGGTAGCGCTCGAAGACCGACCGGAGCTGCTCGCGGTTGCCGATGTCGGCGATCACCGGCACGCTGGCCGGAAAGTTGCGATCGTCGACGAGCTCGCGCTCGATCTCGAACAGTGGTGACTCCGCCTGGTCGACGAGGATCAGCCGCGCCGCGCCCGCGCGCGCCGCCTGGCGGCAGAGCTCCGAGCCGATCGAGCCGCCGGCGCCTGTGATCAGCACCGTTTCGCCGCGGAGGTACGCGGAGACCTCCTCGAAGTCGACCTCGACGGGCTCGCGGCCGAGGATGTCCTCGACCTGCACGGGGCGGATCTGCGCCGCGAGGTTCGAGTCGCCGGCGATGAGCTCGTAGAGGCCTGGCAGCGTCTTCACGGGCACCTGCGCGTCGCGGGCCTGCTCGACGACCTTTTGGCGCACGTCACCCGATGCGGACGGGATCGCGATCAGGAGCTCGTCGGGCCTGTTGTCGTTGAGGATGTGCGGCAGCTCGGCGGTCGTCCCGAGCACCCGCACGCCCTGGATCCGGTCGTTGCGCTTGCGCGGGTCGTCGTCGACGAACCCGATCGGCGTGTAGCCGACCCGGCCGCGCTGCATCTCCTTGACGATCAACTGGCCGGCGTCGCCCGCGCCCACCACGATCACTTCCTTTCCGCGGGCCACGAGACCGGAAGCGGGGCGCTCGAAGATCGACCGCGCAAGGAGGCGCGTGCCCGCGACGAGCGCGAGGAGGAGCAGCCAGTCGATGACCGCGATCCCGCGCGGAAGCCGAGCGGTGTTCGCCAGCGGGAAGAAGTAGACCGTGAGGCTCGCGGCGAGCGAGGCGACCGTGACGCCACGCAGGGCGCCCCACATGTCGCGGGTGGAGACGTAACGCCACCAGCGGTTGTAGAAGCCGAAGGCTGTGAAGACGACGAGCTTGATCGCAACGACGAGCAGGACGGTGCGCCAGCTGACGAGCTGCTCGTAGAAGGGCGGAATCTTCCCGTACGAGTCGAAGCGGATCTGGAACGCGAGCAGCCACGCAGCGGCGATCAGCGCGGCGTCGGCGGCGAGCTGCCAGACCCGGTGCCGGTTCACGAGCGTGCTCATCGGACGGCTTCCAGCGATACCGCTTCTCTTACCGCTGCGACGACCTGTTCCTGCACGTCAGCGCCGATTCCGGACCACATCGGGAGCGCAAGGTTCTCCCGCGAGGCGCGCTCTGTCTCGGGGAACTCGGCGTCGGCCTGGCCGAGGAAGGCCAGCGCAGGCTGGCGCTGCAGCGGCGTGACGTAGTAGGCGCTCGAGGCGATTCCGTTGGCCGCGAGATGCTCGGCGATGCGGTCACGCTCGGGCGAACGAACCACGAAGACGTGGTAGACGTGGCCGGGCTCGTCGGCCGGCAGCTCGCAGACCTCGCCGAGGCCGAGCTCGCCGTAGCGCGCCGCTGCCTCACGGCGCGAGCGGTTCCACTCCTCGAGGTGCGGGAGGAAGACCCGCAGGACCGCGGCCTGGAGCTCGTCGAGGCGGGAGTTGTAGCCGATCAGCTCGAACTCCTTCTTCGCCTTCGAGCCGTGGAAGCGCAGGAGCCGGACCCGCTCCGCGAGCTCGTCGTCGTCGGTCGAGACGAGCCCTCCGTCTCCGAAGGCGAACAGGTTCTTCGTCGGGAAGAAGCTGTAGGTCGAGGCGATCCCGGTCCTGCCGGTGCCCTGTGCTCCGAAGGCCTGCGCCGCGTCCTCGACGAGCGTGACGCCGAGCGCGGCTAGCTCCTCGAGCGGGGCGGGGCGGCCGAAGAGGTGCACGGGCATGATCGCTTTCGTCTTCGGCGTCAGGCGGCTGCGCACGTCGCTCGGATCGAGGTTCATCGTCTGCGGGTCGATCTCGGCGAAGACGGGTGTCGCCCCGCGCTGGACGATCGCCTCTGCGGTCGCATAGAACGTGAAGGCCGGGCAGATCACCTCGTCCCCTTCGCCGATCCCGAGCGCGTCGAGGGCGAGCACGATCGCGTCGGTGCCGTTCGCGACGCCGACCGCGTGCTTGACGCCGAGGTAGGCCGCGGCCTCCTCCTCGAAGGCGCGCACATTCGGGCCGAGGATGAACCGGCCCGAGTCCATGACCTCGGCGATTCGCTCCTTCAGCTCGTCCAGCAGCGGCGCGTATTGCGCCTTGACGTCAACGAGCGGGATCTGAGCCACGGCGGCCCAGTTTAGTGGCTCGCCGACGACGCACGTACCAGGCGACTGCAAGCGCTACGAGCAAGACGCCGACCGTGATGTCCACGTACCGGAAGTTGTGATGGAACTCCTCATAACGGGATCCGAGCGCCCACCCTGCACCCGCGATCCCGAAGCACCAGGGCACGCAGCCGATCGCGGTCAGCACGGTGAAGCGGCCGAGCGGCATCCGCGCCAGGCCGGCCGGAATCGAGACGAACGAGCGGACGACGGGTGTCACACGGCCGAGGCAGACGGCCCAGTCGCCCCAGCGCTCGAACCATCGCTCGGCCCGGTCGAGGTTCTCGGGGCCGAGATGGAGCCAGCGACCACGGCGCTCGACGAGCGGACGGCCTCCGTAGTAGCCGACCCACCAGCCGAGCACGGAACCGACCGTGTTGCCTGCGACGCCCGCCAGTGCCATCGCCACGAAGCCCCAGAAGTGGGAGTCGATCCGCGAGCCGAAGAGCACGACGTGCTGGCCCGCGAACGCGCCCGCGGCGAGCGCGCCGGCGTAGAGCATCACGAGCTCGCTCGCGGCAGGAAGCACCGCGTCCACCAGCATCAGGAGGAAGACCGCATACATGCCGTGGTCGCCGACGAGGGAGGTCAGGGCGTCCGTCAGGGACGCGGTCACCGAGGCCAACGGCACCGCGGGACTGTAGCTGGAGCGCTCCCCGGGCTAGCGACGTGTGCGGTGGACGACGAAGCGGCGCTCGAGCTCTGACGGGCCGAAGGCGTTCGACGTCTGCACGCGCGCGACGTAGCGTCCCGAGAATGCCCGCACGCCGTTCCCGTAGCGGCCGTTCCAGCGGATCGTCGTCTGTCCCGCGCCGCGTCTCTGGCGAATCGTCCGCACGCGTGCGCCGCTCGCCGTCTCGATCGTGACCGTCACGAGCGCCGGATGCGCGAGCCGGAAGCCGACTCGCAGGTTGCCGCCGCTGCGGCGGACGACCATCCGCGTCGGGCGGACTCTCAGATAGCCGAGCGTGTTGTTGAGGTAGAAGACCCGCTCGACCTTCGACTGCTGAGCCTGGTCGTCCAGCGCGTTGATCACCCAGCGCCAGCGGCCCTCGGGCTCCGGCTCGCCCGCCGCCGTTCGACCGGACCACGTGAGCCTGTAGAGGCCTGGCCCGCGCTCACCGGTCTGCGTCTGCCGCGGGATCCGGTCGGGGCCGATGAGGCTCGCCGTGACGGTCGAGGGCCGCACGAGCTTGTAGCTCAACGATTGCACCTCGGCGACGCCGTCGCCGTTCGGAGACACGACCGGCTGTGCCGCCGGGGGTGCATGAACGCCGTAGTAGAAGACGAAGAGCCCGTCCGCGACTGCTCGCTCGCCGCCGGGATCGGACGGCCTGTTCAGGAGCCGTCCGTCGAAGGCCATCGTCGTCGAGCCTCCCGCGTCGAGCCCGCTCGCGGTCACCGCGCCGAGCCGGACCATCGTTTGCGCCAACTCGAAATTGGTCAGGCCGGTGCTGTAGCCCGGCTGGCGGCCGTCGACCGCGACGAGAATAATGCGCCCGTCTGCGCGCTGGCCGACCGCGGTTCGCGGATGGCGGAGCGAAAGCTGGCTGCTCGTGAACGACTCGAGGGCCCTGAAGACCGGCTGGCGGTCGCGGACGATCAACGGTCCGCCGCCGACGGCGTCGACGACGCCGCCCCATTGCGGCCGCAGCACGATGCGAGCGGTCACGATCTGACCGACAGGCGCCTCCGATGCGAGCCGGCCGGCCGAGACCCCGCGGCCGACGAGCACGGCGCCGTTCGGCGGGATCGGCGTGCGCCCAGCGGGCTTCGCGGCAACCACGGTCCCGCTCAGATCGGTGAACGGGGTGGCCGGTGGGAATGTGTCGAGCGTGATCTCGACGGTGTTGTCCGCCGCCGGAGTCGTCGGCCCCCAGGCCGGAGTGAAGAGCGAGACGCCCTCCGGGCCGGGGCGCTGGTTGAGGTTGTTGAGGGGACGCCTCTGACTCGAGCCCTGCCAGGTCCCGAGCATGGCGACCTGCTGCACGAGTATGCGGCCGTCGTCGGTGATGCCGACACTCGACCGCTTCGGATGAGGCGGCGCCTTGAGCACGCCCGATGCCATGAACATGCCGCTCGGCAAGCCCTCGTCCCAGGTGAAGAGATCGGCGTTGACGCCCCCGACGGTCGCGCTCGCCGAAACGCGCCTCTGCATCGACGTGACCGTCTCGCGGCCCTGAATGAGATTGTTCGAGAGGACGGGGCGGAGCGCGTACAGCCCACCCGGGCGCGGAGCAGTCATGACGTGGATCACTTCGGGCCCGTGCGGCGTGAACACGAGCTGGCGCTCGTAGGTGACACCAGGCGTCAGCGACACCCGGCCCGCACCGGCGGACGGCGCGAACAGCACCGCAAGAAGCGCTGCAATGAGGATTCTTCGGAGCACGACCCTGCCCGAGGCTAGCGAAAGCCCAAGAAGGAGTCCTCAGGATTTACATCTTTCGAACCGGAATCAGCGGCGCCCGCGGCTTACCGTGAGGGCAATTCGCGTGTTCGTGTAGAGCGGCGTGCCCGCGCGAGCGCTAGTTCCAGACGCGCACGTCGCGGTACAGCGTGTCGCGCTGCACCGGGGTCTTGCCGAGGGCCTTGATCGCGCGGATGAAATCGTCCGTGGAGGCGCGATGCGTCGTCCCGGCCGCCGAGACGACGTTCTCCTCGATCATCACCGAGCCGAGGTCGTCCGCGCCGAAGCCGAGGGCGACCTGGCCGACCTTCATCCCCTGCGTCACCCACGACGACTGGATGTGGTCGACGTTGTCGAGGTAGATCCGGCTCACCGCCTGCGTGAGCAGATACTCGACCGAGGTCGGGTGATGCGTGACGAGCGGCGCGAGCCGCGTGCCGTCCGGCTGGAACGTCCAGGAGATGAAGGCGCGGAACCCGCGGGTCTCGTCCTGGAGCTCCCGGATCTTGCGCATGTGCTCGATCCGCTCGGCAAGCGTCTCGACATGGCCGTACATCATCGTGGCCGTCGTCGACATGCCCAGGCGGTGCGCATGGCGCATGACGTTCAACCAGTCCGCGGTCTTCGTCTTCTTCGGCGCGATCACGTCGCGGACGCGGTCGACCAGGATCTCCGCCCCGCCGCCGGGGATCGAGTCGAGGCCCGAGTCGCGCAGGCGCGTCAGCGTGGCCGGAACGCTGAGCTTGGAGCGGCGAGCGATGTGCTGGATCTCGGGCGGGGAGAGCGCGTGCAGGTGAATCGGGTAGCGCTCCTTGATCGAGCGGAAGAGGTCCTCGTAGTAGTCGATCGCGAGATCGGGGTGGTGGCCGCCCTGCATGAGGACGCCGGTGCCGCCGATCGCGAGCGTCTCCTCGATCTTCTTGAAGATGATCGTCTTCGGCAGCAGGTAGCCCTCGGCGCGATCGCCGGGGCGGCGATAGAACGCGCAGAAGTCGCAGTCGGTGACGCAGACGTTCGTGTAGTTGACGTTCCGGTCGATGATGAACGTGATCCGGCCGGCGTCGGTGCGCCGCGCTCGGAGCGCCTCCGCGGCCTTCCCGATCGCGACGAGGTCCTTCGACTCGAGGAGCGCCAACGCCTCGGCGTCGGTGATCCGCTCGCCTTCGAGCGCCTTGTCGAGAACCTCGGCAACGCTCATGCCGGCACGACCTCGCCTTGGATGAAGCGGAGGTCCGGGATGCGCTCTAGCTGGCCCGCGTCGTGGGCGAGCTCCATGAAGGTGAAGAGGCCGGCGCGCTCGCGCGGGCCGAACCGATAGCGCAGCTTCTCGAAGTAGCGCGCGAGGAAGCCCGGCGGATAGCCGTAGCGCTCACTCGCCTCACGGGCGAGCACCTCCGGCTCGGAGCGAGCCTGGCGCACGGAGGCGACAAGGGCGTCCTCGAGCTCGTTGATCCCCTCCGGCGGTGGGTCGAGCGTCGCCCAGACGGCGAAGACCATCGGCAACCCCGTGCGCTCGGTCCACATTCGGCCGAGGTCGTGGTGCGGGGTCGGATCCTCGAAGGCGCTCCGCAGCGCCGCGTCGCCGATCAGGAGCTTGCCGTCGGCCTCTTCGTCGAACGGAACCTGTCGGGCCTCGGGGAGAAGGACCCGCGCGAGCACGACGGAGGTCGCACTCTCGGGCGTGACAGCGACGCTCCGAATGCGCTCCAGCGGCACCGAGGAGACAAGCTGGATCGAGTCGACCGCGCCCTCGGAGGAGACGCAGAGGCGGGGCAGGAGCCTGAGGCGATCGGCGTTCCGCGCCCACTCGATCGACGGGATCGGCGCCACGTCGACCTCGCCGGCGAGGAGGGCCCGCGCGAGCTCGGTCGGCACCCCGGGGACCTCTTCGACCTCGGCATCGAGCCGGTGGAAGACCGGCGCCATGTTCACGTACGAGATCCGGCCGAGCCTCACGCGATACCCGTCCTCAAGATTGTTCGGGCGTGCTGAAGCCAGTCGCGAATCTCCCATCCATCAAGCACAGGCGAGTAGCCCGCGGTCAGGCGCTCGACAATCTCAGTGAGTTGCCGAGATTCAAGATCGCTGGCGAGGAGCTCGTTGATCTCCTGGACAGCACCGCCGACCTGCTGCGGTCCCTGACCTTGAGCTGCATCGCGAAGAGCTGCGTCGGGTGACTCGAAGTCAAGATCGAAATCCTGGTGAAGATAGCCACCGAGGACCTGGCGTAGATTCGGGTACTGCTCGACTCGGTCGCTCTGCACCGGCTTCAGTTCCCGCCGCTTCCGCCCCAGCCTCACCATCGGCGGATCTCGTTGTAGAGCGTGTCCCGCTGCACCGGAATTCGGCCGGCTTCCTGCACGACGCGGACGAGCTCGTCGATCTTCTGCTCGGTCTCGGTCTCCGCGCCGGCGGCGTGGAAGATCTCCTCCCGGACGACCGTCCCCTGCACGTCGTTCGCGCCGAAATGGAGCGCGATCTGGGTCAGCGGCAGGCCCATCATGATCCAGTAGGCCTTCACGTTCGGGACGTTGTCGAGCAGGAGGCGCGAGACCGCGATCATCTTCAGGTCGTCCGAGCCCGCCGTGTGCTTCCAGCCTCGCTTCTCGAAGACGGTGTTCTCGGGATGGAACGCGAGCGGGATGAAGGCGAGGAAGCCGCCCGTCTCGTCCTGGAGGTCTCGGAGCCGGAGGAGGTGGTCGACGCGCTCCTCGTAGGTCTCGACGTGCCCGTAGAGGATCGTGCAGTGCGTGGGGATGCCGAGCGCGTGCGCCGTGCGGTGGACGTGGAACCAGTTGTCGGGGTGCTCCTTACCGGGCGCGACGAGGCGCCGCACGCGCTCGGCGAAGACCTCGGCGCCGCCGCCGGGGAGCGAGCCGAGACCGGCGTCGCGCAGTTCGCGCAGCACCTCCTCGTGCGTGAGCCCGGAGAGCTTCGTCATGTGGTGGATCTCGCTCGCCGTGAACAGCTTCAGGTGCACGTCCGGCATCGCCTCATGCAGCTGGCGGACGATCTCGACGTAGTACGAGAAGTCGACGTGCGGGCTCTCGCCGCCGACCATGTGGATCTCGGTGAACCCGGTGAGCTCGCGCTGGCGAAGCGCGTCCTCGACGAGCTGCTCCGCGGTGTAGGTGTACGCGCCCTCCTGCTTCTGCGTGACCGCGAAGGCGCAGAACTTGCATTTCACGCGACAGACGTTCGTCTGGTTCAGGTACAGGTTCTGGACGAAGTAGACCTCGTCGGTGCCGCCGCGCTGCCGCCGCGCCAGGTCGGCGAGCTCGCCGAGCCACAGGAGGTCGTCCGACTCCATGAGTGCGAGCCCGTCCTCGAGGTCGAGCCGCTCGCCGGCCTCCACCTTCTCGCGGATCGGCTCCAGCACGCTACGCGTCAAATGTTCACGCAGAACTGCCACTACGCGGTCCTCTCGACGACGGCGTCCGCGATCGAATCGAGCTCGGCACGGGCATCGACTCCGTCGAGGTGGGTTCGCGCCTGCTCCGCGTAGCTGCGCGCCACCTCTTGCGCCTCCTCGATCGCGCCGCTCGCGGCGACGCGTAGCATCGCTCCGTCGAGTGAGCCGCCCGCGAGAGCCCGTCGCACGACCTCGTCCTCCTGGGCGGCGAGGAGGAGCGGCAGCGTCGGGATTCCCTCGCGCAGGTCGGTGCCGGCGATCTTCCCTGTCTCCACGGTCTGTCCGGCGCAGTCGAGGCAGTCGTCGATGATCTGGAAGGCGATGCCGAGCGCGAGGCCGAAGGCTCCCAGCTCGGCGCGGCGGCTCCCGAGCAGGCAGGCGGCCTCGAAAAGCTTTGCGGTCTTCAGCGTGCAGCGCTCCAGGTATTCCTCGACCGTGGTGTCGGGGCGACGCCGCTGTCCCCGCTCGAGCGCCTCGCCGCGGACGAGGGCGAGCGCGGAGTCGGCGAGGATGCCGACGCCCTCCGCATCGCCGGTCGCAGCGAGCTCGGCGAAGGCACGGGCGAAGAGATAGACGCCTCCCGCGCTCGCGGCCTCAGGCCCGTACGCCGACCAGACGGATGCCCGGCCGCGGCGCAACTCCGCGCCGTCGATCAGGTCGTCGTGGACGAGGCTCGCCATGTGGACGAGCTCGATCGCGACGCCGGCTGCGACCGGCGGATCGTCGTCCTGGGGAGCCGTGAGAAAGACGAGGAGCGGGCGGAGCCGCTTGCCTCCGGAGGAGAGCGCCTCGCTCCCGATCTCCGCCACGAGCCCCGGCCTGGCGGCCACGGCTTCGGCCAGCTGGTCTTCGAGCCGGTCGAGATAGGCGTCGAGGCCGGGCGCGGCACGAAGGGTCGCGATCGCGCTCACCGGGCAGTCCCCGTGTGGAGGGCGACGATTCCGCCGGCGAAGAGACGCCAGCGGATCTCGTCGAAGCCGGCGTCGTCGAGCAGCTTCGCGAGCCCCTCCGGCGCGGGGAACCGCCGCACGCTCGCCGGCAGGTACGAGTAGGCGGCGCCG
Organism: Actinomycetota bacterium; assembly: GCA_038040395.1. Taxonomy (GTDB): domain Bacteria; phylum Actinomycetota; class Thermoleophilia; order Gaiellales; family Gaiellaceae; genus VAXT01. The sequence goes on from JBBPIJ010000004.1 coordinate 156,767, forward strand.
CCCGGCAGGATCTTCCCCGCGAGCGGGATGACCCCGTCGAACCAGAAGCGGTAGAAGGGCGCGAGCAGGCCGGTGGGCCGCGTGATCTCGAGGATCGCGAGGCGTCCTCCGGGCTTCAGCACGCGTCGGAGCTCGGCGAGCCCGCGCTCGAGGTCGTCGAGGTTGCGGACGCCGAAGCCGATGGTCGCCACGTCGAACGACCCGTTGGGGAACGGGAGCGCGAGCGCGTCGCCGGAGACCCACTCGAGGTCCGGATTCTTCTCGCGTGCGCGCGCGAGCATCGGCTCGGAGAAGTCGAGGCCCGTGACGGTGCCGCCCGCCTCGGCCGCCGCGATCGCGAGGTCTCCCGTCCCGCAACAGGCGTCGAGCACGCGATCGCCGGGTCGCACGACCGCCGCGGCGGCACGCTCGCGCCAGCGCCGGTCGAGGCCGGCCGTCATCAGCCGGTTCATCGCGTCGTAGACCGGCGCGATGCGATCGAACATGCGCCGAACCCCCTCCGGCGGAAGCATCCCGGTCTGCGTCGTCACGCGTCGCCCCATGGCTTGACGAGCGTCGTGTCGAGGCCGAGTTGCGCGAGACAGCGGCCGGCGACGAAGTCGACGAGGTCGTCGATGGTCTCTGCTCCGTGGTAGAAGCCCGGAGCGGCGAAGAGGATGACCGCCCCCGCCTGACGCAGCTTCAAGAGGTTCTCGAGATGGATCGTCGAGAGCGGCGTCTCGCGCGGGACGAGGACGAGCTTCCGCCCCTCCTTGAGCGCGACGCCCGCGGCTCGGTGGATCAGGTTCGCCTCGCCGCCGGTCGCGATCGTGCCCGCGGTCGCCATTGAGCAGGGGCACACGACGTAACCGTCGACGCTGGCCGACCCGCTCGCGTACGGCGCCGTGTAGTCGTGCGGGTCGTAGACCGTCGCCGCGGCGCCGGCCCGCTCCGTGAACCGCGCGAGCACCTCGTCCCGCGGCAGCTGCGGATCGCCGTACAGCTCGGTCGCGAGCACCTGCACGCCGGCCGCCGAAGCGCAGATGCCGACCTCGCAGTCGGCCGCCGCAAGCGAATCGACGAGACGCGAAGCGTACGGCGCTCCGGACGCGCCGGTGATGCCGAGGAAGATGCGCAGTGGCTCGCCCGGCGTCATTGCCGAGCTCCTGGCGTGCGAGAAGCAAGCCAGGGTAGGACGCAGGGAGCGTCCAGGCTACTCAGCCTGGGCGCGACTGAGGACACCGCCTGGCGCAGTCTTATCGCGCGCCAGGGGCCGGCGAAGGGCGCCGGGCGAGCCACTACTTCGAGCCTTTGGATTCCTCGAGGAACGCCCCGAGGCGCCGCAGGTTCGCGTCGCCGAGACCTTCTGGCCCCCCGAACTTCGGCATCACGTTGTTGCCGAACTTCGACGGGTCAGCGACGTAGTCGGCGAAACCCTGGACGCCACGGTTCGAGGTCTTACCGATCTCGGACAGGTCCGGCGCCCCTAGGTTCGTCGTGCCCGCGCCGAGATACGTGTGGCAGTTCTGGCAGCCGACCTTGGCGAAGATCGTCGCGCCCGCGACCGCATCCGGATTGTCGGCGAAGCCCTGCGTCTCGCCCCATGTGCGAACCACGTCGATACTGGCGCCCGGCTCCTTGGCCGTCGCGCCCAGGTAGCTCAGCGCCCCCATCGAGATGATCGTCAGCACCGCCGCGACCATCGCGACCGGCCTGCGCAGAGGCCGCCGCTCGCGGCTCACGTCCAGGAACGGGAACGCGAGCAGGAGCACGAGCGCCATCGTCGGCACGATGACGGTGCCGAGGATGACCGAGTCCGGCCACTTGAAGACCCGCAGCAGGTAGAAGAGGAAGTAGAAGTACCAGTCGGGACGCGGAGTGAAGCTCGTCGTCCCGGGATCCGCCTTGTCGTCGTAGAGCCTCCCGAACCAGCCGGAAGTCGATGCTGCCTCCGGGTCGGGCCCCTCGTCGGAAGTGAACTTCCAGATGATGGTGATGGCGACGATCAGGCAGACCACGAACAGGCTCATCACCGTGTCGTGGAACATCGCGAACGGGTAGAACGGCTTCCCGCGCGCCTTCACGTCCCGCTTGTACTGCTGGAACTCGGCCCGCCGCTCCTCGAGTCTTCTGTTCATCGCTTGCGGGCTCCTCGTGAGCCAGGCGCGACGAGTCCCTTCCGAGGCGGAGGCGGCGGACCAGGCCGCGGCTTACCGGCGCCCGTCGGCGACCACGGAGGCGAGGTCACCCCGAGACGCACGACGAGATACAGGTGCAGCCCGATCAAGCCTGCGAGCGCGCCCGGTAGCACGAGCATGTGCAGCGCATAGAAGCGGGCGAGTGTCTCGGGCCCGATCTCAGCGCCGCCGCGGAGGATGTCACCGAGAAACGGCCCTACGAACGGCCCCGTCGCCTGGAGGTTCACGCCGACCACGGTCGCCCAGTACGCGGTCTGGTCCCAGGGCAGCAGGTATCCGAAGAACCCCTCCATCATTCCCATCACGAGGATCAGGACGCCGACGATCCAGTTCAGCTCGCGCGGGTACTTGTAGGCGCCGTAGAGAAAGACGCGCCCCATGTGCAGGAAGAGCAGGATGATGAAGACGCTCGCGCCCCAGCGGTGCATGCCGCGAACGAGCCAGCCGAGCGTGAGGTCGTCGGTGATGTGCCGGATCGACTCGTAGGCCGAGTTCGGATCCGGCTTGTAGTACATGGCCAGGATCACCCCGGTGACCGCCTGGACGATGAAGGCCGTCAGCGCCGCGGAACCCAGCGTGTGCCCCCAGCTGATGTCGCCGGGGACCTTGCGGAAGAGGAAGTACTTGACGCCGCCGACGAGCCCAGAGCGCTCCTCCAGCCAGTCGAGCGGATAGAGCGCCATCTTGAGGAGCTGCTCGCGCCGCCCTGGTTTCCTCCGTGCCATCAGCGGGGCGGCTCGAGTGGATAGAGCCACGCCTCGATGCCGTCGACGTGCTGGCCAGGCCCGGCGAGAGGATATGAATGGATCTTCGCGTCGGCTCCCAGGCCGTCGACCTCCGAGACGGAGAAGGTCTTCCCGAGGAAGAGACGCCCCTTCTTGATCCGGAACTCGTACCGGTCGAGAGCGCGAACCGGCGGGCCGGCCGTGCGGTTCCCCTCGTTGTCGTACTGGCCTCCGTGACAGGGGCAGCCGAAGCCCGCGGCGGCGGCCGTCGGGATGATGTCCACGCCCTTCTCGGTCTTCTTGTCCTCGTCGATCGGCAGGCCGTTCACCTGGACCGGACAGCCGAGGTGGACGCAGCGATTCGAGAGGATCGTGAAGCTCGGTTTGCCCTCCAGCAATCCGTTGTTGCGAATGTAGGCGGTCCGCCGGGAGACCTCGCCCTGCTTGGGGTCGAGCATGAAGGTCGCGATCACGAACTTGTTCTCGGGGTAGTCGTCGAGGGATCCGACGTCGATCTCGTCATGGCCCTGATCGATGAACGCGGGCAACACGGTGAAGCCGAGCACCGGAACCGTGACGACACCGCCGATGACGCCACCGAGACCGAGCGTGACGGCTTCGAGGAACTTCGAGCGGGGGTAACGGATGATGTCGTCCTCGTCCAGGTCCGCCATCGCCGCGCCGCCCTTGTGGGCCGGTATCGGCGGCGCCGAGAGTGCGGGCTCGGGCTCTTCTCCCGGCTGCGTCGGCCCGGCCCGGTATGCGCTCGTGACGTCCCGGATCCAGAGGAAGCCGAAGAGCGCCGTCAGGACGACGCCGACGACGAGCACGATCTTGCTCAGGATCAGGCCGATGAAGACACAGGCAATGCCAACGGCAAAGCCGACCGGCCAGATGGTCGGCGTAGGCTCGTGCGGAGTGCCGTGACCGCCGTGCGGATCCACGTCGTGCTGCGGATTCAATCGGGCCTCAGCGCCAACGTCAACGACGTAGCAATTGGCGCAACGGACGCGACAGACGGCCGTCGGCCTCGGCGGGGGCTTCGTCGATCCCGTATTCGGCCCAACGGCGGTCGACGAGCGAGCGAATCTCGTCGCTCATGACGATCTCGGCGGGCCACTCCCGGGTGCCCTCTGCCGGCCCCTTGTGCGTCGCGTCGATGCCCATCTTGCCGCCGTAGAACTGGCGGGTCGGAGCGTGATCGAGGTGGTCGAGCGGCCCTTCGCTGAGCATCACGTCGCGCTTCGGGTCGACGTTGGCCGTCACGCGGAAGAAGACCTCCTGGTAGTCGTGCACGTCCACGTGCTCGTCCACGACGACGACCGACTTCGTGAGGCTGAGCAGGCCGAGGCCCCAGATCGCGTGCATCACCTTCTGCGGCTGGCCGGGGAAGCTCTTGCGGATCGAGACGATCACGCAGTTGTGGAACGCGCCGGCGACCGGGAGGTCGTAGTCGACGATCTCGGGCACGCTCATCTTGATCGCCGGCAGGAAGATGCGCTCGGTCGCCTTGCCGAGCCACGCGTCCTCGGCCGGCGGCTTGCCGACGACGATCGAGGGGTAGATCGCGTCCGCGCGCATGGTCATCGCGGTCACGTGGAAGACCGGGAACGGCTCGGCAGCCGAGTAGTAGCCGGTGTGGTCACCGAACGGGCCCTCCATGGTCTCGTCCCCCTGCTCCACATAGCCCTCGAGCACGATCTCCGCGTTGGCCGGCACCTCCAGCGAGTTCGTCTTGCACTTGACGAGCTCCACGGGCTCGCCTTTCAGGAATCCCGCGAGCATGAGCTCGTCGATGTGCTTCGGGAGCGGCGCGCTCGCCGAGTAGGTCGTCACCGGGTCTAGCCCGATCGCCACGGACACGTCCAGACGGCCGTCGGCCGCCAGGTAGTCCATGCGCCCGTCCTTGTGGAGCTGCCAGTGCATGGCGGTCGAGCGGGAGTCGAGCTTCTGCATGCGGTACATCCCGACGTTGCGCGTTCCGGTCTTCGGGTCGCGGGTGATCACCGCGGGGAGCGTGATGAAGGGCGCGGGGTCGCCGGGCCAGCAGTGCTGGATCGGCAAGAGGTCGAGATCGACGTCGTCGCCCTGCAACACGATCTCCTGAGCCGGGCCGTTGCGAACGGTCTTCGGCATCGAGTCGGCGATCGACTTCAGCTTCTTCAGGCCCTTGACCTTTTCAGCCAGGCCTTGCGGCGGTTGCATCTCGAGAACGGACTCGAGCTTGGCAGCCGCGTCGTCGAGGCGCTCTACGCCGAGCGCGAGGCACATGCGCCGCTCCGTTCCGAACTGGTTGACGAGCAGCGAGTGCGACGAGCCCTTCGGGTTCTCGAAAAGGAGCGCAGGCCCACGGGCGCGCACCGTGCGGTCGATGATCTCGGTCACTTCGAGGTATGGGTCGACCTCGGTTTGCACGCGAACGAGCTCGCCCTCGCGCTCGAGGAGAGCAATCCATTCTCTGAGGTCACTCGGCGGCGCCATCGCAGTCAGTCTAGGGCTGCTAGCGCCTCTGATACCGCGTCTTCGATCGAGAGCGAACGACCCTCCGCGCGGAGCGCATCGAGCCGGTCATCGCCCAGGTGCGAGCGAAGTGCACGCTCGACCTGAGCGCGCGCAGTCTCAGCGTAAGGCTCGAGCCTCAGATGAAGGTCTTCGATCAGAAGCTCCGCCTGACCGAGGAAGCGGCCCGCCAGATCGAGCTCGCCTGCCGCAACTGCGAGTCCACCGAAGCCGACGAGGCAGTAGGCCACGTTCTCCTTCCAACCCATCCGAGTCGCGCCTGCGATCGCCTCTCCAAACCGCACGCGCGCGTGGTCGAGCCTCCCGTCGCCCAGTTCGGCGAACCCGAGATCGCACTGGCTGTTGGCCAGCTGCCAGTCCAAACCGTGCTTCTCGGCGAGTTCCAGGGCCGATTGGAGCTCCGCCCGAGCCCGCCCGTAGTCACCTTGGTCCATTGCGAGTAGCCCGAGGTTGTGGAGCGAGCCCTGCAAGGCCCGCACATCGCCGAACCGCTCGCGAATCGACTTGGCCTGCTCAAGGAGGTCACGCGCTTCGCCGAAGCGTCGTTCTGCCGTCGCGATGATTCCGAGCAGGTGAATGGCCTCACCCACGCCACCTTCGTCACCCATTGAGGCGTGCAGTTGCCTCTCGCTTTCGGCCATCAGGCTGGCCGTCTCCAAATCGCCCTGCTTGAGGGCCATGAGCGCCCCGCGATGCAACCCACGGGCCCGGATTTCCGGCGGTGCGCCGGGATCGCGGTCGAGCGCCTCGCGGATGCGCTCCAAGCCCTCGGTCAGGTGACTCCGGTATTCCCACAACTCCACAAGCGCCGCCGCGAGGCGCAGCTCCTGCCTCGGATCATCGAGCTCCCGGGCAAATTGGAGGGCGGCGCGAAAGTTGTCGTGCTCGGACTCCAGGACATTGAGCCACTCAGCCGTTTGCTGGGCCTTCGAGTCCTCACGCGTCGCAAATGCCAGGTAGAAGTCGATGTGACGGCGCCTGATGTTCTCGAGATCCCCGCTTTCCTCGAGTAGCTCGAGAGCGAACTCGCGGATCGTCTCGAGCATCCGGAACCGGTCGTCCCCTTGTCGGACGAGGCTCTTCTCGACAAGCGATGTGAGCGTATCGAGGTCCGCGTCGCAGACCTGCTCGGCTGCATCGAGCGTGAAGCCGCCGACGAAAACGGCCAGTCGCGAGAAAAGCCTCTGCTCGGTCTCGTCAAGCAGCTCGTAGCTCCACGCGATCGTGTCCCGGAGGGTGCGCTGCCGGTCGGGGACATCGCGTGCGCCTCCGGTCAGCACGGGGAGCCGCTGGTCGAGCCGGTCGAGAAGCGCCGTCGGAGAGAGCACCTTCGCGCGGGCCGCGGCCAGCTCGATCGCAAGTGGGAGACCGTCCAGACGGCGACAGATTTCGGCGACGGCCGGCGCATCACCGTTGAGGCGGAAATCTGGCTTGATGGCGTGCGCTCGCTCACTGAACAGGGCAATGGCGTCGTCGTCAGCGAGTTCGGGGATCGGGTACTCCCGCTCGACAGAGATCCGCAACGGAGCTCGACTGGAAACGATCGCCTTCAGCGACGGGGCCTCGAGAACGAGGCCGCTGACTTGCGGCGCCGCATCGAGCAGATGCTCGAGGTTGTCGAGCACGAGGAGCAGCTCCCGGTCGTGCACAAAGCGCCCAAGGGCTTCCTCGAGCGAGAGGCCGCCAACCTCCTTGACCGCGAGAGCTTGAGCGATGGTCGGAACGACGAGCGACGGATCGACAATCCCCGCCAGGCCAACGAAGAACACGCCGTCGTCGAAGTCGTCGAGGAGATCCGCTGCGGCCTGCAGAGCCAGCCTCGTCTTTCCCGCACCGCCCGGACCAGTCACGGTCAGCATGCGTACATCGGGACTGCGTAGGAGCTCGACGACCTCCGCCAGCTCCCGCTCGCGGCCGATCAGCGGCGTCGGCTGCGGCGGAAGGTTGGTCGGCCGGTTCTCGAGCGTCGCGAGCGCCGGGAAATCGCCCTCGAGACCTTCCGCCACGAGCTGGAAGATGCGTTGCGGCCTGCTGAGATCCTTCAGCCGATGCTCGCCGAGATCCCGAAGAGCGAACTCCTCGGGGAGATCGTCCTGGATGAGCTCTCGCGCGGTCTGCGAGACGAGCACCTGGCCGCCGTGACCTGCTGCGGCGATCCTGGCGCCGCGGTGAACGTCCATCCCTGCGTAGCCCTCGTCGGTTCGGATGGGCTCGCCGGTGTGAATGCCCATCCGCACGCGAATCGAGCCGGACGCGAGTGCGCGTTGCCCATCTGCTGCGGCGGCTACTGCATCCTTCGCGCGCGCAAAGGCGACGAAGAAAGCGTCGCCCTGCGTGTCGACTTCAGCGCCGCCGTGATCGGCGAATGCCTTCCGGAGCACGTGGCGGTGGCCCGCGAGAGCCTCCGCGTAGGAATCGCCGAGCTCCTCCAGCAGCCTCGTCGACCCCTCGATGTCGGTAAAGAGGAAGGTGACGGTCCCGGTCGGCAGCTCGGCCATGCCAGTCAAGTGAATCAGCGTTTCGCGTCTCGCCGAGCGTCGCTCTGGGCGCGAGCGACGAGGTCGCGCGCCATTGCGATCGCGCGGTGAGTGCTCAACGCACTACCTTGAGCCCAGAGCGCTTCGAACGTGACGTCCCCGAGCCGTGCACGTACCTTTTGCGCAGCGCGCTCCTGAAGCCCCTTCTCGGCATCGTCGAGCACGGCACCGAGAGTACGGCCGAAAGCGTCGGCTGCGCCCCATAGCTGCGTCGCGGTCTCCTCGTCGCCCGTCTCGGCGGCGAGCACGCCGACGATGCTCAATGCAAAGAAGATGGCTTCGTGTTGGGCGGTTCCCTCGACCGCAGCGACTACCTCCCGCAGATGGCCGACCGCATCGGAGTTCCGGCCCCGGAGGAGTGCCAGGACCGCGAGGTTGCCGATCACGGCATCGCGGGCGGCGTCTCCCCCAGGCTGCCCCGCCAGTTCGAGGGCCTCGTGCAGCAGGGCCTCGGCCGATGAATAGTCGCCGTCGGCGAGCTTCGAGACTGCGCGATCGACGACGAGTGCCGCGACACGGGATGGACGCGCGCGCTGCGCGTAGCGCTCGCTCTCTTCACTCAGTCTCGTGGCTCCTTCGGCATCGCCACGAGCAGCCGCAGCGTGCGACAGCCACCTCGATCCCCGCGCCAGCCCTTCTTCATCGCCGAGCTCGTGGCTCAGCGTCACATACTCGCTCCCGAGCTTCTCGACCTGCTGCCAGTCAGCCTGGCGATCGGCGAGATAGCCTGCTCCCACGAGTGCTCGGCTCCGGAGCGCCGGCGGCGCGGCAGGGTCTCCGTTGAGGGCGGTCTCGAGCGCTCTGCGCCCCTCGCTCCACAAGCCACGCGCCCAGAAGAGTCCCCAGAGAGAGACCGCAAGACGTAGCTCGAGCCCTGCGTTACGCGTCTCGGAGGCGTGCTCGAGCGCGTCCCGGAAGTTTGCGTCGTCGTCGCCGTCGACCCGCGACCATTCTACGAAGAGTGATGCGCTTTCGACTGTGAGCGCGATCTCGTCGGCCATCGCGAGAAAGTGCTCGGCGTGCCGACCTCGGAGTCGTTGCGCCTCCGGCGTCGTATCAAGTCGCAGGATCGCGAACTCACGGATCGTCTCGAGCATCCAGTAGCGGGGCCCTGCCGCGACGTCGCGGCGGCGAAGCAGGCTCTTGTCGAGCAGCGATTGCAACGTATCGGGATCGGCGTCGCACACCGCCTCGGCGGCCTCGAACGAGCAGCTTCCGGCGAAGACGCTCAGCCGGCGAAACAGCGTCTGCTCGGAATCGTCGAGCAGGTCGTACGACCATTCGATCGTGGCACTGAGCGTCTGCTGGCGGGGGCCTGCGTCACGACCGGCCTTGAGCAGGTCGAATCGCTGAGAAAGCCGGCCGAGCAGTTGCTCGACTGCGAAGAGCCGCGTTCGAGCGGCGGCGAGCTCGATTGCCAACGGCAGCTGATCCAAACGCCGGCAGAGCTCGTCGAGAGCTTCGGAGCGCTCGAGCGGGCTTCCAAGCGACCTCGCGCGGGCGAGGAAGAGCTCCGCCGCGTCATCCGGCGCCAGAGCCGGCACGTCGTAAACATGCTCGCCTTGAAGTTGTAGTCGCTCCCGACTGGTGACGAGGACCGCTGGTCCGGCAACGTCGCGAAGCAATCCGATGTTGACAACGACATCTGGAATCAGATGCTCGACGCTGTCGAGCAGTACGAGCACCCGCTTTCCCGCGAGCGCCGTGGCGAGGACGTCGGAGAGCGCCCGCGCCGGCTCCTCTGTTACCTCGAGCGCTTGGGCCACTGCGGCCAGGACGAACGACGGATCGCGCACCTCGGCGAGCGAGACCCAGCGGACGCCGTCGGGAAAGGAGTCAGCAGCCTCGGCGGCGGACTGAAGCGCAAGTCGCGTCTTCCCGGCTCCCCCCGGCCCGGTGAGCGTCACGAGGCGCACGTCCTCGCGACCGAGCAACGCGGCTACTTCTCGCAGCTCACGCTCACGGCCCAGGAACGGGGTCGCGGGAAGGGGCAGGTTTGTCCGGTAGAGCGACCTGAGCGGCGGAAACTCGCTGTCACCGAGTTGGTAGATCCGCTCCGGCGCACTCAGATCCTTCAGCCGATGCTCGCCGAGATCCTTGAGCCGGTCGCCCAAGAGCTCGCAGGTCGACTTTGAGGCAAGCACTTGCCCACCATGGCCGGCATCGGCGATGCGCGCGGCTTTGTGAACGTCTGGCCCGACGTACCCCTCACTCGTTCTGAGGGGCTCACCCGTGTGCAGACCCATTCGTACGCGTACCGGCCCGCCGGCGAGTTCCCGCTGAGCCTCCTCCGCGGCGGCGACTGCGTCGGACGCCCGCGCGAACGCGATGAAGAAGCTGTCGCCCTGCGTGTCGACTTCCACGCCGCCGTGAGCGCGAGCGGCCCCGCGTATCAGTCGGCGGTGCTGCGCGAGCGCCTCGGCATACCTTTCCGAGCCCAGCTCGTCGAGCAGGCGCGACGAGCCCTCCACATCGGTGAAGAGGAAGGTGACGGTGCCGGTCGGCAGCTCGGCCATGCCGGTCAAGTGAAGCGTGTCGGCGGGGAGGCGTCCAGTGCGGCCGGGCTATCCGTAGTGCAAGGGCACGCGGCGCTCCGAAACTCGGTGCCAGCCGCTTCCGGTCCAGCGAAGGTTGTACTCGAGCCTGTAGTCGGGACAGCAGACGCTCTGGCCGCCTCGCGGCTCGTCGAACCAGAGCATCCCGTTGCGCGCACCCCAGGCTGTCTCCGAGATGCTTCGGCCATAGGCCCGAGCCCCACGCTTGTCTTCGGAAGACCCGTGCCCGTAGATCCGGCGAACCTTGCCGCCGACAGTTGCAAATACGGAGATCAGTGTGGCCGCGTGGTTGCTGCCGCGGATTCCTATCGAGACCAGCAGGTCGGCATGACCATCGCCGGTGACGTCTGCGAGCCTCACACCGGAGCGGCCGATCCAGTCGCGGATCGGGTCGGGCGACGCGACGATGAGCCGGTACGGCACCCACCTGCGCCCGCTGATGCCCTCCGGGTTCCAGAGCGTGAGGTTCCAGAGACGCGTGTCGTCGTAGCCGTTCTTGGTGGTACCGCGGTGCCAAGCGACCGCCAGCTGAGGGCTTCCACGACCGGCGGGCACGAACCAGGCTCCGTCGACCGCGCCGTCCTCAGGCACGAGCTCGGCGAACTCGAGGTCGTGCGGGTCAACCCGGATGCCGTTGTTGATCGGGACCGGGTGCAAGGTCCGGGCGGATACGGGCACGATCGCCTGCACCGGCTCCCCGGGCGCCGCCGCTTTGACGCGGGATGGCGCCCGATCGCGCCCGACGAGGAGGCCGCCGACGAAGGCAGCCGCAATTGCCACCGCGATCGACGCTGCTCCCCAGGTTCGACCCCGCACGGCTACGCCCTAGTGCGGGCTGCGACCGCGGCGGTGGTATCTGAAGTACAGGTAGGTCTCGCCGAGAACGGGAGGCGCCGCAAGGATCAGGCCGATGATCAGCATCGCCGTGATGACCTTCTTGCCCTCCGCGGCTGCGTCGGCCAGCACGAAGGCGGCTGCGAGCACGTGACCCATCGGCTGCGACTTTAACGAACTCGCTGGCGATGAGCAGCAAGCGCGCGATCGACGGGCTCCGACCCGGCCTCGGCCTGCGCCCGGGCGAGGAGCGTGTCGGGATCGTCGGTCTCCTTGAGGACGCCTTGTCCGAGCAGGGCAATGCTGGCGGCCCAGGCCGGACCGTCCTCGTCGGAGCCCTCGGCGCGGATCTGCGCGCAGAGCGAGATCAGCTCGCCCATGTCCGCAACGGCCTCCACCGATCCCGCCGAGGCCAGGCGCACGAGCCCCTGCGCGTACAGGTAGTCGCCGAGCAGGAGGATCGTGTCGTGGTCGCCGGGAGCGAACAGCCGCGGGCGGCCGTAGTGGACGAGGTACCCCTCGTAGATCGTCTCCACCGCGAGCGCCAAGACCGGCTCGGCAAGGGTCGAGAACACGGGCTCGCGGTCGTGTGCGCCATGGGGCCGGAGCGCGTCCCGCCAGAGCGATCCCTCGCGCTCGGCGTCGAGCGCGATCTCCTGCCAGATGTCAGGTGGCGGCGAAGAACTCAGCAGCGGCCTCCACCGTCCGGTCGATCTCTTCGTCGCCGTGCGCGAGCGAGACGAACATCGCCTCGAACTGCGAGGGCGGCACGTAGATGCCCCGCTCGAGCATGTGCCGGAAGTACTCGCTGTAACGGGCCGTGTCGCAAGCCGAAGCGTCCGCAAAGTTCTTTACAGGGTCTGACCCCGTGTTCTTTACAGGGTCAGACCCCGTGTTCTTTACAGGGTCAGACCCCATGAAGAGGGTGGCCATCGCGCCGACTCGCTGGAACACGTTCAGGCCGCTGAATCCCGCCTCGAGGCGCGCGGCTTTCTGCTCCAGCTCTTCGTAGACCGCCGGGTCGCGGAGACGGCGGAGGACCGAGATGCCGGCCGCCGTGGCGAGCGGGTTCCCGGAGAGCGTGCCGGCCTGGTAGACGTCGCCGACCGGGGCGAGGTGGCGCATGATCTCCGCGGAGCCGCCGAAGGCGCCGATCGGCATCCCGCCGCCGACGATCTTGCCGAGGACGGTCAGGTCCGCGCGCACGCCGAGCCGCTCCTGCGCACCGCCGCGTGCTATCCGGAAGCCGGTGATCACCTCGTCGAAGACCAGGAGCGCGCCCGACGCGTCGCACAGCTCGCGCAGCGCCTCGAGGAAGCCCGGCTCCGGCGGAACGACGCCCATGTTCCCGGCGACCGGCTCGACGATCACGCAGGCGAGCCCTTCTCCGTAGCGCGCGACCGCCAGCGCCGCCTCCTCGATGTCGTTGTAGGGAGCGACGATCGTGTCCGCAGTTGCGCCCGACGGGACTCCGGCCGTCGCCGGGACGCCAAGCGTCGCCGGGCCCGAGCCCGCCTCGGCAAGCAGCGCGTCGGCGTGGCCGTGGTAGCAACCGGCGAACTTCAGGATCCGGTCGCGCCTGGTCGCGCCCCGTGCGAGCCGGATCGCGCTCATCGCCGCCTCGGTGCCGGAGCTGACCATCCGCACCTGCTCGATCGACGGGAAGGCGTCGACGATCTCGGCGGCGAGCTCGACCTCTCGCTCGGTCGTCGCGCCGAAGGTCGTGCCCTCGTCCGCCGTCTGCTGAACAGCCTCGATCGTCTCGGGGTCGGCGTGACCGAAGAGCAGAGGGCCGAACGACATCACCCAGTCGACGTAGCGCTCGCCGCCGGTCGTCGTCACGTACGCGCCCTTCCCCTTCCGCACGAAGAGCGGCTCGTCGAGCCCCACGGCCTTCATCGCGCGCACAGGCGAGTTGACCCCCCCGGGGATGAGGCGCTCAGCCTCCCGTGCCAGCTCGGACTTCGACTTCAGCGCCATCGGACGGAGGGCCCTCCGGTCTCCCGAGCGGAGCGACGGGACAATCTAATCCCCTGGAAAATGCGCAGCATTTTTCAGGGCTGAGGCTGCGAGCTCCTTGGCCCAGTAGCTGACGACAAAGTCCGCGCCCGCCCGTTTGATGGCCGTCAGGGACTCGGTAGCAGCCTGCCGCTCGTCGAGCCAGCCGCGCGCGGCGGCGGCCTTCACCATCGCGTACTCGCCGGAGACGTTGTAGGCGGCGACAGGCAGGTCGAAGCGCTCGCGGACGGCGCGGATGACGTCGAGGTTCGGGAGCGCCGGCTTGACGATCAGCGCGTCGGCGCCCTCGGCGACGTCGAGCTCGCACTCACGGAGCGCCTCGCGCACGTTCGCGGGATCCATCTGATACCCGCGGCGATCGCCGAACGACGGCGCCGATTCAGCGGCCTCGCGGAAGGGCCCGTAGAAGGCGGACGCGTACTTCGCCGCGTACGAGACGATCGCCGTCTCCGCAAAACCCGCATCGTCGAGCGCGGCACGGAGCGCGGCGACCCGCCCGTCCATCATGTCGCTCGGCGCGACGACGTCCGCCCCGGCCTCGACGTGACTGACCGCGGTCCGGCCGAGCAGCTCCAGCGTGGGATCGTTCGCGACCTCGCCGTTCTCGATCACGCCGCAATGACCGTGCGAGGTGTACTCGCAGAGACAGACGTCGGTCATCAGCACGAGGTCCGGATAGCGCTCGCGCAGAGAGCGCAGCGCCCGCTGGACGATCCCGTCCGCGGCGTAGGCGCCTGAGCCCTCCTCGTCCTTCTCCTCCGGGATCCCGAAGAGGATCACGGCGGAGAGGCCGAGCCCGAGCAGCTCCTCGGCTTCCCGAGAGCACTCGTCAACCGAGAAGCGTCCGAGCGCGGGCAGCTCCTCGTTCGCCTGCGAACTCGGCCCGACGAACAGGGGATAGACGAAGTCGTCCAGGTCGAGCTTCGTCTCGCGCACGAGCGAGCGGAGCGCGCCGGTGCGGCGCAGCCTCCGGAGACGAGTGGCCGGGAACGTGCTCACGGGGCCACCCTAGCCTTGGGCGGCTCTTCCGGCGGCACGGGCTGGATGGGGCGCGTGTCTTCGATGTCCACCTCGACAGGCACCACTCCGTCTTTCCAGTCCTCGAGCTCGACGCGCTCGCTGAAGAACTCGTACATCGCCCGCATCACCGCGAGCAGCGGCAGGGCCACGAAGACCCCAGGAAGCCCGTAGAGCTCCCCGCCCGCGAGCAGGCCGAAGATGACGAGCAGCGGGTGCAGCCGCAGGGCACTCCCCATCACCTTCGGGACGACGATGTGCCCCTCGATCTGGTGGATGCCGAGGAAGAGGAGGAAGACCCAGAGGCCGGAGAGCGGGTCGACGACGAGCGCGTACGCGATCGGAACGATTCCGCCGAGCCAGGGGCCGAGGTAGGGAATGAGCTCGGTGACGCCCACCCAAGCGCCGAAGAGGACGGCGTATCGATCGGCGCCCGGGGCCCAGCCGAGCGTGCCCAGCAGCCAGAGCCCGACCCCCGCGCTCGAGCCGATGATCGCCGACAGGAGGAGCTGGCCGCGCACATAGCCCGCGACGGCGTGCTCCATCCGGATCAGGAGACCGAACTGCCCGGGCCTCGGCGGGAAGCGGCGGTCGACCGCCTCCTTGAGGCGGCGCATGTCGAGGAGCATGTAGATCGAGACGACGAGGATCAGGACGAGGCTGAAGACGAGCGTGAAGATCGAGAGCGCCGCGCCACGGGCGAAGTCGATCGCCTTCGAGGTGTACTTCTCGACGTCCTTGCCCTTGACGTTCGAGGCGAAGTCCTGGCCCTGCTTGCGGATGTCGACCCGCTCGAGGTGGTGCGTGTCGAGCCAGCCCTGGAAGCGGTCGACGTCGTGCTCGAACCCGGTCTGTGAGCTCTGTCCGCCCTCGTTCGTAAGGTAGGAGTCGATCCGAGTAGCCGCCGACTGCGACTGATTGCTGACGATCACGCCGATGGCGATGGCGACAACGACCAGCGCAGCGGCAAAGCTGAGGTAGACGAACGCAATCGAGAAGCCGCGCGGAATCCGGAGTCGTTCCAGGGCGCGCACCAGCGGGTCGAGCAGCAGCGCGATGAGTCCAGCGACGACGAAGAGGAAGACCGCGTGAAAGACCTTGCCCGCGAGCAGGATCGTGATCAGCGCGAGCACGGGAAGGCCGACCAGCTGGATCCAGCGCGGGATCTGAATCGTCGACGTCCCGCCGGACATGGAGGCCATCGTACCGCTCAGGTGGTGTCGCTCAGGCCACCCGCCTGGGACTGGTCCGCCTTCGAGGACGGCGCGCTCGCCCTCGACCCGTACGACCTCTGGGAGGAAACGGCGCCCTCTCCACGTCTTGCCCTCCTGCGCAGCCGCGCGGGCGGTGCAGTTCTGCAAGACACGGACGCATCGGTTACGGTGCCGAGCATGCCCTCGCCCCGCGCTTACGGGCAGGCGCGCCGCATGTCCAAGGCACAAGCCGCCGCGAGACGAAGAGCCCGGCGAATTGCCGGTCTGATAGCTGTTTCGATTGCTGTCGTCGTCACGTTTCTGCTCACAGCCTTCGGCTCCGGCTCGCCTGCGACCACTCAGGTCCGGCCGACGCCCGGCAGCGGACTGCTGCCGGCGGGCCAGCCGCGCCCGCAGGTTGTCGCGCTGCACAGCTCTCTTCGGCTGCAGCTGCCGATCGACCAGACTCGTGTGACGGCGATCGGCTATCACGCAGTCGGCGGCGATGCGCTCGCCCTCGACCCGGTCGGCCGCCAGGCCAACGAGGGCCTCTTCTCGCGCGTCGCGCGAAAGCTCTTCGGCGGGGGCGCGGGCGGCCTGACCTACTACCTGCTCGGTGGCGACGAGGGGCCGAGCACGGCGGCGCTCGACGTGGGAGCCGCCCCGGGCACGGATGTCTACTCGCCCGTGGACGGGACGATCGTCGGGATCACGCCCCTCATGCTGCGGGGCAAGGTGTTCGGAGCCCGCATCGACGTCCAGCCGACGAACGAGCCGGCGCTCATCGTTCGGCTGACACATCTTCGACCCGACCCGGCCCTGACGGTCGGCTCGTCGGTCGCAGCTTCGATCTCGAAGATCGGCACGATCATCGACTTCTCGCAGGTCGAGCGCCAGGCGCTCGCGCGGTACACGCAGGACGCGGGGAACCACGTCTCGATCGAGCTTCACCGCCCGGCCACCCTCGCAATACCCTGAGACTTCTCTTCGTCGCCGACGTGAACGGCCGTCCGGGTCTCCGCGCGGTCGAGGAGCGGCTGCCTGGGCTCCGTGAGGCGCTCGACCTCGACTTCGTCGTTGCCAACGGCGAGAACGTCGCCGACGGCGTCGGGATCACGCCGAAGCTCGCCGACAAGCTGCTCGCTGCCGGCGTCGATGTGCTCACGCTCGGCAACCACACGTGGCGGCGGCGCGAGATCGTTCCCTACCTCTCGGGCACCGAGCGACTGATCCGGCCGGCGAATCTCTCCGTCCAGGCGCCTGGACGCGGCATGACGGTCGCCCCGGCCCGGGACGGCACGCGGGTCGCGGTGATCAACCTGCTCGGCGATCTCTTCATGCAGCCCGCCGTCGCCCCGTTCGAGGTGATCGACGAGCTCGTCGAGGAGGCGCGACGCGAGACGTCGGTTGTGCTCGTCGACTTCCACGGCGAGGCGACGAGCGAAAAGGTGGCGATGGCCCACTATCTCGACGGCCGCGTCACCGCGGTCTTCGGGACGCATACGCACGTCCAGACAAGCGACGCCCGGGTGCAGCCTGGCGGGACGGCGGCGATCACGGACGCGGGCATGACAGGCCCGCACGACTCTGTGATCGGCGTCAAGGCCGAGCAGGCGATCCAGCGGATGCGGACCGGGATGCCGGTCCGGTTCGAGACCGCCGAGGGCGGCGTCCGCCTCGAGGGCGCGCTCGTGGAATGCGACGGCTCAGGCCGCGCGACGAGCTGCGAGGCCGTTCGCGTCCCGGTGCCTTAGAGGAAGCAGCAGCACCAGCAGGAGCCCGACCAGGGCGAGGTCGCGGACGAGGACGAGCCACGACTGGAGGGCTCCGAAGTGCAGGGCGAGCTGCCAGTAGCGGTACGGGAACCAGAGTTGCGTCAGCACCAGCGCGCCGCCGAGCAGCGCCGACGCGGTGAGGCCCCGCCGGCCTCGCACGAGCGGGATCACCGGGATCAGCCAGATCAGGAACTGCGGCGAGAGGACCTTGCCGAGAGCGATGAAGGCGACGAGCGCGGCTCCGCTGGCCAGCAGGAGCCGGTCACGGCTGGCGGGACCTCGCGCGAACAGGGCCCAGACAGCGACGAGCGCGGCGATCTGGAGGACGGACTGCACCGCCGCGAGCACGTCGGGTGCCGAGCCGGCCAGGTTCTGCGAGCCATGGCTCGATTCCATCGTGATCGACACGCCGAACACGTGATGGGCGACGAGCAGGAGCCCCGCGCCGAGACTCTCGATCTGAAGCGGGCGGGAAGCCTGCCCCGAGAAGCTGTCCCAAAGACCGCCGGGCGCCAGCACGAGAAACGGTACGAAGGCGAGAGCCACCACCCCGGCCAGCGCTCCGGCGCAGATGACCGCCTCCCGTCTGCCTTCGTGCCGCCAGACGTAGGCGACCGCGATCGGGGCGAGCACGACCGGGTAGAGCTTCGCGGCGACCGCGGCACCCAGTGCCACGTGCCCGAGGCGCAGCCGCCCCGATACCAGCGCGGCAAGCGCCGCCGCAACGAGCGCCGTCGGCCAGAGATCGAACCGCGAGAGAACGACCGGCCCGAGCGCCAGCGGCGCCAACGACGCGAAACCGAGCGCGCCAATGAGCCGCTTCCTTCCAGCACCAAGCGCGACCAGCGCGATCGCAATGCAGACGATCATCGCCTCTCCGAAGAAGGCCATTAGCGCCTCGAAGCGCACGCGGAACGTCTCGGAGCCGGCATCGCCGAGCGCCGGCACGGCGAACACGGGTAACGCGCCCGGCGGATACTCGAGCGCGAAGTCGCGATAGGGCGCCTGGCCGTTGTCGATCGCCGCCCCGTAGCGCTCGTAGACAGGCGTGTCGATGATCGGGTGCGTCGTGAAGAAGCCGCGGTGCAGCACTCCCCACACCACGAGGAAGAGCACGACCGCCACGAGCGTCGCCGCGACGGCGAACGCGCGGTCCTCAGCCGACCGGGACGAGCTCTCGAGCTTCGCTGTCACTGGGAGGAGGCGCCTGCCGCCGCCGGCGCGGGGCCAGGACGACGAAGGCGACGAAGGGGAAGAACCACGGGATGTAGAGGTAGAACCAATGAGTCAGCGCAAGCTCGAATCCGATCAAAATCGCCGCGGTGAGCGCTGCCAGCTGGAGCGCCGTCTTGCGACGAGGCACGAAGTAGCAGGCGACAGCGCCGACCGCGAGCAGGCCAACCACCACCTGCTGGACGACGCCGAGATCCGGGATCCCCGCCGCGTGGTACTGGCCCCAGCCCCAGATCGAGAAGGGCGAGTCGCGGCCCACCTGCCAACCGAACGTCCGGTCCCAGAAGACGCGAACCGCGTGCACCGGGTTGGGCTCGAGCAGCACGATCGAGAATGCGGCGAGCGTCGCAGCTACAAAACCGCCTGCAAAGAGGGTCTTTCCGGAGAAGCGTCGCGCCTCCGGATAGCTCGCCCACAACGGGACGAGTAGGAGCGCCGCGAACTTCGTCCAGCCGGCGAGCGCGAGCATGGCGCCGCGCGCGAAGGGCGAGGTGACGAACCAGAAGCCGAAGATGAGCAGCACGGGCATGATCGCGTCGTTCGTGTTCGAGCTGGACACGTACTGCGTGAACGGATACGCGGCCCAGGCGAACGGGAGCGTGACGGCGAGCCGAGCGCCCCCGAACCGCCGGCCGACCAGCATCAACCCGAGCAGCGCGAGCAAGTCGAACGCGATCGACGTCGCGTGCGCGGCCGGCAGCTTGTCCCAGCGACCGCTCCATCCAAGCGCCAGGTAAGCCGGCACATACGCCTCGTACGCAACCGGCCCGTACGTGTCGCCCCGCTCGTTCGCCGATTCGCAACGCCCGTTCGTCTGCACTCGCTCGCGGATCTCCCCGTCGGCGCTCTCCGGCCCGCAAGCCTTCAGATTCCCCTCGGCGGGCATGTGGCCGTACGGCGACTCTCCATGGGCGATCCGGTGCGCGCCGATGACGCCGGCGTAGCCGACGTCGATCACGTTCGAGTTCTGCACGTTGAGCCCCGCGCGAAAGCCGGTGAGAAAGACCGTCACAGCCGCAAGCAGCCACAGAGGCCAGACAGCCCTCGACGAGCCGGGCCCGCCTCGCCAGGCCCCCCACGCCATACGCGCCAGCAAGTAAAGAAGCGGTGGGTAGGCGAGCGGGACGCTCGTGAAGATCTCGCCCTGGTTGAAGAACCAGAGCGAGACCGAGAAGGACAGCAGGACGAGGAGGTCGAGGTTCCGCATGCTGAGCGGACGCCGGAGATCCGCGAGACCAAGCAGGAAGGCGATGCAGAACATGAGCCAGATCGCGACGCGGTTGATCTCCTTGCCGCCGAATGCGCCGCTATAGCCACGGGCCATCTTCCACGCGACCTGCGGGCCGGTCCACGCTTCGGTCACCGCGCGCGTGTCGTCGTCGACGCGGCCCAGTGCGATCTCCCCGGCAGAGCCCCACCAGACGCCAATCTTCCAGTCGCCGCGCTCCACATCGAAGGTCGCCTCGGTCACGCGGTCTTTCCTGGGGTAGCGGTCGAGCCAGTCGGCGACCTTGTCGTTGCGGAGGAAGATCGCGGTCGCGCGGCCCTTCGTCAGCTGCGCGCGGTCGACGACCGGGGCGAAGGGCGCCTGAACGAGTCGCCCTTTCGAGTCGTAGACGGGCCTGGTCGCGGTCGTGGACGCGTGCGCCGCAGGCGCGAGCACGGCCATGGCGAGCAGGGCGAGAGCGACGCGCCTCACGCAGAGGGCCTCAGCGGCGCCTGAACGACCAGAGCTTGTTGCCCACGAAGTTGATGGGCGTGACGAGCACGACCGCGATCGCCTGCGCCACGACCTTTCCGGCGCCCGCAGCGACGAACGCGGTCAGGAGCAACTCGTTCGCGGCGAGCGCCAGCAGCGCCACGACGAAGAAGCGGAGCCCCTGGTATCCGACATGTCCGCGCTGGCCGCGGAACGTCCAGAGCCGGTTCCAGAGGTAGTTGTTTGTCACGGCGACGAGGAACGAGCAGGCAGCCGCGAGGTTGAAGTGCATCCCGGCGTGGACGAGCGTCGTGTAGACCGCGAGGTTGACGCCGTACCCGACCGCGCCAACGGTGCAGAACTTCGCCAGCTGGACCCAGTTGTGAGACCGGCGCAGCGCACTCGATGCGCGGGCCCTCGCTGCTGCCATCGTCGAGGCTTCGTTACTCATCGACGGCCGAGCGTACCAGCGGGCTAGCGAGGCGAACGCAGTGCTCGACCGCGGGCACGATAGAAGTCGAGCTGGTCGCTCCCGAGCAGCATCAGCGGCGAGTCGATCTCGATGTCGTCCTCCCCGACCCTGGCGGTCGCGAGCGGGAGGAAACGGCGCTCGCCGTCACCGCAACGCACATCCAGGCCGATCGGCTGGGATGCCTCGTCGAGGATCACGTCGACGACGCGGCCGAGCTCGATGCCGCGCGTGACGACTCTTCGGTTGAGCAGAAAGACCCCTTCCATCCGCCGCTCCATTCTGCCCACGGCGGCGGCGGCGGAAACGCCTCACGCGATCGAGAAGCCCTCCTCGTCCTCGGGCTCGACCCAGGTCACGTCGACCTCCTCCACGCGAGCGCCCGCCGGCCCGCGCCGGCACCAGTCGACCATCGACTCCACCTGTTCGCGGTCTCCCTCGAACGCCGCCTCGACCGTCCCGTCGCGGGCGTTGCGGATCCACCCCGCCACGCCCAGCGAACGCGCCCGGTCACGAGCCTCCGCGCGAAAGAACACGCCCTGCACGGAGCCGCGCACGACCACCAGCGCCCGCTTCACTCCTGGAAGCCTTCCTTGCCGACAAGCGGCACGAACCGGCACGGGACCGAGCGGGCGACCGCCGGGCCCTCCGGACTGCGGACGATGAGCTCCAGGCGCTGCCCCCGGCGACCGCCGATCGGCACCGCAAGCCGGCCACGAGGCTCGAGCTGCTCGTAGAGGCGCTCCGGGAGGGCGGGCGCGGCAGCCGCGACCGCGATCGCGTCGAACGGCGCGTGCTCCGGCAAGCCGACCGATCCGTCTCCGACGTGGGCCTGGACGCGCTCGTACCCCGCGGCCGCGAGGTTCTCCCGAGCCTGCTCTGCCAGCTCCGGGATCCGCTCGATCGTGTGCACCTCTGCGGCTAGCTCCGCCAGCACCGCAGCCTGGTAGCCGGAGCCGGTTCCCACGTCGAGCACACGCTCGCGGCCGGTGAGCCCGAGGACCTCGCAGATCCGGGCGACCATGTACGGCTGCGAGATCGTCTGGTCGTGGCCGATCGGGAGCGCAGCATCGGCGTATGCCTTCGGCCGCGCATCCTCTGGGACGAAGAGCTCCCGCGGCACGCGCTCCATGGCGGCCAACACTTGCTCGTCGACGATGTCCCGGCCTCGCAGCTGGTCCTCGACCATGCGAGCCCGCTCTGCTGAGAGGTCCTGCTCAGCCGGCACGGCTGACCGCTCGGCTCACGCCGAAATGGTCGAGCAGCAGCGGCGCGACGTCGACGATCCGCGCCGGCGTCGCTCTCAGGCCGACCGTGAGCATCGGCACCTCCGAGTCGCCGAGCTCGAGCGAGCCGTGACTGCCCCCGCCGACGTGGTCCCGGCCGCCGAGGTCGGCGAACTCGACGCCGAAGGCAGCCGAGACGATCAGGTCGCCCGCGTTCGGGTTAGCAAGCGCTGCCCAGGCCCGTTCGAGCGAGTTCGGCTGCCCGAGGACATCGGTCGCCCCGCTCGTGACCCACCCGCCGTCACCGGGGGCGAACCGCACCTCCTCTCCCTCGCGCCGGGCAACGGCTTTTCCGTCCTCGCGGTAGAGAACCACGTGTTGGCTCCCGTGTAGCCGGTCCGCAAGCTCTCCGGCCGCGGCGGTGCACCCGGGGAGTCGATAGACCATCCCCGCGCGGTTCGAGGCGGTCACGGCAAGCTCGGAGCGGCGGCCGTTCCCCGGATTGAAGAGCGCAAAGTCGGAGAACGCGTCCTCCAGGCGAGCCGAGCGCTCGACGCGCGTCTGCCCGTGGTCCGAGCAGAGGCAGACGGCGTAGCGCTCGAGGAACTCGTCCGGCCCACCGGCCGCCTCGAGCAGCGAGCCGATCGCGCCGTCGGCCCGGACGAGCGCGGCGTGGGCCGCCTCGGGGCCGCCGGCGTGTGACGCGAAGTCGTAGTCCGGAAGGTAGAAAACGAGGAAGTCGAAGCCGTCCCGCGTCACGAGCCAGCGGCCGACGACGCCTGCGTACTCGTCGACCGACCCCCGGGCACGAGTGCGGATCGCGAGCGGCGAACCTGTGACGTCCGACTCGAAGAGGTTGTAGTAGAAGAACCGGCTCGGTCCGAACGCGGGGCGAACGAGGCCGGGCACGGTCGACTCGTGGCGAACCGGTCCGCGGTAACAGACCATGTTGACCGCGGCCGTCACGAGGCCGGCGCCCTCGAGCGACTCGAAGACGGTCGATGCGTCGCGCGAGAGGTGCTCCTCGTTCATGTTGAAGACGGCGTCGCGAATCGCCCGGGTGGTCCCCGCAGCGCGAATGGCTCCGAAGGACGAGCCGTACTCGACGAGCCGCGCCTCCTCGCGGTGGTACCAGACGAGGTGCGGAATGCCGTGCACGTCGGGATGAGCGCCGGTCGCGAGCGACGAGAGGCACACCGGCGTTAGCGACGGGAACGTCGTCACCGCCCGCCGGTACTCACCGTGCTCCATGAGGAAGCGGAGCGCCGGAACATCGTTCGTCTCGACCGCCCCTTCGAGCATCGCCGGCGTAAGGCCGTCGATGACGATCAGGACGAGCTTCTTCGACTCCATCAGTCGCGCGCGAGCGTGCGGAGCCCCGCGTAGCGCTTGCCTGCGCGGCGCCGGAGGCGCACTCCGAGTGCAGGCAGGACCATAGCTTCGACATATCCGACCCCGGGGACGAACGCGAGCGCCGCCACGAGCGCTGCTCCGACCAACACGAGGAGGCCTGTCGCAGCCCGCGTCCCGCCCCGCCCGAGCGCGCCGCCGACGAGCTGGAGCGCTCCGGCCGCGCCCAGGATCCCGCCGACCCCGCCGCCGGCAGCCTCCTCTGCATCGCCGAAGGCGATCCCCAGGGCGATTGCGACCCCAGCAGCGAGGAAGGGAGCAAGCAGGCCCCAACGACGTCCGGCGAGACCGGCAGCGGCTGCGATTCCAAGAGCGACGCCGAGGCCCGCGAAGACACCGATCCAGTACCAGCTCGACATCACGGCCAGTGTAGTTGGAGGGCGTTTCGCAGCCTCCCGTCCGGGGAAGAGATCGGTTGATGAACGGCCGTTCCGGGGGGTCCGGCCGTGATCGCCGGAGCCTCCTCCTCTTCTTCTGTGCCCTTCGCTCAGGCCCCGCCCGGCGAATGGACAGCCTGCTCGCTCAACTCGCGCGCAGGGAGCGGCACCGGCTCAAAGTCGCGCGCGTCGACGTCGAAGAACAGCCCGAGCTCGCGAAGCGCTTCAAGGTGCGTAAAGTCCCAACCCTCGTGCTGGTCCAAGGGAAGCGCGCAGTCGCGAGGCTCGAGGGTCGAGCAAACGCCGCCGAGATCGACGAGCTCGTGGAAGCGCACTTCGGAGGCGTGGAATCCAGCTCGCGGAAAAGCTCGTAGAACAGAACGCAACCGACGGGGGAGGTAGAAGCATGCGCAAGCTCGCAGCTCTGATTTCCATCGTGGCCGCCGTGGGCCTGACGATCGTGGCCGCCGCGGCACTTGCCGGCCGAGGCAACGGCAATCACGGAAACAACTTCCGTGCGAACCTGAACGGCTACAACGAGGTGGTCGGTGGGCCGGGCGCCTCGACGGGATCCGTGTCGACGACCGGCCACGGCCGGATGACGTTGCGGATCTTCGACGATCACATCCACTACACGCTCGACTACGCCGATCTGTCAGGCGGAGCGACCTGTTGCTCGCACATTCATTTCGCGCAGCAGCATGTGAGCGGAGGAGTGAGCGCGTTCCTCTGCGGCGGCGGCGGCAAGCCAGCTTGCACGCCGACGAGCGGTCACTTCGAGGGCGACATCGTCGCAGCCGACGTGGTCGGGCCGACCGACCAGGGCATCGCGCCCGGCGAGTTCGGAGAGCTCGTCTCGGCGATTCGCGCAGGTGCGACCTACGCGAACGTGCACACGACGCCGAGCTATCCCGAGGGTGAGATCCGCGGCCAGATCGTCCGCGGAAACGGGCATGGAAAGGGCCGGCAGGGAAGGTAGCGAGAACACCGCGCTTTCCGCGAGGGGCCCGGTTCGCCGGGCTCTTCGCGTTTTCAGGCCCGGGCTTCTTCGAGCCGCCTGATCACGGCCAGCCCGAACTCTGCGGCGCGGGCGCCGTCGACGACGCGATGGTCGAACGTGAGCGCCACGTACCCGACGGGCGCGACTGCCAGACCTCCCTCGCGCACGACTGGCCGCGGCGCGATCCTCCCGATGCTCAGGATCGCCACCTCGGGGTAGTTGACGATCGGCGTCTGGAAGAGGCCGGCGACCTTGCCGGCGCTCGTGACAGTGAAGGTGGAGCCGCGCAGCTCCTCGGGCTTGAGCGTGCCGGCGCGCGCGCCTTCGGCCAGACGGGCGACCTCCGTCGCGAGCTCGTCGATCGAGGCCGTGTCGCAGCCGCGCACGACGGGGACGACGAGCCCCTCGTCCGTCTGGACGGCGACGCCGAGGTCGTAGCGTTCGAGGTAGAGGATCTCGTCGCCCTCGAGGCGCGCATTCAGCTCCGGGAACTCCTTCAGGGTCTCCGCGCATGCCTTCAGCACCGTCGGCAGCAAGAGCTTGAGGTCGAAGGAGCCGAAGTCGCATTCCTCGACCCACGTGACCGCAGGCACCTCCCGGTGAGCGCGCGACATGTGCTCCGCAATCAGCCGCCGAACCCCCCGCAGCGGCTCGCGGCGTCCCTCCGAGCCAGGTCCAGGGGACTGTCCCTCGGACGTGGCCACGGCACGCACGTCTGAATCGGTCACGCGTCCTTGAGGACCTGTCCCTTCAATAGAAGCAAGGTCGACGCCAAACTCCTGGGCAAGCCGTCGCACGAGCGGCGTCGCCCGGACACGACCCGAAGAGACAGGTCCGGGGGCCTGTCCCCGGGGCATGGGCGAAGAGGCTTCGGGCTGTGGAGAACTAGCGCCGTCGCCGATCACGACGAGGATCGTGCCGACCGGGACGACCTTCCCTTCCTCGACGAGGATGCTCGCGACCTTCCCCGCCGCCGGCGACGGGATCTCGACCGTCGTCTTGTCCGTCTGGATCTCGACGAGCGGCTGGTCTTCGGCGATCTCGTCCCCCTCGGAGACGAGCCAGCGGGCGACCTCGCCTTCGGTCAGGCCCTCGCCGAGGTCGGGCAGCTTGAACTCGTAGGCCACGGCGGCGGAATCTACCGGGGGGCTGGGTGGGACGTCGCTCGTTGTCGGGGCGTGATGCTCGTTCCGAGGCCGCGGACGCAGGGAGCCCCGGTAGTCACTATCGGGGAGGACCCGGCATCGGGGCGCCGAGGCGTCGCTTGCGACGCCGATTCAGAGGCCCTGGCGGCTTTGCCGGCAGGGCCGCCTTCAGCGCGGCCGGACGACTCAGCCGATGTCCCGCCTAGCCCCCCGGGGTCGGCCGACCCAGGCGTCGGGCGGGACGATGAGGACGCGGAGGCCGCCCTCGGAGCGCCAGATCGAGATCGCCTGCTCGTCCCCGCTGATCTCTGGCGCGGTGTCGCGCGGCACGTAGCCGAGCTGCAACGTTCGCTCCTCGTTCCAGACACCGACGGCGTTCGGGTCGTGCTCGTTGTCGGGCTCGGGGACGAGGGCGAGCGGTCGTCCCGGTTCGAAGGACGGATCGCCGAGCGACTCGATCCGAAACGAGACGCCGGCCACATGAACGACGATGACGCGCGGGTCCTCCCAGCGAACGACCTCGCCGGTCGCCGCGTCACGGAGCCGGTAGCCGCCCCCGAAGCGCTCGAGCAGCAGGCGAAGACGCTCGGTCACCGGAACGCGTTATCGCGCAGCTCGGCGTGGACGCCGAGGGCCTCGTTCACGACCTGCGTGATGTGCAGGTCGACGCCGACGCTCGCCAGCACGCGTGCGTCGCCGCCGGTGACTCCGAGCTCCCGCGCCATCAGCGCGAGCATGCCTTTGACCGCGATCGAAGCCGCGCGGCCAAGGTGCTCGTCGAAGCCGAACGTCAGCCAGGCGCCGCCGATCCGCGCGATCGGCCACTCGAGCACCAGGTCGTCGCGGAGGTCGAGGGTCAGCTGCGCCCGCGCCGGAGTTTCGATCGCCGTGCCCGAGATCTCGCCATCGCCTTGCGCGGCGTGCCCGTCGCCCGCCGAGAACAGCGCGCCCTCGACCGGTACCGGGAGGTACAGCATCGTTCCGGCGACGAGCTCCTTGCAGTCGATGTTCCCGCCCCAGCGGCGCGGCGGAATGGTCGAGTGGACCCCCGGCTCCGGTGGCGGCATTCCCATCACGCCGAGGAACGGCGCGAGATCGAGCTCCCGTCCGAGCGCCCGCCCGACACCC
This sequence comes from Actinomycetota bacterium, assembly GCA_038040395.1. Classification (GTDB taxonomy): domain Bacteria; phylum Actinomycetota; class Thermoleophilia; order Gaiellales; family Gaiellaceae; genus VAXT01. The sequence goes on from JBBPIJ010000004.1 coordinate 183,806, forward strand.
TCGGCGAGGGCCCAGTGAACTGCGTGACCCTCACCACCTTCGGTGAATCCCCAATCCCCGGCCTGGACTTCGTCGATGCAAACGGCAAGCGTTTGGCCGGGCCTCGCCCCGCGTACCGCGATCGGGCCGGCGAGCGCATGTCCGGTGTCCAGCTCGGGAGTCTTCGCAACGAACTTCTCCTCACGGGACAGCTCCCACGCAGAGTTCGGCACGGAGAGTCGAACCGAATCGCCCGGCTCGATCTCGAGCACGGGCTCGAGATCAGGTGAGAAGTAGCCGTGGAGCGTGCGCTGCTCGAGAGGCAGCTCGTGAAGTGTCACTCGTACTCGAGGAGCTTCTCGACGGCGTCCACGACCCGCGCCACCGAGGGCATGTACGCGTCCTCGATCTGCCAGTACGGGTACGGCACGTCGTAGCCGGTCACGCGGAGCACCGGCCCACGCAGGTCGAGCATCGCCTTCTCGGCGAGGATCGCCGCGAGCTCGGCGCCGTAGCCGGCCGTTCGCGGCGCCTCCTGGACGATCACAACGCGGCCCGTCTTTCCCGCGGCCGCGAGCAGCGCGTCCTCGTCCAGAGGCTTCAGCGTGCGGATGTCGAGGATCTCGACGCTCGCCCTGCCCTCGAGTGCATCGGCTGCTTGCTCCGCGAGCGGCACCATCGATCCGTAGGCGACGAGCGTCACGTCGTCGCCTTCCCGCACCGTCCGCGCCTTCCCGAGCGGGACGACGTGCTCGCCCTCCGGGACTTCGCCGCGCATCGTCCGGTAATGCAGCTTCGGCTCGAAGATGATCACCGGATCGGGATCGCGAATTGCGGCTGCTAGCAGGCCTTTTGCATCACTCGGAGTCGACGGGATCGCAACTTTCACTCCGGGCGTGTGCACGTAGTACGCCTCGGGCGAGTCGTCGTGCAGCTCGGGCGCGCGGACGCCGCCGCCATACGGCATCCGCACCGTGATCGGGAACTCCATCTTCCCGCCGGTGCGCCAGCGATAGCGGCCCACGTGTGTGATCAGCTGGTCGAGCGAGGGATAGCTGAACGCGTCGTACTGCATCTCGCAAACCGGCCGGAAACCGGCCATGCAGAGCCCGACGGCCGTGCCCATGATCCCGGCCTCGGCGAGCGGAGTGTCGACGCAGCGGTCGGCCCCGAACTTGTCGAGCAGGCCCGCCGTCGCCCGGAACACGCCTCCTGCGCGTCCCACGTCCTCGCCCATGACCATGACGTTCTCGTCACGCCCGAGCTCGACGTGGAAGCAATCGTTGATCGCCTCAACCAAGGTCAGCTCAGCCATGCCACACCCCACCACCCCAAGCAACCTTGCAACAGACTGCTGCTAAGTCAGTCATGGCCCTCGAGGACACGTCGGAGGTCCGTGAGGTCGGTCTCGAAGCTGGCGGGCGGATTGGCGAGCGCATGGTCGAAGAGAAGCGACGGGTCGGCCGGCGGCTCGGCCTCGGCGGCGCCGATCCCATCGCGCATGGCCTGCTCGGCCTCGGTCCGGATCGACTCGGCCATCTCGTCCGTGAGGATCCCGGCTCGGCGCAGATACCCCTCGTAGCGGCCGACGCATTCGTTCCTGCGCTCCTCCTCGACACGCTCCAGGTCGATGTACGCCTTCGGGTCGTCCGCGGTCGCGTGCGGCGCGGCGCGGTAGCTCACGGCCTCGATGAAGGTCGGGCCCTCGCCGGCCCGCGCCCTGGCGACCGCCTCGCGCGTGGCCTCGTAGACGGCCAGGATGTCGAGCCCGTCCACGCGCAGCCCGGGCATCCCGTACCCGACCGCCTTGTCGGCGAGCGTCTCCGCGCGGGTCTGCGCCTCGACCGGGGTCGAGATCGCCCACCCGTTGTTGTTGCAGAAGAGGATGAGCGGGGCGCGCATGACGGCGGCGAAGTTCGCGCCCTCGTGAAACGCGCCTTCGGAGGTCGCGCCGTCGCCGAAATATGCGATCGCACAAGCTTTCTCACCGCGCAGGCGCTTGCCCCACGCGAGCCCGGCCGCGTGCGGGACATGCGTCCCGATCGGCACGCAGATCGAGGCGACGTTGTAGTCCGCCGGGTTCCACCAGCCGGATGGATGCCCGCGCCACCACGAGAGGATGGTCGCTGGATCCATCCCGCGGAGAAGGCCAATCGCCGACTCGCGGTAGCTGGGGAAGATCCAGTCCTCGTCCTCGAGCGCATGTACCGAGCCGGCCTGCATCGCCTCGTGGTTCCAGAAGATCGCGTAGGTGCCGATCCGGCCCTGGCTGTGGTAGACGACCGACCGCTCGTCGTAGGTGCGCAGCAGAACGAGGCTGCGGTAGAGCTCGACGAGGTCGTGGTCGGTAAGCCCCTCCACCTCGCCGTCTGGCGTCGCGCCGCCGTCGCCGATCACCCGCCGGAGGTCGCGCTCTGCAGGGAGAACTTGGGCCATTACGGCCTCGAATCTACCTCAGTGGCGGCGCGGCGAGCAGCGACTCAGGTCGCAGTTCGGCGAACGAGCACCGCGACGAGGGCAACGGTTCCGATCGCGGCCGCCACGCCGATCGCCTCGAGCGCAACTCCTCCGCCTCCCGAGGCCGCGGCGACGACGAGAACGAGCCCGGCGACCACAGCTGCTCCCGCGGACACGCCGGCGAGGTGAGCCAGGCGCCGCTCGAAAAGGCAGGGATCGCTCCACGCCGGCACGCGCCGCTCGATCGACCAGAAGGCGAGCTCCGCAACGAGGAGGAACGCTCCCGCGTAGACGGGCGTGAGCTCGTCGAGCGCCCGGCCCTGAGCCGCGAACAGGACCGCGTACTCGCCGCCGAGGATCGCGAGGCCCCACCCAAGCACAGCGCCCGACCGAGCGGCGAGCCCCAGCGCGAGGACCAGCACCGCGAGACCGCCGAGCACGAGCGCGAGCCAGCGCAGGTGGACGTCCTGCAGCGCGGGGTACGCCGCGAGCCCGGCCGCCGCCGCGAAGGCGACGGCGCCGGTCGCTAGACGCGCACGACTCGGGCGTGGCGCCTGAATGCCCTCACCTCCTCCACCATGGCCTCCAGCGGAACGCCTTCGCTCCATTCGACGATGGGAACACCGAGCGACGCGTACCGCGAGCGGAGCGCGTCCCGGCGCAGCCGCCAGAGGCGGTAGGCGAGCCGCTCGGCCTCGGTCTCACCCGCATCGACGAAGGGGAACGGGGAGAGCTCGATCACTGCCAGGTCGAAGCCGCGGCCGCGGAGGTCGAGGAGCGATCGGACGGACCGCTCGTCGAGCAGTGGGCTGAGCGCGATGACGAGCGCGCGCGGCGGGAGAGTCCGGGTCGGTATGACGTCGAGGTCCTTCCAGGCGTAGCTCAGCAGGATCTCCGCGTCGAGCAGCGAGTCCACGATCCGGTAGAGCTGCATCGTCCCGCTCGTCGCCGTCAGCCAGTTGAGGATCCCTCCGAAGGACACGAGGCCTACCCGGTCCTTCTCCTTCAAGTAGTGCGTGGCGAACGAAGCCGCGGCGCGGACCCCGAGGTCGAGCGTTCCCGTGTCGCCGCGCCTCGCCTCGGCGAACGTATCGAGGAAGAGCACGACATCGGTGTTGCGCTCAGGATGAGCCTCGTTCACCCAGGGAACGCCTCGCCTCGCCGTTGCCCGCCAGTTGACGCGCCGGACGCGGTCGCCGGTGGTGAACGGCCGCAGGTCGGCGAACTCGATCCCCTCGCCGCGATGGCGCGCCACCTGATTCCCCGAGAACACCTGCGTCTCGAGAGGCTGGAGCAGCCGCTCGAGCGTCTCGCCGCTGGGATAGACCTTCAGCCGCCGGCGCGGGCCCGAGGAGCCCTCGAAGACGAGTAGCCCGAACGAGTCACGAACACGCCAGAGAACCTCGCCCAGCTCGTAGGTTCCCCAGTGCGCACAACGGATCGGAACGTGCAGAGACTGCCCGGTGTGAGCGGGGAGAGGGATCACGCGCGGGTTCGGCTCGTCGGTGGCGAGTCCGTCGGGAATCCTCACCAGGAGCTCGAGTCGATCGACTCGTTTGCCGGAGACGAGCTCGAGGTCGAGAGCGACGTGCCGGTCCTCGAGCTGCCGCTCCCGGTCGAGCTCGGCGTCCATCCGCAGCTCCGGAGGTTGAGCGAGAAGGACCCCGATGCCGACGAGCAGGGCGAACGGAGCGGCGAGCGCCGCTAGCTCGGGGCGGCCGAGTGCGAGCGCCCCGATCAGGCCCAGGCCCGCGAGCGCGGGATAGACGCGGAGCTTCGCGGTCGCGGCGCGGGTCACTGGGGAGCGGGCTGCACGACCGCCGGCGTCGGCACCTGGTCGAGAAGCTCCCGGACGATGTCGTCCGAGCGACGCCGCTCGACCCAGAGCTCGGGCCGCAAAGACAGCCTGTGCGCAAGCGCAGGGACGGCGACCGCCTTCACGTCGTCCGGCGTCGCGTAATCGCGGCCCGACAGCGCAGCGCGGCCGCGGGCCAGCTTGAGGAGCGCCAGGGATCCGCGCGGGCTCGACCCGACCTGGACGCCGGGCGCGCTTCTCGTCGCGGCGACGAGATCGACGATGTACAGGCCGAGGCTCTCCTCCACGTGCACCTGCTCGAGCGAGCGCTGCATCTCGAGCAGCGTCTGCCGCTCGGCGACCTGGTCGAGCTCGACTTCCTCCTCGGCCCGCTCGAGTCGGCGCTCGAGCATCTCCCACTCGTGCTCGCGGGACGGATAGCCGACGCCGATCCGCAGCACGAAGCGGTCGAGCTGGGCCTCGGGCAGCGGATAGGTGCCCTCGTACTCGATCGGGTTCTGCGTGGCGAGGACGATGAACGGCGGCTCGAGGACGTGCGTCGTGTTCTCGATCGTCACCTGGCGCTCTTGCATCGCCTCGAGGAGCGCGGCCTGGGTCTTGGGCGGCGCACGGTTGATCTCGTCCCCGAGCAGGAGGTTGGCGAAGATCGGTCCGGGCCTGAACTCGAAGTCGCTGCGCTGCTGGTTGTAGATCGACGAGCCGGTGACGTCGGCCGGCATCAGGTCCGGCGTGAACTGGATACGCGAGAACGTCATCCCGGTGACCCGCGCGAACGAGCGGGCGATCAGGGTCTTCGCGAGGCCGGGGAAGTCCTCGATCAGGACATGGCCGTCGGCGAGGATGCCGAGGAGGACGAGCTCCAGGGCTTCGCGCTTGCCGACGACCGCACGCTCGACCTCGGCGAGGATCCGGTCGGCCTGGACGTTCAGCTCGTCGATCGTCACAGGCGCTCCAGGCGTTCGACGGTTCGACGAAGCGCAGCCAGGCCCGGGCCTGGCGCCAACCGGTCGGGTGGCGGCTTGCGCTCGGGGCTCACGAGCTCCCACAGCTCCTCACCGAGGAGCTCACGGACGGCGTCACTACCCGGGTCGAGCCTCGCCCCACGCTGCTCGAGCAGGGCACTCACAATCTCGCGAACGACCGGACGCACGCGGTAGTGGAGGTCGAACTCCCTCCCGGCGCCCATCTTCAGCTCACGGTCGAGGCGGGCGAGCTCCGGGATCTGCGCTACCTCGCGAGCTCTGGGCTCGAGTGCCGTCGCGAGCCGGGACTCCCCCTCCGGCGGAGCGACCTTGCGGAGCACCTCGGCCATCGACAGGAGCGCCATCAGGCCGAGGACCAGCACGAAGACGTCGAGTTCGATCTCGTGGCGGCCCGGCGCGAGGCTGCGGACGACGACGAGGCCGACTGTGGCGATGAGCGCGCCAGCGCCCCAGTTGACGGCGAGCTGCCTCAGATCGAGGCCTCCAGCTCCGCCCGCAGGCCGGAGAGCGCAGCGATCGCATCGTCCTTCATCTCCACGTCGATCTCGTGCGTGCTGAAACGGGCCCGTTGAAAGAGCTGCGTGAGCAGCCGAATCGAGTGGGAGCTCGCCTGAACGATGTCCAGCACGCGCGCGAGGTATTCGAGCGGCGCCTCGGTCTCGCGCCGCGGCAGCCCGCGCGCACCCAGCGTTCGCTCCATGCGCGCGTAGGCCTGGATCACGGCGCGGCGCGGATCGGTCTCCCTGCGAAGGTCGTCCAGCGTCTCGGCGAGTACCTCCGAGAGCGCGACGGCAACCGGGACGTCGCGAAGCAGTTCTCGCTTTCGCCGCACGGCGAAGACCATCATCGCGCCGCCGATCCCGAGGATCAGGGAGCCGACGATGAAGACGGGCACCCACTGGAGCCGCGGCTCGTACGTATCGGCCGGGGCCGGCGGCGTCGTCTTCTTCTCCTTGGCAGGCTTGGCTTTCGCCGGCTTGGCAACCGTCCCGCCCCTGGTCGGTTCCCGCCCGAACCGGTTGGCAAAGGGGCCGTGCGTAGCGGCGATAAGGACGAGAGCGAGCGCGACGAGGCCCATGAAGAGCCCGAGCCAGTTGTGGCCCTTGCTCTGCCGTACCTGTTCTGCCCGCCGCGAGGCGAGCAGGAACAGGATGAGCACAGCGCCGATCGGCATGAGAATCACGAAGATGGTCGCGAGGTAGTCCGCTACGAGCGTCGGCGCGTGCGCGCTCGGCCTGCTCTCACCACCGCCGGGCGATCGCCCCGCCGCCGCGACCGCAACAACCGCGACGAGCCCGAGCAGCCCGCCGACAGCCCCAATACCGCGCCAGGACCGCTCCTTCATGGCCGCACACTAGCGGCACTCCGAATGGGAGCTCTAAGGGGAGTAGCGGGCGATGAAGGCGTCCACGGCCCCCTGCGCATCTGGCTTCCCGAGCATGAACACCCCGTGCTCGAAGCCCGAGAAGATCATCAACTGCTTCTCGGGGAAACCGTCGGCGTCGTACAGCTCCTGCGCCTCCTCGGTGAAGGGGTGGTCCTCCTCCGTCGCGAGGAAGAGCGCGGTCACTCGGAACGCGCGGACCGCATTGACGATGTTCATCCGCTTGTACCGGCTCGGGCTGGAGAGACTGAACACGCCGCTCACCGGCGGGACGCTCCGGGCGGCGGCCGAGAGCACGGCGGCGGCGCCGAGCGAGGCGCCTCCGAGAACGATGCTGGTCGCTCCACGTGAGCGCAGGGCCGCAATCGCACCGAGCACGTCGTAGTCGACCCGGTCTCGTCTCGTCGAGCGTGAAGCCTGCCCGGAGGAGCCGAAGCCTCGGTGGTCGAAGATGAGCACGCGGTAGCCGCGAGCCGCGAGGGTGCGAGCGAAGGGAGCCCAGATGCAGAGGTCCGAGGCACCCTGGTGGGCAAGGATGACGGCGCGCGGGCCGCTGCCCAGCAGGACGCCGATCAGCCGCACGCCGTCGCTCGCCCTGAACCTGAGCACGTGTTGGCGTTCGGCGCGAGTCACGCAGGTCTCTCGCAGTCGCAGCGGCTTCAGGCGACTCGACTGGGCAAGCGCGCCGGTCTCGGCGGCGGCGGGAACCGAGGTGCCGGGCGTCGCCAGGACCACGAGTGCGGCGCACAGGCCGACGCAGGCTGACCTCCTCATCGTCCTCTCCGCTTTCCGAGCGTCCGCTCGACGTCGTCTGCCCAGCCGATGATCGCCTCGGCGTAGCGCTGGCCGTACATGCGGGTCAGCTGGGGAAAAAGGTCGTGCTTGTCGCGGCGCGCCTGGTCGTCGATCGCGTCGAGCTCGTCCCTCAGCTGCACCATCTCGGCTCGCTTCGCGCGCACCTGCTCGAGCAGGATCTCCGGGGAGGCGTGCTCGCCGAAGAAGATCTTGAGCAGGAGCGGGTTGCGGTCGGGAGTCGGGGGGGCCGGGGTCTCCTCGATCCACCTGCGGAGAGCCGCCCGTCCGCGCGCCGTGATCCGGTAGACATGCTTGTCGGGGCGCCGCTCCTGAGCAACCGTTCTGCTCGTTGCGTAGCCGGCTTCGACCAAGCTGGGCAGGACAGCGTAGATCTGGCTCTTCGCCGGCCCCCAGAAGTACCCGACGCTGCGGTCGATCGCCTTCTTGAGGTCATAGCCGGACTTCGGCCCGTGCGCGAGGGAGCCGAGGACTGCACATTCCGTTGTCGTGAGCGTCGCTGACTTGGTCTCGACCGGCATAGTCCGGTGCGGACTATACCAGTACGAGCGCTGCGCCTCGCTCCGCCTCGAAGATCGCGGAGGTCACGTCGCCCAGATCCTCGCCGTCCACCTGGAGCGGCATGGGCGCGTCGCAGACGACCTCGATGCGGTCGAGGTCGTGCCCGTAGACGACGTCGCTCGCTCCGGGCTGCCCACGGCCGAGCAGTGCGTGGCCGAGGAGCCGCGGCAGTGACAAAGGCGTGACGGCGCGCGGCGCGACGAGATCGATGCCGAGCTCGAAGCTCGCCTGCGGCGCGATGCGCATGGGAATGGGCCCCGCATAGGTGTACGGGCTCCCGTTCGCAACGAGCGCGAACGCCGCCCGGCCGAGCCCGAGGATCTCGAGAGCGGGCTCGAAGCGGCCGCGATGCGCTGCAATGACGCGCGCGAACTCCCACACGAACACGAGGTTCCCGGCTCGGGCACCGTCCTCGGCCCGCCCGCGCGCCTCGAGCCGGCGGATCGCCTCGGCGTCGAGCCCGATGCCCGCGGCGAACGCGAATCGACGCCCGTTGACCCGGCCGAGTGAGATTCGCCGGGTGCGGCCCGCAACGAGTCGTTCCGCGGCTTGGATCGGGTCTCTCGGCAAGCCGAGCGCACGCGGGAGCACGTTCGCCCCGCCTCCCGGAAGAAAGCCGACAGGAGTCTCCGCGTCGAGCCCGTTCAGGACCTCGTTGAAGCCCCCGTCGCCGGAGAAGACGTAGACGGCCTCGGCGCCATGCGCTGCGTGTGCGAGCTCGGTGGCGTGACCGCGATGCTCCGTCCGGCGCACTTCGACATCTCCGAGGATCCCGGCGACTGCCTCGATTCGCTCCTCGCTGACGCTGCTCGCGTAGGGGTTGACGATCAGGAGCCGCAGGCTATTCCTCGGAGATCGGCCCGAGGTCGTAGCCCTCGAACTTCATCTCTTCCGCGGCCTCCGCGATCTGTCGCACCGCCGAGTTCTGTGGGATCGACTGGTTGAACCTCGTGACGCCGGCGGAGTCGCCCTGCTCCGCGGCTGCGCGAAGCTCGTCGAGGTCGTCCGCGTAGGCGCGCAGGCCCGCCACGAGCTGGTCGTTCTCCCGCGCTATCGCACCCGGCGGCTTTGCGTCGTCGAGCTCGTCCGCGGCCCGTCTCAGCTCGTCCTGGGCTTCGGCGACACGCGTCGCAAGCAGCTTCGTCGAGGTCACGTTCGTCTTCCGAAAGGCCTCCTGCACGTCCGCGTAGACGGCGCGCACCTTCTCCTCGTACTCCGGCTTCGACAACGTGCCGCCGTCCCCGCCGCGGGGCACGAGCAGGATGGCCGCGAGCGCCACGACAGCGACGACCGCCCCGGCGAGCACTCGACGAGAAGGCATGGCTCGAAGTCTAGGGAGGAGAGGCCAGCCGAAAGCCGGCCTCTCCCGACCCAGTCTCTAGTTCCTGTGGATCTGGATGTTGCCCTTGCTGAGTGTCCCGCCGCGGCTTCCGCCTGGGTTCATCGTTAGCGTGAAGATGTCGTTGATCGACGACTCGCCGCCGTCCACGACGTCCACTGTGTAGCTGACGTCATCACCGTTGTTCCTGCCGGCACCCTTGATCTTCGCGTGCGCGGCATCCGAACAGGTCGCCGAGGTGATCGTGAGCGTCTTGAAGTCGGCGCTCGCGTCTCGGTAGGCGATCGACCCCCTGGGAGGAATGCCCGTGTGGACATTCAGGCTGAACTTCCCGCCCGCGACCGAGATCGTTCCGCTGCCGGTGATCTTGCACGGAACGGACGGGGGTGGCGGTGGCGGGGCCGTCGGGAGGAGGAAGTCCATCGAGGGCGTGTTGTCGAACGGATAGAGGAAGGACTGCACCCTTTGGTCCGGAGACACCGTATTTCCGAGCGAGAACGCCGTCCCGTCGTAGAAGCGAGAGCCCGCCGTCGCCCCGACCTGGACCGGCCGCTGGCCAGGGCCCGTAGGGCCGCTGAGGGCGCGCAGGAGGTAACGGGGGAGACTGAACCTGATCGTTCCGGTCGCCTGATTGACGTCGCCCTGGATCGGCTGGTCGCCTGGGTAGAGAATGCACTTGTCCTGCGACACCGGCCCCGTCGACTCACAGAGCGGGGAGCCTGTCGTGTAGTCGTTGTAGCCGAAGCTGAACCCCTGCACGGGGTTCCAGCGGGCCCCGGCCGCGACGTCCTGGTAGCCGTTGGTGAAGCGCAGCAACCAGAGCAACGACAGCGACTGCGTCCGCGTGGACGTCGCCATCAGCGAGGTGGCCGAGAGGTCGCTCACGCGCATCGTCACGGTCACTCCACCGTTCGCAACGGGCGTTCCGTCGAGCAGGTCGATCTCCGGCCCGACCGACACCGATGTGAAGTCGGCCGCCGGCTCGTTCGTGGTCGCGGGGTCAGGCGGCGCGACGCCTACACCCAGCGCGGAGTAGGACGAGAGCGCGTCGCCGGTCGGGTCGGTCGAGGAGCTCCGGAGTACCTGATGCCCCGCATCCGACGTGATCGTGCCGCCGTTGAGCGCTGGCCCGCCGATCTGCGTCGACACCATCGTCGAGGCGACGTGGCCAGTGGCCTCGTCCGGAACCTTGTTCGCCCGGTCCCACGTGACGTAGATCCGGCCGTCGGCCCGGTTCGTGTCGAGCGAGATGAAGTCCGCCATCGAGCGGTCCCCGGGCGGCACTGCGAGGTCGCAGCCGAGGCCGTTGATGCAGATCGAGTCGTAGTGGAACGGGTGTGTCGTGACCTTGACCTGGCTGAAGGTCGGCGGGCTGGTCGGATCTTGCGACAGGGCGTTCACGGTCTGGTTGACGTAGATGTTCCAGCTGGCCTTGAAGTCACCGCTGTTCGGATCGCCGTCGCTCTCCGTGCCGACGAATACGACCGCAGCGCGCCCAGGGGCTCCACCGGCGGTCACCCACGCGAAGAGGGTCGTGCGAACCGCGTCACGATCGACCTGCGTCGGCGCCGAGAACCCCGGGTTCACGGTGGGCAGGTTCGTGGAAGCCGTCACGGACTCGTTGCAGCCGCCAACCCTGTCGGCGGTCAGGCTGACGAGATACGTGTGAAACCTCTCGTTCTCGCCATAGACGACGTAGATGTTGCCGGCGTTGTCGTGGTCGGCCGTGGCAAAGAGCGTCGTCGTGCCCGGCGCGACCGCCGCCAGGCAGTCGGTCCAGGTCACGCCCTTGTCCTGGGAGATCGAGAGATTCACGTGGTCGCCATCATCAGAAGTGCGATCCCACGCGAAGTAGACGACGCCGTTCGGATACGCGGCCGTCGGCTCGATGTACCGCATCGGGCCGGGGAAGCGCGGAGTGCGCGCGGCCCGGGCAGAGTCCACCTGGTAGGTGAGCCCGCCGTCGGTCGACCGCTGGACGACGACGTTCCTGGGCTGCTGCTGGTTGTAGCTCAGAAGCACCGTGTGGTCGTCGACGAAGGTCATCCACTGACGGTCGGCGCCGGCGCCCTCGTCGGTGTTCCCGTTGCCGGCTGGACCGCCGCTCGCGAGGCTCTGGCCACCGTTGGCCGAGGTGGACGTGGCGAACCCGGTGAGCGGCCCGAGGCCCGTGTACGCGTACTGGTAGAACCCGCGTGCGTTGCGGCTCGTGCCGAACGCGAGGCCGCAGTCGCCACCGCCGCCTGCCGACTGCTGGCCGCGTGGCGGCGTGCCGAGCATGTGGAACTGGTCGCCGTGATCGGTCGAGACCTGCGCGTAGTCGGAGAAGTTCGAGAAGCCGGTCGGTCCGCAGTCGTAAACACGGCCGTCCTTGTCGATCTCGAGCAGCGGCTCGGCCTGATCACGCTGGTTGTCGGAGGCCACCGCGGCCGAGAAGGCAAGGCCGTTGGCTGGGGCGGAAGGAATGATGTCGTTGAGGTGCGCGGCCGTCGTGAGCTCGAGCCTGCCCTCGTAGTTGACCGGCACAGGCGAGAGGAAGGAGCACGCCAGCACCGTGTAGTTCCCGGCCGGGAGGTTGGTCGCGGAAACGGTCTCCACGTTGCTTCCACCGTCGCTCGATCCGACCTCCGTCCCGTCTGGAGCGAGGACGGTGAGGATCTCGTCGGAGGTACCCGCGTCAGCCCACGTGATCGAGAACCTGAACCGCGCCTCGACCGTGTCGTAGGTCCCGGGCGGCACGTTGACTGTGACTACGTGCTGATCCGACACGGGCTGGAAAGCGCCTGAGCAGCTGCTCGTGGCGTTCGCGCCCGGCAGGATCGTGCCGGTCCATGTGTCCGTGACGGTCTGGCCCACCGTGGACGGAACGGTCACGCTGCTCGTAGGCGGAACCGATCCCGCCGCCGAACCGCTCAGAACCGCCACGACGAGCGCGGCGAGCAACCCGAGAGTTAGAAGACCTGCTTTACGCATCAAACGCCCCCTGCCTGGCCGATGAATAATTCCCGCTGAAAAGCGGCGCAACTATATGGCTCCAACGGCGAATTGGCAAATCTAGATACGGGCGCTGATTTTCAACTCATTTCGATTGACTAATCAGTCAAAATGAGCGGAATGTAACGACTGGAATTACAATCCGGCCCGCGTATGTATTGAAACCTGCGCGAAGATTCCGGTTTCTATGCCCCTGGCGTCGCGTAGCCGCGCATTCCGTCTACGAGCAGCACGTAGAACCGATCGGCGAGCTCGTCCGTGTCGCGCCCCGGCTGGAGCCATGTGTACGCCCAGTTGGCTGCAGAGAGCGTGAGCAGCGCGGCGGTCGCGTCGTCGAGATCGGTGCGCAGCCGGCCCAGCTCGCGGCCTTCCCGGAAGAGCGCCCGGACGCGATCTTCGTACCGCCGGCGCTCGCCCAGGATCTCCTCTCGCCGTTCGCCCTCGAGGTAGCGCCATTCGCGCATGAAGACCGTCGCGACGTCGAGCTGCTCGGCAACCACACGGAGATGCCCGCGCAGCGCGAGCCGGATCTTCTCCGTCGCCGGCAGGTCGTCGGGAATCGCGTCGAGCGCGGCGTGGAATGCATCCGCGCCCTCGCGCATCGCCTCGTAGAGGAGATCCTCCTTCGAGGAGATGTGCGCGTAGAGCGAGCCCTTTTGCACGCCCATCGCCTTCGCCAGGTCGCCGATCGACGTCCCGTGGTAGCCCTTCTCGGCGAAGAGCCGGGCGGCCGTGCGCGTGAGCTCCGAGCGCCGAGTCGCCATCCGCGCGACACTACACCGCGTGGACGTGCACGAGCTCGCGCCCGGCCTCTGGTACTGGCTCGCCCCTCATCCGGCGTGGAATCCCGAGGAGAACTGGCCCGAAGGCGTGCTCTGCGCGTACTACGAGGCGCCCGATGCGACCGTGCTCTTCGACCCGCTGGTGCCGCGCGGCGAGGAGGATGAGTTCTGGCGTGCGCTCGACGCAGACGTGGAGCGAGTCGGCCTGCCCGTTCGCGTGCTGCTCACGGCGCCGTGGCACGACCGCGACACGAATCTCGTCGTCGAGCGCTACGGCGCAGATGTCTGGGCGCATCCCGGGGCGCTCTGGAAAGGGCCGGTCCTCACGACGACCGACCAGCTTCCGTCTGGCGTCGAAACCTTCCTTCCGGACGGGAACGACGAAGGTCAGGCCTTCTTCTTCATCCGAGAGCATCAGACGCTCGTGACCGGCGACATGTTCAGCGGCACCGGCGGCCGGTTCCACGTCTTCGTGTCCGAAGAGCCCAACCGGGCAGCGTTCCTCGTGTCGCTGACCCGGTTGCTGACGCTCCCGATCGAGCGCGTCCTGATCGCGCACGGCGAGCCGGTGGTGAGCGACGGCGCCACGCGAATTCGGGAGGCGCTAGAATCTGCCTAACGATCGTTCGGTAGGAGGCATGAAATGAGCCAGGAGCAGGACTTTCTCGAGTACGTCCAGTCCGGGGGGCAGGTCGAGACCGGTGACTGGATGCCCGACGACTATCGGGCGAAGCTGATCAAGTTCATCGAGATGCACGGGAACTCGGAGCTCATGGGAGTCCTCCCCGAGCGCGAGTGGATCCTCCGGGCGCCGACCCTCCAGCGCAAGCTCGCCCTGACGGCGAAGGTGCAGGACGAGGTGGGCCACTCGCAGCTCATCTACCGGGTCGTCGAGGACCTCGGCAAGCCGCGGGCGCAGTGCCTCGAGGACCTGATCTCGGGCAAGTCGAAGTTCCACAACGTCTTCCACTACCCGACGAAGACCTGGGGCGACGTCGGCGTCATCGCCTGGCTCGTGGACGCCGCGGCGATCATCAGCCAGAAGGCGCTCCTCAAGTGCTCGTACGCGCCGTACGCGCGGATCATGAAGAAGATCTGCTGGGAGGAGTCGTTCCACATCCTCCACGG
>JBBPIJ010000005.1:0-142378 GCA_038040395.1 Actinomycetota bacterium
ATCGGGATGGAGCGGGTTCATCAACACGACGTCCGCCTCCGGGAGGACCTGCGAGCGCACTGCCGCCAGCAAGCTGCGGCGCTCCTCGAGCCAGCAAGTCACCCAGGCGCGGATCGCGTCGTCGCCGTCGGCGTCAGGGACGCTCTCGGGAATCGCATCGATCTCGGTCCAACCGAGCACGCAATCATCTGGCGCATCGGCTGGATCGCCCGGCAGGTATCGCAGGGCCACCAGCACCGCGAGCCCCGCCTCCGAGGCGAAGTTGACCACCGGTGCGCCCGGCGGCGAGTAGCGGCCGCCGTGCTTCGACGTCCCCGCGCCGTCGAGCGCCGTCTGGCCCGTCCGGGTGAGCCGCCAGAGCCGCATCGGCTACGAGCTCCTGAGTTGCCTCAACACCGTAGTCGGGCAGACGACGCGGGATGACGTGTCGTTCCGAGCATCCCCATTGGCGAGTCAAGCTATCGGGTCTCACGGATCGGCGGGGTGACCGAGTACCCTGCGGGCGTTGCGCCCGTGGGCCGCCGCCTGACCGCAGCCGGACTCCAACTCAGTGGTAGGGGTGACAAGGATGGACGGCGTTGGCGGTGGTGACAGCACCCCGACCCCGGTGGGTGCCTGGGGAAATCGACATCAGCGGTGCGGGCGGGTGATGCCCGACCGAATACAATCCGCTGGCCGTGTCCGAAGAGGCCAACGAGGGCAAGAAAGAGATCACGTGCCTGATCGTGGACGACCACGAGGTCGTCCGCGAAGGGCTGCGACTCTCACTTTCTCGCGCACCCCATATTCGCGTGATCGGCGAAGCCTCCGACGGCGCGAGCGCGGTCGCGCTGGCCGAGCGGCGCAAGCCGGACGTCGTGATCATGGACGTGCGGATGCCCGGAATGGACGGGCTCGAGGCGACGAAGCTCCTCACGGAGAAGGTCCCCGAGACCGCCGTTCTCATCTTCACTGCGTTCAGCGAGCGCAGCCTGCTCGGGCGCGGCCTCGAGTCGGGCGCCAAGGGCTACATCCTCAAGGAGGCCCCCCACCAGACCCTGCTGCGCGCGATCGAGAAGGTCGTCGCGGGCGAAGGCTACGTCGATCCGGCCCTGATGCCGGCCTTCCTGCCCGGCAAGGGCGAGGACATGCTCACGACGCGCGAGCGGGAGATCCTCCAGGAGCTCGCCGACGGGATGTCCAACGCCGAAGTGGCGGCGAAGCTCTTCATCAGCCAGGAGACCGTGAAGAGCCACGTGCGCCACATCCTCACCAAGCTCGAGGCCGACACGCGGACGCATGCGGTGGCGATTGCGCTTCGCGAAGCGATCATCGACTAGAGCGGGACTGCTGCTCGCCGCGGTGGTCGTCGCCGGGGCAATCGCGGGCGTGCTCGGGCTCGCGCTCGACACGCAACTCCTCGCGCTGATCGGACTACTCGTCGCTGTCACGGCGGGGGGAGCGTTGGCCGCCTCCCTCCTCGTCAGCGAGCGCCAGCACGACGAGCGCATGGGAGAGGAGGTCGAGCGCCTCTCGGCCGAGCATGCCCGGCTCTCCGATCAGCTGATCACAGCCGAACAGGAAGAGCGCCGCCGGCTCGCGCTGTTCCTCCACGACGGGCCTGTCCAGTCGATGTCGGGAATTGCGCTCATGCTCGACGCGGTCGTCGCCGCAGTGCAGGAGGGACGCCCGGAGGAAGCAGAGCGCGTACTGAGCTCGGCCCTCGAGAAGCAGCGCGGCACGATCCGCTCTCTGCGAGACCTCTCATTCGAGCTCGAGCCGGTCGTCCTCAGGGATCAGGGTTTCGAGCCCGCTGTACGGGAACTCGCCGATCAGCTCGGAATGTCCAACCGCATACAGATCGAGCTCGGAGTGGAGGCGGCCGAGGAGCTCTCGGAGCACGCGCAGGTCGCGATCTTCCAGATCATCCGCGAGGCGCTCCACCAGGCGATCCGGCGTGGCCCCCCCAAGCGGGTCACGGTCAGGATCGCGGACGCTTCCGGCGGAGGCATCGAGGCGGTGATCTCGGACGACGCCCCTGGGGAGCGGCGACGAGCGAGCTTCGACGCGATTGCGGAGCGAGCTCGCTCCCTCAGCGGGCGCATGACCGTCGATCCAGGCCCCGACGGCGGGACCTCCGTCCGCATCGTTTTCCCCTCATATCGCGTCCGCCGCTAGACTCGCCGCGCTCATGGCCGCGGAGACCACGTACTGCCTCTTCGTCTCGAAGCCGACGGGCTACGAGCTTCTCGATCGCCAGGGCGAGCCGCCGTCGGTCGGAAGCATCGTCGAGCTGGAGGGTCAGGGTCGTTGGATCGTCAACCGGATCAGCCCCTCGCCTCTGCCCCAGGACCGCCGGCCGTGCGCGTACCTGCTGCCTACGCCTAGCTGAGGGCCTGCTCGGCGGCGATTCGGCCGAAGACGAGCGCAGCAGCGAGCCCGCTCGAGTACCCGCCCGTCGAGATGCCGCCGACGTCCGCCCCGGCCGCGAAGAGGCCGTCGGCGCCAACGACGCGGGCGTGTTCGTCGATTCGGATGCCGCCCAGCGTCTGCGTGACACTCGCCTGGACGAGCACCGAGGTGAATGGCGGCTCTTCCCGAACGACCGCGCCGGCCTTCCTTGCCGCCTCGATCATCTCGGCAACGGTGCGTTCGCGAACCCGCTCGCCGAGCTTGTCGTCGTGAACGCGATACCAGGCACGGCCGCCGGGCCAGCGTGCGATCGCCTGGACGAGGTCGGTCTCCGACCAGGACGGCTCGCCTTCGAAGCGCTCCTCGCCGCTCTCCGCGACGACGTCCGCGAAGCGGCCGTAAAGCTGGGAGAGGCGGACGAAATCGTGCTCTTCGATCTGCGCGGGAGGAGCGGGCATCGCCCGGCCGTAGAACTCGTCGAGGTCGCCGGCCGTGGCAGCGCCACGGCCGACCGCAAGGTCGAGCCCGTCCCCCTCGCTCCAGCGGTTCGCCCGGAGGAGCAGCCCGCGCTCCCGAGCGAGCCGCACTGGAAACCCTCCTGTGGACAGGATGAGCGCAGCTTGTTCCAGGGACTGTCCCTGCGACGAGAGGCGCACGGAGCCTTCGCCGATGGCGCGAACGAGGGTCTCCGTCAGGCCAGGGGTGTCGAACCGCATCCCGATCGTCCTCGGGTTACCCGTGTCACACTCGACGATGGGTGCGCCTAACGACTCGAGCCATTCGAGCGACTCGTCCAGGCGCTCGACGATGACGCGCTGCAGGGTCGGGTCGCCGCCGGGGCACTCCGACTGGAAGTCCTCCACGGTCCGGAAGCGCCAGATGACGCCGCTCGAAAGGAGCATCGAGCCCCCGGGGCGATCTCCTTTCTCGAGCACGAGCGGCTCGGCGCCCAGCTCGCGTGCGCGCGCCGCGGCGGCCAGGCCGGCCATCCCCGCTCCGGCGATCGTCAGATCCGCTATTTGAGGGCGAACGTCGGCTTCTGCTCGACGTATTCGATCTTCACGCGCTCGGGGCCCCAGACGAAGATCGCGTAGGTGTTCGGGGCATCGACCACGTCGGCCACCTCGAGCCCGGCCTGCTCGGCGTCTCGAAGCGTGTCTTTCGCCGAATCGACGAGCACGGCGAGGTGGTTGAGCAGCGGCCGTCCCGGATCGCCGGGGTCACCTTCGTGAAACTCGACGAACGCGCCGCCGACCTCGACCCGGTCCTCGCCAACGGGAGCGAAGCCGAACTGCTCGTATTCCCGAGCCGTCTCAATCGGGCTCGCCGAGAAGAGCGCAACGTGATCGAGGTCGTACTCGACGTCGGTTTCGGCCTCGACCAACCCGAGCCGCAGACCCTCGTCCACGTCGAAGTAGGCGGAGCCGTTCTCGCGCTCGACCTCGACGCCCTCGAGCCCGCCGAGCGCATCCCCGAGGTCGTTGACTCGCAACGCGATATGCATGAGGGCACCCCGCTCCCGCGGCCCTTCCTCGGCGAAAAGCGTGAGCTTCCCCCGCCTTGCGTCCGTTCCCACGAGCGTGAAGCGCTCGGTCCGCTCGATCACGTGCATCGAGAGTCGCTGCGTGAGGAAGTCGGTGATCGCGTCGCGGTCGGCGACCCAGAGGGCCACGTGATCGAGAGTCTTGGGCCTCATCCCGCCACCAATCTACCTGGGGGGATGAGGCCCGCGATGGCCTATTTCTTGCGGTTGACTGCGGCCAGGAGCTGCCGCTTGTTCATCCGCGAGCGGCCCTTCACGTTCAGGCGCTTGGCCTGGTTGTAGAGCTGCTCCTTCGTCTGGCCGCTGGCCCCGCCGGTCCGGCCCGACCGCGAGCGCAGCCCGCCACGACGGCTGGACGACATGTCACGCGTCGAGGAGCGCGAAGAGGTCTTGGCCTCCCCGCTTCTAGCCCGCTCCTTGTTGACGGTGCGTGCCGCGATCTCCTTGGCGCGCTTGGTCGAGCGCCCCTGCTTGCGCGCGCTGTCCTTGATGTGCTCGTACTGCCGTTCCCGCTTGTTGCTCCATGCTTTCTGAGGCATGTGACCCCCTGTTTCGCTTGCCCGGGAGGTGTGCCCGAAGCCGGAGTTTTTATTCCAGCGGTGGGTTCTGGACGTTGTGCTCGGTGGCGTACTCGTCCGTGAGCTTGTTCACGACGTCCGGGCCCTCGCCGTAGGCGTAGTTGATCTTGACGAACGGCTCCCACTTCTCCGGCAGCGCGTCCTCGGGAAAGATCGCCTCGACGGGGCATTCTGGTTCGCATGCGCCGCAATCGATGCACTCCTCCGGGTCGATGATGAGGATGCGCTCGAACGCGTGGATACAGTCGACCGGGCAAACGTCGACGCAGGAGAGGTCTTTGATGTCGATGCACGGCTCGGCGATGATGTAGGTCACAGGAGCGGGTCAGTCTATCGAGGCAAGGAGACCGTCGATCAGCTCCGGCGCACGCTCGTCGAGCGCGGATTTCGCGACGACCTGATCGAAGCCCGCCTCGTTCGCCCGGCGCAGCCCGGCCGTGTCCTTGTGGTTCGTGAAGCCGAGCAAGGGCACGTCGGGATACGCCTCGGCCACGTCATACGGATCGACGCGAGCCACGTCCGCGATCACGAGATCCGGGGGGTCGACGCTGTCGGTCGTCACGAAGTGATGACCGGGAAGCCAGGCCTCCAGCTTGCCCCGGATGAAGAGATCCACCCCCGCCAGGAGGATCGTCGCCACGACGGCCGCAGGGTACCACTCTGTTAGCGTCGGAACCACATGGCGACGGTGGTCCAAGTCGGAATCTGACCTCGCTCGCGGGCTCGACCTGGCCCGTGCGGGCGAGTACTTCGCCGCCCACGAGGCGCTCGAAGACGCGTGGCGCGCCGCCGACCCTGCCGAGAAGGACTTCTTCCAGGGGCTCGTCCACGTCGTCGTCGCGTGGTACCAGGCAGGCCGCGGCAACGAGACCGGCTGCGAACGTCAGCTCGAGAAGGCCGCGCGCCGC
The DNA here is from genome assembly GCA_038040395.1 of Actinomycetota bacterium. Taxonomy (GTDB): domain Bacteria; phylum Actinomycetota; class Thermoleophilia; order Gaiellales; family Gaiellaceae; genus VAXT01. The sequence continues at coordinate 5,421 of JBBPIJ010000005.1, forward strand.
CTCGGCCCCTTCTCGCCCACGCACCGTGGCGTCGAAGTCGCCGCGCTGCTCAGCCAGGTCGAGGCGGCGCAGGCGCTCGGCACGCTCGAACTTCCCCCGCTCGACATTCCGTAGGCACGGATTCGCCGTGGGGATGATCTGAGCGCCATAGCGTTTAGCGATACGCTCGAGACGAGGATGGCAAACTCAATCCCCCAGCAATGGGAGGTGCTCTCCAAGCGGGAGGTATTCGATGGGCGTCCGTGGCTCCGCGTCTTCGCGGAGAGGCTCCGGCTCCCTGACGGGCGTGAGATCGAAGGCTTCTACGGCCTCGAGATGCCGGATTACGCGGTGATCTTTGCCACGGCTGGTGACCGTATCTTGGTTCAAAGGCACTACAAACACGGTCCGGCTCGCGTGGGAATCCATCTCCCGGCGGGATACCTTGAACCCGGCGAGGAGCCGCTTGAGGCCGCGCGCCGCGAGCTTCGCGAGGAGACTGGCTATGTCTCAGACACGTGGTCGCTGATCGGAACATTTGTCAACGACGGGAATCGAGGCGCGGGCCACGCACATATCTTCCGCGCGAGAAACGCACGCCAGGTCGCCGCGCCGAGCTCGGATGACCTCGAAGAGGGAGAAACCGCTCTGATCTCTCCGAATGACCTTCGACAGGCTCTGCGCGAAGGAGATGTTCCTGTTCTGTCGATCGCCGCGGCGATCGCGCTCGCAGCACTAGACGACGGTGCAGAGCGGGCTTCGTAGGCCTCGACCTGCGGCCGCTAGACGTCCCCTAGCCCGACGTCGTTCAGCAGGCGGTTCAGGAAGACCCGCAGCCACCAGTCGTAGTGGAAGAAGAGGAGCAGGCCGAGCGCGACGAGGACGAGCCCGCCGGAAACCCGGATTACCACGTAATGGTCTCGAAGCCAGCGAAATGCGCCCATCGCCTGCGTGAACGCGACGGCGGCAAGCAGGAACGCCACGCCGAGACCCGCCGCGTACGCCGCGAGCAGGACCGCGCCCCGGAGGACGGCCCCCGTGTCTCCTGCGAGGACGAGGATCGAGGCGAGAACCGTTCCGATGCAGGGCGCGGCGCACACGGCGAAGGCAGCGCCCAGGAGCACGCTCGAGCCCCGCTTTCGGGCTCCGACGAGCAGGCCGGGCGCCATGACTCGCTCCGGCCAGGGCAGCAGGCCGACGAACGTGAGGCCGAGAACGACGAGGATGAAGCCGGCGAGCTCGGTCTGCCGGTCGGCGGGCAGCACGCCCCCGATCGCCGCAGCGCCTGCGCCGAGCACGACGAAGACGACCGTGAAGCCCGCGATGAAGGGCAGGCTCGCGAACGCGACCCTCCGGGCCGATCCCGGCCGGCCCAGGTTTCCGGCCTCGATCGCGGAGACCGCCGAGAGGTATCCGGGCACGAGGGGCAGCACGCAGGGCGTGATCACCGAGACGAGCCCCGCGAGGAACGCCAGGGGAATCTTTGTCAGGATGGCTTAGCCCTCGTCGAAGCGGGCGAGCTCATCGTCGATCCGCAGCTCGAGAGCGGGATCGAGGGCGGCCACGGCCGGCGCCGGCTCGCGCACGCGGCTCCAGCGCCAGGCGAGGGCCGCCAGGACAAGCGCACCGCCGAGCACTCCGCCGATCGGGAGCAGCCAGGCGAGCAGGTCGAAGCCCTTCTTCGGAGGAGCGGCGAGGATCTGCGGGCCGTACTCGACGACGAGCTGGTCCTTGATCTCGTCCTTGGTGTCGCCCGCCGCGATCCGCCGTGAGATGAACGTCTTGATCCGGCGCGCCGCCGGCGAGCTCGACTGGTCGAGGGTCGTGAAGCAGACGGGACACATCACCTCGTCCTCGAGGTCGGCGAGCGTGGTCCGCTCGACGACCGACTTCGAGGAGACGAGCGAGACGTGGTAGCGGTACTTCGTGATCGCCTGTTGCTTGATCTCGCTCTTCGTCTTCCCGGCGGCGATCAGGTCGTTGATCATGCCGATGAGCTCGGGGGTGTACGAGACCGATTCCGCCTGGTCGAGCGTCGTCTGGCAATCGTCGCACCAGAGCTCCTTCTGGACCTCCAGGGAGGTCGGCTGCTCCTCACTCGCGATCGCCGCAGGCACGGCGACGAGCGCGAGCACGGCGAATGCGGCCGCCAGGAGGGTTTGGCGGAATACTGCTCGTCGCCGGGCCGCGATGGTCGTTCCGAGGGCGCGGACGCAGGGAGCATCCAGGCTAGTAAGCCTGGGTGCGACTGAGGACCCGGCCTCGGGGCGAGCAGCGCGGCTCGGGGGCACAGCATGTATTTCGCCAAACCCTCCTAGGATCCTCACGCCGCGAGCGCCTGCTTGATCGCGCTCTCGAGCTCCTCCGCGCGGGCCTCGCCAAAGATGTAGCCGTGCACTCTCCCCGAAGCCGCGACGACGAACGTGCGCGGAATCGGCAGCCCGCCGTAGGCATGGAGAACGCGGCCGTTCGGGTCGCGAACGTTCGGGTAGCTGACGCCGTAGCGGTCGAGGAAGGAGCGGCCGTCGCCGGAGTAGTCCGTCGTGTCGATCCCGACGAACGCGACCCGGTCCCGGTAGCGCTCGAAAGCCGACTGGAAACGCGGCGCCTCGCTCTTACACGGCTCGCACCACGAGGCCCAGAAGTTGATGACGACGACCTTTCCGCGGAGCGACGAGAGCTCGAGGGAACCATCCCCGTTCAGGCGCTTCAGATTGAAGTCCACCGCCATCGGCCGCTTGCCCTGCGTGAAGTCCTTCGCGACGCTCGATCTGTCGTTCTGAACGACCTTCCAGACGAGCAGCCCGAGGAGCGCTGCGACGAGCCCGAGCGCGCCGACCTGGCCTGCAAGCTTGAGCCTGGACATCAGGCTCCGACGATGAACACCGGCGTCCCGACGTCGACGGTGTTGAAGAGCCATTCAGCGTCCGAGATGTACATCCGGATGCACCCGTGCGAGACCGAGTAACCGATCGAGGCGGGGTTCGGAGTCCCGTGGATGCCGACGCCGGGGCTGGAAAGCCCCATCCAGCGCGTGCCCAGCGGATTGTTGGGGCCGGGCGGAATCGGCTTCTGGCCTCTGGCCCAGCGCGAGTTCGGCGGGTACCACCACGGGTTGCGCCACTTGACCTGGATCTGGAAGCGCCCGAGCGGAGTCGGATAGATGGACTGGCCGGTTGCGACGCGGAAGGTGCGGCGCAGCCGGTCGTAGCGGTGCAGCAGCAGGCGGTTGGAGTTGCGGCGGATCACGATCACCGAGCGGAAAGCGCTCCGCAGCAGCGTGGCGCGCGGCGACCGGTACTTGATCCGCACCGTCGCGCGGCTTGTCTTGCGCAGGCGCGCAACGATCGTCTGCGTGAGGTTTGCTCGGTCAACGCTCAGCCCGGGGCGGTCGGCAACGACTACCGGCTTCAGGTGGCGCAAGAAGACCTGGGCGTCGGCGGGACGGCGGTTGAAACGGCGGGAGACCGAGAGAGAGTAGGCGCGCACGACGTCGCCGTCGATCAAGACCGGCAGCGTCAGCTCTGCGCCGGCGGGAGCGCTCCTTGCGCGTGTGATCGCCTCGTCCACGTGAGCGCTCGCCCCCAGCGCTTCCGGTGTGGGCGCGAGTCGGCGCTTGCGGTCGAGGACGACGGGCAGCGGCACGTCGAAGCGCTCGCGAACGACGGTGGCGGCCTCCTCGGGAGTCAGGCCTCCGACCGGGATTCCGGAGATCGTCACGCCCGGCGGGATCAGGAAGGGCGCCGGAGTGGTCGTCGTCGCCCCGGTCGTGGTCGTTCCGGTCGAGCCTGTGGTCAAGAAGCCGGCGGCGTTCACCCCTCCGGCCAGGACCACAGCCGTGAACGCACCTGCCGCAGCGCAGGCGAGGGCAGAAACGGCAAAGCCGAAGCGTCTCACGACTGGAGTGTAGCCCTCTAATCCCCGAAAATACGCGGATCGTCGGTGATCACGCCGTCGACGCCGAAGCCGTCGAGTTTTCGGAGGGCTCGACGGCTGTTCACCGTCCAGGTGAGCACCGCGACGCCGAGCGAGTGGCAGCGCTCGACGACCGCCCGGGTGACGAGCCGGTGATCGAGCGTGACGGCCGACGCCTCCGCCTCGCCGACGATCGCCTCGATGCGGAATGGGAGCGTCCAGCGCACGCCCATGCGAAGGGGACCGGCGACTGGCAAGAACGTGCGCCGACCGCCGATGCGCAGCCGGTTCGGGGGATACGTGCGGCTCCGGATAAGGTCAGGTTCAAGCCGCCGGAGAGCCCGGAGCGTGCCGAGCCCGTACGTGGACGCAACCGCTCTGCCGACGAGATCGTGCCGTCGCAGCGCGTCGACCAGCTCACGCTCGAAGCCCCCTCCTTTCACATCTGCCACGAGCCCCGTCTCGGGACTGCGCTCGGCGAGGAAGGCGAACACGTCCTCCAGGGCCACAGGCTCCGCCCCGAGCTCCCGGTGCGAGTGCCCGAGGACGAGCGTGCGGTCGGGTCTGCCGAGAACGTCGAGCTCGACCATGTCGACGCCGATCGCGAGCGCCGCTTCGACTGCTTCGATCGTGTTCGGCGGAGCGAGCGCCGCTGCGCCGCGATGGCCGATCCGGATCAGCGGGCCGTCCCCCCGCAGGAGCTTCATGGCCCGGTCGGCAGCCCGTGCTCCTCGAAGCGGCCGCCTTCCGCGGCGAACTCGAGGATCATCCGGTCGGTCAGCCACTCGACCGGCGCACGGTCGTCCGTCCACGGATCGGTGGACGGCGAGGCGGTCTTCATGTCCCTTGCCAGGAGGTCTAGGAGCGGCCGAAGCCGGGCCGGGACACGGGCGACGGCTAGCCGCTCGAGGAGGAGCCGCCTCGGCTCGGCCCGGTCGAGGCCGATCACGAACTGGTTGAAGCGGAGCGCCTGCCAGGTCAACACGAGCGGGAACTCCGCAGCAAGCGTCCCGGAGACTCCGTCCGCAAGGCTGTGGTTGCCGGGCGTGGTCGCCGCGTTGAGCACGATCGCGCCGCCGGGCACCAGGCGCGAGTGGGCGAGCCGGAAGAACTCGCGGGTCGCGAGGTAGAAAGGCACGTAGGGGGGCCGGTACGCGTCGACGACGATCAGGTCGTAGCGTGCGCGCGTACCGCGCAGGAAGGGACGTGCATCGGCGGTGACCACGTGAAGGCGCGGATTGTCGTCCAGCCCGAAGAAGCGTCGGCCGACGGCGGTCACGGCCGGGTCGAGCTCCACTCCGTCGACACGGGCCTGCGGGTAGAAGACGCCGAGCGCGCGGGCGGTTGTCCCGCCTGCGTTGCCGAGGATCGCGACCCGCCGAAGAGGCCGTCCCAGCAGAGGCGGCATGGCGAGGTATGTGTCCCACTCGCCGCCCGTCAACACCGAGTCGCGGCGCCAGATCGAGTGCACCGCAAGGCCCTCGTTGAGGTAGAGCCGGCGCACGCCGTACTTCTCGGTCACGTGGATGAACTGGTAGTGAGACTCCTGCTCGTGGACGAGCCCCGGCTCGGCTCGGACGGCTCCGGCCGGGACCGCGAGCAGCGCTCCGATTGCGACGGCGACGAGTAGCCAACGGCGCCCGAGCAGCGCGGCGCCTGGCACTGTCACGAGCACCGCCGCCCCGAGCAGCGTCCGCTGCGTGCCGATCGCCGGAATGGTGACCAGCGCGGACAGGAAGGTGCCGAGCAGGCTGCCTACGGTCGAGAGTGCGTAGAGCCGGCCCGCAACCGAGCCCGCGTCGCGCACGTCGTCGATCGCGAGCCGGATCGCGAAGGGGGCGACCATGCCCAAGAGCGTCACCGGAGGCGCGAAGAGGGCGAGCACGGCGAAGAAGGATCCGATCGCCGCTCCGGCCGAGACCTGATCGAGGCCCTCGACCGAAACGTCCAGGAAGGGCCCGGCTGCAAAGGGCACAGCCGCGATCAGCACCGCGGCGGCGAGGACGATTCCGCCGAGCAGGCGTGGCTCCGGACGCCGGTCGGCCAGCTTCCCTCCGAGCCAGTACCCGAGCGAGAGCGACGCGAGCACGAGCCCGATCACGTTCGCCCAGACGATCGTGGAGCTGCCGTAGTACGGCGCGAGGAGCCGCGCGGCGCCGATCTCGGTCGCAAGCGAGCCCGCCCCTGCGCAGAAGACGAGGGCGTTCAGGGAGGGCGAGAGCGAGCGGCCCTCGGCGGCCCTCGGGGGCCGGTCCTCCACGCGAAGAGCTTCAGCCACTGATGCGACGGATGACGACGACCGCGTAATCGTCTTCGGGCTCGCCGGCGAATGCCCGCGCGTCGGCGACGACGTGCTCGGCAAGACCCTGAGCAGAGAGCTCCCGGCCGGCCGTAAGTGCCGCGTCGAGCCGGCCCTCCCCGTACAGGTCGGCGTCGCGTCGAGCCTCGACGAGCCCGTCCGTGTACAGGCAAAGGGCGGCGCCGGGGGCAAGCGTGGCGAGGAGATTCTCGTACCGCTGCCCCGCCTCGACGCCCAGCGCGAGGCCCCGCGGCGCGAGCGCCGTCACCTCACCGTCCGGGGCGAGCACGCGCGCAGCGGGATGGCCCGCGCTCGCTGCGCACACCTCGCCCGACTCCGGGTTGATCGTCACGCAGAGCATCGTCACGAAGGTCCCGCCGGCGAGCTCTCCGAGCGCGACCTCGTTCGCCTGCGCCAGCAGCTCTCCCGGATCGGGATAGAGGCGGACGAGCGAGCGGAATGCGAACTTCGCGAGCGCCATGTCGGCGGTTGCCTCCACCCCGTGGCCGCTGGCATCGCCCAGCACGACCGCGAGCTGCCCGTCCGGCAGCGTCAGGAAGTCGTAGACATCGCCCCCGACCTCGACCCGCGCGGAGGATTCATAGACGGCGCCGACCTCGAGCCCAGGCACCTCCGGCAGGCCACGAGGCAGCAGCGAGCGCACCATCGTGTCCGCGAACGCCTTCTGCTGGTGATAGAGGCGCGCGTTGTCGATTGCGAGCGCCGCCTGGCCGGCGACGAAGAGCGCCGTCTCGACGGCCTCCTTGCCGAGGCGCCGTTCCGGGTCGAGGGAGACGACGGTCAGCGTCGCGAGCAGCTCGGCCGGGGTCGCGATCGGAACGACGACCGCAGTCGAGCCCTGCTCGAGGAAGGGCACGAGCAGCTCGTAGGACGAGCCGAGCCGCCGCGCGCTCCGAGGATCGAGAACAAGCGGCTTTCCCATTCGGAAGAGCCTCCGGCCCGGAAGCTTCTCCACGGACTGGTCCTGCGTTACGAGCGGGCGCAGCGGCTCCTCGAGCCGCGGGTCGGCGATGTGGATGGCGCGGGAGACGAGCAGGTCGCCGCGTTCGTCCTGCATCCGGACGACTGCGGCATCCGCGTCGAGGAGCTCCACGGCCGCGCGCGTCACCGCCTTGAGCGTGGCGTCAAGCGAGAGGCTCTGGGCGAACGAGCGCGAGATCTCGTACAGGGCGCGGAGGCGCTTGGCGGACTCCCGCTCGGCGGCAAGAGCCTCCTCGCGCTCTGACGCGAGGCGCTCCGTTCGCTCGTGCAGCTGGGCGTTCTGGACCGCCACTGCGAGCTGGCTGGCGAGAGCGGCTAGGAGCGACGACTCGTTCGCCGACAGCTCGCGACCGCGCGGGAGATAGGCAGCGAGCAAGCCGATCAGCTCCTCTCGGGCGACGAGTGGAACGGCAAGCACGGCGTCGATCTGCGCCTCGCTGACGGCGTCCCGCACCGATTCGAGACGAACGTCAGCCTGCGCATCGGACACGTGCAGCATCCCCTGGGCGCGAAGAGGGCCGAACGCGAGCGCGAGCAGTCGCTCGGCAACCGCGAGCTCCGAGCCGGTGACTCCGTGCCCCGCCTCGGTGCTCAGCCTGGTCCCGCGACGCAGATACACCGCGACCCGATCCGAGCCAAGTAGCTCGGAGACGCGTTCGACGGCCGTTTCCAGGGTGTGCGCGAGCGAGAGCTCCGCGATCGCCTGGCTGACGACGGCCAGGAGCGCCTCCGAGCGCTCGAGCTCGAGCGACATCGCCTGAGCCCGCTCACCCGCGCGCAGCGCCTGGGCTGCCCGAACGGCAAACGTCGCAAGTCGATCGAGCTCCGGCGCGGACGGGACGGCCCCGACCGGGAACGCAAGCTCGAGGATCCCGACGGGCGGCTGACCGAGCGTGAAGCTGGCCACCACACGTCCCAGCGCGTCGGCCTCCGGCTCGAGCCGCACGGGCTCGCGCTCGGTCATGGCGCGCCCGGCTAGATGCGGCCCCGGCTGCGTGTCGATCGGCCCAACGGCGGCGAGCAGCTCGAGAGCCCCTTCGACTGGATACCAGAGAGCAGCCGCCTCAGCGCGCGCCGCGCGGGTGGCGATGCGAACGACTTCGTCGGCAGCGCGGGCCCGGTCGAGCCCTACTGCGAGCGCGTCGCCCGCAAGGGTGAGAGCCCGCGCGAGCGAAGCACCATCCTGAGCGGCGCCGTTCGTGCCGAGAAACGCGCGGAGGACGAGGCCGAGATGGGATGCCGCGAAACGCGCCGCGACGATCTCGCCGGGCGCGAACACCCGGCGGGAGCGGAGCAGCTCGAGGCTGCCGAGCGGCTTTCCGTCGGCGCCCGCCGGCAGGAGCAGGACGTCGGCCGCACGCGCTCGTCGAGCGGCCCGCCGGACCGCTCCCGGCAGCTGCTCCCGCGAGCTCCCGTTCGCAGGGAGCTGGCTGACCGGAAAGCTCGATCCGGCAAGCTCAGCGGAGAGCGCCTCGGAACGCGAGACGACGCTGCGCGCCTCGAGCATGCCGTCCCCTCCTGCGACCCGGATGATGGCAACGTGCGCGCCAGTCGCCTCGAGGGCAGCTTCCCCGAGCGCGCGCAACGCCCCGGCGAGGTCGTTCTCCTCGGCCGCGCGTCGCCCTCCGGCGGCGAGCGCGTCGAGCGCCTGCTCGGAAATGCCCTCCATCTCCGCTCGAAACGTACCCCTGATCGGTCATGGAGGGCCAGTCCCCCGTTTAGACTCCCCCTATGGCCCAGCCGGCTCGACGCCCGGAGGTGGTCGACGAGGCACTCCAGCTCGATCCAGTTGCCGTCCAACGGGCGTATCAGCTGCATCGAGCCAGGCGCCGCGTCCACCGAAACCGTAGACAGGAGACCAAGCGCGCCAAGCTTCGCTTTTGGCTCGTCCTCCTCGGCCTCGTCGCGGTGAGCGTCTACCTCAGCATCGTGATCTGGCACCAGATCGAGCGCACGTTCGGTTTGTAGATACTTCGACCACCGTGGAGCCTTCCGAGCCCTATCCCCCTGAGCGCCAGCCCCCTCCGGCCCCCGTAGGCCGCGAGCGCGACATGCTTCTGACGCTCCCGGGCGGCATCTGGGCCGCGGGGGAGCGGGTGAGCGCGCTCGCCGGGTTCGTGCTCATGCTCTCGGTGTTCATGGGGTGGTATGCGGGCTCGGAGGAGGGCCCGACGATCGCGGTGATCGGGTGGCACACGGGCGCGATCGGGAAGCTCGTCTTCCTGCTCGGGCTCGCGGTCGTCGTGCTGGTCGTGCTTCGCGAGTTCGGGATCGAGCTGCCGGCAACCGTTCCCGAGAGCCTCGTCATCATCGTCATCGGCTCGCTGGCGACAATTCTCGTCCTCATCCGCCTGATCTCCGTGCCCGACCGCTTCTTCCCGAACGACGGCCGCGGCATCGGAATCTGGATCGCTCTTATCGCGGCGCTGGCGCTGATCGTGGGCGGGCTCCTGCGAGCAGGCGAAGAGCTGTAGCGACCGCGAGCCCGAGGGCCGCTCCTCCCAGCACGTCCAGGGGGTAGTGGACGCCGTTGTAGACGCGCGAGAACGCGATCAGCATCGCGAGCGCGAAGAGCGGCACCTTCGGCAACGGAGTCAGCCAGGCGAGCAGGGCCGCGCAGGCAAAGCTCGAGGCCGAGTGGCCTGACGGGAAGCTGTCGCTCACGGGGACGTCGACCAGGGGACGCGGATCGGGGAATCGGTGCGGAGGTCGCTCTCGCCCGATCGCTAGGCGCAGACCGTACGAGGCCCAGCCTGCGAGCAGGTCGCCGGCCAGGACGAACAGGAAGATCGAGGGCCGCCGCCAGAGGAACGCCGCGATGACGGCTATGACGAGCCAGACCAGCCCGCTGTTGCCGATGTGCGAGATGGCGACGAAGAAGTCGTCGAGCCAGTGCGTTCGGTGGTTGACGACCCAGCGCTCGAGCCTTGTGTCGAGGTCGACTACGGCACCTCTCGCGGGGCTCTAGGCGGGGACGAGCTGCTTAGTCGACTCGATCAGGTCCTGCGGATTGAAGGGCTTGCCGATGAAGCCCTGCGCTCCTCTCGAGGTCGCGGTCTTCAGCGACTGCTCGTCGACCTTGCCGCTGAACATGATCACCGGGATCGCGCCGACGCCGTGACGTTCCTGCACCCGCCGGAGCATCTCCCAGCCGTCGACCTCCGGCATCATCACGTCGAGGAGGATCAGGTCGGGTGGTTCGTCCTCGAGCGCCCTCAGCCCCTCGTCGGCGTTCGTGGCTTCGCGGACCGAATATCCCTCCATCTCGAGGTTCACGCGCACGAACTCCCGTAGGCGGTCGTCGTCGTCGACGATGAGGATCAGGCGGCGGCCTTCCCCTCTGCGCGGAGCCGCCGAGCCGCCTCGCTCGAGGAAATGGTCGAGATCGCTGCGCCGGTAGCGGCGGTGGCCGCCCGGTGTGTAGAAGGCGGGCAGGCGACCGTTGTCGGACCATTTACGGATCGTGCTCTGGGCCATGCCCAGGTACTTCGCGGCTTGGCCGAGCGTCAGCCAGTCCGGCTCGTTCGCCGGAACAGGCAGTCTCGTCTCCGTGTCTCGCCCGTTCGCCATGAAGTGAACCTAATCAAAATTGCTTCTTCCTGATTATCTAGAATCCGAAACTCACGGAGCCGTGCCGACCGTGACGGTCACCGTCTCCGGGCTTAGCGTTCCAGGTGTGAGCGTCCGGACAGACGTTCGGGTCCCTGCCGGCGGAGCGGAATCGTCGAGTGCCTGACCGAGAGCCAGGCCTACCGCAAAGACAATGAGCAGCAGAGCGCCGCGAAGCGCCCATGTGCGCAGGGCTCGCCGGCGGTCTGCCTCTCGTCGCGGCCTCATGGCTTGTAGTCGAGGGCGCCGCGGGCGTAGAGGTAGAACGCCGCGTCCTGAACGGTCGCGAGGTGGGCTCCCGGACCGAGCACTTCGTGGAGCCAGCGGTCGGACCGCTGATAGGCGTCGGCGAGCTCCACGAGCGTGAAGGTCTGGCCGACGCGGCGGTTCAGCTCGTCGACGACCGCATTCACCTGGGCATGGAGGTGGAGGAAGAGCGCGCGGTCGGTCGAGTAGGACTGGACCTTGCGGTGCCCCTCCTCCCACTGGTGGCGGGCGTGCTCGACGGCGACGGTGCTCATGTCGGAGCGCTCGATGATACGGCCGCACCGCGCGTGTTCATGCAACAGGTTCGGGGCCAGAGTGGGTCGATCTCCGCCAGGATCCGCTCGCCCAGCTCGTAGCCCGTTAGCGCCAGCGCGAAGGCTGCGTGGGCATGCAGGCACTTGAGCTGCTCGGGGTTTCGCGAGCCGCCGATGCCGAGCCGCAGCGAAGCCCCGTCGTCCGGCCCGGCCTCCCCGGCGGCGAGCTCGACGCGGACACGGCGCTGCTCGGCGGTCGCGCGGGCGAGGCTCTCGGCGAGGGCCGGCTCAGCTTGCGCCGCTTCGCTCCAGCGCTCGACGCCGCCCGCTGCCTCCAGCCGCGAGATGGCTGCGACGAGGTGCGGGCAGGTCACGTAGTACGTCGTCGGGAAAGGATCCCCCGACTCGTCGTAGGCGGCCTGCTCGGATACCGCCGGCGCGCCGAACGGACAGCGAACGACGACGCGCCGAAATGCGCGAGGTCGGCGGCCGAGCTGGCGCTCGACGAGGTCGCGGTCGTCCATCCTTCGATCGTAGACGGCGACGCAGTGGCGCTAGCGGGAGCTTTGCTCGTGCAGGCGGCGCCACGCGGCGATGCCTTTGACGATGAAGAGGCGCTCACCCGGCTTCACGTAGCCGAGGCGACGCGCCTCCCGCATCACCGCCGCGGGTGTGTCTGAGGTTGCAAGCCGACGCTCGAACCGCAGCTTCTGCGCATGAAGCAACCTGACCTCTTGCTCACGGCTCGCGACTGCGTCACGGGTGGACAAGTAGCTGCGCAGCGGCTGCGAGTAGAGGAACGCAACGAAGCCGACGATGGCGACGGCCAGCCAGCGCAGGAGAAAGCGACCCCGGGGCAGGCGGCGGCGGGAGCGCTTCTTGCGTTCGCGACGGGCCATCTCGGCCGTGTCTTCGCGGGCGAGGCGTAGCGTCCTGCGCGCGAGCGCTGAAACTCGGCACGATCTCGCTCCAGACGCGCGCGCCTCTCGCCAGTACGATCGCCGCGGGGAGGAGGCTGGGTGCGCCTTTAGGGGATGGACAGGCGAGAGGACACGGCCCGTTAGGCCAGGTCGACTTTGATTACGTTCGTCGTCCCCGGGAGGTTGACTGCCGTTCCTGCCGTGATCACGACGAGATCGCCCTTGGTCACGAGTCCGCTCGCGCGCGCGCCTTCGAGTGAGCGCGCCCACAGGTCCTCCACGTCGGTGGCCTGGGGGATGAAGATGGGCGTCACCCCCCACTCGATCGCCATCTGCCGCAACGCGTAGTCGTGATGCGACATGCCGACGATTGGCCTGCGCGGACGCAGCCGGGCGACGGCAGAAGCGGTGCCGCCCGTATACGTCGGCACGAGGAGCGCCTCCGCGCCGAGCGACTCGGCGAGATCGCAGGCCGCGTTCGACATCGCCTGCCCGACGGTCGGCTCCTCGCTTGCTCCCGGCAGCTGGTGCCGGTAACCGAGGCTCGGCTCGACCGCTCGCGCGATCCGGTCCATGTAGGCGACCGCCTCGACCGGGTAATCCCCGCGTGCCGTCTCGCCGGACAGCATCAGGGCCGAGGTCCCGTCGAGAATCGCATTGGCGACGTCGCTTGCCTCCGCCCGCGTCGGCTCGAGCTGGTGAATCATCGACTCGAGCATCTGCGTCGCAGTGATCACCGGCTTCGCGCGCTCGAGCGAGGCGAGGATGATTCGCTTCTGAAGAAGCGGCACGAGCGCGGCGCCGATCTCCACGCCGAGGTCGCCGCGAGCGACCATGATCGCGTCGGCCTCGGCGAGAATCGCGTCGAGGGCGTCGACTGCCTCGGACTTCTCGATCTTGGCGATCACGTGCGCATGCGCGCCGGCAGCGGTGATCAGCTCGCGCAGGTCACGCACGTCCGCGGCCGAGCGGACGAACGACAGCGCGATGAAGTCGATGCCGAGGTCGAGCGCGAAGTCCAAGTCGTCCATGTCCTTTCGCGTCAGCGATGGGATCGGCACTGGTACGCCCGGTACGTTCACCCCCTTATGGGTCTCGACGATGCCACCGGCGACGACGACGCAGCGCACCCGGCCGCGATCGACACTCTCGACCCGCAGCCTGACGAGCCCGTCGTCGATCAGGATCTCGTGCCCCACTTGAAGCACCTCGCACACGGCCGTCGGGCTGACGGGCAACTCATCCCCGCGCGCACTGTCCTGTGGCGCGACGACGACCTCGTCGCCTCGCTCGAGCGTGACCGGCCCGGGCAGATCGCCCAACCGCACCTTCGGTCCCTGGAGGTCGGCGATGACCGCTATCGGACGGCCGATCTCAGCTTCGACCTCGCGGACGAGCTTCGTGATCTCCGCGTGCTCCTCATGAGAGCCGTGCGACATGTTCAGCCGCGCGGCGTTCATCCCGGCTTCCGCGAGCGCGAGCAGGGTCTCGCGCGACGAGGAGGCAGGGCCGATCGTCGCAACGATCTTCGTCCGGCGAGGCGTCTCGACAGCGATGGCGCTCAGCGTACCGCGGAGCTCGGGCGGAGTTAGCCCGCGCGGCGTGGAAACGCGTCCCAGCCGAGATAGACGGCCTCCGAGCCGAGCTCCTCCTCGATCCTCAAGAGCTGGTTGTACTTCGCCACTCGGTCGCTGCGCGATGGCGCGCCCGTCTTGATCTGTCCGGCATTCGTCGCCACCGCGAGGTCGGCGATCGTCGTGTCCTCGGTCTCGCCGGAGCGGTGCGACATCACGACGCCGTAGCCGTTCGCCCGCGCGAGGGCGATTGCGTCGAGCGTCTCGGTCAGCGTCCCGATCTGGTTCACCTTGATGAGGATCGCGTTCGCGACCTGCTCCTCGATCCCGCGCTCGAAGCGCTCGACGTTCGTGACGAAGAGATCGTCTCCGACGAGCTGGACGCGATCGCCCAGCCGCTCGGTGAGTCCCTTCCAGGCAACCCAATCGTCCTCGCCGGCCCCGTCCTCGATGGACACGATCGGATAGCGCTCGACGAGCTCGGCCCAGTAGTCGGCGAGTCCCTCCGAGGACTCATCCCGGCCCTCGAAGCGATACCGATCGCCCTCGAGGAGCTCGCTCATCGCTGGATCGACGGCAATCGCGACTCGGTCGCTGTGGCCCGCGCGCTCCGCCGCCTCGAGGATCGCCTCGATTGCCTCTTCGCTCGACCCGAAGTCGGGGGCAAATCCTCCCTCATCGCCGACGGCCGTTGCGAGGCCCCGCTCCTCGAGCAGCGCTTTCAGCGTGTGGAAGACCTCCGCGGCCACGCGCAGGCCTTCGGCGAAGGTCTCCGCTCCCCCCGGCACGATCATGAACTCCTGGAGGTCGAGCGAGTTCGCCGCGTGCGCCCCGCCGTTGACGACATTCAGCATGGGCACAGGCAACACATGTGCCTCGACCCCACCGACCCAGCGGTAGAGCGGAACGCCGGCATCCGCGGCAGCCGCCTTGGCGGTGGCGAGCGACGCGCCGAGGATCGCGTTCGCCCCGAGGCGCGACTTGTTCTTGGTGCCGTCGACCGTGATCAGCGCGGAGTCGATTGCGCTCTGGTCCGAGCCGTCGAGACCGAGGAGGGCGGAACCGATCTCCTCGCGTACGTTCTGCACGGCCTTCTGGACGCCCTTGCCGAGGTACGTCTGAGGATCGCCGTCGCGGAGCTCGACGGCCTCGAACCGGCCCGTCGAAGCCCCCGAGGGGACCGCGGCCCGGCCGACGGCGCCGGACTCGAGCTCGACGTCGACCTCGACCGTCGGGTTCCCGCGCGAGTCGAGGATCTGGCGCGCCCGCACGGCCGCGATCTCGCTGCTCATGGCTCCTCCTTCGCCCGGTCGAAGTAACGATCCTGCTCCCCGAGCTCCAGCTCGGCGAAGCGCTCGCCGGAGTCTGCCGCAAGCTGCTCCGCCCGTTCGACGCGAGCGACAAAGCGGTCGCTCGCGCGGCGCAGCTCCAGCTCGGGGTCGACGTTCAGGCGCCTCGCGACGTTGACCGTGGCGAAGAGCAGATCGCCGAGCTCCTCCGCGACCCGCTCGTCCGGCGGCTGTTCCGGAGCGAGCTCTTCGGCTCCGGCAAGCTCGGCCTCGAGCTCGGCAAGCTCGCTGCGGAGATCCTCGAGCGCGCCCGCCACATCCGGATACTCGAAACCGATGGCAACAGCGCGGCTCTGCACCTTGCGAGCCTGGAGCAACGCGGGAAGCGTCTCCGGGACGTCGTGAAAGATTCCTTCGCGCCCCTCCTGCTCGGTCTTCAGCTGCTCCCACCGCTCCCGGACGCGGCCTGCGGTCTTCGCCTCGGCGTCACCGAAGACGTGCGGATGGCGCGCCACGAGCTTGCCGTGGATCCCGCGCGCCACCTGCTCCAGGTCTCCATGTCCCTGCTCCTGGAGGAGTAGCGCGAGGAAGTAAACCTGGAAGAGAAGGTCGCCGAGCTCGTCGAGGAGCTTGTCCGGTCGGTCGGCGAGCGCTGCGTCCGCGACCTCGTATGCCTCTTCGACCGTGTGCGGGACGATCGTGCGAACGGTCTGCTCCCGATCCCAGGGACAGTCCTTACGAAGACGCTCGGTCAGCTCCTGGAGCTCGACGAGCGCGTCCGCGAGCGACAAGCCGCTACTTCGTGGTCGGGGTGGCGCCGGTGGTCGTCTCTGCAGGCGGGGCGTAGCCGACCTGGTAGGTCGTCTTCTTCTTGAAGTCCGCCGAGGCTTCGTCGACCCACTTCTTCATCTCTTCCTGCTTCTTCTGCTGGAGAAGCTGCTGGCGAATCTGCGGGCGAACCTCGGACAGCGGCGTGGTGCTGGCTTTCTTGATCTTCGTCAAGGCCTGGATGATGTGCAAGCCGTACTGCGTCTTGATCGGCTTCGAGACCTCGTTGACCGCAAGCGAGAAGGCGGACTTGTCGAACTCCGGCACCTGCCGGCCTTTCGAGACCGTCAGCTTGCCGCCCGTGGTCTTGGAGCCCGGATCCTCCGAGTACTTCTTCGCGAGCACCGCGAAGTCGCCGCCGCTCTTGATCTGACCGTAGAGCTGGTCGGCCAGCGCCTTCTTCTTGACGAGGATGTGCCGCACGTCACGGCTCTCTGGCAGCACGTACTGCCGCTTGTTCTTCTTGTAGTAGGCGTCGATCTCCTTGTCGGAGACCGTTACGCCATCCGTGACCTTCGTGTAGAGCTTGTTCTGGACGACGCTCGCTCGGACGTCGTCGCGCACCTGGCGCTCGGATAGGCCCTGCTTCTCGATCTGGGCCTCGTACTTCTTCTCGCAAGCCGCGTCGCACTTCCCGGCCTTGCCGAAGTACTGCGCCTTGATCGTCGCCAGTTGCTTGTCGATGTCGGATTCGCTGATCTTGATGCCCAGCTCGTCCGCCTTCTGGTCGAACTGGCAGCGCTGGGTTAGGAACTGCATCGCCTGCTTCCGAAGAGCGGTGTACTGCTCGGTGCCGGGCTCGGGGAAGGGCTGCTTGTTGGTCTTGTAGCTTGCTCTCGCCTGATCGAGGAGACGGTTGAACTGCTCCTTCGAGATCACGCAATCGCCGACGACCGCAACGTCGTTGGCGCCGACGCTCTTCTTGCTGTTGCCGCAGCCGGCCGCGGATGCGGCGCCGACGAGGACGACGGCAATGAGAGCTAGAAAACGAAGCTTTGTCATGAAAAGAGCGCCATTTGCAGCGAATTTACTTACGCTGCTCGGCGCGTTTCGAGTATAGCATCGACCAATTGCAGCGCTTTCGGGAACTCCTCGTGCTTAACCGAAACTTCATTTCGGGCGGTTGCGTAGATAGCGGTATCGACGCGGTCCCGTAGCGCGCGCAGCTCCTCGGAGCCGAGGACGAGCGGGCCGACGGTCGAGCGGCCGCCCTTGAAGATGAGGTAGTCGGCCCCGAGCAGTGCGAGCTTCAGCTTCGCGGCCTGGATCGCGAAGAGGTTTCCGACCGGCTCGGGCAGCGGCCCGTAGCGGTCGACCGTCGCCGCCTCGAGCTCGGCCAGCTCGTCCTCGGACTCGGTAAGCACGAGGCGGCGGTGGAGGTCGATCTTCTGCGCCTCGGCCGGGATGTACTCGGCCGGCACGTAGGCATCGACCCTGGCATCGACGCGGACGGGGCGCGGGGCGATCCTCCGCTCGCCCGCCAGCTCGGCGACCGCCTCTCCGAGCAGCTCGACGTAGAGCTCGAAGCCGAGCGCTGCCAGATGGCCGTGCTGCTCCGCGCCGAGCAGCTCCCCCGCCCCCCGGATCTCGAGATCGCGCA
This sequence comes from Actinomycetota bacterium, assembly GCA_038040395.1. GTDB lineage: Bacteria > Actinomycetota > Thermoleophilia > Gaiellales > Gaiellaceae > VAXT01. The sequence continues at coordinate 22,957 of JBBPIJ010000005.1, forward strand.
TGGCGATCGCGAAGCCGGCGCCGAGCTCCGTGTGGTCGGCGAGAGTCGCAAGCCGGGCACGAGCCTCCGGGGTGAGCTCGGACGCGTCGGGATAGAACAGGTAGGAGTGGGCGAGCAGATCCGAGCGGCCCACACGCCCCCGGATCTGGTAGAGCTGGGCGAGCCCCAGCGCATCCGCGCGCTCGACGATCAGCGTGTTCGCCTGGGGGATGTCGAGACCCGACTCGATGATCGTCGTCGAGACGAGCACGTCCGCGTCACCGCGCAGGAACGAGAGCATGTGCTCCTCGAGCTGCCGCTCCCTCATCTGGCCGTGACCGACGATGTAGCGCAGCCCTGGAGCGAGCTGGCGAAGGCGGTCGGCCGCCTCGTCGATCGTCTCGACCCGGTTGTGGAGATAGAACGCCTGGCCGCCGCGGGCGACCTCGCGCTCGAGTGCCGCCTTGATGAGCTCCTCGTCGTACTCGCCGACGTGTGTCCTGATCGGCCGACGGCCTTCGGGCGGCGTCTCGATCACGGAGATGTCGCGCAGCCCGGAGAGCGACATGTGCAGCGTCCGCGGGATTGGCGTGGCCGTCAACGCCAGCACGTCGACCTCGAGCCGAAGCGCTCGGAGCAGCTCCTTCTGCGCGACTCCGAAACGCTGCTCCTCGTCGACGATCACGAGCCCGAGCTCCTTCGGGATCACGTCTCGGGAAAGAACGCGGTGCGTCCCGATCAGCACGTCGACCTTGCCCGCGGCGAAATCGGCGAGCACCTTCTTTACGTCGGCAGGCTTGCGGAAGCGGGAGACCATCTCGACCCGGACCGGGAAGTCGCGGTAGCGCTCGCGGAACGTGTTCCAGTGCTGCTGGGCGAGAACCGTCGTCGGGACGAGCATCAGCGCCTGCTTGCCGTTCAGCGCCGCGGCAAAGGCCGCCCGCACCGCGACCTCCGTCTTGCCGAAGCCGACGTCGCCGCAGACGAGTCGGTCCATCGGCCGCGGCGCCTCGAGATCCTCCTTCACGGCCTCGATCGCCGCGCGCTGGTCGGGGGTCTCCTGGTACGGGAAGGACGCCTCGAGGCGCTCGAGCCAGTCCTGGGACAGGTCGTAGGAGTTGCCCGGCGCGTTCTGGCGCTGGGCGTAGAGCTGGATCAGCTCGCCGGCAAGCTCGTGGATCGCTGCGCGCGCGCGCGTCTTGAGCAGGTGCCAGGCCTTGCCGCCGAGCTTCGAGAGCGCGGGTGCGCCGGCGTCGGCGCCGATGTAGCGCGAGACCTTGCCGACCTGCTCGTGCGGTACGTACAGGCGGTCCTCGCCGCGGAAGGCGAGTTGCAGGTAGTCGCGGGTGATGCCGGCGATCTCCCTCGTCTCGAAGCCGAGCAGCTTGCCGACGCCGTGGTCCTCGTGGACGACGTAGTCCCCCGTGCGCAGCTCGGCGAACGACTGGAGAGCGCGGCCCACAGGTGCTGCGCGGCCTCGCGCGCGGCGGCGGAAGACCTGCGTGTCCGGGAGGAGCGCCAGCCCGAGCTCGCGCCACACGAAGCCGCGCCGAGCCTGGCTGACGGCAAAGAGGAGCTCGGCCTCGTCCGGCAACTCCTCGCCGGTCTCGAACAGGCGCGCCTCAACGCGGCGCAAGAGGTTCTGGGTTCGGAGCGCTTCGCCCTGGTGCGGGAAGACGACGGCCGTGCGTAGCCCCCCGCGCACGAGCGCCCGGAGCTCGTTCTCGGCCTCGGCCAGCCCGCGGGCTGCGATGGCGGGACGCTGCGCCTCGAACGCGAAGGGTTGGCCGGAAGGGAGCGGATCGAGCTCGACGGCGCCGTCGAGCGACACGGGCTCGAGCAGCTCCTCCTCCCACACCTTGCGGACGTCATCCGGCAGCCAGACGAGGTCCGGGCCCATAGAGATCGGCACGACGAGGTCTCCGGGGACCGGCGGGGCTTCGCCATCCTCGTCGGCGAGACGTGGTTCCACGAGGTCGAGCCGGCGCTCGGCGGCCGGGTAGATAGTCGCCGTGTCCACTGGATGCAGGGTGCGCTGCGTAAATGGCGAGAAGGCGCGGATGCTCTCGATCTCGTCGCCGAAGTACTCGATCCGGAGCGGCTCGCGACCGGTCGTCGGGTAGACGTCGACGATGCCGCCCCGCAGCGCGAACTGGCCGCGCTCCTGCGCCTGCTCGACGCGCTCGTAGCCGGCCAGTCCTAGTTGCTGGCTGAGCCCGTCGATTCCCGTCGACTCGCCGGGGGCGATGCGGATCGTCTCTGGACGGGCTTCCGGCGGCGGCATCCCTTCGGCGAGAGCCGTGGCGGACGCGCTGACGAGACCTCCCGCAGCGAGCACGTCGAGCGCCCGGGCACGCTCGCCGACGAGGTGCGGTGGTGGTTCGAGCCCCGAGCCCCAGCTCACGCCGCGGCTCGGCAGGAGTGCGACGCGTTCGTCGCCGACGAACCAGCCGGCCGCCTCGGCCGCGTCGCGGGCGTCGGCGTCCTCGGGCGTGAGCACGACGAGCGGTCGCGCGAGCTCCTCGTAGATCGCCGCCAGCACGAGCGGAAGCGCGGGCTCGGAGACCCGCGCGCGCGTGTCGGGCAGCTCCTCGAGGAACGCGCGGAAGCGCTCGCTGTCGGCGAGCTCGCGAACGAACGGGTGGAGGACGGGTCGGTCCATGACGACTGACGGAACTGCCGTTCCGCGGGCCGAATCGTAGCCGCGCGGGCCCTCTCAGGATCCTGGCGGTTCTGATAGCAGGGTGTTGGCGACCGACTGGTCTCAGGGTCGTGGCGCCATCTCCCCCATCCCAAGCCCCCACCCACCCTCAGGGGGTTTCAGGGTAGCGACGGCGAGGTGGCGGATTCGTACCGAGTTTGGGTCAGTTGAAGCGCTGCTGCGCGGGCTCCAGGCCTTCGCGCGCGATGACCTCGACTGCGTCCGCGGCTTTCGCGACGAGGGCCTCGACGTCGATCTCGGGCTCGAACCCGGACAGGACGTAGTCAGCGACAGGGCGGCGATCGCCCCGGCCCGGTCGCCCCACTCCAATTCGGAGGCGCAGGAACTCCTGGGTGCCCAGCGTCGACGCGATCGAGCGCAGGCCGTTGTGGCCTGCGAGGCCCCCGCCGAGCCGCACTTGGAGGCGGCCCGGTTCGAGGTCGACGTCGTCGTGGACGACGAGCAGGGCTTCGGGCGGAACCTTGAAGAAGCGCGCCGCAGCGCCGACCGACTGGCCGGACACGTTCATGTAGGTCTCCGGCTTGAGCAAAGCCAGCCTGCGCTCTCCGTCGCGGACCTCCGCGAGCTGGCCCGAGAACTTGGAGCGAAACGAGCCGTCGTGCCGCCGGACGAGCTCGTCAGCGACGAGCCAGCCGATGTTGTGGCGCGTGCGCTCGTACTCCCGCCCCGGGTTTCCCAGGCCGGCCACGAGGAGATCGAGTGTCGAGGCGCGCTCGCCCCGACGAAAGAGCCGCACTAGGAGGGTTTGGCGGAACGTTGCTCGTCGCCGGGGTGCGATGCTCGTTCCGAGGTCGCGGACGCAGGGAGCCCCGATAGTCGAACTATCGGGGCGACTGAGGACCCGGCCTCGGGGCGCTGAGGCGTCGCTTGCGACGCCGACTCAAAGGCCCTGGCGGCTTTGCCGGCAGGGCCGTCTTCGACGCGGCCCGGCGGCTCAGCCATGTTTCGCCAAACCCTCCTAACCTTCGGACTGCTGCTGCGGCTGGTCGCCGCCGCCACCCTCTGCGGCTTCGCCCTCGGCAGGCGCTTCGCCACCCTCTTCGCCCTCGCCCTCCGGAGCTTCCTCGCCCTCTGGCAGCTCGCCCTCCTCGAGCTCCTCGCCCTCGACCTCTTCGGGCTCGGGCTCGACGAAGACGGTGGGCATGGTCACGGTCGCGAGCACGGTCTCCTCTGGGTCGTCCAGGTAGGTGACGCCTTCCTGGGCGGGCAGGTCGGCTAGGCGAAGCGTGTCGCCGATCGCCATCCCGGTGACGTCGAGCTCGAGGTGGTCAGGAATCTCCATCGGCAGCGCTTCGACGTTGAGCTCGCGGTTCACTTGAGAAAGGACGCCGCCTTCCTTCACGCCCGCGGGCTCGCCGATGAGCTCGACCGCGACCTGCGTCTGAATCGGCTGGTCGAGGCGGACTTCGTGCAGGTCGATGTGCGCAAGCCTGCCGCTCGGCACTTCCTGCTGGTAGTCCTTGAGAACGGCCGGATGCGTGCTCCCCTGGCCGTCGAGGACGACGTCGAGGATCGCGTGCAGCCCGGAATCGCCGGAGAGCGCGCGCCGAAGCTCGCGTTCGTGTACGAAGAACGGATGGGGCGGCTTCCCGCGCCCGTAGAGCACACCCGGCACGAGGCCCTGGCTGCGCAGGCGCCGCGAATCGGCGGAGCCGCGCCCCTCGCGCTCCTTGACCTCGAGCTTTACTCGTTCACCGGCCATTTCGGCGGCGAAGTGTAGCTAGTGCCGCTCCTACTTCGTGATGTGGAGGTCGATCCCGAGCAGCAGGAGCGGCCACAGCACGATCGCGAGAAGCGCCGAGGCGATCAGGCGAATCGTGTCCAGGTGCTTGAAGTAGTGCTTCTGCGCGGCGACCGCGACACCAACGACGATGTAGACGAGCCCGATGAAACTCGGCCGGAACATGGGGTGATCATCCCCTATCTGCCGATGCGGAAACTAGAACAACTGGTTTTCGCCGGCGAAGATCGCCGAGACGGACTCGTCGCCGAAGACGTTCATGATCGTCTCCGCGAGCAGGCGCGAGACCGGCAGGACGTCGACCTTCTCCGGCCGGTTCACGGGATCGATCGACACCGTGTCGGTGACGGTCATGAGGCTGAGGTCGCTGGTCGCGATCTTCTCGAACGCACTGCCCGAGAAGAGCCCGTGCGTCGCGCAGGCATAGACCTCGGTCGCGCCCGCCTCCCGAAGCGCAGTCGCGCCGGCGATCAGCGTTCCGCCCGTGAGGATCATGTCATCGCTCAGGATCGCGACCTTCTCGCGCACGTCGCCGATCACCTCCGTCACCTCGGCGGTGTCGTGCTCGGGCCGGACCTTGTTCATGATCGCGAGATCGGCATCGAGCATCTGGCCGAAGCGACGGGCCATCTTCACGCGGCCCGCGTCAGGCGAGACGGCGACGACCTTGTCCCCATAGAGCCCCTTGTCGCGGTAGTACTGGGCGAAGAGCGGCAGGGCCGTCATGTGGTCGACCGGCACGGAGAAGAAGCCCTGGATCTGGCCGGCGTGCAGATCCATGGTGAGGACGCGGTCGACGCCCGCGACCTCGAGCATGTCTGCGACGAGCTTGGCCGTGATCGGCTCACGCGGCTTGGACTTCTTGTCCTGACGCGTGTACGGAAACCAGGGGATTACGGCCGTGATCCGCTTCGCCGAGGCGAGCTTTGCAGCCTGGATCATGATCAGGAGCTGGACGAGATGGTCGTTCACGGGCGGGCTGCCCGACTGCACGATGAAGACGTCGGCGCCGCGGATCGACTCCCCGTAACGGCAATAGGCCTCGTCGTTCGCGAATGTCTTCAGCGAGACCTCGCCGAGCTCGACGCCGAGCTCCGAAGCGATGTCGTCGGCGAGAGGCCGGTTCGAGCTCCCCGAGAAAAGCATCAGGCGCTTCATAGGCCCGCGCTCGATGAACCGCTCCGGGTTCGGTTGCGCGCTCGCGGTGGGCGCTTCGAGCCCGGGCAGCTGCGTCAGCTCAGTCGTGCCGGCTTCGATCGTCGAATCCTTCCTTGTTGACCTGCTTGCTTCGTGCGATCGCGAGAGCCCCGGGCGGGACGTTCTTCGTGACGACCGAGCCCGCAGCAATCCAAGCATTGTCGCCAACGGTGACCGGCGCAACGAACACATTGTGTACCGCCGTGTGGACGTTGCGGCCGATCTCGGTCCTGAACTTGCCCGGGCCGAGCTCCGGCCGGTAGTTGGCTGTGATGCCGCCGGCGCCGATGTTCGTCTCCTCGCCCACGTCGGCATCGCCGATGTAGGACAGGTGCGGCACCTTCGCACCTTCGCCGATGTGCGAGTTCTTGATCTCCACGAATGTTCCGGCCTTCGCGCGCGCTTCGAGAACCGTTCCGGGGCGAAGGTAACAGAACGGCCCGACCGTCGACTCGGGGCCGATCACGGCGTCGACCGCGACCACATGCGGCCCGACGACGGCGCCGGCGGCGACCTTGGTCTGACCACTCAAGACCGTGAACGGATGGATCGTCGAGTCGGGCTCGAGCTCGACGTCCGCCTCGATCCACGTCGTCTTCGGGTCGACGATCGTCACGCCCGCGAGCATGTGCGCCCCGTTGATCCGGTCGCGGAGCACGGCAGCCGCCTCCGCGAGCTCGGCGCGCGTGTTCACGCCCTCGGCTTCGGCGGGATCGGGAGCGACGTACGCGGCGACACGCTCGCCATTCTCAACTAGATGGCGAACGGCGTCGGTCAGGTACAGCTCGGCCTGGCGATTCGCCGTGTCGAGCCGGTCGAGGGCGGGCCAGATCCGCTGGGCCGCGAAGACGTAGATCGCCGAGTTGACCTCGTCCACGGCGAGCTCGTCCGGACTTGCGTCGCCCGCCTCCACGATCTCCCGTACCGCCCCGCTCTCGTCACGGATTACGCGCCCGTAGTCGCGAGGATCGGAGGGGCGGAACGACAGGATCGTCGCCGCTGCCTCCTCGCGGCGGTGGGCCTCGAGGAGATCGCGCAGGAGCTCCGGGCTGAGCGCGGGCGCATCACCGCTCAGTACGAACAGGTCACCCTCGACTCCGGCAAGGGCCTCGCGCGCCGCCGCCAGCGCGTCCCCGGTGCCGCGGGGCTCGGCCTGGACAGCGACCTCGACCCCGTCGAACGCATCCGCGCCCGCAGGCGAAGTGACGACGACGAGGGGATCGGCGCCGACCGCCCGCCCGGCCTCGACAACCCAGTCCACCATCCGTCGCCCGAGGAGTGGGTGGAAGTGCTTGGGCACCGCCGAGCGCATGCGCGTGCCGAGGCCGCCGGCGAGGACGACAGCTGCGGGATTTGGCGGGCTCATTCCGCGAAGTTTGCTGGGGCGCCAGGATTCGAACCTGGGATCACGGGACCAAAACCCGCTGCCTTACCGCTTGGCTACGCCCCAAAGAGAACTCAGTTTGCCACGCCTCAGCGGCGGTCGGAGAACAGCAGGATGAGCGCGACGACGGCAAGGGCTCCGACGAGGATCAGCGTGACCGTCCCGATGATGATCACGAGGACCGGAATGAGCATGACGAGAGCCTGAGAGACGGCCGCAATCCAGGCGATCTGGCCGACGACGTCGGAGCGGAGCTGTCTGGCGGCCGAGAAGTAGAGGACGACGATCGCGACCGCGACGATGAGAGCGATCGGCACGGAGATCGCGTGGAAGACGATGAGGATGCCCTCGATGACGGCGATCCAGAGCGCGACGCGGATGCGGCGCTCGCGAAGCCAGCGCCCCGTTCGGCTGGACCCGTGCTCTATGAGAGCCCCGCGCTCGAGCATCGGTCAAACCTACCAAGCAGGTCTTGTCAGCCATGTGCGCCCCCGGGGCGCGACGGCCAGTCGGGCAGCTTCGGCCCGGTCGCGATCGGCGAAGAGGGCATAGACGGCCGGGCCTGCACCCGTGACGTCGGCACGGAAGGCGCCGAGCCCGCGTAGCTCGTCCGCGACGGGAGACGAGGCGAGATCGTTCGGCGGCAGCTTCGCCAGATCGAGCGATGTCGCCACCTCGGCAAGCGACGTCCGGAGCATGGCGCGCCGTTCCGCAAAGCCGCGTTCGCCGGACCGTCTGTCGAACGCGTCGTAAACGGCTTTCGTCGAGACCTTTTTCGCACCGGCTGGAAGCACGACAAGCACCCAGTAGTCCTGGGGTAGCGCGAGTCGCGAAAGGGCGGCTCCATCGCCGCGACCAAGCTGAGGTCCTTCTCTAAGGAAGAACGGAATATCCACGCCCATCGAGTGCGCCAGCTTGTGCAGCTCGGTCCGACGAAGCGGCTGCTGAAGCGTCTCGTTCGCGAGCCGGAGCGCTGTCGCAGCGTCGGAACTTCCGCCGCCGAGGCCGGCCGCGACGGGGAGGCGTTTCTCGATGCGAACAGACCAGCACGGCGCGATGCCGGCTCGATGTGCGATCGCCTCCAACGCGTTTCGGACGAGTGTGTCCCCAGGGAAACCGCCGACATCCAGACGCGCGGCCGGCTCTAGGGAGATGTGGTCGGCGAGGTCGATCCGCTGAAGAACGGTCGCCACCTGGTGCGCGCCGGGCGAGCGACGCGGGCCAACGACCAGCGCGAGGTTGATCTTGGCGTGTGCCTGCGCCTCGCTCATCGGAGCGCCTCGGCGAGGGCGACGAACTCGTGCGGCTCGAGCGCTTCGGCACGGATGTCCGCGGGCCGCCCAATTGCCTCCAGCGCCTCTGTCGCGCGCGGTCGCGCGGCGACGCCCGAGAGCTCGAGCGAGTTCGGGAGCGTCTTGCGGCGGTGCGCGAAGGCGGCCTCGACGACCCGCTTGACCTCGGGGTACGCCTCCGGGAGCCCGGTCCGGTGGAAGGCGACGAGTGCCGAGTCGACGTTCGGCTGCGGCCGGAACACGGTGCGCGAAACCGGGTGGAAGCCTGTTCGCTCGGTCACGAGCTGGACGAGCACTGAGACGGCGCCGTAGGCCTTCGTGCTCGGCGCCGCGAAGAACCGGTCGGCCACCTCCCGCTGGACCATCACCGTCCAGTGGTTGACGCTCGGCAGTCCGTCGAGGCTCTCTACGACAAGCGGCGTCGCGATGTTGTACGGGAGGTTCGCGACGAGCTTTCCCGGTGGCGGCTGAAACGCGTCGAGGTCGAGACGAAGCGCGTCGCCGAAGTGGAGGTCGACGTTCGCGTGACTCGCCAGCCGCTCGGCGAGATGCGGCTCGAGCGCACGGTCGAGCTCGACTGCGTGGACGCGCGCAACGCGCTCGGCGAGATGCGCCGTGAGGACACCGAGCCCGGGACCGATCTCGAGCACGACGTCGTTCTCGTCGAGCCCGGCGAGGCGCTCGATCACGCCGAGGATGTTCTCGTCGACGAGGAAGTGCTGCCCGAGATCCCGGTTCGGCGAGACCGGGAAGCTCACGGCAGCGAGAACGCCGCCGAGGCGTTGGCGTCGATTCGGGCTCCGAGCTCGTCCGGGTCCTCTCCGCGCGCCCCGGCGAGCGCAGCGACCGTGAGCACGACGCTCGCCGGCTCGTTCGGGCGGCCTCGTCGTGCTTGCGGCGCGAGGTAGGGGCTGTCTGTCTCGGCGAGGATCCGCTCGGCCGGGACCTGTGCGGCCGCCGAGCGCAAGTCGTTCGCCTTCGGGTACGTGACGTTGCCCGCGAACGAGACGTAGTAGCCCCGCTCGACCGCGGTCGTGAGCAGCCCCGGCGAGGAGAAGCAGTGCATGACAACGGTGCCGGCGAACCCTGCCAGCGCGTCGGCGGTGTCCCGGTCGGCGTCGCGTGTGTGGATCACGACGGGCTTGCCGAGCTCGGCCGCGAGCTCGAGCTGCGAGTCGAAGAGCTTCCGCTGGCGGCCGCTCGAGGGGCGGTCGCGGTAGTAGTCGAGGCCGGTTTCCCCCACGGCGACGACGCGATCGTGCTCGAGTAGCTCACGCAGCTCGCCTAGTCGCGAGCCTTCGTGGTCACCTGCCTGGTGCGGGTCGATACCGAGGGCGGCGAACACCTCCTCGTGTCGATCCGCGAGGTCGAGCGCGGCCCGGCACGAGTCGATCCCCGTGCCGACGGTGACAATCCGGTCGACACCGACGGCGCGCGCCCGGCGGATGAGGGCCGATGGACGGTCCGCGCACGCGTCGAGGTGCGCGTGGGTATCGATCACGCCGGGATCGAGGCCCTCTCCTGCATTCGGGCGACCTCCTCGGCGACGACCTGCTCCGGATCGAGCTTCTTGAAGAGCGGCTTCGGCTTCGGCAGCTCCCGGCCGGGCTCGAGGGCGCTGGCCGCCCAGCTTCCCTCCCAGCTTGCGTAGTCGCCGGTCAGCACCTCGTGTTCGTCTCCTTCCTCGCCGACCTTGCGGAGCTCGAGCGGCCCCGCGAGCGTTCCTTCGTAGCCGAGCAGCTCGTGCAGCGTCTGAGACGAGAACGGAAGGAACGGTGTGAACAAGGTTTTCAGGCTGTCGATCGCCCGGAGGCTCACGTAGAGGATCGTGCCGGCCCGTTCGCGGTCGGTCTCGATCAGCGCCCAGGGCGCTTGCTCGCTCGTGTACTGGTTGACGAGCGACGCGAGCCGCATCGTCTCGGCAAGCGCCGCCTTGAACCGGGCCGCTTCGATCGCTTCGGCCACGGGGTCGAAGCCGGACTCGATCTCGTCGAGCAGGCGACGGTCTTCGTCGGTGAGCTCTCCCGGCTCCGGGACGGCCCCGAAGCTCCGGCTCACGGAGGTCAGCGTCCTGTTGACGAGGTTGCCCCAGTTCGCGACGAGCTCGTCGTTGTTTCGGCGCACGAACTCCGACCATGTGAAGTCGCTGTCCTGCGTCTCGGGACCGGCCGCGGTGAGGAAGTAGCGGAGTGGATCGGGGTCGTAGCGGCTGAGAAAGTCGCCGACGTCGATCGCCACGCCCCTGCTGACGCTGAACTGCTTGCCCTCCATCGTCAGGAACTCACTCGCCACCACGTCGGTGGGAAGGTTCAGCCGCCCTTTGCCGGCGCCGACCTCTCCTCCCTCGCCGTAGCCGAGCAGGATGCTTGGCCAAATGACCGTGTGGAAGACGATGTTGTCCTTGCCCATGAAGTACGAATGGCGGGCGTCAGGGTCCTGCCACCACTCGCGCCAGGCTTCGGGAGTGCCGCGATTCGCGGCCCATTCGACCGCCGCCGAGAGGTACCCGATGACCGCGTCGAACCAGACGTAGATCCGCTTGTCGTCACGCTCGGCGTACTCGGGCGGAACAGGAATCGGCACGCCCCAGTCGAGGTCGCGCGTGATCGGGCGCGGCTTGACCTCCTTGAGCAGGCCGAGCGAGAAATTCCGGACGTTCGGGCGCCACCCTCTCTGGCCCTCGATCCATTCCGTCAGCCGATCGGCGAACGCCGGCAGGTCGAGGAAGAGGTGCTGTGTCTCCTTGAACACCGGCGGCGTCCCGTCGATCTTCGACCTCGGGTTCTTCAGATCGATCGGATCGAGCTGGTTCCCGCAGTTGTCGCACTGGTCGCCGCGCGCCGACTCGAAGCCGCAGATCGGACAGGTCCCTTCGATGTACCGATCGGGCAACGTGTGACCCGTCGAGGCGGAGAACGCTCCGAGCGTCGTCTTCTCGACGATGTGGCCGTTCTCGTACAGAGTCCTGAAGAGGTCTTGCACGACGCGATAGTGGTTCTGCGTCGTCGTGCGCGTGAAGAGGTCATAGGAGAGCCCGAGATCCCGCAGGTCTTCCCTGATGAGACGGCTGTACCGGTCCGCGGTTTCACGCGGTGAGAGCCCTTCGCGATCGGCGGCGACCATCACGGGCGTTCCGTGCTCGTCGGTGCCGCTGACCATCAGCACCTGATCGCCTCGGAGCCGGTGATACCGGGCCGTGATGTCGGAGGGCACGCCGAAGCCGGCGACATGGCCGAGATGCCGCGGGCCGGCCGCGTACGGCCACGCGACGGCGATCAGAATCCGTTGTTGTTGGCGGTCGGGCGAGGCGGTCCTCCGGGCCGGGCTCAGTGGGGGACATCTTACGGAGGGGGTACCCGGCAAACCTTCGCGGCGCCTGCGCCTGCACGCTGACGGAAGATCGCCGCCAGACGGCTCCGAAGGCGACCAGGGCAAGCCCGAGCGCGCCGAGCGGGAACAGAATGACCCGCCTGGAGGAGGTGCGGGGTCTGCCGACGCGCTCCGGAGAGCGTCTCGTCGGGGCTTGGCGGGCTACCTCGTGGATACGCGGGTGGCCGAACGAGGCGCGCCTCTCGGGCTCTGTAGTCGAAGGAGCCGGCGTGCTGACCGGAAGCCTGAGCATCGACCGGCTCGCCTGAGCCAGGCCACGGGACCGCTTCGGGCTAGCCCGGTGCATCTGTGGAGCCGGTACCGTCCCGGAACGCACGGGCGAAGGGACCTGCGGCAGCGAGCGTCGTGTGCGCGGCGCCTGCCCAGAACGGGCCGACGGCGAAGGCGGGCGCGACGACCGGGAAGTAGGCAGCACAGGCACGGACACGGGAGCCGCCGGCTGTGCGCCAGGTTCAGTTTCGGAAGGAGCCTGCTGAGACGGAGGAAGCCCACCGGCGTGACGGACGGGAAGCAGCGAGAGCGGGTCGAGGTACCCGTTCGAGTCGGCGGTCAGCCGGATGCCGAGGTGGACGTACGGCTCCGGCCCTTCCGGGTCGCCACTTGGCCCGATCGTGCCCACGACCTCCCCTTCGCCGACCGCCGTCCCGACGGGCAAGGCGATCGACCCGAGGTGGACGAGGGTGACCGAATACCCGTCCGCTGTGCGAATCGTCAGACAGAGCCCTTCCCGCGGCAGCCGGCCGGCGAAGGAGACAATCCCCGTCGCCGGAGCCCGCACGTCGGCCCCCGTCGGCGCGCCGATGTCGATCCCACGGTGCTGGCCGCCCGTGTACGGGTCTTCCTCGGCGACGAACGGACGGAGCACCGGCCCCTCGACGGGCCAGGCCCAGGCCGTCGCACGCGAGGCGTGAGTGAGCGCCACGAGCACAGCGGCCATGAGGACGATCGCTCTGTTGCCTGATTTGAAAACCACGCGCAGGCCAAGATAGCGAGCCGGTCGGCTGTTGTCAAATCTGGTTACAGCGAGGCGCGGTAGAGCTCGTTCCGAGAACGACCGGTCAACCGTGAGACAACGTCGGCAGCCTGCTTTCGACCCGCTCCCGCGTGCACGAGGTCGGCGACCGCCGCAAGCGCATCCCCCTCGTCCCCCGAGGCCGGCTCCAGCTCGCCCAGTACCAGCGTGATCTCGCCCTTCGGCGGCTCCGTGATCTGCGCTGCCACCTCCGCCGCGGTCCCGCGGATCACTTCCTCGAAACGCTTCGTCAGCTCGCGGCAGACGGCCACGGGCCGCTCCGGCATCGCCTCGGCAAGCAACGCGAGACTCGCGGGCAGGCGCCGCGGAGACTCGAAGGCCACGACCGGATGCGGCCAGCGCGCGAGCTCCTCCCACAGGGCGGCCCGCGCCTTCCCACCGCGCGGCAGGTACCCGACGAACTGGAAGCGCTCGCCGAGAAGCCCGCTCGCGACGAGCGCCGTCTCCACCGCCGAGGCTCCGGGCAGGACGGTCACCTGCACCCCCGCCTCGAGCGCCGCCGAGATGAGCCGGGCGCCGGGATCGCTCACACCCGGCAGGCCAGCGTCGCTCGTCAGCGCGATTCGCTCCCCGGCCACGAGCCGCGGCAGCATCTGGGCGGTTCGCTCGGCCTCGTTGTGCTCGTGGTAGCTCACGAGCCGCGCGTCGATCCCGTGACGCTCGAGCAAGATCCGCGTCCGCCGCGTGTCCTCACAGAGGACGACGTCCGCCTCGCCGAGCTCGCGCAGAACGCGGAGCGTGACGTCCTCGAGGTTCCCGATCGGCGTCGCGCAGACCCCCAGCGGCACTATTCGAGCGCCTCGAAGGCGACGAACCCAGCCCCGACGAGACCGGCGTCCGGCCCAAGCTCGGCCGGAACGATGCGAACGAGATCTCTTCCCGGCCGGAGCGCTTCCTGTGCGACGACTTCGCGCGCCGGATCGAGCAGGAGGTCGAGCGCGCTCGCGAAGCCGCCCCCGATGACGACGAGCTCCGGCTCGAAGATGTTGACGAGACTGCCGATCCCGGCGCCGAGCCGGCGCCCGATCTCACGCATCGCCTCCAGCGCAGCCTCGTTCCCTTCGCGCGCGGCGCCGACCAGGTCGCGCGCCTTCGAGTCCGGGCCGAGCACGTCCTCGGCCGCACGATCGGCAGCGCGGCCCGACGCGTACTGCTCGAAGTGGCCGTGGCCGTCGCAACCACGTCCGCACGGTTCCCCGCCGTACTCGAGGACCAGGTGCCCGAGCTCCGCGCCCGCGCCGACGAAGCCGCGATAGGGCTTTCCGCCGAGGATGAGGCCGCCGCCGATGCCGGTTCCGAGCGTCAGCATGACCAGGTCGCTCGCACCACGCCCCGCGCCGATCTTCCACTCCGCGATCGTCGCCGCATTGGCGTCGTTGTCCATCCCGACCGGTAGCGAAAAGCGCTCGCTCATTCGCTTGCGAAAGTCGAGCTCGGCGAGCGGGATGTTCACCGAGGAGACGACTCGGCCGGAGCGCTGGTCGATCGTCGACGGCATCCCGAAGCCAAGCGCGGCCACGTCGTCGGCCAACAGTTCCTCGACCGCAGCGTCAAGCCCCGCGAGTAACTCATCCTGCGAACCGACCGGAGTCGGGTACTCGACCCGGCGCCCGATCCCACCCTCTCGGTCGACGACGCCGGCCGCGATCTTCGTTCCGCCGACGTCGACACCAATCGTCCGCTCGTCCGCCACATGGCTACGATACGCCGCCGAATGGCCCAGGGAGAAAAGCCCTACCGCGTCTACCGGGGCGGGCGTGTCAAGGGCCGAGTGCCGACGCTGCCGAAACCGGAGCGCGCGCCGGCCCGAACCGACCGGAAACCCTTCCGCTTCAAAGGCCCGGGACCGAAGGCGGTCAAGGCGAGCGGAAAGGCCAACTGGCGCCGCCGGATCCTGGTCGGGCTCGTCCTGGTCTTCGTTCTCATCATCGTGTGGGGCATCGCGAGCTACCTCGCGATCCGCAGTGGCGCCAAGGATGCGAACGAGCGCCTCGCGCCCTCGGCCAAGGCCGCTCTCGTGCCGCAGAGCGGGCTCGTCCTCTCGCACCCGTCCGTGATCCTGCTGCTGGGCACCGACCACTCCTCCCGGATCGCAGAGCGAAACGGCTTCCGGCGCGCGGACTCGATCATGCTCCTGCGCACCGACCCCGGGAAAGGGCGCCTGAACTACCTGTCGATCCCGCGCGACCTGCGGGTCGAGATCCCGGGCCACGGCTTCGACAAGATCAACGTGGCCTTCCAGCTGGGCGGTGGCTCCCTCGCGATCCGAACGGTGCGGCAGTTCACCGAGGTGAACCACGTCGTGATCGTGGACTTCGAGGCATTCACCAGCGTGATCGACAAGGTTGGCGGGGTGGACATCAACGTGCCCGGCCCGATCCTCTCGAACAAGTTCGACTGCCCGTTCAAGACCCAGGCCCGCTGCGACCGCTGGCAGGGCTGGCGTTTCGCCAAGGGCAAGCAGCACATGAACGGGAAGCGGGCCCGCGTCTACTCACGCATCCGTGAGAACAAGCTGAACCCGGCGGAGAGCGATGTCACCCGCACCGAGCGCCAGCAGGCGGTGATCCAGGCGCTCCTCGCCAAGCTGACGAGCCCCGGGGTGCTCTTCAAGATGCCGTTCATCGGCGACGACGTCATGCGCCCGCTGACGACCGACCTCTCGGCCGGTCAGATGATTCAGCTGGCCCTTGTCAAGAAACGGAGCGGGACGGAGCGGCACTGCCGCCTCGGCGGCACGCCGTCGGGCTTCGGCGGCTACCTCAATCTCGACGAGGAGGCCAGGCGGACGATCGCCGCGTTCCTGGGCCAGTCGGCGCCCCAGCCGCCCTTGCCCGGGTCGGCGTACGGCTCCGGCTGTCGCGGCTAGGACTCGGCGTCGGCCACCTTCTTGACGTTCTTCTCCTTCTTCTCGCCCTTGTCCGAGCTCGAGTCGCCCGATTTTTCCGATTTCTCGCCGTCGCGGGACGGCTTTCTCGCGCCGCCCTTGCCGTAGTCGGTCGAGTAGAAGCCCGAGCCCTTGAAGTGCACGGCCACGGGGTAGAGCACGCGCTGGACCGGGCCCTCGCCGCAGATCTCGCACACCTTCGGCGGCTCGTCCGACATCTTCTGGAACAGCTCGAAGACGTGCCCCTTCGGACACTTGTACTCGTAGATGGGCACGTGACCGAAGGCTAGCAACGCCCCAGGAGGTGTTAAGTTCCCGGACCCCGCTCCCAGTGCGGGATTCCGCCCGTTTTGGCGACCACGACCGCGACTCGTCCCCGATGGTTCACGCTCGGAATTGCGGCGTGCGCGATTGCCCTCGCGGCGTTCTTCCTCGCCTTCCTGCGGATGTGGCCTCCTCACGAGGACGAGACGCTCGCGCTCTTCGTCGGCCGGGACTCTCTCGGCGGGCTGCTGCACACCGTGCACGCCGAGCGTGGCGGCGCTCCGCTCCACTTCCTGCTCGCGTGGGTCGTCGTCCATCTCGACGGCGGGCTGACCGCGCTGCGACTGGTCTCGGCGCTCTTCGCCGTGGCGAGCGTGCCGGTGCTGGCCGCCCTCTCGGCCCGGCTCGCCGGCCGCACGGTGGCGCTCGTTGCGACAGCGCTCGCCTCGGCCAGCTGGCTCGTGCTCTTCCACGGTGTCTATGGGCGCATGTACAGCCTCTTCCTGCTGTGCAGCGCGCTCTCGTACCTCGCGCTCCTCGTCGCGGTCGAGCGCGGCGGGCGGGGCCGCTGGGCGCTCTGGGCGCTCGCCATGCTCGCGACGATCGCAAGCCATCCGTACGGGGCCCTGGTCTTCGCGTCGCAGGGAGTCTTCGTTCTCGCGCGCGCGAGAACGAAGACTGGGCTCGCCGCCGTGGCGCTGGTGGCGCTCGCCGCGATGCCGTTCTGGCTCACCGACCGGGTTCTCGCGGGACGGCTCGACGCCGGCGTGGGAGAGGGCGGGGATCGCCTGCCGGTGCTCGGCTACCTGGCCGACGTTGCGGGCGATGCTTCGTCCGGGTTCTTGCCGGTGCTCGTTCCGGTGATCGGGCTCGCGGTGCTCGGCTGGTGGCGGCTTCGCCCTTCGGAACGGATCCTCGTCGGTTGCGTCGTCCTCGTGCCCGCGCTCCTGCTCGGCCTGGCCCGCTTCGGCAACGCCGCCTCTCCGGAGTCGCGGCACCTGGTGTTCGCCCTCCCCTTCTTCAGCACGGCCGTGGCGGCCGGGCTCGCCGCGCTGTTTCGCCGCCGGCTCGTGCTCGTCTCCGCGGTCGCGGTCCTGCTCGTCACCGAGATCGGCTGGGCCTGGCACCGGACTCCGACGCTCTTCGAGGGCGAGGCAAGGGCCCGCATCGAAGCCCGGCAGGCGGCGTCAGTCTGGCTCGCGGCGAGCGCCCGGCCGGACGACGTCCTCTTCGGCTACGACCCGCTCTTCCTCGGAGCCTGGGAGCGCGACCGTCGCTTTCCCGAGACCGTCGTCCCGCGCGCGGACACGAAGCTCGCGCTCTCGGCGGTCCGATCGGCGAGCTCGCTGGGCCGGGGCGTCTGGGTGCTCGACGCGGGCGACAACAACAACCGCCCTCCGCGGGCGACGATCGAGCTGCGGGTGCCCTACGAAGCGTTCGAGGGGCGCGTCTTCGGGCCCTACCTCGTGCTGCGGACTGTGGAGCCGACGGAAACGCCGGCTCGCTACCTCGTGTTCGCGGCCGAGGCGATGCGCCTCGGCATGCAGCTCGGGGTCGTGGACGCCGAGGGCAATCTGCACACCATCCAGCTGGCGCGAAACGAGCTAGCCGGCGGGGGATGAGCTGCCCTAGAGCTCGCGCCGCTCCTTCTCGACTGTCTCCCGGTAGCAGGGCGCATCTTCAAATGCGGCGAGACCCGCCGGCGCGTCCGCCCGGCGTGTAGCGCCCCGGCGTCGGCGCACGGTCGCGATCACCGCCGAGGCGCCGAGAAGCCCGCCGAGCACGAACGACCGCATCCGGCTTCGTCTCTGCCCGTCACCCTGCATCGTCCAAGCGTAGACGTCGTTCCGCGCCGTCGGCGACATCGATGCCCAGCTGGTAGTAGCCGCCGAGAGCGATGTGGAACGGGCCGAACGTCGCAGCCCGGGCCTCGCGGAGGAGCGTTGCGATAGCGGCTGCGATCGACGGCCGGTCGTCCAGCGGCCCGCGGCGCTCGAGGATCAGCCAGCCCCCGATCCGCTCGGCGCGGAACCCGGGCCCGAGGCGGGCGTTGAGTCCGTCGATCCGGATGTCGGAGGTCGCAACCGGAACCGAGACGAAGAGCGATCCCGCGGGCAGCTCCACCCGGCGGATGGCCCGCGCGAGCAGCTCCGGCTGCGCTCGGGGGAGGCCCGTCGCCCGCGCGGATGCGGGCAGCGCCGCCAGGTGCACCGCCGAGAACGGGAAGAGAACGTCTCCGGGCCGGATCTCGGCTCGTAGCCGGGCCGCCGGCTGCGCGAGCTCGCGCTCCGCGCCCATGCCGGCCGGGAACTCGAGCTCGCGCGGATCGTGGACGCCCGTCGATGCAAACGCTGCCGCGACCGCGAGGAGCCCGAGCGCGGCAGCTTGACGTGGAAGGCTCGCACGGCGAAGTAGACGGGCCGCCCCCACTCCGACTGCCGCAGCCCACAGCGGCAGCGCGTAGATCAGGTGGCGGGGCGAGAGGTCCGGAGAGGAGCGGCTCTGCACACTCAGGAAGAGAAGCGGCGGTGCAAGCAGCCAGAGCGCCATGAGGACGGCGACCACGGGGCGGTCGCGGACGAGCGTGGCGACGCCGACCGCGGCGAGCGCGAGGAAGAGGACGAGCGGCAGCCCGCTGCCGCCGGCCGATCCCTGGACGACGAGGTGGATCTGGTGCCAGGTCTCGCCCGGCCCCGCGAGCGATTGCCCCTGCCCTCCGACCTCGAACCGATGAGCGAGCCGCAGGTCGAAGAAGGCGAACGGAAGCATCGCGGCCCCCACGGCCAGAACGGGCAGCGCGGGCCGGACGGGACGGCCTCGCCAGAGGTAGAGCGCGATCGCCGCCTCGGCCGCGACCGCGACGCCACCGTACGGATGCGCCGCCGGGAGCAGCCAGGCCGCGAGCGCCGCGGTGAACGCGGCCTCGCCCGTCCGCCGCTCGAGCGCCCGCACGAAGAGGACAGTGGCGAGCCCGCCGGCAAATGCGAACAGCGCGTACATCCGGGCGACGCTGCCGTAGATCGTCAGGAGGCCCGACGTCGCACCCGCGATCGCGGCCGCAGCACCGGCGACCGGGCCGCCGAGCCGGCGCCCGAGCTCGAAGCAGGTCACAGCGGCGCCCGCCGCGAGGGCGACCGAGACCCAGCGCAGAGCGTCGGCCGAGGAGTCGAACGCGAGCACCACGTGGACGAGCAGGAAATGCAGCGGTGCGCCTCCGCGATCCCAGACCACCGTTGCGAGCAGCTCGCCAAGCGGGCGGGCGCCGATTAACCCTGCGACGGCCTCGTCCTCGACGAGCGGCTTGCCGTGCACGTCGCGGGCAAGGCGAAAGAGGAGCAGGCCGAACGCGAACGCGGCGGGCAGGAGAAGGAGCCCCTGTTCGACGCGACGGCGTGGCATGCGACGATCCTAGGGATGCGCCTCTGCACCCTCGGCGACCTACTGCTCGACGTGGTCGTCCGAACCGACGGCTCCGGGAACCCCGAGCAGGAGGGAAGCGCCCGGACGCGGGTCGGCGCCGGCGGGCAGGCCGCCAACGTCGCCGCCTGGGCCGCGTCGCTCGGGGCCGATGCGCACTTCGTCGGCAAGCGTGGATCCGACGGCGCTGGCGAGCTGGCCGCCCGCGAGCTCGCCGGCCGCGGCGTCGAGCTCCACGGGCCTGTCGAGGAAGGCGCAAACGGCGTCGTCGTCTCGCTGGTCGCGCCTGACGGAGCCAGGACGATGCTCTCCGACCGAGGAGTCGCTCCCGGCCTCCGCGCGGAGGATCTCGACGTGCGCTGGTTCGCCGGCTGTGAGTGGCTGCATCTCTCCGGCTACTCGCTCTTGCGCGTGCCCATCGAGGAGGCGGCCGCGAAGGCAGCCGGCGCCGTGCAGGCCCAAGGGGGTCGCATCAGCCTCGATCTCGCCACCGCGGCTGGAATCGCCGCCTACGGCCCGGAGCGCTTGTTGAACCGACTCGAACTGCTCCAACCCGAGCTCGTGTTTGCGAACGAGGGTGAGCTCGCGGCGATCGGCGAAACGCCCCCGGGCACGCTCGTCCTCAAGCGCGGCGCCGAGGGCTTCGTCGTCGATGGACACGAGTACGCGGCGCTCGAGACGGAGGTCGTCGACACGACCGGCGCGGGGGATGCGCTTGCGGCCGGCTACCTGGTCGGCGGCCCGGAGCTCGCCGCCGAGGCCGCGGCCCGCTGTGTCGGCCAGCTCGGGGCGATGCCATGATCGAGATCAGCCGCGAGGTCGCGGACGCCCTCGGACGGCGTGGCCCTGTCGTCGCCCTCGAGACAACCCTTGTCGCGCACGGGTTTCCGGCGGGCGAAGGGCTCGCCGTCGGGCTCGAGGCCGATCGGAGCGTTCGCGAGGCCGGCGCGACTCCCGCCACCATCGGCATCCTCGACGGCTCCATCCGGATCGGGCTCTCCGCGGCCGAGCTGGAGCGCTTCACCGGGGAAGCGCGCAAGGTCGGGCCGCGCGATCTTGCGGCCTGCGTCGTTCAGGGGGGCGTAGGGGCGACCACCGTCGGCGGCACGCTGGCGGCATGCCGGGCGGCCGGGATCGGATTCATGGGCACCGGCGGGATCGGGGGAGTTCACCGCGGAGAGCGCCTGGACATCTCCGCCGACCTCGGCGAGCTCGCGCGAACAGAAGCGCTCGTCGTCTGCTCCGGCGTGAAGTCGCTGCTCGACGTGCCCGCGACCACGGAGCTGCTGGAGACGCTCGGCGTGCCCCTGCTCGGCTTCCGAACGGACGATCTCCCCCTCTTCTACACGGCGAGAGGAGGCCCGCCCGTCCCGGCTCGAGTCGAGAGCGCCGAGGAGGCGGCTCAGGTCGCCCGCGCGCACTGGGGGCTTGGACGGCACTCCGCGCTCGTCCTCGCGAGGCCGCCGGACGACGGGCTGGACGACGTGGAGCCGCTGATCGAAGAGGCGCTCGCCGCAGCCGAGGAGCGAAAGCTCACCGGCCCGGCCGTCACCCCGTTCGTCCTTTCCTTCCTGCACGAGGCAAGCGACGGCCGCACGCTACGGGTCAACCGCGAGCTCGTGCTCGCGAACGCGCAGCTCGCGGCCGAGATCGCGGTCGCCTACACCAACAGCTAGCCCAGGGCTGCGAGCAGCTCGTCGATCTCGAGCGCAGTCAGCGTCTGGAGCTTCGCGCTCCCGCGAGCGCCGAGGGCGATCGAGACACGTGCGATCGTCGCAGCGTCGGGTGCTTCGATCACGTTTACGAAATCGAACGGCCCGAGCGTCGCCCACTGATGGAGCACCTTCGCGCCGAGCTCCTCGACGTCACGATTCACTTCGCGCAGCCGGTCCGGGTTCGACTTCAGCGTCTGGACGCCCTGCGCGGTCAGACTCGTCAGCATGATGTAGACGGGCATCGCGCCTCCTTTGTCGTGGGGAGCCCGACTCTAACCGGGCCTTCTGGTCGAAATACAGGAGTGCCGAGCCGAGGAAGAGGAGCGGCGAGAGCACGAGGTCGGCGAGAAAGGCCCCTGTCCGAAGCGTCGTGTCCGCCTGGCCGTGCAGGAGGAGCAGTAGCGCGCTCCGGCTCACGAAGTAGAGGATGACGAGCGTCGCCAGCGAGCCGAGCGCGTGCACGTAGTCGGCGCCCGCGAGGCGGCCGCTCTGCCGCAATGCCTCCCGGATGCCGCGGCGCTCCAGCAGCGCGGCGGGAACCGAGAGCCCGGCGTACGCGAGCCACGCAAGCGCGGGCAGGACGAAGATCCAGACGAGCAGGCCGACCGGCAGGAAGACGACGACGCCGAGGGCGAACGCGGACAGGAACGCCCGGCGCGCGGGACGCGTCCCGGACGCGAGCGCACAGGCGCCGATGTAGGCGAGCGTGAAGGCGGGAGCGGCGAGAACGAGCAGCGTCGCCTGAATCTCCGTCTCCTGGCCGATGGCGAACTGGTTGAACGTGGCGACGACCGCCCCGAGCGAGAGCGAGGAGAAGAAGCGGCGCCCGTAGAGCCGGATCGTCTCGGCGACGAGCTGGCCGACAGTACGGTCGCCAGCGTGAACTTCGGGGTGG
Organism: Actinomycetota bacterium; assembly: GCA_038040395.1. GTDB lineage: Bacteria > Actinomycetota > Thermoleophilia > Gaiellales > Gaiellaceae > VAXT01. Next base: position 44,873 of record JBBPIJ010000005.1, read on the forward strand.
GTCGCGGACATGAGCGGGGACGCTATCGGGCGAGGAGACGGCAGCTCCCCTCTACCCTGGACCGAAAGGGCTAGCGCTTCCGGCCCTTGCTCACGACGAGGTTCACCTTGGCGCCGCTCGGCACGGACGCGCCTGCTCGCGGGCTCTGTGAGATCACACGGCCCTTCTTGACCCGCTTGGAGGCCTTGCGGGCGACCTTCCCGACCGTGCAGCGCGCCTTCTTGATGCTCGTCTTGGCGGCGGCGAGCTTCTTGCCGCGGACGTTCGGCACCTTGCAGGGCGGAGGCGCAGCCTGGTACCGAGCCACAGCGAAGTCGAACGGACCGTCGGAGGTCGGCCGACTACCGCCGGCGACGACGATCTTGCCGTCCAGCGCGATGCCGACGTCCGTTGCCAGGTCACTACCCGCGGGCCCACCAAGGACAGTCTCGACCGCCCCGCCCAAACCAAAGCTCGGGTCGGGGCTTCCGCCCGGCTGGAACCGCGCCACCGCAAAGTTGTGACCCGCAGCGCCTGACCCGGCGACGACGATCTTGCCGTCGGGCTGAATCGCCGGCGCGGACGCTGACCCGGTAACAGGCGCAAGCGCGCTTCCGCCCTGGCCGAAGCTCGTGTCGATGCTCCCGTTCGAGTTGAAGCGCGTGACGCTGAAGCCGGGGGAACTGGTGATGATGATCCTGCCGTCGCTCTGAAGGGCAAGCCTCGAGCCGATGGATGGCAGGACGACCTTGCCGTCACCGTCGAACGACGTGTCGAGGCTCCCATCGGCTGCGTAGCGGACGAGCACTCCGTTGTACGCGTTGCCCGCGCCGTAAGCGCTCCCCGCGACCAGGAGCTTTCCGTCCGCCTGGACCGCAACGTCCAGTGCCTGGTCTTCCGACCCGGCCGCGATCGGCGTCACCGCCCTACCGTCACCGTCGAAGGACGGGTCGAGCGAGCCGTTGGGGTTGTATCGCGCGACCCCGACGTCCAACGACGCGGGCCCGACGCCTTGCTGACTGATGCCTACGGCCACGATCTTGCCGTCCGATTGGAGCGCCACCGAGAACGCCAAGTCGCCCCCCGACGAAAAATCGGTCATAACCTTTCCGTCCCCGTCGAAGCTCGTGTCCAGGCTGCCGTCCGGGTTGTAGCGCGCGAGCGCGAAATCTGCAAAGGTGCCGGAGCCGGGAATTCTGACGTAGCCCGCCACGACGATCTTCCCGTCACCCTGAAGCGCGAGCCCGTCCGACTGCTCGAACGACGAGGCGGTGAACTCCGTGCGCACCTTCCCGTCCCCGTCGAAGGTCGGATCGAGCGCACCATTCGCGTTGTACCGAACGATCGCGAAGCTGTCGCTCGATGCCGTCGACGTCTCTCCGGCGACGAGGATCTTGAGGTCGCGCTGGACCGCGACCCCCCAAACCACGTCGTACCCACCGCCCTCGAAGTCGGTGACGACCGTTCCGTCTCCGGCGAACGTCAGATCGAGGTCGCCGGCCGCGGCCGAGAGGGCCGTCGCGAACAGGAGCGTGGCGGCGAGAGCGGCAAGACCGAGCGCGAAACGCTTCACAGCGGTCTCGAAGTTACGCCTTCGTGCGAAGGATTACAAGACCAGACAGCGCGGGCCGCCACAAGCGGTGTTAGTCGTCGGGACACGTCTATAGCTCGGCCTTCTCACCGCTTCTTCCCGAGGACGCGGACGGTCGCCAGCGGGCCTGCATTGCCCACCGCGTCAACGGCCCTCACACGCAGCTTGTGCCGGCCTCGCCGGAGGCGCTGGTGGTAACGAGCGGGGCACGAATGTAACCGGGCACTGTCGAATGAGCACCGGAACCGAATCTCGTTTGCGCGACTCACGGCATCGGTCGCCGAGAAGCGATAGACAGGGGACCGGCTCCTCGTAACCCGCGGCCCGACGACTCTCGGCCGCGTCGGACCAGTACCGTCGACCCGCCAGCTCCGCACTGCCGGCGTCGGATCCGCGAGGTCCCAGTCGTCGAGCGCACGGACGGACAACATGTTCGTCCCCTCGTCCGCGAAGAGGACGCGATACGGGCTCGGGCACGGCTCGTACGGATGATCGCCGAGCTTGCACTCGTATATCAGCGTGTCGGGCGGGATTCCCGCGTCCGTTCCGGCGAACGTGAACTCGAAGTTGGACGGTGTGGAAATCGATCCTTCCGCCGGCCCGCTCGTGATCTGTGTCTCGGGCGATGTGTGGTCCGTCGAGACGATGGCCACGTCGCCGGGAGCGCCTGCCGTTCCGCGAGGTGGGAATTGGACGACCGCACACTGTGTGAAACCACATGTGACGTAGTCGAACCCCACACTCAGGCGCCGTCCTGGACCGACGCTGAAGTCGTGGCTGTCGTCCGCGGTATCGAGCGGGTGAGAGAGCTCGTAGTAGGAGGCGCCCGCATCTCTCGTATAGCCGCCACTCTGCTCGTCCGTGCCCCCGTAAGCGGTATCGATGCACCAGCAGAATCCGTTCGGGATCGGACTAATGAAGCCGTCTTGGAACGACGTGGCGGGCCCGCTCCGCTCGAAGATCATGACTTCGTCGCCCTGCTCGTAGAGCGTTCCGCTGTGGTTGTTGTCGAAGGCCCCGAGGAACGAGGTCGTACCGGCCGTGCTTGCACTCGCGACCCTGAGCGCGACGTAGAGCTTCTGGCCATCGTTCATCACGTAGACGGTCGCGGGAATCGTGCCCCCACCCAGCTCCGCCGGCAACGGGGCGTTGAAGTCGTGCCGCCCGGCCGCGTCCCACTCTCCGGCGGCGGGCACCCCGTCGACGGTTGCCGTCCCGTAACCCCGAAGCACGATGCCTGAATGGGCCGCGGCGGCGCCCGGCATCACGAGCACAGCTACCACGACGGCGGCAAGCGCTGCCCTGGGCATGCGCCGACATTAATCACGAATGTGACGACCTACAAGCGCTGCGTCGCTATGCGGCTGCCGCGGCGAGACCGGTTTCAACCATGAACGTCAGCTACACGTAGATCTCGGGGTTCCGGCGACGGCGCGCATCCTTCTGCGCGGCCGCGATCGCCTCCTGGGATTTGACCGTCAGCTTGTTGAAGTCCACCTGCGTACCAATCCTGTGTTCTCGGGGTCATAGGGAACGAGGTCACGCCGGTACTGGCGGTGGACCTCCTGGATCTGCTCGCGCATCTCGCGCTCGAGCCGCTCCATCGCGCGCTGCATCCGGCGCATCTGCTCCTCGAGCCGGATCACGTGCTCGACGCCGGCGAGGTTCAGGCCGAGCTCGGTCGTCAGCTGCTGGATGAGGCGCAGCCGCTCGAGGTCGGCCTCGGAGTAGAGGCGCGTGTTGCCGGCCGTGCGCTGCGGTGTGACGAGGCCTTTGGCTTCGTAGATCCGCAGGGTCTGCGGGTGCATGCCGACGATCTCGGCGGCGACGGAGATCATGTAGCGCGGTCGGTCGTCCATCAGCGTGCCTTCTGCACCTTCTGGAGCTGCTCGAGGAGCTCGCGCTCGGCCTTGTTCGGCTTCTTCGGGACCGAGATCTTCAGGCGCGCGAGGACGTCCCCCTTGCCCGCGCCGTTCAGCTTCGGCGCGCCGCGGCCCTTGATCCGCAGCAGCTTGCCGCTCTCGGAGCCCGCGGGAACCTTGAGCGTGACCGCGCCTTCCGGGGTCGGCACCTCCACCTTCGCGCCAAGCGCCGCGTCGGCGAACGTGACCGGGACCTCGACCTCGAGGTCCGCGCCCCGGCGCTTGTAGAGCGGAGAGTCCGCGACCCGTGTGACGACGATCAGATCGCCGGGCGGGCCGCCGCCGTAGCCCGGCTCGCCCTTGCCCTTGAGGCGAATCTGCGTCCCGTCCTTGACCCCAGCGGGAATCTTGACCTTGTAGCGCTTCGTCCGCCGCTCGCGGCCGCTCCCGTGGCAGCGTGGGCACGGCCTCTCGATGACCGTGCCGCTTCCGTGACAGCGGGGGCAGGGGTGCGAGAGGCCGAACATGCCCTGGCTCTCGACGGTGACGCCGCGCCCCTTACACTCGGGGCACACGATCGGAGCCGTCCCGGGCTGCGCGCCGGAGCCGCCGCACTCGCGGCAGGCGGCCTCCGCCTCGACGGGGATCTCCGTCTCCACCCCGCGCAACGAGTCGTCGAACGACAGGCTGATCCGGGCCTGGAGGTCGGCTCCGCGCCCGGCCCGCTGGCGAGTCTGTCCGCGGCCGAAGACATCACCGAAGCCTCCGAAGAGGTCGGAGATGTCGCCGAAGTCGAAGTTGAAGCTTCCGCCCCCGCCGCCGCCCGGGAACCCCGCGCGGCCGTCAGCGGAGCCGAACGCGTCGTACTGCTTGCGCTTCTCGGGATCACCGAGGACGTCGTAGGCGCCCTGGATCTCCTTGAACCGCTCCTCGGCCTCCTTGTCGCCCGCGTTCGTGTCGGGGTGGTACTGGCGCGCGAGCTTGCGGTAGGCCTTTTTGATCTCGTCCTGCGAGGCGGTCTTCGAGACCCCGAGAGCGTCGTAGAGTGACTTAGGCCTCGTCGCCATCGGAGGCGCTCTCTTCCTTCGGCCCCGCGACCACCACCCTCGCGGGTCGCAGGACGCGGTCGCCGAGGCGGTAGCCCTTCTGGAGCACCTCGATCACGTCGCCCTCGTCGGCCGCGGAAGGTTGGGTGAGGAGCGCCTCGTGCACGTGCGGGTCGAACTTGCCGTCCGTCTCCACGGGCGCGAGCCCTTCTCGCTCGAGGATCTGCTCGAGCTGGCGGTGGACGAGCTTGACGCCTTCCTCGAGCTTCGCCTCCTCGTGCGCATTCGCGGCCTCCAGAGCCCTTTCCAGGTCGTCGACCACGGGCAGGAGCTCCTTCACGATCCGCTCGCCGGCCCGCGCGACCAGGCTCTCCTGGTCGCGCGCGGCCCGCTTGCGGTAATTGTCGAAGTCGGCCTTGACCCGCTGGAGCGTCTCGATCAGCTCCTCGTTCTCAACTCGGAGCGCCTCCAGCTCGACCTCTTCGGCCGACCTTTCAGACTTAGCAACAGACTGTTGCAAAGTCTCTTCGGCGTTGTCCTTTGGCTGCTCGACGGTCATTACGACTTCTTGACTTCCTCTTCGTCGATGACCTCGTAGTCGGCCTCCTCGACGACCTCGTCGTCAGACGCAGCCGCACCGTTCCCGCCGGTCTGGGCCCCCGCCTGCGCGGCGGTCGCCTGGGCGTAGACGGCCTCGGCCAGCTTCTGCGACGCCTCCTGGAGCGCCTCAGTCTTGGCCTTGATCTCGTTCACCTCCGTGCTCTCGAGCACGCCTTTCAGCTCCATGATCCGGCCCTCGATCGTCGAGGCCTCGGACTCGTCGAGCTTCTCGCGATGCTCCTTGAGCGTGCGCTCGGTCTGGTAGGCGAGCTGCTCCGCCAGGTTGCGGGCGTCCGCGAGCTCGCGCAGCTTGTGCGCCTCGTCGCGGTGCGTCTCGGCCTCCTTGACCATGCGCTCGACCTCGTCCTCGTTCAGGCCAGAGCCGCCTTCGATCTGGATCTGCTGCTCGTTGCCCGTGCCGAGATCCTTCGCGGAGACGTTGATGATCCCGTTCGCGTCGATGTCGAACGTGACTTCGACCTGCGGCAGTCCGCGCGGCGCCGGCGGGATGCCGACGAGCTGGAACTTGCCGAGCGTCTTGTTGAAGGCGACCATCTCCGACTCGCCCTGCGCGACGTGGATCTCGACCGAGGGCTGATTGTCCTCGGCGGTCGAGAACGTCTCGGACTTCTTCGTCGGAATCGTCGTGTTGCGATCGATGAGCTTGGTGAACACGCCGCCCTTCGTCTCGATGCCGAGCGAGAGCGGAGTGACGTCGAGGAGAAGCACGTCCTTGACCTCGCCCTTGAGGACACCGCCCTGGATGGCCGCGCCGACGGCGACGACCTCGTCCGGGTTGACGCCCTTGTGGGGCTCCTTGCCGATCAGCTTCTTGACCTCGTCGACGACGGCGGGCATGCGGGTCATGCCGCCGACCAGGACGACGTGGTCGATCGCGCTCGGCTCGAGACCGGCGTCCGCGAGCGCCTGCTTGGTGGGCTCGACGGTCCGCGCGAGCAGGTCGGCGCTCAGCTCGTTCAGCTTCGCGCGCGTGAGCTGGAGGTCGAGGTGCTTCGGGCCATCCTGAGTCGCGGTGATGAACGGCAGGTTGACCTGCGTCGTCATCGTGGAGGACAGCTCCATCTTCGCCTTCTCGGCTGCTTCGTAGAGCCGCTGGAGGGCCATCTTGTCCGCGGCCAGATCGATGCCCTGGTCCTTCTTGAACTCGGCCACCATCCAGTCGACGATCGCCTTGTCGAAGTTGTCGCCGCCGAGGTGGTTGTCGCCGTTCGTGGCCTTCACCTCGAAGACGCCCTCACCGAGCTCGAGGATCGACACGTCGAACGTGCCGCCGCCGAGGTCCCAGACGAGGATCGTCTGATCGGCTTCCTTGTCGAGCCCGTACGCGAGTGCTGCCGCTGTCGGCTCGTTGATGATGCGGACGACGTTCAGGCCGGCGACCTTGCCGGCGTCCTTGGTCGCCTCGCGCTGCGCGTTGTTGAAGTAGGCCGGAACGGTGACGACCGCGTCCACGACCGGCTCGCCGAGATAAGCCTCGGCGTCGGTCTTCAGCTTCTGGAGGATCATCGCCGAGATCTCCGGCGGCGCGTACTCCTTGCCCTCGGCCTTGACGCGCACGTCGCCATTCGGGCCCTGGACGACCTCGTAGGGGACGATCTTCATCTCCTCCGAGACCTCGTCGAACTTCCGGCCCATGAAGCGCTTGATCGAGAAGATCGTGTTCTGGGGGTTCGTTACCTGCTGGCGCTTCGCCGGGGGGCCGACGAGGCGCTGACCGTCCTTCGTGAACGCGACGACGGACGGCGTCGTGCGGCCGCCCTCGGCGTTCGGGATGACGGTAGGCTCACCGCCCTCGAGCACGGCCATGCAAGAGTTGGTCGTGCCGAGGTCGATTCCAATGGTCTTCGCCATGCGAGTTGCTCCTTGAGTCTGTGATTGCAAGAAATCTAAGTGTCAGTATAGCAAGGGGGGACAGTGACCGATCCACGTGTTGAGCAGTACGCAGAACTCCTCGTCAACCGGTGCGTCGACGTCCAGCCCGGCTGGGAGGTGCTCGTGGTGGGGAGCCCGGCCGCAAGACCGCTGCTCGAGGAGGTGGTGCGCGCGATCGGGCGGCGGAAGGCCGTCCCCGTCGTCCAGATGAGCTTCTCGGGCATGGACTACTGGCCGTTGGAGGCCGTGTGGGCCGAGACCGCCCCGCCCGAGCTCGTGGCCGAGCGCAGCCCGCTCCGCGTCAAGCTCGAGGACGAGTGCGACGCGTGGATCCGGATCGGCGCCCCGGAGAACACCCGCGAAGGAGCGGACCTCAGCCGCGAGCACCAGAACGCGATCGCAAACGCGGCTCACGCCCTGATTTCTCGCCGGCTCGGGCTCGAGATTCCGTGGGTCACGTGCCGGTATCCGACTTCCGCGCTCGCCCAGGAAGCGGGAATGAGCCTCCGAGCGTTCGAGGAATTCCTCTACGGCGCGGTACTGCTGGACTGGGACGAGGAGGGCCGGAAGATGGAGCGGATCAAAGAGCGCTTCGACCCTGCCGAGGAGGTGCGGATCGTCGGCCACGACACCGACCTGCGGTTCAGCATCGCGGGCCGCGAGGGCATCGTCGACGACGGCCATCTGAACATGCCCGGCGGCGAGGTCTTCTATAGCCCGGTCGAGGACTCGACCGAGGGCGTCGTCAGCTTCTCCGAGTTCCCGGCGGTCCAGGAGCCGGACGTCGTCGACGGCGTCCGGATGCGGTACGAGAACGGCCGCGTGGTCGAGGCATCGGCGACCGCGAACGAGGAGGCGCTGCTCACCGCGCTCGATCGCGACGAAGGGGCACGCGTCCTCGGAGAGTTCGGGATCGGCTGCAACCCCGGCATTCAGCGGCACATGAGGAACACCCTCTTCGACGAGAAGATGTACGGGACGATCCACTTGGCGGTCGGCGCAGGCTTCGGCGTCGCCGGCGGCAAGAACCAGAGCGCGACGCACTGGGACATGGTCAAGGACCTGCGGAACGGCGGCCGGATCGAGCTCGACGGCGAGGTCGTCCAGGAGAACGGCGAGTGGACGTTCTGATCGCTTCCGCAACTGCGGGCTCAGAGACGACGATGCCCGCGAGGATGACTGCACACCCCGCCCAGCCCAGCGCGCCGAGGCGGTCACCCGCCAGGAGATAGCCGAAGAGACCGGCAAAGACGGGCTCCATCGCGTAGATGAGCGCCGTCCGGGCTGCGCTGATGCTGCGCTGCGCCCAGGTCTGGATGAGGTAGGCGAGCGCGCTCGCGAAGACTCCCGTCACAAGGAGCGCTGCCCAGACGGTGCCGCCGCGGGGGAGCTCGAGCTCGCCCAGGGCGACGGCGATCACGGTGAACCCGACGAAGGCGACGAGCATCTGGACGAGCGTCAGCGCAAGCGGGTCGTAGTGCGGCGCGAAGCGACCCGTGAGAGGGATCTGGAATCCGAAGGCGATTGCGCAACCGAGCACGAGCAGATCGCCGACCGCGGAGCCCGCATTGATGCCCGAGAGCATCGCGAAGCCGACCGTGGCGAGCGCGACGCCGATCCAGACGGCGCGTCCGATTCGTTCCCGGAAGAGCAGCAGCGCGACGAGCGGCACGAGCACCACGTAGAGCCCGGTGATGAAGCCTGCGCTGGACGCAGTCGTCCGCTCGAGGCCCGCGGTCTGGAGGGCGTATCCTGCCGCGAGGAGCACCCCGAGGAGGACGCCCGCGCCGAGGCCGCGACGCCCGAGCGAGCGAAGCCGCGGGAGCCCTGGGACGGCGAGCGTCGCGCTTGCGATCGCGAAGCGGACGGCGAGGAAGGCAAAGAGCGGGTAGGCCTCGACGGCATCCTTGACCTGGACGAACGTGACGCCCCAGACCGCGGTGACGAGAACGAGCGCGAAAAGCGCCACGCGCCCGATTCTCTACGAGACGGTCAGCGGCCGCGGCTGACGACGAGGTTCACGCGCGTGCCGGCCCGCACGCGTCTGCCCGCGCGCGGGCTTTGGGCGAGGACGCGGCCCCTCGCGCGCCGCGACCGTGCCCGGCGGATTCGCCCGGTCACGCAGTGCGCGCGCCTGATCAGCGTCCGGGCAACGGGAAGCTTCCTGCCGACGACCCGCGGCACCCGGCATCTACGAGTGGCGGGGGGCGGCGGCAGAGGAGGCGGTTCCACGGGCGGAGGTGGCGGAGGCTGACCGACGAGGATCGACCCTGAGGCAGTCGTCTCGTTCCCCAGCGAGTCCGCCGCCCGGACGGAGACGACATACGAGCCCGGCGAGTACTCGTGGGAGACCAGGTCTCCCGTCGCGGTCCCGCCGTCGCCGAATGCCCACGTCGCCTCTCCCGCGACCGCCGACCAGACGTCGAACGGGTCGACCGAGAACACAACGGGGACGCCCGGTTCGGCGTGGTCGGGAATCGACAGGTCGTCGAGCACCGGCCCGGCGCCGTCGTAGGCAGCCACCTGGAGAAAATCGCCGGGCCGGCGCCAGGCGGCGATCCCGTTTCCCGCCGGATCGGCCGCGACACCGATGTCCGTCGCAACGATGCCCGGCAGCGAGATGTCCTGCGAGGGCTGCCAGGGGCCACCGGCCGGGCGAATGGCCGCCCGCGCCGCGTACTCCACTCCTGTTAGCCGGTTCGGGTACGGCGGGGGAGGCGGCGGCTGGGTCGTGCGCTGCCACACGGCGAAGGCCTTGCCTGTCGCATCAAGCGCGATCGCGGGCCAGCGATGGGTGATGCCCTGGCTGACGGTCTCCGCCGCGCCCCAGGACCCACCGAAGGGAAGAGCGGCTGCCTGGATGATGCTCTGCGACCCTCCTCCCTGCCAGATCGCGATCGCGTTCCCGAGGCGGTCGAGCGCGATGTCCGTGCTCTGGTTGCTGCCCTGGCCGATCGGGATCCATGGCTCCCAGCTTCCGGCCGAGACCAGCCGCCTGCTGGCGACCACTCCGGAGTTGAGACCTTCTCGGTGATCGAAGACGACGACGGCGTTGCCCGCATCGTCGAGCCCCACGGAGGCGAACCCGTTCGCCGTGATGCCGCCCCCGGTAGCGATCGTCTGCGGCGAGCCCCAGGCTTGGGCCTCAGCACTCCGAAACGACGACACGAGATAGCCGTCAGGGAGCGTCGAGACCACGATCGCGCCACCGCTCGCGCCGACGGCAAGCGCCGGCTCGTAATCCGAGGCGGGTGGAGTCGTGACGGGCTCCGGAGACCCCCACATACCCGTTTCGACCGGCCGGAACGACGCCTTAATCGACAGCTCGCCCGCGCGCGCCCGACCCCAGGCCGCGAAGGCATCGCCCGCGCGGTCGACGGCGATCTGGGGCGACTGCGCGGTGTCCAGCGGCGACGAGATCGTCTGCGCCGGTCCCCACGCTGCGCCGGGAGGCCGGACGGCGGCCTCCACGAGCCCGGCCCGCAGCCAGACGGCGATCGCGGTTCCCGCTCCAGTAACTGCGATCCTTGGCCCGGTTCCCCCGGCCGCCACGAGCGTCTGAGGAGATTCCCACGTGCCGGCGGCGGCAGGGCGCGAGGCGCTCAGGATCGCTCCATCGCTTGCCCAGACGGCAAAGACGCTCCCCAGAGAGTCCGTCGCCACCGAGGGGGTGCTGACAGGGCCCGCCGTCGGGGTGACGTCGTGCGGTGAAAGCCATTGGCCCGCCGCCTGGGCGGGTGCCGCCGCAGCGAGCGCGAGGACGACGACGATCCCCGCACGTCGCAGGCTGCACATGGGCTTTTCGTATCACAGTGGCCGCGGCGTTCAAACTACGCAGCGCCGGCGCACACGCGCGAGGAGCTCATTCCTTGCGCGCCGACACCAGGATCGCACGTAGCCAGCGGCGGCGGATGAGCGCCGAGAACGGGCCAACGGCGAGCCAGTAGAGGCGGAACGCGCGCAGCGCTCTTCCGTCGGCCGCTTTGACGCGGGTCTCGGTCGTCAGGCGCGAGCCGCCCGGTATCCGCTCGGCGCGGAAGTCCGCGGCGGCCTTGATCGTGCCGGGCACCGCAGCGGCGCGCCACGCTTCCGCGTCGCTGAGAGGGATGAGGCCTCCGCGGGGACGCCAGACCGCGCCCACCGCGCCCACGACCCACTCGGTCTCGGTCTCAGCGAGCACGACGAAGCGATGGGCGGCGAAGAAGCCCTCGATCCTCTCGTCGCGGGCTGTCATGCCTCGGACGGTGACGAGTGCCCGGACGATTCCGTCCGGCGCGGCCGGCGCGCTCCGCGCGAGCTCGAGCGCGCGCTCGGGGCCGACGGGCAGCGCGATGTCGTGCCGCTCGCCGACGTCGAACTCCGGCAGCCAGTCGTCGATCAGCGGCACGCGGCGAGCCTACTTCAGCCATGTCCGGTGCCAGGCACGCACATGGCCAAAAGAGGAGGGCGCCCCGAGAGGCGCCCTCTTGTTCCAACGTGGTTCTAGGTGCTAGGCGGGTGCGTCGCTCGACTCGCCGCCCTCGTCGCCGCCCATACCGCCGCCGCCTTCATCCGGCGTGGTTCCTTCATCCGGCGTGGTTCCTTCGTCTGGCGTGGTTCCTTCGTCTGGCGTGGTTCCTTCGTCGGGGGTATCGGTTCCCGGAGTTTCCTGTTCCCACTGCGACATCTGATGTCTCCTTTCGAGGTTGACGCACCGCCGCACCGGCGGGCGTGTCCCGGTTTTTCCGCGAAACGCGGTCTGCCGAAACCTCGCTAGGCTCCCAGCATGGAGCCACTCGTAGATTCCTGGGACCGCGAGATCCACAGCGTACGTGTCTCCGTGACCGACAAGTGCAACTTTCGCTGCAAGTACTGCATGCCGGCGGAGGGGCTCGAATGGCTCCCGCGCGACGAGGTTCTGAGCTACGAGGAGATCGCGCGGCTCGTCCGCGTCCTGGCCTCCATGGGCGTCGACGAGGTGCGGTTGACGGGCGGTGAGCCGCTCGTGAGGCGTGACCTGCCCGTGCTCGTCTCACTCCTTGCGAAGACCCCAGGCGTGCGCGACCTCTCCTTGACGACGAACGGCGTCCTTCTCGACCGCCTCGCGGGACCGCTCGTCGAGGCCGGGCTCACCCGGCTGAACGTCTCGCTCGACTCGCTCTCGCACGTGCGTTTCGCCGAGATCACCCGCCGCGACGCGCTCGATCGCGTGCTCGCCGGCCTCGCGGAAGCCGAGCGCTACCCGGAGCTGCGTCCGATCAAGGTCAACTGCGTCGCGATCCGCGGCTTCACCGAGGAGGAAGTGCCGGCGCTTGCCGAGCTCGCGCGCCGCAAGCCGTACGTCGTCCGCTTCATCGAGTTCATGCCGCTCGACGCCGACGAGGCCTGGCGCGAGGACGAAGTGCTCACGGGCGGTGAGATCCGCGCGCTGATCGAAGAGCGCTGGCCGCTCGAGGAGATCCCGGCGAAGGCGTCCTCGACGGCTCGCCGCTTCCGCTTCGCCGACGGCGCCGGCGAGATCGGCTTCGTGAACCCCGTCTCCGAACCGTTCTGCTCGAGCTGCGACCGGATCCGCCTGACCGCGGACGGACAGCTGCGCACCTGCCTCTTCTCACGCCGGGAGTGGGACCTGAAGGCGCCCCTCCGAAACGGCGCGACCGACGACGAGCTCGCCGCGCTGATCCGCTTCGCCGTTCGCCACAAGGAGCTCAAGCACAAGATCAACGACCCAGGCTTCGTTCGGGCAAGCCGGTCAATGTCGCAGATCGGGGGATGAACTCCTTCCGGCGAGGCGACGTCGTCGTCGTTCGCGAGATCTGGAAGGGCCGCGTCTGGCCCGCCCTTGGCTTGTCGTGGAAGACAAGCCGGAGCAGCTCGCGCTCTACATCCCGAAGGGCACTCCGATGAGGATCCCACCCGGCTCGGGAATCCCGCGCGACGAATGGACACTCGAGGACGGGGTCTTCATCAATGACACCCTCCGCCTCACCAGGGCCGGGCGCCGCCCACTCCGTCCTCCTGTTCTGGGACGAAGGCGAATTCGAAGGTTGGTACGTCAATCTGGAGCGTCCGCTCGAGCGAACCGCTCTCGGCTTCGACTACCTCGACCGAGAACTCGACATCCATGTCCGCCCGGACCAATCCTGGGAATTCCTGGATGAGGACGAGTTCGAAGAAGCCCAGGACCTCGGCGTGATTCAACCCGACGAAGCTGCGGCCGTCCGGGCGGAGGCGGAACGCGTGATCGAACCCATCGAGGCCTGGGAAGCCCCGTTCTGTGACGGTTGGGAGCGCTGGCGACCGGAACGCAGTTGGGATGTCCCCTCATTGCCCGAGGGATGGGAGCTGGTCGTCACGTGACGCCGAGCCGCATTCGGTAGCCGAGGAACATCTCGACCTCGCGCTCGCCGAGGGCACGCTCGCACGCGTCACGTAGGGCGGCGAGCCCGATCTCGTCCTCGCTGACGCCCTCCTTCAGCAGCACCGTCAGCGGGCCTAGGCTGAGCGCCATGCCGATGACGCGCTGGGCGCTGCCGCGCTCCCGTGAGTGGAGGACCACCTCGCGCGTGTATCGAAAGTGGCCACTGTCTCGCATCCGCTCGAGATGCCCCTCCTTGGAGTAGCGCATGCGGCCCCGCGGCCCTGAGCGCAAGCGGCCGACGTGCCCCAGCATCTCCTCGTACGCCGCGTCCACCTCCGGGTGGACGACCGGCGGCCAGTCGTAGTCGTACGCCGCGAACACGCCTCCCGGGCGCAGGATCCGGGTGGCTTCGGCGAGAGTGGGCTCGGGCTCCATCCAGTGGAAGGACTGCGAGCAGGTGACGATGTCGGCGGCGCCGTCGGGGAGACCGGTCTGCTGCGCGTAGCCCTCGACGAAGCGGACGTTGTCCGCCGAGGTCGCCGATTCAGCCAATCGGCGCATCTCCGGGCTCGCCTCCACCCCAACGGCCTCGTCTGCCCGCTCGGCCCACGCGCGCGTCGACAACCCGGTTCCGCTGCCGAGGTCGACCACGAGGCGCGGGCGCTTCAGGTCCGCCTCGAGGCAGAGGACGTCGAGCAAAGCCGCCGGCGGAGCAGGGCGGTCCGAGTCGTAACCGGCCGCAAAGCCCTCGCCCGAGTATCCCGACGTGCGCAGGAGGCGCTGGGAGTAGTACCCGATCAGGTCGTCCGAATACTCGGTCAAGCCGCGGGGCAGTCTAGAATGGGCCTGTGTCCGGTATCGCCTCGGCCGCCCGAGTCCGGATCCTTCCGCATGGGCCTCTAGACCTTCTCCGCCAGCTCGCGATCTGGTTCGGCTTCCTGTACGCGTACCGCTACACGCGCGGAATCGCCGACCGCGATCCGTTCAAGGCCTTCCACAACGGGCTGCGCATCGCGGATGTCGAGCATCGCTTCACCGGCTTGTGGGAGCTCTCGCTCCAGAGCTTCGTCGCGTCCTCGAGCCTGCTCAACGAGTTGACCTCCTGGACGTACTGGCACTCCCAGTTCACCGTGCTGGGGCTTTCCCTCCTCTGGATCTATCTCCGCCGGAACGAGGCGTTCGTCCGCGTGCGAAACACGCTCCTGCTCGCCAACGTCATCGGCCTCCTCGGCTTCGTCCTCGTCCCGACTGCGCCGCCGCGAATGTTCCCGGAGCTCGGCTTCGTGGACACGCTCGCCGGCTTCGGCATCAACCACGACAGCGCGATCGTCCGAGCCGACGCGAATCCCTACGCGGCGATGCCCAGCCTGCATGCAGCCGACGCCCTCATCATCGGGGTCGCGCTCGCGATCCTCGTCCGCCCTCGCTGGCTGAAGGCGATCTGGCTGATCTGGCCCGCGTGGGTCTGGTTCTCCGTGATGGCGACGGGCAACCATTTCTGGCTCGACATCCTTGCGGGCATCCTCGTCGCAGCGGCCGCCGCCGGGATCCTCAACCGCAAGTACCTTCGGCGCATCCTCTCGCCGGCTCCCGCCTAGTGCCTTGACGGAGGGGCTCGGCCGGCTGAAGGCTGGCTACACGACGGGCGTGCGGCGACTGGCGGCCCGCTCCATGGAGGGCCTCGCGCGCACGCGCGTGTCACCGAACGCCCTGACCGCGGCCGGTGTCCTCCTCTGCGCCGCGGCTGCCGTCGTCGTCTACTTCGAGTACCGCGCCGAGCTGCTCGCGTTCTGGGTCGGGGCCGTGCTGTTCGTGATCGGCTCGGTCCTGGACATCCTCGACGGGGCGCTCGCCCGCCGGAGCGGCAAGGGGACGCCGTTCGGGGCGTTCCTCGACTCGACGACCGATCGGATGAGCGAGGGGTTCATGCTCGGCGCGATCGCACTGGTGTTCACGCGCGACGGGAACGAGCTCGCGGTGGCCTTCACGTTCGCCGCAGTGTCCGGCTCGTTCCTGGTCAGCTATACCCGCGCCCGGGCGGAGGCGCTCGGGCTAAAAGGCGACGTTGGCATCGGAAGCCGGGCAGAGCGCGTCGTCGTCATCGTCGCCGGTCTCGTCCTCGCGCCCTGGGGCGCACTGCCCTGGGCGATCTACGTCCTGACCGCGACGGCGTGGATCACGGTTGTGCAGCGAGTGCTAGCAGTTCGCGCACAGCTTCGCACTCGGTGATAATCTGCTAGCAGCAGTCCGCTGCTAGCAGAATGGCCAAACGAGACCAGAAGAGCATCCTTGTTCGGATGCCGAAGACTCTGAAGCGGCGACTCGCGCGCGAGGTCGCCCGCCGTGAGAGCACCCTGAACGACGTCGCCGTCGATCTTCTGGCCTCGGAGTTCGGCGTGGACTTCACGCCCAGTGGCCGACGAGGGCCTGTGCCAGGTGATACCGGCGCAGTCCTCCTGCGCGTCCCGCCCGAGCTCAAACGGCAGCTCGACGCCGCAGCGCGCGAGCGCCATTCCAGCACGAACAAAGTCGTCGTCGCGTCGCTCTCCGAGCGGCTCGGCGTCTCCACACCAGGAAAGGAAGCAATGCCTCGTAGAAACGGTTCACAGAACGGCAAGAGCCGAGGGAGCGGCAAGGTTCGCGTCGCGATCATCGGCGTCGGCAACTGCGCCAACTCTCTCCTCCAGGGCGTCGAGTACTACAAGGACGCAGATCCGGACCAGTTCGTCCCCGGCTTGATGCACGTCGACCTCGGCGGCTATCACGTCCGCGACGTCGAGTTCACGGCCGCGTTCGACGTGACGAAGGCGAAGGTCGGCAAGGATCTCGCCGACGCGATCTGGGCGAAGCCCAACGACACGATCAAGTTCGCGAACGTGCCCAAGACCGGCATCACCGTCTCTCGCGGTATGACCCACGACGGGCTCGGCAAGTACATCTCTGAAGTCGTCGAGAAGGCCCCTGGCGACACGGACGACGTCGTCAGCATCCTCAAGGAGACGGGCACCGACGTCGTCGTCAACTACCTCCCGGTCGGCTCAGAGGAGGCGACCAAGTGGTACACCGAGCAGATCCTGAACGCGGGCTGCGCAATGGTGAACTGCATGCCGGTCTTCATCGCCAAGGGCGGCTACTTCGGGGACCGGTTCGCGGATCGCGGGCTGCCGATCATCGGCGACGACATCAAGTCGCAGGTCGGCGCGACGATCACGCACCGCGTGCTCACGTCGCTCTTCCGCGACCGCGGCGTCAAGCTCGACAAGACGATGCAGCTGAACGTCGGCGGCAACTCCGACTTCCTGAACATGCTCGAGCGCGAGCGCCTCGAGTCGAAGAAGATCTCGAAGACGAACGCCGTCACGTCGATGCTCGACTACGACCTGGGTGAGGGCAACGTCCACGTCGGGCCCTCCGACCACGTGCCGTGGCTCACCGACCGCAAGTGGGCCTACATCCGGATGGAGGGCAAGGCTTTCGGCGACGTGCCGCTCAATCTCGAGCTGAAGCTCGAGGTCTGGGACTCGCCGAACTCGGCAGGAATCGTGATCGACGCCGTCCGCCTCGCGAAGCTCGCTCTGGACAACGGCGTCGGCGGCGCGCTCGAAGGCCCGAGCGCCTATCTCATGAAGTCGCCGCCGAAGCAGCTCCAGGACGACGACGCGCACGACGCGGTCGAGCGCTTCATCAAGCAGTACGGGCGCAAGCCCGCGAAGCAGCGCGCGGCCGCGAAAGCCTAGTCACCAAAAACGGTGAGGGCCGGTCCCAGACCGGCCCTCACCTCCCTCGGGCGGAGAAGCCCAGGGTTCCTAGTGGGCGAACAACCCGACGTCGTCGAACTTGACGGTGCCGGTCGTCACCAGATCGGTTGGGGCGAACCCCTTCAGGGCGATGCGCACATTGGCCACGCCGGCGGGAACCGTCACCGTGTTCTCGAGCGCCCGGAACCCCTGCGTCGAGAGCGGCGCGGTGATCAACGTCACTGTGTTGAGCACGTTTCCGAGAGGCCCCAGATAGATGAGGCCGGCTGACGGAGCCGAGGAGGCCCCAGCTACGTTCACGAAGACGACGAGATCGAGCACCTCGCCAGGCACTACCGCCACTGGGTCACTCGTCCAGCTCGGCGATCCGTTGACGAGAGCGTTCCCGCCGTTCCCGCTCGTCGACGCGGCTTTGGAGCCCTCGGTGCCGCCGCTTTGGCTGTAAGAGGCCGACCCGGCTCCGGTGCTCGAGCCCGACCACGAATCTGGAGCGCTGCCGGAGCTCGACTGCTCGAAGGAGCCGTTCGACACCTTGTTGCCCTTGATCGTGAAGGTGCGCTGAGCCGAGTTGTTCGTCTCGTTCGACTCGTTGACGACGTTGGTGACATCGGCAGTGGCTCGCATGACGTGCTGGCCCTGCATGTTGTTCGTGCGCAGGTCGACAGCCACCTGCTGTGAGCCGCCAGCCGGGATCGAGCCCGTCGCGACGACACCGATCACCGTCGAGGGTTCGAGCTTGAACTCGGTCTGAGATGGAGCGGCGGTGCTGCCGCCGCTGTTCGCCACGGTCGCCGTGAAGGTGACCTTCTCGCCCTGGCGCGCGTTGCTATTGCTCGCGACCAGGCTCGTTACCTGAAGATCGGCCCTGGAGATCACCGCGACTGCGATCGTGTCGGTGTCGGAGAGGCCTGTGCCGTTCGTGTCCGTTACCTCGAGCCGTGCGTTGTAGGTGCCTCCCGCGGTGTAGGTGTGATGCTGTACCTGGCCGGTTGCGTCGTACGAGCCGTTGCCGTCGAAGTCCCACCGGTACCTAAGCTCGCTCGAGGGGCCGTCGTCGGTCGACGCGCTCCCGTCGAACGTGACCTCTTCGCCGACGACTGCCGGATTCGGCCTCGCCTGCGCTACGGCGGTCGGCGAGACGTTGAAGTTCCCGCCCTCGTAGCCGTAGTCGAACGGAGCGCAGCCTGCACCGACGGTGATGCTGACGTTGGCTATGAGGTCGTACGGTGGGTTGAGCGGTCCGATCGTCTCCTCGCCGGCCATCGAGTTGACGTTGAAGCTCAGGCAGTTGAACTGGAAGTGCCAGTTCCCGTCGTCGCTTCCCGGATCCGCGTAGTTATCGGTGTGCCCGACGTCGGAGTCGGAGAACGAGTTGTCTCCGGGCACATCGGTCCACGCTGCATCGCCAAGGTTCGGCGTGTTGCTCCCGGGCTGCGGCTGCGAGTCGAGGGGGCTCACCGCGGGCGGGTCGTCCACACCGAAGTTTCCGTAGCCGTGCGCCTCGTCGTTGTAGACGAGCAGAAGCCCCGGCAGGAACGCGATCGGGTCGCGGTCGTTCTGCCCTCTACCCTCGAGGTCGAAGCTGGACCTGTCTCGTAGGACCATGTAGTACGCGTGGTCGGCAGGAGAACCGTCGGTGGCGGAAACGTACTGCCACCCGTCCGTGCACTGCGCCGCCGACCGGGTCTGGTCCTTGCAGCCGCCGTTGAAGACGCGCGGGTCGTCCGGGTCGGCGCTGGACTCGAAGTCGGTCTCATAGAGGACCTGGTCACCGGCGGTGATCCGCAGGTCGTCGATGAACCAGCCCGGCCGGGCGAGGCCAGGATCGGTGGCGTACGAGAAGCGGAGCACGGTGGCACTCCCGTCGGACGAGAAGGTGTACTCGTCGTCGAGGAAGCCACCCTCCGGGTACACACCGATGAGCCGATCCGCCTCTTGTGTGCCGTCGTCGTACGATCCGCTCGTGCCCGTGAGGCCGTTGCCGTATTGCGCCTGGCAGGCATTCGCGGTCGGGTTGAACGTCGCCGTCGTGTAGTTGTTCTGAGACGGCAAGGATTGATACGTCTCGCCGTTATCCCTCGAGATCATCACGAACCCGTAGTCGAAGTCCCATTCGATGTCCCACTTCGACTTGAAGGTGACCGTCACAGGCGTGCCTGACGGGAGGGTCTCGAGATCGGGCAGGACGATGTCGAGGTTGTGCGCGCCCTGCGGCGTGCATCCGAAGTCGTTACCCGAACGCGACCACCAGACATGCGCGGGAGAGGGGACCTCGGCCGGGTCGATGATCTGCCGAGACGGCAGCTTGGCGACGTAGCCCTCGCCGTTGTTCACACCCGGCCCGGAGAGCGTGTACGGGTTGTTGTTCGCGTCCTTCCAGTCGATGCGGTGCGTATTGACCTTCGAGTCGACCCACTCGGTCACGGTCGTTAGACCGGGTTCCAGCACCCGCGGGACCATCCAGCCGAGTTCCTGAATGGCGTGGTTGTCCATGTTCTGCGACTTGTCCGTCGCCATCAGGTTCCAGTCGCCGTACGTCTCGCGGTCGCCCAGCGAGTAGTAGTCGGGAAGACCAAGCGAGTGCCCGTACTCATGCGAGATGACGCTCGCGTGCTCGACGGCCGACTCGGGGTTGACGTTGTACGGCCCGACCCGAACGTAAACCGGCCAGGCGGTCATGGCCGTAGTCGTCGCAGTACGAGCCGAGGTTGTGTAGTAGACCGGCTCGCCTTTGAGGTTCTTGAGCTGGTCGTCGGAGATGTAGCCCTTGAGCCCCGTCGCCGGATCGGAGTAGTAGAACTCGAGGCTCGATGAATGTGGCCAGATGTTGTCGTAGGGCGGGACGTTGAGCTGCGATGCCCCGTTTCCGCCGAGGCCGGGGAAGACCATCATGAAGAAGTCCACGACGCCGTCCTTGTCGGTGTCGTAGTCCGAGTAGTCGAGTTCCGGATCGGCGATCTGCGCGGCGTCGTAGACGGCCTTGCCCGTCGGGCCGCAGGCGTCGTCGATCGCAAAGAGCAGACCAACACCGCCGATTGCCCCGGCGAGCGAGCCGGCGCTGAACTTGTCACCGCCGTAGTACTGGGTGTCACCGGGCATCTGGTACCAGCCGTCGTGGATCCGCTCCGGGTAGAGGGCGGTGTCGCGGAAGTCCTTGTAGCTCGTGCCGGCACACGCGCCCTGAGGCGCCGGTGTCGTGAAGTCGAAGCCCGGACCGTAGGCCCAGCCCTTCGTGGCGATACCGGCGGAGGGCACGGTCCCGTTCGGGAAGAGCTGCCCGTACGACATCTCCTGGTAGAGGTTCCACGTCGAGCCCGCGACGCCCGGCGAGTTGATCACCTTCGCGAGCCGGTCACCCGTGTGCGTCGATTCGTGCTTGCGCTCGAACCAATCGACGGGGACGACGGGGAACGGGCGATCGCCATAGCGGGCAGTGTCGAAGGTCTCTTTCGGGGGAATGACCTTCGGCCCGTGGCTCGCCGACGTCAGGCCACTTGGCCCCCCGGTGTAGGTCAGCGTCGCGGTCGTCGAGAGGTTCTTCCAGACGATCTGCGCGTCCTCCCCGATCGTGTCAGCGCGGGCGTCGACGACGAGCGTTTTGACGGCAGGCCCTGCGCTCGTGCCTGCCGGAACACTGGGGATCGTCCATGTGACCGAGGTCGCTGTGGACGCGGCTGTGCCGTCGGCGCCGGTCGCCGGCGTCGCGTTCGTGAAGACCATCCCGTCGGCGGCCGGGATCGTCACCTGTACGTTCGCCGCGGCGTTCGGCGTGTAGTTCTTGACGAACACGCGGGACGGGTAGCTATCGCCCGGCTTCACCCAGCCGACTGCCGAGACGAAGCTGTTCTGGACGATCAGGGTCGGGGGCGGGATCGTAATCACGAGCGGCGCCGCGCCCGCACGGTCGGCCGCCCAGGCCCCCGTAAGGAAATCCGTGTAGGTCGCGTTCACGGCCTCGATGCTGAGCGCGATCTCGTAATTCGTGCTCGCGTCCGCGGTCAGCCCGTCGGTCGCCGAGCCGGGGATCGTCGCGGTGAAGTCCCCGCTCGAGTTGGCCGTGATCGGGGCGAACGGCCCGCGAATGCTGCCGTCGGGCAGCACAGCCCGCAGGCGGAAGATCGCCGGGACGCCCTGCTGCTGGGGCGCCGCGAGCGGCGGAATCTGGTCGATCTCGTAGATGTTGCCCGACACAGACACGTCTTCGCCCGGTTGAGGAGAGCCCAGCACGCCAAGCGAGGCGCCGAGCTGGTTGAGGATGAACGAGGTCTCGCCGAAGTTTCCAACCTGATTTGGCGCGCCTCCACCGCCGTCCACGTCGACTTCGGTGACGCGAACGGTCACTGTCCCGGGTGTCCAGTTCGCCCCCGGCGTGATGTTGAACTGCCAGGCGTTGTCGGCAGTCCGCGCGGTGGTGGTCTGGGTATTGCGGGTGACCCCGCTCGAGTCGATGAAGCTGACCTTGACGACCGATCGGTTCGGCTGAACGAGATTCGTCTCAGTCACCTGGACGTATCCGAAGCCACAGTCGAGCCGGTCGTAGTAGACGGAGCCCTGGAAGCCGACGCCGGTGCAGGCGGGCTGCGGCCCGGGGAATTTGACCGTTGTCCAGCCGGATGCGACCGGTACTGGGCTCTCAACTGCCGGGGCCTGCACCGCGCTCAAAAGCGTGGCAATGAGCAGTCCGGCTAGAAGCAGTCCGAGGCGGCCGCGCTGCAGCCCCTCGCGTAGCGCGAGCACTCGCTTGGTCATTTTGCCCTCCCTGGCAATGTGTGAGATCCGAGGGAGCCGCACCGATTTCGGAGCGGCGAAACCGCGGGCATTGTATTCCCGATGTCAGAAATTGCAAGCGCAATTATCGGGGTTGAAATTTTCAGTAGATTCTCCACAGCTGACTGACAAATCAATCTGTAATTCCTCGACGTTGATTGACGAATCAATCGCAGCAGGATTTACTGTTGCACCGACAGAGATTTCAGAAGGTTCGAGAAGCTAGGAGCGGTTCGCGAGGCCGTCGCAGATGACGCCCGTGACGGTCTGCTCCGCTCGTGCGATGTCCTCGTCGCTGTCGGGCAGCTGCCCCATCACCCAGCCGGTGAGGACTTCCTCGAGCGCGCCGTAGAAGATCGTGGCCGCGAGCTGGGGGTCGAGGTCGTCCCTGAACTCCCCGCTGCGCTGCCCGTTGACGACGATCCGCTCGAGCGCCTCGTAGGCATGACCGATCTCGTCGATCTGCCGCGGCAGCTGCTCCGGGCTCCGAGTCACCTCGTGCACGAGCACGCGGACGAGATCGGGGTCGCGGTGCCACGTTCGCAGCAGGAGCGCCGTCACCTTGCGCACCTGCTCGCCCGCGGGCTCATCGGAATCGGCGACCTCTGAGATGCGGGCGAGCATCTGCGTCCACGTGTCGCGAAAGATCGTCTCGAGCACCTCTTCCTTCGAGCCGAAGTAGTGGTAGACGAGGCCGTAGGCGACACCCGCCTCCTCGGCGATCTCGCCGACGCGACACGCGTGGTACCCCTTGCGCGCGAAGGCGCGTACGGCCGCGTCGAGGATCTGGCGACGCTTCTCTTCCTGTGAGGCCGCAGGCACATTCCAACTCTAGAGCAGGCGACTAGACTCGGACGACGTGGCCCTCCGCATTTGCCTCGTGACCCCGTTTGCGTGGTCGCAGCCGCACGACGTCAACGAGCACGTTGCTGGAGTCGCTGGAGCCCTGCGCGATCGCGGCCACTCGGTGACTGTTCTTGCCCCCTCGAATCGGGCAACCGACCTCGCGGCGGGCCGCCGCTCTCTCCGCGACGGCTCGGATGCGCCGCTGATCGCAGTCGGCCCGGCGGTCCCGATCTCGCGCCGCAGTCGTATCGGGCTCCCTGTCGGAGTGCGGGCGAACCTCTCGCTGGCGCTCGCCCGGGGAGGCTTCGACGTCGTGCACGGCTTCGAGCCGGGGCTGCCGAGCCTTTCCTACGTGGCACTCCGAGATGCGCGAGCACTGACCGTCGCCAGCTTCTTCTCGCCGGAGCGCCTGGGTTACCCGCCGGGCCGCGCGCAGCGTGAGCGCCTGCTTACGCGCACCGATGCGCTCGTGGCCGCCTCCCCGGAGTCCGCGCACGCGGCCGCACAACGATTCCCCGGCGAGTACCGGATCCTCGGCGACGGCGTGGACGCGGAGCTCTTCCGGCCCGCGCCGAAGCGGCAGCTCGTCGTCCTCGAGTGGCGGCCGGCGGAGCGCCCGCTGCTGAGGGCGGTTCTCCGCGCGATGCGCGAGCTGCCCGACTGGGAGCTCGTCTTCGTGCGCACGAAATCGCTCGCCGGGCGGCCGACGATCCCGGCCAGGCTGCGTGGCCGCGCGCACGTGCGCACCGCCCGCGACGGTCGAACCCGGGCCGCGATCCTCAACGAGGCCGCGATCTTCGTCCCGGCGCTCGACGGTCTCGCCCGCGTGTCGCTCGAGGCGGCCGCGGCCGGAGCGGCGATCGTCTCGCCGCCGGGAGTTCGGGAGCAACCGGAGCTCGCCGCCGCGGCGCTCGCCCGGCTGGCCGAGAACGAGCCGCTGCGCCGCCAGCTCTCCGAGGAGGCAAGGCGAAGCATCGAGGGCAAGACCTTCGCCGACGTCGCCGCCGAGCTCGACGAGATCTACACGGGGCTCGGTCGCCGCCGGAAGGGCACTTTGCAACAGACTGTTGCAAAGTCGGACGAGCCGCTTGCGGACAGAGAGTGGATCCTCGCCGACCTCCACCTCCACACGTCGTGGTCGGCCGATTGTGCAGTCGAGGTCGAGCAGGTCCTCGACCAGGCCGAGGCGATCGGGCTCGGCGCGATCGCGGTCACCGACCACAACGTGTTCGGCGGCGCGCTCGAGGCGGTCGAGCTCGCGCGCGACCGGAATCTCATCGTCATTCCGGGCGAGGAGGTCAAGACCGACGGCCAGGGCGAGGTGATCGGCCTCTTCCTCTCGGAGGAGATCCCGAAAGGCATGTCCTTCGGGGACACGATCGAGGCGATCAAGGAGCAGAGCGGGCTCGTCTACGTCCCGCACCCCTTCGATCGCCTGCACGCGATCGCCGACCCGGCCATCCTGCACCGCCACCTGGCCGATATCGACGTCTTCGAGGTCTACAACGCGCGCCTGCTCTTCGAGGCCTACAACGACGAAGCCCTCCGCTTCGCGCGCAAGTACAACCTGACCATGGGCGCGGGCTCGGACGCTCACGTCCCACAGGGGCTCGGCACCGGCGGCCTGCGCATGCGCGCATTCGACAGCCCCGAGGAGTTCATGCTCAGCCTGCGCTCGGCGGAGATCCTCCGCCGCCCACGCTCGCTGGCCTACCTCCAGTCGCTGAAGTGGGTGGCGCAAGTCAAGGAAAGAGTGCGCTAGGAGAGAACTGGAACATGGCCTCCGTGACCCCTGCATCCACCGACGAGATCTACGAGAAGTACCTGAAGAAAGCAATCGCCGAGATCAACGAGCTCGGCGACGAGATCGCACGGGCCGCGAAGGGCGAGCGAGTGCCCGTGCTCGGCTCCGGCCATCCGCGCGCAGACGTCTTTCTCCTGAAGCACGGTCCCCAGCCTGCGGAGGTGCAGGAGGGCGTTGCGTTTTACGGGCGAGCCGGCCAGGCCGTCCTCAAGTCGCTCCAGCGCCTGCGCGTCGACCCGCTCTCGATCTATGGCACGAACTGCCTCAAGTTCGCAGACGAGGACGAGGACGAGGCTCGGCCCTTCCTCGTCCGCGAGCTGCACATCGTCCAGCCGAAGCTGATCGTCGTCATGGGCGAGGAGGCGCTCGCCTTCCTGAACCGGCTCGAGTTCCCGCTGTCCGGCATCCTCGAGGCCGAGGCGGGCACAATCCACGACTGGACGCCGACCGTCCAGATGCTCTACGTCCCCGACATCGACGCCTCGCTCGACGAGCAGCCCTCGAAGACACAATTTTGGAACGCATTCAAAGCGCTCGGGCCCTGGTGGGCCGAGCTTCCGCCCTACTAGCGACGCCGCAAGGCGTCGCGTTTTGCGCGCTGGCCGTCGTGCTCGGCGTCTATTACGCGTTCGCCGAGTCACTGCCGAACTTCACGCTCTGGTGGGAGGTCGCGATCCTCTCCCTCCTCGTGATCCCGGCCGTCTTCGGCCTCGTCTACCTCGCGCTCCCGCTGTGGAGTGCCGGCAACCTGCTCCCGGCCGGGCTCGCGGTCGGCGTGCTCGCCGCCGCACTCGAGATCCTCGACGTCGACGTGCTCGCGAACTTCGCGAAGCTCGCCGCCGTCACGCTCCTGGCGTTCTGGTTCCTGAGCTACTTCGAGACCGCGGCCTGGGTCACGCTCGTCGCCGTGGTCATTCCCTGGGTCGACGCGTACTCGGTCTGGCGCGGGCCGACGAAGCACATCATCACCCACCGGCGAGAGCTGTTCACGACGTTTTCGTTCGCCTTCCGGGTCCCCGGCGAGCAGAACACGGCGCAGCTCGGCCTCCCGGACCTCCTGTTCTTCGCCCTCTTTCTGGGAGCGACCTACCGGTGGAACCTGCGCACCAAGCTGACGTGGGCGGCGATGACCCTTTCGTTCGGAGCCACGCTGGCGCTCTCTGTCGGGTTCGACCTCAGCGGGCTACCGGCGCTGCCGCTCCTGGCGTTCGGCTTCCTGCTGCCGAACGCGGACCTGCTCTGGAAGAAGCTCCGCGCCAAGAACGCGTGGGGCTCGCTCCGAACGAGCAAAGAGAAAGCGCGCGGCTAAGCCGACTCGGGCCTGGTGAGCAGCGCGACGGTCTCGATGTGCGGGGTGTGCGGGAACATGTCCACGGGCCGCGCGCGCTCGAGGCGATAGCCCCACTCGGCTTGCAGCTCCTTGACGTTCCCCGCGAGCGTCGTCGGGTTGCACGAGACGTACACGATCCGCTTCGCCTCGAGGCGCGCGATCCTGCGTAGAGCCTTCCCCGAGAGACCAGCGCGCGGCGGGTCGACGACGACGACGTCGGGAGCCCCGGCGCGGTCACGGAGGTCCGCGATCACCTCGCCCACCTCGCCGGCGAAGAACGCGGCGTTCGTTATCCCGTTCAGGTCCGCGTTCTCGAGCGCGCACGCAACCGATTCCTCCGAGACCTCGACGCCCCAGACGGTCAGCGCGTCACGGGCCAGCGTGAGCCCGATCGTGCCGATCCCGCAATAGAGGTCGTACACGCTCTCCTCGCCGGTCAGCTGCGCGTACTCGCGCGCGAGCGCGTAGAGGCGCTCGGCCATGGCGGTGTTCGTCTGGAGGAATGCATTCGGGCTCACGCGGAAGCGCAGGCCGCAGAGCTCCTCCTCGATCGCGTCGTCGCCGAAGAGCAGCTGCGTCGGCAGGTTCGTCACCTCCGCCGGGCGGTCGTTGACCGACCAGTGGATCGACCTGACCTCTGGGAGAGGCGTTAGAGCGGCTACGAAGCTCTCGACGTCGAGCTTGCCGGGAGCGGTCACGAGCTGAACGAGCGCCTGGCCCGTGTTCCGGGCCTCGCGCACGACGAGGTGGCGCAGGAATCCCGTGTGCTCGGTCTGGTCGTAGGCATCGAGCCCTTGCGCTCGCGCCCAGTCGCGCGTCGCCTCCCGAATGGCGTTCCCGAGATCGGTCGTCAGCCAGCAGCGGCGAATGTCGAGGACCTCGTCCCAGCGCCCTGCGCGGTGGAAGCCGAGGGCCGGCCCCTCCGAGGTCTGCGTGAACGAGTACTCGAGCTTGTTCCGGTAGTGGAAGACCGATTCGGCGGGCACGATCGGCTCGAGCGGCGGATCGTCGAGCCGACCGATCCGGCGAAGCGCATCTTCGACTTGGTCGGCTTTCGCCGCGATCTGCGCCTCGTACGCGAGATCCTGGAAGCGGCAGCCGCCGCACTCCGGGTAGTGCTCGCAGGGCGCCTCGACCCGCGGCGCCCCGGGCTCGATGACCTCGACCGCGAGCGCCTCGGCGTGGTTGCGCTTCACCCTGGTCACACGCGCGCGAACGGTGTCCCCGGGCAGCCCGCGCTTGACGAAGAGGACGAACCCGTTCAAGCGCGCGACGCCGTTCCCGCCGTAGGCGAGCGATTCGATCTTGAGGTCGAGCTCATCGTCTGGGCGGACAGGCGCAGCCATCCGAGCAGCATAGGGTTCCGTCGTGGAGCTCCGCCTCGAAACGCCGTCGAGCCCCGCCCAGCATGCGGCGTGGGCGACGATCATGGAGCGCGTCTCGGGGGACGTCTTCAGCGTCGAAGAGCTTGCGCACACCTTCGCGACCGATCGCGAGAGCGCCTGGCTCCTTGCCGTTCGCGACGGCGAGCCTGTGGGCTGCGGAGTCGGCCGGCCATCTTCGATCGCCGGCGGCCTCTACGCCATGGCCCGAGTCCTGCCGGAGCACCGGCGCCAGGGGGTAGGCGGCACGATCTACCGGGCGCTTTCCGAGCATGCTCGCGGCCGCGGCCTCACCTCGCTCTGGGGCCGCATCCTCGAAGAGGACGCTGAATCGCGTCGCTTCGCCGAGAAGCGCGGCTTTCGTGAAGTCAGTCGCGAGCACGAGGTCCTCCTCGACCTGGCCGACGCTGATCTTGCTGGTGGCCCTCCGCCCGGGATCGAGCTCGTCGCCCTCGCGGACCATCCCGAGCTGATACCGGTCCTCTACGAGCTCGACTCGGAGGTGCTGCCCGACGTGCCGAGCCAGGAGGGTCTCGAGCAGATGAGCTTCGAGCGCTGGCACGCCATGTATCTCGAAGGGCCGGGCGCGATGCCGGAGACGTGCATCATCGCGCTCGCGGGCGGCGAGGTCGTCGGATACACGGGAATGCGGCGGCGGGGCGCGACCTCGCCGATTGCCGAGAACCTGCTGACCGCGGTCCGGCGCCCCTGGCGGCGGCGCGGGATCGCAACTGCTTTGAAGCGAGCGCAAATCGCGCGTGCCCGCGCCGCGGGAATCGAGCAGATCTTCACCACGAACGACGAGTCGAACGTCGGCATGCGGGGCGTCAACGCGCGGCTCGGCTATCGGCCAGCGCCGATTCGGATCCTCGTCAGCGGCCCGCTCGCTACGTGATGTCGCGCCGACGCGTGAGGGCAATCGCCACGAGACCCAGGCCGACGACGTAGACGGCGGTGACGGCCAGCGCGTGCGGGAACGAGGGCAAGTCGCCTCCGCCATGCCCGACGATGCCGAAGACCGAGGGTCCCGCCAGGTAGTCGGTCACGCCCGGGAGGAGAGCCGCGAGGGCCTGCTCGATGAAGAACAGCCAGCCGAGCACGAGGATGACACCCGCGAGTTGCCGTTTGAGGCTTGCTCCGATGAAAACCCCCATCACTGCGACGATCGCGGCAGCGAGAAATACGCGGCCGATGAGCTCGTACTCGTTGCTCCCGAAGTGGTAGTCGTCCCGTCCGCCGACCCAGATCTGCGCTATCCCCAACGACAAGAGCAGTGCCACTAGGACGAAAAAGGCGCTCGTAATCACTGCCGCGCCGATCTTCGCGCCGATGACCCGCTCGCGCACCGGAGCCGCCAGGAAGGTAAGCGTGATCGTCCCATGCCGGTACTCGGTCGTTGCGATCAGAATTCCGATCAGGACGGCGAAGAGCATCGCGACCGTGCCCGGGAAGCCGATGAGGTCCTGGGCGAGGTTGTCGGGCAGCCGGACGTCGTTCACCGCCTCATGCAGCGCCCCGATCACCCCGAGGAGAACGATCGCGACCTCCGCGAGCAGGATCCCGAAGAGCGTCCGAGGCGCAGTCCAAATCTTGAGGAGCTCAGCTGCCAGGAGCCGCATCGGGCACCTCCCCTTCGGGAGTGGTCAGGTCGATGAACACCTGCTCGAGCGAGGAGCTCTCGGCGACGAGCTCGTGCAGGACGATGCCCTGCGCGGCGGCGATCTCCCCCACCTTGGCAGTCGTCGCATCGGCAACCGTGAGCAGGTCGCCCTCGGAGGACGCGACCTTGACGCCGGCCTCCTCGAGTGCGGTGCGAAGCTGCCCCGCCTGCGGGCTTCGGACCCGGATGCCCCCGGCGGCACGTGCCATGAGCTCGGCCGTCGTCGCCTGCTCCACGAACTTGCCGCGGTGGATGATCACGACCTCGTCGACGATCTGCTCGACCTCGGCGAGGACGTGGCTCGAGATGAAGATCGTGCGGCCTTCCGAGGCGAGCGAGCGAAGCAGCTCACGGAGCCAGCGGATCCCCTGCGGGTCGAGCCCGTTCGCCGGCTCGTCGAGAACGAGCACCTTGGGGTCTCCGAGCAGCGCGCCCGCGATGCTCAGGCGCTGGCGCATGCCGAGCGAGTAGCCGCCTGCGCGCCTTCCACCCGCATCTTTGAGATCCACGATCTCGAGAACCTCCTCGACCCGCGAGCTCGGGATTCCCGTTGCCCGAGCGAGCACGCGCAGGTGATTGCGTCCAGAGCGCCCGGGGTGGAAGTCGGTTGCCTCGAGCACTGCGCCGACCTGGCGTGTCGGCGACTCGAGCTGCCGGTAGACACGCTCCATGACCGTGGCCCTGCCGGCGGTCGGCCGGACGAGCCCGAGGATGATCCGAAGCGTTGTCGTCTTCCCCGCTCCGTTCGGGCCCAGGAAGCCGGTGATCGCACCCGGCCGCACCTTGAAGCTCAGGTCGTCGACCGCGACGACCTTCCGGAAGCGCTTGCTGAGGTGCTCGACCTCGATCACGTCAGCGGGGTGACGTAGACCTTCCGCTGCCGCGGCCCGTCGAACTCGCAGAAGAAGACGCCCTGCCAGGTGCCGAGCGCGAGCTTGCCGTCGGCGAGCGGAATCACGAGCTGCGGCCCCGCCAGTGCTGCCCGGACGTGTGAGGGGGCGTTCTCCTCGCCGTCCTCGACGTGCTGCCAACCCCAGTCGTCTCCGACGATGCGCTCCAGCGCGGCCTCGAGGTCGCGGGCGACTGCGGGATCGGCGTGCTCCTGGATCGTCAGGCCTGCGGTCGTGTGCGGAACGAAGACGAGCACGGCGGAAGCGTCGGCCGCTCCCTCGAGCGCGCCTTCGACCTCCCGCGTGATCTCGACGAGCTGCGTCTTCCGCTCCGTTGAGAGGCCGATTTCGCGCACGTCGTTATCCTACGAGCCCGTGTCAACCGAAGCCGCTCCCCTGACCGCAGCCGATCTCGACCGCTTCCGCGACCGCGCCGACCGGTTCATCGCCGAGCTCGACGAGGAATTCTACCTCCACTACGCGGGCCTCAAGGAAGAGCTCGAGCTGGCGCCGATCTACGACCGCTACTCCGAGCTCATGCGTCTGGAGCAGGCGCAGGCGCTCGGTCAGAGCGCGAACGGCGACCGCGGAATCCGCGAGCTCTGGCGCTTCTCGGCGGAGGGTTACCTCAGCGATCTCACCCGGGAGCAGGCGGAGAAGATCGCGAAGCTCGAAGCGAGCCTCGAGGCGACGATCGACGGCGAGACGATCCCCTTCCGGATGCTGCGGCCGGCGATGGCGAACGAGCCCGACCGCGACAAGCGGGAGCACATCGACCACGTCCGCGTCGATCTGACGGAGGAGCACCTGAACCCGCTCTACGCCGAGGGCGTGCACATCGCGCGCGACGGCGTCCAACGGCTCGATGCGCCGAACTACGCCGACCTCTACCGGCAGTTCGGGTTCCGCCTCGACGAGCTCGCCGATCAATGCCGCGCCCTGCTCGACTCGACGGAGCAGGTCTTCGAGCAGGCCGCCGACAAGCTCTTCCGCGCACGGGTCGGAGTCGGCCTCGACGAGGCGAAGCGCTGGGACGTGATCCGCACGTTCCGAGCCCCGGAATGGGATCCGCAGTTCCCCGCCGAGAAGATGATGCCGGCGCTCGAGGCGACGCTCACCGACATGGGCATCGACTTGAAGTCGCAGCAGAACGTCGAGCTCGACGTCGAACAGCGCCCGAAGAAGAGCCCGCGCGCCTTCTGCGCGCCGATCGAGGTGCCCGGCCGCGTCGTCCTCGTCATCCAGCCGATGGGCGGCGCCGACGACTGGCGCGCCCTCTTCCACGAGGCCGGCCACACTGAGCATTACGCGAACACGTCGGCCGACCTGATCATGGAGGAGAAGCGCCTCGGCGACGTCGCGGTCACCGAGGGCTGGGCGATGCTGATGCAGCACCTGACCGACGACCCGGCCTGGCTCTCGAAGCGGCTCGACTTCCCGAAGCCCCACGACTTCGAGATCGAGGGCGTGACGCAGCTTCTCTACATGGTGCGGCGCTACTCGGCAAAGCTCCTCTACGAGCTCGAGTTCCATCAGGCAGACGACCCGACGAAGCTCGCGAATCGCTACGTCGAGATCCTCGGCGACGCGCTCAAGATCGAGCCGTCGGCGGCGGACTACCTCGGAGACCTCGACGCGGGCTTCTACGTCACCGGGTATCTGCGGTCATGGGCCTTCGAGGCGCAGTTCCGGACGCACCTGCGGGAGCGCTGGGGCAGCGAGTGGTTCGCGAAGCGCGAGGCGGGCTCGCTCGTCCGGGAGCTCTGGGAGACGGGGATGAGCATGAACGCCGACGAGATGCTGCACGAGGTGACGGGCCAGGAGATCGACATGGACGCCGTCGCCCAGCTCACGCGCGAGACGCTCTCGTAGGACCGGGTCGAGCTGACCCATTGCGTCTGATGCGGGACCCGCGCACAATCGGGCAGTGACCGAGGTCCCGCGAGACGAGCTACGCGCAGCGATCGAGGCGCGGAAGGAAGTCGGCGAGGACCTGGAGCCGGCTTTGATCGATGCTTTCGTGGAGCGGATCGAGCGGCGGCTGGAGCAGCGCTCCGACCTGAGTGTCCAGGCCCTGAAGCGCAAGCGCGACCATCAGAAGGAGATGGTGCTTGGCGCGATGGCGATCTCGGTTCCACTGTTCGCGCTGGCCGCGATCTTCGTCGGCCTCGCGGGCATCATCGTGGTCTGCGGAGCCCTCGCGGTGATCGCGATCGTGTCGACCCGTTCGTAGGCTAGGCCCGGCCGCGACGCGCCAGCTGTGTCGGGGCCGGAGCCGACTCGCCGAGCAGCCAGGACGTCCGGGCTTCCCGAGCTCGATCCTCGAGCGCGGACAGGAGCCCGTTCAGCTCATCGAGGTGCAGACGAAAGTCGCGGACGCGACGGAAGGCCGTTGCGATCGCGCCGAGAGAGCTGGCGGGATCACCGTCGAGTGCGGCAAGTTGCCGCTCGAGGCGCTCGAGGTCTGCGCCGAGGATGAGCGTGCAGGCTCGACCCTCTTCCGAGAGCTTTCGTAGCTCCGCCTCGGTGACCGGGGGCTGCGGATCGTCCAGCACCCTGCGAAGCCGCTCCTTGAGAGCGGTGTCGAGCTCCAGCCGAGCCTCAGGCATCGTGGTCTCGGAGCGTAACGGACTAATCGTGCGGCCGTCGCCACAGTGCCGGAGCGATGAGCATCGGCCCCCGGTCTAGAGAGTCCCGCCGGCGGCGGGTGGGGCGCTCGGGTCCACGCCCTGGTCGCCGACCGGGTTCCTCGAGAGGTAGTCCTCGACGAGCAGGATGTTCGACTCCGACGCGCGCTCGACGATCTTCAGGAGGTCCGACATGCTCGAGACCTCCTCGCGCTGCTCCTGGAGGAACCAGTGCAGGAACTGCTCGCCGACGAGGTCTCCCTCCTCTCGAGCGAGCGCGGCGAGCGCGGCGATCTGCTCGGTGACCCGCTTCTCCTGGTCAAGCCCGAGCGCGACCGGCGCACGGGCGTCCGAGAACGCCGTCTGCGGGGCCTCGACGGCCGGGATCTCGACCGCGTGATCCGAGTCGAGCAGGAACTGGACGATCATCATCGCGTGGTTCCGCTCCTCGACCGCCTGCCGGTAGAAGTGCGCCGCGAGCAAGGGCAGCGTCTCCGAGTCGTAGTAGACCGCGATCGCGACGTACTGCTGCGAGGCGGCGAACTCGTGGCCGACCTGCTCGTTCAGCTTGCCGGGGAAGCTCGCCACGGGCGCGACTCTACCTTGGTCTATCCGATGAGTACGCGCATAATTCATATACATGGATCGCAAACGGGTTCTCATCGCAGGCGCGGCCGGCCGCGACTTCCACAACTTCAACGTGGTGTACCGGGGCCGTGAGGACTGCGAGGTCGTCGCCTTCACCGCGACCCAGATTCCGGACATCGCGGGGCGCGTCTATCCCCCGCTCCTCGCGGGCGATCTCTATCCAGAAGGCATCCCGATTCATCCAGAGACGGAGCTCGGCGCGCTGATCCGCGAGCACGAGGTGGACGAGGTCGTCTTCGCGTACTCTGACGTGACGCACGAGCACGTGATGCACGTCGGCTCGCTGGCCCTGGCCGCCGGTGCGAAGTTCAGCCTGCTCTCCCCGCACGAGACGGCCCTCGCCTCCGCGAAGCCCACGGTCGCGATCTGCGCCGTCCGCACGGGCTCCGGCAAGAGCCAGACCACCCGCCGGGTCGCTCAGCTCCTGCGCGACGACGGGAAACGCGTCGCGGTTCTCCGGCACCCGATGCCATATGGCGACCTCACGAAGCAGGTCGTCCAGCGCTTCGCGCGCTACGAGGACCTTGAAGCGGCCGACTGCACGATCGAGGAGCGTGAGGAGTACGAGCCGCACATCGACGAGGGGAACCTCGTCTTCGCGGGCATCGACTACGCGGCGATCCTGAAGGCCGCGGAGGAAGAAGCCGACGTGATCCTGTGGGACGGAGGGAACAACGACACCCCGTTCGTGAGGCCCAACCTCCACCTCGTCGTCGTCGACCCGCACCGGCCGGGGCACGAGCTCCGCTACCACCCCGGCGAGACGAACCTGCGCATGGCGCACGTCTGCGTCGTGAACAAGGTCGACAGCGCCGACCAGGCCGGCATCGACACCGTGCTCGAGTCGATCCGCACGCGCAATCCCCAGGCGGGGATCGTGCTCGCAGCCTCGCCGTTCCACGTGGATGGAGACGTCTCCGAGATCAAGGGCAAGAGGGTGCTCGCGATCGAGGACGGCCCCACGCTGACTCACGGCGAGATGGCATACGGCGCAGCGGTGCTGGCCGCCAAGACGAACGGCGCAGCCGAGCTCGTCGATCCGAAGCCTTTCGCGGTCGGATCGATCGCAGCGACCTTCGAGGAATATCCGAACGTCGGAGCGCTCCTCCCCGCGATGGGCTACGGGCGCAAGCAGATGGAGGATCTCGCCGAGACGATTCGGCGCAGCGAGCCGGATCTCGTCCTCATCGGGACGCCGATCGACCTCCGGCGGCTGATCGATTTCGAGGTGCCGGCGATGCGCGTCACTTATCGCCTCGAGGAGATCGGTGAGCCGACGCTTGCCGACGTCCTGGGCGAGTACGGCCTGATCGGCGAGCGCGCCGCGCTCGTGTGAGTCTCGTTATTGCCCTGGGCGGTAACGCGCTCGGGCGCGGGACGGCCGCCGAGCAGCTGACTGTCTTGCGAGGCGCATGCGCAGCGATTGCGCCGCTCCTCCGCGAGGGCGAAGTCGTCGTCACGCACGGGAACGGGCCGCAGGTCGGCAACGAGCTTTTGCGGCAGGAGCGCGCGGCTGATGAAGTGCCCCCGCTCCCCCTCTTTCTCGCCGTCGCGCAGACCCAGGCGGAGATCGGCGCGATGCTCGAGACCGAGCTGGCCGCGGCGACCGGGCGGCAGGTCGCCTGCCTGCTCACGCACGTGCACGTGGATCCGGACGATCCCGCGTTCGCGAGCCCGTCGAAGCCGATCGGCCCGTTCTACAGCGCCGAGGAGGCTCCCGAGCTCGAGCGCCGGCGGGGCTGGCAGCTCGTCGAGGATGCAGGTCGCGGTTTCCGGCGGGTCGTCCCGTCCCCTGACCCGCTGGAGATCGTCGAGCTCGACGCGATCCGGGCGCTGCTCGCGAGCGGCGCCGTGACGATCGCTTGCGGCGGAGGCGGAATCCCGGTCGTCAGCAAGAACGGGCGCCTGAAGGGAGTCGACGCGGTGATCGACAAGGACCGGGCCTCCGCGTTGCTCGCGACCCGCCTCGGCGCGCAGCGACTCGTGATCCTGACTGAGGTGCCCGCGGTCTATCGTCGCTTCCGGAAGTCGAACCAGGAAGAGATCCGTGAGCTCTCCGCGGACGAGGCCGAGTCGCTGCTGCCCGAGCTCGCGGAAGGCTCGATGCGTCCGAAGCTCGAGGCCGCGGTCGACTTCGCCCGCACCGGCGGCGAGACGCTCATCACCTCGTTCGATGCCCTGGCCGAAGCCCTCGAAGGCCAGGCCGGCACCCTCGTCTCGAAGACTTAAGCAACAGTCTGTTGCAAAGAAAGACCTGTCCGGTGCCCGGCACCGGACAGGTTCAAAAGTGGCGCGGCCGCGAGGCTCGAAGCCCAGGCCCGGCATTCGGATCCTGATCTATTCCTCCGAACTGTCCAGCTCTCGAGCCGGCGGCGATTTTCCTAGGAACGGTGTCGCGGACACCTGATTTACAGACACTGCTGGTCGAAGCCGGTTTCGAGCGCGCTTAGAAGTACCATCCCGCGCGGCATGGTCGCGGTTGCGGAACACCTGAAGGGGCGGGACTTCATCCGCATCGGGAGCTGGAGCTCCGACGAGCTGAAGACCGTCCTCGACCTCGCCGACGAGCTGAAGGAGCTGCAGGCGAAACGCGAGCCACATGAGCTTCTCCCCGGCCGGATGATCGGGCTCGTCTTCCAGAAGCCGTCGACGCGCACGCGGGTCTCGTTCGAGGTCGGCGTCGCCCAGCTCGGCGGCCAGCCGCTCTACCTGGCGGCCAGCGACCTCCAGCTCGGACGCGGCGAGACGATCAAGGACACGGCGAACGTCCTCGAGCGCTACCTCGACGCGATCATGATCCGCACGTTCGCCCAGGAAGACGTCGAGCAGCTGGCAGAGCACGCCGACGTCCCCGTCATCAACGGGCTCACGGACTACGCGCATCCCTGCCAGGCGCTCGCGGACCTGATGACGATCCGGGAGCGGCTCGGCCGGCTCTCCGGCGTGCGCCTTGCCTATCTCGGCGACGGCAACAACGTGTGCGTCTCGCTCATGGTCGGTGCGGCCCGGTTCGGGATGCGCTTCCACGCCGCGACGCCCGAGAGCTACGAACCGGACGCGGACGCGGTCACGGCGGCCAGGCGGGCTGCGGTGCAGATGGGCGGAACCGTCGAGCTCGTGCGCGATCCGAAGGAAGCGGCCCGCGACGCCGACGTGCTCTACACCGACGTCTGGACGAGCATGGGCCAGGAGGACGAAGCCGAGCGGCGCCGGAAGGATCTTGTCGACTACCGAATCGACGACGACCTCCTCGCGCTCGCGAGCCCCGACGCGATCGTCCTCCACTGCCTGCCTGCGCACTACGGCGAAGAGATCACCGAAGAGGTGCTCTACGGCCCGCAGTCGGCCGTTTGGGACCAGGCCGAGAACCGGCTCCACTCGCAGAAGGCCCTGATGGCGCTGATCGTGCCCTAGACGCGTGTTCCCGCTCAAGGACAACGTCCCGACGCGGTCGTTCCCCCTGGTGACGGTCGCCCTGATCGTCGCCAACGTCGCGGTCTGGATCCTCTACCAGCTCCCCGACCTGAACGGCTCGGTGCTCGAGCTCGCCTACCAGCCCTGCGAAGTCACGAGCTCGTGCCCGCCCGGAGCATCCGTGGGCGAAGGCTGGGAGGTGACCGCGCTCACCGCGATGTTCATGCACGGAAGCTGGCTGCACATCATCGGGAACATGCTCTTCCTCTGGATCTTCGGCAACAACGTCGAGGATGCGCTGGGCAAGGTCCGCTTCCTCGTCTTCTACCTGCTCTCCGGCTTCGCGGCGACGGCTCTCCAGACGATCGTCACGCTCGAAGCCGGCTCGGACATGGCGGCGGCGGTCCCCAACCTCGGCGCGAGCGGCGCCGTCTCGGGCGTGCTCGGCGCGTACCTCCTCCTCCTTCCGACCGCGAAGGTGCTCACGATCCTCTTCTACTTCCTCGTCGAAGTGCCCGCGTTCCTCTTCCTCGGCTTCTGGTTCCTCTTCCAGCTCTGGGAAGGCGGGTTCTCGCTCGTCCGGCCGGAAGCTGGCGGCGGCGTCGCGTTCTTCGCTCATGTCGGCGGGTTCGTCTTCGGCGCGGCCACGGTCCGCCTCTTCATGAAGCGCCCTCCGTTACAACCAAGGTACTGATGGAACAGGAGGAGTTCGAGGAGCACGTTCGAGCCGCGCTCGACCTGCTGCCCGAGGAGATCGCCAAGGGCCTCGAGAACGTCGCGGTCGTGATCGAGGACGAGAGCCCGCAGGACCCGGGAATCCTCGGCAGCTTCTTCGGCTACCCGCACGGCGAGCGAACTCCGCCGGGCGCGTTGCCGGCGAAGGTGGTCGTGTACCGGCGGCCACTCGAGGCGGCGTTCCCCGATCCAGACGAGCTGGAGCGGCAGATCCGCGTCACGGTCCTCCACGAGCTCGCGCACTACTTCGGGATCGACGAGGATCGAATCGCCGAGCTCGGCTACCGGTGATCACGCTGCTCAACGTCGTCGCCGTGGTGGCGGCGATCGTCGGCGCGATCGTGATCCTGCTCTTCTTCCTGGGCGGGCGCGACTAGTGGGCGAGACTCGCCTGCCTGCCGACTGGGAGCCGCACGAGCGCTGCCTCATGGCCTGGCCCGGCGAAGAGTCGCGACCCGGAGCCCCCGCACCGGAGGCGATCCACGACTTCGCCGTCATCGCGCAGACGATCGCGAGATTCGAGCCGGTGCTCATGCTCGCCTATCCCGAGTTCGTCGACCACGCCGCGGCCGCGTGCGGGCCGAACGTGGAGGTCATCGAGCTGGAATTCGACGACGCCTGGATCCGCGACTCGGGCCCTCTGTTCGCCGTTCGAGGGGCGGAGCTGGTCGCGATCGACTTCCGCTTCAACCGCTACGGCTGGAGCAAAGTGCCGCGGGATCGCTACGCGGAGACCGGCGTCCTGCTCGCCGCTGCGCTGGGCATCCCTCGCCTGGAAGCCCCCTACGTGCTCGAAGGAGGCGCGATCGCGAGCAACGGCGAGGGGACGCTGATCGCCATCGAGTCGTCGATCCGCACCGAGAGCCGCAATCCCGGAGCGACTCGCGAGGAGCTCGAAGGCGCGTTCGCCGAGTTCCTCGGCATCGAGCGGACAATCTGGCTGGAGCATGGGCTCGAGGAAGACAGGACGGACGGGCACGCCGACAACATCGCCATGTTCACCGGGCCGGAGCGGGTCCTGTGCCAGAAGGTCGAGGACGCGAGCGACCCGAACGCGGCGCGCCTCGCGGCGAACCGAGCAACTCTGGCGCAGGCCGGCCTCGAGGTCTTCGACCTCCCCGTCCTTCCCTACTCCGAGCACGACGGGCGCCGGCTGGCGCGGCCCTATCTGAACTGCTTCGTCGGGAACGGCTGCGTCGTCGTCCCGTTGGCCGGGGTTCCGGCCGATTCTGAAGGCCTAGCCGTGCTGCGAGGAGCGTTTCCCGATCGCGAGGTCGTGGGCGTGCCCGGCGAAACGCTCGCGCGCGCCGGAGGAGGGGTCCACTGCATCACACAGCAGCTGCCCCTCCTGGCGCGGTAAAGCCGCTATTTGCCCCTGGTGTCGGCGGGATTCGTGCGCTTGCCGAGGCCGCCCTTGACCTCGTCGGCCTGCTCCTCGGAGACTTCGAGATCCTTCAGTTCGTCCTGCTCGCCCTGCTCCTGATCTTTGCGCTCTTCTTCCACGGCTCGGTTCCTTTCAGGTCGCGTGAAGTTTCTGATCTTCGCAGGAATGATGCAGCGAGTCGAGACGTTTTATTCAGTGTGACTACTAGAACATTGGATGACATCAGGCTCGAGATCGAGCGTGCCACGGAGCGGCGCGCCGAGCTTCTGCACGTTCTCGCAGAGGGGCACGATGCGGTCGTCGCCGCGGAGCATGCCGAGGTGGAAGAGACCATCGCGCGCCTCTGGGACGAGTACCGACAGGCTCGCGTGCATGGGCGCTTCGGCGACCGCGACGTGATCATCAAGCGCGCCCGCCTCGAAGAGCGCCTCGCCCGCGCGGCCTAGCGCGATCGAGCTCAATCGGACACATGCCCTCGGCCCCGCCGGGGCGCTTTCCGCTGTCCGCCTCTACACTTTTCCAAGAACGGGGCGTTAGCTCAGCTGGGAGAGCGCCGGCTTTGCAAGCCGGAGGTCACCGGTTCGATCCCGGTACGCTCCACTTTCCGACATTGCGCAGACCTCCGGCCCGACGAGCCCGTAGGTCGGCAGGATCTCGGCTCGCGTTAGGCTCGCGCAATGCTCTACGAACCCGCGCAGTTCGAGCCGCTGACCGACGACCTGTGGGATTCCGGGCGAATTGCGGACGCTATCGCCGCGATCGTCGCCGACGCCGATGCGGAGTTCGATCCCGAGGCACTCTGGCCCGCCCACGAATGGGACGGGTGGGAGGAGCCGCTGCCGCTGAAGAACCTCTACGTCGGGGCGGCCGGTGTGATCTGGGCGCTCGACTCGCTGCGGCGACGCGGCCACGCCGAGACCTCGCTCGACCTCGCCGGCGCCGCGTTGCGCACGGTCGAGCTCGAGCGCGCCGAGCCGGACTCCACGACGGATGAGCACTACCACCCGGCGGCGCTCCTCATGGGCAAGACGGGGCCACTGCTCGTCGCCTTCCGGCTCGCCCCCGACCCCATGCTCGCGGACGAACTGCACACGCTTGTCCGTGCCAACGTCGCCAACCCGACCGACGACGTCAATTGGGGCGCACCTGGGACGCTGCTCGCCGCCCTGGCGATGGGCGAATGGACCGACGAGCCGCGTTGGGAGGAGGCGGCGCGCGAGACGGCCACAGCGCTACGTGCCCGCCGCGGCGACGACGGGCTCTGGCGGCAGGATGACGACTACCGCGGCCTCGGCACGCTGCACGGAGCTGCAGGCAACACGCTCGCCCTGCTCCGGCTCGACGCAGATGATGCGCTTGCCGCTGAGACGGCGGCCGTGCTCACCCGGCACGCGTTCCGCGAGGACGGCCTCGCTAATTGGCCCGGCTCACCGCGGCCGCAGCTCGCGCGGCCGCGAGATGGTCGGATCTGTCTCCAGTGGTGCACCGGCGCTCCCGGTGTTCTCGCCGGCGCCTGGGAGTACCTCGATGAGGAGCTGCTGCTCGCCGGCGCCGAGTTGATCTGGCAAGCCGGCGCCCACGGCGACGAGAAGGGCCACGGCATCTGTCACGGCACCTCGGGCAACGGGTTCGCACTTCTCAAGGCATTCGCGCGCACGGGCGACGAGCGCTGGCTCGAGCGTGCTCGCCGCTTCGCCGTCCACGCGCTCGGCCAGGCAGAGCGGCTCCGCGCTGCGAACGGCCGCGGCCGTTACTCGCTCTGGACCGGCGACGTCGGTACCGCCCTGTTCGCTGCGGCTTGCCTCGACATCGACGCGCGCTACCCGATCCTCGAGTTCGTCTAACCGTGGCAGGCACCCTGGTGAAGCGCATCAAGTTGAAGGTCAGAGAGGCTGGCGCGTGTTGCGATCGATGAGCAGCGCACGTATCGGAGTCGCCGCCGTCGCTGTTGCGGCGGGATTGTGGGGCACCGACGCGCTGCTTCGGCGCCCGCTCGCGCACTCGACCCAGGCGGCGACGATCGTCCTGGGCGAGCACGTCTTCCTCGTCGTCCTCATGCTTCCCGTCATCGCGGCCGCCCTTCCGGCCCTCTGGCGCGCCGGCCCGCGCTTCGTGGCCGCGGCCGTCGTCGTCGGCGCAGGATCGTCGGCGCTTGCGACGATCCTGTTCACGCAGGCGTTCGTGCACGGGGATCCGGTGACGCCGGTCGTCCTGCAGAAGGTCCAGCCGCTGATCGCAATATCGCTGGCGGGAGCGATGCTTGGCGAGCGTCCGCGCGCGCGCTTCGGACTGTTCCTGCTCGGCGGCCTGGCCGGAACGTGGTTGATGGCGTTCCCGAGCCCGGTCGACGTCTCGCTGCACGGACGGGCGCCTGCCCTCTACGCGCTCGCGGCGGCCGGCCTCTGGGCGCTCGGCACGGTCCTCGGGCGCTTCCTCTCCCGCAAGCTGCCCTTCGAGCAGGTCACGGCCGTGCGTTTCGCGTTCGGCCTTCCGGCGGCGCTCGCGGCGGTGCTGGTCCTCGGCGCTCCCGCCACGGCCTCGTGGCACGACGAGGGCTTCATCGTCCTGCTCGCGCTCGTCACCGGCCTCGTCGCCCTCCTGCTCTACTACTGGGGGCTGCAGCGCACGACGGCATCCGTCGCGTCGGTCGCGGAGCTCTCCTTCCCCGTCGTGGCGATCGCAGTGGGCTACCTGGCCTTCGACGCGACGTTGACGAGCTCGCAGCTCGCCGGCGTCGTGCTCACGAGCCTCGTCGTGCTCGGACTTCCGGTCCGAGCCCCGGCGCTTGTCGCCGGGCCGCGGGTCACGCCTGCCGTCGCCAACAGCGCGGCCTAGCTAAGACAGTAACCAGACAAGCAGGACGAGCAGCGCGCCGAGCACGAACAGTGCGCCCCAGGCCGCGATACCGATGAGCCATGCAAGCCAGCCGTAGGGTCGGCTGCCCTCAGGTGTCGGCTCACCGAGTGCAAGATCATCCAAGGCTCATCAATTGGAAGCGTAAGGGCGTTTCGCCAATCGAAGCGCCAACCCTCAGCTATCGGTCAGCCGCGCGCGACGCGGCCGAGCTCTTCGATGGCGGTTTTGAGCTGCTCGTCGGAGTGGTACGGCGCCGGACCGAGACGGAGGTAGTGGCCGCGGCTGTCCGTGACGAGGCCGGCGTCGAGCAACCTGCGGCTCAGCTCCTCTGCGCGTTCCGACTCGAGCGCGAGGAAGCCGCCGAAGGCATCGAGCGGCGTGTCGCGGTCGCGCGTGACATCCGAGAGGTCGAGCTCGTCGAAGCGCCCTGCGAGCAGCGTCGTCTGGTGGAGGTAGCTCTGCCGCAGACGTTCGGGAGTAAGACCCTGCTGGTCGAAGAAGTCGCAGACGCGAGCGGCGCGGTAGTGGCTCGTCGGATCGTATGTCGAGCCGGCAAAGCGCATGCTCCCCGTCGGGTACTGCGTGGCGCCGGCTTCGTGCGCGGCGTGCATCTCGTCGAACTCCGCGAACCAGCCTGTGATCGCGGGCCGGAGCTCGTCGGCCTGCGGCGGAAGCCGCAGGAAACAGTTTCCCTCGCCAAGCTGCAGGTACTTGTAGCCGCCCCCGACGATCCACGCCCGCTCGAGGCCCGCGACCGTGAACGGTAGGCACCCGAGAGCGTGGTAGGCGTCGACGAGGAGCTCGGCGTCCGCCTCGGTGCAGGACACGGCCAGCGCGGGCAGGTCGGGAACGATGCGCGAGTCTTCGAAGAGGACGGCCGAGACGAGCACTGCGCTCGCGCCCGGAGCCTCGGCCGCGAGCCGCTCCGCGAGCGTCTCCACCGGCCGGGCCGGGAGCCGGACGACGTCGAGCCCCTCCTCCGCGAGCCGGCCGAGCTGGCGTCGCAGCGTGTGGAACTCGCCATCGGTCGAGACGAGCTTCGGCCGCGCCCGCAGCGGCAGTGCCGACAGGAACCGGAGCACGAGCTCATGCGTGTTCGGCGCGAGCGCAATCGGCGCGCCCGGGTCGGCGAGCAGCCGCCGTACCCCTTCGCGCACCCGCTCCGCCTTCGCGAACGCGCGCTCCCACTTGAGGTCGGCGTGCTCGGCCGCGTCCTGCCACGCCTCCAGGTGTCCCTCGCGGGCTACATCCGGCCACGCCTGGTGCGAATGCCCGGTCAGGAGCAGCCGCTCGGAGACGCGGAAGGCCGAGTAGTGCTCGGCGAGCCCCTCGATCAAAGCTCGCCGCGGATCGTCCAGAGGTCGGGGAAGAACGGCTTGTGGAGCGTCGTGCGGAGATACTCCGCGCCGTAGCCGCCGGTGCCCACCCGCGAGCCGATCGTCCGCTCGACCATCTTCACGTGGTGGTAACGCCACTCCATGAAGCCCTCGTCGAAGTCGACCAGACGCTCGGCCACCTGCGCAGGCTCGCCGTCGTCGCGGTACGCCTGCAGCAGGGCGGCCTGGACTCCCTCCGATTCCTGTACCGGCTGCG
Source organism: Actinomycetota bacterium (assembly GCA_038040395.1). Classification (GTDB taxonomy): domain Bacteria; phylum Actinomycetota; class Thermoleophilia; order Gaiellales; family Gaiellaceae; genus VAXT01. The sequence continues at coordinate 87,878 of JBBPIJ010000005.1, forward strand.
CGACATCCCGCTCGAGGGCCGCCACAGGGATCTCGTAGCCCTTGCCGGACAGGTAGCGAAGGAACGAGTCGTAAACGGACGGCCGCGCCAGCGCCGCTTCGACCTTCTCGTAGTCGACGCTTCCTTCGTGGTAGGCGGTCAGGACCCCGCGGTCCCGGCGGCCGAGGATCGCCTCGAGCTCACGGAACTGGCCGGACTGGAACCCGGACGAGGCCTCCAGCAGCTCCCGGAAGGTGAGGAACTGGACGGGCGTCATCGTCTCGATCACGTCGAGCTGCGCCACGATGAGCTTGAGGATCGTCAGGAGGCGCTTGAAGGTGGCGAAGGCGCGCGCGTCGTTCCCGTCTTCGAGCGTCCGCTGGAGGTAGCGGAGCTCGTGGATCAGCTGCTTGAACCAGAGCTCGTACACCTGGTGGACGACGATGAAGAGGATCTCGTCGTGCTCGTCCGATTTCGGCCGCTGTGCGCCGAGGATCTCCTCCAGCGCCAGGTACGACGTGTAGCTCAGCGACTTGTCCTGGCTCACTGCGCCTCCTTGAACAGCTCACGGGCGATGATCTCGCGCTGCACCTCCGACGCGCCTTCGTAGATGCGGGGGGCGCGCACCTCACGATAGAGGTGCTCGAGCAGGTGGCCCTTCTCGAGCGCGCGGGCGCCGTGCACCTGGATCGCGACGTCGACCGCGCGCTGCGCCGTCTCGGTGGCAAAGAGCTTGGCCATGGCCGAGGCCTTGCGGACCGGGCGGACGCCCGCGTCGTACTGCTCGGCCGCGTCGCGGATCAGCAGGCGAGCGGCCTGGACGTTCGTCGCGACATCCGCGAGCTGGTGCGAGACCGCCTGGAACCCCGCCAGCGGTCGACCGAACGCGTGCCGTTCTTGAACGTACGCGACGGCGGCATCGAGGGCCGCCTGCGCCATGCCGATTGCGAATGCCCCGACGCTCGGCCGGAAGAGGTCGAGCGTGTCCATCGCTACGCCGAAACCGTTGTCGACGTCGCCGAGCACCTGCTCGGCCTCGACGGGGACGCCGTCGAAGTCGAGGCGGCCGATCGGGTGTGGCGCGAGCAGCTCGAGGCGCTCACCCGAGAGCCCCTCGCTCTCGCGCGGAACGGCGAACGCGGTGATCCCCTTCGCGCCGCCGGCGGACGTGCGGGCGAAGACGCTGTAGACGTCGGCTTCGGGCGCATTGGAGATCCAGATCTTCGTGCCGGTGAGGCGGAATCCGTTCCGCTCGCGTTTGGCACGCAGGCCGAGGTTCGCCGCGTCGGAGCCGGCCTCGGGCTCGCTGAGCGCGAAGGCGGCCACGGCCTCGCCGGCCGCGAGCCGCGGGATCCATTCGTCGCGGAGCGCCGGTTGCCCACGGCTGAGGATCGGGTATCCGCCGAGACCCTGCAACGCTAGAGCCGTCTCGGCCTCGGTGCAGCCGTGTGCCAGACCTTCGCGGAGATCGCAGAGCTCGACCGCGGAGCCTGCGAAGACCAGCTCGAGCAGGCCGTGCTCGCCGAGGGCCTGTACGAGCGGGCGGTTCAGCCGTCCCGGCTCTCCTTTCGCAGCGATCGGAGCGAAGACCTCGTGCCCGAGGCGGCGGGCGCGTTCGAGGACGTCAGCCATCGAGGACGGCGACGCCCATCAGCTCGACGCGCGCTTCGGGCTCGAACAGAGCCGAGACCCCGATCAAGGCCATCGCCGGGTAGCGCCGCCCGAAGTGCCGGCGCCAGACCTCGCCCAGCTCACGCGTCGAGGCACGGTACTCCTCGACGTCAGTCGTGTAGACGACGAGCGAGACGAGCCGATCCGGCTCGCCCCCGGCCGCGCGGAGCGCGGTGACGAGCTTCCCGGCGGCCGAGTCGAACTGCTCGACGAGCGAGGCGCCCTCGCCGGTCTGACCACCGAGGTACACCGCACCACCCGCGACGACGGCGTGCGCGAAGCCGACCGGCTCGGGCAACTCCGAAGGATTGACGATCAGCGGCCGGTCCACGCTGCGCTCCGGCCCTCGGTCCAGGCCGCGTAGAACTCGCCGAAGTCGTCGCTCTTCATCAGGAGCGCCTGGGCGAGCGCCTCCATCTCGACCGCATCGGCGAGCGACATGTCCAGCTCTCGCGTGAGGAGCACCTTCGTCGTCGACTGCGCGAGCGCGGGGCCGTCGGCGAGACGCCGCGCGAGCTCGGCTGCCGCGGCCGGCAGCTCCTCGTCGTCGACGACGCGCGTCGCGAGGCCGATCGCAGCGGCGCGCTCGGCGTCGAGCTCGTCGCCGAGGACGAGCAGCTCGGTCGCGCGGCCGAGGCCGACGAGGCGCGGGAGCAGGTACGCCGCGCCCATGTCCGCTCCGGCCAGGCCGACCCGCGTGAAGAGGAACTTGAACTTCGCTGAGCGCGCGACCAGCCGCAGGTCGGCGGCGAGCGCGAGCACCGCGCCGGCTCCTGCCGCGACCCCGTTCACGGCCGCGACGATCGGGAGGGGTGCATCCCGCATCGCCCTGACGACCGCGCCGCTCATGCGCGTGAAGTCGAGCAGCTCGCCCGCTCCCATCCCTTGCAGCTCGCCGATGATCTCATCGACGTCGCCGCCGGAGCAGAAGCCGCGGCCTTGCCCGGTGAGGACGAGGACGCGGGCGTCGCCGCGGTGCGGGAGCTCGCCCAGGAGGTCCCGGAGGTCGGCGTAGACGTCGAAGGTCAGCGCGTTCAGCTTCTCGGGACGCGAGAAGGTGACCGTCGCAACGCCGTTCTCGAGCGAGAAGTCAAAGTTCTGCCACCGCTCCGTGAACCCGGCCGAGGCGCGGAAGGGGCTCATGACTGCAGGCCCCCGCCGTCGAGGACGAGCGCCTGCCCGTTGATCGCCGCCGCCTCCGGTGAGGCGAGGAAGACGACCGCGGCCGCCACCTCGTCCGGCTCGAGCAGCCGGCCGAGCGGCGTCATCGCCTCGAGCGCGGCTGCCGCGTCTTCGGTCGTGCGTCCCGTCCTCTCGACGATAGTCGCGATCGTGCGACGCGTCATGTCCGTGTCCACGTACGCGGGACAGACGGCGTTCGCGGTGACGCCGGTCCCGGCGACCTCGGCCGCGGCTGCGCGCATCAGCCCGATCGCGGCGTGCTTGGACGCCGCGTACGCCGCGGTGTAGGGGGCGCCCGTGAGACCTGCGACGGAGGCTACGGTCACGATGCGGCCATCTCCGCGCTCGATCATGCCGCCGATGACGGCGCGCGTGCAGAGGAAGGCGCCGGTCGCGTTGACGTCGAGGTGCGCGCGCCAGTCGTCGAGGGTCGTGCGGGCAAGCGGCGCGCCGGACGCGACGCCCGCATTGTTGACGAGCACGTCGACGCGGCCGAGGCGCTCGAAGAACGCCGTCACCTGCCCCTCGTCGGTGACGTCGAGCTCGTCGCGGCCGACGGCTTCCACGCGCTCGCCGGCGGCCGCGAACCGGTCGGCGACCGCCTTCCCGATGCCCTTCGTGCCACCGGTGACGACCACTATTCGACTCACGCGCGGAGCGCCTTCCGGTCGAGCTTGCCCGACGGCGTCTTCGGCAGGTCGTCGACGAACACGACCTCGCGCGGGTACTTGTGGGGCGAGAGCCGCTCACGGACGAAGTTCTGGAGGGCGGCTTCCTCGACCGGCTTTCGAGTGACCACGTACGCGCGCGGCACCGTCAGGCCGTTCTGTGCGGCGCCGACCACTGCGCACTCGACCACGTCCGGGTGCCCGACGAGGCAGTGCTCGATCTCGGCCGGCGCTACCCAGATGCCGCCGACCTTGAGCAGGTCGTCGACGCGGCCGCGGTACCAGAAGAAGCCGTCCTCGTCGCGCTCGAAAAGGTCGCCGGTGCGGACGGTGTCGCCGTCGAACGTGCGCTTCGTCTTCTCGTGGTCGCCCCAGTACAGGAGGGCGGCCGTGTCACCGGTGACGAGCAGCTCGCCGGTCTCGCCGAGCTCGGCCTCGTAGCCCGGCACGAGCTCGCCGGTGCTCCCGGGGCGCGCGCGGCCGGGACGGTTCGAGATGTAGATGTGGTACAGCTCGGAGGAGCCGATCCCGTCGAGCACTTCGACGCCGAACGTCTCGAGCCAGCGGTCGTGCAACTCGCGCGGCAGCGCCTCACCGGCGGAGGTGCACAGGCGCAGGCAGGACAAGTCCTGAGCTCCGGCGCCCGGATGGTTGACCATCTGGGCCATCATCGTCGGCACGTTGACGAGGATCGTCGGGCGGTGCTCGGCGATCAGCTCGAAGATCCGGTCCGGCGTCGTGCGCTCGGGAAAGACGATGCCGGCGCCGCCGACGCCGAACGGGTAGAGGGCCGTCAGGTCGCGCGCGTAGCCGAAGAAGAGCTTCGGCACGGGCAGCACGACGTCGTCCTCGCGGATCCCGAGCACGCCGCGCGCGTACCAGTCGTGACTGAGCACGGGACTGTGCGTCGGGTGCACAGCAGCCTTCGGCCGGCCGGTGCTCCCGGTCGTGAACTTCCAGAGCGCGACGTCGTCCTTCGTGGTGGGAGCGGGCTCGAGCTCGTCGGACAGCTCCTCGAGTCGCTCCCAGAACGTCTCGTCGACGACGAGAACCTGTCGCTCGCCTGCGACCTGACGGATCGCCGTCTCCGTAGTCTCATCGGCGACCACGACCGCCGCATCGGTGTACTCGAGGTAGTAGGCGTAATCCTTCGGCTGAAGGAACGTGTACGCCTCCGCGGTCACCGCGCCGATCTTCTGGGCGCCATACCAGAGCGCGACGAACTCGACGGAGTCGCCAAGGGCCAGCAAAACCCGGTCCTGGGCACGCACACCGACCTCCAGGAGAAGGTTGCCCGAGCGATTGACGAGACTCGCGAGCTCGGCATACGTCGTCGTCACCGCGTGCCTGATAAGCGCGGTCCGGTCGCCCCGGCCCTCCTCCACGTTGCGGTCGACGAACCAGGTCGCGAGGTTGAGCTCGCGCGGCAGGTCGGCATGCGTGATCACGCCGCGACCTCGCGGATCAGCTCGACGAGCATCTCCGTCAGCGTCTCGAACGTCTGGCGGCCCTCCTCGGCGGAGGCCTCGGCCGGGGAGCCGCAGTACGCCTGGTCCATACCCATCGCCGCGAAGTCCGTCTGGCCCGCGCGGATCACCGCAGGCATGTCGACGTGCCGCTCGTCGAGAGCCAGCATCCGGTCGACGTGGACGAGGTCCGCCCGTTCGGCGAGCACGAGAGAGGTCTCGTAGCGGCCCGCGTGGCACGACCCCGAGCGGAACTCGTCGGTCAGGCGCTCCGCGTTCCTGCGGCGAGTGAGGTCGAGCAGCGGGAGCCCAGTGGAGCGCAGCGTCTCGACCTGCTCCGGCTCGAAGTGGCTGTTGACGAGCACGAGCGGGCCAACGGTGTCGGCTATCTCGGTCACGAGTGAGCGCAGCGTCTCTTCGCCGATCGACACGGCGCCGGGGAACGCCGACCCGTAGCGCGTGACGCCGTACGGGATCGCAGGCAGGACGAGCACGCGCACTTCGCCCTCGAGCCGCTCGGCGGCGCGGTTGCAGATGCCGACCGAGATCAACGTGTCCGTCGCGAGCGGGGCGTGCGGCCCGTGCGGCTCGGTTGCGCCGAGCGGGAGGAGGTGCACCGCGTCCGTCGGCACGTCAGGGTAGGCCAGGTCGCCGAAGTTCACGCCGGCACCTCGCCGAATGACGCCCTGTTACTTGTCGAGACGGGGCGCTCGATTTGCATCTCGGGGAGGTCGAGCAGGACGAGGTCCGCGCGGCCGGCGCCGACGATCGTGTTCGCCTCGTCGAGCGTCGTCAAGTAACCGCCGACGAGGGTCGGGACGCGCGCCTCGTTCCGGATGCGGTCGCTGAGCGCGGTCAGGAACCCGCGGCGGTACTCCGGCCGGTCGTCGTGCGCCGTCTGGCCCGCCGCCACGTGGATCAGGTCGCAGCCGTGTTTCGCGAGCGCCCGCGCGATCGCGATCCCGTCCGCGACGCCGTTGCCACGCGGGTGCCAGTCGGTGACCGAGAGGCGGACCGCGAGAACACGCGGCCACACGTCCCGGACGGCTTCGAGGACGTCCACCGGGAACCGGAGGTGGTCGTCCTCGTCGTTCGTCAGCGGCGAGAGATAACTGCCGAGCAGGTAGCCGTGGGCCATGTCGAGCTCGAGGACCGCGACGCCGAGCTCCACCGCGCGCAGCGCGGCTGCGACGAACCCTTCGCGCACGGCCGGCTCGTCCGGCGGCCCGGGGACGACGCCGAACGGACCGTACGGCTTTGTCGTCGGCGCGACGAGCGGCCACCCGTCCGCGAGCGGCAAGTCGACGCCGTGCTCGCGCACCTGCGTCGCGCCGCGGCGCCCCGCGTGCCCGAGCTGCAGGATCACCTGTCCTACCGGCGGCTGCCAGTTGTCGACCGTCGGCGTCTCCGAAGTGATCCGGGCCTCCTCGGACACCGCCACGAAGCCGCTCGGCACGAGCGCGAATCGGTTCGGGAGCTCGACGCCTCGCAGCTCGAACGGCGCGAAGGCGGGCGGCGGCGAGACGGACCGGCCGCCGAGCCACGAGTCGAGCGCGCGCGTGAACTGCGGGTCGCGCACGCCCAGGGTCGCGTGGGTGATCCGCCCGCTCCGGGTGAGGAGGTTGAAAGCGAACTGGACCGGCTCGAGGTGCGAGTAGCTCGCGATCCTCCCGAAGTATGCAGCGCTCTCGCTGGCCGCCTCCTGCGTGCGCTCGACGAAGGTCGCGCGCTCGAGCTCGTAATCGACGAATGCCGCTTCGAGATTCCAGCGGCGGCGCGCAAGGGCAGCCGCGAGCGCGATCGAGTCCTCCATCGCAAGCTTCGTCCCGGAGCCGATCGAGAAGTGCGCGGTATGCACCGCGTCGCCGAGCAGAACGACGTTCCCTACGTGCCACGTCTTGTTCGTGACCTTCGGAAAGTCGAGCCAGAGCGACCTGTTCGAGAAGAGCTCGCGGCCCCGCAGCTCGTTCGCGAACAGCTGCTCGCAGAAGGCGAGGCTCTCCTGCTCGTCCATCTCGTCAAGCCCGGCTGCGCGCCACACCGCCTCCGGGCACTCGACGATGAACGTCGACATGCGCTCGTCGAACGGGTACGCGTGGGCGTTGAAGAGCCCGTGCTCGGTCTCGCGGAAGGCGAACGTGAAGGCGTCGAAGACGTGGTCGGTGCCGAACCAGACGTACTTGCTGCCCTCGGTGCGCACCCTCGTGCCGAAGTCGCGGAGCTGCCGGACGAGGCTGTTCGCGCCGTCCGCGCCGACGACGAGGTCGGCCTCCGGAAGCTCCTCGACCTCGAAGCCGAACTCCAGCGCGACGCCCAGCTCGCGGCACCGTTCCTGCAGGATCTCGAGCAGCCGCTTGCGCGCGATCGCGGAGAAGGAGTGGCCCCGTGACGAAAGCTCGCGCCCTTGGTAGCGAATGTCGATCCGGTCCCAGCGCGCGAACGTGTCTGTGATCTCGAGGTGCGTCTCCGGGTCGGCATCGCGGAGGGCGCCGAGCGTCTCCTCGCTGAAGACGACGCCGAAGCCGAAGGTCGCGTCGGGTGCGTTTCGCTCGAGGACGCGGACGTCGACGCTGCGGTCGAGCTTCTTCAAGAGGATCGCGAGATAGAGGCCCGCCGGGCCGGCGCCGACGATCTCCACCTTCACGCGAGTGCCTCCTGGAGCCGCTCGAGCTCGTCGATCTCGGCGACCGTGGGGAAGAGCACGAGCTCGTCGCAGCCCGCCTCCTCGTACCCGCGAACGAAGTCCTTCACCGCGCGCGCGCTCGTGAGGTTGCCGGCGGCGATCTTCTCCGCGAACGGGCCGGTGAACGCGTAGTAGTCCCGAAGATACGCCTCTCCGCGGGCCGCGTCCCCGAGCGCGAAATACCCTTGCCCCCAGAGCTGCGGCTTCCCCGGGCGGCCGAGATCGCTCCAGGCGGCGAGCGCGCGTGCGGCGGCGCCCGCGAACGCCCGCGGCGGGCCTCCGTTGTGCGCATAGCCGTCCGCGTAGCGCGCCATGCGCGCGTAGGCCTGTCCGCTCATACCGCCGACGAGGATCTCGATGCCTTCGCGCGAGGGGCCGACGCGGTCCCCGTCGACGTTGCCCCGGATGTACGCCAGCTGCTCGCCGAGCCGCTTCCCGCGGCCCTTGTGCTCCACGCCTGCCGCGTCGAAGTCCTCGGTCCGGGCGCCGACCGCGAGCCCGAGTGTCAGCCGTCCGCCCGACAGCCCGTGGACGGACGCGGCCTGCTTCGCGAGCATCGCCGTCGAGCGGAGCGGGCCGATCGCGATCATCGTCGCCAGCCGGATGCGCGAGGTTGCCGCGGCAGCCGCGGCGAGCGTTGCGAAAGGCTCGTAGCTGTCGTAGACGACGCGGTCGAGCACTGCGACTGATGAGAACGGCCCAGCGTCGGCGCGCCGAGCCCAGTCGAGCAGCAGCTCGCCCGTCACGCCCGGCACCGTCGTAGGGAGTCCGACTCCGATGTTCACTTCCGCCCTAAGCTTCACACTTCGCGACGCGATGCGAGAAATCCAGCCGTCACCCTTCGACCGCCATTACGGGCTCGAGATCGACGAGGCGACCGACGAGCTCGTGCGCGGACACGTTCCGGTCCGCGAGCACGTGCTGCAGCCGGTCGGGCTCGTGCACGGCGGCGTCCATGCGTCGATCGCGGAGGCGCTCGCCTCGGTCGGGACGAATGTCGGCGTCGTGCCGGACGGCAGCATCGGCCTCGGGATGTCGAACAACTCGACGTTCCTGCGATCGATCCGTGAGGGCACGATCCACGCCACTGCGCGCCGCATCCACCGTGGGCGGACGACCTGGGTCTGGGACGTCGAGCTGACGGACGACGCCGGCCGTTTGTGCGCCGTCAGCCGCGTGACGATCGCCGTGCGGCCGCTTCGCTAGAGGCCGTCGTTGCGCGTCGTCATCCCCCATGCGGGCGCGGCCGGCAAGACGCGTCTGGAGCTGAGCCGAAGCGCACGGGAGGAGCTGTCGCGTGCGATGCTCGTGGATGTGCTCGCCGCAGCCGTCGACGTCGGTACCACCTGGGTCGTGACGCCGGATCCGGCGGCCGGGGCGGCCGCCCGGGAGGCGGGGGCGGCGGTGGTTCCGGATCCGGGCGGCGGGCAGGGAGCGGCCGTCGAAGCGGCGCTCGCCCAAGCCGGAGCCGGGCCGGTACTCGTCGTGAACTCCGACCTGCCGTCGCTGAGAGCCGCCGATCTGCAGGCCTTGGCGCGGGCAACGCCTGCGTCCGGCATCGCCGTCGCCGCGGCGGAGGACGGGACGACGAACGCACTCGGGCTCTCGGACGCGACGATGTTCGCGCCGCTCTACGGCGACGAGAGCGCCGCGCGTTTTCGGGCGCACGCCGCCGGCTCGGGTCTCACCGCCGTCTCCGTGACGCGCCCCGGCCTCCGTGACGACGTAGACGCGCTCGCCGACCTCGTGGGGCTCGCGCCTCGCTCCGGCCCTCGTACGCGTGCGTGTCTGGCGAAACTCGGTCTTCCCGCGGTCCGGCAATGAAGGTCGCCGTTCTCTCCGGCGGGGTGGGCGGAGCGCGGTTCGTCCAGGGCCTCGTCGACGTCGCCGAGCCGAGCGACGTCACCATCGTCGGCAACGTCGGGGACGACGTCGAAGTGCTCGGCCTGCACGTATCCCCCGACCTCGACTCGATCCTCTATGCGCTCGCCGGTCTCAACGACGTGCGGCGCGGCTGGGGCCGCGCGGACGAGACGTGGCGCGTGCTCGAGACCGTGGGCTCACTCGGTGGGGAGACGTGGTTCCAGCTCGGCGATCTCGACCTTGGCCTCCACCTCGTCCGCACCCAGGCGCTCCGAGCCGGCGAGCCGCTCTCCCGCGTCACGCTGCGGCTCGCTCGTGCGCTGGGAATCGAGCCGTGTCTGCTGCCGGCGACGGACGACCGACTGCGGACGTGGATCCAGACGCCGTCGGGCGAGTTTCCATTCCAGGAGTGGTTCGTCGCGCGCGGCCACCGCGACGAGGTCGACGCCGTCCGCTTCGAAGGCGCAGACGCGGCCACACCGGCGCCCAGCGTCCTCGAGGCGATCGCCGACGCCGACCTGATCCTCCTCGCGCCGAGCAACCCCTACGTCTCGATCGGCCCGATCCTCGCCGTGGCTCCAATCCGCAAGGCGCTCGCGGAGCGTCGCGTCCCGTCGGTCGCCGTCAGCCCCCTGATCGGCGGCCGCGCCGTCAAGGGACCTGCGGATCGAATGCTGGCGCGACTCGCGGGTGGGACATCGCCTGCCCACGTCGCGGGCGCCTATCCCGGCTTGATCGACGCCCTCCTCGTCGACGAGGCGGACGCGCACGACCTCGACGGCCTCGGCGAGGTGCGCCCAATCGTGACGCGAACGTTGATGGCGGACGCCTCCGCGCTGCGGCGGCTCGCCGAGGCGGCTCTCGGAACGACCGTCGCATGAAGGTCGCCGTGCTCGGCGGAACCGGCGCCTTCGGCTCGGCGCTGGCGCGACGGCTGGTGGAGGCCGGACTGGAGGTGAGCATCGGGTCACGCGAGCCCGAGCGGGCGGCCGCGACGGCAGCGGAGCTCGGAGCCGCCCGCGGCGCCGCCAACGCGCACGCTGTCGACGGTGTCGATCTCGTCGTGCTCGCCGTGCTGGCGTCGGCTGCGCTCGACACGGCCGCCGAGCTGGCCGATCCGATCGGCGAGACGCCGGTGCTCAGCGTGGCGAGCGAGGTCCGCGTCGCGGGCGGCGCCGCGTTTCCCGGCGACGATCCGCTCTCGCTGGCCGAGCGGGCGCAAGAGCTGCTCCGCGGCCCGGTCGTCGCCGGCCTGCACTCGCTCGCCGCCGCGTCGCTTGCGGCCGGGAAGACGGCAGGAGACGCGCTCGTCTGCGGTGACGACGACGCCGCCAAGGCGCGCGCGCTCGAGCTGGCGGCGGAGCTCGTCACGGGTCGCGCTCTCGACGCGGGCCCGCTCGCGAGCGCTCGCGCGCTCGAAGGCATGACCGCGGTCATCGTCAACCTCAACCGCCGCTACCGCGGCCACGCGGGGCTGCGGATCGAGGGTCTGTGACCGGCCTCACGATCGTCCCTGTTCGCGGCCTGCCCGAGCTGCGCGAAGGAGACGACCTGCCGCACCTGATCGCTGAGCGCGCGGAGCTCCAGGACGGGGACATCCTCGTCGTCGCCCAGAAGGCGATTTCCAAGATCGAGGGGCGGATCGTGCAGCTCGACGACGTCGAGCCCTCGGCCAGGGCGCGTGAGCTCGCCGGGGACGGGGACCCGAGGCGGATCGAGGTGATCCTCCGCGAGGCGAAGCGCGTCCTCCGCGCCCGTGGCTCGCTCCTCATCACCGAGACGCACCACGGCTTCGTCTGTGCTTCGAGCGGCGTCGACGCCTCGAACGCACCCGAGCCCGGCACGGTCGTCCTCCTCCCCGTCGACCCCGACGCCTCCGCGGAGCGCTTGCGTGCTCGATTGCGAGACCTGACCCGCTGCAATGTCGGCATCGTTCTGAGTGACTCCTTCGGGCGCGCGTGGCGACAAGGGACGACTGACGTCGCAATCGGCGCCTCCGGCGTCGAGGTGCTGCGCGACCTGAAGGGTGCGCGCGACCCGAACGGCTATGAGCTGCGCTCGACCGTCATCGCGATCGCCGACGAGATCGCCGGGGCGGCCGAGCTCGTCATGGGGAAGCTCGACCGGGCGCCGGTTGCGATCCTGCGAGGGCTCGACGTCCACGGCGACGGCCGAGCGCGGGACGTCGTCATGCCGGCCGAACGCAACCTCTTTTCGTAGTACCCGGCTTTCGTAACGATCGATTCGGGGCGCCGCGCTGCCTCTCTATATAGTCGCGCGCTCAACTGACCCTGGAGAGTCTGTGTCGCTTTCGTTGGAACGCATCGCCGCCGCCCTCGGGCTCGCCTACGTCGCGCTTTTCGCGTCGCTGCTCGCGTTCACCACGGACGGGCCAGATCCGACGCTTCCGCCGGCCGAGGAGATGGCGAGAGCTGTCTCGGAGAGTGGCGCCATGCGAGCCTCGGCCCTGCTTGGCTTCGCTGCGAGCTTGGCGTTTGCGGGCTTCGCGGCATGCTTGGCCCTCATTCTCGTGCGGCGCGGCGAGACCGTCGCGGCAGTGCTAACCGCGGTGGCGGGGGCCGTTGCGGGAGCCACCGCCGCGACGTCGTTTGCCGCTCTCATCGTCGCCGTGGAAGCCGCTGACCGCGACCTGGGCGCCGGCGTCTTCGCTTCGTTCGGCGATCTTCACACCGCTGCGCTCCTTCTTGAGCTCCCTGCGGTCGGCGTCGTCCTCCTCATGGCGTGGCGTGCCGGACTGGGCCGGATCGTCTCCTGGATGGGGATCGTCGTCGGGATCGGCTGTGTCGTCGCGGCGGGCGCCGTGATGAGCGAGGACTTCGATCACGGGCCGCTCGGTATCGCGATTTTCATCTGGTTCGTAGGGCTTCCTTTGTGGCTGATCGCGACCTCGACCGTTCTCATTCGCCGCGGAGCGCAACCCGCTGCGCGTCCGGCGCTAGAGCCCTAAGCCTGCGCCCAGGCTTCGCAGCCCAGGGAACATTCCTGAACACTCGCGCATCCGAACGGCTTCCATCTGGACCAATCAGTCTCTAGGATCGTCGGATGACCTTCCCGGCGAGGTGGTCGCGGATCGAGCCGCTGATGGGCGTAGCCGCCGTCGTCCTCTGGGCGATCTCTTACGAGCTTTGGTCGGCTGGAGACAAGCCCGGTGGCGACTATCAATCCGCGGAGATTGTCAGCTGGTTCGACGATGCCCGCTGGACGATCATGGGTGGTGCCGCGCTCTACGCGCTTGGAACCGGCGCGTTCATCTGGTTCCTCGCCTGTTTGCGCGATGCGCTCGCGGTCGGGGGCTGGGCGGATCGTTTGGCGCGAATCGCATTCGGCGCGGGTGTGGCGGCTGCCGTGCTTCTCGCCTGTTCGTTCGCTCCATCGGTGGCTGGCGCCGGAACGTTCGCGTTTGGTGATCAGCGAGGCGTCTCACCGGATGCAGCCGAGGCCCTGTACGCGCTCACCGATGGGTTCGTCGTCTTGGCCGAGTTCGTCGCTGTTGTGTTCTTCCTGGCAGCTGGTGTGGTCGCTCTTCGCGCTCGTGTCCTTCCTGCCTGGCTGGCGATCGTTACGCTACTGCTCGCCGCCTTGCTGCTCGTTCTTCCGATCGGGTTCGTCGGCATCATCTTCCTTATGCCGGTCTGGACGATCGTCGTTGCGGTCGTCCTCGCAATTCGTGTTTCCGACACGGTTGCGGCTCCGCCAAGCTGAGTAGTCTCAGTCCAGAGTGCAGTCGAATCGCTCACGTCTGGTTCTGACGCGGCGATGGGGCTGGGCCGTCGTCTGAGCCTTAGCGCTCTCCACGCCTAGGGAACATTTCCGCACACTCGGGCAGGCGAGGAACCGGGCCCCCTAGTCCTTGGCCGACGCGCGTTCGCGATGCAGGTCAGGTGTCAGGCGAGGGAGCCACGGTGTCCCGACACCGCTCTGTGTCAAGCTTTCGTCGTGTCAAGAGTGCCCCAATGCTTCCCCGGTTGGGGGTCACGCCGGTGAGCGAAGACCTCTCGCCACCGTAGCGGCGTCGGCGCGATGATGGCGTCATGTCCCCACTCGACGAGGTAGCCCCCGGACTCTGGCGGTTCACGGTCACCCGCAACGGCCTCCCTCCGACCATGACGGCGTACGCGCTGCGCGACGGCGAGGACACGATCCTGGTCGACCCGCTCGTCGCCGGCGAGGCCGAGCCGCTGCTAGAGGCGCTCGACGAGATCGTGCGCGGACGCGTGCGCATCCTCGTCACGACTCCCTTCCACGTGCGGGGCTCCGAGCTTTTGTGGCGGCGCTGGCGCGACCGGCACGAGATCACCATCTACGGGCACGAACACTGCGCTACCCGGCTCGAGGACCGCTCCGCCTTCCGGCCGCTGCGCGGCGGCGAGACGCTCGACGGCGGGGTGCGCGCGCACGCGATCGGACAGCCGCGGCGCGCTGAGATCCCGTTCGAGCTGCCGTCGCACCGCGCCCTGGCCTTCGGCGACACCGTGCTCGAGATCGACGGCGAGCTGCACGTATGGCCGAGGCACCGCGACCTCGAGCGCCGCCGCACCTGGTACGAGCAGCGCTTCCTGCCGACGCTACGCCCGCTGACGGAGCTCGACGTCGAGCGAGTGCTCGTCACGCACGGGGAGCCGGTGCTGCGCGACGGCGCCCGCGCACTGGCGGCGAGCCTGGCACAGCCGCCGTGGAAAAGGTCGTCGCTGTATTGATCGTCGGCTCTGGGAAAGGAGTAGCGGCCGGAGGCCGACCCGTCTTCCCTACCGCCCGGTGAGCCTCGACCGTGCGCGCCGAGGTAGTAAAGCGGCGACGCTTCGCTTGCCGTAGAGCGTGTACGCGATTAGAGAGGCGCTGGCCCAGGTAAGGCCGAAGCTCGTGCCCGCGAGGACGTCCGAGAGGTAGTGGACGCCGAGGTACAGGCGGCTGAAGCCGATCATGGCGATGACGGCCACGGCGGCGCCATAGATCGCAAGCGCTCGCCTCAGGCTTCCGCGACGGGCGAGTAGGAACGCCAGCGTCGCAAATGTCGCCGTTCCGACCGCCGCGTGGCCGCTCGGGAACGAGTACGTCTCGAGGTGGACGAAGGCGATTTCAGGTCGTGGACGGTGAAACGCCAGCTTCAGGAGAGCGTTCACTACGGCGGCACCGCCGAGCGCCAGAATGAGGACGACGCCATCGTTCGCACGGACACGTCGAACAAAGAACGCAGCGAGCACGCCGACGACGACGATGAGGACGGCGCTGTTCCCCGCGTAGGTGAGCACCTCGAAGAGGCTGACGAGACCGCCTGAACTGTGCTCGTGCAGCCACCCGGCAAAACTCACGTCCCAGAGCACCAATGGGTCCCTCGTCAGGTAGTCCTCGACGACATGCGCAAAGGCCCAGGCACTTCCGACGAGGACCACGAAAAGAGCAGCGAGAGTCGGGACCTGGCCGGTCTCCGACAGCCACCGCGCAGCCCGTCGTAACCGCGATGACTTGGGCCTCCGAGCAGCCTGAGAGCGATCCACGGCCGCGGCCAGTGCCATGGTGGGCACCGTACCAGCGCTCTGCGGATCTCCCGGCCGGCCATACACTTGACAGAGCTTTTAGTTTGGGTTAATTATTCGACTTATGGTTAACGATGTAGCGGATGTCTTCCCTGCGCTCGCGGATCCGACCCGGCGACGGGTGATCGAGCTGCTCGGTGACCGGCCGCTCCGCGCCGGCGAGCTGGCCCGCGCGGCTGGGACCTCCGCTCCGGTCATGAGCCGGCACCTGCGCATCCTGCTCGAGTCAGGCTTCGTCTCCGACGAGCGAGTCCCTGGTGATGCGCGCCTGCGGGTCTTCCGCCTGCGACGCGAGCCGATGCTGGCGCTCCAGGCGTGGCTCGACCAGCTCCAGGCGCATTGGAACGAGCAGCTCGGTGCGTTCAAGCGCTACGTCGAGGAGCAGGAGCAGTCATGACCGAGAAGTCAGCCTCCGCAGCTGTGAAGGTCGCCGTCGAGCCGATGGCTGCGTTCACCGCGTTCACGGACGAGATCGACTCTTGGTGGGTGCGCGGCCCGATCAACTTCTTCGATTCCGGGCGAGCGGTGGCGATGCGGATCGAATCGGGCGTCGGCGGACGGGTGCTCGAGATCTACGACGACGCGAAGGGCGATGCCCTCGAGCTCGGCCGGATCACGGTCTGGGAACCGGGTGTCCAGCTCACGTATCTCAGCCTCGTGGACGACACCGAGGTCGACGTCGTTTTCGCTGCCGTCGAGGGTGGAACCCGGGTGAGCGTCACACAGACGCTGCTGCCCGACGGCGAGCGGGCCTTCTACTTCTGGCCGACTGTCCTCCAGTGGCTCGTCCCGTGGGTCGACGACCAGGACGGCACCCGCCCCGCGCGCAAGGAGATCGCTCGTCTGAGCATCGCGCTCTACTACGAGGACCCGGCCGGCGCAGCACGATGGCTCGCGCTGGTATTCCAGCTGGGCTCGTGGTCCGGCATCCCGGCCGAGGGCGAGGACGCCCCCTGGATCGAGCTCCATCACGGCAACGTCGCCATCCTCCTGTTCGGCCTCGAGGGGCCGAGGGTCGAGGACGCGCCCGTCACACATGCGCCCTGGGCCTACGTCGACGACCTCGAAGCCCACTTCGCTCATGCACAAGCCGCTGGAGCGACGATCGTGTCCGAGATCGAGCACCACGGCTACAGCGCCTACACCGCCGAGGATCTGGAAGGTCGCCCCTGGACGTTCGTCCAGGCCCGCCCGACCATGGTCTGATTTGCCAACTGGCCCCTGCGCCGGTTAAGGCATCCCGGCGACGTAAACGTCAGCTCACGGTCTGAACGGGAACCTCGTAGAACTCGACGCCGGTTCGCCGGCCACTCGCGCTGCCAGGGTTCATCGCGTTCAGCGCCTCGTCTCCTCGGCGCATGGCCTCCTCGCTGTCGTACAGCGTCACGCTGATCCCTTTGCCGCTTGCTCGGTCGACGAGCATCAGCATCTTTGCGTCTTCGAGCCCCGGCGGTGCTTCGCCGCTTTCGACCTGGCCGCGAACCATGCTGATCGTCTCGTCCACGTCGGCGGGGTCGCCCTCGAATGTCGCTACGCGTGCGTACACGGACTGCTCCTTTCGGGTCTGAGTGAGCCCAGGAGCTTACGGCTCCGGGCCGCAACCCCGGGGTGCCCCACGCTGGCCGGCTTCACTTCCGCAGTGGCGCGAATCCACGGATTTGGTGCAGGAGCGACACAGACGCGTCCGATCTCCGTGGGTACGCTCGCTGCGGGTGGCGGGTGGAGCTCTCCCCACCCGGGTGGGGATGTGCATCGTTTGAGCTCGCCTGCGACGATGCGAGCTCCAGTGACGGATGTTCCCCTCACCGGCGCGGTCACGATCGTCGTGGCCGAGGGACGGCGCATGATGCGTCTGGCCCGCGAATTGGAACCAGGCGTCTTCGACGCGCTCCTCGAGGAGTATCACCGGCACCTCCGGCAGTTGCTGGAGAGCATGGGAGGACGTGAGGTGGACTTCGATTCCGACACGGGCATGGCGGCTTTCCCGACGGCCAAGCAGGCTGCCCTGGCCGCCGTCGCCGCGCAACGAGCCGTTGCAGGCCACGAGTGGCCGCACGGGCGCCAGCTGGCGATGAGTGTCGGGCTCGACTCCGGTACGGCAGGTGAGAGCTGGGACGGCCCGGCGGTGGCCCGCTGCTCCGAGCTCTGCGACGCGGCCGAAGGCGGGCAGATCTTCGTGACGCAGGCGGTCAGCAGTGCGCTCGAGGAGGACGATCTCGGCGAGCTGGTGCTGCGAGATCTCGGCGAAGTGCCGCTCAGGCGCAGCGACCGGAAAGTGCGGGCTCACGAGCTCGTCATGCCCGCCAAGTGACGCGGGGTCAGGTCTTGCGTACCTGACCGTCCGCTAGGCCAGAGTGAGAGCGGACGGCGCCGAATCGTCCGGGGCGACCGTTTCGACGCGGTTTCGCCCTCGCGACTTCCCCAGGTAGGTCGCTCGATCGGCCGCACGGACCAGAAGGGTCGCTTCGGCAGCTTCGTCGGGCAAGACCGCGACGCCGAGGGTCGCTGTGATCGGGCGCGAGACGCCCACGACCTCGACCGCGGCTATCACCTGGCGCAACTTCTCGGCGACGACGACGGCGCCTCCCCTATCCGTGTCGGGGAGCAGCAGGATGAACTCCTCACCCCCAAAGCGAGCTGCGAAGTCGCTCTCGCGCAGGTTGCTCGTAACGGCAACGCCGATTGCGGCAAGCACCTCATCGCCTTTCTCATGGCCGAAGAGATCGTTGATCTGCTTGAAGTGGTCGAGATCGAAGAGCACGGCCGCGAGCGGGCTCGACAATCGTTCGGCGTGAGCGACCATCCGCTTCAGCGTGTCATCGGCGGCTCGCCTGTTCGGCAGCCCGGTCAGTCCGTCCGTCAAGGCACGGGCTTGCGAGAGCGCGAGGTTGCGCAGGTTTGCGAGCACCGGCGAGGCCTGTGTCATCGACTCTTCCACCCTGCGCTTGGCCCACTTGTCCAGCGGCGAGGCATGCTGAACCAGAACGGAGCCGATCACTTCGCCTCCCACGAGTGACGGCACGCACGTCGAGTTGACGTCAGTGACACCACAAAGCTCGCAAACAAGCAGCTGCTCTTCGCCCCCGCTCCGCTCGTGCGTTTTTCCGAGACGTACCGCAAGGCATGAGTCGGGCTCGGCGCCCTTGAGGCTCTCGGCGAGCGGCGAGCCGTCTGCGAGTTCGGTCACCGCCTCGAGACGGTCGTGGCTGTTGTTGCGGTTGAGCACGAGCACCTCGCTGTTTGCAAGCGAGCGCTGTAGATGGCGCTCGAGGAGGCGGTAGGCCTCGTGCTCGTCGCGCGTGATCTGCATGACCTCCGTGAACGCGCGCTGGGTCTCGTGGTAATCGCGCTCCGCAGCACTGCGCCGTGCCTCGGCATCCCGCGACTGCTCGTCCTCGCGAAGCGCGCGTCGCGCGCCCCGGAACGTGATCGCGCTCAGAAGGAGTAGAAACAGCGCACCGACGGCCATGCCCAACGGCGCGCCTCCGGCGGCCTGGAGCAGGGTCCCTGCCGCGTGCGGATCGACCGCGACGACATACCAGTCGTTTTCGTTGTGCGGCGTTTGCTGGAGCCTGCGGAACGCTGCCTGATGACCGCCGATCGTTGTCGTGCCCGCGCGCCCGCCCTGACCGATGAGCTCCGCGAAGCGGCCGTCGCCCGGCTGGCCAAGCGGCGCTCCGACCCGCTGTGCCAGACGGCTGTTGACGATCACCTTTCCGTTCCTGGCCTCGATGATCGTGACTTCGTCTTGCTTTGCAATCTCGGCCGCCTTCCGCTGAAACGATGCCACCGTGATCTCGAAATGCACGATCGCCGCGGCCGGCCGCCCAGTGCCGGGCACCGGCGTCGAGTTCGAGATCACCCACTCGTGTGTGTCCGGCGAGACGTAGGGCTTCGCCTGGTAAACCTGTCCAGGCCGGAGCCCAAAGGTCGACGCAAAGAATGGATTCGCGCTTTCATCCTTTGAAAGATCGTCCAGGTTCGCGCGCACCCCGCGCGTGAAACGGGCATTTTCCGGACCCGCGCGGTCGATGAAACACGCCTCTCCGATGCTCGTCGGATAGAGCCGCTCGAGATAGGCGAGCGCGTTCTCGGCGTGCTGGACCTCGTGGTTGTGACCTTCTATCTTGGCGAGCCGCGTCCCTGGCGCCTCATAGAACTCCTGGAAAGCTGGGTTGTGCGCGGTGATCAGGTTGATCGAGCGAGCACGCGCGAAGTACTCCTCGAGCTGTCCGGCTTCGGCGAGGGCCTTGCTCGTCAGCGCCTGGTCGACTGCGCGTCGCCTTTCGCCCTGGTCGCGCAGACCTAGCCCGATGCTGCCTGCGAGCAGGACGACACCGACGACCAGAGCAAAAAACGTGGCAGTACGCACAAGTAAGCCTTCGACGGATTTTGCTCCGAGCGATAGCTCGCGGCTCTCGATGACCCCAAAACGGGGTCAGTTCGGACGGACAGAGGCGACTTTCAGTCCGCTGCACGGTTCGCCCCACTCGCCTATGCTCGTCGCATCGGCTAAGGAGGCCACATGAACCAGGTGTCGGAGATCCTCGGGGACAAGGGCCATGAGGTGCTTCGGATCGATGCCCAGGCCTCGGTGCTCGAGGCGGTGCAGAAGATGGTCGAGGCGAACATCGGGTCGCTGCTCGTGACGAAGGACGGCGAGATCGCCGGGATCGTCACCGAGCGGGACTATCTCCGCCGCGTGGCGCTCGAAGGGCAAACAGACGAAGAGGTGACCGTCGAGGAGATCATGTCGTCGCCGTTGATCGTCGTCACGCCCGAGACTTCGATCGACGAGTGCATGGCGCTCATGACCGATCGCCGGATTCGTCACGTCCCGGTCGCACAAGACGGCGAAGTCGTGGGCATGGTCTCGATCGGGGACCTCGTGAAGTTCAAGTCGAAGCAGCAGAGCTTCGAGATCAAGTACCTGACCGAGTACATCAGCTCGGGCTGAGCCCGGCTCAGTCGCCGGACGCGGATGCCGACGGCCCAGACGTCGTTGGCCGTGCGCGCGGACATGCCGAAGATGATGTTGCCCCCAGACGCCCGGGTTCGACGTCGACGCCACCGACCAGTCGTTCGGGCTGACGTCAGCCACCTTGCCTGCGGTCGGGCCTGCAGCGACCAGGACCACGACCGCGACGAAAATCAGCCACCACGCTCGGGAAAAGCGAACGACCTTCATCTACCTGACCTCCCGATTGGCTTTCGACCTCGTTTCTCTCAGTCACCGGCGACGAAGAAGAGCCACTTGCCGTCCTCGCGGATGCCGGCCCGCCAGCCCAGATAGGCGCCCGCACGCTCGAATCCTCGGATCTCTGCTTCGGTATAGAAGTTCATGAGCCACCGCCGGTCCTCGGCGGTCCAGCTGGACGGGCTTTTGGCGTAGGCGGTGGGCCACACGTAGGTGTCGCCTTTCCTCGCGTACGGCGCACTGAAGACCACGGGTAGGTAGTCGCCCAGGATCGGAACCTCTCCTTCGTCCTCGAGCCGGCGCCAGTAGCCCACAGGATCGCCGCTTTCGCCGAAGGAGTACGAGAAGGTCTTCCGATCGAGCAGGCTCTCAAAGCGGTCGTAGTCGAGGGCCTTTGCAGCGGAAACGATCGCTTCCTTCTTCGTCGCGACCGCAGGAGGCAGGGTCTCGGGAGCCGTCGTCGGCGTGCTGCTCGCGGGGCCCGCCGCCGGCTCCTCGCTTCCGCAACCGGCTGCGCCCGATGCGAGCAGCACGAGCAGAAGCACGAGCCTTCCGGTCATGTCCACATGATGCCTCTGGATTACGCTCCGCAGCGTGCCCCCACCCGGAACGGCCACCGATGCCCGGCTCGCGCTCTTCGCTGGGCTGATCGACCATGCGCCGACGTTTCCGCCCGCTGAGCTCCCTCTCGCCGACGGGCTGACCGAGCACCGCCGCGTCCGCGAGAGCGATACCGGCTGGATCGTCAACCGCTTCGTCTGCCCGGCCTCGAAGCTTGCGGAGCTCGGCGACGAGCCTCTACGGCTCTCCGTTGTCCTCGACGAGGGCCGGCTTCCGGAGGCCGACGAACGGATCGAGGCGGTCGAGGCTGCAGGGCTCGATCCAGAGGTGATGGTCGACGCGGCGCCCGAGGTCTACTGGGAGCTACCGCTGCGCTACGACGTGTCCTTCCGGATCCTCCAGCTCGGCGAGCTCGGGATTCGCGCAAAGGTGCGCTGCGGCGGCGCGACAACGCCGCGCATTCCCGATCTCGCCGAGTTCGTGGCGGCCTGCCGCAGGCTCGCCGTGCCCTTCAAGGCGACCGCAGGGCTGCACCATCCGCTCCGATCCGGAGACGAGCACGGCTTCCTCAACCTGCTGGCGGCGGCCGTCTTCGAGGGCGACGAGGAGGATGCTCTCGCCGAAGAGGGTCCCTCGGCGTTCGAGGTCACTCCCGAGGCGTTCGCCTGGCGCGACCGCGAAGCGCGGGCCGACGAGATCGCGCGCGTCAGACGCGAGCTCTTCGTCGGCTTCGGCAGCTGTAGCGCCCAGGAGCCGATCGACGGTCTCGCTGAGCTGGGCCTGCTGCCCTGACCTGGCCCTAGAGACCGAGCTGCTGGCCGACGAGGTAGTAGTAGATCCCCTGCCGCTTCATCAGCTCCTCGTGTGAGCCCTGCTCAACGAGCTTGCCGCGCTCGAGGACGACGATCAGGTCGGCGTCGCGGATCGTCGAGAGCCGGTGCGCGATCACGAACGACGTCCGCCCCTGGAAGACCTCGTCCATGTTCGCCTGCACGGCGCGCTCCGACTCGCTGTCGAGCGCGCTCGTCGCCTCGTCGAAGACGAGCACGGGCGGCCGGCCGTAGACCGCCCTCGAGATCGCGATCCGCTGCCGCTGGCCGCCGGAGAGCAAGAGGCCGGTCTCGCCGATCCGGGTCTCGTAGCCGAGCGGCAGCCGCTCGACGAAGTCGTGCGCATTCGCCACCTTCGCCGCCCAGAGGACGCGCCGCATGTCCAGCTCCTCGTCCCCGAAGGCGATGTTGCGGGCGATCGTGTCGTCGAAGAGGTGGTTCTCCTGGAGGACATACCCGATGTGCTTGCGCAGGTGCCGATAGTCGAGCGTGCGCATGTCGACCCCGTCGAAGTAGACGGTGCCCTCCGTCGGCTCAAGCAGGCCGGCGAGGCAGCGCACGAGGGTCGTCTTGCCGCCTCCGCTTCGCCCGACGATCGCGACCATCGTGCCCGGCTCGACGTCGAGCGTCACGCCCTCCAGGATCGGCGGCGAGATCGGCGTGTAGCGGAACCCGAGGTTCTCAATCCGGATACGCCCCTCGAGGCTCGGGACCGCGGTCAGCTTGTCCCGGTCGGCGCCCTGCTCGGGCTCTTCGGTGACGATGTCGTTGAGGCGGTTGAGGAGGACGGAGCTGAACTGGAGCTGGTCCCAGGTCGCGAGCAGAATCAGAATCGGACCGTTGGCCAGCAGGACGAGGGCGTTGAACGCGACGAGCTGTCCGATCGTCATCGCCCCATTGAGGACGCGCAGCGAGCCGACGAAGAGAAAGAGCATCAGCGTCCCGATCGAGACGAGCTGGATCGCCGCCTCGTAGGACATGATCGTGAAGTCCGCCCGGAAGAGCCGGCGCGAGAGAGCCTGGAACTGCTCGAGCATCCGGCCGCGGAAGGCGTGCTCGCCCGAGGCCGCCTTCACGGTCTCGATGCCCTTGATCGCGTCGATCTGGTGCGAGTGGTACTTCCCGAAGGCCTCCTCGAGGCTGTCGAACATCGGCCGGAGTCGCCGCCGCGAGAAACGCATCAGGTACAGGTAGATCGGTGCCGTTGCCAGGAAGACGAGCGCAAGCACCCAGTCGAAGATGAACATCAGTGCGAGCGCCGCGATCAGGGTCGCGATCGCCGTCAGCGCCTGCACGCCCTCCTGGACGACGAATGTCCGCACCTGCCGCATCCCCGCCAGGCGGCGCTGGATGTCGCCGGTGCGCCTGGACTGGAAATAGCTCATCGGCAGCTCGAGCAGCCTCGCGGTGAGGAAGTCGAGCGTCTTCCCGTCGATGACGACGGCGGCCTTGCTCAGGATGTACCGCTGGATGAGGGTCGCACCCGTGACCGCGACGAGCACGGCGGCCATGCCTCCGAGCAGGAGGTAGAGCAGGCCGTAGTCGCGGTGGACGAGGACGTCGTCGACGATCACCTTGGTGAACACGGGCAGCACCATCTCGAGCGCGGCAGCCAGCAGAGCCAGGAGCGCTGCCCAGATGAGCGTGCGCTTGTAGGGCTTGAAGAAATCCCAGATCCAGCCGACGTTCTGGTCGCCGACCGGCGCCTGCTCGAGCCCCGCTCCGTAGGCCAGCAGCGCGGAGTAGCCCGACCATTTCTCTTCGAACTCCTTGCGGTCCATCTTCACGAGCCCGCGGCCCGGGTCCGCGAGCCGGACGTGCTTGTCGTCGACCCGGTAGAGGACGATCCAGTGGTTTCCCTCGAAGTGGCAGACCGCCGGCAGCGGCAACTCGGCGATCCGCGTCTTCGACGCCTTGACCGAGCGGACGCGAAGACCGAGTTGCTCGGCGCCGCTGGCGATTCCGGCAAGGCTCGTGCCGTCGATCGAGGTGTGGACGAGCCGCCGGATGTGCGCGAGGCTCACCGGCCGGCCGAAGTGCCGGGTGGCCATCGCGAGGCAGGCGGCGCCGCAGTCCATCTCGTCCACCTGCCACACGTGGGGGAAGCTCCTGATGCGCTTCGCACGTCCGCCGTCCCCGGCCGCCCATTCCTCGACCGCCTCCTCGGCCGCGGCCGGGGCGTCGACCTGGTCCAGGCCGACCGGCTCCGCGACCGCTGCCTCGGCCGGGACGAGCTCCTCTGCGAAGTCGAGCGGGACACGGGCGACGAACTTGAACTCGTACCTCTCCACCTCGCGCCTGACGACGGCCGCGAAGCCGGCGTCCAGCTCGATCAGCCGCCGGAAGTCGGGCTCCTGGAGGACGAGCAGCTTCGCGGGAGTGACGGCCTCGATGCTCACCGCTCGTGCTTGACCGAGAAGCAGCGAGCGCTCGCCGAAGAAATCGCCGCGCCGGATGTAGGCGACATCGCCGCGCGAGCCATCCTCGGTCTGCCAGACGGCGCGCAGCCGCCCCTCCTCGACGAAGAACATCGAGGTCGACGCCTCGCCCTGCCGAACGACGATCTCCCCCTTCTCGACCGTCAACGGCTCGAGGGCGTCGATGAGCGCTTCGAGCGTGCCCGGGTCGATGTTGGTGAACGCGGACGAGAGGCGGAAGAGATCGCGCAGGTAGACGCGCTGGATATGTCGCTCGAAGTGCTCCTTGATCTCTGGATTCACCTGGACGACCGCTCCGAAGATCGCCTTGTCGAGCTTGAGCGCCTCGACGTCGCCGCTCGCGCGGACGGTCGCCGTCCGGTCGCCCTCCTCGAGGAGCGCGATCTCGCCGAACGTGTCTCCGGAGCCCAGGCTTCCGAGCGAGACCTCCTCGCCTCGATCCCCGCGCCTGAGCACACGAGCCGAGCCGGAGACGATCACGAAGAACCCGTCCGCCTTGTCGCCCTCGGTCACGATCACCTCGCCGAAGCCGAACGAGACCGGCACGAACGAGCCGACGACGAGCCGGCGCGCATCGTCGGGAAGGAGCTTCAGGATCGGGAGACCGTCGAGGACCGCTTCCGCGTCCACGGGCAGCTTCTCAGAGATGCTCATGCCATCGGACCCGGTTTCTCACCTCGCGTTCGAGAGCCCTCTTCGGGACCTCTGCCTGCAACCGGTCTTGTATCACCGGGTCCGCGAGAGTCGGCGCGACCTTTTGGTTCACGCAGACGAGGGCGAAGCCGTTCCGGACCGGAAGCGGCCCGACGAGGTCCCCGATCGGCGCGCTGAGCAGGGGCTCACGCAGCTCCGGCCCCACCTCCTCCAGGAACGTCTCGCGCTCGTGCAAGGGCACGCCGGCTCGGCCGGCAACGTCCGTGGTGGTGAGCCCGTCCTCGCGCACGAGGAGCGCAGCCTCGCTCGCCATCCCGGCGTGGTCGAACTCGAGCGCCGTGTAGCTCAGCCGCACCCAGTCCGCGTTGCGAAGCTCGAGCGCTTTCGCGGCCGACTCCGGGGTGAGCGCCCGCTGCACGAAGGCCGCGTGCTCGGCCTCCATGCCCGCGAGGTCGGACTCGACCGGGCCCGGCCGGGCGCCACCAGCCTCGGCTGCGGCGACTCGCTCGGCGAGCTCATGTGCGAGCTGGGAGAGCGCGCCCGAGCAGACCGCCTCGGCCCAGACGTCCGTCTCGTCGGGCGATGATCCATCTGTGCCGCCTGCTCGCTCGCGGGCGATCCCTCGCCGGAGAAACCCGGTCCAGTCGCGAGCTCGAAGGCCCCACTGCTCGAGCCACGCTTCCATCTCGTCGGCTGCGATCAGGCTCCGCTCGTAGCGGAAAGCCTGCATCGCCTCGTCGACCTCGGCCTGCCGGATCTCCTTCGACAATCGTTCGAGCGCCGCGGCGCCGTCGGCCGTCCGTCGCTCCAGCTCGGTCCAGCGACTCCACTGCTTGGCGGCCGCGACGACGTCGGCCCAGCGATAATCCTGCTCGCCCGCCGTGAAGACAGGGCGGGCGAGCACCTCCTGCGGTACAGCCATGTCGTCGAGGGTAGACCGCCGGAGCTGATTCCGGGGTCTAGCCGAGCGCGACTACTTGTTGAACGTGCTCTTGAGCCCGCCCTTGATGTCCTTGCTCTCTTCCTCGGGCACGTCGAGGTCCTTCATCGTCTCCTCGCGCTCCTCCGAGGTCTCCTCGTTGCGCTGCTCATGCTCTTGGTCGCTCATGCCGCCTCCTTGTCGATTGCCGGCTTCTCCCCGTCCTACTTCTTTTCGATCGGGTTGTTCCAGAGACCGCCCTTCACGTCTGCAGCCTCACCTTCCGCGACGTCGAGGTCCTCGATGGTCTCCTCGCGCTCTTCTGAGCTGGGCTCGGACTGCTGATCGTGCTCGTGCTCGCTCATCTCTCTCTTTCGTCGGGGGCAGCACCACGTTACCGCGTGTCGTCTGAAAAAACGAGCAGGCCGAGTGAAAAGAGGCGCCGAACCGTCGCAGCAGCCTCCTCACCGTCCACAGCCTCTCCGAGCGGCCTCGATCCGTCGAGTGAGGCAATTCGTTCTGCGATCGCGACCGGAAGCGGGGCTGCGAACCCGATTCCCGCTTCGAGCTCGACCGTGGCGTGCTCCGCCCGCCGGCCGACCCGGAGCCCCGGCACCGCAGCGAAGCGCATGCCGAGGAGCGTCTCGTCGGCGGTGAGCTCGGCGCGGCGGTCGCGGGCCTCGAAGAGGCGGAAGACATGGTCGCCGGCCGCGCCAGTCGGGCTGCCGGGGACCTCGATTGCGCGCACCCAGTTTCGGCCTCCGGACCGGCGGCGAAGAACCACCATCCCCTCGGTGATCGCCTCGATTCCCGTTCGACGGTAGTAGTCGAGCCAGCGGTCGACCGCAGAGAGATACGGCTCGCGCCCCTGCACGAGGAGCAGCTGGTTCCAGTGCGCCGCGTACAGAACGGGGTCGTGGGTCGCGTAGTTGAGGAGGAGCACGTCGCAGCCAGAGCCGGCGAGCCAGGCTTCGGCCGAGCCACGCCAGTCCTCGTCTCGCCCGTGCCCCCAGTTACCCATCACGTGTGCGAATCCGCCTTCTTCGAGATGGGCAGGGACGTCTCGGAGAAGCTGCTGCGTGACCGCGTCGCCGGACAGCTGGCCGTCCCGGTAGAGGAACTCGGTGTCGGGCGAAACGACGTAGGGCGGATTGGCCACGACCAGGTCGAAGCGCTCGTCGCCGACGGGCTCGAGCCAGCTGCCCTCGCGGAGCTCGATGTTCGAGAGCCCGTTCAGCGCCGCGTTGAAGCGCGCGAAGGCGAGACCGCGCCGGTTCACGTCGACGGCGACGACGCGCTCGGCATGGCGCGCGGTGAGCAGCGCCTGGACGCCGGAGCCTGTCCCGAGGTCGAGAGCGGTGCGCACGGGTCTGCGGATCGTGAGGCGCTCAACTCGCCGTGCAGAGGCGCTCGGACCGGTGACCAGGTCGGGCGGATCCTGTTCGGCCGGGAGGTCGGAGGCGAGGAGCACTCCTTCGTGCGGCGATACTCGGGCCAGCGGCCGTACGACGCCCTCGTCGAGCTGCGCGAGTCCCATCCGGGCCAGGGCATCGATCTCGAACGGATCGAGCGCGCTCGCGGCGTCAGCGGCGCTAACCGGCTTGCCGAGCAGGAAGAGCTTCGCCAGCGTGGCGGGCCGCGAGTTGTCCTCGGCGAGGCGACGCTCGTAGAGGTCGGGATCGAGCCGGGGATTGACCCTCGGCGGCGTGCCCATCACGTCCTCCATCGCGGCGGCCTGCTCGAGGAGCAGCGTCCGCAGGTCGTCGAGGACGCTCGCGTCCTGGGGAATCGTGGGGTGCGACACGCTCAGCGCTCCAGGGCGACGTGCACCCGTTCGCCTCTGAAGAGCTTCTGGTCGCCGTCCCAGGGGAAGAAGATGACGACGCCGAACTCGACGTGCTCGCCCGTCGCCGGAAAGTCGAGCCAATCGGCCTCGTAGGTGGCGGTCACGTTCGCTTCCTCGCAGACGCCCTGCGGGCCGATCACGATGTCGGTCAGCTGGAAGTCGATGTCGGGAAACGCGCCGAGCAAGCCTCCGTAGAAACGCTTCGCTCCGTCATGACCATGCCAGGCATGCTCGGTACCGACGATCTCGTAGACGCAGTCGTCCGTGAGGGTCGACAGGAGGCCCGCGATGTCGCGCTCGTCCTCGGCGATCGAGTGCCGTTTCCAGAGCTCGCGGATCGCGTCGTACTCGTCGGGGTCGACGGGAAGCCGAAGGAGGTCGCGAACGTCGTTCATGTGGCGATAGGCTCCCTTCCTTGGCTATCCGGGTGGCAAAGGACTCGCTCTCGGCCTCCTGGCTCGCAGTCCGTTTGGGCATGGAACCGCTGCGGCTGGAGGTGATGCGGCGCGGCGGAGAGCTGATCGCCTACCGGCCCGAAGGCGCGCAGGAGCACTACTACCCGCTCTGGCAGTTCGACGAGGAGTGGCGCCCGCTGCCGATCGTGCCCACGCTGGTTCGCGAGGCACGGGAGCGAGGCCTGAGCGAGAACCGTCTCTACGAGATCCTGGCCGCCCGCTCCGGGCTCTCTGCAGGTGGCGGCCGGCTCGCGGATTCCTTGCGCGAAGGCCGTGACGAGCACGTCTTCGACGCGATCCGCCTCGCGCGAACGTCCTAGCATCGTCTCCTCTCGGTTGGCTTCAACGGTCGGGCTTCCGGGAAGTATCCGCCTGTGCCTGGGTCGGAAAGCAAGGAGGAGCGGCTCGACCGCGAGCTGATCGAATTCCTGAACGAGCTGCGCGTGGCGCTGCCGGGCGTACAGGTGCTGTTCGCGTTTCTCCTGGGGCTGCCGTTCACGCAACGCTTCAGCCAGGTGAGCGACCTCCAGAAGGACGTCTACTTCCTGACCTTCATGTGCACGGCCGCCGCGACGGCGCTCCTCATCGCTCCCTCGGCCTACCACCGCCTCGAGTGGCGGCAGGGCGACAAGGAGCACCTCCTCGTCATCTCGAACCGGCTCGCGATCGCAGGGACCGCATTCCTGGCCCTGGCCATCACCGGCGCGGTGTTCGTCGTCACGGACGTGCTCTTCGAGTCGACGAGCGCCGCGCTTCTGGCAGGCGGGACCGCGGCCTTCTTCGGCTGGTTCTGGTACGGGATGCCCCTGCTTCGCCGCTCCCGCGACGACTGACCGTTACTTGGCCGGGGTCGCGGTGTCCGGCGTATGGAGCAGGTTCTCGACCTCGCGCACGCCCTGCACCTTCTTCGTGCGCTTCTCGAGATCCTTGATCATCGACGGCTTCTCGACCTCGCCTCGCAGAACGACCTTGCCGTTCTCGGCGTTGACGTTGATCTGGCCCTTCGGCACCTCGGCGTCGCGGAAGATCTCGGTCTCGACCTTGCGCGCGAGGGTGACGTCGTCGGGCTGAGGCTTCTCGGCCTCCTTGCGATGGGTCACCTTGGCCTTGGTGGCCTTGGCCTCGGACGTGACGCTTTGCGCGGCCTTCTCGACGCGCACAGAAGTGCGTCGGAAGAGGGCCGGGATCCGGTCACGCGCAAGCGCGCGCCGCCGGTTTCCGCTCTCGGGATCGAAGAAGTAGGCGATCAGGGCTCCTAGGCCCACATATCTGATGAGACGAAGCATGCGACTCCTCTGACTCGCTGGCAGGTTCCGAACGACCTACCCTAAACGGCCAGAGAAAAACCGGTGGCCGACGGGCCAAGAAGGCTTGGTGACGTACGTCGCGTAGGTGCGCGGCAAGTCAACGGCGCACTCGACGATCGCGGCATGGGCGAGCCCGTCCTTGCGTCGTTCCTTGGTGAGGCGTGCCCTTAGTCGCGGAAAGTGCGAAGCACTTTTCGCGAGTCCCGGCCCCGTGGGCCGGGACCTACCCCGGGCCCGCGGCCCGGGACCTTTAGTCGCCCCAGTCGAAGTCGCGGGAACGGCCCCAGAGCGTGTCCTCTTCCTGGGGCTGCTCAGGCTGCGGGGCGAGGGCCGCAATCTGCTCGGCCGGGATGGACTCTTCGCCGTCCATCGTCTCCTCGATCCGCGCTTGCTCCTCGGTCTTGAAGAGCGGGTGGTTCTCGAATGGATCCTCGGACTCGTACTTCTCCAGCGGCATGTCACTCTCGAGCTCAGAGTTGCGGCGCTTGAGCTCGAGGTGATCCTGTATGACGTTCGCAAAGACGGAAGGCGTCTCTACCGGCATATGGGTCCTCCCTGGGTCGGTAGGTCGCATGGGCGGGTGGCGGATGATAGCGGGGTCTCGACCTCGACGCGAGCTTCGACCTCGTGCGGGAGGGGTAGGATTGGCTCTCCGTGCCACTTTTCCGCCGTATGTTCATGCGCAGGCTTGGTCCCGTGGGGGTCGTTCTGACGGCGATCGACGTCTGGCGCCGCATTCCGCCGAAGCATCGCCGGCGCATCGTTTCCGAGGCCAGGAAGCACGGCCCGCGGGTGATCAAGGCCGCCGCGAAGCGGAAGCGTCGCCCCCGCTCCTAGGCAGAGCCCAGCTGCAGGACGTCGTGCACGATCTGGTCCTGGACGCGCGCATGGGAAGTCGGATAGCCCTCGCTCGGGCTGGCGCGCCACGGCCGGCCCACGTAGCGCAGCGGGCGGCCGGCAACGGCCTCCTCGAGCCGGTGCCGGATTGGCCGCCAGGCTCCCATGTTCTGCGGCTCTTCCTGTGCCCAGATGACTTCTTCGAGGGCTGGATACGACGCGACGAGGCGGGCAGCTTCCTGGGCCGGAAAGGGATAGAGCTGCTCGATGCGGGCGACCGCGACCGACTCGGCCTGGGCCCGAAGCTCGTGGCCGACGATGTCGTAGTAGAGCTTGCCGGAGGTCAGGACCAGCCTAGTTATCCGCTCGTGATCGGCGAACGGGTCGTCGAGCACGGGCTCGAAGTTCCCCTCCGCGAGATCGGCCAGGGTCGACGCGGCCTCCTTGAGCCGCAGCAGCCCCTTCGGGGTCATGACGACGAGCGGCCGGGCGTTCGGGTCGAGCGCCTGCCGGCGGAGCAGGTGGAAGTACTGCGCCGACGTGGTCGTGTTGACGATGCGGATGTTCTCCTGGGCGGCCAGCTGCAGGAATCGCTCGAGCCTCGCGCTCGAGTGCTCCGGGCCGTTGCCCTCGTACCCATGGGGCAGGAGCAGGGTGAGCCGGGACGTCTGGCGCCACTTGGCAAGCCCCGAGACGAGGAACTGGTCGACGACGATCTGCGCCCCGTTCACGAAGTCACCGAACTGCGCCTCCCAGAGGACCAGCGCCTCCGGAGCGGTCACGGAGTAGCCGTACTCAAAGCCGAGCGCCGCGTACTCCGAGAGGGGCGAGTTGTACGCCTCGAACGACGCGGCCGCATCCGCGAGGTGCTTGATCGGAGCGTGCTGTGCGCCGGTGTGCGCATCGTGGAGGACGAGGTGGCGATGGGAGAACGTGCCCCGCTCCGTGTCCTGGCCCGTGAGCCGGATCGGGATGCCCTCGACGAGCAGAGTCGCAAACGCGAGCGACTCCGCCTGGCCCCAGTCGATGCCGCCGCTGTCGAGCGCCTCGATCCGCCGCTCGAGCATCTTCACGAGCTTCGGGTTGACGGTGAAGCCCTCGGGAACGTGGACGAGCTCGGCCGAGAGCTCGCGGAGCAGTTCCGCCGGTACTCGGGTCTCGACGGTCGCCTCGGCGGACACAGGAGTGCTCTCGCCGTGTCCGGACTGCTGAGACGATGAGAGCGACGTCTTCAGGGTCTCGTGCGCTGCGCGCATCCGGTCCTGCATCTCCTTCACCATCCGCTCGGCCTCCTCGACCGGGACCTCGCCCGACTCGGCGAGCTGCCGCGCGTAGAGCGTCCGCACGCTTGGATGTTCTGCGATCCGCTCCGCCATCAGAGGCTGTGTGAACGCGGGCTCGTCGCCCTCGTTGTGGCCGTGGCGGCGGTACCCGACGAGGTCGACGATGACGTCACTGCCGAAGCGCTGCCGGAACGCGGCCGCGAGCCGAATTGCCGCGATCGCCGCCTCCGGGTCGTCGGCGTTCACGTGGACGATCGGATTGTCGAAACCCTTCGCCAGGTCGCTCGAGTACCGCGTCGAGCGCCCGTCGGCCGGGTCGGTCGTGAAGCCAACCTGGTTGTTCGCGATCACGTGCAGCGTTCCGCCCGTCGAGTAGCCGATGAGACGCTGGAGATTGAGCGTCTCGGCGACGACGCCCTGACCCGGGAACGAGGCATCGCCGTGGATGAGGATGGGCTGGGCCACCGCCGGGTCGTGCTCGCCAGCGAGCGAGGAGCGGTCTGTCTGCTCGGCGCGCGTGATGCCCTCGACGACCGGGTCGACGGCCTCGAGATGGCTCGGGTTGGAGGCAAGCATGACCGTTGCCTGCCCTGCGTCAGTGGCGTGTCGCCCGACGGCGCCGAGGTGGTACTTGACGTCGCCGCTCGCCCCTTCCGCAGTCGCCGCGACGGCCTCGATCGTCCGCTCGCCCTCGAACTCGCGCAGGATCTCCTCGTAGGGGCGGTCGATGATGTGGGCGAGGACGTTCAGGCGGCCGCGATGCGCCATGCCGATCACGATCTCGTGCGCGCCTGCCTCGACACCGAGCTCGACGGCCTCGTCCAGCATTGGCACGAGCACGTCAAGGCCCTCGATCGAGAACTGCTTCTGCCCGAGAAAGGCGCGTCGCAGGTAGTGCTCGAATACTTCGACCTGGGTCAGCTGCTCGAGCAGGTGGCGGCGCTCGTCCGCCGAGAGTGGCTCCTGGTAGCGGCCACTTTCGATCGCCTGCCGGAGCCAGACCCGCTCCTGGTGATCGGAGATGTGCTCGATCTCGTAAGCGATCGTCCCGCAGTAGATCTCCTTCAGCTTGGGCAGGATGTCGGCGAGGGTCTCGCCCTCGCAGCTGACACGGAGCACCGAAGCCGGGACCTGCGCCTGAAGCTCGGGTGTCAGCTTTGGGATGAGGCGCTCGGGCTCGAGCGCGGGATCGCCGACGGGCTCGGACCCGAGCGGGTCGAGACTCGCGGCCAGATGCCCATGCGTCCGGTAGGCCTTGACGAGCGCCATCGCGGCGGCGACTGCCCCGAGGAGCGTCTGGTCCGGCACGGACGGCGGCGCCGGCGCTGCCGCCGGTTCCGCGGGACGAGCAGCCTCGACGGGAACCGCCTCGGCGGGGGCTTCCGGTGGAGCTTCGGGCAGGGCCTCAGCGGCCGGGGGCGCGGGTGGGGCCTCAGCCGCCGGCGGCGCGCCGTTCTCCTCGCGCAGCGTCTCCAGCAGCCGGGCCAGGCCGGGCAGGGACTGGATGAGCCCGGTGTCACCGCTTTCGAAGAGCGCGCGCCATTCCTCGGGCACAGCCTCGGGGTTCTCGAGGTACTCCTCGAGCAGCCCCTGGGCGTAACCCACGTTCAAACCGTCGACATCACGCACGCTCATCAGATTCGTTCTAGCACTCAAAGCCCCTGCGGGGGCGCCCCGGCTAATAGATCGGCCGGCTCAGGAGCACGGCGATCGCCATGCCGACGAGCCAGGCCAGCGTCGCGCCGGCGACGGCGGCTGCTGCGAGCTTCTTGTGGCGTTCGCTCGCCAGCGCAGCCGCGATCAGCGCCACGAGGATCGCGAACGGCGCGAGCCGGACCGGCCGATAGACGAGCGCGATCGCGCTGGCCGTCAGCGAGATCGATGCAAGAAGGCCGGCGGCAGTTTCGGCTGGACTCTGACGGTCGTCCTCGAACGGAGCGCTGCTCACTGCGAGTGCCTCGCTGCGGCGGGCCGGGCTCGGCGCTCCTCACGACGCACAGGCCGACCGTGCGAGCCCGGTTGCGGAGGCCGGCGCCGAGAAGGCGTCCGCGGGCCGGGAGAGAGAGGAACCGGCACGCGGGCGCCTTCGAGCGGCCTCGGCTCGGGCTCTGCCTTGATCGCCCAGTAGCAGACCCCCGCCAGGTAGAGGATTGGCAGCTTCAGGATGACCATCATGAAGAGCAGCTCGACGATCCAGGAATTGTAGGCGAGTTGGCTCCCCGCGTCTTCAGCCCCAGTAACGCCTCCTTACGCCGCTGTAATCAGGGTTGCCGCGATAGGTGCGGGGCCAGGTGCCCGTTCCGCAGGCCTCGCATTTCGCCTCGATGATCCGGTCCTGGTTATAGGCCGTGTTCTCCCAGTAGATCATCCCGATGTGGTACGTCGAGGCGAATGCGTCGGCGAAGATCGTGTCCGCTTTGGCGACCGTCGTATTCGGAGCCCCGACGCCGTACTTGAAGTCGGCGGCTGTGTACGGCCCGTGGACGTTCTGCAGCAAGTAGTGGTAACGGAACCAGGGATCGCCCGTCTCGGACCGCTCGTACCAGGCCTTGAACGTGAAGCCCGAGCAGTCCGGCCCTTCGCCGCGCGTGTTCGGATCCTCGGTCGGGTCACCCGGTGAGTCGTCGACGTCGTTGTTGTTCCAGCATCCACCGCCCCACTGGTAGCCCTCGGCGGCAGCGCTGTAGGCGTAGTTCCTCGATTCGCCCCGATTGATCGGGTTGAGGTTCATCCAGGAACTGTTGCAGCCCGCGGTGAAGTTCGTGTGGTACGCCCCGGCCGGTGCCCCGAAGGCCAGCACGGCAAGGGTCAAGCCGCAAACGAAGCCCGGCAGGAGAGCCATGAGCCTGGCGCGCGTTGTCATCTCGTCCCTCCAATCTCGAACGCGGCGATCTCGACTCCGGACGGAGCGGACCGCAGTTGATAGAGCGTTGTGCCGTGGAGTCGGAAGCGGCTGAGCGACGCAGCCTCGGCCCATTCCGCCCGATCGACCGCAAAGGTCTCGGCCAGCCCTTTGGGCGTGAGCCGCAGGATGCGGAACTCCGCCTGCTTCTCGGTCCAGAGCCTGACGACGACAAGCAGGCCATCGGCGTACGGCTCGGCCAGCTGCACCTCCCCGAGACTCACCGAGCTTCGCACGAGCCAGCTATGCACCACGCGCTCGCCTCGCACGAGGGCGAACCGGGCTTCCGACGGAGATGCGCTCACCACCACCGCCGACCCTCCGTCGACACCACGTGACGCCTGCGCCCCGGCGAGCTGCTGGTTCGGCGCAAGAGGCGGCCTGCCTCGCCCCGTCGGCAGCCACATCTCCGACGGGTAGGCGTGAACGAGAGGCCCACGCGGCCCCACCCGGACCATGTCCGCGCTTGCCTCCGCCAGCGGCGTGCCCGCGATCAGACTGCCGGCCGGGCGGAACGAGCGAACCACGGGGTGGGAGCGCCCAGCGTCGAGGACGTAGATCGTCCCGTCGCGCCCGACGGCGAGATCCCCTTCTCCGCCGGCGAACTGGATCGGCGCCTGTGCCGGGGCCTCGCCCCGCCGCAAGGTCAACAGCCGGTGGTTCACCTGGTCGAGAACGACGACCGAGCCGTCGGGAGCGACGTCGAACGCCGACGGCCCGATCCTCGACTGCTCCCGGCCGCTGTCCAGCCCGACCGCACGGGTCCCCTTGCCCCATCCCAGCTTCGCCAGGACCGTCGAGGGCGAGGTCGTCTCGCCGAAGGGCTCCGCCCCAATCTCGACGGTCGTCCAGCTCCGAAGCGGCCAGACGTGCTGAGGGGCCTCGGCAGCCCCCTCGGGCAGCGACGCCGTCTCGCCGCGGCCGTTGTCGACCACGGCGTAGTAGTCGAAGCTTCCGTTCCCCACGGAGGTCTCGGCGGACAGAAGCCCATCGGCCTCCCGCTCGAGTGGCAGCTCGACGAAGTCGCTCGCGCCCGAAGCGCGCACGAAGACAGACCCCTTGGGCACGCACGTCCCGCCAGGCTCGGCCTTCGCCATGCCGCACACGACGTCGTAGTGCAGGTCGACCCCCGCACCCGCCTGCGCAAGCAGAGGCGGCGTATGGAGAATCTCTCCGAACGAGCCGCCGGCCGCGCGCGGAAGCGCAGGGCTGCTCGCCCCGACCACGTTGACGGTGAGGAACGTCGCCCCCACCAGGCCTCCCAGGAGGAAGCCCGCGAGAGGCCATCGCCATGTTCTCATCATCCTCGCTTCCTTGTTGTCCGATTCGACAACATTAGCGAGCGAAGGATCACGCGTCTGTAACGCGTGTGCGCCGAAAGTGCGCTAGCGGGGGCTCTTGACCTTCAGCCGAAGCACGTCGGGCCGGTGGTAGTGCCCGGCCGGGTCGAAACGCTGCCGCTCGGCGCGCAGCACCGCAGGATCGAGCTCGGCGTAGAGGACGCCCTCCTCGTCGTAGAGCGGCCCCGCGAGATAGGAGCCGTCGGGCGCGAGGATCGCACTCCCGCCCCGACCGATCACGTCGAGGCCCTCGAGCTCGTCCCGGAGAGGAAAGTCGTCCGGATAGGACGCGGCCCGCTGGAAGTGCGAGGGCGACACGACGAAAGCTCGCGACTCGCGGGCGATGTGGACGAGCGTCGCCTGCCAGGCATCCCCATCGTCGGCGGTCGAGGCGACGTAGATCTCGACGCCGGACTCGTACAGCGCGAAGCGGGCGAGCGGCATGTAGTTCTCCCAGCAGATGAGCCCGCCGATCCGGCCGAGCTCGGTGGGAATCGCCCGCAGGCCACCTCCGTCGCCCTGGCCCCAGACGAGCCGCTCGTGGTTCGTTGGGACGAGCTTCCGGTGGCGCAGCGCGAGGCGGCCGTCGGGCCCGTGGTAGAGAAGCGTGTTGTAGAGCGTGCCCGGGCGCTCCGGGTCGACCTCGGTGACGCCCGTCACGATCCAGACGCCGTGCTCCCGCGCCGCGGCCCCGATGCGATCGGCGGCTTCGCCTGGAACGGCCACTGCTTCTCTGGCCAGCAGGGCGAACGCCTCTTTCGCGCGTGGATCGCTCCACCCGGCAAACGCCTTGGCCCACGCCGAAGACGGGTAGACCGGAACGAACGCCTCCGGAAAGACGAGGAGAGAGGCTCCTTCGCCGGCAGCCTGTGCCGCGAGCCCGATGAGCTTGTCGACCGTCGCTTCACGATCGAGGATGACCGGCTCGGCCTGTACGCAAGCAACCTTCACGGGCGTGTCCACGCCCTGATTCTAGGACGGCTTAGCGAACGCGCATAGACAGCGTGCCGGCGGCGTAGCCTGCCTTGGTCGCGCTGAAGACGAGCTTGCCGCGCTTCCGCGGCCGGACCCGGAACGAGACCCTGCCCGACCCGTTCGTGCGACCCACCTTCGCGCGGATCCCCGCGCCCGAGACCCGTACCCTCGCGCCCGCGACACGCTTCAGCGCCGGGTCGGAGACGGTCACGACGAGACGTGTCCACCGCTTGCGCAGCGCCGGCCGGTTGACGGCCACTCGCAGTCGCTGGGAGATGTCGATCCGCTGCGCCTGAGTCCAGTCGCCGACGTTGAAGGCCTTGTCCCGACCGGCGACGCGCCAGTAGAACGAGCCGCCCATGACGTAGTAGGGGTGGGTGAGCACCGGCGCATAGCTCGTGTTGTCGGTGGTCACGTCCTCGAGCGTCGTCGCGAAGTCGGGCCGCTGTGAGACCTGGACGCGGAAGTCCTTGACTCCGAGCTTCCAGTTCCAGGAGAGGAGCACGTGATTGCCGGAAGAGCTCGTCGCAGCCCCGCTCGGCTCGCTGAGAGTCCGCGTGAAGGGCACATAGGTCGACCAGGGCCCTGTCTCGAAACCGTACGTCTTCGGGAACTCGGCGCGCACCCGCCAGCGCCAGATGCCCGGGCCGTAGAGGTAGACGAAGGCGACCGCCGACTGCCGTAGGTTCGCCCACTCCTTGTGGCTGCCGTCCGGACCGTCCATAGCGAAGGTGTAGCCGGACGCGCCGGTCACGTTCGACCACGACCAGGCCGGGGTGAAGTCGCCGCTCGTGGCGTTGCCGGCGGAGGGCGTCGGGGTCGGAAGCTTGCGCTGGAAGGTGCGCACCGAAGACCAGTTGAGCCCGATCAGGTTCTCGTCGTCTGCGCGCACCCGCCAGTAGAGCGTCGTGTCGGCGGGGTGCGTGGCGAAAGGCGTGTACGAGGTGGCGGCAGTCGTGACGTCCTCGATCGGCGCGGCGAAGGTCGGCTCCTGCGCAACCTGGAAGCGGTAGCGCCGCGCGCCTTCGACCTGCGTCCAGCGGAAGACCGGCTGCTGCGTGAGCAGCGCGCCGTCCGCCGGCTGCGTGAGCCCAGGCGGAATCGACTGCTTCTGGA
Source organism: Actinomycetota bacterium (assembly GCA_038040395.1). Taxonomy (GTDB): domain Bacteria; phylum Actinomycetota; class Thermoleophilia; order Gaiellales; family Gaiellaceae; genus VAXT01. Next base: position 125,605 of record JBBPIJ010000005.1, read on the forward strand.
AATTCGACGCCGCGGCCGCCAGCGGGTTGCCCACGGCGCCACTGCCGTCGAAGTTCGTGGCCGGCAGGACCGCCCAGTAGAAGAGGGTCGTCTCGTCGGAATAGGTCGTCGGGCGGAGCAAGTTGCGCGGCGAGTAGGCCGGGACCTGCGTGAAGCCGTAGTCGACGATGTTGCTGAAGTTCGCGTCCTTCGAGACGAGGACGAAGTAGCTCTGCTTGCCCGCGAGGGGGCGCCACGTGACCAGTGGTGTCAGGCGGGTCAGCGTTCCGCCGGCGGGAAAGACGTAGTCGTTCGCACCCAGGTAGCCGACGTTGCAAGACGGGGTACAGGCGCCGCCCGTCGGATAGCCCATCCACTGGAATGCCCAGCCGCTTGCGTTTTCGAGATAGGTGAAGTCTCCGTACACGTCCTGCGACGCCGTGTCGCGCTCTCCGCGAGCCCGCACGCGGGCGCAATACTCCTGGTTGGGCGCGAGGCCGGGGGTGTCATAGGCCATCATCGTCAAATCCGGATATGGCTTGACGAAGTTCCAGCCGTAGCCGAGCGGGCTCCACGACGGGGCTGAGGTGATCACACGCCAGGCGGTCCCCCAGTTGCAGATGCCGCTGGAGAAGGGGGCGACGTCGACGAGGTAGCTCGAAGCGCCCGGCACCGTGTCCCACTTGAGGAGGGGAACGTTGGTCTGGTAGCCAAGGGTGCCTGGGTCGACGTCCGTGCCCGGATCGGCGAGGTTGTCGCGCATGTGGAGGTTCTTGATGCTCGGCGCGGTCACAGGCGGCACCTTGTCGAAGGTCTTGATGAAATCGGGCCCGCGGTTCCAGACCCCGGCATTTCCGGCGGCGTCGAGAGCTCGGACGCGCCAGTAGTACGTGTTGTCGCGGAACACGACCGTCGGGGAGAGCGCGGTGGAGGTCGTCAACTGAGCGCAGCAGACCTTCGCGCCGGGGGCGAAGTCGATCGAGGAGTTGACCTCGACCTCGTATTTCGTCGCGCCCTGGACTGCGTCCCAGTAGAACTGCGGGTCGTAGAACTCATCGGCGGCCACGAGATCGGTCACGTGGGGAGTCGTCACAGAAGGCCACGACCAGGTGAAAGCCGTGACCGGAGACGCTGCACCCAGGTTCCCCTCGGAGTCGACCGGCACGACGTTCCAGTAGTACGTCCCCGAAGGCAGAAGCGTGAATGCGGGCGCATAGTTCGTGGCCCATGTCTCGACGGGCTGTCCGTTGTTTTGGACGATGTTGGCGAGTGCGGGGTCGCTCGCGAGCGAGAACATGTAGCTGGCGGCATACGGAACCGGCGTCCACCCGACCGAGATCGGGTCGGTTGGGAAGGTGAACGGAAAGCCCGAGCCGGGTGTGAGCGAGCTCGGCGTCGCCGTCCAGAACTTGCGGATCGAGCGCGGGGCCGTCCACGACGACGCGTCGCCGGCCTTGTTCGTCGCCCGCACGCGCCACCAGTACGTGCCGTTCGGGAGTGTCTTCTTCAGCGTGGCGCGCGTGTTGCGCGTCGCGAAGCTTCCCTCGCCGCGCCCGAGCACGGGTGCGTTGAAGTTCTGGTCGGCTGCGACCTGGAACTCGTAGGAGTCTGCGCCTGCAACCGGCGCCCAGGCGAATGCCGGCAGCGCCTCGACCGTGGTGCCTCCGCCGGGGTTGAGGAGGACGGGCGGGGTCAATGCCCCCTGCGCGGGCGCCGCGACGGCGAGCGCGGCTACCGCCAGTGCGGCGAGTGTGAGACGGAAATGTCGGTGGTCGGCGGCCATTGCTGGAGTGAGTCAGGCCGCTGACTCGAATAGACCATCGTCCTCCGCGCCAGGCTTCCAATCCCTCGGCCGAGGGGGATTTCTCAGCGCGGGGGGCCGAGCTTCGGCTCTGATTCGGCGTTCTTGCGCTTGAGCCGTTTTCTCAGCTCGTCCAGGAAGTGGGCCGTCTGCGTGCGTTGATCTTCCGAGACGAAGTGGCCCGGCGGCGTCGAGCGCTCCTGCTTCTGCTCCTTGGCCATGTCCCGACCAGAGAGATGCCGAGGACCGGCGCCGCTTGCGCCGTGATCGGGATTTTCCCGCTCTTTGCGGACTACGATCCACCGCGGTGACGCGAGTCGGACTTCTTTTCCCGGGCGAGATGGGCGCCCTCGTCGGCGCGGCGGTGCAGGGCGAGGTGCTGTGGGTCGGCGAGGGTCGCAGCGAAGCGACGAGGCAACGCGCCGAGACAGGCGGCTTCCGCGAGGTCGCCTCGGTGGCCGAGCTCGCCGCCCAGAGCGAGATCGTGCTCAGCATCTGCCCGCCTGCGATCGCGGAGGAGGTCGCGGCCGAGGTCTTCGGCACGGGCTTCGACGGGCTCTACGTCGAGGCGAATGCGATCGCGCCTACGCGCGTCGAGCGAATCGCGGAGTCCGGCCGCTGCGTGGACGGCTCGATCATCGCCCGCACGGGGGTCAAGCTCTACCTCTCGGGGGACGCCGACGACGTGGCCGAGGTGGCCACGCTCTTTCCGGGCGGGGACGTGACCGCGGTCCCGCTCGAGGGCGGGATCGGCGCCGCCTCGGCGCTGAAGATGGCCTTCGGCGGCTGGAACAAGATCGGCGTCGCGCTCGCCGCGCAGGCGTACGCGATCGCGCGCGCGTACGGCGTCGAGGACGCGCTCGCGGGCGAGGGAGTCGATAGCCAGGGAATCGTCCGCGGCTCGGGAAGGGCATGGCGCTGGGCTCCGGAGATGGAGGAGGTCGCCGATACCGCCGCCTCCCTCGGGCTCCCCGACGGCATGGGTCGCGCCGCGGCCGACCTCTTCCGGCGCTGGGAGGCGCACCGCGACGAGCCGGCGGAACTGGACGAGTTGCTCGAAGACCTCACGCCTGAGGGGTAGGCCCGGGCAAGGTCGCGGCCGATAAGACGGTTGTGAACTGGGATCTCCGTAAGGCCGAGCAGGCGCTCGCCCGCGGCGATGTCGCAGAGGCCCGGGTCTATGCGTGGAACGCGCTGGCCACGATCAGGCCGGAGGAGCTCAGCACCCTCCAGCGAATCGCGGAGCGCTGCGATGACCCGCTGCTGACCCTCGAGCTCCAGCGTCGCGGCGTTCCGTACCAACCCGAGCCGCCGCCCGAGCCGCCTCCGATCTCGACGGTCGGCAAGCTCGTCCGCGCGTCGGCCCTCCTGGTCCTCGTGACGGCAGTCGTACTCACCATGGTGGGCGTATCGCCGAGCGAACCGGGGCCGCTCGAGCCGAAGGAGGAAGACCCCGCCCTCGTCCAGGAGGAGGGATTCCCAATCCTTCGCCTGAACTCAGGAATCTGGCTCGTGCGAATCGGCCGCTCGGAGCGCGTCCCTCTCCAGAAGCTGGCTGACGATCTCTTCTTCCGCTATCGGCTGCCGATCGGCGTCCAGGCAGAGATCCCGACCATTCCCAACTCCGCGCTCGACCAGCAGGAGCACCAACTCATCGGCGAGGAGCTGCTCGCACTGCTCGCAAGAGCGTACGAGGCCAGCGGGAACGCAACGATCATCGGCGTCACCGACTACGAGATGCGCAGCCGGTCGCTCGAGCTCTCGAACACGTTCTCTCTCCGCAGCCGAGTGCACTACAGTGTGGTCTCGACCGCTGACCTGGGCGCAAACGTGACCGATCGGATCCACGGGAACACGCGGTACAAGCGGACTCGCAAGCTCGTGGCCAGGAACATCGGCTTCCTCTTCTTCGGGAGACCGGAGGTCGACGATCCGCGCAGCCTCTTTCGGACGCAGATGTCGGGCACCGACGACATCGACGCGCTCGACGAGGAGCTATGTCCCGCGGCGCTCGATCGTCCGCACATCACGGACGAACAGGACGGCCAACGTCGCAGTCAGGCTGATCGCCGCCGCGCCCAGGATCGTCTCTCGTGTTCCGACCGCCTCCGCCACCGGGCCGGCTACCGCTAGGCCGAGGGGGATGAGGATCCACGAGCCGAGCGCGTCGTACGAGTAGACCCGGGACAGCTTCTCCGGCGGGATCTCCTGCTGCATCGTCGTGTCCCAGAGGATCCCGAAGGTCTCCGCGCCGATGCCCGCCAGTGCCGCCACGGCGATCAGGCCGACGAGTGGAAACGGCACGGCCAATCCGAGCAGGAACGGGATCGTCAGCAAGAAGCCGAGCGTGGCCGCGAGCAGCAGCCGACGGGGCTTGAAGCGCAGAAGGAGCAGGCCACCCGCTATGAGCCCGAGCGCCTGCGCCGTCAGGATGAAGCCCCAAGCCGCCGCGCCGCCCAGATGATCCTTGGCGATCGGTGGCCCGAGCACGCCCTCGCTTCCGAGCTCGACGGCGTTGCAGAACCCGAACTGAAGAACGATCACCCACAACCACGTCCGCGTGCGGAACTCTCGCCATCCCACTCCGAGCTCGGCGAAGAAGTTGGACGCCTCCATCTTCAGCTCGGTAGGAAGCCGGATCATCGCGGTGAAGAGCGCCGCGAGCATGAAAGTCGCTGCGTCGACAGCGATACCTACGCCCGGATTGGTCGCCGCGACGATGAGGCCGCCGAGCGCGGCCCCGCCGATCCAGCTTCCGTTCGTGCCGAGGCGGAGGATGGCGTTCGCGCTCTGCAGCAGCGGCTTCGGGACCGTTTGCGGGACGATGCCGGACGCGGCCGGGAAGAAGAACGCCGAGCTCGTGCCGTTGAGCGCACCGAGGGCCATCAGGTGCCAGACCTGCGCCTGGCCGGTGAGGAGGAGCAGTGCGATCCCGCCCTGGCTGGCGCCGCTGGCGACGTTCGAGGCCACCATCACGAGGTGCCGCGGCAGGCGATCGGCCCAGATTCCGCCGACGAGCAAGAAGACGACCTGCGGCACCGACCGCGCGGCCAGCACGTAGCCGAGGTCCGCCTTCGAGCCGGTCAGGTCGAGGACCGCGAACGCGAGCGCGACGTTCGCGAACGCGTTGCCGACGAACGACGTCGTCCGGCCCAGGAAGAGGAGCCGGAACTCGCGCTGGCCGAGCGGGCCGTTGCGCAGCTCTGACCAGAGGCGGCGGATCATCGGGAGATCGTTGCCGATTCGGTCTTAGAAGATGGAGCCGAGGGGACTCGAACCCCTGCCCTACGCGCTGCCAGCGCGTCGCTCTTCCAACTGAGCTACGGCCCCTTGTCGCTGAATTGTAGCCGCGAAATCGAAGTCATCCGCCCAGTTGATGCGACGCCGCTGGTTGTTGAGACAAGGCTCAATGCGCAACGCGAACGACGGACGGCTCGCCACGAGGGAGATTGGAATGAGAAAGCAACGATCAAGCTCCAAGCAGTACGCAGCAATGGCGTCCACCTCCTCCGCCGAGTACGTGCGGCGGCGAAATCCTTCCGCAGCGCGCCTATTGCTCATGCAAAACACAGTCAGCACGCCGTTGCGGCGCGTCACCCATTTGCATTGCACGCGAAGCAATTCCTCGCCCAGGTCCAGAATCAGGTCGTACCGTCCTCCTTCGCCCAGCGGGCGGTAGACGTCAACTCCGAGCTTCATTGCAGCCAGGGCGATGGCCGCCTCGGCGATGGCTCCCTTCCGATCTGTTGTCATACCAGACAACCTACCGATCCCATCGGCTGGGCCGTGTCCGTTTCGGACACCTGGAAGCTCTCCAGGTTTCGCCGCCTGCATAAGCCCCGGCGCCTCGATTTCCCGGGCCGCTCCCTTACGATGTGTCCCTCCCGATCGAGGCCTCACCTGGCGAGAATCACTCTCATAGCGAGCGGTGGCGTGCGCGCACCGACCCAACTTCAGTTGGCAGAGAGGTTCCTCGCGGATGGTCACGACGTGCGGTGCGTCGCTACCCGGAGCGCCTTGCGTTTCCTCGTGCCCTATCTCATCAGACGTCCTAGACGACTCGTGCGCTACGTCCGCAACTACCGATCACAGCTACGCCACTGGCTTGCGTATTTCCGAGAACACCCGAAACGAGTTCCGCACATCGCAGAGGCAGCCTGGCCCGAGGTTGTCATCGTCGCGCCCGCGACCTGTAACTCGATCGGAAAGTTGGCCGCGGGGATCACGGACAACTTCGCGCTCCTCATCGTCCGCGCGACGCCTCGCGCGACGCGGGTGATCGTCGTCCCTTCGATGAACCCAGAGATGTGGTACGACCCGCAATTCCAGTACAGCCTCGATCTGCTGAACGCGTCCCAGAAGTACCGCGTGCTCTCGCCAACCCGGGGGGAGATGCTGAGCGGGGACCTCGGATTCGGAGCACAAGCTGCGTTCGAAGACATCGTCGCCGAGACATATCGCACGCTGGGAATGATCGGGGACGTCGCCACGGGAGCGCTCGCCCGCAAACAGGAAACCGACGACGAGGCCGCGGATGCCGACGAGGAGTCAGCGAGACCGACCGTCATCGTCGTCGACGAGGACGCGGCCCTGAGGAGAGGGCTTCGCCAAGCGCTCTCGGCACAGAGCTCGGCACCTCACGTGGAGGAGTTCGAGACGGCGACCGAGGCGCTGAGCTGGCTGCGGAGCCACCGAGCCGAGCTCGTCCTCACCGCCCTCGAGTTCTCACGCGGTGCGGCGGGGTTCGACTTGATCGAGTACCTCCGTAGACCCGGCTCCGACGCGGGCCTCTACGTCATCGCCATGAGCCGCCAGGACCGCCGTGTCGCCGGCGCGGAGCGGCTCGCCCGCTACGAAGTGCACTTCCAGCAGAAGCCGCTCAACTTCAATTTCGTCGCCGGCATGGTCAGCGGCTGCCTTCAATCGCAGAAGATCCCCGGCGGCGAGATCGTGAGCCGAAGGCTCGCCTCAGGGGAGGTTCTCTTCAGCGAGGGTGACGAGGGCTCCGAGATCTATACCGTCGAGTCGGGAAGGCTGCGAGTCGTCAAGGAGATCGGAGGACGCGAGCTGATCGTCGGCACGGTCGAGGAAGGCGGAATCATCGGCGAGATGGCCTTCTTCGGCGAAGGCCGCCGATACGCCACGGCGCTCGCTGACGTCCAAACCGAGGTAGCCGAGATCGATCTCGCGCACGTTCGGGACTACATCGACCGGCAGCCGCCGTGGCTGAATGCGCTCATTCGCAGCCTCGGCGACCATCTGCGGCACGCGGACGAGAAGCTCGTCGAACTGCAGGGCGGGCAATGGCCTTCGACGAGCTGAAGGCGAGACAGGCCGCTGAATGGGGCTCCGGCTCGTATGAGCCGATCGCACAGACGCTCGCGCCGATGCACGACGAGATCGTTCGCCGGCTCGAGCCCGCACTTGGACGACGATGGCTCGACATCGCAACCGGCACGGGGGGCGTCGCGATGCGCGCGGCTAGCGCCGGCGCGAGCGTGACCGGACTGGACCTCGCCCCCGCGTTGATCGACACGGCGCGGCGACTCGCGCGGGAGCACGGGCTGGAGATCCGATATGAGGTGGGAGACGCCGAGGCCCTGCCCTACCCGGACTCGAGCTTCGACGTCGTCTCCTCCGCCGTGGGCGTCATCTTCGCCCCTTCCCACGCGTCGATCGCCCGCGAGCTCGCGCGTGTCGCTCGACCTGGGAGCCGGCTCGCGTTGACCGCGTGGCGACCGGAGGGAGGCGTCGGCGATTTCTTCGAGAGGATGGCTCCGTTCCGAGAGGCGACGGCCGGGGAGACAGCGAGCCCGTTCGACTGGGGAGAAAAGGAATACGTGGAGGGCCTCCTCGGGGCAGACTTCGAGCTCGAGTTCGACGAGCTCGACGCCCCCTACACGGCGGAGTCCGGCGAGGCCGCATGGCAGGAGCTCTCGTCCTCCTACGGGCCGACGAAGACCCTCGCGGAGTCGTTGAGCCCTGAGCGTCGAGAGGAGCTTCGCCGGAGCGTCGTCTCCTTCTACGAAGAGCTTCGCGCGAACGGGGGCGTGCACCATTCTCGCGGGTATCTGCTCATCCTGGGCACGCGCATCCGAGAGAGCCCGCTTGCGGACCCCGCCTGATGCGCGTCCTCGCACTCGTGCACGGCGACATCGTCGGGCCTTCGCTATTCGCCGACGTGATCGAGCAAGCGGGTCACGACCTCGACGTGGTTACCCCGGCTTCCTGGTCGGCTTCTCCAGGCGATCCCGGCCACTTCGATGCCCTACTCGCTTTCGGCGGCGTCATGCATGCGAACGAGGAGGCCGAACATCCTTGGCTCCGAGAAGAGAACGCCTTTCTGCGGCAAGCCCTCGACGCCGGCATCCCGACGTTAGGAATCTGCCTGGGTGCTCAGCTTCTGGCGAAGGCGGCCGGTAGCTCAATCGGGCCTGCCCCCGAGCCGGAAGTCGGATGGCACGAGGTGGAGCTGACCGACGCCGCCCGCCGCGATCCCCTGTTCGGCTCCATGCCTGAGAGCTTTCACGCCTTCGAATGGCACTACTACGCATACAGCGTCCCGAGTGGGGGCGTCGAGCTGGCGCGGAGCGCGGTTTGTACCCAGGCGTTCCGCATCGGAGAGCGGGCTTGGGGAGTGTCGTTCCACCCCGAGGTCACCGCGGCGCAGATCGAAGAGTGGCTCGACCTTGGCCTCGAGATGCCGGTCTCACCCCGGACGGTCGAGCGAGACACGCGTCAGAGGATCGACCGCTGGAATGAGCTCGGGCGATCGCTCTGCCAGGATTTTCTGTCATTCGCGCAGCGGGTTAGCCCAACGTAGAGAAGAGCTCCGCGGCTTGAACGGCGGGCTACAATCCATGCGGAACGCAAAGGACTGCCAAGCCTCTGGACTCCCTCGAACAAGCACGCAGAATTGCCGGCCTCGCGGACGAGAAGCTGGCGCAGGAAATCGTGATCCTCGACATGCGGCCGGTGTGCGCGTACACCGACTTCTTCGTCATCTGCTCGGGCGGGAACACCCGGCAGACGAAGTCGATCGTCGACGAGGTGCGGTACGTGCTCAAGCAGGACGAGGAGCCGACTCTCCCCCACTCGGTCGAGGGCGAGCGCGAGGGCGACTGGATCGTCGCGGACTACCTCGACGTCGTCCTCCACGTCTTCACGCCCGAGACCCGCAAGTACTACGGGCTCGAAGAGCTCTGGGACGACGTGCCGTCGATCGAGCACGCAACCGCGAGCTGAGCGACTAGCGAGCGGGCGTTTCTGCGGCACAGGGCCAAGTTCCCACATGGCGGCCCCGCTAGCGGTATACTCAATGTATGACGACACAAGTACCAGTGCGTATGACAGAATCGGACCTGGCCGTATTGGACCACCTGATCGAGCAGGGACGCTTCGCAAACCGCAGCGAAGCGCTTCGCGCCGGCCTGGCGCGCCTCATTCGCGACGAGCGTGAGCGCGCCATCGATGCGGCCTACCGCAGAGGCTATGCCGAGCATCCGCAGGAGGAATGGATCGGCCAAGTGGGGCTCGCCGGGTTGGAGCAGCTCGACCGGACCGAGGGTGGCAAGCCACTCTGAACCGCGGCGCGATCTACGACGTCGAGCTGGCAAGCGGACGACGGCCTGCTGTCGTCGTCACGCGCGACGGAGCGATTCCCTTCCTCGCGAACATCACGGTCGCCGCGGTGACTGCCACGATCCGCGATCTCCCCACCGAGGTTCCGCTCGGGCGAGAGCACGGTCTCGCGCGCGAGTGCGTCGTGAACTGCGACAACCTGTTCACGATCCCGAAGAGCGCGCTCGGCCCGCGCCGCGGTGAGCTCGACCCGCAGTCGCTTCTCCGGCTGCGCAACGCCCTTCGCATCGCGCTCGACCTCGACTGACTACCGGTAGAGCCCCTCCTCTTCGACCAGCTTCGCAACCGACGGAGGAACCAGGTCGTCGATCGGCTCGCCGGCCTTGATCCGCCTGCGCACTTCGCTCGACGAGACCTCCGGCGAGGCGAGCTCGAACGGGACGACCCGGTCGCCGTACGCGGACATGTCGGGGAGCGGATAGCCCGAGCGCGTGCCGACGGCGAGCTTGACCCACTTCAGCACCTCCGCCGGCTCCCGCCAGCGGCCGAAGCCCGCCGCCTGGTCGGCCCCGACGACGAAGAGCGCGTCATCGCCGAACCCTCCGGCCTGTACGGCGTCGACCGTGAACGCGTGCGGGTCGAGCCGCACGTTCATCCCCGGGAATGCCGCCTGGGCAAGCCGAAGGCGCGTCTCGGGGTCCGCGACGACGCCGCGGTGCCCGGGGTGCTCGATCACGAGAACGGTCAGCTCGTCGATCGGCAGCTGCTCGAGCGCGGCCTTCGCCAGCGCGACGTGGCCGTTGTGCGGCGGGTCGAACGTGCCGCCGAGAATTCCGTTCACGAGAGCTCGACGAGCTCTTCGCCGATCGCGACCTCGTCGCCCTTCCTCGCGCCTGCCGCCTTGAGCGCCTCGGCGAGCTCCTCGTCGCCGGGCGGGCGGCCCATGACGCGGAAGCCCGTGTCGGTGCGGAAGATCCGATAGCTCCGGCCGCGTGGCTCGGGCCGGTAGACGAGGAAGTCGGCCAGCCCCTCGGGGCTCGCCTCGGGTAGCGCCTCGGGCTCGGGGACGTGCTGGAAGAGCCCGCGGCGGAACTCTTCGATCCCCGCGCCGGTCGCGCACGAGGCCTGGTAGGTCGCGATGATCCGCTCATCCGAGACACCGAGCTCCGGCAACTCGGGCTGAAGATCGATCTTGTTCAGGACGACGACCTGGGCAAGCTCGTCGAGGCCCTCGCCGTAGGCGGTCAGCTCACGGTCGATCGCCGCCCAGCGCTCGGCCGGCTCGCCGTCGGCGGAGTCGATCACGTGCACGAGCAGCCGCGCACGCTCCAGGTGGGCCAGGAACTCGTGCCCCAGACCCACTCCCTCGCTTGCCCCCTCGATCAGCCCCGGCACGTCCGCGACCGTCAGCTGACGCCCGTCGGGCGCGTCGACCGTGCCGAGGATCGGCTCGAGGGTCGTGAACGGGTAGCTCGCCACCTTCGGCCGAGCGTTCGAGATCCGCGTCAGAAGCGACGACTTGCCTGCGTTCGGGAGCCCGACGAGCGCCGCGTCGGCGAGGAGCTTGAGCCGCAGCTCGACGTCGGCCTCATCCCCCGGCAGGCCGACCTCGGCGAAGCGCGGCGCCTGTCGCGTCGGCGTGGCGAACCGCCGATTCCCGCGCCCGCCTGCTCCGCCACGCGCGAGCATGACGCGCGCGCCCGGGCTCGCGAGGTCGGCGACGAGCTTGTCGTCCTCGAAGACCTGCGTCCCGGCTGGAACGTGGAGCTCGATGCTCTCGCCCGTTGCGCCGTGCTTGCCCGAGCCGCCGCCGCCCTGCCCGCGCTTGGCCTCGATCCACTTACGCCCCCGGAACGCCGAGAGGTCGCGCAGATCCGGATCCGCGACGAGCGAGACGTCCCCGCCAGGCCCGCCGTCGCCGCCGTCGGGGCCGCCTTTCGGGACGTGCTTCTCCCGCCGGAAGCTCATCGCACCGTCACCGCCGCGCCCGGCCTTGACCCGGATGCGCGCGCGATCGTTGAACACGGTGCTTACTCGGCTTCGGTGACGGCCACGACGCGGCGCTCGCCACTCGCGGCGAACGCGACCTTGCCGTCGCGCTTGGCGAAGATCGTGTGGTCGCGGCCGATGCCCGCGCCGTCGCCCGGCCGGAACTTCGTGCCGCGCTGGCGGACGAGGATCATCCCCGCGCTCACCGTCTGGCCGTCGTAGATCTTCACGCCGAGGCGCTTGGCGTTCGAGTCGCGACCGTTCCTGGAGGAACCGAGACCCTTTTTGTGTGCCATCTAGCTGTCTTCCTTCTTCGTGGACGCCGCCGGCTTCTTCGCGGCGTCCGGCTTCTTCTCGGCGGCGGGCTTCTTCGCAGCCGTGGCCTTCGCTCCGATCGACGTGATCTCGATCTGCGTCAGCGAGCTGCGATAGCCGTTGTGCCGGCGGTAGCCCGTTCGCTTGCGGTACTTGCCGATCCGGATCTTCTCGCCCTTCACGTGTTCGAGGACCTTCGCGGTCACCTGCTCCTTCGGCTTGAAATCGGCCTTCCCGTCGCCGCCGGCGAAGAGGATGTCGGGGTGGAAGGTCTTGCCCTCGTCGGTCTTGACCCGGTCCACGAGCAGCTTCTCGCCCTCGCGGACGCGGTACTGCTTGCCACCCAGTGAGATGATCGCGTAATCGGTCATTTGCGTGGAAACGCGGGCTCAGGCCCGCGAGAGAGTCAGTTTAGCCAAGGATCGCGCGGGCCGGGGCTCGCGGAGGCGCTCGTCGCCTGGGGACTGTACGGCCTGGTTGCGTTGTGCGTGCTCGTGACGTACTCGCGCCTGGCGTCGGACGAGCTCTACAACGTGAGTCATGACGGGCTCGCCGGCGGTGCGAGCCGCCTGCTCGTCTTCCTGAATTTCCCGACCGCGCTGCTGGCGATCGCGGTGCTCGCGCTCGTGACGGATCGGATCGGGTTTCGCTGGCCGGCGCTCCTCGCGCTCGTGCTCTGCCTCCTGATCCTCGTCCCCGGAGTCGTCGACCAGGACGACCTCGACGCGAAGTGGATCAACGTTCTCCCCGCCCTCGGCGTCGCGATCGTGCTGGCGATGACGCTCTGGGCGGTTCGCGACGGGACCGGAGGCTCGGGAAGCCCGGCAGGTGACCGTGTGCGAATCGTCGTCGCGGCGGCTCTTGCCTTCGTCTCGCTGCCGTGGCTCTTCGCCGAGCTGGGCTTCTACATCGGCGACGTGCCGGGCCTGGCCTCGATCTTCCGCTCGAAGCAGGTCTTCGAGGGACACCCGTCCGTCCATCTCGGCGAGCACCACGGCTTCCAGGGGCTCCTCCTCGTCGTGACAGCGCTCCTGCTGAGCCGCGAGCTCCCGCGGATGCACCCGGGTCGCCTACGCACCGGGCTCGCCGCCTACCTCTCGCTGATGATCCCCTACGGGCTCGGGAACATGGCCAACGACGGTTGGACGGAGCAAGTAGTCAAGCGGGGCTGGACCGGCTGGGAGGTTCCGGACATGCTCCGACCGGGCCTGACATGGGCCTGGGGAGTGACGATCCTCGCCGCCGCTGCGGTCTTCTTCGCGCTTGACCGAGGGGTCCTACGGGAGGAAGATCGATCGGTCGATCCGAAGCGGAGGTAATCCATGGCCTGGAAACTCGATGGGACCTATTTCGAGAACTGCAGCTGCGACGTCCTCTGCCCCTGCGGTGCGAGCAGCCTCACGCTGCCGGCGGACAAGGAGCGCTGCACCTTCGTCTTCGCCTACCACGTGGATGACGGAGAGATCGAAGGCGTGGACGTGTCCGACCGGACGGTTCTCCTCGTCGGCGACACGCCCGCGCAGATGAGCGACGGCAACTGGCGCGTCGGCCTGATCATGGACGACGGCGCCTCCGAGGAGCAGGCACAGCTACTCGGAGCGGTCTTCGGCGGCCAGAAGGGCGGCCCGATGGAGCTCCTCGCGCCGCTGATCTCCGAGCTGCTCGGCCTCGAGCAGATGCCGATCGAGTACGAGGACGACGGCTTCAAGCACCGCGTGAAGGCGGGCGACGGGATCGACATCGAGGTCGAAGACTTCGTCCCGGAGGGCTTCTCCGAGCCTTCACGCCTGGTCGGGATCTTCCATCCCTCGAACTCGACGCTGACGGTCGCGCAGGCGACGCGTTCGAAGATCGAAGCCTTCGGCATGGAGTTCGACAACGACGGCAAGAACGGCCATTCGGCACCGTTCTCCTGGGCTGCCTAGACGCTGAGCAGGCCGACGAGCTCGTCGGGGTAGAGAATCTCGCCGTCGCTCCGGAAGGAGTCGACCGGCTTCCACGCGATCTCGTGGGTGAGTGGACCGTCCGGCGTCATCTCCTCGGCCCTCCACTCGTCGAGCCCGTAGAGCCTCTCGTCGCGCAGGCTGCATTCGTAGACCAGGCAGATCTCATGCCCGGGCGCGCCTTCAAACGTGAAGATGTTTTCGATCGTCGCTTCGAGCCGACCGACGTCGACCTCGGTTCCGAGCTCCTCGAGTAGCTCGCGGCGGACCGTGTCCGCGGAGCGCTCGCCGAACTCGACCGTCCCGCCGAGCAGCCGGTGGAACCACTCGTCCTTGACGTCGTCTCGGCACCGCTCGACCAGAATCCTGTCGTCTTGACGGATCAGAGCGAGCGCCTGCGTGCGAATGCGACCCTGATTGTCGATGGGAGACACTCGCCCATTCTGCGCGACTGGTCGCTAGCCGAGGTCGCCGAGCCAGCGGTGCCCGGGATGGACGAGCTCCAGCGCGTCGGCCAGCCAGCGTCGGCGCTCGGAGTCCAGGTGGCGGAAGGACTGCTTGGAAATCGCTCTCGTCCTTGTCGCGAGAGTGCTTCGCCTTGTAGAGGAGGACGATCTCCGGGCGGCCGTACGGGATGCCGTCCGCGGTTCGCTCGATCGCCTTCGCGTAGGGCATTCGAATGCTCTCGTCGCGACGGCAGATCCAAGTGTCGCCTGCTGACGACTCGCGGAAGACATCGAGCCGCCAGACGCCGGCCTCACAGTCGAGCACCCAGCTCTGATGGGTTTCCTCGAGCCGGTCCCGCGCGCGCTCGAGAGGCGTCGCCTCGTGCGGCCCCGTGATGACGAAGACCTCGAATCCCGCGAGGGCCTCGACGATCTCGTCGAACCGGCTACCTGGCACGGCGATCTCGAGATCCTCGTGCTCGCGGTGCTGCCCACCGAGGAAGAGGTCGATTCCCCAACCGGCGGCGACGTACCAGGGCGCCTCGACCCCCGCGAGGACGCGCTGCGCCTCTCGCGGGTGCCAGGGCGCCCACTCGAAGAGGTCTGGATCGAAACTACTCGCTGGGGGTATCAGGCTTTACTTCGGTCGCGGCCGCTGCTCCTGCCGGCTTCCTGCGGCGGTTCCGGCCGCCCCGGCTGCCTCGGCGTGTCCGCTTCTTCTTCGGCGGCTGGTCGCCGTCGGCCGCTGCGCCGTTGTCCTCGGTGCCGAGATCGGCAGACGGGACGTGGATCGTCGCGGCGCGCGCTGCGTCGGGCTTGGCCTCGGGCTCGGGCTTCGGCGCCGGCACCTGCTCCGTGGGCGGCTGGCCGTTCTCGGCCGCCGCCGCGGCTGCCGGCTTCTTGCGCCGGTTGCGTCCGCCTCGCGATCCGCGCCTCGTGCGCTTCCTCGGCGTCGCCGCGGCATCGGGCTTCGCCTCGGCATCGGGCTCGTCGGCGGGAGGCTCGTCGGTCGGAGGCTCCTCGACCTCGGCCACGGCGTCCACTGCCTCGTCCACTGCCTCAGCCACAGGCTCCTCGGCCGCGTCGGGAGCCGGAACCTCGTTCTTCGGATCCGTCACCTTCTTGCGCGGAGCGCGAGTCGGCTTCTCGGCTTCGGCCTCCGCCGTGATCGGCCCGGCCACCTGGGTCGCCGTCGCAGCCTGGACGAGAGTCGCGTGCGCGGTCCCGTCGAGCACGCGCTCGATGCGGACATTGACCTTCTTGCCGACGAGCTTCGACGCCTCGGCAACGCAGACGTCCAGCCCGTCGAGCTTCCCGACGGCCGCGGTTAGGTCGTGCTTGCCGACCTCCACGAGCTCGAGCCGAACCTCGGCGCCCTCCTCGACGGGAGCCTTCGGCGCGATATCGGCGAGCTTGCCCTCGGCGATCACCTTGAAGTGGTCGAGCGGCGCACCGGCCTTCCCTTCGATGAAGAACCTGCGCTTGGCGAGGCGCTCGATCTCGATCAGCCGCTGTGCGCCCGAGCCGATCACGTGCGAGGCAACGTTCTCCTCGAGCTCGACCCGGATCGCCTCGACGCCGCGCTTGGAGTCGGCGGCGAGCTGGCGCAGGCGCCGCTCGGCATCGGTCGCGGCCGAGTGTGTCGAGAGAACGATCCCGTCCCCGGCACAGGTCGGGCACTTCTGCGTGAGGATCTCGCGTGGGCCCTCGGTCACGTTCTGGCGCGTCATCTCGACGAGCCCGAGCGGCGAGATCTCGACGACGTAGGTCTTCGTCCGGTCGCGCTCGAGCTCGGTCTTCAGCGCCTCCTCGACGGTGGCCCGGTTCTTCGGGCTCCCCATGTCGATGAAGTCGATGACGATGATCCCGCCGATGTCACGCAGGCGGAGCTGGTGGACGACCTCCTTGACCGCTTCGAGGTTGTTCGCGGTGATCGTGTCCTCGAGCCGCCCGGTCGAGCTCTTCGAGCGCGAGCCGACGAAGCGGCCGGTGTTGACGTCGATGACCGTGAACGCCTCGGCGTAGTCGAAGACGAGGTAGCCGCCGGAGGGCAGGTCGACCCTGCGCGACAGCGTGGATCGGATCGCGTCCTCGACGCCCGTCGACTCGAAGAGCGGCGTCTTCTCGCGGTGGCGGATGACGCGGTCGACCATGTGCGGCGAGGTCTTCTTCAGGTAGCCGACGATCCGCTTGTACGTGCGGTCGTCGTCGACGACGGCCTTCTCGAAGTCGCCCGTGAAGAGGTCGCGCGTGACGCGCAGCGGCAGCTCGGCCTCCTGGTAGACGAGCGCGGGGGCCTTCGCCTTCTCCGCGTTCGCCTCGATCGACTTCCAGAGCTTCATCAGGAAGGCGAGGTCGCGCTCGACGTCTTCGGCCGAGGCGCCGTCGGCTGCGGTGCGGACGATGACGCCGCCCTTCTTGGGCGCGATCCCTTTGACGATGTCGCGGAGCCGAACGCGCTCGTCGTCCTCGAGCCGGCGTGAGACGCCGAGGCCCTCGCCGTGCGGGACGTAGACGACGAAGCGGCCCGGGAGCGAGATCTCGGTCGTGAGCCGCGCGCCCTTCGACTTCATCGGGTCCTTGACGGACTGGACGAGGACTTCCTGGCCGCGCTTGATCAGGTCCTGGATCTTTCGGCCGTGTCTGCGGCCCTCGAGCTCGGGGCCGACGATCTCGTCGACGTAGAGGAAGCCGTTCTTCTCGAGGCCGATCTCGACGAA
>JBBPIJ010000006.1:0-76246 GCA_038040395.1 Actinomycetota bacterium
AACGCGTACTCGAGCTTGTCCGCCCAGCCCGCGTAGTAGAAGAAGTGCGCGGCCGAGAGCGGCAGATCGACGTCGCGCGACTCGCGAATCGGCTTACCGCCGTTCAGCGACTCGAGGACGGCGAACTCGCGCGAGCGCTCCTGAAGAATCCGCGCGATTCGGAAGAGGTACTTCGCCCGCTCTGCCGGAGAGATCGCAGACCAGCCGTTCTCGAATGCGTCCCTCGCCGCGCCGACGGCGAGGTCGACCTCTTCAGAGGTCGCCTGCCCCACCTCGGCGAGAGGCTCCTCGCTCGAAGGGTCGATCGTGGCGTAGGTCTCGCGCGGCTCGAGCCACTCGCCGCCGACGAAGTGGCCGTAGCGCTCGCGAAGCTCGACGAGGTCGCGTGCCTCCGGCGCAGGCGCGTAGTCCCAGCCGGCCGGGACGGGCGCGCGATCCTGTTTGCGCTCGAGCTCGGTCATCGCGCCCCCTCCGGGCGGGCCCCACCGCCCACCCCCCACCCTTTGAGGGTGGGGCTTGACGCTAGCCCTTGGAGACGCACGGCTGTGTGGCAGTTGTGTGAAAGATCAATCAACAGTGAAGTAGTCCGGGCTCTGGTAGCGGCCCGTCTTCTCCTTTCGGATCTGCATCAGCACGTCGTTCAGGAGCGTCGAGGCGCCGAGCCGGTAGAGATCCGGCGTCAGCCACTCGGGCCCAAGCGTCTCGTGCAGCTGGACGAGGTACTGGACTGCCTGCTTGGACTGCCTGATCCCTCCGGCCGCCTTCATGCCGACGCGTCGACCCGTCTCCTCGTGGACGTCGCGAATCGCCTCGAGCATGACGAGGGTCACGGGCAGAGTCGCCGCCGACGGGAGCTTGCCCGTCGAGGTCTTGATGAAGTCGGCGCCCGCGGCCATCGCCAGCAGGCTCGCCCGCCGGACGTTGTCGTACGTGCCGAGCTCGCCCGTCTCGAGGATCACCTTCAGGTGCGCGTCGCCGGCCGCCTCCTTCACCTGGACGATCTCGTCGTAGACCTTCGCGTAGCGGCCGGAGAGGAAAGCGCCTCGGTCGATCACCATGTCGACCTCGTCGGCGCCCATCTCGATCACGTCACGGACCTCCGCCACCTTGACGTGCGTCGGCGCCTGGCCCGAGGGGAACGCGGTCGCCACCGACGCGACTTTCACGCTGGTGCCCCGCGTCCGCTCGACCGCGGTCGGGACGAGGTTGGGATAGACGCAGATCGCCGCGACGGACGGCACGGTCATGTCGGCGGGGTCTGGCCGGATGCCCTTCGAGCAGAGCGCGGCGACCTTTCCCGGGGTATCCGCTCCCTCGAGCGTCGTCAGGTCCATCATCCGAACCGCGAGGTCGAGCGCGAACATCTTCGCCTCGCGCTTGATCGAGCGCTTGGCGAGCGTGGCGGCGCGCTCTTCGACCGCCACGGCGTCGACGGAACCGATCCGCGGCAGCCGAGGCTCGAGAGGAAGCTCGAAACCGGTTGGAAGCGCAGGCGCCTTGGCCATACGAGGAGTCTAGCCCTGGCGTAGTTTCCTCCCAACGACCCGGGAGGTGACGAAAAATGCAGGACGTCGACATCAACTACGTGGCCGTCATCATTGCGGCACTCGTCCCGATGGTTCTGGGGGCGCTCTGGTACTCGCCGGCGCTCTTTGCCGGGCCGTGGATGCGTGCGGTCGGCAGGACCGAGGACGAGCTGCGCGGCATGGGGCTCGGCTACGTCCTCTCCGCCGTCGCCGCGGTGCTCAGCTCATACGCGCTCGCGAGGATCGAGCGCTGGGCCGAAGTTGACGATCTCTGGAACGGCGCGTGCGTCGGCCTGCTCGCCTGGGTCGGCTTCGTCGCAGGCGTGCTCGCGGTGACCACGTACTTCGGCGGCCGTCCGCGTGCACTCTGGATCATCAACGCCGGCTACCAGCTCGTCTCGCTCGTCGTCATGGGCGCCATCCTCGGCGTCTGGACCTAGTCGAGTCGGTAGATCCAACCTTCCTGCCACTCGAACAGCGCCGTCACGAGGTCTTCGAGCGGCGTTCCGAACAGCAGGTGCTCGAGCGCCCAGCGCGGCGCCGCGTGCGAGATGAGCAGGACGCCGGCCGTCGAATTCCGGCGAAAGGTCGTCGAGGAAGCGCTCGACCCGGTCGACGACCTGGCGATAGCTCTCGCCGCCAGGATAGGGCTGCTCGATCCGGCGCAGCTTCTCAGCATCGATCTCGACGACAGGCCGCCCGTTCAGCTCACCGTAGTTGCACTCCCGCAGCCGCGGGTCCTCACGTACCGGCACGCCGGAGCCGCCGAACGCGATCTCCGCCGTCTCGACGGCACGAGCGAGATCTGATGTGAAGACGACCGCGAGCCCGTCGTCGCGGTGACGCTCGCCGAGAGCCTGCGCGAAGCCCCGCCCCGTCTCAGAGAGTCGGCCCGGGAGCCAGCCGGTGGCGGTCCCGTTCTCGTTGTCGATCGTCCGCGAGTGCGTCTCGTAGACGAGCTCGATCACTAGATGCCCAAGCGTTCGAGCAGGCGGTCGTCGCGGCGCCACTTCGGCTTCACCTTCACCTGGAGTTCCAGGAAAACGGGGTGGCCGAGGAGCTGCTCGACCTCGGGGCGTGCACGCGTCCCGATCTCCTTGACGACCGAGCCGCCCTTGCCAACGACGATCTGCTTCTGCGATTCGGTCTCGACGTAGACGAGCGCGCGGACGACCTTCTCACCGAGCTCCTCGACCTCGACCGAGACGGCGTGGGGCAGCTCCTCGCGAGTGAGCTGAAGCGCTTTCTCGCGCACGAGCTCGGCAACCTGCGCCTCGAGCGAGAGGTCGCTTCGCTGGTCGAGCGGAAAATAGGCCGGGCCCTCCGAGAGCAGCCCGACGAGCTCCTCGCGCAGAGCGTCGATCCCGTCACCCGTCTTCGCGCTCACCGGATGCAGCGCGTGGAAGTCGCCGAGCTTCGAGGCCGTCTCCATCTGCGTCGCGATGTGACCGCCCTTGAGGTTGTCGACCTTGTTGAGCGCGATCACGACAGGTACGTCGAGCGCGAAGACGCGCTTGGCGATGAACCGGTCGCCGGCGCCGATCCGTTCGCGCGCGGAGAGCACGAGAAGCACCGCGTCCACATCCTCGAACGCGTGATCGACCGTCCGCTGCATGCGCTCGGTCATCGCGTCGAGCGGTCGCTGGAAACCCGGCAGGTCGACGAGCACGAGCTGATGATCGTCACCGTTCACGACACCCGAGATGCGGCGCCTGGTCGTCTGCGGCTTGTCGGAGATGATCGCGACCTTCCCGCCTGCGAGCGCGTTCACAAGGCTCGACTTGCCGACGTTCGGGCGCCCTGCGAGAGCGACGAAGCCGGACTTCACAGCTCGAACGTCTCCGGCAGAAGTTCGGCCGGCGTGCGGGAAACGAGCTCGCCGTCGGCCTTCTTGAACGTGACCCGGTCGAGCCGGAACTCGTAGAGCCACTGGCGACACCCGCCGCACGGAGCTGCGGTGACAGCGATCTCCTCGAGGTCTCCCGGCCGGCAGCCTTCCCCGACCGCGCGGGCGATGGCGGCGCGCTCGGCGCAGATCCCAAGTGGGTACGACGCGTTCTCCACGTTGACGCCCTCGAAGATTCGGCCGTCGCGGGCGCGCACAGCCGCGCCGACGTGGAAGTTCGAGTACGGAGCGTAGGCCCGCTCCGCGACGGCCACCGCGCGCTCGAAGAGGTCGTCACTCATGAGAACACCTGGAACATGACGAGGACGGCGAGCGACCCTAGCAACGCTCCGTAGCTGACTTCGAGGAAGGAGTGGACGCCCGATTCGACTCGTGTCTGCGCGACGAGGAGCGCCATCAGGAAGGTGAGCGACGAGATGAGGAACCAGTGGTCGGAGTCGCCCACGACGTTCGTGATCGCCATCCAGCCGCCGAAGGCGACCGCCGCGTGACCCGACGGTAGGCCGCCGCGCAGCGGAGTCCCCCGTCCCGTGTAGGCCTTCGTCGCGAGCACGAGGATGATCGTGAGCACAAGTGCGATCAGCGTCAGCTCCGCGGGCGCATCCGCCAGTCGGTCGATCAGGCGGGAACTGCGGTTGACGATCTTGTCCGAGAAGACGAGGTAACCGACTGCGACCGCGTTCACGGTCGCGATCAGGACGGCGCCTGCGGCGATGTCCTTCGCCAGCTTGGCCAGCGGGTCGAACGAGGTCGTGGCGACGTCGATGCCCGCTTCGAGAGCCGAGTTCAGCATCTCGGCGATGAGGACAAACGAGATCGCGATCAGGAGCGCCATCAGCTCGAGGCGGCCGACGCCGACCGCGACGGCTGCGATCAGCACCGCGGCGGCGATCGCGAAATGGATGCGCAGGTTGCGCTGGGTGCGCAGGACGTGGATCACTCCCTCGAACGCGAAGTTGAAGCTCTCGAGGAGCGATGGCGCGCGCCGGCGGGACATGCTCACGACGCGAGCGCCGCTTCTCGGCCTTCCATCTCAGGCCCGTGCTCGTAGCCGAGGAGGTGCAGGAGCCCGTGCACGAGCGGCGCCCGCCAGGCATCGCCCACGACCTGCGGGCAGAGGACGGCGTCGCCGAGCTGGCGCGGTACGCCCTCAGGCAGGTCCTCCCGTCCGTCGATCGGGAAAGAGAGCACGTCGGTTGCCTCGTCCTGACCCAGGTGATCGCGCTTCAAGCCGCGCATCTCCTCGGGGCCGACGAAGGCGAGGCCGAGATCACCGTCCTCGATGCCCTCGGCCGCGAGCACGCGGCGGGCAAGGTCTTCGGCGGCAGCCTCGTCGACCTCCGCGCCGCTCCGATTCGCGATCTCGACCGTCACCACCCTCGGACTCACTTCCGGCGCTGCGTGCCGGTCTCCTCCGCATGCCTGCGGTAGGCCTCGACGATCCGTTGCACCAGCTTGTGGCGGACGACGTCCTCGTGACCGAAGCGGACGAAGGCGACGTCGTCGAGCGGCCCGAGAATGTCCTGCACCTGGATCAGGCCCGAGGCCTGTTCTCGGGGCAGGTCGACCTGCGTGACGTCCCCGGTGACGACGACCTTCGACCCGAACCCGAGGCGAGTGAGGAACATCTGCATCTGCTCTGGGCTCGTGTTCTGCGCCTCGTCGAGGATGACGAATGAGTCGTTCAACGTACGCCCGCGCATGAACGCGAGCGGGGCGACCTCGACGATGCCCTTCTCCATGTACGCGGCCAGCCGATCCGCATCGAGCATGTCGTAGAGCGCGTCGAAGAGCGGGCGCAGGTAGGGATCGACCTTCTCGAGCATCGTCCCCGGGAGGTATCCGAGCCGCTCGCCGGCCTCGACCGCGGGCCGCGTGAGGATGATGCGTCCTACCTGGCGGTCGGAGAGCGCAGCGACGGCGAGCGCCATTGCAAGGTAGGTCTTCCCGGTGCCGGCAGGCCCAATGCCGAACGTGACCGTGCAATCGCGGATCGCGTCGACGTAGTGCTTCTGATTCACGGTCTTCGGCGCAATCTTCTTGCCGCGGTGCCGCCAGACGACGTCCTCGAACACCTCGCGCACGTCGGCGACCTGGTCGAGGGCACCGAGCACGGCGTCCACGGTCGACGGCCCGATCTCGTGGCCGCCCTCGACGAGCTCGACAAGCTCGTCCACGACCGCGCGGGCCTCCGTCACACGCTCGTCGTCTCCCTCGATCGTCAGCCGGTTTCCGCGGAGGCGAATCGTGCAGCGCAGCCGCTCGCGGAGCGCGTCGAGCACGCCGTCGCCGATCGCGGCCAGCTCGGCGGCGACGTCGTTCGAGACAGAGAGCACCTGCTGCATGGCCCCCAGTGTAGGCGCGGCGGCCGACCCCACCCGCCGTGACGCTTTCGGCGCAGAGCCGACACCCATGCGTGCGCTTTTCCTCGCTACGATCGCATCGGGGAGGAGGTCGGCGGTACCGATTTACGGCAGCGGAGCGCGGGGGCTCACGCGAGCTTCTCGCGCACGAGCTGGCTGACTGCAGATCCGTCGGCTCGGCCCGCCACCTGGGGCATCACGTCGGCCATCACCCGACCGAGGTCGCGCATGCTCGTCGCACCGCATTCCGCGATCGCGTCGTCGATGATCGCCTCGAGATCCTCCTCCGACATCGGCTCGGGCATGAACTCCTGGATCACCCCGAGCTCGCGCTCCTCGGCAGCAGCCCTCTCCTCCTGTCCGGCACCGCGAAAAGCCTCGGCGGCCTCGACTCGCTTCTTGCGCTCGCGCTGGAGCACCTGGAGCTCCTCCTCGTCGTGCAACTCCCGCTGAAGCTCTTTCTCGGCCGAGCGCAGGTGGGACAGGATCAGTCGCAGCGCGTCGCGCCGTTCGGCGTCGCGCTCGCGCATCGCCGTCGACAGCTCCTCCTCGATCCTCACGATCAGGCTCATCCCGGCAAGCCTCGCATCTCGCCGCCGAGCACGTGCCAATGAAGGTGAAAAATCGTCTGGCCGCCGCCGGGACCGACGTTGACGACCACCCGGTAGTCCTCGAGCCCCGCCTCACGTGCCGTCTTGGCGACGAACTCGAGCATGCGTCGGGCCTCGTCGGCCGGGAACTCGCGGATCTCGCGGAATGTCTCGACATGCCGTTCCGGGATGACGAGGAGGTGGGTCTCGGCGCGCGGGTTGATGTCGTTTATCGCCACGAAGCCATCGGCGCTGCGGACATGGTCGCCTTCGCTGTAGAGCTTGCAGAACAGGCAGTCAGACGGCACCGACGATCCCTTCCTCCGTCACACGCGTCGCCGTGGCCAGCACGAGCTCCCCGACCGGCACGTCGCCGTCGAGGAACCAGGGCGAATAATCGTCTCCGTAGCCGCGGCCGGGACGGTCGACGAGCACCTCGTCCTCCGCACCGAGCTTCGTCCGCCAGCGGCGCAGGCATGCCTCATGCGAGTCGGCGCGGAGCGTCGCGCCCCGGCGCCTCTTCACGGCCGGTGCAACGGCATCCTCAGCGGCCGTGACCGTGCCCGGGCGCGGCGAGTAGGGAAAGACGTGCACCTTGCTGATCCCCGCCGCGCGGACGACCTCCCGGGTGCGCTCGAATGCGTCGTCGTCCTCGGCGGGAAAGCCGACGATGACGTCTGTCGTCAGATTGAAATCGGCGAGCGGCTCCAGCCGGCGAAGAAACGTTGCAGCCGTATACCGACGGCCCATTGCGCTCAGTACCCGGTCGTCCCCGGACTGCATGGGCACATGCAGGTGCCGGGAGACGGTCGGCGTCTCGCGGAGGGCATGGACGAGCACGTCGTCGACATGGTTCACCTCGATCGACGACAGACGCAGCCGGCGGAGACCCGCCGTCGCCCCGGCTTCCCTCACGAGCCGGGCGAGCGTGAACCCGCGCTCGCGGTCGCGATAGCAGCCGAGGTTGATCCCGGTCAGCACGACCTCGCGATGGCCTTGGCCGACGCGTCGCCGCACCTCGCTCAGGACCGCGTCGGCGCTGCGACTTCGGGAGCGCCCGCGCACGAGCGGAATCACGCAGAAGTTGCACGAAAAGCTGCAGCCGTCCTGAACGCGGACGAACGCCCGCACGCGGTCGAGGCGCGCGTCCGCCTGCACGCAACCGATCGCGCCAACGTCGCCGGCGACGAACTCGGGTGTGTCCTCGCTGCTCCGCCGAACGACGGTGACGTTCTCGGGAAGCCCGGCGAGCCCGTCGCCCGCGAGGTTGGCCCCGCAACCCGTGATGTAGACGCGGCGGTGCGTGCGAGCAGCGCGGGCCGCGGCCTGGCGAGACTTGCTGAGCGCCTCGTTCGTGACGCAGCAGGTGTTGACGACGGCGATGTCGGCCCCGTTCTGCTCTGAATGCCCGTCGCGGAGCAGAGCCTCGCGGATCGCATGGGCGTCCGCATACGAGACCTTGCAGCCGAGGAAACGGACCGAGAACGTGGCCAAGGCAGCGGGATGCTACCCCCGCGTGAACAGATCGGCGGCCCAGTTCGCCTGCACATGCCGGGCGACGTGGCCGAAGCCCGAGAACTCGGGCTGAGCGTCTTCGTAGTAGCCCGAGGTGACGAGCAGCCGGCAGGCGTGCGGCGGGGTGAGCCGGGCGAGTGTCGGCAGGTCGATGTTCGCGAGCACGATCGCGGCATCCGGCAGCGGCCCCGTCAGGGCGTCGGCCTGCCGAACGTCCAGATGCACCGAGTTCGCCGTCGCGTTCCGCGTCGTCGCCTCGACCGCCGCCTCGTCCGAGTCGATCGCGAGGACGGGCCCGAAGCCAAGCGTGAGGGCCGCGATTCCAAGCACTCCGGACCCGCACCCCACGTCCAGAACGCTTCCGGGCTCGAGCAAATGGAGGATCTCGAGACAGAGCTGCGTGGTCGGATGGGAGCCGGTGCCGAACGCCTGGCCGGGATCGATCCAGACGCGCTTGAGCCCTGGCTCCGGCTTCGCCCAGGGCGGGCCGATCCAGAGGGAGCCGACGACCACCGGGATGTGGAAGCGCTTCCACTCCTCTTCCCAACCGGCAGCGACCGGCTTGCTCGCCACCATGCCGAAGCTCTCTCCCAGCCGGCGGGCGCCAGCCTCGTCGGTGAAGGCCACCAACTCGACGTCCTGCCCGGATGGCTCCTCCGCGAAGCCCTCAGGAAACAGCTCGAGCATGCGCGCCGTCGCCTCTTCGACCCGATCGCGGGGTACGACGACCGACGCGCGGACGAGGCTCAGCGGAAGGCGCTCTTCAGCTTCTCGAAGAAGCCTTCGTCGGAGTGGTAGGTCTTCTCGGTCGCGGTGCGCTCGAACTCGCCGAGCAAGTTGCGCTGCTCGTCCGTGAGCTGGCGCGGCACGGCCACGTTCACGAGCACGCGGTGGTCGCCCCGGCCGAAGCCCTGGAGCACCGGCATCCCGCGCCCGCGCAGGACGCGTAGCTCGCCGGGCTGCGTACCGGGCTCGAATTCGAGCTCCACGTCGCCGTCGAGCGTCGCCACGTGGATCCGGGCGCCGAGAGCAGCCTGGGTCATCGTCAGGTCGACCGTCGAGAACACATCGTCGGCCTCGCGGACGAGCCGCTCGTGGGGCCGGATGTGCACGAGCACGTAGAGGTCTCCTGCCTGGCCGCCGACCGGGCCGGCGTGACCTTCGCCGGAGAGCCGGATGCGCTGACCGTCGTGGATGCCGGCCGGGATCTCCATCTCGATCCCTCGCTCCTCGAGGATGCGGCCGGCACCCTCGCAGCGCACACACGGGTGCTCGACGATGCGGCCCGACCCGCCGCAGCGCGCGCACGCTTGGGTGCGGACGAAGTCGCCCAGCCTCGTCCGCGAGACGTGCTCGAACCGACCGGAGCCGCCGCACTCGTCGCAGGTCGCAGCCGTCTCTCCCGGCTCGACGCCGCTGCCTGCACACTCGTCGCAGGCACGCGCGACCTGTACGGGAACCTCGCGCTTGACGCCGGTCGCCGCCTCCTCGAGGTCGATCGCGACCTCTGCGGCGACGTCGGAGCCGCGACCCCGGCGAGGGCGAGTGGCCACGCCGAACACGTCCTCTCCGAAGAACGCCGAGAAGATGTCGGCGAGGCTCCCGAAATCGAATGCGGTCGGGCGAAAGCCGCCGCTCTGGAGGCCGGCGTGGCCGAATCGGTCATAGAGGCCGCGCGTCTCGGTCTTCGAAAGCACCTCGTACGCTGCGACGGCCTCTCGGAAGCGCTCCTCCGCGTCGGGCTCGTTCGACACGTCCGGGTGCAGCTCGCGTGCGAGCCCGCGGAACGCTCGCTTGATCTCGGCTTCAGTCGCCGACCGGCTGACGCCGAGGATCTCGTAGTAGTCGCGCCCGGTCGTCGCCATCCCACACGAAAGCGTAGCCGGGGGACTAGTTGTCTTCGTAGACCGACTCGACGAAGCGCGAGAGCTCGTGGGCGGCGGCCCGGACCGAGCGGATCGCCTTCTCGTAGTCCATCCGGAGCGGTCCCAGCAGGCTCACGGCGCCGAGCGTGCGGTTCGCAAGACCGTAGGAGGCACCGACGAGAGAAACGTCGCGCAGCGCCGGGTTGTCGAGCTCGCCGCCGACGCGAACGTAGGGACGCCGCGAGCCGATCGTCTCGCCGAGCATCTCCAGGATCGCCGCGCGCTTCTCGAGCGTCTCGAGCAGGCGCTGGCACGCTTCGAGCTCGTCCGCGCGGACCTCGCCGAGCAGGCTCGCCGCCCCACCGACGAAGAGACGCTGCTCCAGACCGTCGGCCAACTCGGTGAACGCGGGCCGAAGCAGCTCAAGGATCTCGAGCTCAGACCGTGCGAGGCTCGGGTCCTCGAACCGGCTGCGAAGTTTCGCGCTCCCGAGCTCGAGGCCTGCGAGCCGCTCGTTCAGGTACTCCCCGGCCCAGAGTGCGAGGCCTGTGTCGAGGGGCTCGGACAGGGCGAACACCCGCTTCGAGACGCCGCCCGTCGAGGTGATGACGACGACCATCAGGACTTGCGGCTGGAGAACGAGGACCTCGACGTGACGGACCGTTGCCGTCTGCAGAGCCGGCGCCGAGACGAGGGCGAGCAGCCGGGTCGCCTGCGAGAGCGTCTCGGTCGTCTCCTGGAGCGCCGCTTCGAGCTCGCTCCGCGCGGCCGCGAAGTCGAGCGGGAACGGGCTCGGCCGCGGCTCGAGCCGTTGCAGCAGCGCATCGGCGTAGAACCGATAGCCGGTCTCCGTCGGGACTCTCCCGGCCGACGTGTGCGGATGAGTGAGCAATCCGAGCCGCTCGAGCTCGGCGAGGTCGCCGCGGACCGTCGAGGGCGACACGGTCATCCCCGCGCGCTCGACCAGGCTCCGCGAGCCGACGGGCTGTCCTTTCTCGACGTACTCCTCGACGACTCGCCGCAGGATTTCGCGTTGACGCTCAGTGAGCTCGATGTTCGACGTCTCGGTCATGCCCTATGCAGGAATTTTAGGTGAAGAGGCCCGCGTCTCAGACGAGCAGCTCGGCAGTCACGGCACCGCCGAGCCGCCGCCCTCGCGGCGTCAGGACGAGGGTCTCCGGACCGTCGTCCGCCACACGCCGAGCAGCCAGCCCTAGCCGCTCGAGGCGTCCGAGCGCGGCAGGGTCGAGCGATTCACCGGCGTCCTCGAGCGGAAGGCCGGTGTCGAGGCGTAGGCCGAGCATCACCCGCTCCTCGACCCGAATGCGGGCATCCAGCAGCTCGACGTCCCTTGGCGGCGCCTCGCCGCTGTCGAGGGCGGAGAGGAACGCGTTCAGGCGCGGCGTGTTCCGTCGACGCTCATAGCCGAGCGTCGAGAAGGCGCCGATCCCCAGCCCGAGGTAGTCCCGCCCCAGCCAGTAGGCGAGGTTGTGACGTGAACGCAGGTCGCGTCCGTTCGCGGGCTCGAGCGCCCGGCAGAAATTCGCTGTCTCGTACCAGCGATAGCCGGCATCGATCAGCCTCTCGATGACGAGCTCGAAGTAGCCCTCCATCGCTTCAGCTTGGCGCGCGAGCTCGGCCCCGTGGGCGTGGGTGAACCGCGTGCCCGGCTTCGCCTCGAGCTCGTAGTACGAGACGTGCTCCGGCGAGAGCGCGAGTGCTTCTTCGATGTCGAGCTCGAGATCGGCGGTGCTCTGGCCGGGAATCCCGTGCAGGAGGTCGAGAGATATGTTGTCAAAATTGGCATCACGCAGATGGTAGACCGCACGCCGGACGTCATCCGGACCGGCCTGACGCTCGAGCACGCGCAGGAGTTTTGGGCGGAAGGTCTGCGCCCCGAGCGAAACGCGGGTCACTCCCGCCTCGCGCAGGAGCCGGGCGAGCCCTGGTGTCACCGTTTCGGGATTGGCCTCGACCGTCACCTCACCGGCAGGCGGGAGTGCCTCCAGCAGGCGCCGCAGCTCAGCCGCCTCGGTGAACGTGGGCGTGCCGCCTCCGAGGAAGACGGTCTCCACGGGCTCCGCGAGAGCCTCGCGCTCGAGGGCGAGCTCCGCGAGGAGCGCGTCGACGTAGCGCCCGTGCAACCCCTCCCGACCGACGACGGTGACGAAGTCGCAGTAGCCGCAGCGGTGCGCACAGAACGGCATGTGCACGTAGAGATGTCGGACGGAACCGCTCATTTCTTGCTTCCGTCGTCCAGATTGAGCACTGCCAGAAATGCTTCCTGCGGAACCTCGACCGCCCCGACCTGCTTCATCCGGCGCTTGCCGGCCTTCTGCTTCTCGAGCAGCTTCCGCTTGCGCGATATGTCCCCGCCGTAGCACTTCGCAATCACGTCCTTGCGCTTGGCCTTGATCGTCTCGCGCGCGATCACACGAGAACCGATCGCCGCCTGCACCGGGACGTCGAACATCTGGCGCGGAATCTCCGCGCGGAGCCGGTCGACGAGCGCACGCCCGCGTCCGTAGGCCTCGTCCCGGTGGAGAACCAGCGACAGCGCATCGACAGGCTCCCCGCCGACGAGCACGTCGAGCCGGACGAGCTCGCCCTCGCGGAAACCTGCAAAGTCGTAGTCGAAGCTCGCGTAGCCCTTCGTACGCGACTTCAACTGGTCGTAGAAGTCGAACACGATCTCAGCAAGCGGGAGCTCATAGATGAGCAGCACGCGTTCCGTCGAGGGGTACTCCATGTGGTCGAACCGGCCCCGGCGCTCGTTGCAGAGTTCCATCACCTGGCCTACGCCGTCCTTTGGGACGACGATCGAGGCTCGCACGTAAGGCTCCTCGACGCGCTCCCGCTCGGCCGGCATATCGGCCGGGTTGTGCACTTCGAGCACCTCCCCGGTCAGCGTCTCCACCTGGTACGCAACGGTCGGAGCCGTCACGAGCAGGTCGAGATCGAACTCGCGCTCGAGCCGCTCGCGGACGATCTCCATGTGGAGGAGCCCGAGGAAGCCGCAGCGAAATCCGAACCCCAGCGCCTGCGAGGTCTCCGGCTCGTACGACAGCGAGGCGTCGTTGAGCTTCAGCCTCTCGAGCGCGTCACGCAGCTGCGGGTACTCGTCGGAATCCGTCGGAAAGAGTGCCGCGAAGACCATCGGCTTCACGTCTTTGTAGCCCGGAAGCGGTTTCTCGGCAGGCCGTGCCTGCGAGGTGAGCGTGTCGCCGACGCGCAGCTTCGCCACGTCCTTGAGCCCGGTGATGATGTAGCCGACCTCGCCGACTCCCAGCGCGTCGGCCGCCTTCATGGTGGGCGAGAAGAAGCCGACCTCCTCGGTCTCGAAACGCGTGCCCTGAGCCATCGCGCGCACCTCTTCGCGGGCCCGAAACTCGCCGTCGACGACACGAACGAACGCGACGACCCCGCGGTACTGGTCATATGCGGAGTCGAAGACGAGCGCTCTCGGTGGGGCGTCCGGATCCCCGGCGGGCGCCGGGATGCGCTCGATGATCGCGTCGAGGACGTCCTCCACGCCCTCACCCGTCTTCGCGGAAGCGCGCAGGACCCGCTCGGCATCGTCGCCCACGAGCTCGGCCAGCTCACGGGCGGCGCCCGCCGGATCGGCCTGCGGGAGATCGATCTTGTTGACGACCGGAAGGAGCTCGAGGTTGTTGTCGATCGCGAGGTAGGCGTTGGCAACGGTCTGCGCTTCGACTCCCTGCGATGCATCGACGACGAGCACCGCGCCTTCACAGGCCTGAAGTGAGCGCGAAACCTCGTACGTGAAGTCGACGTGGCCCGGCGTATCGATCAGGTTCAGCACGTGCCCCTTCCACTCCACGCGAACGGCCTGAGCCTTGATCGTGATGCCCCGCTCGCGTTCGAGGTCCATCGAATCGAGCACCTGCGCCCGCATGTCACGTCCGGTAACCGTGTTCGTCACCTCGAGAATGCGGTCGGCGAGGGTCGACTTCCCATGGTCGATGTGGGCGATGATCGAGAAGTTACGGATGCGGTTTTGGTCCATAGGCGATCAGCCGCGGCGGAAGCGGCCGAGCAACGATAGCAACGCGTCCAGTTCACGAACTCCCAGCAAACGGCAGGAAATCAGGTAGGCGCCGAACCCCAGGACGAGGGCGCTGCCGAGCGAGGCGATCTGTCCGCCGAGTGAGCGGGCCAGGGCGTCGTCGAGGACGCGCCAGACCGGGTAGGCGACCGCTGCAAGGGCGGCCGACGCGACCGTGATCCGCAGGACCGCGCCGCCCGTCTCGCCGAACTCGATGCGGCCGAGTCGGCGGCGGAAGGCGACGAGGAGAGCCGCAGTGCCGGCCACGTTGGCGATCGAGGTCGCAAGCGGTATCCCCCAAGCCCCAACCCGGTAGAAGACGGCGGCGAGCACGCAGTTGACGACGAGGTTGCCGAGCGCGATCGCCGTCGGCATCCAAGCGGTCTGAAGGCTGAAGAAAGCGCGATTCAGCATCAGCATCGCGCCGTTGAACGTGAGCCCGAGCGCGAAGGCGGCCAGCGCGCCGGCGGTGACAGCCGTCTCGTGGGGCCCCCAAGCTCCGCGCTCGTAGAGGAGGCGTGTGATCGGCGTGGCGAGGACGGCGCTGAAGACGCTCGCCGGGATGAGTGTGAAGGCGATCTGGCGAAGACCGAGTGCGACGGTATGGCGGAAGCCGTCCAGGTCCTCGCGCGCGGCGAGCCGCGACAGCCGGGGAAACAGGACCGTCGCCACGGCGACCGCGAAGATTCCCTGGGGGAGCATGTAGATCCGGAAGGCGGCGTCGATCGCCCGCGGAGCGAGCTCCGGATCGATGAACCGTGAGGCGAAGAGCGTGTTGACGACGAGGTTGAAATTGATGAGGCCGAGACCGATCGTCACGGGCACCATCAGTACGAAAACGCGCCGAACCGCCGGATCGCGCCAGTCGAGAACGAGCTGTAGACGGCCGTCGAGCCCTCGTAGCCAGGGCAACGGGAGTAGCACCTGGATCAGGGTCCCGACGACGATCGAGACGGCGTAGACGTAGAGCTTCGCGTCGAGCGACTGGGCGCGCGGAACGCCGAGGACGAGCCCGGCAATGATCGCGAGGTTCCAGAACACCGGCGTCAGCGCCGGCACCGTGAACTGGTCGTAGCTGTTGAGGATCCCGACGACGATCCCGGAGACTCCGAGCAGGACGACGATCGGGAAGAGCACGCGCGAGAGGCCGATCGCCAATGCGCGATCGCCGCCGGGGTCTCCGAACGGCGCGATCACGAGTGGAGCGAGCACGATGAAGAGAGCCGTGAGGGCGCCGAGCCCGAGGAGCATCAGCCAGAAGAGGCTCGACGCCACGCGCCAAGCGCGTTTGCGGTCGCCCTTCTCCAGCAGCTCGCTGAAGACGGGAACGAAGGCCGAAGAGAGCGCCTGGTCGGCGACGAGCGAGCGGAGGAGGTTCGGCACCTGGAAGGCGACCGTGAAGGCGTTGATTTTCCCCGCGGCGCCGAAGTAGTACGCGGCGACGATCTCGCGGACGAGGCCGAGGACGCGAGAAAGCCCGGTTGCAAGCGAGAAGATCGCCGTCGACCGGGCGAGTCGCCGGCCCGTGGCCCGCTGTTCCACGTCGGCGAGTATAGGAACGGCGCCCGTCGAGGTCGTGCTACGCCGGCTCTGATTGCGCCTCAATTTAGGTACAGCCGACCTCCTCCCCGCCTCGAGCGTATCCGGGAAAATCGCACGGATGTGTGTCGGGACGGTGACGATTGTGTGGCGGTGGGCTCTGGTACCATCGCCGCGCCCGCTTCGTGCGGGCGTTTCCTTCGATGCCCAACATCAAGCAACAGAAAAAACGCGTTCGAACCTCCGGGGTCGACCGGGGTGAGAACCTCCGCTTCCGCTCGACGGTGAAGACGATGACCCGTCGGCTGGAGGCTGCGGTCGCGGCAGGCGACAAGAAGCAGATCGCCGCCGAGCACACCGCCCTGCAGCGATGGATCGACCGAGCGGCGGCGAACAGCGCGCTACACAAGAACACGGCTGCGCGGAAGAAGGCGCAGGCTGCACGACTCGTCGCGAGCAGCTCCTAGGGCTAACCGGCGCGCGCAGGGACGGCCTGCTCGGCAGGTCGCGTCACGTCGACGAGCGCGCGGAGGAGCTCGAGCTCGGCCGAAAGCCGAGAGCCGCCCTTGATCGCCGCATCGAGCTCCGCGAGCCGGACGAGGGCGGAGTCGAGCTCGGCGCGCGAGTAACGCTCGGCGTGCTGGAGCGCCTTCCGCGCCGGATACTCCTTCATCTTTAGCCGGCCCGCGACCTCACGGGCGCCCAGTCCCTCCTCGGCGAGCGCCTGGGCGGCGCGGACCTTGCCGACATGCGAGGCGAGCCCGACGGCCAGCAAGAAGGCGTCCTTCTTCTCGAGCGCCAGCTCGCAGGCCTCGAGGAGCGTTGGCAAATCACGGGCGCCCCATGCATCGGTCAGCGCCCAGGCCGCCCCCTCGCGGCCCGGGGTGGCGAGCTCTTCGACCTCTCGCCGCCCGACGGGCTCCCCGCCGGCCCACGTGGCCAGCTTCTCAAGCTCACTCGAAAGCGCAATCGTGTCGTCGCCGACCAGCTCGACGAGTGCCCGTGCGGCATCGGCGTCTGCCTGGACGCCCAAGCGCTTGAGCTCGGAGCGCGCCCAGCTGTGCAGGTTGCTCGGCTTGGGCACGTCGAAGCTGAGGACCTGTCCCTTCTTCTTGCAAAGCTCAGGCAGCGTCGTTCCGCGGAGAGCTTCTTCCGCGACGAGTGCCAGGACGGCGCCCTCGACCGGATCCTTTAGGTAGTCGGCAACGGCCTCGACGTCGGCTTTCCTCCAGGCCTCGACACCGTGCACGACCACGAGCCTGCCCCCACCGACTCCACCAAAGAGCCCCAGTGAATTGCAGGCGGCGACGGCGTCGGACCCGGTCGACGACTGCGCAGAGAGCTGTTCGACGCCCTCGGAATCGAAGCGCGAGCGCAGGCGGCGGAGCGCGCGCAAGTGCTTCGGCCGGTCGCTGCCCATGAGGAGATAGACGGGCAGCAACGGCTCGGAAGACATCGCGACCAAGCATAGTCAGCGCTCGGTCCGGACGGTCATCGCCTTCCCATCCGACTCGACGACGACGCGGCCATCCCGGTCGGTGCGGTAGACGGCTAGCCCCGGCGCCTGTGCGAGCGAGGCGATCGTCGACGCGGTGGGGTGCCCGTAGTCGTTGTGCTCCCCGACGGAGATGACCGCCACCCGCGGGTGGATCTGCTCGAGCAGCCGCGGGAGCCCAGGGTCGTCGGAGCCGTGATGGGCGACCTTCAGAATCTCGACGGGAGGGATGTGTAGATGGCCGGTGACGTCGGACTCGGCGTCCGCCGTGAGCAGCGCGTCGACCTGCCCGTAGGAGGCGAGTAAGACGATCGCGTGGTTGTTCGGATCGTCGCCTGGCGGACCGGGCCCGTCGGGCCAAAGGATGCGGAGCCGAAGCGCGCCGACGCGAAAGCCGTCACCCCCACGCGCGACGACGACACGGACGCGATGCCGTCGCGCAGCCCCGAGGGCCGCTCGCTCGTCGGTGCTGTCGGTCGGGATCGCCGGATCGAGGACGAGACCAACGCGCAGGCGGTCGAGGACCTTTGCAGCCCCGCCGATGTGATCTCGTTGAGGATGGGTGAGGACGAGCACGGAGAGGCTCCGCACGCCCAGGCTGCGAAGCTGTCCCGCGACGTCCGCTTCGGGCTCTCCTTCGTCGACGAGGACCGAGCCTTCGGGCACCTGGAGGAGCGCGCCGTCTCCCTGGCCGACGTCGAGGAAGGTGATCCGTAGCCCTTCCGGAGGAGGAAGGCGGGTCGGGTCGCCTCGCAGCCGCCAGCCGCCCGCGACGAGCACCGTCATCAGGATGAGCACCGCCACCCGCGACGTCCGCGGCGGCCGAAGGCGGGTGGCAAGCAGCACGAGGACGAGCCCCAGTCCGAGCGCCACGAGTGCTGTGCGAGCCGAGCTCGAGGCATAGGGCAGGGCGCCGACGAGTCGGGCGCAGCCGGCGAGATACGCAGCGAGCCAGCCGTTCACCCACGCGAGCACGGCGGCAGCCGCGGGCAGAACGGGCTCGATCATGGCCGTCACGAGCGCCAGGCCGAGGAGCGGCCCGACTACGGGCGCCGCGAGCGCGTTGGCGGGAATCGAATACAGCGGCACCGAGCCGAACTGCGTCAGAAGGATGGGCGCGGTCGCGAGCCCGCACGCGCCGGAGACCGCGACGACCTCCGCCAGCGAGCGGGGCACGGGGTACCCGGCGAGGCTCCGCTGAAGGCGCGGGACGACGACGAAGATCGCGGCCACGGCGGCGAAGGAGAGCTGGAAGCCGGCATCCAGTAGGGAGTACGGGTTCCACGCGAGCAGGATCAGAGCGCCGAGGATCAGGAAGTACCAGCGATCCCTCGGGCGTGCCGCGAGCCACGCCAGCGAAGCGAGCGCGCCCGCGACACCCGCGCGCACGACCGATGGCTGCCACCCGACGGCGAGCACGTAACCGCCGATTGCCCCCAGCGCCGCGATCTCGCCTACGAGCCGGGACAGCCCGACGAGCCAGGCGAGGCCAAGCACGCCCGCGACGATGAGCGCGACGTTCTGCCCGGAAACGGCCAGCAGGTGATAGAGGCCCGACGCCCTGAACCGTGCGCGCAGATCCTCCGAGAGGCCCTCGTCCTCCCCGAGGACGATCCCCGCGATCACGGCGCGCCGCTCGCCGCGAACGCCCGGCGCCATCGAACGGGCGAGACCGGCCCGGAGCCGATCGGCGAGCCCTGCCACTCCGCCCCGATGACCGACGGCACGCCATCGCGATGCCACGACGACGACGTGCACTCCGTGGCGGCGGAGCCAGGTGCGCTCGTCGAAGCCACCCTCAGGCCCCCGAGGCGCCCGAATCTCGCCGGTGAGCTCGAGGAGCGCCCCCTGCGGCGGCGAGCGACCGGAAGGAAGCCGAAGGAGCACAGGCTCGCGGATCTCGACATCGCGGAAACGACGAGCCTGAGCCGGCACTCGCAGGTCGTATCGGGATCGCCGAGCAGGACCCGTGACGGCGACGACCATGCGACCTGCGGTTCCGACTCGAGGGAGCAGAACGCTCTTGTCGAGAGCGTCCAGCCTCGCGCTGCCCCACCACCAACCGGCAAGCAGGAGGGCGACTGCGAGGACGGGAACGCGGGTCCCCGGAGCGACGAGCATCGCGGGAACGACGAGGACGATCGCGGCGCAGGCGAGAAGGATCGAGTTGGCGCGAAGACCGTTGGCCGCGGCGAGCCCGAGGCAGAGGCAGCCCGCGAGCAGGTGCGGTCTCGCGCGGAGGAGGATCACGGCGCCGCCACGTCGCGAAGCTGCTCGATCCGCGCCGGACCGATGCCGGGAATCGCATCGAGGTCTTCCACCGAAGTAAACGCGCCGTTCTTCTGGCGGTAGTCGAGAATCTTCTGCGCCGTGACGGGCCCGACTCCAGGCAGAGCGTCGAGCTGCTCGAGCGTTGCGATGTTCAGATGGACGGGCCCCTGGGTCGCCGCGGTCGCCCCTGCCTCGCCCGCAGCCGCCTTCACCGGTACGACGACCTGGATCCCATCGGCGAGCGGCGCGGCGAGATTCACCAGCGAGAGATCGGCACGTCGTGTCGACCCGCCCGCGCGCTTCACCGCATCTGCGACGCGAGACCCCTGCGAGAGGTGGTACAGGCCCGGGCGGTGCACGGCTCCGACGACGTGGACGACAAGCTCGGGCCCCTGCTCGGCCCGAATCGGAACCGCTGCCGCCGCCGAAGTCGCTTGAGCGGCAGTCCCGGCGTTGAGGAAGTGTCGTCCTCCCAGCAGGAGCAGGAGGCCGAGAAGGAGCGCGCCGGCAGCAAGCCGCCGGCGCGCAGGGGGGAGGGCATCCAGCACGCCTTCCAGCCTGCCGGGGAAACTGTCACTCGTGGGTGTCAGGAATGCGTCGAAACCGTGTCACCGAAAGATGTGACGCAGTGGCCTTCCGCGGCGTATAGGAGGAGCGTGAGCGCGGTGCCAACCTCATGGCCAATCAGGCGGAGCGTCCGCGAAGAGCGGAGCTTCGCCAGCGTGGCCGAGGAGCACCTCGACGACGTCTACCGCTATCTGCTCTACGTGACCGGAAACCCACACCTCGCAGAAGATCTCGCCGCCGAGACATTCGAGCGGGCGCTCCGCCGCTGGCGCCGCTTCGACTCGCGGCGCGGCTCGGCCCGCACCTGGCTCTGCCAGCTCGCCCGCTCGACGGCTCTCGACCACTTCAGGACCGAGCAGCGGCGGCGCCGTCGCGAGGACACCTACGCCACGGACGTCGCGCAGGCCGACGAGCCGGTCTTCGGCGAAAGCCTCTCCCCCGCACTCGACGCCGCGGTGCGAAGCCTGTCCGCAGGAGAGCGAGAGGTCGTCGTCCTGCGCGTCGTTCTGGAGCTGGACGGAGAGACGGCAGCCCGCGTGCTCGGGATCAGGCCGACCGCGGTTTCCACGCGACTGAGTAGGGCGCTGCAAAAGCTCGAGGAGAGGATGGTCAGCGATGTCCGAGGCTAAGTTCGAGAGCGTCACGCGTGAGCTGCGCGCAACCGCGCCGCCCGCGCCCGAGGGGCTGCGGGAGCGTGTCCGCGACCTGCGGGCGCCTGACGTGCGCAGAGTCGTGCGACTGCGGCCGGCTCTCGTCGCGGCGGTGGCGATCGCAATCGCCGTCGGGCTCGGTGCGGCCACCGTTGGCGGGCTCTTCGGCTCGCCCGAGGGTTCCGATCAGACCGCTGTTCGAGGGCGGGCGATCGAGCTGCCGGGGGTGCTCGACGCGCCCGAGCTACGGCGCGTAACTCCGCGGGCACCGAATACCCAAGGCGACAGCACCTTTAGAGCGGCGAAAGCCCCTCGCTTCTCGAGACCGCCCTTCCAGCTCCAGGCTTCAGCTGGGTTTGCGCCCCTGCTCGTGCCCGGGACGCGGCTCCAGCAGTACGCCGTCGCGATGAACCTGCGCGTCCGCGACCTCTCTCGCTCGACGCAGGCCGCAGTTCGCCAGACCCGCCGGCTCGGCGGCTACGTCGCCGCGGCGAACTACTCCACCGGCAGCACCACGGGTGACTCGAGCCTCGACCTGCGCGTGCCGGTCCAGAACGTGCAACACGCGATTGCGAAATTCACCGACCTTGGGACGATCCTCTCCCAGCGGATCTCGGTCGGCGACCTCCAGGCTCCACTAGATCGCACCGATGCGCGAATCGCCGCGCAGCGAAAGATCATCGACGAGCTGGCCGCAAAGGACGTCCGCACTCCGGCCGAGCAGCAGCGGCTCGACGGCGCCAGGCGCGCCCTGCGACGCCTCACCCAGACGCATACAAACCTCGTCCGCGAAGGAACCTACGCGAGGATCTCGCTCCAGCTCACGACGCGAAAGCCGGTCGCGAAACACGTGGCACCAAGCCGTTTCGACCGCTTCTGGGATAACTCAGGCGACATTTTGGGTAAAGAGGCAATTGCAGTGCTCTACGCTCTCGTCGTGGCCGGCCCATTCGCGATCCTCGCCCTGCTCGCCCTGCTCGCCGAGCGAACGCGGCGGCGCCGGGCGGACCACCGGCTCCTCGAGGGGACCGGATGAGGAGGGCACTCGGCCTCGGGCTCATCGCAACGCTCGCGCTCGGCTGCGGCTCGGCCGGCGGTGGAACCGCAACGAGCGGCCTCAAGGGCCGCGTCATGCGTGGCCCGACGATGCCCGTCTGCCGGGTCGGGGTTCCCTGCGAGGAGCCCGCGCGAGGCGTGAAGCTCGTCTTCGTCCGCTCCGGCAAGGTGATCGGCCGCACGACGACGAGCCAGAAGGGCTACTACCGCATCGCTCTCAGGTATGGGCCGTACTCAGTCCACACAGATCGGCGCGGCTTCGAGAAGGTGCCACAGCCCTCACGCGTCAGAGTTCCAACTGACCGTTTCAAGCGCGTCGATTTCCATATCGACACCGGCATTCGCTAGCCGACGACTAGGTTCACGAGCTTCCCCGGGACGACGATCTCCTTGCGGATCTCCTTGCCGTCCAGGAACTCCTGAACCCGCGTCGAGGCCTTCGCCTGCGCGACGAGTTCTTCCTCTGACGCATCTGCTGCGACCTCGACTCGGTCGCGAACGCGCCCGTTCACCTGGATCACGAGCTCGAACGTCTCGCGCTCGAGCAGCGCCGGATCCGCCTCCGGCCACGGCTGCTCCCAGAGCCGCTCGTGCCCCAGCCGTGACCAGAGCTCCTCGGCGATGTGCGGCGCGTACGGCTGGATCAGAGTGACCGCCGTCTCGGCGGCGAACCGTGCAGCCGGGTCATCCGCCGCGCGGCTCAGCTCGTTGACGAGCTCCATCACGGCCGCGATCGGCGTGTTGAACTGGAAGCGCCGGTCGATGTCGTCGGTCACGCGCGCGATCGTGTGGTGCGCCGTCCGCGCGAGGTCGGTCGGCTCGGGCTCGCCCTCGTACGAGCGCTCGACTACCTCGTTCACGATGCGCCACAGCCGCTTCAGGAAGCGCGAGATCCCCTCGACCCCCTCCTCCGTCCATTCCATGTCCTGATCGGCCGGGCCCATGAAGAGGATGTACAAGCGCACCGCGTCTGCGCCGTACATGTCCGCGAGCTCGCTCGGGCCGGTCACGTTTCCCTTCGAACGCTTCGACATCTTCTTGCCGCCCTCGAGAACCCAGCCCTGGTGGAAGAGCCGCTGGAACGGCTCGCGGCCGGTGACGAGGCCTTGCTCGTTCAGCACCTTCATGAAGAAGCGCGCGTAGAGCAGGTGGCCCCTCGCGTGGTCGATGCCGCCGATGTACTGGTCGACCGGCATCCAGTAGTCGACAACCCGGCGGTCGAACGGCGCCTGGTCGTTGTGCGGGTCGCAGTAACGCAGGAAGTACCAGGACGAGTCGACGAACGTGTCCATCGTGTCCGCCTCACGGCGGGCAGGCTTCCCGCACTTCGGGCAGGGCACGTTCATCCACTCCTCGTTGGAAGCCAGGGGCGGCTTGCCCTTCGGCCGGTAGTCCTCGAGCTCCGGCAGCACGACGGGCAGGTCAGCCTCCGGTATCCCCACGATCCCGTCGTCCTCGCAGTAGACGACGGGAATCGGGCAGCCCCAGTAGCGCTGGCGCGACATCGACCAGTCGCGCAACCGGTAGCTGATCGCCGGCGCGCCACGACCTTTCTCGCGCAGCCACTCGACGATCTTCTCCTTCGCCTCCTCGACCGGAACACCCGTGAACTCGCCCGAGTTGACCAGGGTGCCCCCCTCTTCGTCGATCACTGGGCGCACCGGCAGCTCGTAGCGCTGCGCAAACTCGAGGTCGCGCTCGTCGTGCGCGGGGACGGCCATGATCGCGCCGGTCCCGTAGTCCATCAGGACGTAATCGGCGATCCAGACCGGGATCCGCTCGTCGTTGACCGGGTTGATCACGTAGTGGCCGGTGAACACGCCGTCCTTCTCCTTCGTCTGACGCTCGGCAACGGAGCGCGTACCGGCTTTCTTCACGTACTCCCGCGTCACGTCGTTGCCGAGCTGCTCGACGAGCGGATGCTCCGGAGCGAGCACGAAGAAGGTCGCGCCGAACAAGGTGTCCGGCCGCGTCGTGAAGACCGGGATGTCGATGTCCAGGTCTTCGACCCGGAAGAGCACCTCCGCGCCCTCTGAGCGGCCGATCCAGTTGCGCTGGATGGCCTTCGTCCGCTCGGGCCAATCCAGGAGAGCGAGATCCTCCAGCAGCGCGTCCGCGTAGGCCGTGATCTTGAAGAACCACTGCTCCACGTTCTTCGCGACGACCTCGGTGCCGCACCGCTCGCACTTGCCGTCGATGACGTACTCGTTCGCGACGACGGTCTGGTCCTTAGGGCACCAGTTGACGGGCGATTCCTTGCGATATGCGAGGCCCAACTCGAAGAACTTCAAGAAGAGCCACTGAGTCCAGCGGTAGTAGTCGGGCCGGTGGGCCGATTGCTCGCGGTCCCAGTCGATCGCCCAACCGAGGCGCTTCATCTCGGCCCGGATGCCCTCGATGTTCCGCTCGATGATCTCGCGCGGGTGGCCTCCCTCGCGGATCGCAGCGTTCTCGGCCGGCAAGCCGAAGGAGTCCCAGCCCATCGGGCGCATCACGGTCCAGCCGTTGCGCCGGCGGAAGTGGGTGAGGACGTCGCCCAGCGTGTAGTTGAGCACGTGCCCCATGTGCAGCGTGCCGGAGGGGTACGGGAGCATTTCCAGCATGTAGAACTTCCGCTCCGGCGCCTCCCCGGGCTCCGGGTTCAGGACGTAGAAGGCCCGCTCGGCCTCCCAGACCTCCTGCCACTTCGCCTCGATTTTCTGTGGTTCGTATCTGTCCATACCGTCTCCGGGTACAAAAAAGCCTCTCGTCGAGAGAGGCCAAGGGAAGCTCGCGCGGCGGGGCCGCGGTGGCTTCCTGCGCTACAGAAGGAGCTCCTGCATTGCTCGCTGAGAGTAGCAAGCTGGAAGAATCCGCGCCATGAGCGATTACACGATCGTCAACTTGAAAGAGGTCGAGGATCAGGCCCCGAACTTCGGGCTCTCACCCGACCTCGAGGCGCGGTTCGCCCGCGTCGCCCTGGACGCCGAGCTGATCGGCCTGACCTATCAGCGGCTCGCGCCCAACTTCCAGGTCCCCTGGGGGCACACGCACAAGACGCAGGAAGAGGTGTTCATCGTCCTCGGCGGCAGCATGCGGGTGAAGGTCGGAGACGAGATCAAGGAGCTCGGCCCGTGGGATGCGATCCGCGTCTCGAAGGACACGCCACGCGGGTTCGAGGCAGGGCCGGAGGGCGTAGAGATGATCGCGATCGGCGCGCCGGGCGGTCCTGGGGACGCGGTGAACATCGAAGGCTTCTGGGACTAGTCGAAAGGACTCTGGCGAGATAACGCTCGCCCATGCAATGTCGTCAGCGCACCGCTTGATCGTGGTTGGCTCATCGCGGATAAGCTTTGCTGCGATTGAGCGTCTCATGGGTGGCGATGGGGGAGCGCACACAGCAGCGTTGCCCAGCGAGCAGGTTCTGCGCTGGGTGGCCGGAGTGGTCGGCGGGATGCGCGTCCTTTCGGTCGAGAACCCCTCCCGCAGCACCCACCGTCCCCCTGGCACCTTCCGCCTCCGAGTCGAAGGAACGTCGACCGGCGCCACTGACCTAATCCTGAAGGTCTCGGTGCCGCGCTGGATCACCGACGGCATGGTGATCACCAACGCCCGAGCCCTTCGGCTGGCCGAGACCCATGGCCTGGCCGGGCCGCGCCTGATCGCCGCCGATCTCGACGGGAGGGCCAGCGGAACCGTGGCTACCCTGGAGACCTTCCTGTCCGGCAGCAGCGATCTCCCGCCGATGGTTTCTGCCGCCCGCCTCCGGGAAGCCGGAGCCGCAATCGCGAGGGTCAACGCCGTCGTCTTGGCGCCACAGGCAGACCTGCCGCCCTGGCGCGCCGCCGACGACCCAGCCGCCGACCGCCGGCGGGGCCGGACGCCTACGACACCCCTACTGAAGCAGGCCGACGAGCGGGTCAGGTCGCATGGCGTGCCCGCGGCCGCGTCGGTGTTCCTGCATGGCGACGTCTGGGGCGGCAACATGCTGTGGGAGGGCGACCGTTGCGTCGCGCTGATCGACTGGAAGGGAGCCGGGGTTGGTGATCCGGGAGTCGATCTTGGCAGCCTTCGGATGCAGATGGCGCTTCAGTACGGCCAGGACGCGCCAGCCCATGTGTTGGAGGGCTGGCAGCGACAGGCCGGGCGGGCAGCAATCGCGGTGCCCTACTGGGATGCCGTCGCCGCGCTCAACACGCCGACCGTGATTCACGGCGAGTGGCTCGCGGGGTTCGCCGGCGACGGCAGCCCGCTGGACGCCGCGGCCGTCACGGAGCGCCGCGACGCGTTCCTCCGCACCGCCCTCGATCAGCTTCCGACACCAATCAGCTGACCGCAGCGTTGCAGACACGCGGACACCGAGACCCCGCTCACCCGATCCATCCGCACGCTCGCTCAGGGCACATTGCGGAACACTCGCGCAAGCGGCGTTTGCAGGCTCCGGCTAGCTTCTCCGCGTGGCTCGTGACACCTCGTCCTGGGAGGGGCTTCATCTCTACACGGACAGGCTTTGCCTACGCATGCCGACTCCGCGGGACGCAGACGCTCTTTACGACCTGTTCACGGACGCCGACGTTATGCATGGCTTGGACAAGGATCCCGTCTCGGCACCCGAGGAAGCACGAGCCATCATCCAAGAGTGGATCGGCGCTTGGAGAACGGACGGGCTCGGTCCCTTCATTATTGAGGCCGCGGCTGCCAACCGGCAGGTGGTCGGCCAGGCTGGTCTCATGATTTTCGATACACGCGGCTGGACGCCCTCGACCTGGGCTAACGCAGGAAATCATGGTCAGCCCGAGCTTGGATGGGCCTTGATACGGGCGCACTGGGGCCACGGATATGCGACCGAAGCAGCCGCGGCCATCCGGGAATGGGCACACGAGTGTCGATCCATCGAACGGCTTGTCTCTCTGATCTCGTCCGACAACGTCCGCTCTCAGCGAGTCGCGGAGAGACTCGGTGCGATACCTACAGAAACCGTCACCCCTGCACATTCGGGGCGGAAAACAGTCGTTTGGAGACATCCGCCCGCCGCCTGACGCGGAAACGAACTCCGCCTGCTCGTCCCCGCCGACCGTCAGCTTCACGCTAGCCACATCTGCAGCCGAGCGCGCCTCGGGTGACATTCCCGAATACTGGCCCAGGCGAGGGGTGTAATGTCAGCCGCCTGTTTCTTCGACCGGGGGAGAGGTCTCCGTGGGGGCTGCGACCGGCGCGTATCTGCACCAACCCGAGGCGGGTGAGCTTCGCTGGATGGGGGAGACCTCCACCTACTTCCTGGCCACGGGGGAGCAGACGGGACAGACGTTCGCCCTGGTCGACGAGCAGGGGAAGCGCGGAGATAGCGTCCCCCTGCACTTGCACCGGAACGACATGGAGTCCTTCTACGTGGTCGAAGGCGAGATCACGCTCTACATCGGCGACCAGCCAGGGGTCCGGGCCAGCGCCGGTTCGTTCGCGCACCTACCCGGTGGGACCGTTCACGGCTTCCGAATCGAGTCGGAAACGGCCCGCTACCTCATTCTCACTACGCCGCGCCATGGGCAGTTCTACCGCGCGATCACACTGCCTTCGCGACCAGGGGGCTTGCCGCCGCTCGAGTCGATCGACGGATCGCAGATCAAGCAGGCCAGCGAGGAGTACGGCGTCGAGTTCGTCGGACCATTGCCTGACGACGGCTGACCTCAGGGGCGACCAGTCCGGCGGCTGCTCACTACTTGCGGTAGCGCCTCCTGTGGGGTCGCAAACGCTTTCGGCGTTGGGGGGACATTCCCGAACACTGGCCCAGACGGCGTTCGAGCAGATTGGCCTAACGCAGGGGCGCGAACGAGTCGCTGCCGCTGTCGCTGCGATCGGGTAGCGGCACGGTCTTTATCGCGAGACGTGCTTCGCCGGGCCGCCAAACCGCCACCACGTCTT
Source organism: Actinomycetota bacterium (assembly GCA_038040395.1). Classification (GTDB taxonomy): domain Bacteria; phylum Actinomycetota; class Thermoleophilia; order Gaiellales; family Gaiellaceae; genus VAXT01. The sequence continues at coordinate 27,308 of JBBPIJ010000006.1, forward strand.
TGCCACCGCTTTCGCTGAGTAGCACTAACCGGCCGTCGTCCATCCAGGCCATGCTCGTCCGCTTGAGCGCGACGAGCGCTGGCATGCTCGGTAGGTGTGTCAGCCTCGCGGTTGCGAGGTCGAGTAGCCAGACATCGAGGCCCTGACCTCCCTCCCACGCAGGGTTGGCGAATGCGACGGCCACGTAGCGCCCCCGTGCATCGACGGCAGGTGCGTCTAGTCGACCAATCGTTCGCGGCCAGGTCACGCGCCGCGTTTCGCGCGTCGACGCGTTCAGGAGGGTAAAAGAGTCGCCCGGCCCCGATAGCACTAGCGTCTTCCCGGCCGCCGCGATCACGCCCCGACCCGTGTTGAGAATCGTGCGGCCGGTGCGGGGGTCGAGGAGCTTCGTCCTGTTCATCACGACGCCCAGCTCACCACCAGGGTAGATCGTTGATCGGCACGGAAACGGCCGGGCAGGGGTCACCACGCCGCCGTCAAGCCGCAGTTGCCGGAGCGTGCATCGAGTCGGAGCCGCGAAGCTCTTCACCCAAATCGATTCACCGTCCGCAGCGGGAACAACGTCGGCTCCAGTCCCCAGCCGAGACGCCCGCCCGAGCCGCCCACGCACCCCGTAGAGGTCGGCCCGGAGCCAGGCGCCTCGCGCAACGACGACCGCTGCACGCCCGCCAACGGAGACGACAGACAGAGTTCCGCGTTTCAGCGCGTCCACGCCGTGCACCGGCGTCACGCGACCAGAATCAACATCGAGGACGAACGGCGGGTTATCAGCAACAACCAGCCGTAACCCGGTGTTCCCCGCAAGCGCCTTTCCACGCAGAGGCGGTGCGTCGTTCGCCGCAACCGTGAGGGTAGCCGCGTCTGGGGCGACTTCTCGTCGTTGTCCTTCGCTCCCACGGCAGCCCGAAGCAGTAAGCGCCAGCACTCCGCTGACAGCCGCAACAAGCAATCGGCAACTCATCTCAACCCCTCTACACCTTCTTCGTCTCGGAGGTTCCATCAAGACCATGACACCGGCATGCTGTCCCTTACCATGCCGTCGCCTCAGGGGAGATTCCCGGACGCCGGCCCAGGCCGTGAGCCGTTGCCTACTGGCCCATCAGGTCCTGGAAAGCGGGCTCGTTCCGAATCGGATCGAAGTCTGAGTCGCCCTTCGCCATGTCGCGACAGCCCTCCCACATGCCGATCGCCTGGCGGAGGTGCTCGACGGCGTCGGCGGTCCGGCCCGCAAGGCTCTCGCAGCACGCCACGTTGAAGTAGAGGTACGCCTGGTCGGGGCGGGCCTCGATGAGCTCGCGTCCCCTGTCCGCCGCCTCCGCGTACCTGCCGGCCTCGTAGATGGGTCGCACCGGATCCCACAGCTCGGCAGCGAACTGTTGGATCGAGTCGGGTAGCCCCACCCACGGATGACGGCGAGAGTCGTACCCCGACTCGGTGGGCGGCGGGAAGGACGGGTCGGCGAACGAGCCGACCGAGACGACGATCAGGTCCGGCTCCGTCGGTTCCGTGTAGAAGACCTGTGAGCCGCAGTCAGGGCAGAAATGGAAGACGTGCTCCTTCCTGTCTGCCTCGTCCGAGATTCGCCCGTAGTCGCTGAAGCGACCGACGACCTGCACTTGATCCGCTTTGAAGCCCGCCTGCATTCCGAAGGCGCTTCCGGTCCGGCGTTGGCAGGCGAGACAGTTGCAGATGGAAACGGCAAATGGATCGCCCGTGACTTCCAGGCGAAGTTGCCCGCAGTGACAGGCGGCCTCTCGAGTCGCCATCGCCGCGAAATCTAGCCGAGGCCGGTCGCTGCGCTGATCAGCTCGACCTGGTGCGAGGCAGCCACCTGCCCACCCGGGCACAGTACGTCTCGTACTCTGCGCCGAACCGGCGACGGAGACCGGGCTCTTCTTCGAACAGGACGAAGACGTGGAAGAAGAGCCACGCGACAACGGCCCACGCGAAGAGGATCTCCCGGCCGAGCAGGAACGCCTGACCGACGATCAGGGCGATCACGCCGGCGTACATCGGGTTCCGCATCAACCGATAGGAGCCGCGGGCCACGAACCGCTCAGGCGGGGCCCACGGCGCCGGCGTCCCCCGCCCCTGTACTGCGAAGCGAGTCGTGGTCTCGAGGACGAGCCCGGCGCCAAGCGCCAGGACGGCCCCGCCGAGAAACCGAAGCGCAAGCGGCTGCGCGTCCGCATGCCACCGCGTCAACAGCCAGGGGACGAGCCCGGCCACGATCGTCGGGCCGCCGACGAGCACGAAGCCGAAGGCACCCGTCGACGCCCGTAGCCTCGATCTGGCCAGGGCCTAGCTCTTGGCTTTGAGGAGCCCGCCGAACGAGATCCACTTCCCGTTGTGCCAGCGCTGGAGGCGCGCCTGGTCGATCGGGTAGTGCTCGAGCGAGGTCGTCTTGATGACCATCGTCGGCAGCAGGAACGGGTTGTTCCGCTCGTTCAGGTGCGTGGCTGCGTTCATGATCGAGGCCCGCGTCGGGTTCTTCCCGGCATGCTTCAGCGCGTCGACGAACGTGAACGCGGACGACATCCCGTAGAGGTTGTAGACGTCCTTGATGTTCCCCTTCGGCGCGTACTTGCGCATGATCTTTCGGTAGAGCAGCACCCCGGGGTCGCGGTTCCACTTGGGGTCGTTCGGATCCTTGAGGAACACGATCGAGATCGAGCCCTCGACACGCTTGTTCTGGTTGCGGCTCGAGGAGATGACCATCACGTTGGAGGCGCTCGAGACCGCGTTGACGAAGATCTTCGGCTTCCAGCCGAGGCCGTTCACGTACTGGTAGGCCTGGATCGTGAACTTCGGCGTCGAGAAGAGCATGAGGATCCCGGCCTTCGAGCCCCTGAGCCTTGCGACCTGCGACTGGACGTTGTCGTCGGTCGCCGCGTAGCCGACCTTCGAGATGATGTTCCCCTTCCGCGGCCCGAGCCCGCGCTGGAGGCCCTTGATCAGATCGGCCCCGTAGCTGTCGTCCTGATAGAGGATCGCGATCTTCGCCGTGGGCATCGTCCGCCGGATGTAGTTGCCGTACATCGCGCCCTCGGCGATGTAGGTGGGTATGTAGCCGATCGTCCACGGGTACTGCTTGGAGTCGCGGCCGAAGGTCGTCGCGCCCGAGGCGGCGAAGAGCTGCGGCACATGGAGCTCGTTCAGGTACGGGCGAATCGCCTCGTTGTGCTCGGTGCCGAGCGAGTTGAAGATCGCGAAGACCCTCTTGTCCTGGACGAGGACGCGCGTCTGGCGCACCGTCTCCGACGGGAGGTACTGGTCGTCGAGGTACTCGTACTGGATCTTCCGCTTGTTGACCCCGCCGCGCGCGTTCACGTACTTGAAGTACGCCTCGGCGCCCTTGGCAACCGACTGGAAGGCCTGCGCGGAGCCCGAGAGCGGCGCGGTGCCGCCGATGTGAATCGTCGTCGGGGTGATCCCCGGATCGGCGGAGCTCCCGCCGAACGCGACCGGGAGTCCGAGCGCGAAGAACGCTGCACATACGAGGAAAAGCCGCTTGCCCATGACGTCTATGACCGAGTGTATAGCCGACTTGTTAGGGGAGCTAGGGCTCTGCGCAGGCCGCCGGCGACACCCGTCGGTAGGAGGAGCACGATCAGGATGAGCGCGGCGCCGTACACAGCATCGGGAACGCCCTGCGCCTTCGAGATGTGCACGGCCGCGTCGGGCAGGAACTGGATGAACGCCGCACCCGCGAGCGCTCCCCACAGCGAGCCGAGCCCGGCGATGACCGCGCCCACGAGCAAGGTGAGCGAGAGCTTGGCCGGGAACGATTGCGGGTCGGCGAAGGCGACCGCGATCACGAGCAGCGAGCCGGCGATCCCCGCGTAGGCGGCGCTGATCGCGAACGCGAAGGTCTTGTACGCCGCGATGTTGACCCCCGACGATGCGGCGGCGACCTCGCTGTCCCGGACGGCGCGGAACGCGCGACCAGGCGGTCCGCGCAGCAAGAGCCAGGCGACGACGAGCAGCACAAGCGCCACCGCCCAGGTCAGGTAGTAGACGGCGCGCGTGAACGTGACCGTCTGGCCGAGGATGCTCACGTCCTCGAAGCCCTTGCCCGTGAGATCCGAGCTGCCGAAGAGCTGGATCGCCTGGCCGCCCTTCGTGACGGATTCGAGCTTGTCCCAGCTGAGGAGATCGGGCATCGCCACGGCGAGGCCGAACGTGGCCAGGGCGAGGTAGAGCCCGGAGAGGCGGAGCGCCGGAATGCCGACGAGGAAGCCCGCGGCGCCCGCCACGAGGCCTGCGATCGGGATCGTCCAGAGGTCGCGCACGCCATGCTCGGCGACCAGGATCGCCGTCGTGTAGCCGCCGATCGCCATGAAAGCGCCGTGTCCGAGCGAGATCTGGCCCGTGTACCCCGTGACGATGTTCAGGCCGAGGATGGCGATGAAGTAGACGCCCATCTGGGCGCCCTTGATGTCGCCGACCTGGTCCCAGCGAGGCGCGAGGAAGATCGCGACGATCGCGACGGAGAGCGCGAGGACGGTCGCCCCGCCCCGGGCGAGCGTGAGCCTAGACACGGCGCACCACTGCGCGGCCGAAGAGCCCGGCCGGCCGGACGAGCAGGACCGTGAGGATCACCGCGAGCGCGATCGGCAGCCGCATGCGGTCGAGCTCGAGGTGCACGTGGGTGTCGTAGGTCGCGATCAGGTTCAGCATGACGCCGATCGTGAGCCCACCGACGATCGCGCCGACCGGGCTCGCGAGGCCGCCGAGCACCGCCGCGGCGAAGGCGTAGATGAGCACCGGCCGCATCATGTTCGGCTCGAGCGGCGGAGCGGCCGCCGCGGTGAACATTCCCGCGACCGCGCCGATAGCGGCAGCGAGGCCCCAGCCGAGCGCGAGCATCCAGCCGACGCGCACGCCGACCAGCCGGCTCGCCGTCGGATTGAGCGCCGCCGCGCGGATTGCGAGCCCGAGCTTGGTGTGCTGGAACAGCAGGTAGAGACCCACGACCAGGCCGAGCGTGACGAGGAGGATGCCCGCGTCCTGCTTCGAGACCGCGACGCCGCCGATGTCCCAGGCGCTCGTCGGGAACGGCCGGTTCGGCGGAAACGAGCGCACCTCCGCCGTCCAGATCCAGTTCGAGAGCCCGCCGAGCAGGATGAAGAGCCCGATCGTGAGGATGACCACTGTGAGCACGGGCCCGCCCTCGACCGGCCTCACGACGATTCGCTCGAGCGCGACCCCGCCGACGAAGGCGATCACGAGCGTCAGCGCGAACGCGAGCCAGTAGCCGAGGCCGTGGTCGATGAGCGTCCACGCGATGAAGGTCGTGAACGTCGCCAGCTCGCCCTGCGCGAAGTTCACGACTCCGGTCGAGCGGTAGATGATCACGATCGCGAGGGCAAGGCTCGCGTAAATGGAGCCCGAGGCGAGGCCGCTCACGACCTGTTGGGCGAATTCCACCATCAGTAACCCAGGTACGCCTTCCGCACGGACTCGTTCTCGGCCAGCTCGGCGCTCGGCCCTTCGAGCGCGACCCGGCCGACCTCGAGCACGTAGGCCCGGCTGGAGGAGCGGAGCGCGAGGGATGCGTTCTGCTCGACGACGAGGACGGCGAGACCGTCCTTCTCGTTCAACTCGCCCACGATCCGGAAGATCTCGCGCACAACCAGGGGGGCGAGACCGAGGGAGGGCTCGTCGAGGAGCAGCATGCGCGGACGGGCCATGAGCGCGCGGGCCAGCGCGAGCATCTGCTGCTCTCCGCCCGAGAGCGTGCCCGCCTGCTGGTCGCGCCGGTCCTCGAGCCAGGGAAAGTAGCCGCGCACGCGCTCGTAGTCTCCGGCGAAGCCGCCCCGCCGCAGATATGCGCCGAGCCGCAGGTTCTCGTGCACGGTGAGCTCGCTGAAGATGCCGCGCCCTTCGGGGACATGGGCAATTCCGATGCGTGCCACCTTCTCCGGCGAGGCTCGGCTGATCCGAGTCCCGGCGAAGCTGACATCGCCAGAGGTCGAGACGAGGCCGGAGATCGCGCGCAACGTCGTGGTCTTGCCCGCTCCGTTCCCGCCGAGGACGGCCACGACCTCGCCCTCCCCCACGCTCAGCGAGATGCCGTGCAGCGCCTCGACCTGGCCGTAGCGCGCCTTCACGTCCGCGAGCTCGAGGAGCGGCGCCACTAGTGCCCCTTCCAGTGATGCCGCCGAGCTTCTGGGTCGCGAGCCTGAGGCGCCGCCTTGGCGGCGCCGACCAGAAGAGGTCGTGGCGGCTTTGCCGACACGACCGTCTGCATCCAGAGGCCGCACTCGACCGCGGCCAAGGCTGGATGAAGCCTTGGCAAGGGCGAGGGTGGACTCTGGCGCCGCGTGATCGCGGGCCAGAAGCCGGCATGTATTGCTGGAAGGGGCACCTAGTCCGCCGTCCCGAGGTAGGCCTCGATCACCGCGGCATCGCGCTGCACCTCGCCGGGCGTGCCCGCGGCAATCCTCTTGCCGAAATCGAGGACAGTGACCGAGTCGGAGATGCGCATGACGAGGTTCATGTGGTGCTCGACGAGGAGAACGGTCAGCTCGAAGCGATCTCGCGTCCTGGTGATGAACGTCGCCAGCCGCTCGACTTCCTCGTGGCTCAGTCCGCCGGCAGGCTCGTCCAGCAGGAGCAGGCGCGGCTCGGCGATGAGCGCCCGGGCGAGCTCGATTCGCTTCAGCGTCGCGTAGGGAAGCCCCGACGCCGGCCGCTCGGCGAGGTCGTCGACCTCGACGTACTCCAGGATCTCGCGCGCGCGAGCGCGGGCGTGCCTGCGCGTGTGCGCCCCCACGAGGACGTTGTCGAGGACGGTCATCGTCGGAAAGAGCTCGACGTTCTGGAACGTGCGGGCGATCCCGCGGCGGACGACTCCGTGCGCGGGAGTCCCGAGGAGACTCTCGCCATCGAGGGCGACTTCTCCCGAGTCGGGCCGGTAGATACGCGTGATCACGTTGAACGCGGTCGTCTTGCCCGCGCCGTTCGGGCCGATCAGCCCCGCGATCTCGCCACGCGCGACGTCGAACGAGACGTCGTCGAGCGCGACGACGCCACCGAAGCGGCGCGTGACGTTGCGGAGCTGCAGGAGCGGCGGCTCAGGCACGGCCCTGGACGAGGTCGAGGAGCCTGCCTAGCACGCGAGCCCCTTCCTGCCGGAGCCCGTCGTGCTCGTACTCGTTCGTCAGCCAGGCGCGAAGGCCGTGGATCGACGCCGCCGTCTCCTCGGAGAACGCGCGCTCGACGTACATGTCTTCCGCGTAGACGACCGCGGCGGCCGGCACGTCGTTCTCCCGGAGCCGCTCGACGTCGTAGAGCCTCGGCCACTCGTGCTGGGCGAGGATCTCCGCGGCTCCGGCCAACGGTCGAAGCGCCCCGTACTCCTCGAACATCCAGGGATAGACGTGCTCCCCGGTGAGCAGCGTCGGATCGTCGCGGAACTCGTCCGGGTAGAGGCGATTGGCCGACCAGCCGGTCGTCGCGCCCGACGCGTAGCACGCTTCGTGGATGACGGCATAGAGCGGGTTTCGCGGGAAGATGTACGCCGCCTCGACGTCGTGCAGGAACGCAGGCGAGCCGAACGGCAGCTCGAGGATGTAGTGCAGCCGCTCGAAGCCGTCCGCCATGCCGAGAACGTGGCCGAGCTGGCGGAAGCGCTTCTGCGTGAGGCGATCTCCGCCCGGGAGCCTGACGTCCTCGGCCTCGAGCCGCTCGAAGATGGCCAGGACGCGGTCGCGGTCCTCGGGATAGCGCTCGTAGTAGGCGCCGTTCTTTGCGGCCGTTCGCTCGTAGGTCATTCGATAGACGTCGTCGGGGTGACGCTCGAGCGGCGGGAGGCCGCCCGTCAGGAGTGCTGCGGCGAGACCTTCAGGCGCCTGCGAGAGGTAGTGGACGACGCAAAAGCCGCCGAAGCTCTGCCCGAGCACGCTCCACGGTTCGGCCCCGAGCTGGTGCCGGATCAGCTCGGCGTCGCGAACGATCGAGTCGGCCCGGAAGTGCGTCAGGTACTCGGCCTGCTCCTCCGGGCTCATCCCGACGAGGTCGCCGACGGGCATCGAGCGGCCCGTCCCGCGCTGGTCGAGAAGCAACACGCGGAAGTCCTCGAGCGCCCGAGCGAGCCAGGTCTTGGCCACGAGCTGGAGGGGACGGGGCGACTCGCTCCCCGGGCCGCCCTGGAAGAAGACGAGCCACGGCAGCTCGTCGCCCTCCCGGTCAGGCGAGACGACTTCGCGCGCGAAAACGGTCAGCTGGCCGCTGTCCGGGCTCTCGTGGTCGAGCGGGACGTCGAACTCGTGCTCGCCGAAGACGAAGTGAGGCGCACGGTGGGTTGCGACGCGCACCGCGCGATTCTCTTATGTCCGAGCCGTGAACGAGCGCGGTAGGGACAGTCCCTCGGTGGGACAGTCCCTCGGGTTAGGCGGAACAGCCGAAGATGCGGCGCGGCAGCGTCTGGCGGCGCGAGTCGGTCAGCGTCACGAGCGCTTCGAGAAGCGAGCCGTCCGGCCGGGCGAGCCGCTTCGGGACGGCGACGGTGAAGGGCGCTCGCCGGTCGCGCTTCAGTAGGTGGCCGTCGAGGTAGAACTCGGTGTGCGAGATGCGCCGCGCGGAAGGTCCGCCGATACCAACGAGAACTCGCGAGCGGCGGCAGCTCCGTGGCCCTCGGCCGCGCTGGGAACGACTTCGAAGCGCAAGCTGCGGGCCCTGCCGGCAAACGGGGCCGGCGCATCCACGTAGCCGGGCGAGGCGCCGGGCGAGGTCGGCCTCGACCCGGTCGTAGCGGAAGTCGTTGTGCAGGCTCGTCAGCTCGTCGCGATCGCGCGCGAGGTTGAAGAGCTCACGCTCTCCGGTCACGTGCTCTGCGTAGAGCCAGTTCGGCGTGCGGATCGCGGCGTAGGTCGGCGTCTCGAGCAGAAGGTCGCGCCCGGAGTGGAACAGCGGGTCGCGAGCGAACGGCAGCAGCGAGCGACCGTCCAGCACCCGGCCCGGCTGGGTGCCCGTCGCCGCCATGATCGTCCGCGCCAGGTCGATGTTCGACACGAACTGGCTGCGATGCTGGCCGGCGGGGATGCTTGGCCCCCGCATGATCAGCGGGACGCGGATCGACGGCTCGTAGAGCAGGACCTTTCCCGCCGGCACGCGATGTTCGCCGTGGAAGAACCCGTTGTCCGACGTGAAGAGGATGTAGGTCTTGTCGAGCTCCCCGATCGCCGCGAGCTGATTCACGATCAGTCCCACGGCGTCGTCAACCGCCAGCAAGGACTCGAGCCGCTGCTGGTAGTTCTCGCGAACCGCGGCGATCTTCGCGGCCGTCATCATCGGCCGGTTGCGGATTCCTGCCGGCTTGTCGGAGACATCTGCCTCGTTGAACGAAGGCGGGATCGGGAGCGGCTGCGTCGCGAAGTAGTTGCGATGCCGCGCGGCCGGCGACGGCGTCGACTGCCCGGTCGGATCGTCCGCGTCGCGTGGCGCGCCGCTGTGCGGGGCGAGAAAAGCGACCCAGAGGAAGAACGGCCGCGGGTCGGCCGCTTGCCGGGCGATGATGTCGACGGCTTTCCGGGCGTAGACGTCGGTCTTGTAGTTGGCCGCGCCGTTGTAGGTGACGAGCTTCCCGTTCTCGTTCACGGTGTAGTTCGTGTAGCGGTACGTGGAGGGGTCGGGAGAGCCGAACCACTCGCCCCAGCCCGGCGGAATCTCGGTCGCGCTGCGCGTGCCGTAGCCGTTCAAGTACTTGCCGAGGTGGATCGTCTGGTAGCCCGCACGCGACAGCCACACGGGCAGGGTGTTCGTGCTGTCGAGCTTGTAATAACCGCCGTTCGGCGGCGTGTTGCCCCAGACGCCATGGTTGTGCGCGTACTGGCCGGTCAAGAACGTCGCGCGCGAAGGGCAGCAGAGCGAGTACGAGACGAAGCTGTTGTCGAACGTAACGCCCTGATCGGCGAGCAGGCCGCGCACGTTCGGCATCACGCGCATCGACTCGACCGTCTGGTCGTCGGTCATCAGCACGACGACGTTCGGCCGGATCGCGGGCGAGGCGCTCTGGGCATCGCCTGAGGCAAGTCCGGCAGTGGCGGCGATCCCTGCGGCGAGGGCCGCCATGACGATCCATCGAGTCGAGACTGCCATCGGAGTGAGTCTCTCCAGCAGCCGTGATGCCTTTGTAAGCAGGTCGTGAAAGTTTCGTACGACTATTCGCGCGGGGCGACCGCACGGCCGCTCAACTGCGTCGGTTCCGTGACCGGCGCCTGGCAGGCGAAGCGCTCGCAGACGTACACCGCCGGCTTGCCGCCGACGAGGCTCTTGCCGGCAAGGAGCGGAATCTCGTCCGACGGGCCGACCGCGACGACCGTGTCGGGCTCGAAGGGCTCGAGCGCCGCGCGCGCGACCGGGGAGTCGACCGGGCCGACGATCGCGATCTCCCGGGGAGGCGAGAAATGGAGGGCCAGCGCAGAGAGGACATGGCCGAACGCGGCCGGAGCTCTCGGGAGCGCGCCGTGGACGAGCCGGAAGACGCCGACCGCGAGGCGCTCGAGCTCGTCCTCGCCGTAGATCCGCGCCAGCTTCAGCAGGACGAACGCGAGCATTGCGTTGCCCGAAGGCGTCGGATGGTCCTCGAGATCCTTCTTGCGGGCGACGAGCTCTTCTCCGTCGGCGGGCGAGAGGTAGAAACCCCCGCGCTCCTCGTCCGCGAAGAGCTCGACCGCGAGGCGGGCGAGGCGGTTCGCCTCCTCGAGCCAGCGCAGCTCGCCGGTTGCGACGTGGAGCTCGAGCAGTCCGTTCGCGACGTCGGCGTAGTCCTCTAGGTACCCGGTTCCCTTCGACTGTCCGGCACGAAAGGTCCTGTGCAGCCGTCCCTTCTTGGTCGAGAGCGGCCCGAGCAGGAACTCGCCCAGCTCGCGGGCCGCGTCAAGGTAGTCCGCGCGCTCCAGCCGGCGGCCCGCCTCCGCCAGGGCAGCGAGCGCGAGCCCGTTCCAGGCAGCGATCGCCTTGTCGTCCCGCGCAGGCTTGGGCCGCAGCTCGCGGAGCTCGAAGAGCCGGCGGCGCTCGTCGTCGGCCAGCACCCCGCGGATGATGAACCGCCCGTCCTCGAAGGGGTGCAGGAGCTCCTCGCGCACGCCTTCTTCGGGCGTCCACGTGAAGGTCAGCCCCTCGACGCCTTCGGTGTCCGCGTCCTGCGCCGAGGCGAAGCCGCCCTCCGGGAGGCGCACCTCGCGGAGCATGTAGTCGAGGGTTTGCTCGACGACCTGCCGGTACCGAACCTCGCCCGTCACGGCCCAGGCGTGGAGGTACGCCGCGGCGAGCAGCGCGTTGTCGTAGAGCATCTTCTCGAAGTGCGGCACGAGCCAGGCCTCGTCGACCGAATAGCGGTGAAAGCCGCCCCCGACGAGGTCGTACATGCCGCCTGCGACCATCCCGTCGAGCGTCGAGCGCACCATCGGCAGCGCGTCCTCGTCCCCGCGCAGGTGCATGCGGAGCAGGAACTCGAGCGTCGAGGCCTGTGGGAACTTGGGCGCTCCGCCCCAACCTCCCCACTCTCCGTCGAACTGGCCCCGGAGCGCGCGGGCAGCCTCGCCGAGCAGACTCTCGGTGAGGGGATCGGTGGACGGAGAGAGCTGACTCGACTGCCGAATTGCCTCGACGATCGCGGTTGCCTGCTTCGCGACGTCGCCCCGCTTCTCGCGGTAAGCGTCCGAGACCGCGGTGAGCACCTGCGCGAAGCTCGGCAGCCCGTGCCGCGGCTCCGGCGGGTAGTAGGTGCCGCCCAGGAACGGCTCGCCCTCGGGAGTCAGGAAGACCGTCATCGGCCAGCCTCCGTGCCCGGTGAGCGCAACGACCGCATCCATGTAGAGCGAGTCCACGTCGGGCCGCTCTTCCCGGTCGACCTTGATGTTCACGAACCGCTCGTTCATGAGCGCCGCCGTCTGGTCACTCTCGAACGACTCGTGTGCCATGACGTGGCACCAGTGGCAGGCCGCGTAGCCGACGGAGAGGAGCACCGGCTTGTCCTCGTCGCGTGCTTTGGCGAAGGCGTCCTCGCCCCAGGGGTACCAGTCCACGGGGTTCTCCGCGTGCTGCAAAAGGTACGGACTGGTTTCGGCGGCGAGGCGATTCACTTGCAGCACGCCGAGAAGGCGGCCGCGCCGGCAAAGCCGGCACGGCCTCTTACGGTCGGCGTCGCAAGCGACGCCTCAGGCTGAATGAGGTACGGGCTCGTCTCCTGCGCGAGGCGGTTCACGCCCATACTTTGCCCTGTGCGCGCAGTGTCGACCGCTGGGATCCTGCTGGCATTCCTCGCGTCTGCCTGCGCGTCGCCTGTGCTCAGCCCGATATCCACCCCAGGACGTCACGAGACGCTCGCCGTGGCCCGCCCTTGCCGACCGGCGGACCTTCGACCTCGCCTGATTCTGCAGGGCGCGACAGGCAGCCTCCTCGGCAGCATTTCGCTGGAGTTTGTCGGGCCGACTCCGTGCTCGTTACACGGCCGGCCAAGTCTCTCGTTCACGGGGGTGCCCACGGGTGTCCGGTGGCGAGTCGTCCCGATCCAGCCAATCACAGCGGATGCTGATCTCCGTCCGCTCGGAGCTCTTCGCTCCTTACGTCAGGGCGACCACGTGGTCATCGACCTTCACTGGCTCAACTGGTGCCGCTCGAAGCGAAATGAGCCTGTCGCGCCGCCCAAGGCGCTCGTCCTAGAGCTTCCCGCGCAAGCCGGAAGCGTCCGTCTCAGAGTGCCGGCGCGCCCGCGCTGCGATGCACCTCGGTCACAGTCGGATTTGCGCGTCGGACCATTCGTTGCCGTCTCGTACTAGAGACGGGCCCCTTGCCAGGTCCAGAGCTCGACGACGTTTCCGTCCGGGTCCGTGACGTACGCGGCTCGTCCGTTCCCCTCGAAGTCCTCTTCATGCGGGTCGTACCCCTGCTCGCGCAGGCGCTCGACCGCGGCGCCGTAGTCGGCCTCCGCGACGTGCAGCGCGTAGTGGACGTGCGCGCCGCCCTGGCCGCCGGCGATGCCGACCTGCGGTGTCCAGAGCCCGATACGCGTCCGATCGCCTGCCATTACCCAGGCCCGCTCGTCCGACCGGGACTGAACAGGGAGCCCTAGCACCTCGGAGTAGAAGCGGGCTGCTGCATCGAGATCGGCGACCTCGAGCACGAGCTCGTTGATGCCGGTGACCGGGATGCCGGTCAGCTTTGGGCGGCCGGCAGCTCGACCGGTTCGTGCTCGGCGATTTCTCTCTCGCGAATGAGCAGGATCGCGGAGACGAGCGCCGCCGTCCAGATTCCCGCTCCTACCCAGAAGCCCCACGAGAATCCCCTCGTGAGGGCCTCGCCCGGATCCGCTCCCTTCTCGCCCAGCGTCCTCGCGTGGGTGAACGCGACCGTGGAGAGGATCGCGACTCCGATCGCGCCGCCGACCTGCTGTGATGTGGTCAGAAGCCCTGACGCAAGGCCGGCGTCCTCGTCCTCGACGCCTGCGAGCGCGGCGATCGTGAGCGGGATGTACGAGAACGGCAGCCCGATTCCGACCGCGACGAAGCCGGGCAGCAGGTCGACGACGTACGAGCCGTCAGGGCTGATCTGCGTGTACCAGAGCATCCCGGCGACCAGCAGGCCGAGACCGGTCAGCATGACCGGCTTGACGCCGACCTTGGTCGACAGCATCTGCGCGGGAGCCGCCGCGACAACCGCCGTACCCGCCGTCGCGAGGAACGCGAATCCTGTCTGGAGCACAGACAGGTGCAAGACGTCCTGCATATACAGGGTCAGCAGCAGGAACGAGCCGAAGATGCCGCCGGTTTGGAGCAGCGAGACAAAGTTCGCCGCAGAGAGCAGCCGGATCCGGAAGATGCTGAGCGGCATCAGTGGCGCACGCTCGCGAGCTTCCCAGATCACGAACCCGATGAGCAGTGCCGCGGAAAGCGCGAGCAGCCCGATCGTCCGGAATGTGGCCCAGCCCACGTCAGGCGCCTCCGAGATCGCGTAGACGAGGCTGACGAGCCCTGCGGTGACCAGAATCGCCCCAAGCGGGTCGTACGCGTGCACGACGTCTTCGCGGCGACTCTCGCGGACGTAGATCGGCGTCAGGATGAGCACGGAGACGCCCACCGGGACGTTGACCCAGAAGATCCACTCCCAGCCGAGGTACTTCGTGAGGATGCCGCCGAAGAGCACGCCCGCAGCCGCGCCGCTGCCGGCGACCCCGCCCCAGGCGCCGAGTGCCTTGTTCCGTTCCTCGCCCTCGGTGAAGGTCGTCGAGACAATCGAGAGCGCCGCAGGGGTCACGACCGCCGCGCCGAGTCCCTGCACCGCGCGGGCGCCGATCAGCATTCCCGACGAGGTCGACAGGCCGCAGACGAGAGACGCTCCCGTGAAGAGCGCGAGGCCGCCCATGAACACGATCCGCCGTCCGAGTAAGTCGGCCGCACGACCGCCGAGGAGCAGGAATCCCCCGTACGTGAGCGTGTAGGCGGTGATCACCCACTGGAGGTTCTTGTTCGCGAAGTGGAGATCGCTGCCGATCGACGGCAGCGCCACGTTGACGATCGCGATGTCGAGCACCACGACGAAGATCGCGGCGCAGACGAGGATGAGCGCCTTCCAGCGGCGGGGATCGGGTGCGACGGCGTTCATTCGGATCCGGGGCGACCCTAACGGTTCGTAGACTCAGCGGCCATGGCTTCGCTCCCGGGCGGCACGGTCACGTTTCTCTTCACCGACATCGAGGGCTCGACGCGCCTGCTCCAGGAGCTCGGCGACGACTACGGCGACGTCGTCCGGGATCACCGCAGGCTGCTGCGCGACCATCTCGGCGCGAAGGGCGGCATGGAGGTCGACACGCAGGGCGACGCGTTCTTCTACTCGTTCCCGCGGGCGCGGGATGCCGTCGCCGGCGCGGTCGCTGCTCAGCGCGCGCTCGCCGGGCACGCCTGGCCTGAAGGCGCCGAGGTGCGGGTTCGGATGGGTCTCCACACCGGCGAGCCGTCCGTCCACGACGAGGGGTACCTCGGCCTCGACGTCGTCCGCGCCGCGCGCATCTGCTCGGCAGGGCACGGCGGCCAGATCCTGCTCTCGGAGACGACTCGGGCGCTCCTCGGAAACGACCTGCCCGAAGGCGTTTCCATCGTCGATCTGGGACAGCAGAACCTGAAAGACGTCCAGCACGAGCGGATCTTCCAGCTGGCGCTCGACGATCGGCCCGACAGCTTTCCGCCCCTGAAGACCGAGACGCGCAAGAGCGCCTCCGATGCCCTGGCCGAGCGAATCGAGCAGCACGTCGAAGAGATGGTCGAGCGCTCCCTCACTGCCTCGTCCACCGGCGGATCACCGGCCCAGGCGACGAAGTGGACGCTCCTTGGGCTGGGGAATGTCGTGCTCGTCGTGCTCACGATCCTCGTCATCGTCTGGCTCATCCGCCACATCCTGTGAGGCTCGAGACCGAGCGGCTCGTCCTGCGCAAGCCCGATCACGGCGACGTGGACGGCTACGCGGAGATGTGGGGCGACACCGAGGTAGTCCGGTACATCGGCGGGACAACGCTCTCGCCCGACGAGGTGCCCGCGGGGATCGACCGCCTGCTCGGCCATTGGGACCGGCACGGTCTAGGGCTCTTCAGCGTGATTCGGCGCGAGGACGAGCATTTTCTGGGGCGCGTTGGATACCTGCTCTGGGATACCGAGCGCTGGGAGAACGGGGTTTCCGAGGTGCTCGAAGGCGACCTCGAACTCGAGATCGGGTGGACGATCCTGCGGGCCTTCTGGAACCAGGGCTACGCGACCGAGGCCGCGATCGCCTGCCGCGACCACGCATTCGGCGAATTGGGACGCGATCGCGTTATCTCGCTGATCGCGCCGGCGAACGTCGCTTCGATCCGGGTCGCCGAGAAGCTCGGCGAGTCGTACGAGCGAGACATCGAGTTGAGACTGGGGCCGGTCGGCGTCTACGCGCTCGGGAAGCGGCCCGCCCGGTAGAGCTGGCCCTCGAGCGGACGGCCGAGGACGGTCTCGAGCCACTCCGAGATCGCGATCAGCGCGTCCAGGTCGACGCCGGTCTCTACCCCGTCGCCCTCGAGCATGTAGACGAGGTCCTCGGTCGCGACATTGCCGGTTGCGCGCGGGGCAAACGGGCAGCCGCCGAGGCCGCCGACCGACGAGTCGAGCGTCGTGGCGCCGCCTTCGAGCGCCGCATAGGCGTTCGCGAAGCCTGTGTTGCGCGTGTTGTGGAGATGAGCTCCGACCGGCTTCTCGACGCGCTCTACGAGTGTGCGCACCTGGCCCGGAGTTGCGACGCCGATCGTGTCCGCGAGGACGATCTCGTCCGCCCCGCGCAGCCGCTCCGCGAGGGCGATCACGGCTTCCGGGTCGACTCGGCCCTCGAACGGACAGCCGAAGGCGACGCTGATCGTCGCCGTCGAGCGCAGGCCGTCCTCGCGCGCGCGGGCGAGAACCTTCTCGGCGGCGGAAACGGCCTCTTCGACCGAGGCGTTCGCGTTGCGCTTGCTGAAACTCTCGGTCGCGGCGACCGCGAAGCGGACCTCGTCGAGCCCGGCCGCGCGCAGCCGGTCGTAGCCCTGCTCATTCAGCGCGAGGCCGGCGTAGATCGTGCCGTTTCGCCGCTCGATCCCTTCCACGACCTCTTCGGCGCCGGCCATCTGCGGCACGCGCTCGGCGCTGACGAAGCTGGCCGCTTCGACGACCGGCAGACCCGCGGCGGCGAGCTGATTGACGAGCTCGGCGCGGGTCTTGGGCGCCAGGATGTCCTTCTCGTTCTGGAGGCCGTCGCGCGGCCCGACCTCGCAGATCGAGATCAAGAGACGCGCTCTAGTGTGATTCGGACGATCACGCGGCGCTCGCCGGGCCTGTGGCTCTGGAACTTCGGATTGCCGGTGTACTTCTCGGACAGCTTGTCGATGTGCCGGTCGGCCTCCTCGCCTTCCTCGAGCTCGACCCGCCCCGTCACCGTGACGTACTCGTACGGGTTCTCCCTCGAGATGACCTCGATCGTGACTCTCGGGTCGCGGCGCATGTGACGCCACTTCGCGCGGCCGGTCGCCGTGTTGAAGAGGACGTGCTCACCGTCGTAGTCGACCCAGACCGGCGTCACGTGCGGTGTTCCGTCGTCGCGAATCGTCGCAAGCGACCCGAAATTCTTGTCGAGGAAGAGCTGCGCCTGCTTCTCGTTGAGCTTGACCATCCGTCTGACGTAGGCTAGCGACCGTGAGTTTGGCCGTTCTCGTCGGAACGCGGAAGGGGCTCTTCGTCCTGCGCGGCGACGAGGACCGCCGCACCTGGAAGGTCGAGGATCCACTCCTGTCGGGCTGGGAGATCTTCCACGCGATCCGGCACGAGGATGATCTCTACCTGGCCGCGAACAACTGGGTCTACGGCGCGACCGTCCAGCGCTCGAACGACCTCGGGAAGACCTGGGAGCGCAGCGAGCAGCTCGAGTTGCCCGAGGGAAGCGAGCTAACGGTCGAGAAGGCGTGGCACGTCGAGCCCGGAGGCAACGGGACGTTCTGGCTCGGCGGAGCGCCCGGCGTCCTCTTCCGCTCGAACGACAAGGGGGCGAGCTGGGAGCCGGTGCGGAGCCTGATCGAGCACCCGACCCGGGAGCGCTGGAACCCGGGCGCGGGCGGGATGTGCACGCACTCGATCCAGATCGATCCGGAGAACGACCAGACGATCTATGTCGCCATCTCGGCTGCCGGCGTGTTCCGCAGCGACGACGGCGGCGAGTCGTGGGCGCCCAAGAACAAGGGCACGGCCGCCGACTTTCAGGAGGACAAGTTCCCCGAGGTCGGCCAGTGCGTCCACAAGCTGCTCGTCCATCCCGCGAAGCCAGAGCGCCTGTGGCAGCAGAACCACTGCGGGGTCTACCGCTCGGACGATCGCGGCGAGAACTGGGAGCGGCTCGAGGACAACGGGCTGCCGACGGGCTTCGGCTTCCCGATCGCGCTCCACCCGAGCGATCCGGACGTCGCCTACGTCGTCCCGAACGGCGACGGGGAGAACCGCGTCACAGCCGACGGACGGCTCGGCGTCTACAAGACGACCGATGGCGGCCAGAGCTGGAAGCTCACCTCGAAGGGCCTGCCCGAGCGTGCCTGGGCGGTCGTGCTGCGCGAGAACATGGCGTACGACTCGCTCGAGCCGTCAGGCGTCTACCTGGGCACGCAGAGCGGTTCCGTCTTCGTCTCGCCGAACGAGGGCGAGGAGTGGATCGAGGCGGCCTCGCAGCTGCCGCCGATCCTGTCCATCGAAGTCGCGGAGTGGCCGGAATAACGGTGCTGCTGCCGTCGCTCCTTGCGGAGCAGGCCGGCGGCACGAAGCAGTTCGAGCTCGAAGCGGCGACGGTCGGCGACGCGCTGCGTGCGCTGCCGGTGCACGACCTGCTCCTGGACGAGCGCGGTGCGCTACGCCCACTCGTGAACGTCTACGTCGAGGGCGTCGACGCGCGAGAGCGAGGCGGTCTGGACGCCGAGCTCGAAGGCGGTGAGACGATCAGAGTCGTCGCCGCAATCGCCGGCGGCTGACACAAAGTTGGCACAGGGACTGTCCCTCGCCTAGGCGAACTTCTCCCCGCGGGTTTCGCGGCCGAAGACGCCGGCTACGAACGCGCCCGCGACCATCACGATTGCGACGAACGTCAGCGACCACGTCGTGCTTCCCGTCGCGTCCTTGAGATTCCCGAAGATGTACGGGCCGGCGATCGCGGCCGCCTTCCCCACTCCTTCCATCAGGCCGAAGGCACTCGACCGCAGCCGCGTCGGGAACAGCTCCGCCGTGTACGGGTAGACCGCTCCCCAGGCGCCGAGGTTGAAGAAGCCGACGAAGAAGAGCGCCGTTATGAAGACAGCCTCGGAGTCGGCGACGGCGAAGGCGTACGCGGAGAGCCCGCCCAGGAGCAGGAAAGCCGCCAGCGTCGGCTTGCGCCCGACCTTCTCGACGAGCCAGATCGCGGCCAGGTAGCCCGGGAACTGCGACAGCGCGCTGATCGTCAGGAGGAGGTAGACGTCGACGTGGAAGCTCTTCTCCGCGAAGAGCACGAACGGGAGCCAGAGGAAGAGGCCGTAGTACGAGACGTTGAGCGCGATCCAGACGACTCCGGTCGCGATCGTGCGACCGCGCAGCGTGCCCACGACGAGATCGCGGACCGACGACGAGGGCTCCTGCGCGGCCTCGAACTCGGCCTCCTTCACG
This sequence comes from Actinomycetota bacterium, assembly GCA_038040395.1. Classification (GTDB taxonomy): domain Bacteria; phylum Actinomycetota; class Thermoleophilia; order Gaiellales; family Gaiellaceae; genus VAXT01. The sequence continues at coordinate 46,483 of JBBPIJ010000006.1, forward strand.
GGCTCGCCGGTGATCTCGGTCAGCACCTCGGCGGCCTCGCGATTGCGGCCGCGGCGGGCGAGGAAGTAGGGGCTCTCCGGCAGCGTTCTACGCACCAGGAACGCAAGGAATGCAGGGAAGGCCGCCGCCACGAACAGGTAGCGCCAGCTCCAGTCGCCGAAGCGATCTAAGGTCGGGCCGAGGAAGACGTACGAGAGGCCTGTCGCGAGCAGCAGCCCGACGGGCCACCAGAAGTCGAGGAAGACGAGCAGCCGCCCCCGGCGCTGCGGCGGCAGGTACTCGGCGAGCATCGACGGATCGACGACGAGCATCCCCCCAAGGCCGATCCCGGCGAGGAAGCGGAACGTCATCACCGACCACGGCCCCCAGGAGAGCGCAGTCAGCGCGGTGAAGGACGCGTACCAGAGGATCGAGTACTGGAAGATCGCGCGCCGCCCGATGCGGTCGGCCAGTCGCCCGAGCGCGAGGCTTCCGACGAGCGAGCCCGCCAGCGCGGCGCTGTTCACGAGCCCCTGCATCCGACCGTTCAGATGCCAGAGGCCCGCGAAGATCGGCGCGACGAACCCGACAAGCAGGATCTCCATGGCAACGAACGTCCAGGCTGCGCCCGTAACGAGCACGGCTTTGCGATGGAATCGCGTCAGGCCGCCTCGGCGCAGGACCTCCTCGACGTCGCGTGTTACGGGCGGCGCAGCGATCTCGGCTGTCGACATCGTCACTCCCTGCTAGGTTTTAGACTGGTAGTCGAAAACTATGGCTGAGTCTAACAGACCGTTCCACGTCACCCTCGCGGTGGTCTTCCAGGTTCGCGACGGAAAGCTCCAGGCGCTGCTCTGGCAGCGCGCGAAGGAGCCCTATGCGGGCGACTGGGCCCTCCCGGGCGGTTATCTCGAGGCCGGCGAGACGCTCGCGGACTCGATCCGCAAGCACCTGGCGGGCAAGGTCGACGTCCAGGAGCTCTCGCACCTCGAGCAGCTCGAGACGCGCAGCGATCCCGATCGACACCCGAAGGAGTGGCAGCTCGCCACCGCGTACCTCGGCGTCGTCCCGCTCGGCGTCGACCCCGAGTTGCCGGAGGACACGAGCTGGCACGCGGTCGACGAGCTGCCGAAGCTCGCGTTTGACCACCGGGCGATCACCCTCGCGGGCCGCGAGCGCCTGCGGGCGAAGCTCTCGTACACGAACATCGGCTTCGCGCTCGCCCCCGAGACCTTCACGCTCAGCGAGCTCCGCGACATCTACGCAGCCGCGCTCGGGCACGACGTTTCGGCGACGAACCTCCAGCGCGTGCTCGTACGGCGCGGAGTCCTCGAGCCGACTGGCAAGCGCCGCGAGCCCGGCCGTTCGGGAGGGCGCCCTGCGGCGTTGTTCCGCTTCGGCTCGCCGAGGCTCGAAGTCACCGATCCGTTCGCCGTTCTGAGGCCGCCCGAACGTTAAGCGGGGCGCCCGTAGGCGCCCCGCTGTCGATTCGTTCTGGCTGGCGTGGTTACCTGCGGCCGACCACCAGCTTGACCGGGAAGCCCCGAGGCTTGATCTTGCCGGCCCTCGGGGTCTGCGCGATCACGCGGCCCACTCGCCTCGAGCGAGACCTGAGGATGCGGCCGACCGAGCAGTGCCTCGCCCGGATCAGGGCCTTCGCCGGCCTGAGCCTCAGGCCGATCACCCTCGGCACGCGGCAGCGCACCGGTGGAGGTGGTGGCGGTGGTGGGGGTGGCGGTGGCGGTGGTGGTGGTGGCGGCGGCGGTGGCCCCGGTGGTGGTGGCGGCGGTGGCGGCGGTGGTGGCGGAGGCGGTGGTGGCGGAGGCGGTGGTGGCGGCGGAGGAACCGGGTACTGCAGCTTCTCGGCTACCGCACTGTAGGCCCCGTTCCAGCCGCCGGCCTTCACGGCCAGGTAGTTGCCGAAGGCAGCGCCTACCGTGCGCACTCCCGTGCCCAGCGGAGGCCCTGCCGCCCAGGTATTGGCGGCGGGGTCGTAGGACTCGGTGCTGGTGAGATAGGTGGTCCAGCCACCGCCGACTACCCGGACACGGCTGCCGTCGAAGAACGACGCCGGCCCTCCTCGGCCTGCGGCCATCGTCGCCCGCATATCCCAGGTGTTCGCAGTCGGGTTGTAGCGCTGAACGATGTTCAGGTCGGTCGTATTGCCTCCGAGCAGGTAGACGTACGTTCCGTCCGACACTGCGCTCGGGTACTGCACGGCCGTTGGTACGGGTGCACCGGTCGACCACGTGTTCGCGACCGTGTCGTAGATCATGTTCGTCGTGCCGGCGACGCCGGTGGCTGACCCACCGAGCACGTAGATCCGCGTGCCCTGGGCGGCTACGCCGTGGGCGAAGTTGCCGGCCGGCAGCGCTGCCACGGCGGAAACCGAGTTCGCCACGGGGTCGTACCTCTGCATCTCGGTGCGACCGGCCATGCCGTCATAGCCCCCAGGCACGTAGATGTAGTTGCCGACCGCGGCCGCCCCGGTGTTGGAAACGCCCGTCAGCAGCATGGCGCGGGCCGTCCAGGCGTTGGTCGCCGGGTCGTACTCCTCGATCGGGATCGCTCTGTTGCCGGCCGTGGTCTCGCCGCCCAGCGCGTAGAAGCGTCCGTTCGGCGCGAAGAAGGCCACGCCCAGCCGTGAGCGCGCGTTGAGGAGAGTCCCTGCGCTTGCCCACGCTAGGCCTCCCGGCGAAGCCTCCTGCTGAGTGGCGCCGTTTACCGTCGCCGAGCCGTTGTCGGCGTTCGGCGCCTCAGCCCGAAGCCGGTCGAGCGACGAAAAGACGACCGAGCTCGAGCTCCTGCTCGCCGAGGCCGAGCTTGCCATGCTGCCGGCGAGTGCGGCGATGGCGACCAGCGCCCCGGCGATCGTCAAAAGCGCGGCGCGGGTTTGCACGACTCGACGAATCGCGCGTGAAAGTGAATGTCGAGTTCTCACTGGGCTCCCCTTCCCATAGGTCCCTCTGAATTGGTAATGAGGTTCTTACAACCTTCGCCGTTCTCCGTCAAGAATGGCGCCGGAAATGAACGTCTCAGGTCCTTCTGAGCGTTAGGCGACGCCGATGCCGGCTGCGAGCTCGCGTGAGATCGCGTGCTCGACCTTGCCCACCCGCACCGTGAGCGGGCCGCCGAACGGCTCCGCCCGGCGGAGCTTCACCTTCTTGCCCGGAACGAGGGTTAGCGTCGCGAGGTAGCGGAGCAGGTCTTCATCGGCGTCGGGCACTCGCTTGATCGTCGCTTCGTCGCCGGGCTCGAGGCTGGCGAGAGTGCGGAGCTTCACGCGGTCGATCCGGAGGTCGGCATCCGGAATCGGATCCCCGTGCGGGTCGTGCGTCGGGAACCCGAGCGACCGGTCGATCCGCGCCTCGAGCTCTTCGGAGAGCGCGTGCTCGAGGCGATCCGCCTCCGAGTGCACCTCGTCGAGACTGAGGCCGAGCGCCTGCGTGAGGTACTGCTCGAGCAGCCGGTGGTGTCGGATCACCTCGAGCGCGACCCGCTCCCCCGCGCTCGTCAGCTCGACGCCGTGGTAGGGCGTATGCTCGGCCAGCCCCGCGACGGTCAACCGCTTCAGCATCGCCGTCACCGACGGAGGGCGCACGCCCAGGCGCTCGGCGATCGCCGAGGTCGTCGCGCGGCTTCCCTCCATCCGGAGCTTGTGAATCTCCTTCAGGTAGTCCTGCATCGCGTCGGTCAGGGCGTGCGTCATTGCCTATACTCTAACTGAGAAGTTCGACATGGCTAAACATTTCACGCGAAAGCAGGTTCTTGCCGGCTCGTTGCCGTTCGTCGCCGCGGCGCCGCTCGCGAAGCTCGCCTGGCCGAGCACAGCCCGTGGCGGAAGCGATCACTCCGCGCTGCACAAGGGCGATGCCCATGCGTACGTCGGCCACGCCGCCATGATCGGCGAGGAGGTTCCGGCACCGGGGGGCCCGCATGCGCAGGACAAAGCCCTCTTCCCTCCGGCTCCGCTCCCCCACAAGCCCGGACGGATCCGTGAGTACAACCTCTTCGCGCTCGACCACACGATCGAGGTCGCCCAGGGCGTCCATTTCGAAGCGTGGAGCTACAACGGCTCAGTCCCGGGCCCGATCATCCGGGCGACCGAGGACGACCTTCTGCGCGTCAACTTCACGAACGGCGGCTCGCATCCGCACACGATTCACTTCCACGGGATCCACCCGGGGAACATGGACGGCGTCTTCGAGACGGTGCTCCCCGGCGACTCGTTCAGATACGAGTTCCCCGCCCGCCCGGCCGGGATGCAGCTCTACCACTGCCATGCCACGCCGCTGAAGAAGCACATCCACAAGGGTCTCTACGGCGCGTTCATCATCGACCCGGCCAAGCCTCGACCACCCGCCCGCGAGCTCGTCATGGTCATGAACGGCTACGACACCGACGGGGACGGGGAGAACAACTTCTACACGGTCAACGGGCGGGCCTTCTACTACGCGAAGTACCCGATCCGGGTGAAGAAGGGCGAGCTCGTCCGCGTCTACCTCGCCAACCTGACCGAGTTCGACCTCATCAACTCGCTCCACCTCCACGGCGAGTTCTTCCGCTACTACCCGACCGGCTCGACGGATCACTTCGAGTACACGGACACCGTGATGCTCTGCCAGGGGGAGCGCGGGATCCTGGAGATCGAGTTCCACAACACCGGCCACTTCATGTTCCACGCGCACCAGAGCGAATTCGCCGAGCTCGGCTGGATGGGGTTCTTCGACGTGAGGGACTGAGGTGGAGTCCGGAGCGCTGGCGGCAAGGTTTAGCGGAGCGCGTTGGCGCTTCTGGGCGCTCGTGCCGATCATCGCGCTCGTCGGCGCGGTCTCGCTCTTTGCGACCACGGGAGACTCGCTGCTCGAGCTCGTGGGGAAGAACCCGCCGCCGGCGGACGAGCTGGATATCCGGCGCGTCGAGTTCCGGCCCGGCGAGATCAAGGTCAAGGTCACGAACCCGCAGCGCGACGACATCACGATCGCGACGGTGACAGTCGACGATGCGATCGTCCCGTACCGGCTCGACGGCGACCGCACGCTCGGGCGGTTGCGCTCGACGGCGATCTTGGTCCCGTTCGACTGGGTCCCTGACGAGCCGATCTCGGTCGGAGTCACCAGCTCGAGCGGGATCCAGACTACGAAGGAGATCACCGCCGCCGTCGAGACGCCTCAGGCATCGGCGAGGGGATTCCTCGGCTACGGGATAATCGGCTTCCTCGTCGGGATCGTGCCCGTGGCGCTTGGCCTCGCCTGGCTGCCTTCGCTCCGGCGGGCCAGCCCGGAGTGGCTCGCGGCGTTCATGGCTCTGACGGCCGGGCTCCTGACGTTCCTTGCGCTCGAGGCGCTTGCGGAGGCGATCGACCTTCAGGCAGCGCTTCCGAGCGGGCTCGGCGGGATCGGGCTCGTCCTGCTCGGCGTCGCCTCTACGTACCTCTTGCTGACCGCGTTGTCCCGCAGCTTCGCGAAAGGCGAAGGCGTTGTCGGCGGTGTCGCCCTGGCGACGCTCGTCGCCGTCGGGATTGGATTGCACAATCTCGGCGAGGGGCTCGCGATCGGCACGTCGTTCGCCCTCGGCGAGCTCGCTCTCGGCAGCTTCTTCGTCGTCGGGTTCATGGTCCACAACGTCACGGAGGGGCTCGGGATCGCGGCTCCGATCGCGGAGCGTGGACGGGTACGGCTCCGGCGGCTGATCGCGCTCGCGCTGATTGCGGGAGCGCCTGCGATCCCTGGCGCCTGGGTGGGCGGCTTCGTGACGAGCGACGTGCTCGGCGTGCTCTTCTTCGCGGGCGCGGCCGGCGCGGCGCTGGAGGTCGTCGTCGAGGTCGGGCGCTACGTCGCGCGCCAGGCCCCGGGCGGTCTCGGCTCCCGCCATGTGCTCGGCGGCTACCTCGCGGGCATCGCAGTCATGTACGTGACAGGCCTGCTGATCTGAGCCCGGGCGGAGGGCGCCTACTCGAACCCTCAGAGGACGAGTGATCCGAGCTCGGTCGGCGGCGGTCCGCCTGCGGTGACGAGGCAGTCGCGGCCCATGCCCTTTGCCTCGTAGAGCGCAGCGTCGGCGCGACCGAGCAGTTCCTCCGCGGACTCGCGCCCGTTCCAGCAAGCGACGCCCGCGGAGACGGTCTGATCGGCAGGCATCGACGCGCGCATCCGTTCGACGATGTCCTTCGCGTTGGCGAGGTTGCAGCCGGGCAGGACGACCGTGAACTCCTCGCCGCCGTAGCGGGCGAGCGTGTCGCTCGCGCGCAGCTCGCTCGCCCACGCAGAGGTGCTCTGCTTCAGAAGCCGATCGCCGGCCTGGTGGCCGCGCTCGTCGTTGTAGTTCTTGAAAAAGTCGAGGTCGAGCATCGCGACGCAGAGCGGATCGTTCTGACGCCGGGCCCGCGCCATCTCCCGCGGGAGCTGCTCGTCCCAGGCGCGGCGGTTGAGCAGACCGGTGAGGTCGTCGGTGCGCGCGCTCTCCTCGAGGCGCGCGAGGAGGTCGGAGCGTTCGAGCGCCATCGCGGTCTCGGCGGCGAGCATCCGCATGGACGCGGCGATCCGCCCCCTGCCGTCGACCTCGCGGCTCCAGCCGACCACGAGCACTGCGACCGCCTCCTCGTTCCGAAGCACGGGCTCGAAGTGCATCGAGACAACCCCGGTTGTCTGGACGACGCGCTGAGAGATTTCAGCCTGTCCGCGCGCATCGGAGACGAAGAGCGGAGTCTTCGTCAGGAACGTCGTCCCCGCGCCGGAGGTTTCCTCTGTCAGCGACACCTTGAGCGGAGGCGCTCCCTGGAGGCCGTAGTTCGCGGTCATGGTGAGGCTGCCGTCAGGGCGCGGCTCCATGAGCTTCGCGAAGCGGGCTCCCGTGATCGTGCACGCGGCCGAGCAGATCACCTCGCGGGCGAGCCGCGAGTCGGTGGTGCGGGCGATCTCCCTCGTCGCCTCCGTCACCGCGGCCATGCTGACGACGAGCTTCCGAGTCTCTTCCTGGCTCACCTGGAGCTGCTCGGCGCGCCGTGCGTTCTCGGCCGCCCGCTCTCGAAGCTCGCGGACCAGAGACTGCACCGTGAAGCCGACGATTGGAGTAACGCAAAACCAGAGCAGGCCCCTCGTCCATTCGCTCGCCGGGTACTCGGGGCTGCCGACGAGCAAGGCCGGAATGAGAAAGACGGCGGCAACGCCGAGGATGCCCACCGCGAGGTTCCGGCGGTTGCCGTAGAGGGCGAGCCAAAAGACCGGAAGCATCGTCAGCACGCTGTACGAAGACTGGCTCCCGCCGTCGGCCTCGCGGAGCAACGCGATGACGATGAAGTACGCGAGGGGCGGGACGACCTGGGCGACCTGCGGCAGGCGATGCCACGGGATCAGCAGGGCGGCGATCAGGATCAACGCGTTCAGGCTTGCCGCGCCGAGGATGAGAGTAGAGGAGTCGTCCCCGTTCGGCGGGAGCGGATAGATCATGATGGCGAGCGCCATTGCCCCGAGGAAGGGGGCTGCGCGCAGGAGCAGGCCCTGCCGTTCGAAGGCCTGGAATCTCGACTTGTCGGACGGGGTAGGCGCCGCAGGGCTGAAGGCCGAAGATGTCATTCGCCACCTGACAGATCGCCCCCTTTGAGCCTCCACTCGATACCCGAACGAGGGACACGCTCCTCAAGCTGGGCGCTGGGTTACGGGGCGTAGAGCTCGATTTCCTTCCACGCGACCCACGAGAAGCTCGCGGTGGTCGTCACGCGCACGTAGCGGACGTTCGTCCACGCCGTCACCGGCATGTGCTCCAGCACCTGGTTGTCGGTGGTAGGCCCCGAGAACGTGTACGACAGCGTCCACGGGTCGGCCGTCGTCTCGCGAGTCCGGATCTCGTGCGTCGTCGAGCCCTCCGGGTACTGGTTGACGAAGAGACGGATTCGCGCGATCGAGGCCGAAGCGCCGAGGTCGATCTCGATCCACTGAGTCGGGTAGCCGCCCGAGCTCCACCCGTTCGCCATTAAGCCGTCGACGGCCCGGGTCGCGGGCGAGCCCGGCGCTTCGGCCGAGGCTGTGACGGGCTTGCCGAGCGCGATGTTGCCGGCACTCGGAACCGCAGCGCACGGGTCGGGTCGCAGGCGCGGGCCAAGGCCCAAGTCGATGAGAGCCCCGAGTGCGCTGCCTTCCCACAGCGGGAACTCGCCGGTCCCGAACTCGGTCGTGTTCCAGCTCCAGTGCAGCCAGCCCAAGACGCCGTAGGCACACGAATCCGCCTGCACGCTTCTCAGGATCCGCTCCGCGTCCGGCACCGTCGGATACGCGTACCTGAAGGCGCCGAACTCGCCCAGCACGACCGGCTTCACGGCGCGCGTGGTGAGCTCATAGTTCTCCATGTACTGGGGGAAGGTGAGCTCGACGCCTGGGTGCAGATGCAGGTCGGCGAAGTCGAGCGCCGAGGAGTCGATGACCGGCTTCGCCCGCGTCACACGCGGATCTCCGGCCCTCGCGGGGTTGGGCGTCTTCGGCCAGAGGAACCCCATGCCCACAAGCGCAGTCGGGTCGATCGTGAGGATCGCCGAGCGCACGCGGTCGGCCCACCAGACGAGGTTCTCGTCCATCATCAGCCGCTTCTGGCCCGGCACGGCCATGTCGTAGGTCTGGCCGTTCCCGGTCGAGACGAGGCCCGCGCCGAAGTTGAGCGGCGGCGAGGTGTCGCGGTAGTACTGCTCGGCGACGAGCTCGTAGCCCCAAATTGCGTCGAGCGGAGCGCCCAGCGCATTCAGCGCCGGGATCAGGGCGAGCCAGAAGCGACGATGTCCCTCGGCGCCGTTCGCCGTCAGATAGTGGACGTTCTCGCGGTCGAAGGTCGTGCCGCCGCCGCTCTTCGCGAGCGTCTCGTAGATGCTCCCGTACGGAAGGGCCTCGGCCGCGACGAGCACGTAGATGTCGTTGGCCTTCGCACGCCGTAGGAAATCGGCGAGGTTCGCCAGGTACGGGCGCGAGAGGCCGTCCGGCATCGCCGTGTCGGAGAGGCAGCCGGACCGGCAGGTGACGTCCAGGAAGACGCGGACGACGTTGTAGCTCTCGGCGTGCATGGCCTGAAGCGCGGACTCGGCGGCGGCGGCGTCGTAGGCCCCCACTGCGAAGGTCGAGCTCGAGAAGACGAACGCGCCGGTAGGCGTCTCGTTGACCCGCCGTCGCACGAACACCGAGCCGCGGGGCACGAACGTGAGGTCCGTCTGGCGATCGAAGAACTCGCCGAAGCCGCCGACGCTGCGCACGCCGAGCCGGTGCGGGGCCGGAGGCGGAGGGGGCCCGACGGGTGGAGGCGGTCCGCCCGGCGGAGGCGGCGGTCCGACCGGCGGAGGCGGTCCTCCCGGCGGGGGTGGCGGTGGCTGGGTCGTCGTCGTCTTGATCACGACGAGCGTTCCGCGCTTCGCCTTCACGACGCGGCCCCGGCGGCCGGGCTTGCAGGTGTAGCGGTAGCGGCCCGGGCGGCTGATGGTGACCCGGAAGGTCTGCTTGCGTCGGGGCTTCACCTTCCGGCTCTTGCGGCCGGCGACGACAAGCGAATGGGCGATCTTGCTCCTGTTGGCGAGCGCGAAGACGAGCTTTCCGGCAGGAACGCGCTTGCGCGAGAGCTTGCACGCCCGAGCGGTGATCTTGACCGAGACGCGCGTCGCGGCGGCAGCCTGAGCACGGCCCTCGTCGAGAGGCGCCGCCAGTGCCATCGAGGCGGAGGCTGCGGCAGCGGTAGCCGCAAGGGAAAATCGCCGCGCCATGCGGCTACTGTCGGCTCGTAACGCCTGAAACTAGAGGGTGACCCTCGCGGTCAGGCTCTCGTACACCCGTGCGAGCTGGAACAGGATCGCGTCCTCCGGCGAGGCGACGAACCGAGCGCTGTGCAAAACCGACCGAGCGCCGTGCATGACGCCCTCATCGGTCGGGTCCGCGACGGCCACAACGGGCAGGCCGCGGGAGAACCCGAGAGGCAAGGCACGGCTGTCGCGGGCGAGGGCTACGGGAAGGAGCTTCGCCGCGGTCGGGTCGATCGAGATCCTGCGCACGTCCACGAACGGCAGCCCACGCTGCGCAGCGACGAGGCGGACGACCTCGGCCGGTTGAACGAGCCCTTGCTCGACGAGCACCTCGCCGAGCCGCGTCCCGTGCTCACGCGCATACGCGAGCGCGAGCTCGAGCTCGGCGGAGTCGAGCAGACCTGCCTCGGCCAGCAGCGTTCCGAGCGGAGCGTCCCGAAAGACCTCTACGTTGAGGGTCAGGTCGCCGAGAAACACCTCGGATGAGACGAGCGCGAGCTCGGGGGAGGCCTCGCGCCGCGCAGCTTGACGGAGCTCGAGGACGGGTCCGAGATAGTCGGCTTCCTCCTTCTGCGTCCGCGCGAGAGCGAGCCGCGCCCGTAGGCCGGTGCCGAACTCGCCCACCGATCCATCCAGATCCGCGAGCGCGGTTGAGCTTGACTGCCGCATGAGAATCTCTCGCGCTGACTGTAGGCCGCCGTCGCCGGCTGGGCGTCCCCCTTTTAGGCCGACGTCCAGAGCAGGTAGCCGCCCGCATCGCGAGAGCGGGCCTTTCCCTCCTCCACGAGACTGTTCAGGGCTGCTGCCGCGTCGCGGCGCGGCCTTCCGACCACCGCCACGAGATCGGCAGCCGAGAGCTCCGACGCCGAACCGAGCACCACAGCCGCCAGCTCGGCGCGCGCGTCCTCGGGTGACGGCAGCTTGCTCAGCCGGTGGCCGTAGCGGCGCGGAAGGAGGTCGAGGATGACCGCAGGCCAGCCGCGCTCGCGCTCCTGGCGCCCAGCGGCGGTGAGCACGAGCCGGCGTTGGAGGCGTTCGGTCGCGCGACTGACGAGCTTCTTCTCGTGTCCCGCCAGCTCGGGCAGATCCGCAGTGCTGACCGGCCCGTTCTCGAGCAGAGCTTCGGCGACATCGCGCTCGACGGGTGAGAGGTCGTCGTAGCGGAAGTCATCAGGGCGGCCCGAACGATTCGTCAGCGTATAGAGAGCGGGCAGCACCTTCAGCGAGACGAGTGACGCCTTGCCTCCCAGGTGCTTCCCCGCACAGACGAGCCGCTGCTCCGGGAGCTCATCCTTCCACCGCCAGACGCGGGCGAAGTCTGGCGTGAAGTCGACGAAGCGCTCGCCGTCGTCGCGTTCGGCCCAGTCGACGTCCCGCCGCCCCGTGAGCGCCTCCCACAGCGAGGGCAGGACGAGATCGTCGCGCGGGTAGAGGACAGCGAGCCCGACGCGGTCGACCCAGGCCGCGGCGCCCCGGATCGACGCGATCTTCCTATTCCTATCCGGCGAAGACGACTTGCTCGGCGTGGTCGATCACCTCGCGGGACTCGGGAGGGCTCAGCATCATCTCGACGAGCTCTTCGAGCCCGGGAAAGTCGGTTGCTCGATAGCGCGCGACTGATTCGTCGAGGTCGTACTCGGTCCGGCGCAGCTCTACCTCGGGCCCGAGCATGGCCCAGTAGGCGCCCGGCCTGCCTTCATACGGGAGGCCGACGCTCCCGGCGTTGACGCTCCGGATCCCGGCGACCTCGCGATCGAACTGGATGTGCACGTGCGCGGTGACGATCACGCGCTCCTCGACGCCCTCGGCGAACTCACGAGCTCTCGCCTCGGGCGTCTCCGGAGTGACGCACTCCTCGTCGCTGCGCGGCGAGCCGTGGCAGATGCGGACCGGGCCGAGGCCGTCGACCTCGACGACGACGTGCTCCTCGAAGCCGGCGAGGAACTGCCGCATCTCCGGCGTGTGGTTCGCCTGCATCCATTGCTCGCGTTCGGTCGACGACTTGCTCTCGAGGACGGCGCGATCCGCGTTACCGCGGACGAACCGCGCGTTCATCGCCGATGCAAGCGCGAACGTCTCCGCGGGAAGCGGGCCCCAGGTGAGATCTCCGCCGGAGACGACCAGGTCCGGCTGTTCGCGCTCGAGCTCGACGAGGACTGCTTGGAGCGCGACGGCATTCCCGTGGACGTCAGAGAGGACGGCGACTCTCAATAGAGCACCAGCCTGTCACGGTGGACGGCTTCCAGGCCCCGTGGGCGATCCGCCAGCTCGTCCGCGCCTGCGCCGGCGATCCCTTTGCCGAAGGCGACGCCGTCCGGGCCCACGAGCTCGACGGCGGCCCCGGGCTCGAAGCGGCCCTCGCAGCGGACGATTCCTACGCCGAGCAGGCTCGCGCCCTTGTCGACGAGCGCCGCCTTTGCGCCGTCGTCGACGTGCAGCGTCCCGGCGACCGGCTTGCCGAAGCGAAGCCAGAGCTTGAACGCGGACTCACCTCGCTCGTTCGGCGTGAAGCGGGTCCCTCGCGCTTCGCCCGCGACGATCGGACCGAGCACCTGCTCGCCCTGGCCGCCGGCGATGACGGTCGGGATGCCCGCCGCGGACGCCATCTGCGCGGCGACGACCTTGCTGCCCATCCCGCCGCGGCCGAGAGCGGTTCCCAGCCCGATCTCCGCCTCGAGCGCGAGCGCGCCCTCCGAGATCAGCTCCGCGCCGGGAGTTCCGGGCGCCCGCGAGTAGACGCCTTCCACCTCGGTCAGGAGGACGAGCAGCCTCGCCCGGACAAGCACCGCGACCTGGGCGGCGAGGGCATCGTTGTCGCCGAACGTGATCTCGTCGGTCGCCGTCGCGTCGTTCTCGTTCACCACGGGCACCGCACCGAGACGAAAGAGCTCGGCGAACGCCTGGCGCGCGTTCACGTATGCGGCGCGGTCGGCGACGTCGCCTGCCCCCAGGAGGATCTGAGCCGCGGGGATGTCCTCGTTCCCCAGCGCCTCCTCCCAGGCCGCTTGCAGGCGAGCCTGCCCGAGCGCAGAGGCCGCCTGGAGCCGGGCCATCGTCCGGGGGCGCTCCTTGAGCCCGAGCCGCGGAAGCCCGAGAGCGATCGCGCCGGACGAGACGACGCATACGGGATCCCCCCCACCGACCAACGCCGCAATCTCGCGCGCGCGCGCGTGAAGCAGGTCACTGCGTACCGTCCCGTCCTCGACGACGAGGCCGGTCCCGAACTTGACGACGACCGGCGAGCTCAACGCGTCTGGGTCGCGTCGCCGACGACGCGGTACTGGCGGAGCCAAAGGTCCCGATAGGTGACCGGGCCGCGGGGGCCGGGGACGTTGTCGACGTTGATGCCCGTCTCCGGCGCGCCGGTGAGCTCGAAGCCGTCGGTGAAGCGCGTCGTCGCATGCCAGAAGGCGGCCGTTCCGCGGTAGCCGTCGAGGAAGCGATTCGCCGCCTGCTCGTTCTCGGTGACGATTCCGGCTGCGAGCCCGGAGGTCTCCTCGTTGGCGATCCGCAAGGCGTCGTCCATGTCGTCGACGACGTCGAGCGTGACCGTCGCCACGCGTTCGGCCTCGTTGGCCCACTCGTAGCCGAGCCGCTCGCGGTCGTGCGGGAGCACGCCGTCGCCTGCGGCCTCGATCGCCCGCTCGGTTCCTCGTACCTCGAGGCTCTTCTCTGCGAAGATCGCGAGCAGGTCGGGCAGGAGAGCAAGGGCTCCGCGATCGACGAGAGCCAGGTTGAGCCGGTTGCACACGCCCAGCCGGTCGAGCGTCGCCTTCGTCATCGCAAGCGCGCGGCCGCGGTCGGCCTCCGAGTGCACGTAGAGAACGCCGCCGCCCTCCGCGTGCGCCAGGGTGCGAACGCCGTGCTCCGCGGCCAGCTTGGCCAGCTGCGCCGTCGTCTCTCCGCTCCCGCGCAGGATCACCAGAGGGATCCGCTCGGGCATCGTCACGAGCACACGCGCGCCTTCGCGCTCGGAGGAGCGCACGAGACCAACCGCGCCAGGAGGCAGACCAGCCCCCTCGAGCGCGGGCCTAAGCACCTCGTCGACGAGGACCGTCACGGTTCGAAGCGCTGCCCCACCGGTGCGGAGAACGGCGGTGTTCAGGCTCTTCAGAAGCTGGCCGGCCACGTCGAGGGCCACGTTGGGACGCGCCTCGAAGTTCGCACCGACGACGCCGATCGGGATCCGGCGCTCGCTGACCTGAAGGCCGTTCGGGAGCGTCCAGGAATCGATCTCGCGCTCGAGCGGGTCGATCGCGGCCACGGCCTCGACCTGCTCGGCGAGCGCTTCGACTCGCGTGCCGTCGAGCCGCAGCCTGTCGAGCATCCCCTCGTCCAGCCTGTCCCGCGCAGCTTCGTAGTCGGCCTCGTTCGCCGCGAGGATCTCTGGTCGGCGCTGGGACACGAGCGCGGCCGCTGCAGCGAGGGCGGCCGTGACGGCATCGTCGGTCAGGCTCGAAGCGGCTCGGCTCGCCTCGAGTGCTTCCAAGGCAACGTCGTCGCGTAATCCGCCCACGCGCCCGACTGTAGCGCGGAAAGCGGCTGCGGATGCGCGCCGAGAGCGTGGCCCCGATCAGCCTACGCCGGCGAGAAAGTCGAGCACGACCCGGGTGAAGCGCTCGGGCTCCTCCAGCTGGATCATGTGCGCCACGCCCGGGAACTCGACCACCTGCGCTCCGGCCACGGACGCTGCGAGATGGCGCTCCGCCACCACGCAGCCGGGCTCGTCGGCCTCGCCGATCAGAACGAGGGTCGGTACGCCCACCTCCACGAGCCGCCCTGCCGCCGACGGATCGAGCGGCTGGGGCTTGCCCTCGGCGATCTCCGCCCGGTGGTTCTCGAGGATCCAGTCCTGGACCCGGCGGCGGATCTCCGCGTCGACGCGGTCTGGCGGCTGGCCCCAGCCGTCCACCCAGACCTGAGTCTCGAGCTCGGCGAGCGCGTCCCAGTCCTTCGCCTCCCAGAGCCGCTCCATCTCGTCCCAGGGAGGCGGCTCGACGCCTTCGGGCAGTTCCGGTTCGTACCCGCCGATGCCGCCGGCGACGCTGACGAGCGCATCGACTCGGTCGGGCGCGTCGAGAGTCAGGTCGAGGCCGATCACGCCCCCGCGCGACTGGCCGACGACACACGCCGAGGCTGCGCCCACGTGGTCGAGCACCGCGACGGCGTCTCCCCGGTTCGTGAACTCGGCGTCGTCGTCCGTCTCCGTGCGGCCGAAGCCGCGCGTGTCATACCGGATCACCCGGTAGCGCTCGGCGAAGGCGGGCACCTGCCCGTCCCACATCCGCAGGCTGCCGAGCCCGCCGTGGATGAGGAGCAGCGGCTGCCCGTCGCCCTCCACCTCGAAGTAGATCCGGCCTCCGGCGGCCTCGACAAATCCCGTCTCGCCCATGATTCGATGCTACTCGGCCGAAGCGAGTTAGGGTGCGCCCGTGGCCGGCGAGGAAGCGAAGATCGAGCAGACCGAAGAAGGCGCCGTCGCAGCGAGCCCCGGCTGGTACGTCCTCAATTATGCGGACTCGCGCTGGATGCGAAGCGAGGAGGGCGGCGAGTGGGCGGACTTCGCGCCCGAGGTTGGGTTCGAGCAGTACGCAGTCGGCCCCCATGTCCTCCAGCCAGGACAGCCGAATGGGCTGTACCACTCGGAGAACATGCAGGAGGACTTCCTCGTGCTCTCGGGCGAGTGCATCCTCATCGTCGAGGACGAGGAGCGACACCTGAAGGCCTGGGACTTCTTCCACTGCGCGCCTGGGACGCACCACATCCTCGTCGGGGCCGGCGACGGGCCGTGCGCGATCCTGATGGTCGGCGCCCGCGGCGAGGGCAAGAAGCTGCATTACCCCGTGAGCGAGGTGGCGGCCCGATACGGCGCCTCGTCGCCCGTGGACACCGATACGCCGAGCGTGGCCTATCGGGAGTGGTCGCGGGAGTACGCGCCCGTGCGCGCTACCTGGCCGATCTGATGTCCGAGCGGGAGGCGGAGCTCCGGGCGGTCACCGTCGGAGAGTTGCAACCCGTCTCCGGGGCGATCGAGCTCGTCGAGTACGACCCCTCATGGCCGGGGCTTTTCGAGCGCGAGGCCGAGCGGATCCGGTCGGCGCTCGGCGACCGCGTGCTGCTCCTCGAGCACACGGGCTCGACCTCGGTGCCCGGCCTCGCGGCGAAGCCGATCATCGACATGGCGCTCGCCGTCTCCGACTCCGCCGACGAGGACGCATACGTCCCACTGCTGGAGGCCGCCGGCTACGTGCTGCGAATTCGCGAGCCCGACTGGTACGAGCACCGCGTCTTGAAGGGACCGGACACGAACGTCAACCTGCACGTCTTCTCGGAAGGCAGTCCCGAGATCGACCGCATGCTCAGCTTCCGGGACCGGCTCAGGAGCAACGCTGCGGATCGGGAGCTGTACGAGCGGACGAAGCGCGAGCTCGCCGCGAAGGAGTGGCGCTACGTCCAGGACTACGCGGACGCGAAGGACTCCGTCGTTGCCGAGATCCTCGCCCGTCCTGGACTCTGACGGCCAAACCGGTTCGATGCGAGCGCGGTAAGTTAGGCGAATGCGCGCGCAGATCAAGGAGAAGCGGGAGGTCGCGAAGGGGACGCTCATGGTCGTCTTCGACCTGCTCGGAGAAGAGGTCGACTTCGAGCCCGGCCAGTACTTCTGGATCGAGCTCCTCGACCCGCCCTACGACGACGAGAAGGGGCCGCGCCGGCACATCTCGGTTGTCACCTCGCCCAACGAACGCGGCGTGCTGGGCCTGTGCACGCGCCTTCGTGACAGCGCCTTCAAGCGCTCGCTTGCCGAGCTGCCGATCGGGGCCGACGTCGACGTCGAGGAGCCGAAGGGGACATTCACGCTCCCGAAGGACACGAGCCGGCCGTACGTGTTCATCGCGGGCGGGATCGGGATCACGGTCTTCCGTTGCATGCTCCACTACATCGCCGAGGAGCAGCTCCCGCACAAGGTCACGCTCGTCTACTCGAACCGCGACCGCGAGTCGGCCGCATTCCTCGACGAGCTCGCCGAGCTCGAGCAGGCCGTTCCGAACCTTCGGGTCGTCCTGACGATGACCGAGGATCCGACGTGGAATGGAGAATCGAGGCGCATCGACGCCGACCTGCTGCGAGATCACCTGGGGGACGAGCTGGAAACGTCCACGTACCTGATCGCGGGGCCTCCCGCGATGGTCGAGGGCGTCGTCGAGACGCTCGAGGGAGCGGGAATCCCCGAAGAGCGGGTTCTGCCAAGCCGCTTCAGCGGCTACTAGACGTCGTTGGAACGACCCCGGGCGATCCTCTTCGATGTCGACGGCCTCTTGATCACGACCGGCGGCGCCGGGACGCGCAGTTGGCGCTGGGCGTTCGATGAGCTCTACGGGATCCCCGCCGACATCGGGAAGTTCACCGAGGGAGGAATGACCGATCCGGTCGTCGGCAGGCTGACGTTCACGAGCGTGATCGGTCGTGAGCCTTCTCCGGAGGAGCTGGCGACCGTGATCGCCCACTACTTGCTGAGGCTGCCCGAAGAGGTTGCGGCTTCCCCGGGCTACAAGGTGCTCGCCGGGGTCGAGGAACTGCTCCCGAGGCTCACGAAGTCCGGCTTCCTGCTCGGGATCACGACCGGAGCCGTCGAGGCCGCGGCCCACATCAAGCTCGCGCGCGCCGACCTGAACCGCTTCTTCTCGTTCGGAGCGTACGGCTCGGACTCGGCCGATCGCGGCGAGCTGACACGCAAGGCGATCGAGCGGGCCGGCGAGATTCTCGGCGCGGCGGTCGATCCCGGTTCTGTCCTCGTCCTCGGCGATACGCCGAAGGACATCGCGGCCGCTCACGCCGCAGGCGCGATCGGGGTCGGCGTCGCCAGCGGGCACTACGACACAGGAGCGCTACGTGACGCGGGCGCCAACTACGTCCTCGAGTCTCTGCTCGAGGAACTGCCAGGCGTCGGCGAGAACTAACCCGCGGTGCCGATCGCGACCACGCGCGCGCGCCACGAGCCCTTCGGCGCGTCGACATCGACCTCGTCGCCGGGCTTGGCTCCGAGGAGGGCGCGACCGAGCGGCGAGTCGGGTGAGACGCCGCCGACGCTCGAGATCTCGATCGTGATTCGCCCGCCCTTCTCGTCCTCGACCTCGACGGTCGAGCCGATGCCGACCTCCCCGCTCGTCGAAGACTCCTGCTCGACGAGCACGGAGCGGTCCAACCGATCGCGAATCGTCCTGATTCGGTGCTCGAGCAGCCCCTGTTCGTTCTTTGCCGCGTGGTACTCGAAGTTCTCGGACAGGTCGCCGAAGTCACGGGCCGTCGCGATCGCCTGAATGGCCTCGGCGCGGCGAGGTCCCTCCAGCTCCGCGAGCTCCGACTCGAGCTGCTGCTTCTGGGTAGCCGTCATCGGCTCTGGCTTGTCGTTGGCCATCGCTGGAGGGTACCGGCAGGGCTACCGCGGCTAGGGTGAGCGGTCGTGCCCACTGGCGATTCACCTCTCGCGCGCCGCGACGATCTGAGGAACGTCGCGATCGTCGCGCACGTCGATCACGGGAAGACGACGCTTGTCGACGCCCTGCTCTGGCAGTCCGGCTCGTTCCGGGCGAATCAGGAGGTCGCCGATCGCGTCATGGACTCGATGGACCTCGAGCGCGAGAAGGGCATCACGATCCTCGCCAAGAACACGGCCGTCCAGATCGGCGACACGAAGGTGAACATCATCGACACGCCCGGGCACGCCGATTTCGGAGGCGAGGTCGAGCGCGGTCTCACGATGGTCGACGGGGTGCTGCTTCTCGTCGACGCGAGCGAAGGCCCGCTGCCGCAGACGCGGTTTGTGCTCCGCAAGGCGCTCGAGGCGCGGCTGCCGGTCGTCCTCGTCGTGAACAAGGTCGACCGGCCCGACGCGCGCCCGGCAGAGGTCGTCAACGAGGTCTACGAGCTCTTCCTGGATCTCGACGCCGACGAGGCGCAGATCGACTTCCCGATCGTGTACGCCAACGCCCGCGCCGGCCACGCCGGCCTGGAGCCGGATGAGCTCGCCTCCGACCTTGCGCCGCTCGTCGAGACCCTGCTCGCGACCGTCCCCGCGCCCTCGTACGACCCCGGCCATCCGCTCCAGGCGCTCGTCACGAACCTCGACGCATCTCCGTACGTGGGGCGGCTCGCCCTGCTGCGAGTCCTGCACGGGACGATCCGCAAGGGTGAGCAGGTCGCCTGGTGCCGGGCGGACGGGACGATCGAGAAGGCGCAGGTGACCGAGCTCTACGTCACGGAGGCGCTGGACCGCGTCCCCGCCGACGAAGCCGGCCCCGGCGAGATCGTGGCCCTGGCCGGCCTGCCCGAGGTCACGATCGGCGAGACGATCGCGGACAGCGACGATCCGCGGCCGCTTCCGGTGAGCACGGTCGACGAGCCCTCCCTGGCCATGACCCTGGGGATCAACACCTCCCCGCTCGCAGGGACGGAGGGCGACAAGGTGACGGCAAGCGCACTCGTCGCCCGCCTCGAGCGGGAGCTCGTCGGGAACGTCTCCCTGCGGGTGCAGCCGACGACGAGCCCCGACGTGTGGGAAGTACAGGGGCGCGGGGAGCTCCAGCTCGCGGTCCTGGTCGAGATCATGCGGCGCGAGGGCTTCGAGCTCACGGTCGGGAAGCCCGAGGTGCTGACCCGTGAGATCGACGGCAAGAAGAACGAGCCCGTGGAGCGGGTCGCGATCGACGCCCCCGAGGAGTACATCGGCGTCGTCACGCAGATGCTCGCGTTGCGGAAGGGCCGGATGCAGCAGATGGTCAACCACGGCACGGGCTGGGCCCGGATGGAGTACCTCGTGCCTGCGCGCGGGCTGATCGGCTTCCGCACCGAGTTCCTGACGGAGACCCGCGGATCAGGGATCCTGCACCACGTCTTCGAGCGCTGGGAGCCGTGGCACGGCGAGCTGCTCACACGCCCGACCGGCAGCCTCGTGGCCGACCGCCGAGGCCAGACGACCGGCTTCGCAATCGCCGCGCTCCAGGAGCGAGGTTCGCTCTTCGTCGGCCCTCGTGTGGAGGTCTACGAGGGCATGGTCGTCGGC
The DNA here is from genome assembly GCA_038040395.1 of Actinomycetota bacterium. GTDB lineage: Bacteria > Actinomycetota > Thermoleophilia > Gaiellales > Gaiellaceae > VAXT01. The sequence continues at coordinate 66,291 of JBBPIJ010000006.1, forward strand.
GAGAACGCACGGGGCGAGGATCTCGACGTCAACGCGACCAAGGAGAAGAAGCTGACGAACATGCGCTCCTCGACCGCGGACGAGCTCGTTCGCCTCATCCCTCCTCGTCCGCTCTCCCTGGAGCAGGCGCTGGAGTTCATCCGGGACGACGAGTGCGTCGAGGTGACGCCGAAGAGCATCCGCCTCCGGAAGGTTGAGCTCTCGGCGGGCAAGCGGCAGTCGATGACCTCGCGCCGAAAGCGCGAGCGGGACGCCGCACCGGCCTAGTAACGATCTGGTGAACCCCGACAGCTGGTCGCGCGCGGTCAGTAGGGTGCGCCGCTAGAAAACGCATGACCGAGAAAACGCCAAAGAGCAAAGACGGGACGGAGCGGCGGGCAGCCCACGAGCGTCTCTCCACCGGCGCGCTCGCGCGCTGGACGCGAGCCTGCGCCACGCATCCGTGGCGCGTCATCCTCTCCTGGATCGGCATCGTCGTCCTCCTCGTCGTCCTCGTCTTGACCGTCGGGGGCTCGTTGCGCGACAAGTTCGAGATCCCAGGCTCCGACACGCAGAAGGCGACCGACCTGATCGAGGCCGAGTTCGCAGCCGAGCAGGGCGGTGTCCTGAACATCGTCTTCGCGGCGCCCGAAGGCGAACGGCTCGATACGCCGCAGAGGCGGGCGGCGATCAGGAAGGCGATCGCGCTCCTCAAGTCCGCGGAGTTCAATCCCACCAAGGACAAGGCAGGCATCGAGAGCGTCAGCGATCCGTTCAGCGAGGACACGTTCTCGGACGACGGCCGGATCGCCTACGCGGAAGCGCAGTTCGATCGGATCATCTACGACAAGGACCGCGAGGCTGTCCTCGCGGTGCAGGACGCCGTTCGCAAGATTGTCGAGCCGGCGGGCGTGGAGGTGGAGTACAACGGCGAAGCCGAGTTCCCACCAATCGAGCAGGGGACGCAGGAGCTGCTCGGCTTGCTCGCCGCGCTCATCGTGCTGCTCATCGTCTTCCGCACGCTCGTGGCGATGCTGATCCCGATCGCGCTCGCACTCACGGCGCTTGCGACCGCGTTCCTCCTGCTGTTCATCCTCGCCGGCCTGACCGACATCAACACGATCACCCCCCTGCTCGTTTCGATGATCGGCCTCGGTGTCGGCATCGACTACTCGCTCTTCATCGTCACCCGCTTCAGACAGTTCCTCCACGAAGGGCTGTCACCGGCCGACGCCGCGGCCGAGGCCGGAGCCTCTGCGGGCCGGGCCGTGCTCTTCGCAGGCATGACGGTTGCGATCTCGGTGACGGGACTGGCCTTCTTCGGCCTCGACTTCGTCACCAAGCTCGGCATCGGCTCCGCGCTTGGCGTCCTGACCACCGTGCTCATCGCGAGCTCGCTGCTGATCGCAGTGCTCCGGCTGCTCGGACACAAGGTCGACCGGCTGAAGGTGCCTTTCCTGCCCGCGATCGATGATTCCGACGAGGCGCGCGAGAAGACCCTGATCGCCCGCTGGGGCCGTTTCGTAACGACTCATGCGCGCGCAGTGTTCGTGGTCGGACTGCTCCTGGTCTTGAGCCTGGCGGCAACGTCGACGCTCGTGCGCCTGGGCGCCTCGGACCAGGGAACCCAGCCGAAGGAGCAGACGGCCCGTCGAGCCTACGACCTGCTCGCCGAGGGCTTCGGAGCAGGCTTCAACGGGCCGATCCCGATCGTCGTGGACGTGAACGGCGACGAGCAGGCGCCGCAGAAGATCTACGACCGCGTGCAGGGACTGAAGGGCGTGGCTTCTGCGCGCAAGCCCCAGTTCAACGACGAGAAGACGGTCGCAATCGTCTTCGTGACGCCGGACTCCGCGCCCCAGGACGAGGCGACGGACAAGCTCGTCGACCGCTTGCGAAACGACGTCGTGCCGGCGGCGACCGAGGGTGGCGATGCGGTGGCCTACGTGTCGGGCCTGACGGCCGCGTTCAAGGACATCGCCGAACGAATCGTGTCGCGCTTGCCACTCTTCCTGCTCTACGTCATCGGCGTGACATTCATCCTGCTGGCGATGGCGTTCCGGTCGATCGTGATCTCGCTGACGGCGGCGATCACGACGATCCTGTCGGCTTTCGCCGGCTTCGGTGTGCTGACGCTCGTGGTGCAGGAGGGCCACCTGCTCGGGCTCACGGGCCTCGACCGGACCGGGCCGATCGAGACGTTCGTGCCTCCGATCGCCTTCGCGATCTTGTTCGGGCTATCGATGGACTACATGGTCTTCCTGATGAGCCGTATCCGGGAGGAGCATGTGCACGGCCTGTCCACGCCCGCGGCGGTCGAGCATGGGATCGCCGCTATCGGACGGGTGGTCGTCGCTGCGGCGGTGATCATGGGAACGGTCTTCTCGGCCTTCATCCTCACTCCCGATCGCATCTCGAAGGAGTTCGGGCTCCTGCTCGCCATCGCGATCCTGACGGACGCACTCGTCGTGCGAATGACGCTCGTGCCTTCGCTCCTCACCCTCTTGGGCGAGAAGTCCTGGTACATACCGCGCTGGCTCGACCGGTCGCTCCCGAACGTCACGATCGAGTCGCCGCACGACCGCGAAGCCCCGCGGAGCGCCGCCCGCGAGCCGCTGCCCGGCACCGAGTAGCCGAGCGCCAGCTAGCCTCCGAAGCCACGAGTGTGATGGGACGAGTACTTGCGGACATCACGATGGCGCTGGACGGGTTCATCGCCGGGCCCGACGACGGCGTCGAGAAGCCGCTGGGCGAGGGCGGCGAGCGGATCCACCAGTAGCTCTACGAGTCGACGACCTGGCGGGAGCTCCACGGCCATGAAGGCGGCGAGGCCAGACCCGACGAGGAGCTCGTCGCCGAGGCATTCGCTCGAACCGGCGCAGGGTGATGGAAGCCCCCGGCGTCACGCATCTTCAGTTCCGCTTCGCTTGAACCATCACGGCGCGAGCGCGTCGAGAAACGCGCGCGGTGCCTGGATCGGGAGGTCGTGCCCGAGATCCAGAAGATGCGCATCGCCGGAAACCAGCAGCGCCCGTTCGCTCTCGGCGAGCGCCAGCAGATAGTCGTCGTCGCGGTCGGCTGAACGGCGTCGCCTCTCGGCCGGGTCGGGCGCGAGCACCGCGCCCTCTCGAAGCAGAACGAGGAATGCGGCCGCCTCGGCTGAGGCGATCCGAGCTCGGATCTTCGAATAAGCCAGCGCCCGTTCGAGCTCGGCGAGGAGCAACTCCGAGACGACGAGCTCGAACTCCCCTGCCGGCCAGCGCGAGACGATCTGCGCGGGCGCGCCGCGCGACGCGAGGAGGGCTGCGATCAGGACATTCGGGTCGAGAACCGCGCGCACTCAGCGGCGGCGACGCCGCGTCTTGTGCTGAGCCTCGATCGCGAGGGCGAGCGCGTCGCTCTCCTCGAGGTCGTCCCCCTGCCAGAGCCGGTCGAGCAAGTCCAGCCCGAGCTGACGGCGCAATGCCCCCTCGATCACTTCGCTGTCGCCCTTTCCGGTGCGCGCGCCGTGCACTTTGACCGCGCGCAGCACGTCCTCGTCGATGGTGAGCGTCGTTCGCACCTTCGGCATATTTGCATCATAGCATCAAGATGCTTATACGACCAGAGCGACTCTCGCGGCCCTCAGCAACTGGGCCGAAAGCCGATTGACGGACCCGCCCTCGTTCTATTGATTTTCGACTATTAGGGTGGTATGACCCATCGGTTCGGGGCCAGGAGAGGCCACATTGCTCGCGGGCTTGCTCGAGCTCGCGGGCTAAAAAGGGGAGAAGGCAACTATGCGTCGCATGCGGTTCATCTCGACCATCGTCGTCGGCGTAGCGGCGTTTGTAGCGCTCGTCATTGCAAGCCAGCACTGGACGGGTGCGTCCCCGTCTGCTTCGCCCGTCCGCTACGTGCCTGTTCCAGGCGCCGAGACCGGCGAGGAGTTCGCCGCTATGGACACGTACTGGAACGACCGACTGACATACCCGACCGGCCACTTCAACCCGGCCTGGCTACGGAATGCCGCGCGGCAGAACGCCCGCATCGCGCGCCGCGCGCCCGACTCGAATGGTCCAGGCTCCTGGACGGCTCTCGGCCCGCAGCCGGAACGCATGACCGGCTGCACAGGTTGCTACGACTACGGGTTCACCGAGGGCCGGATCAACGCGATGGTGGTCGACCCCACGACGACCGTGCAGGGCGCGATCGTCGCCTATGCCGCGACCGTTGGCGGCGGGGTCTGGAAGACGGTCAACTGCTGTGGCACCACCACGAACTGGACCGTCACCACCGATAGCCCCTTGATTTCCACGATCGCGATCGACACCCTCGCGCTCGACCCCAACGACCACAACACGATCTACGCGGGCACCGGGGATCTGAACTACGGCTCGTTCTCGATGGGCAGCCAGGGGATCCTGAAGTCGACCGACGCCGGGGCCACGTGGACAGTGCTCGGCGCGAACGTGTTCGGCCCGGCCTACACCGAGCCGGCCGGCGAGTTCCCGCAGTACGACGCAGTCGGCAAGGTGCGCGTGGATCCCAATAACAGCAGCAAGGTCATCGCGGGCACCAAGAAGGGCCTCTTCCTCTCCTACGACGGCGGCGTCAACTGGACCGGGCCCTGCGTGACGAATGCCTTCCCGACGCAGCGGCAGGACATCACGGGGCTCGAGCTCACGAACTTGGGCGCCGGAACGACGCGGATCATCGCCGCGGTCGGCGTGCGCGGCTTTGCGACGACCGTTCAGTACGACCTCGGGATGAACGGCGCCAACGGGCTGTACGGCGCAACGATGCCCTCCAGCGGGTGCCCGACGTTCACGTCGATCGCTTCGAATGCGAACGGGTTCGTGTACACCGCCGCGATCGTGCCCGGTAGCCCTTACACACCCGGCGCGAGCATGAACGCGGGTAGCGGCGTCCCCTACTCCAATCCAACGACGGGCGACCAGCTCGGGAGGATCGACATCGCGGTCGCGCCGAGCAACCCGAGCGTCATCTACGCGCAGGTGCAGTCGATCGCAGGAAGCAGCGGCAACTGCGGCAACGCTCCCGGGTGCCAGCTCGGCATCTGGGCGAGCGCGGACGGCGGCACCTCGTGGTCGTTCATGGCGGGCTCGGCCGGCCCGTCGCTGGGCGGCTGCGGCTTCGACTATCCGCAGAACTGGTACGACCAGGGGCTTGCGGTCGACCCGAACAACGCGGACCGTCTCTTCATCGACACCTACGACGTCTGGTTTGCGACGCGCACCGGATCGTCGTTGACGGACCTCACGTGCGGCTACAACGGCCCGAGCGGCCATGTCGTGCACGTCGACCAGCACGCTCTCGCGTTCGTACCAGGGTCGTCCGCCATCCTCCTGATCGGAAGCGACGGCGGCGCTTTCGCGACGTTGAACGCAAACATCGCGGGGACGGGCACTCCGACGTTCCTGAACATGGACAACGGCCTGAACACGATCGAGTTCTACTCGGGCGACATCAGCGGTAACTTCGCCAACTCCCCGAACCCATCGGCCGCGGGTGGCGCGCAGGACAACGCCCCCAGCGTGGTCGGCTTCTCCGGCTACCCGACAGGCCCCGCGCAGTGGCAGATGACGGTCGGCGGCGACGGCTTCTACGCTCGCATCGATCCCGTCGGCACCGGATCGAGCCGGCGCTACTTCGTAGGAAACAACAGCGGCGGGATGTATCGCTGCGTCAACAACTGCCTGGTCGGCGGCTCCGGCTACTCGGGCGTGACCGGCGGCTGGAGCGGCGATACACGGTCGTTCATCCAGCCCTTCGACCTCTTCCACGGCGGGATTCCCGGCGGCGACGACTGCCCTGCCGCCGGCACGCCGGGCGGTTGCGGCCATCTCGTGGACGGCACGACCAGGGTCTGGGAGACGATCGCGGGCGGCAACGCCACGATGAACGGCGCCAGCTGGTACGTCACAAACAACCCGGGGACGCAGAACATGACCAAGCAGACGCTCGGCAACCGCTCCTTCATCAATCAGGTCAAGTACTCGCCCAAGTGGGCGAGCGACGCGATCGTCGGCACGAACGACGGCAACGTCTGGATCGGCTTCAACCTCGGCACGGGGATTGCGTCGCAGGCGAACTGGGTGAACGTCACGGGCGCCAACGCCGTACTGCCCAACCGCCCGGTGCTCGGGATCGCGCTCGACCCGTCGGCCCCGACGGCGAGCGTGGCGACGGGCTACGCGGCGCTGGGCGGCTTCAACGCCAACACGCCGACGACGCCCGGCCACGTCTTCCAGGTCACGTGCACGGCGACGTGCGGAACGTTCGCGTGGGCCAACAAGAGCGGCAACCTGCCCGACATCCCGGTCGACTCGATCATCGTCAACCCGAACATCCCGGCCCAGGTCTATGCCGGGACCGACTGGGGCGTGTACTACACAGACGACATCACGGTCGCCTCGCCGACGTGGTTCCGGTTCGACAACGGGATGGCGCACACGATGATCTGGGATCTCCAGATCGACCGCGGTTCGACAACGCTCTCGGCCTGGACGCGAGGCCGCGGCGCCTATGTGTGGCCGCTGCCGGGCGCAGGGCCACCACCGCCACCACCGCCGCCGCCTCCGCCGCCGCCACCACCACCCCCTCCGCCACCTCCACCTCCACCTCCGCCTCCGCCGCCGCCACCTCCGCCGCCTCCACCGCCGCCGCCACCTCCGCCTCCACTTCCACCTCCACCTCCGCCTGCGCCGCCGCCACCTCCGCCTCCGCCTCCACCTCCGCCTCCGCCGCCACCTCCAACAGTGCGCTGCCGGGTGCCGCGAGTGGTCGGGCTGACCCTCGGCAAGGCGAAGACCAAGATCCGCCGCGCACACTGCTCGGTCGGACGGATCCGGCGGGCACAATCACGGCGAGTCGGACGCGTCATCTCGCAGAGCCCGCGGCCCGGCACGATCAAGCGCCGCGGCTATCCGGTCAAGCTCGTCGTCGGCCGGCGCTAGTCACATCGACAGATGAAACGAGAGGGGGCGCCAAATTGGCGCCCCCTCTTTCGTTCTCACCTGTCACGGCTCCGGCGCTCATGCCCCCGAACCACAAATCGCGAAGTTGAGTTTCGAGTCCCGAGCGATCGAGGCTGACTGGGTCGCAAAACCGTAGTACCGGCGCAGGGCATCCCCTGCCTTCGCTGCGTCGCCCGACCGTCCCGCGTCGATCACGCGCTGGAGCTCTTTCTCGGCCGAGCTTGTCTTGCTTATCAATGCTTCTGCATCATCTCGGTGCGCGCTCGGCCAGCCGAGCAGCTCGAAGTCGCGCCGGAACTCTGAGATGACACGCAACTGTTCGGCCAGGACTGGTGCCGCGCGCGCCAGTTTCTCCTCCTCTGTGCCGGCGCTCACTTGGATCTTGTGGAGCCGCTGTCGAACGCGCAGGTCGGTCAGTCGGACGATCTCACGGCGGCACAACTCGTCCGCGCGCCTGGCGTACTGCGCAGGAGGCACCGTTGCCTCCGGCGCGGTCTTGTCAGCATCGCCCCCCGCAAGAGACCAGTGCAGGGCAAGCGCAGCAGGCGATGACGAGCCTCCGTCGCCGCGGCAGGGGCAGCAGTTACGAGTGCGAGCGCGGTCCACAGCACGAGCGCAAGTGGGACCGCGAGCAGGGCGCGATAACGCCGGCCTCGGCGCTTCTTCTTCAGCCCTTCGGTCTCATTGTTGGACGCTGCGGCTTTCGCGCGCAGCGTCGCCGTCGCACACGTTGACGTGTCGCTTACTGAATCCATTCTTCCTCCCCAGATCGCCGCAGGACCGTGGCTCCCCTCGCCAAGGCGTTACCCAATGGACTCTATGAATCGCGCGGCGGTTCCTAAAGACGGCAATTGCACGATCTCTTGCGTACTGGATTCGCAGTAGTGGGCACCGGCGGGGCGCCCGCGTCGGTTTGCCAGTTCGTCCCTAGCCGGTCGGAGCCCTGACGAGCCGAGCGAGCTTCCCGAGGGCCTTCATGACCCGCAAACGCGCGGCCACCTCGGTGCAGCCGAGAGCGGTTGCGATCTCCTCGTAGCGCCGCTCGCCGAGCACGCGGAGCTCGAGCGCGGCCCGCTGGCCCTCCGGAAGCGTCTCGAGCGCGGCGGCGAGGACCGAGCCGTCGGCGGACAAACGATCATCGACCGCCTCGAAGTCGGCCTCGTACGAGCGGATCGGCATCCCGAGGCGCTCACGCGCCTCCCGCTCGACGCGGCCCCTCTCGTAGTACCGGCGGAGCAGGTTCTTCCCGATGCCGTAGAGCCACGGCCCGGCCGAGCCGCCCATCTCGTCGCGGAAGCGCCTCAGGTTGAGCGCCACTTGCGCGAAGAGCTCTGCCGTCAGCTCCGCTGCTTCTGATTCGGGAACGCGGGCACGGAACCAGAGAAAGATCGGCTGCTTCCAGCGCAGGTAAAGCTCGCCGAGGGCTTCGGGGTCCTCGCGCGCGCGGCGGACCAGATCTGCATCGGTTTCCAGCACGTCATCCCCATATACACCGGTGAGACGGAAACGTTTCCGCCGCTCGGCGCATTGAAGGAGAGGATGACCGCTAACGACGCTCTCCATGACGACCTCGCCGCGGCTTACGGCCGGCATCTGGAAAGCCGCCGTGCCCACCGGCACAAACTGCGCGCTGCGGCGATCGCCTGCATGGCCGCACTCGTCGTCGCAGGCGGGGCCTTCGGTGCGGCGACCCTTCTCGGCTGGCCCGCGCCCGAGCACGTGAAGCGGGAGCTCGCCGCCGTCGATCGTGGGCTCCCCGAGGACCTGCGCCTGAACCCCGACGTCGAACATGCAAGCGCAGTCGCGTCAACCGGATCCTCGACGCTGTATGCGGCTGCACTCAAGGACGGGGGCCGCTGCACGGAGCTCGTGACGGCAGACGATCGCGGGCGCGGCGCCACGTGCACCACCGGATCCGACCAAATCGCTCGTCCGATCGACGTCACCGTCCCGTCAGACGACAGGGCCGGAGACGAAGCTCCGGTAGTCCTTGCCGGCAGGCTGAACGCTGCACAGGGAGCAGAGCTCGTGATCGCCTACGAGGACGGGGGGAGCGATGCGATCCCGCTCGGCGAGGACCGGTACTTCGTGTTCGAGGTTCCCGCAGAGCACCGCGCCTCCGCGCACACCTCTGGGTTCCGCTTGATCGCGCGCGACGACGGAGGCGCGATCTTCGCGACCAGCACGGTTCCGGCCGACTGGGACGACGAAGCCGTTCCCGACGAGGCCGCCCCGCTCTTCGTCAGTACCCGCTCGGATGAGTCGGACTTGACGAAGGTCTACGGTCTCGAGGGTCATGTGAGCGCCGAGGGCGCCGCCTCGCTCGAGCTCGACTACGGCGACGGTGACCGTGTACGGATCGCGATCGAGGCGGACGGGGGCTTCGAGTACAGCGTCCCGCAGGATCGGGTGGACGACTTCATGGAGCCGCGGATGCTCGTCGCCCGCGATCGGGATGGAACCGCGATTGTCTCGAGACCTGTCGCCGCCGTCGCCTACTGGCGCGGCCGCGAGCGCGGTCACTAGGAGAGCACAATCCGAGAGGCGGCTCCGCCGGGCGGGAGGTCTCGCCGGTCAGGGAAGCAACGTGGTGCGGTCCCCTAAAAACCGCCTCCCGGTTTCCTGACGTGTCGCTTCGTGCCCGTATGCGAGCGGAACAGTGCTACGACGCACGGGCCGCTCGCAGGAGGGCGCGGAGGTGCGCGAGGCGGCGGGCGGAGCCGGGCTTCGCCCAGCGGGAGCCTGTCGCCGGTCAGGGAAGCGGGGTGGTGCGGTCCCGTGAGCACTGTCTCCCGGTTTCCTGACGTGTCGCTGAGTGCCCGTAGGCCGGTGGGACAGTGTTAGGACACACGGCCCGCCGGCCGGAGGGCGCTCAGCGGCGCGAGGCGAGCCCGGAGCCCGTTTCCGCCGGGCGGGAGGGCTCGCCGGTCAGGGAAGCGGGATGGTGCGGTCCCGTGAGCACTGTCTCCCGGTTTCCTGACGTGTCGCTGAGTGCCC